>NZ_JYCN01000016.1 GCF_000876655.1 Arthrobacter sp. SPG23
GACGGAACCCTCGCGGCCACCTGGCTGCAGAACAGCCTCATCACCACCCTTTCCACCGTGTTGGTGTCCCGTGGCCGTCGCCGCCCCCGCCGGCTACGTCCTCTCCCGCGGCCGCAGCAAGGCGGTCTCCGGCTACTCCCTGCTGCTGTTCGTGATGCAGTCCCTGCCCATCATCACGTCGGTGGTCCCGCTGTTCATCCTCTTCGCCGGCATGGGCCTGGTGGACAACCTGCTGGGCATCACCATCATCTACGTGGGCTCCACCATGACCGTGGCCACCTGGATGATGGCAGCCTACTTCGACTCGATCCCCATCAGCCTCGAGGAAGCCTCGTGGATCGACGGCTGCTCTGTCTTCGGATCCTTCACCAAAGTGGTCCTCCGCAACAGCCTGCCCGGCATCCTCTCCACAGCGATCTTCGCCTTCCTGCTGGCCTGGAACGATTACCTCGTGGCCATCGTCTTCCTTCGCTCCAACGAGATCTTCACTCTCCCCATGGGCGTCCAGTCCTTCTTCCAGCAGAACGCCACGGACTGGACCTCCGTCATGGCCCTCGCCGTGGTCATGATGCTCCCGCCCGTCATCGTCTTCGCCACCCTGAACAAGTACTTCAGCGTCGGCGGCATCGGCGGCTCCCTCGCCGGCCGCTAACCAGCGCCGCAACGGTTTATATCTGTTCATTCAAGGAGTTTCGATGACCGACACAATGCCCTTTTCCGCAGTGTCCCTGACGACAGGGGCCGACTACTGGACGACGCCGGAAGCGCCGTGGATCGGCCTGAGGTCTTTGCGTTTCGCTGACGGGCCCCACGGCCTTCGGGTTCAGGACGACGAAAACCCTGACCACCTCGGACTCGAACGGAGCGCCCCTGCCACGTGCTTCCCGCCGGCCGTCACGCTCGCCTCGTCCTGGGACCCTGAACTCGTGCAGTCCGTCGGGGCTGCTCTTGGGCGCGAAGCTCGCACTGCCGGCGTCGATGTTGTGCTCGGACCGGGCCTGAACATCAAGCGCAGCCCGCTTTGCGGACGCAATTTCGAGTACTATTCCGAAGATCCGTTCCTCGCTGGCGTGCTCGCGGCTGCGGCCGTTCGCGGTATCCAAAGTGAAGGTGTCGGTGCGTGCCTTAAGCATTTCGCAGTAAACAATCAGGAAACTGATCGTCTCCGCATCAGCGCCGAGGTTGATGAACGGACGCTGCGTGAGGTGTACCTGCGCGCCTTCCAGGTCGCCCTCCGCGAGTCCAGCCCGTGGTCGATCATGTCCGCATACAACCGAATCAACGGTGTCTATGCCTCGGAGAATCGCTGGCTACTCACCGACGTGCTGCGAGGGGAATGGGACTACGACGGCGTCGTCGTGTCAGATTGGGGCGCCGTCCACGATCCCGTGGCGGCGGTTGACGCTGGCCTCGATGTTCGCATGCCTGGTCGACCGGACGATCCGCGTGTTGGTCTGGCCTTCGCCGAGGGGCGGATTGACCGCGCGGCATTCGACCGTGTCGCAGAGCGGCTGATGCTCCTGGCCCAGCGGACGAAAATGAATAACCCCGTAGCTGCAGTCGATACTAATGCGCACCACGAACTGGTACGTGCTGCCGCGGCTCAGTCCACCGTACTGTTGGCAAACGATGGAACGCTGCCCCTCGACGTATCCGCAGGACTTCGCGTCGCGGTGGTTGGCGAGCTTGCCCGGACCCCGCGCTATCAGGGCGCCGGCAGCTCACGCGTCAACGCCTCCCTCACTGTTTCCGGGCTTGACGCGCTGACCACTCGGGTGGAAGCAGCAGGGGGAGCGGTGGAGTTCTCGCCCGGCTACAGTCTTAATCGGGTTGGCTCGTCGCCGATGATGCGTTCGGACGCAGTAGAAGCGGCGCAGCGGGCGGACATAGTTTTGTTTTTTCTGGGGCTGCCAGGGGGTTACGAGGCAGAGGGCGTGGACCGAGCATCCATCGATTTGCCCGATGACCAGCTTGCGCTCCTCTCTGACATGCGGGCGGTCGACACACCAAAGGTGGTGGCCCTCAGCAACGGCTCCGCGGTCACCACGGCGGCTTGGCGCACGTCGGTGAACGCCGTCGTCGAATTCTGGCTGACCGGCCAGGCTCACGGCGACACAGTTGCCGATATCCTTCTCGGAGATTCTGAACCTGGCGGCCGCCTAGCTGAGTCGGTGCCGCTGCGGATCGAAGATACTCCGTCGTACCTCTCCTTCCCGGGGGAGGGAGGAACGGTCCGCTACGGTGAAGGCGTCCACGTCGGATACCGCTACTACGATGCCCGGGATCTGGCCGTGGATTACCCGTTCGGACACGGCCTTTCGTACACAACGTTCAGCTACTCCGACCTCAATGTGACTCCGCGTACGCTCGAGGATAAGACTGCTTTCGACGTGGAGGTCCGCCTCACCAACACCGGCACACGAGAAGGATCGGACGTGGTCCAGGTGTACGTCACCGACCATGGCAGTTCCGTCCAGACTCCGCTCCGGGAGCTGCGTGGCTGGCGGAAGGTTCGTCTCGACGCCGGTGCCTCCGAAGTCGTCCGGATCGAGGTGCGCCGTGCCGACCTTGAGCATTGGCATGGACGGCTTACCGGCTGGGCATACGAAGGCGGCGACGCCACGGTCCATGTCGGGGCATCATCCCGCGACCTCAGGATTTCAGCGGACATCGAGATCGCAGGCGTGCCGCGCCCGGTGCGCCTCGACAGCTGGTCCACATTCGGCGATTTCTACGATCACCCGGTCGCCGGTCCTGGACTGCGGGCGACCGCGGAAGCCCGTGGCGGGTTCCGCGGCCGCATCGGGGACCTGCTGGGTGACGATGCTGGACGCGTCAACGTGCTCAGTATGCCGCTGGCCACGATCGTGGAGTTTCCTGGCGTCCCTCTGGAGCCCGAAGATATCGAAGCGTTTATCAAGGGCCAGGATGGATAGCTGCGGTCCGGGCGCAGGCAGCAACCGCTATCAGGTCCCCAGAGTCTGCCCGATCCAGGCGACTTCGGCGCGGCTTGCGGCCTGGCCGATGGTGACCATTCCCTTGCGGTAGACGTCGTCGATTTCCGCCTTGCGCAGGGGCCGGCCATTTTCGTAGAAGAAGCTTGCCGGGGCCTCCAGGAACTGAAGGCGCCGTCGAAGTACCGCGTGCTGATCCTCCAAATCGGGAAGTTGGGACAGGAACGCAAGGATGACCATGAATCGTCCGAGGTCAGTAATGTCGCCTGCCGCTGCGCCGCGCAGTCGGCCCTCGAGGTCTTTCCTGCCATCAGGCGTCAGTTCGAGCGTGTGGCGCTGGGCGGCCCGGCCGCTCTCGATGCGGCGGACAACTGACCCTGATTTAATCAGCCGCTGAATGGCGGGGTACAGGCTGCCGTCGCTGATTTCACGGGCGAAACCGTACAACTCGTTCATTTTCCGGCGCAGTTCGTAGCCGTGGAGCGGGCCCTCCGCCAGGAAACCCAAGATCATCAGTTCCAGCACGAACGCCATGCTACATGACATGTATGTGTCGAAACGAGGTATCTACTCGCATATACCTCGTTTCGAGGTATATGCTGGCTGTCCCGTTCGTCTTCGAAGGACCCTTATGCCGTCATCGCCTGTCTCCGGTACACCCAAACCGGCCATTTCCCGTGGCCGTCTTGCCATTGCCGTGGTCTCGACAGTTGTGGAGTGGTACGACTTCACGCTGTTCCTCTACCTGAGCTCGGTGCTGTCCCGGGTCTTCTTCGGGGACAGCCCGACGGGCGTCCTCCTGACACTGGCGACGTTTGCTGTCTCCTATTTACTGAGGCCCGTTGGTGGCCTGGTGTTCGGCTATGTGGGGGACCGTTGGGGCAGGCGCCCGGTCCTTCTGGCGTCCATGGCGTTGATGTTCCTGGCCACAGCGGGGATGGCCGCATTGCCAACCTATGCCCAGGTCGGCGAATCGGCAGCAGTGTGGCTCCTTGCCCTGCGATGCCTCATGGCGTTCTCCGTTGGCGGCGAATACACGGGAGTCATGACCTACCTCCTCGAGAGCAGCCGTGCCAGGAATCGCGGCCTGGTCACCTCGTTGGCGGCTTCTGCCAGCGAAGTTGGCGCGTTGCTGGCTGCCGGTGTTTCGGCTCTGACAGTGACTGCCTTGTCCGCACCGCAGGTCGAGGAGTGGGGCTGGCGGATCCCGTTCATTGTGGGCGGGGTACTTGCCGGACTGATTCTGGCTCTCAGGTCCGGGCTGCCGGAAACGCCGTTGTTCCTGCAAAGCCGATTGGTGACGCGGCAGCAGCCGTTGCCAGGTGTGTTGCGGCGGCAGTGGCGGGCCATAGTCCGTACGTTTATGATTTCGGGACTGTGCTCGGCTGCCTATTACGTGGGCATTATCTATCTGCCGACGTACCTGATCTCGGTCCGGAACTGGAGCGAATCTTCGGCCCTCGGGCTGGCGACGCTCGCGGCCGTCGTCGTCGTCCTTGCTTCCCCCGTAGCGGGTTGGCTGTCCGACCGGTACGGTCGCCGTGCAACGCTGCTGGTCCTAGCCATTGCGGCAGTCCTTCTTCCACTTCCGATGTTCGCTGCCGCCGGGCAACCGAACGTGGGCGCGGCAGTGGCGGCCGTAGTGGTACTTGCGTGCCTCGCGGGCAGCCTCAGCGCGGTCGGGGCCTCGGCGATCCCGGAGCAGTTCGACGTCAGGGGCCGCTTGACGGCGTTGGCCATAGGCGGGACTGTAGCCACAACGATCTTTGGCGGCATTGCCCCGTACGCGGTGCAGACGCTCACGGAATCGACGGGGTGGCAGCTGGTGCCCGGGATGCTGATCGCAGTCGTTGCACTCGCTGCCATCCCGGCCATCCGACGCGGCCCGGGCGCAGCAGCGTCACAAAATCAGCAACCCGAGCCCATTCCAGTACCACCGCGCACCACAGCTGACGCAGACGCCCAAGGAGTGAAGGACAATGCCTGAAATGATGCGCGCCGTAGTCCTCGACGGTCCCGGAGGACCGGACGCCCTCAAAATCCGGCACGTACCCCGGCCGGCTTCCAAGCCGGGGTGGGTTCTCATCAAGGTCCACGCTTTCGGCCTGAACCGCTCTGAACTGCACTTCCGCCGCGGCCTGGGGTCGTTCGGGTCCTTTCCGCGTATTCCAGGCATCGAGGCAGCCGGGGTGGTTGTTGATGCCCCGGGCGGAGAGTTTACCCCCGGGACCCAGGTCGCAGCGCTCATGGGCGGCATGGGGCGGACGTTCGACGGCGGATACGCCGAGTACGTTTCGGTACCGGCCACCAGCGTCATCCCCTTCGCGAGCACCCTTGACTGGGCCACCCTGGGCGCCGTTCCGGAAATGCTGCAGACCGCCTACGGCTCTTTGACGGTCGGCGTCAATGCCGCCCCGGGCAGCAGCCTGTTGATCCGGGGCGGCACATCGTCCATCGGTCTTGCCCTAATCGTCCTGGCGAAGAGCCGCGGCATCACGGTCCTCGCCACCACCAGGAACCCCAACAAGGCTCAAGCGCTCCTCGACGTCGGAGCGGACCACGCCCTTATCGATACCGGAAGTATCGCTGAGACCGTCCGGACGATCTTCCCTGATGGAGTCGGGGGCGCCGTTGAGCTCGTTGGAGCGCCGACGTTGCGCGACACCCTCCGGGCCACCGCCGTCCACGGGACGGTGTGCTTTACGGGCATGCTCTCCGATGAGTGGACCGTGCCGGATTTCTACCCCATCGACTACATTCCCCGTGGAGTTCGACTCACCGCTTACACCGGCGAAGCCGAGGACCTGCCCCCGGCTGTCCTGCAGGAGTTCCTGGATGCAGTCGCGTCGGGACAGGTAATCGTCCCGATCGGGAAGGTCTATACCCTCGAGGACATCGTGCAGGCGCATCAGGACATGGAGGACGGCTCCGTCACGGGAAAGCTGGTAGTCACGGTGGGTGGGCATACCCGCCCCAGAATGAACATGTAAGGAAAAGAACATCAATGAATGGTCGGAAATCTGAAGTCAAAGCGGTGCATGCACTGGAAGACCTGCCTGATGGAGCCTCGGTGAACTCCGTGACAGCTGCGAGCGTTATGGTCGCCGGCCGCCTGGCCCTTCGCGTCGAGCTGACCGAAGTGGCCGCCTCGGGGGTGCCGGGCGTCGACTTCATCGACCAGCCCACGTTCGTCCACATTCCGGCGGACTTCGGGAACGGCATCATCGAGGTGGATGTGCTTAGCCGCCTCGCAGGCGGCGCGCCGGACTATGCTCGGGCGTTCGCGGGTCTTGCCTACCGGATCACGGAGAACCTGGAGAGCTTTGAAGCTGTCTATGTCCGGCCCCTCAACGGTGCCAAGGCAGATCCGCCAGGACCCCGCGCTCAGCGGGCCGTGCAGTATTTCGCCTACCCTGAGTGGAACTTCGAACGCCTTCGCGAGGAGTATCCGGACGGTCACTACGAGTCTTCGGCAGACATCGGCCCGGACGAGTGGATCCACTTGCGCATCGAGGTGCAGGGCGAAAGGTTGCGCGCCAGCGTGGATGGCCTCCAGGTTCTGGACCTTCCAAAAACAAAGGGACGGGAAGCCCGCGGCGGAATCGGGCTCTTCGTTGACATCGGCACGGAGGCGTTCTTCTCCAACCTGTCCATTACTGCACGGTGAGCGGCGGCGGCCGAAGGGGCGGCCGCTGTCGATCTCATCTTCGAACCTTCCGGTGCAATTCAGAATGTGGAGTCGGCGCCTCAGCGTCGTCCACAGCCTATTTCCGTGGGGTCGGTAGTTGCGGCCGCGCTCATTGGGAAATTCTTGGCGGGGTCGGGAGTATTTCGGTGAATCAAGCAGTTATGCATCTAGTCGGGCTGGGTCTGCGCGCAGCGCTAATTATTGACGACGGGAATGAGATCACGTGACGACAGTGCCTGCCGGGGGAGTCGGCTTCCGCTCGAAGCGCGGTCCCATTCTGATTTCCTTGATGCTGTCGACGGGCTTGGTGGCGATCGATTCGACGATCGTCGCGACGGCGGTGCCGTCGATTGTGCATGACATTGGCGGTTTCGCGTCTTTCCCGTGGCTCTTTTCTGCCTACCTGTTGGCGCAGGCTGTGTCCGTGCCTGTCTACGCGAAGCTCTCCGATGTCGTCGGCCGTAAACCGATCATCCTGATTGGCATCGGGCTATTCCTGCTCGGTTCGATCCTCTGCGGAGTGGCATGGAGCATGCCGGCCCTCATCGCGTTCCGTGTACTGCAGGGCCTGGGCGCGGGAGCCGTCCAGCCGATGGCGATCACGATCGCTGGCGATATCTATTCGCTGACTGAGCGGGCGAAGGTGCAAGGCTACCTTGCGAGCGTTTGGGCGGTGTCCTCCGTCGTTGGCCCGACGCTCGGTGGGGTGCTTTCAGCGCTGGGCATGTGGCGCGGGATCTTCCTCGTGAATATCCCGCTGTGCCTATTGGCAGGGTGGATGCTGAGCCGGACGTTCCACGAGAATGTCGAGCGAACCGGGCACCGGGTCGACTATCTGGGGGCGGGCCTGCTGACTGGCTCGCTGACGCTGATCATTCTTGGGGCCCTCGAAGGCGGCCAGGCGTGGGGCTGGACCTCCGCCATCAGCGTTGCGGTGTTCGCCGGCGGAGCACTCTTGTTTGCCGTGTTCATCCTCGTCGAGCGAAGGGCCGCGGAGCCGGTCCTGCCGCCGTGGGTGGTCTCACGGCGGCTGCTGGCGACGACGGCACTGATCTCCTTTGGCGTGGGAGCGGTCATGCTTGGCCTCACCTCGTACGTTCCCACGTTCCTCGAAGGAGCCCTCTCGACCTCCCCGGTACTGGCCGGGCTCGCGCTGGCAGCATTGACGATCGGCTGGCCGATCAGTGCGTCCCAATCGGGCCGGTTCTATCTCAGGCTGGGGTTCCGGAAGACCGCGATGATCGGCATTACGATCACGGTCATCGGTTCGGCGGTACTTGCCCTTACCGCTTCCCCACCGAGCGTTCTGCTGGTGGCGGCGAGTTGCTTCATCGTAGGGCTCGGGCTGGGGCTGGTTGCCACCCCGAGCCTCATCGCAGCCCAGTCCAGCGTCGACTGGAATGAGCGCGGAGTTGTCACCGGAACCAATCTTTTCGCACGGTCGATTGGAAGTTCCATCGGTGTCGCAGTTTTCGGCGCGGTTGCGAATGCGATCTACGCAGGCACTCCGGGCGGCAATACGGATCCGCACACAGTCGTTTCGGCCTCCGGGGCTGTATTCCTAGCCGTACTGGCCGCCGCCGTACTTACCGTCGTCGCCGTTATCGCGATGCCCGCCCCAGATAAAAAGATCACCGCCCCCTCGGGCGCGGAACCCGTGGTGGCCGCTGAATCCAGTGCGGCTTCCTCACTGGATTAGGACCGCCCCAGCCCTCTGGCCCGGACCGCATCCGCCTGGGCTGCCACTTTGCGGTGAATATCCAGACTGGTTCGGCGCCCTCTGCAGGGGTGCTAGGGGAGTCGGGCGATGTCGGCACCGGATGTGTCTGTCAGATCTCGGCGTCGTTCTGATAGCGGAGTCAGCGCTGGGTTTGAGGGTCCGTAGTGCAACTTGGGGAACCGGGAGCGGTTCAGAGTTTCGTGAGGAAATAAGCGACGCAGGAGCGCCGAAGCGAAACTCTGGATCGAGCCCGGCGCGCAGCGCCCTGGTTGCGTGGAGGACCCGCCCAGCGATGATGGGGATCAGAATGACAACCAGCGAAGTTGCTTCTGGCGGCGTGAAGCTTCCCACTCCCTGGTGTTTCTAGTGAAGGATTGCAAGACGTTGACCCGAGGCAAGGGCCTTGCTATCGCCAGCATCGGAGGAAGCGTCCCGTAGCCATGTGTCCTAACCGGGCTCGATTTCGGTGCCGTCGCACAGTCTTACGAGACACGCGTTGGACTTGTAGCGATGAGCTTTCGGATGGAGGCAGCCCGCCTTCTGAAGTCCGTCGGTCTTGAGGAGAAAGCATCCGCGTACTTCGCGCAGCTTTCTGGCGGTCAGCAGCAGGCGGCGATTGCCCCGTTCCCTGGCCATGCCCCCACGTTGATGCTCTTCGACGAGCCAACGACGTGGTCCAAGCATCTTCGGTGACGGCATGTGCGGTGGCCGCTGAGTCGGAGAGTCGCCCGTCATTGTTCGTGCCTGATCGGAATTTGGCTGTGGCACGTAACGTCCAGATCGATTTAGGAGACATTCGCGCTCACCGTTGCCACTACGGACGTCATGGTTGATCGGTTCCCGATCCGTCGGTTGTCACTTCCTGGCTCGACGATCAGAAGCCTGCGTCGCTAGCAGGTTCAGGAAGTCGTTTGCGTATTGGGAATAATCGGCGGCGGCGCCCCGAATCAGTGCGGCGACCCTCAGTCGGGCGGACAGTCGCGGAGTTATCGGGCATTTTGTGTGTGCAGGATTCCTGTTGCGGTTCTGGGGCACGAGGCGTGTGGTGGCGATGGATTTCTCGATTCGGTCTTGGCTGTGCGCAGGTTCCCGGTCGAATTGGATGCCGGGACCTCCCGGCGAGTGGAGGAGGTCCCGGCGGCATATGGGCGTCGACGAGTCATGCGGTCAAAGGGGTCGGGCAGACCTAGTTGTTGTCGCTCACCTTGCTGATCTTGACGTCTTCGTTGCAGCCAAAGGCGCGCCGACCGGCTCCAGAGTCAGCGAGAACCCAGACGACGCTGGAGTCCTCAGTCAGAATGTCGACTGTGGCGTCGAAGTGGAATCGTCGAGATTCCCAAACCGTGACTCGGTCGCCAGTGCGTAGGTGGCCCCAGTCTGTCCGATTGAGGTTTTCTTTGGACAAGTTGCCGCACAGACTCATCGCGCAGCTACTACCACTTGTCGTTGTGCACCCAGGCCGGTGATGCTCAGATCCATCACATCGCCTTCCTGCAGCCAGATGGGCGGGTTGAAGCCCATGCCCACGCCGGGCGGCGTGCCGGTGTTGATGAGGTCGCCTGGTTCCAGGACCATGAACTGGCTGAGGTGGTGAATGATGTCCAAGGGGGAGAAGACCATTTTCGATGTGGAGCCCTTTTGCCGGAGGGCTTGGTTGACGTCCAGCCGCATCTCCAGGTCGAGGATGTCGGGGATTTCTTCCGGGGTCACGAGCCACGGGCCCGCCGGATTGAATGTTTCTGCCGACTTGCCTTTGCTCCATTGCCCGGAGCGTTCCATCTGGAACGCACGCTCGCTGATGTCGTTCACCACCATGAAGCCTGCGATGGCTGACGCTGCGTCCGCAGGGGAGTCCAGGTAGCTGGTGCGTTTTCCGATGACGATGCCCAGTTCGACCTCCCAGTCAAGCTTTGTGGAACCTCGGGGGATCCTTACATTGTCGTTGGGACCCACGAGCGAATTGGGTGCCTTGGTGAACAGGATCGGCTCCTCCGGGACAGGTAGACCTGCCTCGGCTGCGTGGTCTGAGTAGTTCAGGCCGATGCACAAAATCTGGTGGGGCCGTGCGATGGGTGCTCCGATGCGCTCCCCGGTGAATGGTGTCATCCTGTCTTCGCGTTGGCCGACAAGTGCTCGGAGTCGGTCGAGGCCATCTCCGCCGAAGAAGGACTCATCGAAATCCCTGACCTCGTCCGATACATCGATGTAATGGCTTTCGTCGATCCTGACGACCGGCCGCTCAGCTCCGGGCTGGCCGATTCGCATGAGATACATATGAATCCTCTGGGGTTTCTACTTCGAAGCCACAACGGGCTGTGCGGCATGCTGGTTCGGGTTGAGGGATTTGAACATCCTGGGGAGGAGTGCCGTGAGAACGGCAGCGACGATCAGAAATCCGCCCATGAGGAGGCTGGGCGCCACATAGTTCCCTGTTGCGTCTTTGAGCGTTCCGAACACGGTGGGTGCAACGAACCCGCCCAGGTTGCCGAGGGAGTTGATGAGGCCGAATGCAGTTGCGGCAGCTGCGCCGGTAAGGAAGAAGCCCGGGATTTGGTAGAACGGTGCGCTCTGGGAGGTAAGGCCGATCATGGCGAAGCAAATGGCGATCATGATAAGCACGGGTTCGTGCAGAACGGCGGAGACACAGATCCCGATGGCTCCGACGATCGCCGGGATGGTCGCATGCCAGAATCGTTCGCCCGTCTTGTCCGAGTGCCGCGCCCAAAGAATGGCCGGCGCGATGGCGACGAGTGCCGGTATGGCCACCATGAGGCTGACCTGCAGGGTGGACATCTTGGTGCCGGCCTGGGTCTGGAAGGCCACGATCATCAGCGGGAGGAAGAACGCCAGGGCGTACTGGCCACATTTCAGGCAGAAGTAGATGAGGGAGAGCATCAGGACGCGAATGTCACCGATAGCCCGCAACACGCCCTTGCCGGAGTGGTTGGATTCCACGAGGGCGTGTTCTGCAGCGATGGAGCTTTCGAGCCAGTTCCGTTCGCGACCTGTCAGCCACTTTGCTTCGGCTGGGCGGTCTACGAGCTTGAAGAGGCACACTACGCCGACGAGGATCGCGGGGATGCCTTCGATGACGAACATTGCACGCCAGGATTCGATGCCGAAGTAGTGGTCAGGTGTGAGCAGCAGGCCGGTGAGAGGCGAACCGATAACAGACGATAGGGTGCCGCCGAGGACGAAGAGCGAGAGCATCGTTCCGCGGTATTGCTTGGGCACCCAGAGGGTGAAGTAAAGGATGACGCCGGGGTAGAACCCGGCTTCGGCGATGCCAAGCAGGATTCGGAGGATGTAGAGGCTTGCTTCGCTGTTAACAAAGCCGGTTGCTGCTGCACACGCTCCCCAGGTAATCATGATGCGGGCCAGCCATTTGCGGGCTCCTACCTTGTACTGGATGAGGTTGCTGGGTACTTCGAAGACGGCGTACCCCACAAAGAGCAGGCCCGATGCCAGCCCAAAGGCGGCGGTGGTCAGGCCGAGAGACTCGTTCATCTGGAGAGCGGCGAGCCCGATGTTGGTCTTTTCCAACGAGTTAAAGAAATATGCGATGGCCAGGATCGGCACGAGGCGCAGGGTTACTTTCCGAATCGTCGCACGTTTCTCGGCCGACGACAGGTCCTGCAATGCATCGAACGCAGCGGGGGCTACGTTGCTGGGGGTCATTGTCACGTCACTCCTTTGTGTTGCGCCCCACATTCGGGGCCTCACTCTTGAATACGCCTATTCGTTTCGGCGCGGCAGTTCCTGTCCCGAATGATGGGACGACAATGACGTCGCGTTCCACTCTGTGGGCCGGCAGTTGCCCCTTCAAACTGACAAACGCAATCGTTCCGCCCCACGTCACCTTCGCATGTGCTCAGGAGGCGGCGCGCCGGCGCGGGCGTTTGGCGGCGCCTATGGCGCTGCTGAGTGCCATGGCCGTGGCCAGCACCGCGGGCGCGTAGCGTTTGGCAACCGCCAGTTCTGTGGCGCCGGTGACGGAAATGGCTCCTGCCACGGGGCCGCCTTGGCCGGTGAAGACAGGTGCGCTGACGCAAAAAAGACCAAGGCGCGACTCTTCGACGTCGTACGCAACGCGCTCGGTGCGGATATTGGCTAGCTCCCTACGCAGTTCCGCAGGTCGGTGACAGTCTTTTCCGTCTGCTGCAGCAGCGGACCGCTCAGGACGGAGTCAACAAATTCCGGGTCGCTGAATGCCAGGATTGCCTTTCCCAGCGCGGTGGCGTGCATCCTCGCCCGGCCGCCCACGCGGGAGTGCGGAACTTTCAACGTCCTGGTGGTGATCTTTTCGACGTAGAGGACGTCGTTGCCTTCGCGGATAGCTATGTTGCTGGTGAGCTTGGTGACCTCGTTGAGATTGTGGGCGAACGGCAGGGCCAGGTCCCTCAATGTGCTGGAGGACGGAACCAATGAACCCAGCTCGAAAAGATGCACACCCAAACTGACGCCGTTGGGGCTGCGTTCCAAGGCTCCCCACTCGATCAGGTCGAGAACCAGCCGGTGCGCCGTGGACTTAGGGACGCCAGAGCGCCGGGCGATTTCACTGATGCTGAGGACCTGGTCCGGGGACGTGAACAAATCGAGCAGCGCGAGGCCTCTAGACAGCGAGGACCCGGAACCTGCGTCCTGCTCTGCGGGACGGGGCATGGGAGGCCGCCTTTCCTGTGTGGATGATCTTAGGAGTTATACAGAGGAGGGAACAGTGAAAACAAGCGCAGAGGAAAATGCGTCGACGACAATTGTCGTGCCGAGCGGCGATCTCCGGAAGGTGATCAGCGATGCCTTGACTGCAAATGGAGCATTGAGAGCAAACGCCGACGTTCAGGCGGCCAATCTGGTGGAAGGCGAACTGCGTGGACATGCGTCCCACGGCATCCGCCGGCTTGCCGTGCTGATCGAACGTATGCGGCGGGGCCTCATCGTTCCCGACGCAGAACCCCGGCTGGAGTGGATAGCCCCGGGAGTAATGCGTGTTGATGGGAATCGCGGTTTCGGGCCTGTGGTGGCCTACCGGGCCATCAACGAAGTGGTGTCGAGGGCCGATGAGACCGGAATAGCAATGGCCGCTATTTCCAACTCGAGCCACATAGGGATGCTCGCACCCTACGTTGAGTCGATCGCACGCCGCGGACAGGCCGCTGTGCTGCTGACCACCAGCGAGGCCCTGGTTCACGCTTGGGGAGGTATCGGCGCGAGCGTGGGAACCAATCCCATCGGCATCGGTGTCCCGACAATGCGGGAGCCGCTGGTTCTCGACATGTCCACGGCGTCTGTCTCGATGGGCAAAATTCTTGACTATGCCGCCACAGGCAGGGCGCTGCAGCCCGGCTGGGCGGTGGATGCCTTGGGCAGGCCGACCATTGACGCTGCAGCCGCAATCGAGGGCGGAGCAATTTCGCCGTTCGGCGGACCCAAAGGCTATGCCTTGGGGATAGCGCTTGAAGCGCTGGTCGGCACCCTGACTGCCACGGCATTCGGGACGGCGGTGGTGGGAACGCTGGACAGCGAGTTCCCTGCCACAAAGGGCGACCTTCTGATCAGTGTGAGCCTGGAACGGCTGGGTCTGACCGGTATGTTGCCGGCCCTGACCGACTACCTGGACCAGGTGAGGGACAGCGGCGTGACCGGCCCGGCGGACGTTCCGGGTGACAGGGCACGACGCGCACGGGAAGGGCGCGCCACAGATGGCGTGCCAATCGATGACGAAGTTTGGGCGCTTGCCCTCAAATATGCGGAAGGACTATCCCATGACTGACATTGCCAATTCGTTCGGGCTTCTGCGGCTGCCCGACTCGATCGCCTTCGGCGACGGCTGCCGCTCCAGTATTGCCAGGACCGTCGCTACTCTGGGAAACAGGGCGTTGGTGGTGTGTGACCCGTTTCTTTCCTCGACTGAGGCTTTCATACAACTGTTGAAGGAACTTGAGGTCCTGGAGGTGGCCGTCACCGTGGACACGCAGGTGGTTCCCGAGTTGCCGGTCAGCGTGGTGGAAGAGGCGATCGACCGGGCGTTGCAGGCCCGCCCGCAGGTCATTGTCGGATTCGGCGGTGGTAGCGCCCTCGATCTCGCCAAGCTCATCGCGTTGGGCCTGGCCCATGGCACGCCCCTGAATCGGTTTTACGGCGAGAACCAGGTCCCCGGGCCGGTGATTCCGCTCGTGGCTGTACCAACCACCTCCGGCACGGGCAGCGAGGTGACCCCGGTTGCGGTCCTTGCAGATCCTGACCGGGAGCTCAAAGTCGGCATCTCGAGTCCATACCTGATTCCCCGGGCTGCTGTTGTCGACCCCCGGCTCATGGTCGGGGCACCGCCTGCCGTGACGGCCAGCGCCGGCGCGGACGCCTTGGTGCACGCTATCGAGGCCTACACTTCCAACAACCACTCTCCGAACTGGCAGGACACGTTGCCGGTCTTCGTCGGTGAAAACCTCCTGAGTTCATCGCTGGCCCTCGAAGCGATCCGCCTGATCGGGCTTTCACTGCGAAACGCAGTCCGGGACGGCCAGGACTTTGAGGCCCGTTCCAGGATGGCGTACGCAAGCCTCCTGGCCGGGATGGCATTCGGGACTGCTGGGACCCATCTTTCCCACGCCATCCAATACCCGGTCGGCGCCCTCACTCACACCGCGCATGGCCTGGGAACCGGCATGCTTTTGCCATACGTAATGCAGGCATTACTGGCCACTGATGCCCAGCGCCTCGCCGACGTGGCCACAGCCCTAGGCGTCGCCGCAGGAACAACCGAAGAATCGGCTCAAAACGCCATCGACGAAGTTGCCGCGATCATGGCCGATATCGGACTGCCCACCGACCTTGCAACCATGGGCGTAACCGAGTCCGACCTTCCCCGCATCGTTGAACTGTCCCTTAGCGTGCGCCGGCTCGTCACCAATTCAGTGATCGAGCCCACCGAGGAAAACCTCCACCGCATCGTCCGTGCCGCCTTCGACGGCGACCGGACCGCGCTGAACCCTCTTCGCACCGCCGCCTCGAACGAAAGCGAAACCAAAAAGTGAACCACATTTCGGACCTCTTTATTGGTGGGCGCTGGACTCCCGGGTCCACCGGTAACAGATTCCCCGTCATCGACCCCGCTACAGGATCAGAACTGGCGTCCTTCGCCATCGCCGACGACGCTGACTGCGATGCCGCGGTCGAAGCCGCCGCCGCCGCACTGCCCGCGTGGTCGGCCACAGCCCCGAGGGTCCGCGGCGAAATACTTCGGCGGGCATTTGAGATCCTCACCGACGAGAAGGAGCAGCTTGCCGAGACCATCGTGCTCGAAAACGGCAAGTCCTACGCCGACGCACTGGGAGAAGCGTCCTACGCCATCGAGTTCTTTCGCTGGTTCGCCGAGGAGGCAGTCCGCGTCCGTGGGGATTTCCGGCTCTCGCCCAGCGGCGACAAACACATCGTCGTCACACACCAGCCCATCGGCGTTGCGCTCCTCATCACGCCCTGGAACTTCCCTGCTGCGATGGCAACGCGCAAAATCGCGCCCGCCCTCGCCGCCGGCTGCACGGTGATCCTGAAACCCGCACGGGAAACACCTCTCACGGCAGCCTTCGTAGTGGATGCCCTGCACCGGGCCGGTGTCCCTGACGGAGTAGTCAACCTGGTAACACCGGTCCCCACCGGGCCCGCCGTCGCCCGCATGCTGCACCACCCCCAGGTCCGGAAGGTCAGCTTCACCGGATCCACCGAAGTTGGACGCGTCCTGCTGCACGAGGCTGCCGACAACGTGGTGAGCGCCTCCATGGAACTCGGCGGAAACGCGCCCTTTGTCATCCTGCCCGGGGCAGACCTCAAAGCAGCCGTTGAAGGTGCGCTGATCGCCAAAATGCGGAACGGCGGGTCGGCATGCACGGCGGCAAACCGCTTCTACGTCCACTCTTCGCTGGCTGACGAGTTCGCCCAACGGATGGCCACCGAGCTCGCAACATGGCGGGTAGGGCCTGGCTCCGACCGGGCCAACCAGCTAGGAGCCCTGGTCTCCGTCCAGGAACGCGACAAAGTTGCGGAGCTGGTTAGTGCTGCCGTGGAGTCGGGCGCTCAGATCCTCACAGGGGGTGAAGCATCGGACCACGGAGCGTTCTATGCACCGACAGTTCTCACCGGGGTCACTCACGACAGCCCAATCACTCAAACCGAGATTTTCGGTCCAGTGACCTCCGTCATTGAATACGACGACGTCGATGATGCCGTGCGGATGGCCAACGACACCATCTACGGCTTGATTGCCTACGTCTACGGCGAACAGGTTCCGGCACTTGCCGTGGCGCAGCGCATCGACGCGGGAATGGTCGCCGTGAACCGGGCCGTTCTCAGCGACCCGGCCGCCCCGTTCGGTGGAATGAAGCAAAGCGGACTGGGCAGGGAAGGAAGCTACGAGGGGATCTTGGAATTTCTCGAAGAAAAGTACATCGGAATAGACCTGTAGGACATAGGGGCGAGAACAATGAAGATCACAACCTTTGAGATTTTCGAGCGGGACAAGCTCGCTGCCCCCGCTAGAGCAGACAACTAGACGTTCTCCTGGAAGGCACACTCATGATCGAAGCAAGAATCTCCTCGGTCCGGATGATCGAGGTATCGGCACTGGTTCCCGACGATCCGTCAAGTCGAGGGTTCCCCCCGCAGTCCAGGGCCATCAGCGTGTATGACCAATACCATCCAGCAGAGGGGTGGCAGTTGCCGGCAGGTCCCCAGCGTAAGTCGTGCCTGTATCTCGAGATCGGCACAACGGCCGGTGTGACGGGCCGCTACGGTCCCATTGACCAGGAGGCCGTAGCCCCTCTGGCCGAAGGCATGGCGTCCTCCCTGCTTGGCCTTGATGCGTTGGCGAGTACCTTTATTTGGGACATGCTGCAGAGGGGAAACCGCCACTCCCGGCACGGCAACCGCAAGATTGCCATCAGCGCCGTCGACAACGCGTTATGGGACCTGAAGGGTCGGCTGCTGGGCCTGCCGGTATGGCGGCTGCTCGGAGGCTCGGGCAGGACACAGGTACCCGCCTACGCCAGCACACTGGGTGCCTTCCACGGCGAGGGCGAGGTGGAACAAACGGCTGCGGAGCTCCTCAACGAAGGCTACACCGCCCAAAAATGGTTCTTCTCCGATGGCCCTGCACAGGGGGCCGAAGGCATGGAACGCAACGTTGCCCTCGTGGAGCGGACCCGTGCCACGGTGGGATACCGGTCGGAGCTGATGTTCGATGCCTTCATGAGCTGGGATCCGGCCTACGCCCGCCGCTGGTGCGCGAGGGTTGAGCATCTGCGGCCGGACTGGCTCGAGGAGCCGTTCCCTACCGGTGCCATAGAATCCTTCGCTCAACTCCGCGCGTCAACCAGCGTCCCACTCGCAACCGGCGAACACCTCTATGACCGCCACGATATCCTTCCGTTCCTCCAGCGCGGGCTGCTCAGCGTCCTCCAAGTGGATCCGGAATGGTGTGGAGGAGTCACCGAACTTGTCCGGATGTGCGCGATGGCAGAAACCTTCGGCGTCCAGGTGATCCCCCACGGCCACGGCATCCGCGCTGCGCTGCATGTTGTTGCGAGCCAGTCGCCGGAAGTCTGCCCGCGCGTCGAATATCTCTTCCACCACGAGCCGGGGCGGCACTTCTTCGAGGTCGATGCCCCGGCTCCACAAGGAGGCTCCTTTGCGCTGCCTAGCCTCCCGGGCTTCGGCATTGAGCTCGCCGAGGACCGTATCAAGGAATCCAACGACGTGTTCGCGGTGTCCTGACCGCCCTCAGCAAGATTCGACAAAGCCCGAGGGCCTGGGCACGGTTGCGATACCGTGCCCAGGCCCTCGGCGGTTAAGCTCGTTTCGGCCCGCCCGATGCTTCAGTAGCCGGCAACCATATCCACGACGCCGATGAAGTTTCCGCCGCTGATGTGGGCTGCTGCGTTGATCCGCACCCGCTCTGCCAAGAGCGGAGCTCTCATGCCGGGCGTATCCGCCGCGTGCGGGGTGATCAGTACGTTTGGTTCATCCCACAAAGGGTGCCCGTCCGGAAGGGGCTCGGGATCCGTCACATCCAGTGCTGCGCCGGCTACCCTTTCCGAGCGCAGGGCTTCGAGCAGGGCATCGGAATCAACCAGACCTCCGCGGGCAATGTTCACCACCATCGCTCCTCCCTTTAGTGCAGCAAATTCGGCCGCCCCCAGCAGGCCGGATGTAGACGCGGTCAGCGCCGCTGCAACTATCACCAAGTCGGCTCCGGCGAGCACTTCCAGGAGGCTTTCGGTGCCGACAGTGATGGCCGCGTCAGCGACAACTTGTGGTTTCCGTCGAACTACTGTGACCTTGGTGCCAAACGGCTTGAGTAGCCTGATTATTTCGACGGCGATGCCCCCGGCCCCGATAATAACCACGTCCAACCCTGCTAACGAGACTCCCTTAGTGGGTGTGGTCCAGGTGGACGACCTTGCATGCTCGTGCAGGGCCCGCAGCAGGGCCAGACTCAGTGCGAGGGCGTGTTCTGCAACAGGCTGGGCGTAGGCGCCTTTGGCGCTGGTCCAGGTTATTTTTCTTCCAGCCGCAGAGCCGATGGCCGCCGCATAGTTATCAACCCCCGCGGACGGAAGTTGCACCCACTCCAGGTGCGCATGCTGCGCCAGGAGCCGGGTCAGCTCATTGACAGGGACACGCTCCGTGATCACCAGACCGCTCGATGAACTCCCGAGACCGGCCACCGTGCAACCAGCCCGTTGTGCGGCGTCAGCCAAATGTGCTGGCTATGTGGGATACAACGAGACGACCCGAGGGGCATCGCGGTACTTGGCTAATTCGTTCATGATGTCGTATTCCTGGGGTGTGTTGGGGAACGAGGGGCCACACGCATTTGCACTCCGACCTTCACAGGGCGGAGTGCAAATGCTATGCGGGCGGCTTGGGGTAGCGTCAGCCCTTGCTGCCGGTTGTGGCAATTCCTTGGACAATATGCTTTTGTGCGAATAAGAAGAATAGAAAAACGGGAACGAGCGTGATGACTGACATTGCGAACAACGGCCCCAGTCCGCTGGAGGTTTGAGAGTCGACCAGGCTGTTCAGTCCCAGCGAAACTGTGTAGGACTCCGGAACGGTCAGGTAAATCAGCGGGCTAAAGAAGTCATTCCAGGTCCAAATGAAAGTGAAGATTGTGGTTGTAATCAATGCCGGTTTCATCAGCGGCAGGATTACGGCCCAAAACGTCCTAAAGGGACCTGCGCCGTCGATCGATGCAGCTTCATCCAATTCGCGGGGTATTCCGCGAAGGAACTGGACCATCAAGAAGACGAAGAACGCGTCGACGGCCAGGATTTTGGGAATTATCAGGGGCAGGAACGTAGTTCCTACCAAGCCGGTGCTGGAGAAAAGAATGTATTGCGGGATGGCCACCACATGGTAGGGGAGCATGATTCCTGCGAGCATCAGCGCAAAGAACGCCGTTTTGAGTTTGAAATTGAGTCGCGCGAATGCATAGGCGGCCAGGGAACAGGACAGCAGGTTGCCGATGAGAGATCCGGCAACGATCAGGAACGTGTTCAGGAAATAGCCGGTGAAACCGATGCCTTCGCCCGAGTTCCAGCCCTTGACGTAGTTTTCCAGAGTGAGTTCCCCCGGAATCAGCCCGAAGTCGTCGAAGATCTTGCTCTCCGGGATGAAGGAACTTTTGAGCATCCAGAGGAGCGGATAAAGCATGAGCAGGCCGAAAAGTATGAGTCCTGCATGCTTGAACGAGAGCCTCGCAGCAGTGGTCGGCGCAGTCAGTAGGCTAGTCATTGTAATGAACCCATCGCTTGGAAGCGTAAAAGTTGAGTGCGGTCAGGACGCCGATGATGACGAGCAGCACTGCGCCCAGAGCAGACGCGTAGCCCATCTCAAAGTTGATGAATCCGCGTTCATAGAGGTAGAGCGTGTAGAACAACGTCGAATCAACAGGTCCTCCTGTTCCGCCGCTCACTACGAAGGCCGGGGTGAATGCCTGGAAGGACCCAATCACCTGCAGAACCAGGTTGAAGAAGATGATCGGCGAAAGCATGGGCAGCGTGATAAAACGAAGCCTGCCGAACATTCCCACGCCATCGATTGAACCCTGTTCGTAAAGTTCAGCCGGGATCTGGCGGAGCCCCGCCAGGAAGATGATCATAGGGGACCCGAACGTCCACACATTCAGGATGATGAGCGTTCCGAGCGCCGTCTGGGGATTTGAGATCCAGCCCGGCATTCCTTCAAGGCCAAAGGTTGCCAGCAACTCATTGACTAGCCCTTCGCCGCCAAAAATCTGGCGCCACAAAATTGCTACAGCCACGCTTCCGCCGATCAAAGACGGCAGGTAGAACGCTGACCGGTACAGGGCCAGTCCCTGGATCCCTTTGTTCAGCACCAATGCCAACGCCAACGCCAGGGCCAGCTGCAGGGGCACCGAGACGAAAACGTAGGTAAAGGTCACCGCCAAGGACTTCAGGAAGCGCGGATCTTCGGTGAACATACGACGATAGTTTTCGAAGCCAATCCAATTGGGGCTGGAAAGGAGGTCGTAGTCGGTAAACGAGAGATACAGGGAAGCAAGAAGCGGCCCGAGGGTGATAAAGACAAGGCCGAGCATCCATGGGGTCAGGAAGACGTAAGCGCTCGAGATGCCTTTTTTCCGTGGTGTCCGCGGCTTGGGGCCAGCGGCCACAGAAGATTTAGATCGGAACCCAAGGGATTCAGGAGGAGGCGCGGGGCGGCTGTCTGGGCGCTCCTGGGTCGTCGCCCCCTTACCGGGCTGCATCGAGGCCCCGCTGCAGGTCCGTCATAAGGGATTTCACTGCCTGGTCGATGGGAACCCCGCCAGTGGTGATGTTCTCGCCGGCACGTCGAAGAAGTGAGGCCCAGCCCAGCGAGCCGGGAGGGTTGGCGCCACGGGAACGCATGGGGCGTTTCAAGTCGCGCTCAAGGATTTCCAGGACCTTCTGGTCGGACGTGGACTTAGCCTGTACGGCCTTTGCCAGCGCCTGCTCGCGGAGCTTCGGGTTCGAGGGAGGTCCGGTCACCACTCCCACCGTGTCAATCACCGCAGGGCTGTTGATGAAGAAGTCCACGAACCGTCCGGCAAGCGCAGGGTCGGTTGCTGTGGCCGAGATGCAGAGCCTGTTGTACCAAAGGAAGGAATGCCCCTCCGCTGCGCCTTGGATGGTGGGCAACAGGTGCATGACGAGTTCCTGTTTGCTCGCAACCTGGTTATCCGTGAACTGGTTGGACTGCCCTGCGTAGATTGCTGTCCGGGCCGCAACCTCGGGGAAAAGGGGCTGGACGGAACCGGAAATCGCAGCGGGCATGACTGCGCCGTCCTTGATCCAGCCCTCCCACATTGCAAACCAGTCACCGAGGACTGCAGCGTCGAACCCGAGCTTGCCGTCCTTGTCAAAGAGCTCGGCTCCATGCTGCCGGAGCCACTGTGTTGTGTGAAGCTGGCCGGTGGCTCCGTAGGACATACCGAAGGAGTCGCCGCCTTTCGCCTTGGTGTAGTCCCGCGCGATGGAGCCGAGGTCGTCCCAGTGCCAGTCCTCGTCGTTGGGGGTATCGACGCCGGCGTCGGCCAGTGCGTCCTTGTTGAGTTGGATGACCGGGGTGATTTGGTTGAACACCACGGAGTACTGCTTGCCGCCGAGGATCCGCCACGAGTCAACTTGGCCGGGTGAGAACTGGCTGTAGTCCACCGTTCCTTTGTCGAGGGAATCGAGGTCCAGCAGCACGTTCTGTGAGGCGTAGGTTGCTATCTGGCTTTCCGGTACCCAAAAAACGTCGGGAAGGCGTTTGGCAGCGGCCTGGGTAGCCATGCGGTCCAGATAAGCGGCGTATTCTGCCGGCTCAAGGGACATTTTGATGCCGGAGTTGCTCTGCTCGAACGTCTTTACGAAGTTCGTGTAGTTGGCTTGTACCTGCGTAGGGCCCCAGAACGAGAACCTTAGATTTCCTGTCGCGCTGGATCCGGAAGATGCTTGCTTCGGTACGCATCCGGTTGCTGCCATAAGCGTCAGCAGGGCAGAGCCGGCAAGAACCGAACGGCGATTAATCGGCCGAGCTAGGAGGGAAGAAGTTGAAAACATCGTTGTTTTTCTTTCTCGAAAGGCGGATTCGGACAAAAGCAACGGCGGGTTGTAAGTAGTCGCCGAAGGAGAACGCTCACGAATTCCCCGGCCATAATTTCTGGCCCTGCGCTGACGCTAATACCGCTTTGGCATCCAGGGGAGTCATCGTCCCGTCATGTGGGACGTCAAGAGCGGCATGTCTTTATACCGGCCGTCATTATGGAAAATGCGTTTTGCCGTCCCGCATTCCGGAACGCAGTCTTTCGGTCCATTTCATCGGTGAATAGCATCCTGCTGTAGTTAGGCGTCGATCGTTACTCAATCGCCTCGAAGGCTTGGTCATCTTATGACCCTTAGACTTCTTTGATTGGCTCGCAACCTTCGAAGAAGCGCACGGTTCAGATCGTGCAAGGGCTGGGAAACCTTAGGGATCAAAGTTTCCCAGCCGTAGGTCCTAAGCCTGCCTGAAAGCCAGTTGCGGACAGCGCGTACTGGGTTGGACTTAGCGAAGGACGTCAAGCATGGAAAGGCCGAGCTGGAGCCGTCCCGTGCCGCGGGATCCCACGGGCGCGCCGGTCTTGATTCC
This sequence comes from Arthrobacter sp. SPG23, assembly GCF_000876655.1. Taxonomy (GTDB): domain Bacteria; phylum Actinomycetota; class Actinomycetes; order Actinomycetales; family Micrococcaceae; genus Arthrobacter. The sequence continues at coordinate 23,027 of NZ_JYCN01000016.1, forward strand.
CACATAGGAAAGCTCATCCGGAAGCTTGGTGAGCAGTCTGCGCGTGCCGTCCGCATTGAGCAGCGATCCTGGCTCGTCTTCTGCGAGACCAAGATGCACGTCCTCCCATTCCGCGCTGCGGTCCGTAGCGACCGGCGCGGCACCGGAGAAGGCGAAGGCACCCAGCCCGTCGCCGAGTTTCCCGATGTGCTCAAGGGGCGTCGCGGCACTGCGTCCCTCGATGGCCGACCTGCCCCAGTTGAGGAGGTGACGGATGCGCGGACCTTCCGGGTCTGTCGCCGCACGGACAGCCTCCATCTCCTCTTCAATTCTCAGATAGCCCTTTTGCGGCGCCTGGCCGGGTACCAGGGCATCCGAGTGTTCGACGAGAAGTTCGATATTTCCCCAATCCCAGCCGGCAATTTGCCTGAGCGAGTCGGTAAAAGCCGACAGGCTGGAGCGGTCGGCGCGCGGAGCTGACTGCAGTGCGAATGCACGCACCGACGCCGAGCCCAGCTGTTCCTGTAGTAGAAGGGTCTCGGTCAGGGCTGATGCGATGTCGCTGAGTGCCCGTTGGCGGCCGTCGCGATCCTCCGAAGCCAAGCCGTATCCCGGGTCAGTCTTTGTGGCGACAAGTGTCGTTGACATGGCACTGATGGTGTTGGACCATCCGGGATGGAGCAGGCTGACCAGCCTGGCAAGTCCATCTGGATGGAGCTGGCCACGAAATACGGGAAGTTCGAGACCGCCGATGCGGGGATCCGACCTGAGGGTTTCATACCAACGTTCTTCGGTTTCGGTATCCTCGGTGAGCCCGGCAGGGGCTGCGTTGTAAGCGGAATAGACGATGTCTGTCATCGTCGATTCCCTTTTCGGGGAGCCAGGAAATCGATATGCCGTGTGGGAGTCATGGCTCGATCTTTTCCGTTTTCCCGGGAGATCCACCAGCCGCGTCCCGCTGGACAGGACGGTTCCCGCGCAGGCCCCTGGCCCTACTTCTTTGTCAACCCTGTACCGTTTGATCTGCTTCAAACACCGCAGGAGGCTGTCGCGCCGGGGAGGCGGGCGCCGTCGCCGGCTCGTTGCTGAGGTCAAGGTGCTTGGTGCCGTAGCAGTTCATCGAGGAGCCGGTCCTGGTCGGGGGAGTAGCGGTGGTCCAAGGCTTGCGGACCTCGGTGATCCGGTTGGCGCAGACGAGCCCGGCGCCGAGGTCTGGTTGAGGCCGCGGGCGGCGAGGACCTCCACGGCCAGCCCCACTCGTCGTCGACCTTCCGGTCCGAGTGTAGGAGCCGGGCGCGCCGTACATCCCGGATCCGGTTGGGTGTCAACGGGGCAGCCCCTTCCCCGTCAACATCCCGACGCTGCGCACGTCTGTATACCGCGCATCCAGACCGGCGAAAGCCGTTTCCACCACTTCCAGCATCGCGGCGGTGGAGTCGAACTGCCGGTCGAAGTGCCGCGTCCAGGCGGGGTCCTCGGACTTGAACTAGACAGATCATGCGGCGGCGTCTTATTCGAGTTGGCAATTGTATGCGTCATCAGCCGCAAGGCACCCCTGGTCATGTGACGCACGGCGCGACCGGCAGCGCATTGCCAAGTTTGGTACAACGAAGGCCAGTTGTAGATTGCAATGTCCCTGGAGCTTCTTGCCAATGAGAGTTTACGGACAACTAAAATAGACCGCACGCGCAACTATCTGCCTAATTACTTTACGTATTCACGGCTATCGGCCAGCGGCTATGGGAGCCCAGAGAGTGGCATGAGGGCGAGACAGGTTCTTCGCTTGCTGAGCTTCCCAGCAAGCACCAAGGTTAACGTACCCATAATGGACCGAAGCTCCGGTCAAACGCTATTTGATCGGAGCTTCGCCAACTGACAGGCGTGAGGGTCACGACACCCGCTGCCCTGGTGTCATTCGGGGTTGGAGAAAAATGGCGCCTGAATGACCACTCGAGAAGTGGGACTGTCACTCACAGTCGATTCCTTGACAACGTACGGGTCCGAGAAGAGCGCACGATGGGCCCGCGCAGCTTCGGGTTCTGATATGTGCCGCAGCGGCGCATCGATAGCGGTCGTCGTATCCATCAAACCTACGGTATGGCAAGGCGGATTCGCCGGACCAAGGAAGTTGCGTTGCAGGGAGCGGCTTCAACGGTGCGCCGTTCCTTCTTCTCCGACGACGCTCGTACGCCGACAATGGACCTTTTGTCCACGCTAGGACTGCTTCGCCGGGAGCTGAGTGCCGCTGTTTCGAGTGCAGCAAGCCGGTGAGACACCCGCACGGTCCTGACCACCACCGCCCACGACCCCCTGGGCCACATCCACGATCGGGCGCCGGTCATCATCCCACCGGATTTGTATCAAGCACCACATCAGCAGGGCGGCAGTTGTGGCCGCGAACTCAGCCTTATGTTTGTAGCTGCTCCCGCTCAAGCCGCAGATACCGTTCTTCTCGATATAGGGCAGGGAACACTCGTGGCAGACGGCACAAAGGTGGCGGTTTCCGTGACCTTAACCTGCCCCACGACGACGGATAATCAACCCGTCCTCAATTTGGGGCTCACCCAGCGGATCGGTGTAAAGTCAGCGTTCGGCGGCCAGGGCGTGGTGAGTTTCGTCTGCACGGGTGAACCCCAAACCATTGTCATCACCGCCTCCGTCTCCAGACGATCTGGAGTTGCTTACTTCAGGGTAGGGAAAGCAATGGCGAACGCCATCCTCAATACCTGCCCGGCAGACGGCTCGGAGTGCATAACTGTCGAACTAACCCGGGAGATCAAATTCAAGTTGTAGAACCTAAGCCTTAACAGGATTCGGTTCGACCTCCGAATTTCACAGTCGGCAGATATTCCCTATCCCACGGCCATTTTAATGCGCCGATAATGCTCACGGAGGTCAGCCACTTGGCTAAAGGGCGCTGGCATCTTGAGCAGCGGCGGCTTGATTGGCCGGCGCACTGTTGACGCCCGGCGATCTTGGTGCGACTGTTAGGTCGGTCGGCGGTCAAAAGTGAATCGCTGCAATTCTTTGGGGGTAAACAGATGTGTCACGGACCCAGTCTTCAAAGCACCATCAAACAGCACGCTGAGGCCGAGCAGGCTCTCCAGGATGAAATCACAAGGCTCCTGGCCACAATGGGAAACTCGGAAAACGAGGCAATTGCCTACATTAACAGCCATACGAATGGAATCGTCCTCGCTGCTAACAAGTCCCCGGAAATCGTTTTTAGCAACTCGGAGAGCTATACCAAGTTCTCAGACGACTACAGCATTGACGCACTGGGCAAGGTCGTCGACGCGGCGATCAACACTGCTCAGGACGCCATCAAGGTCGATACCAGCTCGGGCGATTCCAACGGTCAAGCCGTCGCTCTTGTGGGCTCCCTCGGGGGACTGGTGAAGTCCGGTCTGTCCCTCGCCGCCTCGAATTCCGAAACCGACACCAAGCTCTCCGTTACTTTCAGCCAGTTCAATGTGGGGGACCTGAACTTCGCGATCTACAACGCTATCAACTCGGGTATCGTCGCGGCGAGCAACGCCTGGGGAAACAAGCAGATCACACTAGTGGCCCAGTGCACGGTGTTGGCGAGGGTCAACGCCGACCCGAACTTGACTGCGGAGGCGGCGCTTCAGGACGACCTCAACACGCTCCTGGCGCTGGAAAAGGCGCGAAACAAGAGTGAGATCGACGCCATCGCGAAGGGTATCGATAACTCCGCGATGCTCGAGGCAGTCGGGCAGATGATCAAAACGGCGGCCGAGAACATCACCAAAGACCGCAGCGCACTCGCAGGCAAGACTCTCTAGCTGCCGACTAAGCGTCCAGTCGGTTCGCTGCACCGGTGAATTTGTCCATGAGAGACGGCTCCAACGCTTGGGGTCGTCTCTCAGGAATTTCTATGGCTTCTGACGTGCAACCCCAAGCAGCTTTCCCGTTAGCTGTTCGCGGTTTTCCTGCGTACGTTGCTATCGCGCGACTCAGGGACGCCGCTGAAATCACAGCAACCTGTGCTCGTACAGCGGTGACTGACGCAGCCCTTCCGGAGGGCACTCCCCCCACCCTTTTTCGAACGCCGATAACGGATGTTTCGTCCGGTGGTCCGGAGCCTGGTTTTGGGCCGGCGGTCAAGGGTTTCGTCACGTTGTTGTTGGTCCAACACATCTAACCAGGAGTGGGCCTTCCGGATGTGAGGCTTGCAGCACGCTTCCTATGTGGCTGACCGTGGTTCAGGTGCGAGGCCGTATGGCCGTGGCCGCTTGTGGTTGGTCATGCGGGTGTATGGCCAAAAGCTCATGAGATGGGTGAAGGAGGTGTTGCCACATGAGGGCTTTCACTGTTGGGTGGGTCTGCCGATCGTTGTGTGTTCGGTCCCTCGCGGGAGGCATCGGTCAGAACGTGGGACGGAGCGAACCCGTCCGTTGTCCCACTTTTGCCGGCGGAAAGACAAACCGCGCTCCCTCAGTGGGGGGTGCGGTTTATCTATTGCGAGCCGGGCAGAACGGCGATTTTTGGGGTGTGCACATTGTGCACACTTCGGGCTTGGGACTGGGCCGTATTGGGGTCGGATCGGTCCGGATTGCGTATGTTTCCGGGAGTTCCCAGTGTTTGCAGGGGCTGGAGTCCGGTTCGAGTCCCACCTCGGGCACGCATAACCCCTCGTCGGAGGGGTTTTTGCTTTAATGTGTGGACATTTTCCCTCGGCGGTCCCTCTGACACTGGCCGCGGTGTGGGCCTGGCGCCGCGGTTGCCTGTTCGGTTGTGTGTGGCGGGACCAGGGTCCTGGCCTGTGGGCCTTCCGCTTGCTGGAATCTGGGGTATGTGCCGTCCTATCTGGTTGTGCCGCTGGCCGGTTGTTGGCCCTCACTCATTCATGGCCAGAAGTTGTGGTGACGACATGACGAAGACGATTTTTCTTCGAGGATCTCCCGCGGATGGCTGCTTCTGAGAGCCAGGCAGAGTGCGCTCATCGCGTGTTTGTCCGGCCAAAGGGGGTGTGGACATTGTCCACATCTTGTACACGGCCGGCTCTACGACCCGCCTTTTTATCCCTTCCTCCGGGTTCCGGCTCACTCGTTCATGCAGTTCTCTGTTTCAGGCGACATGACTTTGCGGCCCGGATCGTCGGCGTCGTTGGACGTTCCTGTCAGCGGGAACGTGTTGGGGGAATCCGCGGCAGCTCAGGCGTACGATCCGTCGACAGAGTTCAGGTGTGTGGGATCCGGACTCTTCTTCCGGGGGTGGTCTAGGGTTTGGTTGATCCGCCGTTCCCGCTAAGAAAGGCGTCCCGCGCAGACTTGCGGTAGGCGGCTGCCGCACTTCTCAGAGACGGGCCCCTCACAGACGGATTCCGCGGAACACGGTGACGATCACGATGGCGGCATTGGCGTCGTGGACGAGGTAGTCGGCCGTTGCGGGCACCGGATGTGTCTGTCAGATGTTGGCGTCGTTCTGATAACGGAGTCACCGCTGGGTTTGAGGGTCCGGAGTGCAACTTGGGGAACCGGGAGCGATTCAAAGTTTCGGGAGGAAATAAGCGACGGAGGAGCGCCGAACGAAACTTTGGATCGAGCCCGGCGCGTAGCGCCCTGGTTGCGTGGAGGACCCGCCCAGCGATGAGGGGGATCAGAATGACAAACAGCGAAGTTGCTTCTGGTGGTTCATGTAGGTGGGGGAGTGAGGCGGCATGACGCCGTGCAGGCCGGTACCCAATGAGTTCTGCCGTCATAAACGACGGTGCCTCGAGCGGGATTTGAACCTGCCACCTGCACCAAGAGGGGGGCTGCTGCATCCCGCTGTGTTATGGAGGCGGGTCCTTCCGAGGGAGATCCTTCCGCCTGTGGTGGCAGTGCCCGGCAGTCAATGAGGGAGTATCGACTGCGGGACCACGGGAGCACGCCAGTAAACGTTGTGATTCAGCCCGACCCAGGAGCCTGATGCCTTGTTGCTGCTGCGTTTAGAGTTTTGGCGGTTCCAGGAGTTGTCTTGCCACGTCGGCGTCCGTTATCAGGACATTGATCCATCCTCCTGTGATGGCACCGCGGATGGCGTCCAGTTTGCGCATGCCCCCGGCGACGCCGATGCGGCGGGGTACGCGCATCATTGCCTCGGCCTCGATGGAGATCATTCGCTCTTCGATGGCGGGCTTCATTGGCTGGCCGTCGATGTCGAAGAACCGTAAACATATTTCGCCGACGGCGCCAGCCCGGGAAAGTTCCTTTTCTTCCGTTCTGCTCAGGGCGTTCCCGCTTGCCTGCCATAACGGGGATGCCGGGAACGTCCCCACGCCGACGAGCAGCGTGGTCAGGCGGTCCCAGGCTTCGATGGATGTTTTGACGGCCGGGTCGCCGAGGAAGGCATCGCGGATTTGTGGGTTTGCCACGAGTCCTGGGCATCCCAGGTAGTAGGGCTTGGCTGATGTTAGTTCTGCGAGGTGGGAGACGAGGCGGGTGGCTTGAATCTGTGCCTGCGGACTGCCTACGCCGCCAATGAGCTGGATCACCTCATTGGCAATTTTTCTGGGCCGTGAGCGCATCGCTTCCACGGTATGCAGGAGCGTCGTGCTCCATGAGGAGATTCCCACGTAGTCAGCTGCGTCGATGGTGGTTTCCAGGTAAGTCGCCGCGGATGAACCCAGCCGCATTCCCAGCGACGCGCCATCCATAACATCAACCACCACGACTTCTCGGAGTTTGTACTTCTCCTCGAGCGCCTTCTCCAGACCGACGTAGATGCCGGCGGGTTGAACTATCGATGTCCGGACTATTCCCAGCTCAACCGCAGTCTTGAGATATCGCGAGACCCTTGCCTGCGAAAGGTTCAAACGCTGGGAGATCTCGCCCTGTGACAGGCCTTCCTCGTGGTAGAGGACAGCGATCTTGGTGAACAGCCGAAGCTGCTCCGTGCTGGCGGAAAGAAGGGATGACTGGGGCGTGACCTGCGTCATATTTCGTCACCTTCGAAGCGGTCGTGAATATTCATTCAGATACGAATATAGCCTCATTCGACTCACCCCGTCACCGTTCCGCCACAATGGAGCCTTCGTCGTGCCGGGCTTGGTTCGATGACCAATGAGCATGCTCCTGAATCAATATTCAGTCCTGAAAGATTCCCGAACTTCCCGCCACTGCTGGGCCGGATGGCTCATAGACTTCCAACACCAGCCCAACTTCAGCCGAAGTTCCGTCAGGAATTTCGATCGCCGTCCATGCGGGCCAAGCGGCCTTCTCGATCGAAAGCGAACACAAATGACCGACATCAAATTCTCCACCCGACTCAATTCCTTTGGCTTGGGTAAAGGCAAGAAATACCCCAGCGGCGAAGATTCCGTAATCGACCTGATCGCGCTGGCAGGCAGCGTGAAAGGGCTGACGTCGCTTGAGCTGAACTATCCGGAGCACTTCGGCCGGGACTCTGTGGAGGAGATCAAGACCGCCTTGGACACCGCCGGCCTTGACGTCCGCGGCATCCAGCTTCGCTGGCCGGCGCCCCAGTTCGCCAACGGAGGGTTCACCAACCCTGATCCGGCGCTTCGGGAAGCGGCTGTCGGAATGGTCAAGGAAGCCATCAGCCTGTGCCGGGAATTCGGCTCCGACCACGTTCTTCTGTGGCCCGCCCATGACGGGTACGAGTACCCGCTGCAAATGGACTACATGAAGTCCTGGAACTGGATGGTGGAAAGCCTGCAGGCCGTCGCCGACGTCGACCAGGACATCCGCATTTCCATCGAGTACAAGCCTGCCGAGCCACGTGGGCGCACGATCCTCAACACCACCGGCGCCGTCATGAACCTCATCAAGGACTGTGACCGCCCGAACCTCGGGGTGACCCTGGACTTCGGACACCTGCTGATGGCACGCGAAAATCCGGCCCAGTCAGCCGCGATGTGTTTGCGCGAGCAGAAACTGTTCGGGCTCCAGCTCAACGATTCGCACGGCGTGGCTGACGACGGCCTCGTGGTAGCGTCGATCCACTTCGCCGAAACACTGGAACTCGTGTACTACCTGCTCCGCGAGGGGTATGAGGGAACGTACTATTTCGACACTGACCCTGTACGAGAAAACCCCGTCTCGGAATGCGAAATGAACATCGAAAGGATGGAGACCATCATCGGCAAGGCCCGCGACCTGGTTCGGGACAATCCGGACCTGCCGAACGGCGACGCGCTGCACTCATCATCTGTCCTGTGGTCGAAAGTCGTGGGTGTCTAGGTGAGCTCAGCCAGTATCTGTGTGGTCGGGTCGCTGAACGCCGATCTCATCGCCTATGTGGGCGCCGAAGGCAGCGCCGCGAGCTACGCAACCGGGTCAAACTTCGAAATGGCAGCCGGCGGCAAGAGCCTCAACGCCGCCATGAGCATCGCCTCGCTGGACCCGACGGTCACGCTTGTGGGACGCATCGGAACGGATGATCTCGGCAATTTCATCGCCGGGACCCTGCGGGCGCGGGGCATCACCACAGAAGGCATCATCTGCGATGATCGGACGCACACAGGCGTGGGGCACGTGAGAGTCAACTCGGAGGGAGAGTACGACACCGTCGTTGTCCCGGGAGCCAACGGGAACTTCTCGCCCGCCGATGTCGATGCCTACCTCGAGAGCCACGAACCGCCGGCATTTGTGGTTCTCAATCTCGAGGTCCCGCTTCCCGCCGTCCGGCGCGCTGCGGCGCGATTCCGCGAACTTGGTTCAACCGTGGTGCTGAACCTCTCGCCGGTGCATGCAGAGGCGAGGACACTCCTCCGGCTCGCCGACGTCGTGGTCATGAACCGCAGCGAGGCATGTCACGTACTGGACGTCCCGCCGGACACTGACACGCGGCTGCTGCTTAAGGCCCTGCGCGAAGCCGGAGCCAAGACGCCCGTACTGACACTCGGCGGCGACGGCGTGGTGGCCTTGGACGGGAGCGATCTGGTCGAGGAAAGAGTCGACCCGATCCACGTCGTGAACTCCATCGGGGCAGGGGACAGCTTCCTGGCCACCATGGTGCTGGCGATGGCCAATGACCACCCGTTCGCTGTCAGCCTCCGGGCAGCTAACGAGGCAGGACGGCTCGTCTGCAGCCGTTCCGAATCCTTCCTCACCTCCGATGACATCCGGCACATCGAAACCGTCGTGGGCGTGCCCCTGGCCAAAGGCCCCATCACCGCCTCACAAGCGTCTGAGAACATCCGGGCCTGAGTCCACGACGGACACCAAGAGCCGAAACGCACATTAGCCGCACGGCGAAACGTGGCGGCGTTCCCGTTAGGGACCGTCGCCCAAAAACACGAGCATGAATCCCGCACGCGCGGGCCTTCCAAAGACGAAAGGAATACCGATCATGAGTAAACTTCCCAAGGCAGCCACCCAGATCGCCGCCGCCACTGCAGCCGTAGCTCTCCTGGCAGCGTGCAGTGCCACCCCGGAGGGTTCCTCCGGACAGTCAGGGCAGTCAGGCCAGGCCGCGGGTCTGGTAAGCCTCGTCGACGCGGCAGCGAAGACACCCATCAAGGACCTCACCGGCAGTCTGGGGGCACCTACAGGGTCGGCGGACACCAAGCTCTGCTACATCACGCGGACGCTGTCCAACGAATTCTGGGGTTTTGAGAGGGACGGATTTGAAGCCGAAGCGAAGAAACTCGGCGTGAAATACCAGACGTTCGACGTGACGGATGAATCCTCGATCACGGAGCAGCTGGACAAGGCCAAGAGCGCCGCGAACCAAGGCTGCAGCGCGCTACTCGCTTCGCCCATCTCGGCAACGGGCTTGGACACCGTCTTCACCGATGCCTTGGCAAAGAACACTCCTGTCGTCATCCTCAACGACGCGAAGGGTACTGTCCCCGGCACGGTCTACGTGGGCCCGGATGCCAAGACCATCGGCCAGACGGCAGCGGACTACATCGCCACAAAGCTGCCGGAGGGCGGCAAAGTTGCCATGATTGAAGGAGATCCTGGATCCTCGAACGCACTTAACCGCGGCGAGGGATTCAAAGCCGGTGTTGCAAAGCATTCCAACCTTCAGCTTGTTGCGTCCCAGACCGCGAAATGGGATCAGACGAAAGCGCAGGAGATCGCCTCGGCCATGCTGACGGCAAACCCTGACATTAAGGCGTTCTACTCCCAGAACGACGGCATGGCCCTTGGTGTTTCGGCTGCCATCGCCGCGAAGAACCTCACGGGCAAGGTCTTGCTGATCGGCACGGACGGCATTCCCCAAGCCAAGAAGGAAATCCAGGCGGGGACCATGACCGCCACCGTGAGCGAGCAGCCTACTACTGAAGGCGCCAGCGGTGTGGACGCGGCGCTATGGCTGCTGGCCGGGAAGAAAGTTCCGGGTTGGGTCGACGTTCCTGCGTTCATCATCGATTCGGCCAATGTCGGGCAGTACCCGACCGGCATGCCGTAGAGGGACGGTACGGATCATGGTTGCACCACTGCTTGAATTGCAGAATATTGCCAAGTCGTTCCCCGGTGTCCGCGCCCTGAACGACGTTAGCTTCACCTTGGAACGCGGCGAGATCTGCACCTTGGCCGGGGAAAACGGGGCCGGTAAAAGCACTTTGCTCGCCATTCTCGGAGGCTCACTCGTCCCCGACCACGGTTCGGTGATCATCGACGGAATCAAAAGGGCACATTTCTCACCACGGCAGGCACTGTCTGAGGGTGTGAAGATCGCCCACCAGGAACCTGCCATAGTGCCGCAGCTGACCGTGGAACAAAACCTGCTTCTGGGTCGGACCTCACGGCAGCGGCGGGAAGCCGGCGCCGACATTGATCAGGCCCTGGCGGATGTCGCCCAGATGGGGTTTCCGCTCAATGCCAAGACGGCCGTGCAGGGATTGAGCCCGGCGCAGCGCCACGCTCTGACCATCGCCCGGGCCATGGCTTTCGGTGCGAAGATCGTCGCCCTGGACGAACCCACCACAAGCATGCTCGAACATAACGTTGAGGGAGTTCTCACCAGGGTCAGGGAGATCGCCCACACCCGCGGAGTGGGGATCATCTACGTTTCGCACAAGATGCCCGAAGTCATGAGCGTCTCCGACAAAGTGGTGGTCCTGCGCGACGGCACCGTCAACTACACGACCGCCATCAGCCAGACGTCCGAACAGGACATTGTGCGGAACATGGTCGGCCGGGAACTGCTCGCGTTCAAGCGGCAGCACCCCATGCCATCCCGAGCTCCGGTCATCTTCTCCGCCGCCGACGTCAGTCACCCCACGAGCGGCAAACCCTTGTCCCTGGATGTCCGGGCTGGGGAAGTCGTGGGTATCGCCGGCTTGGTCGGCTCCGGACGCACCGAATTCCTGCGTGCCATCATCAGGGCCGACAAGGGCAGCACCGGAACGGTGAGCATCGACGGGAAGAAAAGAAAAATCCGTTCGCCCCGGGACAGCCGCAATGCCGGCATTGCATTCATCCCGGAGGAACGCAAGCACCAGGGGCTGGTCCTGCAGGTTCCGGCCTATGCGAACGTCGCACTCACGGCGGACAGGCAGTTCAACGGCTTCGGGCCGCTGATCAGCAGGCGCAAACAGATAGCGGCCGCGGAAGAGGCTGCGGCACGAATGTCGCTTCGCCCCGCCAACGTGCGTCTGAACGCCCGCCAGTTCTCCGGCGGGAACCAGCAAAAGATCGTCATCGCCAAGTGGACCTGGCGCAACACCCAGGTCTTCCTCTTTGACGAACCCACCAAGGGTGTTGATGTCGGAGGAAAGGTCGAGATCTACGAGCTCATCGACGCACTGGCCCATGCCGGCAGCGCCGTGATCGTGGTCTCCTCCGACCTTCCCGAAATCATCTCCCTCAGCGACCGGGTCAAAGTAATGCGGCAGGGTCAATTCGTCTCCGAACACACCGGCGACGACATCAACGAACACAGCCTCGTGGCCAATGCCATGGGCATAGCCGAAAGGACGACGACATGAGCCAGCCCACCCTGCCCAAACAAGCTTCAAGCCAACATCACCGGGGGACCGGCGTGAAACAACAACATAACGCCCCCGCCAAGGCGAACCGCCGCACTCTACCGCCCCTGAACCTCCAGGCACTCGGCATCTACATCGCCGCCGTTGTCATCTTCCTGATCTTCGGAATGCTGAACGGAAACTTCCTCACGGCCGGCAACCTCAGGGACATCGCCGTCTCCGCCAGTGTCAACGCCATTATCGGTCTCGGCATCACCTTCGTGATCATCACGGGCGGGATCGATCTCGCCGTAGGCTCCATCGCGAGCTTTGTCGGGATCGTCTCGGCCACGCTCATGGTTAATGCCGGAACCTCACCATTCCTCGCCCTGCTCGCCGGCATCGCCCTCGGCCTGGTTTGCGGTGCCATCAACGGTGTTCTCATCACCAAACTCAAGCTGCCGCCTTTCATCGCCACGCTGGGGACGATGAGCATCTACCAGGGCTGCGCGTACGTCGTCACCAACGGCCGCCCCGTCTACAACGTGCCCAAGGACTTCGTCTTCATGCTCAACAGCTATGTCGGGGGAGTTCCCGTGGCAGTCATCCTCGTCGCCGTCCTGGCAGTTCTCTGCTGGCTGCTGCTTCGCCGCACGGTATTCGGTCAGAACGTCATCGCCACCGGCGGCAGCGAAGAAACTGCCTGGCTCTCCGGCGTCCGTGTCGACAGGGTCAAGATCGCCGTCTACGCCCTCTCCGGCGTGCTGGCCGGAGTCGGCGGACTGGTCATCGTCGCACGAATTAACGCGGCACAGACCGACGCCGGGAGCCCCTACCTGCTGACCGCCATTGCCTCGGCCGTGATCGGCGGAGCCAACCTGATGGGCGGTGAAGGGCGCATCGCCGGGACCCTCGTCGGAGCCCTGATCCTGGGCGCCCTGACCAACGGACTGGTGCTGCTCAACGTCCCCAGCTTCTACGAACAGATCGTCACCGGGCTCGTCGTCGTCATCGCCGTGGCCCTGGACCAGGGCAGCAAAGGCTGGCCACTGCTGAAAAAACGGTCCACCGAGAAGTCCGAGAAGAAAGAGGCAACAACCTGATGGCGTCCGGTCTCTTGAAGGGAGGCTCTGTCCGCCGCTGGCCGTCGGTCCCTCGACGGAACCGGTGGCGGCCATGAGTGAATGGGTCGCGGCTACCGATGCCCTGTTGTTTCCGCTGTTCCGGGGACAGCAGGGCGCGCGGCGGTGGGGCGGCGGCGGCGGCAATGCTTGACCTTGACATCATCGACGCGCATTTCCATCTATGCGATTTCTCGCAGTCATACCCGTGGCTGGAAAGACCCGCACAGCCTTTCCGCTACCACGGTGACGACCGTCCGCTTCGAAGAAGTTATCTTCCGGACGACTACCTCGCCGACGCCCGAGGGTTCAAACTGGTCGGCTGCGTCCACATCGAAAACGGCGCAGCTGACCCGCTCTGGGAAGCCGGCTGGATAGAACAAATACACGACACCCACGGCCAGCCCTCAGTTCAGGTAGCTAAAGCATCCCTGGCAGATCCAGCCGTGCAGGCCCACCTCGAACAGTTGGCCGCTCTCCCGACAGTGCGGGGGGTGCGGGACATCCTCAACTGGCACCCAGACCCGCGATACACGCACACCGCCCGGCCCGACTTGCTAACCGACCCGGCATGGCTAAAGGGATTTTCCCACCTTGCGCCACTAGGCCTGTCCTTTGACCTGCAGGTCTTCCCCGATCAGCTGGAACAGGCCGCACAACTGGCAGCAGCCCACCCGGAAACACTCATCGTCCTGGACCATGCAGGGATGCCGATCGAACGGGACGCGGCGTCCCTGCACCGCTGGCGGGAAGGCATGGCCGAGATGGCTGCGCAGCCAAACGTGGTCACGAAGATATCGGCCCTCGGAACGAACGATCATTCCTGGACCACGGCATCAATCCGCCGGATCGTCCTGGAAACCATCGACGCCTTCGGATCGGACCGGACCATGTTCGGAAGCAACTTCCCGGTGGATAGCCTCTACTCCAGCTTCGCCGCCCTATACGCGGCCTTTGACGAAATAACCCGCCGGATGTCCATGGACGAACGCCAAAAGTTGTTCTCCGAAACCGCCCGGCGGACGTACCGCATCGGACCGAATGCCGCATAAGCAAACTGCGGGGCCACGGCGTCTTTGGTCCGATCGGGAACCCGGCCGGGTGTGGGCCGGAGCGCCGGTACGGGGCGTCAGATGGCCGCGGGCATCAGCGCAACTCACCTGTCCGCCGGCATTGGTAACACCGATGGGTGCACAGCAAACGCACCCATCCCACCGGGGCGCCGGCGGACGGCTGGCTCGTGCTCAATCGGGTGGTAGCGCAGGCCGGCTACCACCCGCTTGGGTAATCGGCTGATCCATCAATCCCTGGGAGCCGAGCTCACGTCCGTGGGTGTCAGCCGTGTATGGGAGGGTCGGATAATTCAATGAATTAGGGGTCCACAAATGGAGCTCGCGTTCCGGTGGCCAACGTCGACATTTCGCCCCTGCGACGCCCGGTCGCCCGACCGTCGAACGCCCGGTGAGAGATTCGTTGACTGCGCGACGGTCTAGGAACGTAGGCCAATCAGGCCATGGACGAGCTGAAGAAAGTTTGAACCGCCGTGAAGACCGGGTTCAGCGGGAACGTCTCCGGGGGCGTCTGTGGCCGGCGCACAGAATGCAGGTGTGTGGGATCCGGACTCCTCTTCCGGGCAGCCCTGGTTTGGTTGATCCGCCTGACTTTGGTGCCCCGAGCTGGCAACGCTGCTCACTTTCCCTTCCGCGGAGGACACGCAGGAGTGGAATTCCGATTCGGATGGATGGGACGCGGTGGTGGGGAACTGGTTCCGGGACGTTCCGCCGTCGTCGTCCGTATCGCTGTAACTGCGGGCCTATGACGCTTCGAGGCCCCAGGGCCGGAAGGCCCGGTCCTTGTCCATGTTCCGGCCGGCCACAATTCCGGCGCCGATCATTAGGTCGCTGAGCTTGCAGTCCAGAGGGTCTCGACTGGAGTTCTTGAAAACGAAAGGTTTCGAGAACAGGTTGATTTGAGAATCGTGTAGTTCCGGGCGAGCGGCTGCAAAGGGGCGTCTTTCTGCGGAAGACCGCCGTGGGGACGATGTCATTTTCGAATTCATCGGCACGGAATGTTCGGACTCGTTTGCACGCTTCCGACTGCCGTCCCAGTCGGACAGGAGCCTGTCAAAGCCGGGGCAGTCCCGATCTGCCGTGAGCGTGGCCGGCCGCGGGCTATCCACTGGCAGGTCTTCCGATGTTCGTCGGACTCAGTCAGGAGCGGGTTACACCCGCCGTAGTTGTTAGGAATCCAGCCCTATGGTCGTTAGTTCCTGACCCCGAACCAGTTCCAGTGTGGAGATTTGCATGTCATCCAGATGTTCTTTCATCCGTGCGATCATTGCCTGGAAATCTGGCCGTGACCTGAACTCCTCGATCGCTTCCCGGCTCTCCCACACGGCGTAGCTGAGATAGCTCCGCGGCTGATTGAGATCGCGAAGTAGCCGTGGACGCTGAAGAAGGCCACGAATTGGAGGATCCACATCCTTTACCCCCGATTCCGCAAACGCCCGTACGAATGCCTCCTCATGACCCGGCTTAACCGACCACCGGCCGGAGGTATAGAAGATCCCTGCGACAACACTGTGCCCCGGAGTCGGCATATCGGAATCCAGGGGCAGGTCATCGCTCGTCGGTGGTGGCACAGCCATCAACTGTTCCTTCTACTCGTCAAAGGGATAGCGGGAGTGAACAAAACCAGGGAACCAATTGGGCTCGCAGGGAACTCCTACGAATCCCGTGGTCCTAGATGCTCCGCCTCATCGTTCGTAGGCAGCGGGGATTCCTTGAGCTCCACAAAGAAGGTATGCGTGTCTGTTTCCCCGATGTTTTCTCCGGAATGGCGCTGGGCAGGCAACCACCGGGCGACAGCGGCGGGTAGCTCCACATCCATGGACTTTCCCTCGGAAGAAATACGGCGACGGAAACCATTGACAGTAACCATCACACTGTCGGGGTGACTATGCTCTGTGGTCTTATGCCCGGGTGAGTCGGTGTACTCAAGCACGCGGACGCGTTCATTTTCAAAAGCCACCCGGTAATTCATCGGGTTCGTCTCAACAGGATCCTCCGCCATGGTCGGAATATACGCCTACACAGGCTGCAGGACCAGAGGATTTTCCCGCTGACACTTCAATGTCCATACTCATCCGCACTACCCCGGAATTCCGCGGGCGCCAGTGCAGTCGAATTCCTCTGCACGGAATGTCAGAAGTCGAGCCATCATCAACGACTCACTTGTCCGTTGACCCGTCGATGGTGGAGGACCTAGGACTTTGGCCATCACAAACTTTCCCTTAATGGTGGGCGCTGGCCTGGGACCTTTCGCGCGACGCGTAGTACCTGCCGACCCGGCAGTTTCCCTCTTCTCCGGCGGTCGCGTCAGGGCCATTATTGGAAATAAAGATCGGAGATTGCCATGATCCAGGCCCTGCTGTGCAAGCTGAACATTCGCCACGAATGGCACGTCGAGCACACCGAAGACGGCAGCCTCTACAAGCGCTGTCTGCGCTGCGGGAAGGATGATGACCGCGGCGGCGGCGGAACGGGCGCACCAGGAGCGTGGGCCGGGCCGGCAGGAATGGGTTAGCAACCTACCAATGGACAACATCAGCTGAGAAGCGTTTAGCCCAGTCCCACTCCACAACGGCCCAGCTCGGCCACCACCGCAGCACGCCCGGTCGCAGCGGCCGTCAGCGGCATGATCGATCTGCCGGGCGAATTCCCCTGCCACGCCTGGCGGATGGACTTCTCAACCGGGTAGCCACCGCACATTACGGCGCCGAGGACGCCGAGGGTCTTCGCTGCCGCCCGCCGCCTCCTGCGGCTCAGCAGACCAGCCGTTGCTACGCCCTGAAGGATCAGCATCACGCCAGAGGCAGACAATCCCGTTCCCAGCACCCACTGGTCTCGTTTGATGCGCCCGGGGTCCCCTTGAGCTTCCAGACATAGTTGGTGGTCCCCTCCCGGAGCGCCTGCCGGAGCCCGATCAGGCCGAGGGCAAGCTGCGCCGTGGAGACCACAGCCAAAGCCATCATCGCTGGATCCTCCAATCATCTTGGATTCCAGAAATACCCCCGTGGAGCCATTTTAGGAACCGGCCGCCCTCCGCTCAGCACCTGCATGACGAAATTGACGCTACTGGTGAAGTACCGCCATCCCTTCGGCGCCAAAATACCATCTCTGCCGCTCCCATTGGATGCGTCTGCCCCGCCCCCGCGAAACGATTGACAGTGTCACAAACGTCCCTCCTCGTTCTGAATATCGGGGCGTAGTCCGGACAGGAAACCCCGTATTCCGGAATCCACGGGAACCGGGAGGGCTGTTATCCGTTCAGATGCGAATCGTAGGGAGCCCAGAACGAGGTTTACTCTCGCCTCGGGACAGAGCATGGATGCTAATGGCGTTCACATAAGTAATGGGGGATCTGCCCCCACATCAACGGCACTCGCCACCCTGGGTCTTGACGGCGCAACCGATTACACCTTCTCCATCACCTGGGAAATCAGCGGAATGCAATTCCGTGCAGGGGACTTGTGACATCTCCATGTCCGTACTCGTCTGCACTACTACGGAATTCCGCGGGAGCGAGTGCAGACGACTTCTGAAGACGACAGTTTCCACCACCGGCTGTCGATGAGATAACCCGGTGTGGCAGAGAAGGAGTCGGCGGCCGGGGGCGGGATCGCCTATCGCATCAGCTGGTCACTTGTCGGACCTTGAACACGATCGAGTCGAAGACGGCGCGTGCCTCTCTTGTCAGCTCCGGATTGATCGATTCGTGGAATTGGACCACCCAGAACATAGCGCGCTGGCCGTTCAGGTTGACCACCCGGTAGGTTTCGCGCTCAGCGGTGCTCGAGTACCAGCGTGTGCATAGGTTCGAATATTCTGAGTGAACGCAAAACTGACCGTTGTCGCAGGCTTTGATGTCCACGTCGCCCTCGACGGAGTGGTCGAACTCGACGCCGGGGTAATCGCCCACCATGACCTCGACGGGAGGGGTGCTGGCCGTTGACGTCTGCGCCGTCATCGCGTCGACGAAAGCCTGAGCCGATGGATTGACCTCGACGAGCGCGCCCTGCCACCTGCATGCGTCCGTCGGTACATGGTTGGAGGGCCACCAACCCACGAAGACCGCCATGTCATCCGGGTGTTCCGGGTCGTCCTTGCCCAGGCCCTCGCCGTCTGCCGACCAGCCGTCTGGGACGGTGATCTCGAAATTCTCTGCGAAGCTGGTGACGAGGTATGTACCGGGGTCGATGTCGCCGCTGTCCGGCAGCGGTGGGACCGTGGGCAGCGGTGGGACCGTGCGAGCCTCCGTAGTCGGCGCGGGGGATGGCGCCTCGGTGGCAGTGCATGCCGAAAGACCGAGGCAAACGGACAAGACTGATGTCATGGTGATGAAATGGCGTAGCAGCACACGCATGGAGGCCTCCAAAGGCAACCCTTATGCTGCGGACGTTACGCCGGGCCAACACTGACCGCAAGAGACGCCAGAAAGCCAATGCTCCCCCCTTTTTGGATAACGGGAACGGATGGTGAGTCCCGCCGCCGGGCGACTGTGGTCATCCCCGCTGGTTCGCCAAAGCCTCAGCCCCCATGTGCCTGAA
This sequence comes from Arthrobacter sp. SPG23, assembly GCF_000876655.1. Classification (GTDB taxonomy): domain Bacteria; phylum Actinomycetota; class Actinomycetes; order Actinomycetales; family Micrococcaceae; genus Arthrobacter. The sequence goes on from NZ_JYCN01000016.1 coordinate 41,622, forward strand.
AAGGCGCTCTCGGGACTGTTGGTGAACTGCCCTGCAAAGGTACACTTCCCGAGTGAATTGGTGCCGTGCCTGCTGAAAGAACATCGGGTACAAGGGTAATTTCCGCCTGGGGTAAGTGAACTTGATGAACACGAGCCTTACATTAGGGCCATCACGAACAAAAACCTTCTCGACGAACGTCGTACTTCAGGCATGAACACGCCGGCAAGGACGACCGGGTCTTCTACTCGGTCAAACTGGTCGACTAGGCGCCGGGCTACACGGCCAGACTGACTCGGGTTCAATTCCGCGCGCCTTTCGTCAAGAACGGCTTCAGGCCAATCGGGCATCGCGGCATCGACGTCAGGGACGCTGTGAAGATTTTGGCTGCGGCAGGGGGACTGACAATGCTTCCAACGTCATGGATAGCGTTCGCTGTCGCAGTGGCCGAACTGGACGCGCAAGGCTTCCTTGACGGCAACTGGATCCCCGCAGCGAAGGTTGTAGACAGATCCTCTGCCGGGCCGCCTTTGGAAAGTGCAGCCACGGAGCACCCTGGCATTGGATGTCAGACGGTTAGGACGGGCGTGGAAAGACTGGGGTCCAGCCCGGCGGAATTCAATGCAGCCTGACTAATAGCCGACTTTCTTTTCGATTAAACTCCGACCTAAAACGGCCAACACAGCGGTCAATGAGCCTTTCGACATCCACTCCGGGACTTGGTTGTTAACCTGGCTAATCTGTCCGGCTAAAGGGGGTGTGCACATTGTGCACACGTTTGTGCACGGGCGGCTTTTGGACCTGTATTTTGGTCCCTTCCGCCTGGTTCTGCCTTTACAACTTCACGAAGTTCAATGTTTCAGGCGACATGATTTTGCGGCCGGGATCGGTAGGTTTCCTAGGAAGTTCCGGGTTCAGTGGGAATGTCTTTTGGGCCTCCTGGGGCTGGCGTAAGATCCGTCGACAGGGTGCAGGTGTGTGGGATCCGGACTCTTCTTCCGGGTAGCCCAGATTTGGTTGATCCCGCGTGACTTTGGGCCCTGAGCTGGCAACGCTGCTCACTTTCCCTTCCGCGGAGCATACGCAGGAGTGGAATTCCGATCCGGACGGTCGGGACGCGGCGGTGGAGGACTGGCTCCGGAACGTCCTGCCGTCGTCGTCCGTATCCCTATAATGCGCATTAGGAGGCTTCGAGGCCCCGGTGCCGGAAGGCATAAACCCTCGTAAGAGGGGTTTTTGCTTTAATGTATGGACATTGACCCTCCGCGGGTCCCTCCGACACTGGCAGCGGTCCGTGCCTAGCGGCGCGGTGGCCTGTTCGGGCGTATGGGACGCGGGTCTGACTAGTGGCCCTCCGCCTGCTGGGATCTGGGGCTGTCTGGTTCGCCGTTCCGTTTCTGCCTGGTTGGTCGTGGACGGCCAGCACTTATTCATGGTTCGGGGTACGACCTGATGAAGTCGACTTTGGTGCGAACTTGTTTGAAAAGCTCCTCCTGGACTAGCGCGGTGGTCATCTTAGGACCTCGGCAAATATCACCAAAGCCGGGGCAGTTTCGCTTTTTCCAGGGCGTAGGGCGGGGCGGACCGCTAGATGCATGATTCTGGGGCACCGAAATAGGTTGAAAGCCGTCGTGCCCCATCGCAGGCCAAGTCGATGATGCTAGGTGAGGAATCCGGCTGATGGAGGATGCCGTCTCGTAGGCCGCTGACCGATAGGGACGCCATCACATGGCCGCGGTGATCAAAAATTGGGGCAGCGACGGCGGCCATTCCCATGGTTACTTCGTCGTCGCTCAGGGCGAAGCCGGCATCGCGGATTTCTTTGAGCTTTCCATAGAATTCTGCTCGGGAACGCGCGCCGAGACTGAAGTCCGAGCTCTGGCCCACGACGGCAGCGTAGTCTTCCCAGGACTTGGGGGTGTCGAAAGCCAACAAAGCGCGGGGTGCGGCGCCGAGATGCAGGGGCAACGAGCTTCCAAGGGCCAGGCGGCGACTGTTCACTCGCTTACCGTCTATCCGCTCGATGCATACAGCACGGGTACCGCTCCTGATGCAAAGGAATACCGTTTCCCCGGTTGCATCGTGGATTTCGCGAAGCACAGGGAGCGCAGCCCGCCGCAAATCCAGTTGGTTCAACAGATTCCCCGCGAGGGAGATCATCTTACTGCCGATTCGATAGGAACCGCGGTGGCCAAGCTGTTCTACCCAACCGGTCTCAACAAGAGTTCCCAACATGCGGTAGACGGAGCTGATGGGTTCGCCTATGAGGTCGGCGAGCCTCGCCGAGGTTGAGACGCGTTCGACAGCCAGCGCATCCATGAGGGAGCTGGCCTTGGCCAATACCGAATCGTTCGATGCGGGGGCATTGAACTCATGGGCGGTCGGGAGCGGCTTGAATTCCGCCATGAGATCGGTCAGGGTCTGCGCGGCAGCCGCGAGAACGGTTTTTGCTTCTTCCTGCTGGTTGACGACTTGGTCGACCAGACCCGCTGCTGTCAGGGCACCGAAGATGCTGCCGTCCGCGTTGAATACGGGAAATCCCAAGGCCGCGATCCCGTCAACAACCTCGTTGGATTCCATTCGCCAACCATCGCGTTTGGTGTCGGCGACCAGTTGGCGGAGTGTCTCGGCGTCAACGGGCGTCCTTGACGCCCATTGCGTATAGGGGGCTTGGGCCAGGAGCCCGTCGAGTACTTCGGGGGATTGCCATGCCAGCAGCACATGGGATGCGGCGCCGGCATGGAGTGGAAGGATCCGCCCGGATGAAAGCTCGTGGAGATCGACTTCTGTGGAGTCGACCTGTTCCAAGCAGACGGCGGTGCCGTTGCGCGGTATCCAGAATGCCGCCGTTAGACCAAGCTCGGACTGGATGCCCTCGAGCACGGTATTGAGGGCCGCATGGTCGAGGAGGGCGTCGGTTGCCGCCTCCGCAAACCGCAAGATCCCAATGCCCAATTCAACGAGGCCGCCCGGGGAGCGGCGGAGAATCCCTGACTGTTCCAGCGCGGTGACGATCCGGTAGATGGACGGCCGCGGTTCGTCGACAGCTTTCGCCAGGTCCGCCGGAGTCGAGGGGCCGAGGGCGGACGCTTCATCAACCACTTGTGTCGCCTTGAGCACCAGCTGAATGAGCTTGGCTGTCTGCGTCATGGTTGCACCCCTCGAATCGAACTGCCTCGCGCCCCAAGCGACATGAATCGAGGGACCGGGCAGGATGTCGCCTTTCATGAACAACCTGTCCAGTATATGCGACTTGCAGTCGAGGGCGACTGCGCTACGCCCATTTCGCCGCGATCCCTTAATGCCCCATTGGAGCACCCATGGGTTTGGTGTTGGAAGCTATGAAACTTCCAGGCCCGCACCGGCATAGGCGGTCCTGGCACGCGGCCCGGTGAGGAAGCGGATGAGTGCTTCAGCTGCCGGTTTCCCGGCCGCCGGCGCTGCGAGGGCAATTGAGAAGCTGGTGTAGTGCTGGACGGGGTCCGGCAGCGGGCCAATGACCCGTGCGCCGGGTACGTGCAGGAGTTCGCTTATCTGCTGGACGGCGAGGTCTGCGCGTCCGTCGATGACGGCTGCCGCGGTGGGTCCGTGGTCGATGAGCGTGGCTCGCGAATTTACCTCCTCGGCAATGCCGAGCTTCGTGATCAGGGTCTGGAAGTACAGCCCGCTGGGGCTGTTGCGTGAGTAGGCTACGGAGCCGGCGGCGGTCAGGGTTCCCGCCAGCGTCCTGACAGTGGAGATGTCCGGCTGTTTCCTGCCGGGGGATGCCGCGATGCCTATTCCGGATTTCGCTAAAGGGACGATTGTGCCGGGCGCCAGAATGCCCGAGGTTGCCAGAGCTTGGAGGGAGCCCGACATGCCGATCATCACGTCCGGTAGTGCGCCGGCGTCGATCCTCTGCACCAACAGGTTGGTTGAGGCGTAGATGATGTCCACGGTGGCACCGATTTCGGTGCTGAGGGATTCCAGACCGAGGCTTTCTACGGCCGACTTGAGTGCGGCGGCGCAGAATAGCGAAACCCTCGGGCTGCCATTGTCATCGGAGTGCATGTGGCTGTCCTTATCCAGGGTCGGGGTATACGGGTGATGCCCGGCGGGTATGTGGGAAGGGGAGTCAGGAAGTACTGTCATTCCCTTGGTGAATACGGTCAGCTCGTGAACCACTGGCAGCTGTGCGCTGCCCGGACCGTGGGTGCAGCGCACCCACGGTCTTACCGGTGGCAGGAGCAGCGGTCTAGCTCCCGGTCGGGGCGAGGACGATGTCGAAGCGGGTTCGGGCCCAGGACAGGCCCCCGAGGTCGCGTCCGTCGGGCGCAGCCGTACCGGGTGCCTGTTCTTCGAAGTTCCTGATGAGGGATTCCTTGACCCCAAAAACGCTGTCATGCTTCAACAGTTCGTCGCCGCGGACGAAGATGTGCGTTACCAATGTCCGCAGGCCCGGCGCGGTGACCATGAAGTGAAGGTGCGAGGCTCGCATGGGTGACCGTCCGACGGCCTCCAGCATTTCCCCCACCGGTCCGTCATGGGGGATCGGGTATGGGGTGGGGGTCAGCCCCCAGAACCGGTAGTTACCATCCGCGTCGCTGAAGAGATGGGCGCGGCCCGACACTCGCTGGTCAGAGTACTGCACGTCGTAGAAGCCGTCCTCGTCGGCTTCCCATACTTCGATTCTCGCATTTGGGATGGGGTTGCCGGCGGTGTCCTTGACACTGCCCTCGACCCAGCATGGCTGGCCGGGAGCGGCGCCGGCGATGTCCCCACCGTTCTCGATTTCCGGTGCGTCCTCGACGAAGAAAGGGCCAAAAACTGTGGCCTCGGTCGCGTTGTCGATGGTTTCGTTGTTGACGGCGATCGTCTGCATCGATGCTCCGAACACGTCGGAGAGCAGGATGAATTCCTGCCGTTTGTCGTCAGTGATGTGGCCGGCCGCCGTCAGGAAGCTGATTGCGGCGTTCCATTCGGCTTCTGTCAGGCGCACTTCACGGATGAAGGAGTGGATGTGCCGGGTCAATGACTGCATGAGTTGCTTGAGTCTCGGGTCCTGGCACCTTTCGAAGGAGTCCAACACATTCTGCACCAATTTCTCCTCGACCCTTTGCTGGGCCTCGGAGACGGGGTGCGGGCCTGAATGAGAGCCGGTTTCAATGACTCGGGTCTGGTTGGTCACGATTGGTTCCTAGCTGTACGTGGTGGGCGTCGGTGGTGGTGCCTGTTGGGAGGGGTGGCGATGGGTCGGTTCTCTAGGCGCGGACAAGGGGCTGGGATGCGTCGTCGAGGTCCTGAAGTTCGGCGTCTGTGAGTCTGATGTCCATGGCCTCCAGCAGCGGGGGTACCTGCCCGGTGGTCCGCGCACTGGCGATGGGGGCGACGACCCCGGGTTGTGCAGCCAACCATGCGAGGGCGATGGAGGCGGGCTGGACATTATGGTTCGATGCCACGAGGCGCAGAACGTCCAGCACCCTGAGTCCTTGAGGCGTGAGGTACTTCGAGGCGTCGGCGGCTCGAGGACCCTCGATCGTTGCCGTGCCGGCATATTTTCCCGTCAGGAAGCCGTGTGCCAGGGAGTAGTAGGGCATGACCGCCAGGCGGTGGGTGATCGCCAAGGGCAGGATGCCTGCTTCGATGCCCCGCTCCATGAGGCTGTATTGGGGCTCCAGCGCGACAGGCGTATGGAATCCTTCCCGCTCGGAGATCCTCAGCCATTCCTCGATCCGCTCTGCTGAGTAGTTGGAGATCCCGATGGACCGCACCTTTCCTTCGTCCACGAGCGAGGACATCGCAGCGATGCTGTCGGCCAGGGGTGTCCCGGGGTCATCGAAGTGCGCGTAGTAGATGTCGATGGTGTCGACACCGAGGCGGGTGAGGGAGCCATCGACGGCGGCACGGATTGTGTGGGGGGCCATCCCCTGGAGTTCGGGGTGGTGACTGACCTTTGTTGCCAGCACGAGGTCATCCCGGTCCGAACGGCCGGCCAGCCACTTGCCGATGATGGCTTCGGACTCGCCGCCGGAATTTCCCTCTCCCCAGAAGGAATAGGAATCGGCGGTGTCCAGGAAATTCCCGCCACCATCGAGATAGGCATCGAGGATCGAGTGCGAGGTCGCGGTGTCGGCGGTCCAGCCGAAAACGTTGGTGCCAAGCGCCAGAGGAGATACTTCGATTCCTGGGGCGATGGTCCGCATGGTGGGCAAGGTCGATCTCCTAGGTAGTTCTGCGGAACGGAATTCCGGATGTTCGATGTTCAGGCGGAGGGGTTGGAGCTTGGCGGCTTTCCTGCCCAGGCGGCGTTCAGGATTCCCACGACGTCGTCGTACGTGATTGGGCGCGGGTTGCCGTAGGAGCGGCTGGTTACCTCTTCGGCGATTCGGGGGATGTCCTCTTCCCGCATGCCAAGTTCCGCGAGGGACCGTGGCGCGTTAAGCTCGCCGGCGATCTCCCACAGCCGTTCGGCCGGATCGGCTGCGCCGCCCAGCGCCCGTGAAAGGGCTGCGGTGGCCTCTGGTGCTGCGGGCTGGTTGAAGCTGAGGGCGTGGGGGAGCACAACGGTGTGGGTTTGGGCGTGCGGAAGGTTGAGGGTTCCGCCCAGCGCGTGGCACAGCTTGTGGTGCAGGGACATCGTGGTGGCGCCCAGGCACGCGCCACACAGCCAGGATCCGTAGAGGGCGTTGCTTCTGGCCTCTGGGTCGGAGGGATCGGCGACTATCGCGGGGAGAGCGGCGGCGAGGGCTTTGACGCCTTCCTCGGCCATCAGCGAGATGACCGGCGTGGCGTCCGGGGCATAAAGGGCCTCGACGGCGTGTGCGATTGCGTTGATGCCGCTGGTCACCGACATGGAGGCTGGCAGTGTTGCCGTCAGTTCGGGGTCGTAGACGACACTGCGGGGCAGTACCCGGGGGTCGCGGCCGGTTTCCTTACGCCCGTCGGTGGTGAGGCCCCACACGGGGGTCATTTCGGAGCCGGCGTAGGTGGTGGGCACGGCGACGATCGGAAGGCCGTGCTTGAGTGCGATTGCCTTGCCGAGTCCGATGGCTGATCCACCGCCGACGGCGACGCAGCCGTCGGCGCCGACCCTTGCAGCCTCGTCGCTGGCGCGTTGGGCGACCTCGTTGGGGACATGCATGACGGCTTCGGGCAGCACACCCACGCAGCGGTCACCCAGTGCCTCGGCCACCCGCTGGCCGGTCTCCTCCTGTTCGGGGGAGCAGAGGACCAGGACCCGCTTGAGCCCGATCTGGTCGAGTTCCTCGGGGAGGGTCGAGAGTGAGTTGGCGCCGAACCGTACCCGCATGGGAAGGGCTTCGTAAACAAACTGGCGAGTCATAGGGGTGAGCTCCTTTGTAGATTCTTTTCGGTGAACATTGTGCGCAGGCGGGGTGTCCCTGAAAGGGTGGGGCGGGCGGTCAGCGTGAGCCGGCGCGGCGCTTGTTGTAGATGTCGAATGCGACGGCCAGCAGCAGCACCAGGCCCTTGATCACGGACTGCACGGACTGGTCGATGCCCATCAGCTGCATGCCGTTGCTCATGACGGCCATGATGAGGCCGCCCGCCATGGCCCCGGCCACTTTGCCGACGCCGCCGGTGACGGCGGCGCCGCCGATGAAGGCTGCGGCGATCGCATCAAGTTCGAACATGTTGCCGGCACCGGGCTGGGCGCCGTTGGAGCGCGAGGAGAACACGATGCCGGCCAGGGCCGAGAGGAGTCCCATGTTCACGAAAATCCAGAAGTTAACGGTGCGGACCTTGACGCCTGAGAGGGCGGCCGCGACCACGTTGCCGCCGATGGCGTACACCTGGCGACCGAAGACGCTTCGCTGCATCACAACGCTGTAGGCCAGGATCAGGATGGCCAGCATGATCAGGACGATCGGCATGCCGCGGGCCGTGGCCAGCTGCCAGGCGAAGGTCATGACCGCGACGGCGACGACGACGATTTTCGCGATGAACAGCGGGAAGGAGGGGACCAGCTGGTTGTAGCTGATGAGCGCCTTGCGGGTGCGGTACTGGCTGAATGCGTAACCGGCCACCGCGATGGCGAAGATGACCAGGGTGAAGACGTCGTAGCCGGCGCCGCCCAGGAGCCCGTTGAGGAAGCCCGAGGCGATCTGGCCGTACTCGGCAGGGAACGGGGAGAGCGAGACGTTGTCCAGCACCACCAGGGTCAGGCCGCGGAACAGGAGCATGCCTGCGAGGGTGACGATGAAGGCCGGGATCCCGACGTAGGCCACCCAGTAGCCGTGCCAGGCCCCGATGAGCAGGCCTGTTACGAGGGCGGCGATGACGCCCACCCACCATGGCTGGCCGTATTGGATGACGACCACCGCCGAGACAGCTCCGGTGAGGGCGACCACGGAGCCGACCGAGAGGTCGATGTGGCCGGCGATGATCACGATGACCATGCCGATCGCCAGGATCAGGATGTACGAGTACTGGAGGACGATGTTGGTGATGTTTCCCGGTCCGAGCGAGGCTCCGCCGGTCAAGACTCCGAAGAGCGCGACGAGCGCTACGAGTGCGACGTAGATGCCGCTGGTGCGCATGTTGCGGGTGAACAGTTCGCGGATTTCGCTGGTGCCTGCGGTGACGACTGATGCGGGAGGCGAGGCTTTCCCTTTTTGGGATCCCTTGGGGGCTGTCATGGTCATGCGATGAGTTCCTTGTCTTTGGTCATGAGTGTCATGAGGCGTTCCTCGGTGGCATCGGCCGCCGGCAGTTCCCCGGTGATCCGGCCTGTCGAAAGGGCGTAGATGCGGTCGCAGGTGCCGAGCAATTCGAGCAGGTCGGAGGAGATGACCACCACTGCTTTCCCGGCGTCCACGAAACTGTTGATCAGCGTGTAGATCTCGAACTTGGCGCCAACATCGATGCCGCGCGTCGGCTCATCCAGGATCAATACCTCGGGGTCGGTGAGCAGCCACTTGGACAGCACGACCTTTTGCTGGTTGCCGCCCGAGAGTTTCCCGACGATGGACCTAACGTTCGGAGCCTTGATGTTCATCGATTTCATCGCGAACTCGGCCGCGGCGGCCTCCTCGTGATGATTGACGAAACCCCAGCTCGACAGCTTGCCCAGTGCGGCGCCGGAAATGTTGCGTGCGATGTCGTCGATGAGGTTGAGGCCAAAGGCCTTGCGGTCTTCGGTTGCGTAGGCAATCCGTGCTTCGATGGCTTCCGCCACGGTGCGGGTCCTGGTTTCCTTGCCGTGCATGAACACCCGGCCCGAGATGTAGCGGCCATAGGACCGGCCGAAGATGCTCATCATCAGTTCGGTGCGCCCTGCCCCCATGAGCCCGGCGATCCCGATAACCTCTCCGGCCCTGACTTCGAAGGTCGCCTGGTCTACTACCAGGCGGTCCTGGGTGGGGTGTCTTACTGTCCAGTCCTCTACCCGGAGCACAACTTCTCCGGGCTTCGAGTCTCGGGAGGGGTAAAACGCTTCCAGGTCGCGGCCAACCATTCCCCGGATGATCCGGTCGACATTGACGTCGGGGTCAGCCATGTCGAGTGTTTCCACGGTCTTTCCGTCGCGGATGACGGTGGTGTGGTCCGCGATCGCTTCGATCTCGTTGAGCTTGTGGGAGATGATGATCGACGTGATGCCGCGGGTGCGCAAGTCGCGGACAAGGCCGAGCAAGTGGGCGGAGTCGTTGTCATTCAGAGCTGCCGTGGGTTCGTCGAGGATGAGCAGCTGCACCTCTTTGGACAGGGCTTTGGCGATCTCGACAAGCTGCTGTTTGCCGACACCAAGTTGCCCGACCGGCGTAGTGGGTTCCTCGCGGAGGCCCACCGAGTCCAGCAGCACGCCGGCCTCGGCGTTTGTCCTATGCCAATCGATGAGTCCGGACTTGCCGCGGCGCTCGTTGCCGAGGAAGATGTTTTCGGCGATGGACAGGTGGGGCACGAGAGCCAGTTCCTGGTGGATGATCACGATGCCGGCGTGTTCGGAATCCCGGATACCGGAGAAGGAACAGGTTTGCCCCTTGAAGAGGATCTCGCCGCCGTAGCTCCCGGCCGGGTAGACGCCGGAGAGCACCTTCATCAAAGTGGACTTGCCGGCGCCGTTCTCGCCACAGATCGCATGGACCTCGCCGCGCTCCACGGCGAGGGACACGCCGGACAGCGCCTTGACGCCGGGGAAGGACTTGGTAATGGATTGCATTTCCAGGATGTGTTCGACCATGGCACGCCGTCCTATTCAGGGGTCTTGAAGGGAAAGGTTTGGGGAGGGGAGGCGCCAGCGCATGCTGGGCACCCCTCCCGGGGTGCTACTGAAGGCGGCCGGCTTCAACCTCAGCAGCGGTGTAGTAGCCGCTGTCGATCAGAGCGGTTTTGATGTTGTCCTTATAGATCGGCTGAATGGGCACGAGGAACGAGGGGACGATCTTGGATCCGTTGTCGTAGGACTTGGTGTCGTTGACCTCCGGGTCCTTGCCGGCCAGGAGATCCTCTGCGGCACTTACCGCCTGCGCGGCAAGCGTGCGGGTGTCTTTGAAGACAGTGGAGAACTGGACGTCGTCGTTGATCAGCTTCACCGAGGCGACCTCGGCGTCCTGGCCGGTGGTTACCGGCATGGGCTTCTGCCCGGAGCCAAGGGTGGGGCCGTAGCCGGCGTTGCGCAGCGAGGTGATGACGCCGCGGGCGACGCTGTCGTTAGGCGTAAGGACTCCGTGGAGCGCGGGCCCGCCTGTGTAGCTGGCGGTCAGCAGGTTATCCATGCGTTCCTGGGCCTTCTGCTGGGACCAGTTTTCCGTGGCGACCTGGGCGAGCTTGTTCTGCCCTGACGTGATGACGAGCGTGCCGTTATCGATGTACTTCTGCAGGACGGACATGCCTCCGTTGAAAACGAACGTCGCGTTGTTGTCGTCCAGCGAGCCGCCGAACAGTTCGATGTTGAACGGGCCCTTCGCGCTGCCCTCCGAACCATCCTTGTTGAGTACGCCCAGGCCAATGAGGAGCGATGTTGCCTGCTGGGCGCCGACCTTGAAGTTGTCGAAGGTGACGTAAACGTCGACGTCAGCGCTGTTCCGCACGAACCTGTCGTAGGAGACGATCGGGATGTTTGCGCCGGCAGCTGCCTGGAGCTGAGGGGTGAGCGCCGTCCCGTCCAAAGGCGCCAGGAGCAGAAGGTCAGCGCCCTGGGTGATCATCTGGTCAACCTGTTGCTGCTGGGTGGGGATGTCGTTGTTGGCGTACTGCAGATCCACCTGGTAGCCGATCTTTTCGAGGCCCTCCTTGATGGCAGAACCATCGGTGATCCACCGTTCCTCGTCCTGGCTCGGCAGGGAAACGCCGATCCGGGTGTCTTTGGGCGCTGCGGGAGATCCGTTGGATCCGTTGCCGCCGCCCGCGCCGCCGCCGGCACACCCCGCCAGTACCAGTGAAGCCGCAGTAGTTGCAGCGATCAGGAAAATTTTCTTTTGCACCGTTCTCCTCCTTTGGAGCCCGAGTGGCCCTTGGGGCCACTTCCGCACGTCGTAGTTGCCGCGCTTAAGTTTTGTCTGTGATGGCCAGCACCTAGTGCTGTACAATGGACAACATGTTCGCACAGTACCACCTAAGAAAGCTAGTGGTGTTCTGCATTACATTCGGGCAGCGTCAGCCGCGCCCAGGGTGATGCAAAGTGGTGCGACCGTATGGAACAGGGATTCGGACCACGGTCCGGCCCAGCCGCGTGGCCGGGAAGTACAAGCGCTAGCGCCCTGCAGGGCAATGGAAGAGTCGGTCAATGAGCACCATTCAGTTGTTGAAGAAGGCCAGCCAGATGGTGGACGAACTTGCCCGCATCGGGCAATCGACGCCGGCGGAATTGGCGAAGGTCATCTCGGAGCCGCGGCCAACCGTCTACCGCATCGTTGCTGCGTTGGAACAGGCCAAACTGGTCCGTTCGGCGGGCGACGGCAGGCTTGAACTCGGTACGGCCATCCTCAAGCTTGGCGACGCGGCGGCCGACGCCCTCGTCGATCGGGCCGAGCTGCATTCCCAGCTGCGCTGGGTGCGCGGGCAGTTGGGTATGAGCGCGTACTTCTGTGTCCTGCGCGAGAACGGAGCGGTGTGCCTCGACCAGGTTGAAGGTTCCGACGTCACCTTGCTTGACCTGGCCCCGGGGCGCACCATTCCGCTTCATGCGGGGGCAGCGTCCCAGGCCCTTCTTGCTTCGGCCTCCGCGGAATTTCAGGCAGCCGTGCTGCAGAGTGGCCCCTACGGGCGCATCGCATCACAGACGCCCCTCACTGCCGAGGCGCTGAGAAAAAAGATCGAGCAGGCGGCCGTGCGCGGGTGGAGCGTCGAGGACAGCGAAGTAACAGAAGGTGTCGCCTCGGTTGGTGTCCCGGTCTTCCGACGCGACGGCAGCCTGCTGGGCGCCGTAGCCGTTGCCGGACTTCGGGGAAGTGTTCTGGGCCACGAGGCGATCGCCAGGCAAACGCTGGATGCCGCCGCGCAGGCCATCACAGCGTTTACGGCCGAGGATGGCGCCAATGACGCCAGGGATACCGCCGGATCGGAAGAGCCGCAGGGGTCCGAGCGGGAAGCTCCCCGGACTCCCGCCGTCATCGCCAAGGCCAGTGCTCTGATGGCGGCGCTGGCGGAAGAGCGGATCGCCACCTCGGCCCGGTTGACCGAACTCCTCGAAGAGCCTGTAAGTTCGGTCTACCGCATGCTAGCCACTTTGGCGGAAGCGGGCTGGGTGGAACAGATCGGTCACCGTGGGGCCTACCGCGTTGGCAGCAAGCTGGTCGCGCTCTCGGGCGAGTTCTCCCGTCGGGCAGATATCCGGCGGGCTGCAGCCCCGATTCTCCGGGCAATCCATGAAGCAACCGGCGAGACAACCTTCTTGTGCATCCGGCGCGGCACGCGGGCCGTTTGCATCGACCGTATCGATGGGATTCGGGTTAACAGCCGTGTCCTGCAGCTAGGGGAGTCACTTCCGCTGCACGTCGGTGCTGCGCCCCGGGCGCTCCTTGCATTTGAGGGGCGTGAGTCATGGGAGGAATACGCCGCGATCGCAGCCAATACCGGCGAACCATGGCTGCGGGGGCGGTCCCGGTCTGAGTTCTACGCGGAGCTCGAAGAGATCAAGGAGCATGGCTTCGTGCTCAGCGATAACCAGGTGACCCCGGGCATAGCCGCCGTCGGCGCGCCCATCTTCAACCACCGCGGTGAAGTGGCCGCCTCGCTGTCGGTTAGCGGAATGCGCGAAGGGCTCCTCGCGCCCCCCGACGGGGATCCTATAGCTGAACTCGTTGTCCGGGGAGCGCGGGCGCTGTCAGACTATCTGGGCGCCCCGCCCTTCCCGGCCGCGAATGACGCCGATGTGTTTCGCGCCATAGTTGACCGCGCATCCCCGGCATGACATGATCTGGACAGCTTGTCCATTAGATGACACCAACTTGGCGCCCTGTATTTCCCTTCCACCGGAGCAGAGACAGCGCTGGCCAACCAGCACAACCACACAACATCCCGACCGAGCCGCAGGCTCAATCGACAGGAGACAATGCCTTGAAACCGATTGTCGTAGGACTTCTGGGAATAACTCACCCGCACGCCTCAGCCAGGGTTCGCGCCCTGCGAGAGATTGAAGGAGTCGAAGTAGTCGCCGCTGCCGACGACGACCCGCGCCTGACATACTTCACCGAGAAATACGGCGTGGAGGCCCGGACCATCGACGAAGTGCTCCAGGACGACCGCATCGACGCGGTCATGGTTCACTCCAAAAGCAAAGACATGGTCCCGCATGCACTCCGGGCGCTGGCGGCCGGGAAATCAGTCGTCGTGGAAAAGCCCGGCGGCGGTACCGTCGAGGACCTTCTGCAGCTTGCCCAGGCCGAAGCGCAGGCCGAGCCCGGCCTGGTCGTACAAGTGGGCTACAACGTGCGGCTGGCCCGGTCCATCGGCCAGGCGAAGGAGCTGATCGAAGCCGGCGTGATCGGGGATGTGGTCAGTGTTTCTGCCCGAGGCGCCGCGCTCGTGGGCGAACATCTCACCGCGCACCTCAACCAGCCGGCAGACATGGGCGGGGCGCTGTGGATCATCGGATGCCACATGCTCGACTCCCTCGTGCACATGTTCGGCGCCCCGGACTCCGTCAACGCCCGCGTGCACAAGTCAGCCCGCCTCTCCGACGAAACCAGCCGCGAGGACTCCGCAGCTGTCCTGCTGAACTACCCTGACATGTCCGTGACATTCAGTTTCGACGGCCACGATCGTCTTGAGTGGTTCGAGAGCTCACGTATTTCCGTGTATGGCACCGCCGGCATGATCGAGATCGGCATCCTCCCGCAGAAACTTCGGGTCTATGTCGACCAGGACCGTGTAGGATGGAAGGCCGGCTGGACCGAATGGACCGAAAGCTACTTCACGCCCCCGTTTGCCCGCACCGAGTCGAATAAGTTCTCCGAGCTGCCCGAGCTGGAGAACATCAGCAACTTCCACCCCGAAATGCGCGGTTGGGTCGACAGTATCCGCACCGGTTCTCCGGTTGTGGCACCCGTCGCGGATGCACTGGCCGTCGCCCAGATTGTCGACGCCTGCTACCGCTCAGAGAAAGAGCTGGGAGCCTCCATCGAGGTGGAATCAGCATGACCAAGGAGAAAACGATGACACCGCAGCTGATTGCATCCTGTTGGATCAGCGCCGGCGATGCCGCACCGGGGCGCCCGGACGAACGCAGCCCCCTGCCAATCGCCGAGCGCATCGCTTCCATCGCGCAGACCGGATGGTCCGGCGTCGGACTCGTCCACGCAGACCTGGTCCATGCCCGCGACACCATCGGGTACGCCGAACTCTCGCGCTTGATCCGGGAGGCAGGCATCGACATCGTGGAGGTCGAGTTCCTCAACGGCTGGTGGGCCACCGGAGCCGAACGCGCCGAATCCGACGTCCATCGTGCAGAGCTTTTCGAGGCAGCCAGCGCCCTGGGTGCCCGGCACATCAAGGTCGGCGCCGGCATGGCGGATGACCCGCTTCCGCTCTCGACCATTGCCAGCGCCTTCTCCGACCTCGCAGATGAGGCCGCCGAATCCGGCATCCGCCTGGCACTGGAGGCGACGCCCTTCTCCCACCTGCGCACCACACAGGAAGCGGTCAAAGTAGTCACCCAGTCCGACAGCCCCGCTGCTGGACTCATGATCGACATCTGGCACACCTACAGGGGCGGCCTGTCGCACAACGACCTGTGGGACGTCGTACCCATGGAAAGGGTTGCCGCTGTTGAGATCGACGACGGCTACAAGGACGTCGTCGGCACCCTCTTCGAGGACACAATCAACAACCGCGCCTACTGCGGCGAGGGTGACTTCGACACCCGCACGTTCATCCAGCGGACCCTCGACGCCGGGTACCAAGGTCCGTGGGGCGTTGAGATCATCTCGGCAGAACACCGCAGCCTCCCCCTCACCGAAGGCCTCAAACGGGCTTACGAAACCGCGATCGGCTGCTTTCCCGGCGCACAGCACCAGCGCTGACAACCCGGCTCGCCTCACCAACCATCTTGAAAGGTTCACACACCATGTCTAAAGACCGACGCCTGCGTCTGGCCCTGTTCGGCTCCGGCCGCATCGGGCAGGTACACGCCCGCAACATCGCAGCCCACCCGGACATCGACCTCGTCCTCATCGCCGATCCCTTCATTGACGGGGCACGCCGGCTGGCAGAGGACACCGGCGCGCGGGCGGTGCAGGACCCCGAGGAAGTCTTCGCCGAAACCGGACTCGACGGTGTCATCATCGGCTCGCCGACCAGCACCCACGTCGACCTTATTTCACGCTCGGTCGCCAAGGGCCTCGCCGTCCTCTGCGAAAAGCCCATCGACCTGGACATCGACACGGTCCTGGCATGCCGCGAACAGATCAAAGACTCCAACGTTCCAATCATGCTCGGATTCAACAGACGCTTCGATCCTTCCTTCGCCGCCGTTCGGAACCGGGTCGAGGCGGGCGAAATCGGCAAGCTCGAGCAGCTCACCATCACAAGCCGCGACCCGGAACCCGCCCCACGCGACTACATCGCCGGCTCCGGCGGCATCTTCAGGGATATGACAATCCACGACCTGGACATGGCACGTTCCTTCATCCCGAACATCGTCGAGGTCACGGCCGTAGCGTCCAACGTCTTCAGCGAAGACATCGCTGAGCTCAACGACTTCGATTCCGCAGTGGTGACACTACGCGGCAGCGGTGGAGAGCTGATCACCATCACCAACTCCCGTCACTGCGCCTTCGGCTACGACCAGCGGCTGGAAGCCTTCGGCGCTAAAGGCATGCTCTCCGCCGGTAACGTAGCACCGACAACCGTGCGGAAGTCCGGTGCCGCAGGAACAGACGAGGCAGACCCCTACCTCCCGTTCTTCCTCCAGCGCTACCCCCAGGCCTATCACGCGGAACTGGAGGCCTTCGCCCATTCCATCCGCACGGGATCACCCTGTTCACCCAGCTTCGCGGACGGAGTGTCCGCCCTGGTCCTGGCGAACGCGGCGGCCGAGTCTGCCGCCACCGGAAAGTCCGTGAGCGTCGTGGAATTCTAGTCCTGCCGGACGGAGGCTTTCCTTGCACCACTGCAAGGGAAGCCTCCGGCCCAGGAGACCGCCGTCCCAAGGACTGAACGTTCGATCAGATCACCGCCCATCATTCAAGATGGCCCAGCATCTCATCGGAGATATAGGAGACGCATGACAGCCAAAGGATGGGCCTACAAGGTCCAAAAAGGCGACTTTGTAGCTAGTGCAAAAGAAGGCGGGTCTCCGGTTCGCGGGGAAGTGGAGCAGGCAGCACCGGAGATCGGTGTCGTGTGGATCCGCGAAAATGAACTCGGGGAGCGACGCATGCTGCTGATGTCGGATCTCGTCCCGGAAGTATCGTGGCGGGACCGTTAGTGACGCCTCCGGTGATGGATGTCCGTTGGTATCGGTGAAAGAGCCAGGGCGCTGCCTTCTTCATAGACGCGACTTGATGACGACCGACCAAAGCCTGGAGACGGGCAAACACCAAGCGAAGCGGGGGCAACTCCTCATCTGCCCTTCTCGCTGACCCTAGCTGCTCCTATCGGACCCTGATGTCCCCTTAACGCAGCGGGGTCTGCAGTCATGTGGCTCGCTACCGTCAAGAACCCGCACCAACAGTGTGACTCTGTGGGGAGCGCGGCGGTCGTTCGGAGTTGCTTGGAATGGGGCAAAAAGAGAGTGTGGACAATGTCCACACTCGTGGCTTCGGACTGAGCCGTACATCGGCCGGACTCGCCCGGATTCCGCATGTTTTCGGGAGTTCCCAGTGTTTGGAGGGGCCGGAACCCGGTTCGAGTCCCACCTTGGGCACGCAGAACCCCTCGTCAGAGGGGTTTTTGCTTTAATGTGTGGACATTAAGCCTCCGCGGGTCCCTCTGACGCTAGGTGGGCGGGCTGTGGCCTGGCCGCCGCGGTGGCCTGTTCAGTTGTGGGGGTGGCGGGTTCGGGGTCCCGCCTGCTGGGATGTGGGGTTATGGGTCGTCCTTCTTGCTGTTCCGGAGGCCAGTTGTTGGCCGTCACTCATTCATGGCCAAAAGTTGTGGTGACGACATGACGAAGGCGAAATCTCGTGGACAATCTTCCGTGGATAGCTGCTTTCTGCGCACCAGCCAGAGTGCGTTCATCGCGTGTTTGTCCGGTCAAAGGGGGTGTGCACATTGTGCGCACTTTCGTGCACGGGCGACTTTTGGACCTGCATTTTGGTCCCTTCCTCCTGGTTCTGCCTTCACTAGTTCATTGAGTTCTCTGTTGCAGGCGACATGACTTTGCGGCTTGGATCGTCGGTGTCGGCGGACGAGCCGGGTCTAGCGGGAAAGTTTCTGGGGTATCAGACGCTGTGGCGTTCCACCCGGCGGCAGATTGCAGGTGTGCGGGATCCGGACTCTTCTTCCGGGCAGCCCTGGTTTGGTTGATCCACCTGAGTTTGGCGCCCCGAGCTGGCAACGCTGCTGACTTTCCCTTGCGCGGAGCATACGCAGGAGTGGAGTTCCGATCCGGACGGGTGGGACGCGGCGGTGGAGGACTGGCTCCGGAACGGCCCGCCGTCGTCGTCCCTATCCGTATAGCTGCGCGGCTAGGAGGCTTCGAGGCCCCGGGGCCGGAAGGCCCGGTCCTTGTCCATGTTCCAGCCGGCGACCATTCCGGAGCCGATCATGAGGTCGCTGAGCCTGGCCAAACGGTAGGCGGGGTCGGCTTCGAGGGCGAGTTGCAGGAACTGGTGGGCTTTGCTGCCTCTGCCTTCCCACCAGTTGACGAAGGCGATGGCGGTGAGGATGGGGGCCGAGTGTTTGGTGCTGCTGTGCGTGTACGCGTGGAGCAGCAGTTGCTGTGCCCATTCGACCCATGACCACTGGGGCCCGCCGTGTGTTTGGGCCAGGAGAACCCGGTCCATCGGTTCATCGGTTCCCGGGATGTCAGCCATGAGTTGGTCACGGATGGCGGGGGCCTGGAAGTTGGCAATCAGATTGATGGTCTCATCGTCGTCCGGATAGGAGATCGCGTCGAGCATGCCGTCCCAGAGCGTCCTGGCTTGCTCGAGGGCCTCGCCCGGGTTCATCCTGTGTATTGCTTTCACGCGGTCGTCGACGGCGTCTCCTGTGCGGCCTTCTTTTGTGGAGGTCGGCAGGGTGATGTGGTTTGTCGGTGCGATGGTGCTGCCGCGGTAGACGAATTCGGCGTTGATCTGGCTGGACTGGGTCGCTTTCAGGGGCAGTGTCAGTCCGTCCTGGGGGTCGCCGTCGTACGGGGACACGGTGTTGTCGCCGACGAGGAGTCCGTCGCGGATGGTCATTCCGCGTTCGGCCAGCGCACAGGTTAGTGCTGCGATGGTTGCTGCGTGCGGCTTAGGCTGCCCGGGTTTCTGGGGCTCGGAGGTGTACACGGCGAAGAGCACGCTGGCGGCGCTGGTGTCGTGGGCAAGGTAGTCGGCCACGGTGCGGGCGTAGCTGAGTCCGCCCTCGCGGGTGGGGAGGTCAACTCTGAGCGTTGCGTCGACGCGGTTGGCGTCCAGGGTGATGCACACGAGGCTTTCGTGCGGCCAGAACCCGAGGGTGTGCCCTACGAAACTGAGGACGTCGGCCGGGGTTTTGATGGTGAGCGGTTCCATGATCCTTCTCCTTCGGCGGCTGGCGGGCACCGGATGTGTCTGTCAGATGTGTGCGTCGTTCTGATACATGGAGTCACCGCTGGGTGTGAGGGTCTGGAACGCAACTTGGGGAACCGGGAGCGATTCAAAGTTTCGCGAGGAAATAAGCGTCGAAGGAGCGCCGAACGAGACTTTGGATTGTTACCGACGCGTTGCGCCCTGGTTGCGTGGAGGACCCGCCCAGCGATGATGGGGATCAGAATGACGTTGCTTCTGGTGGTTCATGGACGTGGGGGAGTGGGGCGGCATGACGCGGTAAAGTGCCACACGTCGGCACGAATTCTTCTGCGTGCGTAGGCTTTCACTGGGTCCGCTGGGCGCCGGTTCGGCCTCGAGGCGTGTCTGTGACGGAGACGTGCTTTCGTCGGGGCTCCCTGCGCCGTTCGGTTAAGAGAAGGTGCTGTCGGTCAAAGGCTTAACAATCAGCCGGAATTCGGATGCCGTCCCCGTCGCGGGCCCTCATTGGCATAATCCCGACCGGCTCGGCTGCCAGTGGCATGCTGGCGAACAACTCATCGAACAGCGGTCTCTGCCACCAATGTTCAATTTGAGGTATTCGATGCGCCGTGAGACTTCAATCGGCCGCAAACTTCTGCTCACCGGCATCGGGCCGCGGCCCTTGAGAGTCGAACCTTGGGGGAGAGGAGCAGTCCACCGTCGGAGCATGATGCTGTTCCCGGAACATACAGCTGTTCAGCGGCTGATATCGAGCCGGTCGGACCATGCGCGCAGCACGTCGGCGGCGAGTAGCGAGCCGATGTGGAGACGCTGCCGGCGTGCTGCGTGCAAGCATCCGAGCGTGGCAGGCAATGGCAGGCCCTGGGACGCAATGTCATTGCCGGCGCGGCAGCCGGCTGTCCCGCGCTCTGGGCATCCGCGCGTACCGGTCAGACCGCTTTGGCGGGCCCTGGGCCCGCTTATGAGGCGGCAGGAGCAACCGGTCTTCATGCGCAACGGAGCCGCATGCCCGGCGTCTCGCGAACAACTCTTTGGTGCGGTGAGATTCGGCCGTCGGATCCACGCAGTGGTCGGGTCTCGGAAACCGCGTCTCGGAACTCGCACTCGCAGCAGCGTAAACAGATGGGTATTCGGACAACCGATCCATGGTCATGCGCACTGCACGGTCACGGACTTCGGGCGGGAACTGCTCGGGCATAATCACTATCTTTCGCACAGAAGATAGCGGCATCAAACCCGGGACCGGTTCAACAAGTCCCATGCTGATCGAGTACAAGTTGGGCTCAGGCGGTGGTGATACGGCCCGCTAGACTCTCTTCATGCGCAGAACGTCGGCACGAGGCCCCTGCGCCGCTGGGAGGGAGCGCGTGCTTATCCTGTCAGCAGGGGTAGGAGCGGGGCACAACAGCGCCGCGGCGGCGGTGCAGCAGGCGTGTGCCGCGCGCGCCGACATCGACGAGGTGCAGGTGCTGGACGTGCTGCAGGTGAGCAGCGTGCTCTACCGCACCCTGCTGGGCAAGGGTTACTTCGTCCTGGTCGAGGACTTGCCCTGGCTGGTCGAGTGGGGCTACGACATCAACGACCGTCCGTTCCGGCGCCGGGGCCCAGTAGACCCCTGGACACGGGTGAACGCTCTTCCGGTCATCGGTGCGATCAAGCGATTCCGGCCGACCGCGATCGTGTGCACGCACTTCCTGCCAGCCCAACTGCTGGCGTCACTGCTCCTTCGCGGCGTGATTGACGCGAGGGTCGCTGTCGTCACGACGGACTACGACTTCCAGGGCCTATGGCTTACGGGCGCGTTCCACGCGCTCTTCCTGGCCAGGGAGGAGGGGAAGGTGGAGCTGATGGCGCTGGGTTTGCCCCCCGACCGCGTCGCGGCCACGGGCATCCCGATCGCCACCCAGCTGAACATAGCGCCTGCGCGCGATGCAAACGAGACCCCGATGCTGCTGATCTCGGCGGGCGCGACTGGCGGCGACTATGCCCTCTCGGTCGTGCGGCAGACGCTGCACATGCGTTCGTCGTTCACGGCCACGGTCATGTGCGGACGCAACGATGCGCTTCGGCAGCGCATCGAGCAGCTGGTGGCGCCCGCTGGCGACCGCTACCGCGTGCTCGGCTTAACGGCGGAGATGCCGCAGCTGCTGCGCCGCGCCGACCTGTTTGTGGGCAAGCCGGGCGGGTTGTCGGCGTCGGAGTGCATGGCTGCAGGGCTGCCCATGGTGCTAGTGAACCCCATCCCGGGGCAGGAGGTTCGCAACGGCGACTACCTGATGGAGCAGGGGGCGGCGGTCCGCTGCAACACTCCCGCGACGATCGGCTGGAAGATCGACGAGGTGCTGCGCGAGCCAGGCCGCCTGCAGCGGATGCAGGCGGCGGCGCGGAGAACGGGCCGCCCTGACGCTGCGGCGGACGTGCTGTCCGGACTGCTGGACGGGCCGTCCCGTCCGCTGGTCGTGACCCGCGCGGCGCAGAAGACAATTCTCGCCGCGAGCGAGCGACGCGTCGTTGCGACCGATCTGACGGGACCCTCCTCGCTGGTCCGCTTGATCGACTCGGCTGCGGGTAGCACGGTCGCGCTGCTGCAGGCCGAGGAGCTGGGGGATCTGCAGAAGCGGTACGCGACCCCGAACGGGGGTCTGGTGCTGCGGCGCGGCCAAGCGCACGTGTCGCTCAGGTGGGAGGAGCGGCGGTTGCTCCGCGCCATGCTGCGGGGGGACGACGAGCTGCCCGTCCGCGTCGAAGGGCCCTCGCCACCCCCTCGCGTAGTTCCCGCGGGACCGCCCGGACACGACCCTAAGGACTGAATTGCTGCAGTCACCGGAGGAGTTATGAAGGACAGGACGCCCGTCAGGCCGTGCAGGCAGCTATCTGCCAGGTGGCCCCCGACGTCGAGCTTGAAGACCTCGCCGGCCGCGTCCGGCTGCGACAGGACCTAGAGCTCGACTCACTCGACTTTCTCCACCTCGTGGAAACCATCGCAAAGACCATGGGCGTGGACATTCCGGAACGCGACTATCCGGCCGTGGCAACGGTTGACGGCATGGTCAACTACCTGGCCAGCCACGGCTGAAGGTAACTTGGCCGACCAAGGTGGTGTCCCTCCGCCGCTGTCATCGCAATCGGGTGCCATACCTGCTGTGCTCGACAGTGTCATTGGGTGCCCACTGTTGTGCGCTTACCAGGTCTCCGGCAGCACATTTGCGTGGCGACCGCCGCTGAGGCCGTTCTAATTCAGCTTTCAAAGAGCCGTTCGGTGTCATGGACGGCGAAGGCGCTTTGGGCCCGGTTCCGCGTGAACAGCATCTCGTCCGCGGCGAGCCAGACCTGGCAGTCTGAATCCCGGGGACAGGAGCTGGCCAGCTGCCTTGGCACAGCACGGCGGTGATGGTGGGGGCGCAGCGGCTGCGCCGGTATGGTCCATGAACCAATGCCGGTGTCTTCGGGGCCGCCGGCTGCGCTGCTTGGTCTGAAGGTTGGCAGGGACTTCCAAAACCCCGTCGGAGTAGGTGGCCTTGATATCTCCTTCCTTAACATCGTCGGGAAGCGGGACGCTGCGGCCGAAGGGTCCGTACCGGAATTCGGACCGGAAGCGCTGGGAGTCAAACAGTCTGTCCAGGGAGTGCATCAGCCCCGACGGGGTGCATAAGCGTGTTGAATAGCAAGGTCCAACGGGTCGTCGCGAAAGGACACCATTTCAGCAGATCAGACATGACAGCTTCTCCAGACCCTGGGCAAGGAAGGGCCTTCAGCGGACCGGTGTCCCTCCAATAGATACTGCGGGCGAAACAGGCAACAAAGACGAAAGGCCCCCGGGGCCCGCCGAGGTTCGGCATTTCTGGTCTTCCGGCTAGCATTATTGGATGACCACTGCGGTCCACCATTCCGAAAATGCCTTCTCGCTGGCACGCCGGGCGCGAGGAGCGGTGCGCCGCGTCCCGGTCTGGACATGGCGGCTCCTCATGCGCTCGGTGCGCTCACGTGAGCGGACGAGGTTTAACAGCGAACCCATCACGGAAGTGGACTACGTCCACGACATAAATTACTTGGGCGACAATGTGCGGGCGCACCACCTGGACGTGCTCACCCCTGCTGCTCCGGCTGTGGACAGCCCTGAGGGGAGAGCCGGGAATCAAAAGTCCTTTCCTGTCTACGTCTATTTCCACGGCGGAGGCTGGACGTCCGGGGACAAGTCTGCCCTGACCAAGTACTGCGCGAACCAGGCGCTCGGCGGGATGGTTGTGGTCAACGTCAACTACCGTCAGCCTCCCCGTTTCCACATGGGCCATGTTCTGAGGGATGCAAATGCGGCCTTGGCGTGGGTAAGTGCGAACATAGGCCAATACGGCGGGGATCCGGAATGCGTGATCTTAGGGGGTGACTCCGCCGGCGGTCAGATCGCGGCTCTGCTCACCGCTACCATCTTCAGGCCTGAGCTCGCCGCGCATTACTCCTTGAAGCCAGCTGTCCCCGGGAAGCACCTGAAGGGACTGGTTCAGCACTGCAGCGTGGTTGATTTCTCTGTGTTTTTCAAGAGCGGCTTTGTCCTCAGCCTGAACTTCGTCCGAATGTTGCTGCCATCGGCCGGCAAGGCTAGGGGCTGGATGCAAAGTGCCTTCTCCACTGGCCCGGGCATGGAACGGTTAAGGGCCGCGGCCGGCTTCGTGTCTCCCATTGAGTGGCTCGACGGCCGCTTCCCACCGGTGTTCGTCACTACGTCCGAGCGCGACTTCTTTTACGAGGCGAACGTGAACTTCATTAAACGGCTTCAACAGGACGCCGTGCCAGTAGACATGTTGATCTACTCCTGGGCGAATGCCAATACTGAACACACATGGCAGCAGGACTACCGCTATCCGGAATCCCAGGAAGTATACCGGCGCCTGCGCGCTTTCGTCCGGAATGTCTCACAGCAGCCTGTTGACCATGACCCCGCACCATAGACAGCCGTCCGGGCTATGTTTGGACCATGGCAGCGCAGACGCAGGGTCAGGAACCGTCCGGGGTCGATCCAGAGGGGAATGGCTCCGCGAGGGTTGATACGGCTGCCCTGCGGGATGCCCAACTGGGGGACGTAGACTGGACCATCCCGCCTGCTGGCTCCGTGACCATGCGCATCCCCGTACCCAGCGGTCAACTTGCGGCCTTGGCAATGGGTGACCCCGACGATCCATGGATCGTACTGGTTCCGGGCGCCACTGGCTCGAAAGAAGACTTCTCGCTCATGATGCCGGACCTGGCCGGCGAGGGCTTTTTTGTACTGAGCTATGACCTGGCCGGCCAGTATGAGTCAGCAGCAGCGGGGCCGGAGAAGCTGGTTCCACCAAAGCGGCGTTACGACTACGAACTCTTTGCCGGGGATTTCCTTGCAGTCATCGAGGCCGCCGGCAAACCCGTGCACATAGTGGCTTACTCCTTCGCCGCCATTGTTGCCCAAATCGCCTTTTCGAAGAGACCGGACCTGTTCAAGACCCTCACCCTGTTGAGCTGCCCGCCGGAGCCCGGGCAAAGCTTCCGTGGCGTCAGCCGGATCGGCCGTTTCAGCAGCTGGGCCAATGACCGGATCGGGGCAGCCCTGCTGATTTGGGGCATTCGCAGGGGCTTTGTCCCGGTTCCCAAGGGGCGCCGGCGGTTCGTCAACTACCGCTTCCGTTTTACCCGCCGGGCCTCTGTCCGGGACATCTATGGACTGATGAAGAATGCACCGGACCTGAGGAAACTCCTGGCCGACGCCGCACTCCCGAAGTTCGTTGCGGTCGGTGAGCATGACTTATGGCCTTTGCACCTGCACCGGCGTTTCGCGCAGGCGATCGGAGCCCGGATCGCCGTCTACCGCGGCGGGCACAGTCCCTGTGAAACTTCGCCACACCAGTTCAGCCGTGACCTGCTGGTCCTTTACGGGAAGGATAGCTGAACGGCATCGGAACACGCGTCATCGGCGGTCCCCCCATGCACGCGCTACCAGTGTATGCGTCCCAAGCGGCGCTTTAGCGGCGGTTTCTCCCTAAACTTGACCCTGAATGTCACAAGGGACATCTCGAGGCGCCGCCTCAGCGATGACCAGTTCCCGAACGGCCGCGACGAGACCCCGACACGGAGGGTCCGATCGTAGGTGACTGTCATCTCCGGGCGCAGATCACCGGGTCCCGTGACAACGGACATCGGCCCCGACACCAGGAAAATGGCTTCCACCCGCGCAAGCCAATCGGCCGGAGGCCGTGGTCAGTATCCAGCCGGGCGATGATGTCGCCGGCAGCCGCGTCAAAGCCGGCAGCAGCTGTGGCCGGTATGCCTTGCAGATCCACCGGGATACGTTTCACACCAGCCGCCCTGCAGACATCCGCCGTCTCATCCGCGCTCGCATTGTCCACAACAATGCCCTCGTCGGCGGGCCGTGCCTGCAGGGACAGGAGGGTGAGGCATTTCTTCAGCATGACGGCATCATTACGACTGGGGATGACAATGGAGACGGTGGCCATGGGGTGAGCCTACTTGCACCTGCAATGCGGCGAACGCTGTGGACTGCGAACGTACCACCGGCTGCGGGTGAGGGGGCTAGCTGCCCAGCAGCGCATCCAGGGTGGCGAAGCCGTAGCCGGCGGCGCTGATCTGTTCGATAATCCCAGACAGGGCGTCGGCGTCCAGTGTGCGGCGAGTGGGATGGAGTGTTCGCCGTATTTGTCGTAGGCGAGGTTCACGGCGTCGGCGGCGATTTTCATGGCCAGGAGCGTTTCGGTGTCGGCGGCCTGGATGGTAAGTCCGTCGAGCTGTTCGATGTCGACCCAGGTGGCGTTGTCGGGGACGAAAGCCGAGGCGTTGGTGTTGAGCCAGTCGGGGCGAGGTCGTAATCTGCGGCCATGTCGGCGACGACGGTGTGGATGGTGTGTGGGTTGGCGTAGCTGGCGTCGATGTCGGCGGTGGGGCGGTTGCCGATGCTCTGGAGGATGAGTGCGGCACCGCCGACTAGCTTGACGTCGCCGTGAGCACCGGCGGCCTGCAGGCGCCTGCCAAGTTCATGGAGGAGGGCCCGAATTTGTGCGGCGGTGAGTTCCCCGCCGGTCATGCGGTGGCCAGGCTACGTTCGCGGATGAAGACGTTCAACGCGGCGAGTTCCGGCGGTGTCTCGGTGCGGGTGAGTTCCTTCATGGGCGTACGGATGCTGCGGTAGGACTCTGCCGGCATCCACGCCGCATCAAGGGGCTTGATCCGTCGGGTCCAGGATGGCGCTGGTTGGCCGAGGCGGTGTGCGGTGTAGTTGGTGATTCCGGCGAGGGCCGCTAACCAGCGCGGGTCTTTGAGGCGGGGGCTGCGCTGGAGCAGCGGCATGCCGGCGGTGAGGGATGCCGTGGCGTAGTCGGCGAGCATTTTGATGGCGAACTCAAAGTCCCGTTCGGCGATGAGTCGGGTGAAGGTTGTCGCGTAGTCTCGCCGTGCCGGGTCGAAGTCGCTGCCGCGGGGGATTGGATCTGTGGCGACCAAGGACAGGCCGAGAGCGGCCATGACGGCCAGGGTTTTGCCGAGTTCGGCGCGGTCGTGGCCGGCTTCCAGATCGATGATGAACTTCCGTGACACTCCGGCCATGTCGGCAAGGGTTTGCTGGGACAGCCCGCGGGCCGTGCGGCGGGCGCGGATGATGGCGCCCGCTGCTGCGGGCGAGTCGATGCTGGCTTCAAATGTCATGGCATCCTCCTGTGCTATATCCAGTATGTCACCGAATGGTGACATGAGCATCATTGCTGGGAGGCTTCGTGTTCGGCCGGGGGCGGTCCTGTCCTGTGTCGTCCAATGCCCCATGAGCTACGTAGGAAATCGCCGGAGGATGGAAGGGGGCGCGTTATGTGTCTGGTCCCTCGATTGGTGGCCGAATGTCGTGGCTCGGCCGCGTCGGTACCGGTGGCTCGTCGTGGTCGTCCGGTGGTCGCTAGCGTGTGCCTGTGTGCTGCCGCAGAGCAAAAAGGGGGTGTGCACAATGTGCACACCCTGGGCTTCAGACTGGGCCGTACTGCGGTCGGATCGGGCCGGATTCCGCATGTTTCCGCGGGAGCCCAATATTTGCAGGGGTTGGAATGCAGTTCGAGTCACACCTCGGGCACGCATGACCCCTCGTCAGAGGGGTGTTTGCCTTTAATGTGTGGACAAAGCCTGTGGTCGCCTCGCTCTGACGGGTTGGTCCGCGGGTTGTGGCCTGGCCGCCGCGCTGGGCCTATTTAGGTGTGGGGGGCGGCGGGCTCAGTGCCCTGGCTGGTGGGTGCTCCGCCTGCCGTGTCCTGGTGCTTGGGGGGTTTCCTCGTTCCGGTTTTGTCGGGTTGGTCGGGGTGGCCGACACCTGTTCATGGCTTTCGGGTAGGGGAACGACATGACGAAGCCTCTGTGACGCGGAATGGTCTTGGAGGCCGCTTTTGTTGCGCAGGGGCAGAGTGGAGAGGAGTTTGTCCTGCCAAAGAAGGTATGGACATTGTCCACAATTATGTCAGCTTTATTGGAGTGGCCGTGGGGCAGTGTGGGCCTGCCTGACGTCAGGTTGGGATGTGCTACATCCGCACGCCAAACGGTCGCTGTCCCTAGCCGATGTCAGGTTCTTAAGCCCGACTTTCTAGTCTCCGTTGCGGTTTTCGCGGAATTGTTCAGGCAGCAGCAGCTTCAGCCCGCCTTCTGTTTTCCTCGTCCGACTCGTTTCACAATGCGCGGGCAACTGCCGTCGTTGCGGTGCGGGCAGCAATGGCTAGGGTGAAGGCTGTTGCGAGCCCGAGTATCGTCCAGGCGTAAATTTCCCGACCGGGGAGGCTGGTTGCGGCAAGCCAGCGGATGGCGTAGTTGGTGGTCGCGCCCACGGGGAACGTGAACACCCAGAACGCTGGTGAGAAGGGAAGCTTGCGATATTGGGGGAGGAGCATGACCTGCATTAGCGCCATCATTGCCAGCACGCCGGTGAGCCCGAGTTGCATGGTCCCCACGGGTCCGGGGTGTGACACCATCCAAGCGATGTTGGCCGTTGCAGGCGCAGCCAGGTATGCGGACAGTCCGGTCTTGGCTGCTGGTGCCAGCGCGCCTCCGGTCATGAGCCGGACGGTGACGACGGTGCCCACGACAAGCCAAAAGAACACGCCGACGCCGAACGCAGCCATGGCCGCACCGTGGAGGTGGAGGCTTGAAAATCCGATGCTCGCTACGAAGGACCCGGCAACGACAGGCAGCAGGTAGCCGGGATGGATGGACTGCATCGATACCCCGCCGGTAACCCAGTGTGCGAGAAGTTGTGCGGCGACGATGACCAGCGCGGAGATGGACGCCACACACAGCCAGGCACCCCAGGCCGGTAAATATTGGCTGTAGTGGGAGGAAAGCAGGATCCCGACGAGTGGAATAAAGGAGGCGAAAGGCCCTGCCACCTCGTGCTTTAGATCAGCACGGAATGTTCCTTTCCGCCGCAGGCCCCGGAACACGTACCGGACGGTCAGGACCAGCCACAGGGCGGTGGCCGCTCCGTAGAGAATTTCCTCCGGCCAGACGGGGGATACGAGAGAGCTCCTCGCAGCGGACCAGCCGCCACCCAGACCGGCAAGCCCCAAGGGAATGCCGAAGCGGCTCAACTCATGCATTCCTGAAGCGGTGGCCGGCGGCAGAACTGGATCCTGGGTGGCGGGCGCCAGTGCGATAGCGGTGGCACTGGCTGTGACAGGTTTATATGGCCCCGGCAGGACGGTTATTTCTGGCCCCCCTTCATGACTCGCCGGGCACCTGTGGCGGTTATTTGTGGCCCCACCTTCAACGTTGGATTCATCACTGGATGGATGCGGCGGAAGGCTGGTCTGGATGGAGTCGAGAGTGGAGTTGTTCGCGCGGATTCGAAGGGACGCCCGGGTTGAGGGCCTGTCGGTTCGTGCGTTGGCGGTCCGGTACGGGGTTCACAGGCGAACGGTAAGGCAGGCACTGGATTCGGCTGCCCCTCCGGAGCGTAAACAGAGGCAAGGCGTGTCCTGGAGGCTGGAGCCTTTTAAGGGCGCGATCGATGCGATGCTGATCGAGGACACGACGGCGCCGCGGAAGCAGCGCCATACTGCACGCAGGATTTTGGCCCGGCTCATAGAAGAGCACGGAGCGCAGGAGCTGTCGTATTCGACGGTCCGTGATTACGTAAGGGTCCGTCGGGCCCAGATTGATGTGGAGGCCGGCCGCCGGGTTGAGGTGTTCGTTCCTCAGCAACACGCTCCGGGTGCTGAGGCTGAGGTGGACTTCGGCGAGGTCTATGTCGTGCTGAACGGGGTGAAGACGAAGTGTCACCTGTTCATTTTCCGGTTATCGCATTCGGGCAGGGCCATCCATCGGATCTACCCGACCCAGGCCCAGGAGGCCTTCCTTGAAGGGCACATCGAGGCCTTCAAGGTTCTGGGCGGCATCCCGACTAAACACATCCGCTATGACAACCTCACCAGTGCTGTCACCGCTGTGGTGTTCGGTCAGGGCCGGCAGCGCCGGGAGAACGACAGATGGGTGTTGTTCCGTTCCCACTACGGCTTCGACCCCTTCTATTGCCAGCCCGGCATCGCCGGGGCCCACGAAAAGGGCGGCGTTGAAGGTGAGGTGGGCTGGTTCCGCCGCAACCGGCTTTCACCGATGCCGGTTGCTGACTCCCTGGACGAGCTCAACGACCGGATCCGCAAATGGGAAGCCCAGGACGAGGACAGGAGGATCAATGACAGGATCCGCACCATAGGCCAGGACTTCGAGATCGAACGGCCGTTCCTGGCCAGGTTGCCGGCAGAGGAATTTGATCCGGGTCTGGCGCTGAACCCGAGGGTCGACAGGTCCTCGATGGTCACCGTCCGGATGGTGAAGTATTCCGTCCCGGCCCGGTTCATCGGCCGGAGAGTCCGGGTCTCATTGCGGGCGTCCGAGGTCGTGGTGTTCGATGGCCGCACCGTGGTCGCCAGGCATCAGCGGCTCGCCGCCCGGTCCGGACAGTCGGTCCAGCTGGACCACTATCTCGAGGTCCTCAAAACCAAGCCCGGCGCCCTTCCAGGCTCCACCGCTTTGGCCCGGGCGAGAGAGTCCGGGACGTTCAGCAGCGCGCACGAGGCATTCTGGGCCGCCTCCCGCCGGGTCAACGGCGACGCCGACGGGACCCGTGAACTCATCGACATCCTGCTCCTCCACCGGTCCATGGACGCCTGCGACATCCACGCAGGCATCACCGCGGCCCTCGTAGTGGGCGCGGTCAGCGCCGACGTCGTCGCGGTCGAAGCCCGCAGACACGCCACGACATCCTGCCGGGGTGGGGCCAGTTCGGACCGTCATCCCGGTGTTCATGCTGAAGAGAAGGTGCAACGGGTTGTCAGTCTCACCCAGCGCCGCCTCATGGACCCCGTCGCCGTCATCGCCGGGCTGCCACCTGATAGCCGGCCCCTGCCGTCGGTCCGCGCCTATGACGAGCTGCTGGCCAAACGTTCGGAACACCCCGCAGGAACCGCGTCAAAGGAGAACATCTCATGAGCCCCACCGCACCGGCGACCACCATCACCCCGGCCTTGCGCCGGCGGCGAGGCCTGACCGAACAGGCAGCGGTTGCCGCCGTGAACCAGGCCTGCCGCCGGCTGCGCCTGCCCACCATCCGGGCAGTCCTCGATGAAGCCCTCGCCGTCGCGGGGAAGGAACAACTCTCCTACCAAGGCTTCCTGGCCGAATTGCTGCTGGCCGAGTGCGACGACAGGGACCGGCGCTCCTCGATCCGGCGCGTGAAAGCCGCGAACTTTCCCCGGGACAAGTGGCTCGGGGACTTTGACTTCGACGCGAACCCGAACATCAACCCCGCCACCATCCACACCCTGGCCACCGGGGAATGGATCCGCAAAGGACAACCCCTCTGCCTGATTGGGGACTCCGGGACCGGCAAATCCCACCTGCTCATCGGACTCGGCACCGCCGCCGCAGAGAAGGGCTACCGAGTCAAATACACCCTCGCCACCCGGCTCGTAAACGAACTTGTCGAAGCCGCCGACGAGAAGGTCCTGGCCAAGACCATCGCCCGGTACGGCCGGGTGGACCTGCTCTGCATCGACGAGCTTGGTTACATGGAACTGGACCGGCGGGGCGCCGAACTACTGTTCCAGGTCCTCACCGAACGCGAGGAAATGAATTCCATCGCGATCGCCTCGAACGAGTCATTCTCCGGCTGGACCAAAACCTTCACCGACCCGCGCCTCTGTGCAGCCATCGTGGACCGCCTCACCTTCAAGGGCACCATCATCGAAACCGGCACCGACTCCTATCGCCTGGCCCATGGCATCGCGCGTAAAAGTTCGGAACAGGCGAACAACCCCGCTGCAGGAACCCGAGGTCCCCGCAGAGGTGAATCCGACCTCATGCCACGGGCGCCGGCAGGCACTGGATAACTCACCACGAAACTTTCCCCAAAAGTATCCGATACGGCGTCCGCGTGGGGTAGTTTGATCCCTATGTTGACCGGATTCAAGAATTTCATCATGAAGGGCAACGTCGTAGACCTTGCCGTCGCCGTCGTGATTGGTACCGCCTTTGGTGCCGTAGTCACGGCCCTAGTCCAGAGCGTTCTCATGCCGTTCATCGCGGCCTTGGTCGGATCTCCGAACTTCGATAGCTTCGCCGTCGTGACCCTCAACGGAAACGACATTAAATTCGGTGTCCTGCTCACAGCAATTGTTAACTTCGTGCTCGTGGCGGCAGCCATTTACTTCGTCATCGTCGTGCCCATGAACCACATGATCGAGCGCCGCAACCGGCGCCTCGGCATCAACCCGGACGTCAAGGAAGAAGCGGCCGAAGACCCCCAGATTGCCCTGCTCACGGAAATCCGGGATTCCCTACGGCAAGACCGCAGGGCCTAATCAAGTCGGCGGACCCAAACCCACCAAAATCCGCTTTCAGGGCTAAACCGCCGCCCAATCGCTTCGGCACGCTTACGTTCCGCAGAGCGATGCTCCGATAGCGTGTCTCCCAGCGGCGCAGGGATAAATCCCGGCGTTCGTGCAGCCGCAGGCTGGCTGTGCTTGTTTTCCGTCATCGATGAAAGGACATGAAAAGTGGCTGTTTCGATTGAATTGGGCAAGGCATTGGACAAGGCCTACGAGAACTCGACTCTGGACGAGGTCCTGTCGGCCCCGCCCTCGACTCTTGCCGGCCTGACCGAAAAGCACGACGAACTGCTTGCCGGTATGGGAATCAAAACCATCCGCGATCTGGGAAGCAATAAATACTTCGCTACGGCAGGTGTACTGGTCGCACTCTCCGGCAAGGTCGGGTAGTGGGTCTGGACTGTTAGCGCGTCTCACTGAAAAGGTCCGGCCCGGCGCACGCCAGGTCGGACCTTTTCCATTCCAGAATGGATTTCTCCCACTCAAGAGATCTGACATGCTAGCAACGACGGCGCCCCGACTCCATACCCCCGACCGGCATCTGCCGTTCCCCCGGGCGATACAGGAACCCTTAGCCAACCGGTGCGAAAACCGTCCCGCGAGCCCGAGAGCCACAACAACGTCCCGTGAACCTGGGGCCACTTTCAATCGCCCCTCTGGGGCCAAAAATACTTGACACAATCATGGCACTATGTGTCATGGTGTCAGCACCTCTGGTTGGTGGGGAAAGACGAGGAGTGTGCTTGTGGCGGTGGCGAGGAGTTCACCTTCGGTGGTGCAGAGGCGGCCCTCGGTGAAAATCAGCCGCGAACCGGCTTTTACCACTGACCCCTCTGCTCGAAGGGCGCCCTTCCGGAGCGTGACGGGCCGTAGGTATTTCACCGCCAGGTCGATGGAGGTGTAGCCGAGACCTGCTGCCAAGGTGGTATGTGCTGCGCAGCCGAGGGCCGTGTCAAGGAGAGTGCAGGCCAGGCCGCCGTGGACCATTCCAAGGGGGTTGTAGTGGGCTTCACTTGGCCGGCACTCGAATTCGACGTGCCCATGTTTAGCTTCGACGAGATCGAACTTCATCAGGGATGCGATCGGCGGCGGCGCTATACTGCCGTCGCGGAGGCCGGAAAAGTAGTCGAGCCCCGACAGTCGTGGCAGCTGTTCGAGCGCGATTGCCGGGTCCATCCAGGTGAAGGTTTCAGAGCGCTCTGCGGAGGTAGTTGTTGACACGGGTGCTTTCTTCCTAGATTTTTGGATGCCTTCGAAGGTTGCCGCGGTCATGCCCGGGCGTTAGCTGCCAGGGCAGGGTAAAGATCCAAGATCGCACCGGAGAGGCCAAGCTTCACGCCGGCGGTGATGTCATCCACGATGACCTCGTAATCTCCCTGCTCGAGCCCATCGAACGACTTCCGAACGACGTCCTCGGGGGTGGTTTTCGGGGCATCCACACCTTCAGCCATGGCCGTGTCGATGTAGGCGACATGTACGCCTGTGACGTGCGTGCCTTGGGGAGTCAGTTCCATCCGGAAGGAGTTGGTCGCCGACCACAGAGCGGCCTTTGATGAGCTGTAGGCGCCGGTGAGCGCGATCCAGCTGAGCGCCGAGTGGATGTTGAGGACCGCTGACGTCCGGCTGGCCGCGAGCACCGGCGCGAATGCCTTGGTCAGGGCGACCGGTCCGAAGAAATTGGTCTCCATCACGTTTCTGATTTCCTCGTTGGACAGTGAAAGGAGTGCGTCCGATTCCACGGCAATGCCCGCGTTATTAATGAGAACCGTAACGTCAGGAGCCTGCGCCACGGCGGCACGGATCGAGTTGGGGTCGGTGACATCCAGAACGAGAGGGACGATCCGGGCATCGTGCCACTCCCGGGGACGGCGGGTTGTCGCGTAGACCTTCGCAGCGCCGCGGGCGAGGGACTGTTCCACGAACTCGCGGCCGAGCCCTCCATTCGCGCCCGTAACAAGGACGACGGAACCAGACAGCTGTGGCATGAATTCTCCTGATCTCAGACAGGGCGGCGACGCGGTTGCAGCAGCCTTCGAAAGTCAGGTTAGCTGAGTCGGTTGGATTTTCCAACTAGCTTGTATGCTTATAGAAAGCACTGAAAGCAGGTAAGTCATGACACCAACCGATACGGCCAGGGATGCGCCCAGGGCGTGCTTCATCGCAGCAGGGCTTGAGGTCCTGGGCGAGCGGTGGGCGCTGCTGGCGCTTCGGGAGATGTCCTTGGGCGTTCATCGGTTCGACCAGATAGCCCGAAATACAGGCGCGTCCCGCGACATACTGACGGGCCGGCTGCGGACACTGGAAAGCGAGGGCGTTATTGAGCGCGTCCAATATTCCGAGCGCCCCCCGCGCTTTGAGTACCACCTCACAACGTCCGGGGCCGAAGTTGCTCCCATCCTCATCTCACTCGCGGCATGGAGCAGCACCTGGATGCGCGACGAGACACCCCGCGCCTCCTACCGGCACAGTTGCGGGGCGGATCTGAAACCGGTGCTGACCTGCGCGGAATGCGGCGAGGAATTCAGAGTGGGCAGTCTGATGCTGGGACCGCTGGTGTCTTCGGCCGACACGGTCCCGGTGGACCAGTAACGACAAATCTGCAGGGCGACGACGGAACACCCCGCGGTCGTCCGCTGTAGCGGACGCACGAACCGTGGGATACCAACAAGAGATACGTCAAGAGGAGATAAATGTTCGGCAGTCCGGCGCTGACACTGGAAATAGTTGACTTTGAAGACCCCAGAGCAGCCCGTCTGCGGGGTCTGTTAACCGACGAGCTTCTCGCCAGGTACGCTACCGAAGAAGAGCCTCATCTTTCCGAAGCTGCGAGGAAGGCCCTCTCGGTGCCACCGCAAGACTTCATCGCCAACGTCCTGGTACTTACTGCTGTCGGTGAACCCATAGGGCACGGCGCTCTTCGCCGGTTAAATGGGGATTGGGAGGTCAAGCGGGTCATTACAGACCCTGAAGCCCGGGGTCTGGGCGCTGCGACCGCACTCATGACAGAACTCGAAAGGATTGCCGCCATTGCCGGCGGCCGCCGCGTTATCCTGCAAACCGGGGGTAAGCAGCCCGAAGCTGAAGCCCTCTATAAAAAACTGGGATACACACAGATACCAACCTATCCTCCCTACGAGCACGCCATCCCGACGTCGATCTGCTTTGCAAAAGGGCTCCAGCCCTATGGAGGACCGTCTCCGGTCCATTCCGGGCCAGGAATAGAGGTCCGGCCGACGGGCGGAAATGGTCCATCTCCGACTTGATCTATTAGTCTCGCCCGGACGCCGATAGCGGTCTTTCTGTCAGCCTGACCATGTCGGGATAAGCCTTTGCTTCCTGCCCACTAGGGCGACTGTGGGCGCTCCACGGCTGGAGCAAATTCTGGTTATCCACGGCTGGAAATTGGAGCCGTTGGGGTAGCTCCCTGGCAGCATTAGCGGTGGATAACCTGTGAGAATTGTCCCCGGTTGTGCGCCGCGGCAGCCCACTCCGGTCCTGGAGCCAGTTTAGGAATCGTCCGGTTTGGGTGTAGTTCGATTTGACTGGGAACCTTGGTGGCGCTGAGCAATCTGCGGTCAAAATCATGCTCGGCGGCATCGGAATGTTGTCCGGCCCTGGCCTCCCGGCTCACTGTTCCCAGCGGGGCGGTGTGGCGTGCCCGCCGGCATAACCGTTGGCCCCGTGCTGAAAGTTCTGGCACCACCGCTGGGAAGGGGCGAAGACGCATTGATGACCGCCAGGACCCCTGGCTCTTTGGTGCCAGGTCAGCTGGCAAATGGGGAAGCCCATGCGGGTTTATTGCCCTCATGCCGGCAGCGTACGCCACCTCTCTCTTTCGTTCGGGTGCCTTTATCCTGCTGTGACGGCCGCATTGCCGCTGCCGCGCCGCCGGTCACGAGGACCACGACGACAACGCTCATGTGGAGCATTGATGCCGTCCAGTGTGGTGCTCAATGGTAGATCCGCAGTCGTGACGGG
Source organism: Arthrobacter sp. SPG23 (assembly GCF_000876655.1). Lineage (GTDB taxonomy): Bacteria > Actinomycetota > Actinomycetes > Actinomycetales > Micrococcaceae > Arthrobacter. Next base: position 77,563 of record NZ_JYCN01000016.1, read on the forward strand.
TGGGGCTTCCGGAATCGGCGAAGCCATAGCCCGCAAACTTGTCGATTCCTGTGCTGCGGTCACCATCGGCGATATCCGAAGCAGCGTCCCGAGGATTGTCAATGAAATATTGGCCCGTGAGGGCAGAGCCGAATTCATTCTCACGGATGTGCCTCCTCCGCACTGACGGGATCCGTTATCAACGCCGACGGCGGATTCACGTCCATCTGAAATCCAATCGGTCCCTGCCTGCCCTGTGGTGGCGCAGTTGCCCGTTCTCTACCGGAAAGCATCTTCCGCAATCATGGAGCCGGCCGAATCCTGCTGCCGGAACGTGCGGATCTGTGAGGCGAGGCGAACATGCGGAAAATCTGGCCGGCCGCGAACGTCAAGGTCTACGGCGGCGGTGTCGCCGAAGACGGGTTCCTCCGCGTCTGCAGGACCCGTATCTCGGTCAATCCGTCACGGCAGGGCCTCAGGGCGCGCGAAAACTGTGCGACAACTTGATCGATGCCGAGAGGTCCGAGCGGAAGAAGGCCAACACCTCCGCAGCACGAGCCGGGTTGTTGGAGGATGCCGCGACAGCACCCGCGAAGACCGTGATAATCGCGCAGTCGGCCGGGAGAACGCCGAGGATGCACACGCCGGGTTGCCCGACCAGTTCGCTGAGCTGCTGCAGGCCGAGATCGACCTCTCCCTCGGCGAGCAGGCGCGCCACGGGTACGCCTGGACGGGCCTGCACAAGCCGGTCGCTGACCTCATCGCTCATGCCCCAGTGGTCGATCATTCGCAATAGCTCGGTGCCGCTCGGTCCGGTGGAATATCCGATGCGGGATGCCGCGCGCAGGGCGCCGCGAAGCTCGTCGGCATTCGCAAAGGCCGTGCCTTTGGAACATGTGGCTGCATCGGCGCTGCGTGCGGCCACGCCTACGGCGACCTCCGACAGTACGATCGGGGCGATGGATGCCGGATCGACGTGCCCCTCGGCAGCGAGGCGTTGGAGAGCGTCCTCGGCAAGGAACACAAGGTCGAACGGCTCGCCGGCGGTCACCCGCTGGGCGGCGTTCACTCCGCCTACGGATTCGAGCTGCAGAAGAGGTAGCCCGGCCCCGGCGGCAGCTTCAGCGAGGTCGGCGAGAACGTGGCGGGTGGCCATCGACGAGATCGCCCTCATGCGGCATCCTCGAAATTCTCGGCGTCTACTTCGGCAGCAGATGCTGGCGAATATCGCGCGCCAGAGATGGTGGCCGTGCCAATCAGCTCGCCGGCCCGCGTCAGCAGCGCGCTGTCGACAGAGATGTGGCTGCCGCCATGTTCTCACGCAGGTGCGCGACGCTCGTTGTTCCCGGGATCGGCAGAACGTGCTCGCCGCGGGAGAGCAGCCAGACCAGCGCGAGCTGTGCCGGGGTGCAACCGGCCTCCGCAGCCAGCTCACGCCAAGAGACCAGCAGCGTCGCATTCGCACCCCAGTGCTCGGGCTGGAAGCGCGGCATGCTGCGGCGGATGTCGTTTGGGGCCAGCTTACCTGGGTCCTTGATCGCATCGGCGAGGAACCCCCTTGCGACCGGCGAAAACGCAACCAGGGTCACGCCGTCCTCGCGAGTGGCGTCGAGCATGCCAAGCTCGGCATTGCGACTCCACAGCGAGTACTCGTTCTGCACGGCCGCGATAGGGGTGACTGACTGCGCCTCGCGCAGTCGCGCGACCGACACCTCGGACAGGCCGATTGCGCCGATCTTGCCCGCGGCGACCATCTCGGCCAGCGCGCCGACGCTATCGCCGATCGGCACCTTCTTGTCCCACCGGTGAAGGTAGTACAGGTCGATGTAATCGACGCCAAGGCGGCTCAGCGAAGCATCGACCTGTGCGCGCAGCGTATCGGGGCGTCCGTCGATGACTTTCACGCCGTCGACGGACGCCATCCCGCACTTACTCGCCAGGAAGACCTCGTCGCGGCGCCCCGCGATCGCAGCACCTACAAGCTCTTCGTTGCGGCCGCCGCCGTACAGTGTTGCCGTGTCGAGCAGCTGCACGCCGTCGTCGAGCGCCGCGCGCAGGAACGCCAGACCCTCGTCACGCGACGGGGGGACGCCATAGGCGTGGCTCAGGGACATGCAGCCGAGGCCGATCTGGGGGAGGTTCACGCGAGCTGCTCCTCCAGCGCGCCGAGCACGCGGTAGCAGTCGATGACCTGGCGGAGCGACGAGTTCGGCTCCCGCCCCTCGCGGATCGCGCTGACGAACTCGCGGTCCTGCAGCTCGATGCCGTTCATGCTCACCGCCACCTTCGAGACGTCGATCTGCTCGTCGCGGCCGTTGAAGAGGTCGTCGTAGCGCGCGACGTACGTCTCGGTGTCGCCGATGTAGCGGAAGAACGTGCCGAACGGCCCGTTGTTGTTGAACGAGAGGGACAGGGTACAGATCGCGCCCGACTCGCTCTTGAGCTGGATTGACATGTCCATCGCGATGCCGAGTTCGGGGTTGATCGGGCCCTGGATCGCGTTCGCCTGTACGATCTTGCCGGCCTGGTAGGCGAACAAGTCGACAGTATGCGCGGCGTGGTGCCACAGCAGGTGGTCGGTCCAGGACCGGGCCTCGCCCTTCGCGTTCGTGTTGGTGCGGCGGAAAAAGTACGTCTGCACGTCCATTTGCTGCACGTTGAACGAGCCCTCGGCGATCCGGTTGTGCACGAGCTGGTGCGAGGGGTTGAACCGCCGCGTGTGGCCCACCATGGCGACGCGGTCGGACGCCTCGGCCGCGGCGAGCGTGGCCTCGGCGTCGGCGATCGAGTCGGCGAGCGGGATCTCGACCTGCACGTGCTTGCCGGCCTTGAGGACCGCCTGTGTCTGCGAGGCGTGCAGACCCGTGGGCGTGGCGAGGATGACGGCATCAACGTCGTCGCGCTCGAGCACGGCGTCCAGCCCGACGACGGCGTTGGCGACGCCGTACTTCGCGGCGACTGCCTGGGTCGGTTCGAGCCGCGTGCCGCTGACGACGGTCACCTCGGCATCGGGGATGTTCATCAGGCCGTCGAGATGTTTCATGCCGAAGGCGCCTGCGGCGCCGACGACGGCCACACGGATCTTGTCAGTCATGGGGGGCTCCTTTGTTGCGGATGCGGTCAGTCGGTCGGGTTCGTGAGAACAAGGTGGCCGACGGCGGTGTTCGACGCCGGCACGTGGTAGAACCGGTGGTCAACAGAAGGCGCCTCGCCGCCGAACTGGTCGTCCATCGCGCCGCGCGCGATCAGCCAGTCGACCAGCTCGATGCCCTCGGAGCCCGCCTCATCGACGTACTCCATGTGATCCCACTCTGTCAGGCCCACGGGGTCGGCGATGAGGTGGTCGAGGAACGCGTTGTCCCACTCTTCGTTGATGAGGCCGGCGCGCGGACCCTGCAGCTGATGGCTCATGCCGCCGGTGCCCCAGATCTGCACGTTGAGCTCCGGGCCGTCCCACTTGTCGAGGGCGCGGCGGAGCGCACGCCCGAGTTCGTAGCAGCGACGTCCGGACGGCACCGGGTACTGCACAACGTTTACAGCGAGGGGGATAACCTTGACGGGCCATTCCTCGACATCGCCGTACACGAGCGACAGCGGCACCGTGAGGCCGTGGTCCACGACCATCTCGTTGACGAGCGTGAGGTCGAAGTCATCCTGGATCACGGACTGGGCGATGTGTGCGGCCAGCTCGGGATAGCCTTTGACGTCGGGCACAGGGCGGGGGCCATAGCCCTCGTCCGCGACCGGGTACTCCGCGCCGGTGCCGAGTACAAAGGTCGGGATGATCGAGGAGTCGAAGGCCGTCGCGTGGTCGTTGTAGACGAGGATGACGACGTCGGGCGTATTCTCCTTGGCCCACTTGCGGGTCCACTCGTAGCCGTCAAAGACCTTCTTCCAGTAGGGCTCCTCGGTCTTGCCGTGATCCATCGCCGCGCCGATCGCAGGCACGTGCGAGGTGAACAACGCAGACGTGTACTTTGCCGGCGCGTCGGGGCGCATGACCTCGGACTTCTCGGTCGGCGCGGGAGGGGTCCATCCGTCGAGATCCTTCAGCCGCACGCCCTCGGGCCGGCGTCCGCCGCCGATCATCATGTCGCGATAGGCGGCCTCGCTCATGCCGGTCATGGAGCCGGCCATCTGCTGGAAGCTCAGGCCGTGTGTGGCGCCGATCTTGCTGAGGAAGTAGATGTTGCCGCCCTCGGCCATCATGGCGTTGAGGTCCATGTCCAGCACGGCCTGGCGCTGCTTGGGCGAAAGGGGCCACTCATCGAGGTACGCCTCGCGGTCGGCCAGGTAGCGCTGGCGGTTCTCGGGCTTCATCAGCGACATCGAGAACTGGTTGAGGTGGTATCCCTTGCGGGCCATCTCCGCGTCGAAGATGATCGTGCCGGGAACGTCCTTGTACGGCTTGTCGAGTGCCATGTCATGCTCCTTCGGGCCAGTAGAGGCGGCGGGGGTTGTCCACGAGCAGCTTCTGCTGGAACTCGGGGGTCGTCGCGATCTGTGGGATGTAGTCGACCAGCAGCCCGTCGTCGGGCATGTGGTCCTTGAGGTTGGGGTGGGGCCAATCGGTTCCCCACAGCACGCGGTCGGGGAACTCCTCGACCACGCGTCGGGCGAACGGCACCACGTCGGTGTAGGCGTGCTGTTCGCCGTCGAGAGCGCGCGGTCCGGTGACGGACAGGCGCTCTGGGCAGGAGACCTTGGTCCACACATTGGTGTTCTCGCGCATGAAGCGCAGGAACAGTGCGAACTCAGGGCCGTCCGGGTCCTTGCTCACGTCGGGTCGGCCCATATGGTCGACGACGACGTCGGCCGGGATCGCGGAGAAGAAGTCGTAGAGCTCCGGCAGGTCCTCGGCCTCGAAGTAGATGACCACGTGCCAGCCGAGCGGCGCGATCTTCGCGACGATCTCCTCGAGCGAGTCGGTGGGCACCCGGTCGACGAGGCGCTTGACGAAGTTGAAGCGCACGCCCCGCACGCCGGCAGCGTGCAACTCGGCGAGCTCCTCATCGGTCACGTCGCGGCGGACCGTGGCGACGCCGCGGGCGCGGCCGCCGCTGCGCTGCAGCGCATCGACCAGTGCCCGGTTGTCGGCGCCGTGGCAGGTCGCCTGGACGATCACGTTGCGGTCGAAGCCGAGGCGGTCGCGCAGCGCGAAGAGCTGCTCCGCCGAGGCATCGCACGGGGTGTACTTCCGCTCGGGGGCGTAAGGGAACCGCTCCCCGGGCCCGAACACGTGGCAGTGCGCGTCGACCGCGTCGGCCGGCAGGCGGAACGTGGGCTTGGTGGGGCCGTCGTACCAGTCGAGCCAGCCTGCGGACTTCTCGAAGCCTCCCGTGGTGTCTCCGTGCGCCATGGTCACTTCTCCACGTACTCGAGGCCGGCGGCGGCGAGCGGCTCCCGCATGTTGTAGATGTCGAGCCCTAGCACGCCCTCGCGGAACTTCACGCGTTTGGCTTCCTCGTTATCCTCGCGCTTCTGGCTGGCGTCTGCCACCGCTCCGACAAGCTCGCGCGGGACAACCACGACGCCGTCGACGTCGGCCACGACCACGTCGCCAGGGTTCACCACGGCGTTCGCGACCACTACGGGGATGTTCACCGATCCGAGGGTGGCCTTGACCGTGCCCTTGGCGTTGACAGCGCGGGAGAACACCGGGAAATCCATCTTCTCCAGATCGGCGACGTCGCGGACACCACCGTCGATCACCAAGCCCTTGCAGCCGCGGGCGGTCAGCGAGGTGGCGAGCAGCTCACCGAAGAAGCCGTCCTCGCTTTCGGTGGTGCAGCCGGCGACGATCACATCGCCTTCCCGCACCTGCTCGGCGGCGACGTGGAACATCCAGTTGTCACCAGGCTGTAGCAGCACGGTCACTGCCGGACCACAGAGCTTAGCGCCGGTGTAGGCCGGCCTGATGTAGGGGCGCAGGAGCCCGACTCGCCCCATCGCCTCGTGGATAGTGGCGACGCCGAACTGCGAAAGCCGTTTGACGTCCGTGGGATCCGGACGTTCGATGTTGGTGCGGACGATGCCGAGGTTGTTCAGTCTCATTTGATGGTCCTCTCAGAGTCCGCGCGCAGTAAGGGCACGGTCAAGCCTTGGGTAGACACGGCGGGCGTTGGCTTCGAACACCTGCGCGCGCTGCGCGTCGTTCAGGTTCGTGGTGGCGTCGACGTACCGCTTGGTGTCGTCGAAGTAGTGTCCGCTGCGCGGGTCGACGTCGCGCACGGCGCCTATCATCTCGCTCGCGAAGAGGATGTTCTCTGTCGGGACGACCTTGGTGAGAAGGTCGATGCCCGGCTGGTGGTACACGCAGGTGTCGAAGAACACGTTGTTCAGCAGGTGCTCCTCGATTACGGGCTTGCCCAGCGCCATTGCGAGCCCGCGGAAGCGCCCCCAGTGGTAGGGAACGGCGCCGCCGCCGTGAGGGATTACGAGCTTCAACTCGGGGAAGTCGCGGAACAGATCGCCCTGGAGTAATTGCATGAACGCGGTGGTGTCGGCGTTGAGGTAGTGCGCTCCGGTCGTGTGGAAGGCCGGGTTGCACGACGTGCTGACGTGCACCATCGCCGGGATCTCGTATTCGACGAGTTTCTCGTATATCGGGTACCACGAGCGATCGGTCAGCGGCGGGGACGTCCAGTTGCCGCCGGACGGGTCGGGGTTGAGGTTCACAGTGACGGCGCCGAGTTCCTCGACGGCACGAGTAAGCTCGGCAACGCTCGTCGCGGGATCCGTACCGGGGGACTGGGGGAGCATCGCCCCCATGAGGAAGCGTTCGGGGTAGAGCTCGCTGACGCGGGCGCACAGGTCGTTGCAGATCCGGGCCCAGGTCTCGCTCACAGCGAGGTCTCCGATGTGGTGCGCCATGAACGAGGCACGAGGGCTGAATACGGTGACGTCGCTGCCGCGCTCGTTCATGAGCTTGAGCTGGTTGGCCTCGATGGTCTCACGGATGTCTTCATCGCTGATGCGCAGGGTCGCAGGGCCAGGAGCGTCCGCGCGTCCCTCAGTGAATGCGATCTGCAGATCACGCCAGGCTCCGAGCTGTGTTGGAGCTGTGGTGTAGTGGCCGTGGATGTCGATAATCACGCGTGTCGTCCTTGTCACTGAGTGTAAGCGGTGCGAGAGCAGCTGCACTTCGTTAAATCAGTGCTGCCCAAAACTGACTTTAGGGGTGTTTGCCACTGTGGTCCAATAGATATGCAAATACAGATCCATAGATAGGATCTATGGCATGACGTTCACCGACCTCAATCAGCTCCGGACATTCGTCACGCTCTACGAGCTGCGCAGCGTCACGGGCGCCGCCAGGCGACTGCACGTGACGCAGCCCACGGTCAGCTATTCCCTGAAGCGGCTCAGGGAGCGGTTCGGCGACGAGCTGTTCCGTCGCGAGGGGAACGACATGGTGCCGACCGCGAAGGCGACGCAACTGTTTGGGCCCCTACACAACGCCTTGGCACAAATAGACGCGACCGTCATGGGATCGGACGTGTTCGAACCGACCGGATTCAGCGGTGAACTCGTCCTGGGACTCACCTCGATCGGCGAGCAGACGTTCCTCCCACCGATCATGACCGCCCTCGGGCGGGTCGGCGCCGATCCGCGAATACAGGTAGAACGGCTCGATTCGGACGAGGTCGAGAGCGGGCTAATCCGCGGCACCATCGATCTGGCATTGACCGTGTCGCGGATCGCCACACCGCGGCTGTGGAGGACGCACGTGCGTTCGGTCGAATACGTGGCTCTGTCGTCCGGGTCGCATCCACTGCCCGCGACCGGGCCTGACATGTTCGAGGGGAGGCGCTTTGTGCGGGTCTCCGCCCGTGGCGGGCACGTCTATCCTTTGCAGGCGCTGACCGAACACGACTTGATGTCCCAGGTCGTGCTGACCATGGAGGAATACGGCACCGTGCCCGCCGTGCTCGAGGCGACGGATCTGGTCGTCCTGCTGCCTCGACATGTAGCGGGGGTGTTCTGCGGGTGGTTCCCCCGCCTTCGCATCGCCGAGCTGCCCTGGCCCGGGCAGAGCACACCAGTGGAGTTGTACACGCGGCGCGAGGCCAGCCTCTCGCAGGTGCAGCGATGGTTCCGCTCGCTGGTGCTTGATGCGGTTGCGGCGGACGAATACAAGGCGTAGTCATAAGCGTCTGCGGGCGTCTCAAAATCGGACAGGCCGCTCACGCCGCATCGGCGTGACTGAAGAGGTCGGTGGGGACGGTGGGACCCGGCGTCGCCAGTCGACGCAGGCCCGACCCCGTCCTGCAGGGTGCTACCAATCGCTCTTGAGAATCGGCTGGATCGTAAGCCACCTCACCGACGCGACACGAGCCGGCTGCCCATCGCCGGCAGGCCCAAGCGGAGCGCTAGCGTTTCGTCCTGTTCCAGCTGGCCTTGCCCGGAGCGAACGGGCTACGCACATGGATCGACCATGACGAGTGCGGGTGGATCGTCAGAATCGCGTGCTCCCACCAGGCGCGGGCTTCGTTAGAGAGCTCCGGTAGAACCGCATCCTTGTCGGCGTCGTCCTCCGGACGGGGACGCAGCGCCTTCCAGACCAGCTGCACCTCGGGTGCCCCGGTCGGAATGCCGTCGACGTCGATCACTGCACGATCCCACGGCAGTTGCAGTCGGGGATCTCGTCGATAAACCCAGACGCTATCCGTGCCGTCCTCGACGTTGACCTGCAGTACCCATGCGCCCGTTGCGTCATTATGGATACGGATCGGCTGCAGATCGGCATCCATATCAGCCTCTGCCCAAGGGAGAACGCCGTCGCCTGACGGAGCCCACGCGCTAAACGGCGCCGGCAAGTCCCGCACCACTTGAGGCAGGTCGGCGATCGTCGTGCTGACGTCGATATTGTCGTGCTCGCGAGTGTTAGTGCCGAGCCAGTGGTCGAGCGCCACCCCTCCGGACAACCACCAACGCGCCGATGACGGCCCGAGCAGCTCCGCCACGACTCGCAGGGGCAGGGGTTCCCAGCGCGTCGCGAGGGTGGGTGTGGATGAGGCCATGCTCAAGGTTACCCGTGGGCGGCGGTGGTTTGTCGAAATGGCAAGGGGCTCGAATAGGAAACCTGCGGGCAATGCGGAATTGGTTTATGGGACGGGAGTCGACAAATACTTACACTCCCGTACTTTTCAACGCCGATAAGGGACCTTCCGTCAAGCTATCGCGATCTAAGCAAACAGATAGCGGCGAATCCGGCCGGGAGGGATACGCTCTTTAGCGCCGCCACATCAGGAACGCCCGACGGCGGGAGTGCCCCGCCGTCGGGCGTTCCTGGGGCTAATAGGGAAGCCAGGGGCTTGGTATCAGAGCGCGGGGAGGCTGCCGGCGCTCCTGCCTGCCCGTGAGTAGATTCCTCCAGCGACCGCGAGCAGGGCATCTCCGGCGGCCGGCAGTTCCACCGGGCGGGTGCTGCGTGGAATAGCCCGACACCCGTAGAGCGTTCCGGCTTGCGGGTTGTCAGGCTGAGCGGCTGCTCTGCTTATATTCCTCCAGACTAGCCGCGGCCTGGGCTGTGGCGGCCGCGTGGCGGGCTGCCTGCCAGCCGAAGGTCATGCCGGCGCCGACCTGCACGCCTGCGCCGGGGTATTCCGAGCCCATGACCGACGCGGCGTCGTTTCCAGCGGCATAGAGTCCGGCCACCGGTTTGCCCTGGGTATCGAGTGCCTGCCCGTTTCCGTCGGTGAGCACCCCGTAGGCGGTGGCCAGCGGTGTGGGCACGACGGCCATCGCATAAAAGGGCGCCTTCAGCAGCGGCCCGATGTTCGGGTTCGGCCCATGGTCCGGGTCTCCGGCCACCTGACCGAAGAGCAGCTCGCCCTTGTGGAAGTCCTCATCCACGCCGGTGGCGGCAAATCCGTTGTAGCGCTGCACGGTCGACTCCAAGCCCGCGGCGTCCACGCCGATCTGCGCCGCTAAGTCGGTGAGGGTCTCTGCCTCGTAGAGATAACCGTCCTTGATGTAGCGCCGCAGTGCCGCACGCGGCAGGTGGGGCATCGTGATCATGCCCAGCCCGTACTTTGCCAAGGTCCGCGAGTCCACGACCAGCCAGGCCGGCACCGCGGCGGCGTCCGGGGAGGCGAACATGGCCCGCACGAAACGGTGGTAGGAACAGGATTCGTCCACGAAGCGCAAGCCGTTAGAGTCCACGGCGATCACGCCGGGACGGGCACGGTCCCAGATGTGCGGGAAGACCACGCGAGAACCGTCCCTTCGTCGTCCGATGGAGCTGGGGAACCACAGTGCGTTTTCCCCGTTATCCCTGGCCAGCGCGGCACCGGCCTCCCTGGCGAGGGACAGCGTGTCTCCGGTGGACCCTTCCCCGGCCCGCGAGTAGAGCGGCGTGGGGGAAGGCAGCAACTTCTTTCGCATTTCAGCGTTTTGGGCGAAGCCGCCGGCGGCGAGCACCACGCCTTGGCGGGAACGGATGCGCAGGCGCCTGCCGTTCTGCACAACCACCGCACCGACAACACGGTCCCCGTCCTTAACTAGTTCGGTGGTTTGCGCACCGAAAAGGAATTCCACCCCGCGCTTGCGCGATTCGTGGAACATGCGGGCCACAAGCCCGTTGCCCATTACCAGACGCGTGCCTCGCGGACGTGTGAGCCGGTCAAGTGCCCACCGCAGGCCGAGTTGTGCAGCCAGAGCCACGGCCTTGCCACGCTCAGCCAGCGAGCCGTTGTAGAGCTTGAGCAAGGCGGACACGTCCGCGCGGCGCAACATCAGGGTCCCGCCCAGAAGAGCGAACTCGGGTACCGGCGGACGGACACGGCCGAAGTCGGCCTTGTCCAGCAGGCGCCCGTCGAAGGGGTCCGGTTCCAATGCGCGTCCGGTCTTACCAGTCTCGGGCAGTTCGGAGTGGTAGTCGACCACGGCAGGGGAGCGACGGAAGGTGACGCCGAGGTCATACATCGCGTCCAGCATCTTCGGCGCGGCGTCCAGATAGGCGAGCCAGCCTTCACGCGGGGCCTTGCCGCTCACCACGGCATCCAGATAGCGTGCGGCGCGGTCGTAATCGTCCAGGATTCCGTCTTCACGCTGGAATCGGTTGTTGGGCACCCAACAAGTCCCGGCCGAGTACGCGGTGGTTCCCCCGAGGAATTCGGTTTTTTCCAAGACCAGGACTTCCGCGCCCAGGGCCGCGGCAGTCAATGCCGCTGAAAGCCCCGCCGCTCCAGTACCGAGCACCAAAAGGTCCACTTCCTGATCCCAATTGTCCGACAGGGGCGTTTTCATGTTTCTCCTTCGCGCACATCTGTGTGCGTCGCGTGCTGTATGTCCTCCTCATTATGGGCGCCATACAATGTAGCGTCTATGACTAATTAGGTCACTGATTATGTGCAAAACAAGAATAGTCTGGGTCTGACGGGCTGGACCGACATGCCGCGGTCGTCCCGGGACGAGGAGCCTGGAACCAGCAGATCGTTTCGGAGCCGCTGGTTACTGAAGAGGGAAATCCCGAGTGACTCATCGGTGGTTGGACCGCCGACCTCCGCGTCCGAGGACGGTGCTATGTGGCCATTTCTAAACCGTGGGCCTTGGACGAGACGACCCGCGGAGGAGGTCCGGTCGTGGCCGCGCGGCGGGCAAGGTCCAGTTCCTCGAGGATCTTCCGGGCATGCCGCAGGAATGACAATCCGGCGGCCGTCAGTGAGACGGCCCGGGTATTGCGCTCGAACAGGTCCCCGCCAAAGTGGAGCTCCTCCGCGACGGCCGCAGCCCCCTGTCGTTTCGATGTTCAGGTAAAGGGTACATTCTGAAGACATGACAGAGATCCGTTGGCTGGAAGCGTTCGTTGCGGTGGCCGAAGAACTGCACTTCGGCCGTGCTGCTCAGCGCCTGCACACGTCACAGTCCCCGCTGAGCCAGACGATCCGGAAGCTTGAGGCTGATTTGGGGACGCGCCTTTTTGAGCGCAACACCCGAAGCGTGGCCTTAACGCCGGCGGGGTATGCCCTCCTGCCGCGCGCGTACCGTGTGTTGCGCGAGATGCGTCTGGCCCGGGAGGCGGCCCAGGCCGAGGTTGAGGGCGTCCGGGGCAACATCAGAATCGGATTCTCCGGAGCTGTGAACCACCTGACCCTCCCGCCGCTGACCCGTGCCGTGCGCCGGCGTCACCCCGACATCAAAATGGACCTCACGAGCCGTGTGCGCACGGCCGACGGGTTAGCCAGCGTCGCGAACGGCACCCTGGACGTTGCCTTCGTGGGCCTTCCCGATACTCCGGTTCCCTCGGTGATGACGCGCTTGGTCGCAAGGGAGGAAATCGGGGCGGTGCTGCCGCTGGATCATCCGCTGGCGCAGGAAAAGTCCATACCGTTGCAGGCTCTGGCGGCCGATGACTTCATATCTCCGCCGCTGGATGGCTCGTCCTCCATGACCGAAGTGATGCTCGCCTCGTGTATGGCGGCCGGCTTCCGCCCCCGCATAGTCCAGGAATTATCGGACCCCTACATGGTGCTGACCTTCGTGGCCGCAGGCGTGGGCGTGACCCTCATGAGCAGCGGGATAGCCGGGATCATACCCTCGGGTGCGACGTATGTGGCACTGGATCACCCGCAGCACTTCATGAACCACGCCGTCGCGTGGTCCGAGGAAAACGACTCCGCTGTGCTGGCGGCGGTGCTCGCCATTGTCGAGGAGATCTTTCCTGAGATCCCCAACTAGTCATCCGCTCGATATAGTCGAATTACAGCATAGTGATAGATGATTTTAGTCGTGGACAAGCTAAGTGGTCGCAGCCACACTGGAGGGGAGAAGCCGCATAGCGCGGCAAACCGTTTCGCAGCCCGGCCCACCCCCAAGAGCCCCGGAACGGTCCCGTTACCTGAAGGGAACACCATGTCAGTGTCGACATCGGCGCCAGCACGCCCCAAGAACAATGCGAAGATCGCAGCAGTTTCGGGGTTCGTGGGCAGCGCACTTGAGTACTACGACTTCTTTATCTTTGGCTCAGCCGCAGCGCTGATCTTCGGCAAGCTGTTCTTCGCCCCGGGTCCTTCGGCAATGCTCCTGTCATTCGCAACAGTAGGTGTCGCATATATCGCACGCCCCCTTGGTGCAGTGATCTGTGGCCACCTCGGCGACAAGTTCGGCCGAAAGAAGGTCCTGCTGCTCACTCTCCTGCTGATGGGTGCCTCAACCTTCCTGATCGGCTGCCTCCCCACCTACAACGACATTGGAATGGCAGCGCCGATCCTCATCGTGGCTCTCCGGCTCCTGCAGGGACTCTCCGCCGGCGGCGAATCGCCGGGCTCAAGTTCCCTCACGCTCGAGCACGCACCGGACAGGAAGCGCGCTTTCTACACCAGCTGGACGATGAGCGGCATCATGTTCGGCATCGTGCTCTCCACGCTCGTGTTCATTCCCGTGGCATCCATGCCCGAGGACCAGCTGCTTGCCTGGGGCTGGCGCGTCCCGTTCCTCGCCAGCGCAGTGGTGACGGTCATCGCCTTTGTGCTCCGGCGGCTCCTGGAGGAGCCGCCGGTCTTCGCCGACGTCAAAGCGCAGGATGAAGTGGTCAAGGTTCCGATTGTCACCCTGTTCCGGCACCACTGGGTTACCGTCATCCGGGTCACCGCAATGTCTCTGTTTACTATCATCAACACCATCATCAATGTCTTTGCGTTGTCCTACGCCACCTCCGTGATCGGCGTTGAAAAGGGGCTGATGCTGACCGTAATCGCAGTGGCCAACCTCACCGCCGTGGCCATGGGCCCGCTGGCCGGCATCCTCTCTGACCGGATCGGGCGTAAACCCGTCTTCGTCACCGGTCTGGTGCTGCAGATAGTGATGATCTTCGTGTTCTTCTCGGCCCTGTCGGCGGCGAATGTGCCGCTGATCTTTGTGACCGGCATCCTGCTGATCGGGGTTGCGTACACCGGGTCGAACTCCATCTACCCCGCATTCTTCCCGGAGCAGTTCCCGGTCAAGGTCCGCTACTCCGGTATGGCCATTAGCCTGATGTTCGGACTCCTGCTGGCAGGATTCGCGCCGGTCATTTCCGAGCTGCTGATCGGCGGCGACAAAGCCAACTGGGTTCCGGTCGCAACGTTCGCCGCCGTGGCCTGCGCCATCTCCGCCGTCGCAGCGCTTCTGGCACCTGAAACGTTCAAGACTCCGACGGCCCTGCTGGGACTGAAGAAGACCGACCCGCGGCGCCACGCGGCGTCGTCCGTCACCCCTGAGGCCTCATCACGGCAGTCCAGCACGGCCGACGACGCTTCCACGGTTGCAGACCAGGCGCGGGCATGAGCCAGCAGACCATGCCGGGCACCTGGGCATTCCGGCCGCGTGAAGCCGATACCAGCCATCGGTTCGTGGTGGGTTTGCTCGGCTCCGGTATCCGCGGATCGCTCACCCCGGGCCTGCACGAAGCCGAAGCCGACCGGCTGGGCCTTGCCTACACCTACCGCGTCATCGACCTGGACGCCATCGGACAACCCGCAGAAAGGTCCGCGGCGCTGGTCCGGCATGCATCCGATCTCGGATTCGACGGCCTGAACGTCACCCACCCAAGCAAGCAACTGGTGCAGGACGGCCTGGACGAGCTTTCGCCTGAAGCCCGGATCCTCGGCGCCGTCAACACCATCACCTTTCACGACGGCAAGGCCGTAGGCCACAACACGGACCACACCGGCTTCATCGGCGGACTCCGGGCCGGCCTCCCGTCCGCCGCGACCGGCTCAGTGGTACAGATCGGTGCCGGGGGAGCTGGCGCAGCAGTGGCCTTCGGCCTACTCAGCACCGGAACCCGGCACCTGGTCATCGCGGACATCGAGCCGGCCCGAGCCGAAGCCCTGGCCGCCCGTCTGGCCCCGCACTTCCCGGACAGCCAGCTCTCGGTGACCCGCACGGATGCTGTTGCCGGAAGCATCCGGGAAGCAGACGGGCTGGTGAACTCAACACCCATCGGCATGACAGGCCACCCCGGTGTTCCCGTGGATCCCGGCCTGATCCACCCCGGGTTGTGGGTGGCGGACGTGATCTACCGGCCGCTTGAAACCGAACTGATCAAGGCAGCCCGCGGCAAGGGCTGTGCCGTGCTCGACGGCGGACGCATGGTGGTGGGTCAGGCCGCCGCCGCCTTCGAGCTCTTCACCGGCATCCCCGCCGACGCCGAGCGCATGCTGGCCATGTTTCGACAGGCGATCAGCTAGCTATGGATTCCCAGGCACCGAGCACCATGGCCGAATCCCGCTGCCTCGTCATCGGGGCGGCCAGCGGCATCGGACGTGCGACGGCGGCACGCCTCAGGGCGTCCGGCGCCGCGGTGACGGGTGCGGACCTGCGCTCGGCCACTTGGCCGGGCGGACCAGGCACCTCACTCGCCATGGACGTCACCGACCCGGCATCGGTTGCGGCGGCCGTCTCCGCGGCGGCCCAGGAGATGGGCGGGCTCGACGCGGTGGTGAACTGCGCGGGCATCCTGGGTCCCGTGGCCCCGGCAGCCGCCACTTCGGTGGAAGATTTCGAACGCATCATGAAGATCAACCTGACAGGGGCGTTCATTGTCTCGCAGGCCGTCCTGCCGGGGATGGCCGAGGCAGGCTACGGCCGCCTGCTCCACATCTCTTCGACGGCGGGCAAGGAAGGCGTGGTCAACATGCCCGCCTACTCTGCCAGTAAGGCCGGGATCCTGGGCCTGGTCAAGTCACTGGCCAAGGAGTTCGCATTGTCCGGCGTCACCGTCAATGCCCTAGCCCCGGGCAATGTGGTGACCCCGCTTTTCGCGGAAGTGCCGGAAGAACAGCAGGCGGCCCAGGCCGCCAAGATCCCGATGGGCAGGTTCGGGACGCCGGCCGAAGCGGCCGCGCTCATCGAATTCATCGTTTCACCGGCGGCGTCCTACACCACCGGCTCCGTCTTCGATCTGTCCGGCGGCCGGGCCACCTACTAGCCCCGCACCAGCCTTTGCCGGACCGCACCACAATTTCCTACCAGCACCAGAAAGATGGCACCTGTTGATGATCACCCCATCACCTGTCACCGCCCGCCCCCTCCGCATTGGAATTGCGGGATGCGGGGCGATCTCCCGCAACCACCTCGAGGCATTCCGCGCCCTTGACGACGTCGTCATCGTGGGCGTCTGCGACATCGATCTTCAGCGCGCCCGGGACACCGCCGAAGCCTGGGGACTCCCTGCAGCTGTCAACACGGTCCAGGAGCTCCTGGCGCTGGACCTGGACATCGTCGCGGTCTGCACCCCGCACCCCACCCACGAGGACGTGGTGCTGCAGGCCGCCGCCGCAGGAGTCCACGTGCTCTGCGAAAAGCCCATCGCCACTGACCTGGCGTCCGCGGAACGCATGGTGAAGGCCTGCGATGACGCCGGCGTGAAACTCGGTGTCCTCTTTCAGCGCCGGTTCTGGCCGGCCGCCCGGCGCATCCGCGCAGCGATCGACGATGGCACGCTTGGCCGGCCCATCATGGGCCAGTGCTCGGTGATGCTGCACCGGGACCCGGAGTACTACTCCCGCGACGCCTGGCGCGGGACCTGGGTCAGTGACGGCGGCGGGGTGCTGATGACCCAGGCCATCCACTACATCGACCTGCTGCAGTGGTTTATGGGTGACGTGGCCGAGGTCTACGGGAAAATCAACACCTACAAGCACGGCGAGCACATCGAAGTGGAAGACTCGGCAACCGCCGTCATCACGTTCACCTCCGGCGCCATGGCCACCCTCGAAGCGTCGACGGCGTTGTCCCCGAGCCTGGGCGTGCAGATCCGGGTCACGGGGGAAACCGGAGCCTCCGCTTCCCTGACCGAATTCCCGGAAGGCAGCGACGGGCGCGTGGACCTGTGGGCAGTGGCGGGGACCATCAGCACCGAGCCCGTCTACCCTGAAGGAGTTGACCCGAACGTCAGTCTCACCACGATCAACGGCCAGCTCATCCCGCACCACACTGCCCAAGTCCGGGACTTTGTCCGGAGTATGCGCGGCGGCGGAGAACCGGCCATCACCGGCCAAGACGCGACGAAAGCCCTACGGATACTGCTGGCGGTCTACGAATCATCCCGTACAGGTCTGCCGGTCCGCTTCGCCCCGCTGACAGAAAGCACACGACCCCAAACACAGACTGCCGGGGCCACCCCACACAACGAACTGAGCCTGAACGGAGCAAAGTCATGACCGAAAACGCGCACAGGCCCGTCGGCCTGGCCCAGCTGTCCCTGCTGAACACCGCCCCGCCTGAATTGGTGGGAATCGCCGCCCAGGCAGGCTTTGGTTTCGTTGGCGCCCGGGTGCGCCCCGTGACACCGGCGGAATGCCCCTACGACATGCAGCCGGGGTCAACGATGCTGCGCGAGACGCTGTCGAGGATGGCGGACACGGGCGTGACCGTGCGGGATATCGAATTCCTGCTGCTGGACGGCAGCGACCAGCGCGAAGCATGGCTGCGCATGATGGAGGCGGGCCAGGCCCTGGGGGCAAGCTCCCTCACCGTGGCCGGTGCCGATCCGGACAGCGCCCGACTGGTCGGCACGCTGGCCCGGATGACCGAGGACGGCCGCGGTTTCGGGATCACCCCCACTCTGGAGGCGATCTCCTACCAGCCCGTCGCCTCGATCGCCCAGGCCGCGGACATCGCCCGCCGGGCCGGCTGCCGGATCGTGGTGGACACCCTGCACTTCCACCGCTACAACGGTCCGGGCGCGGCCGATCAGTGGGCGGAGCTGCGCGCCAACACAGACCTCGTGCCGCTCCTGCAGCTGTGCGACGGCCCGGCGGAACGGCCAGGCACCCGCGAGGGACTGGTCACCGAATCCCGCTCGGAGCGGGGCGTTCCCGGCGAGGGCCAGTTCGGTCTCGTGGCGGCGGTTGCCGCACTTCCGGCCGGCCTTCCGGTCAGTGCGGAGGCCCCTTCGGACCGGCGCGTGGCGGAACTCGGCGAGCTGGGGTGGGCGCGCCGGCTCAAATCCGGGGTGGACGCCGTGCTGGCCCAGGCAGCCAGCGTGCAGCTGACCGGAACTCTTGACACGGCAGGGGCGAAATGAGCGGCACCACCGCAGAGACCACGACGACGGAACTTAGTCCGGGTGTGCAAATCCCGCTTATCAGCCTGGGAACCTGGCCCCTGACGGGTGAGGACGCCGCCGCGGCCGTGAACCAGGCCATCGGCAACGGCTACCGGCACATCGACACAGCCGAGAACTACGCCAACGAGGCCGCCGTGGGGGAGGGCATCCGCCGCAGCGGCATCGACCGCGGTGACCTGTTCCTCACCACTAAGTTCAACACCCAGTGGCACAACCGGAGCGGAGTACGCGATGCTTTCGGCCAGGCGGCGCGGCGGCTCGGAACCGACTACCTGGACCTGTTCCTGGTTCACTGGCCCAACCCCGCCCAGGGGCGATTCGTTGAAGCCTGCGAAGGCTTGCAGGACCTCGTTGACGACGGCTCCATCAGGGCCTGGGGCGTCTCAAACTTCAAACCGGCGCACCTGCAGGCCGTTCAGGAGGCCGGCATGGAGGTCCCGCTGAACCAGGTGCAGGTTGATCCCGAGCACGGCCAACCGGCCCAACTGGCGTACCACCGCGAGCACGGAATAGTCACTGCCGCCTACAGCCCTTTGGGCGGCAACGGGAGTTTCCTGGAGCAGACGGCTGTGCGCGACCCTGCCAGGGAGCTTGGCAAGACACCGGCCCAGATCGTCCTGCGCTGGCACGTGCAGCACGGCCGCGTGGCGGTGCCGAAATCGGCGGACAGCCAACGCCAACGGGAGAACCTGGAAGTCTTCAGTTTCGCCCTGACCCAGCAGCACATGGCTGCGATTGATGCACTCGAAACCGGTGCCCCGCCGCGCCTGGACTCCGACACCTACTTCCACTGAGAAAGCACCGAACATGACTGCACCAGCAAATCCTTCATCTGCCCTCCCGAGCCTGGACTGCGATGTCCTGGTAGTCGGCTCCGGCGCGGGTGGTCTGTCTGCCGCCGTGACCGCCGCCTATCACGGACTGAAAGTAGTGGTTGTTGAAAAGGCCGACGTCTGCGGCGGCGCGACGTCCTGGTCCGGCGGGTGGGCCTGGACCCCTGGCAACCCGCTGGCCAAAGCCGATGGCGTCAACGAGAACCGCGAACTGTTCCGCACCTACCTTCGCCACCGGCTGGGCAGGAACTACCAGGAAGACAGGGTGGAGGCATTCCTGGAGGCGGTCCCGCACATGGTGGGCTTCTTCCAGGACAAGACCAGCCTCCAGTTTGTACCGGGAACCAAGATCAAGGACATCTACGGCAGCACTCCCGGCGCCGGTACCGGCCACCGGTCGGTGGGGCCCAAACCGTTCAACGCACGCAAAATCAAGCCGGAACTCCGCGCTAAGATGCGCCACCAGCTCTACGAAACCTCGTTCCTGGGCATGGGCATCATGGCAGGCCAGGACCTGACCAAATTCCTCTCGGCCTCCCAAGGCAACATTAAGGGAATCTTCCACGCAGGCTGGCGGGTGGGCTTCCACATCCTGGACTTAGTGACTCACCGGCGCAACATGCAGCTGGTCAACGGCACTGCGCTCACGGGCCGGCTGCTGAAGTCCGCCGATGACCTGGGCGTGGAGATCCGCGTCTCCACCCCGGCCAAGCACCTGCTGACCGACGCGTCCGGGAAGGTGACGGGCGCCGTCGTAAGTTCCCCGGAAGGCGAGCTGCAGATCAACGCTTCCCGCGGCGTCGTCCTGGCCGCCGGCGGCTTCCCCAACGACGTCTCCCGCCGCAAGGCGCTGTTCTCCAAGACGCCCACCGGCCGGGAGCACTGGACACTTGCGCCGAAGGAAACCACCGGCGACGGCATCACCATGGCGCAGGAAGTGGGCGCCCGATTCGAGACGGACGTGGAGTCCCCGGCCGCCTGGTGCCCGGTCTCGCTGGTCCCGTACCGCAACGGACGCACGGGAACCTTCCCGCACATCATGGACCGGGCCAAGCCTGGCAGCATCGGTGTCCGCCGGGACGGCAAGCGGTTCGTCAACGAGGCCAACGGCTACTACGACTACGTCGAGGGCCTGCTCAAGGCCACCCCCGAGGGTGAGCCGGTGGAGGCCTGGCAGATCGCCGACGCAGCGTTCGTGCGCAAGTTCCCGTTGGGCATGGCCAAACCGCTTCCCGTGCCGCTGTTCCCCTACCTGCGGTCCGGTTACCTCAAGAAGGGCAACACGCTCGAGGAACTTGCCGCTGCCTGCGGCATCGATCCGCAAGGACTTGCCGCGACCGTCGCAGAGTTCAATGACAACGCCCGCAAGGGCATTGATCCCGACTTCGACCGGGGCGTCAGCGAATTCAATCGCTACGGCGGGGATCCCAAGAACACCCCGAACCCCTCGCTGCGGCCGCTGGACAAGGGGCCGTTCTACGCCGTCAGGATTGTCCCGGGATCCTTCGGGACCTTCGCCGGGCTCGCAGCCGATTCAAGAGCGCGGGTCTTGGATAACCACGGCCGGCCCATCAGCGGTCTGTACGTCGCGGGCAATGACCAGGCCTCCGTCATGGGCGGGCACTACCCCGCCGGGGGCATCAACCTGGGGCCGGCGCTGACCTTCGGTTACATTGCCGGCCGCGACATCGCAAACGCGACGCACTACGAAGATGACGGCACCCGGGCCCCGGAAGAACGCGCCGGAAACAACGATGCGACGGTCAAGCAGCCGAGTTTGAATTAGCAGAGGCCGGCCCTGATCCGTCGACGATCCCAAGCCTGCAGTGAGTGTTCGAGATTGCAGCCACACACCCTGGGCGTCGGATCGGGTGGTAGTGGTGCCGGACTGGGCCGGATTGCGGAGGTTTTCGGGGGAGTGGCGGTTATTCAAGGGCTGGAGCCCGGTTCGAGTCCCACCTAGGGCGGCGATCGCTCCGTCACGCCACTTCGCGGCTGTCACCATGCGGCTTGCGTCCACGAACTCGCCGATGACACAGGTCCACTCTTCAAGGAACGGACAGCAAAAGTGGCTCGTTCAGGGGCGGCGTCGTCGATCTCGTGGCTGTTGCGATGATCGGCGACGGAGCATTGGGGTTGCTCGTGCCGGCCGAACACATGAAGAAGTGGACCTGCGGGCCACTTCGGTGGCACGACTTCATCAATCTCTTCGCCGGGCGGCCCGGGCTGACCCGCACAGTCGGGGCCGTGGAGATTTGCGGCGCGTTCCGGTGGGTACCCCGATCCCTGAACGGCAGTTCACACGCCCGCCAACGCTAATGGCGGCACGTGCGGGTCGCCCCGGTGGTGTCCCCAGCGGCGTGGCTCCCGGAGTCTGAGGGGGAGTTGGCGGCTTCAGGTCAGATGTGTCGTCACTCTTTTTCCGCTCCGCCTTTGCGTTCGCGGCCCACGGCTCCGTCCGGACCGTAGTCGCCCTCGGTGTACTGGCCGGGTTTCGTCCCTGCGGTACGGCCTTTAACCGTTCCGGCGGTGCCGTAGTCGGCCTCAACAAAGCGCCCTGCGTCCTCTGCACCTTCATCCGGGGACGGGGCCAGGGCTCCCTCGCCGCCGGCTGCACCGTAATCGCCTTCCGTGTACTGGCCTTCGTCATCACCAGCCTGACGG
Source organism: Arthrobacter sp. SPG23 (assembly GCF_000876655.1). Classification (GTDB taxonomy): domain Bacteria; phylum Actinomycetota; class Actinomycetes; order Actinomycetales; family Micrococcaceae; genus Arthrobacter. The sequence goes on from NZ_JYCN01000016.1 coordinate 99,097, forward strand.
CCCGCCTCAGTGCCGCCCTTGCCGTAACTGCCCTCAACATAGCGGCCACGGACCTCTTCGCCCCCCGGCTTTTGCCCGCCACTCGGTTCGGCCGCGCTCTCGTCAAACTCGTTGCTTCGCGTCATGATGTTGCCTCCACGCAACTAACTGGGCGGTCTTCCCGCCCTTCCAATCCTAGCGACCGCAAGGAGACGGAAGTAGGGTCTGGCGGAACGTCATGTTTCATCCGCTCCTGCATGCATGACCTCGGGCCTACCCTGGGCTTGAAGGACGTTTCAAGCGGAGGTGCAATGGCGCGATTGACTATTGGCGCGCCGGGTAATCCGGGTCCGGCCGGGGTGCCCGCTGCTGATGATCAAGGTCCGGCGGCGGAGCTTTTGCCGGTGGTCGCCGCACTCGCCAGCGACGTCGAATCGTCCGCGGCGCTCGGCGCTCTACTGACCTGCCTCAACCGGCAAGGGCTTTCTTCTGGTGCTTCATCGTGCTTTTCTTGGGGGCCTTTCTTCTCGGTGTCGTGACACAGGCGAGGTGCTGCCTGGACCTCCCCAAAAAGGGTGTGCACGATGTGCACGCCGAGTCCCACCTCGGGCACAATGTTTCCGCAGGTCAGCGGCCTAATGGGCCGTCGACTGTGGACAAAACTCCAGTGTGGACAGCTGGGTCATTTTTCCTAGGGCCTGCATTCGAAAGCGCACAAGAAAGGACGGAACAACGTCCTTCCTTCATGGTCTGCTGACGGTGCCCGGCCACCAGTAAAGCCTTCGAAATCGCCCGGCATGCGATGGCCGGGACTTCCTGCGCGTTGTCAATGTCTCCACCGTGGCTTGGGCGCTGGTCGGCGAACAAAACGACCCGCAGCAATGTCCGTGGGAGGCGCCGCTGCAGGAGTTTCCTTGGTCAACTGCCGGAGCTGGCGGCCAGTTCTCGATAGTGGACCAACTAGGGCTGCATCTGCGGGGCGGGATGTCCTGTGGTTTTGCGGAGGACCAGATGGGGTGTCCTGACAAGATGGGCTGGCGGCTGGGTGCCCTCTATCCGGTCGACGGCGCGGTCCACGGCTGCGGCGGCAAGGAGCGGGGCGTCCTGGCTGATGGAGGAGAGCTGTACGTAGCTGAGGCGGGCGAATTGGCTGTCGTCGTAGCCGAGGACGGATACGTCCCTAGGTACCTGCAGTCCGGTTGCCCGGAGACTTTCAATGACGCCGAGGGCTGCCCTGTCGTTGAAGGCGATGACGGCTGATGGCACATCACCTGTGAGGGACTGGCCGGCTCTCAAGCCATCCTCTTCGTTTGGGCCGCCGGGCACGGTAACGGGTTCCAGGCCGTGGCGGATCATCTCGGTGCGGAACGCTTCCCGGCGTTGGGCCGCGGAGACGGCTGTTCCGCCGTCGACGTGGACTATGCGGCGGTGGCCGAGGGTGGTGAGGTGGTCAACGGCTATTCGGATGCCGGCGTGGTCGTCACTGCTGACCGAGTCGACGAGCTCGCCGACGTCGTTGCGGAGGAGGCTGACGACGGGCACCTGGCTGGCGTACCGGGCCATCTCTTGGCTGCTGAGCGTGGGAGAGATCAGGATGAGGGCTTCGGAGCCGAAATCCAGGAGGGCCTCAATGGCGCGTGTTTCGGGCCGGCCATTGGCCACCGCACTGAGGACTATTTCATAGCCTTTTTTTGACGCTGCGGCATAGGCGGCGTCGACTATTTCCGCATGGAAGGGCTGGGAGCTGGAGAAGCTTAGGCCCAGGAGTTTGGTCCGGCTGCTGCGCAGCAGCCGAGCCCGGGAATCCGGCCGGTAGCCGAGTTCGCGGGCCGCCTCCAGAACTTTCTGTCGGGTGGGTTCTGACGCGCCGGCCGCGCCGCGCATCACGATGGAGACCAGTGCCCGTGAGACCCCGGCCGCGCGGGCCACGTCCATCAGGGTTGGGCGACGCTGCTGTTCCGTCATTCTTCCTCCTCAACCGGATCAGTATAGAACGATCTAGACATGGCCATCCTCGACATGCCACCATGGAGCGACTAGAACGATCTAGTCGCAAACTTCAGGAGTTGTCATGAGTTATCTTCAGCATCCGGTCAGCGAAGACCGGCCGATCCGTGTCGGCCTGATCGGGGCGGGATGGATTGGAAATTTCCACGCTGAGTCCATCGCCCAGCGCATCGCCAGCGCCCGCCTTGAATCCATTGCCGATCCGGCCCTGCCGGCCGTGGAGGTTCTGGCCAGCCGTTTGGGGGTCGCCAAGATCAGTGCTGATCCCGCCGACGTGATCAATGATCCCGACGTCGACGCCGTCCTGATCGCGGCGCCGGCACGCTTCCACGCCGGACTAATCGCGGCTGCGGCGCGGGCCGGAAAGCATGCATTCTGCGAGAAGCCCGGCGGGCGCACGGTGGAAGAACTTGACGAAGCCCTCGACGCGGCTGCTGCTTCCGGCGTGGTTGTGCAGTTCGGCTTCAACCGGCGCTATGCGGCCGATTTCGCCGCCGCTCGCAAACTCATCGACGACGGCGCCGTGGGCACCCCGCAGCTGCTGCGGTCCCTAACCCGCGATCCCGGCACCATGGCGGGCATCGCCAACCCAGAGCGGATTCCGCCGGGCACAATCTTCCTCGAGACCCTCATTCACGATTTCGACACCCTGAACTGGCTCAACCCCGGCGCCGTCCCCGTCCGCGTCCACGCGGTCGCTGACGCGCTGGTAGCCCCGGAGGCAAAGGCCGGGGGACTTCTCGATACGGCAGTCGTGACTGTCACGTACAGCAACGGGGCAATCGCCGTGGCAGAGGCGAACTTCAATGCCCTTTATGGCTACGACGTGCGCGGTGAAGTGTTCGGCTCCATGGGGATGGTCACAGCGGGCGGGCCGCAGGCCTCCAGCGCCACGAGCTACACCTCCGCCGGCATCGGCGCAGCCACCGTCCGCCTGAACGTGGACCTCTTCCGGGACGCCTACACCGCGGAACTCGCCCACTTCGTGGACGCCGTGAAAACCCGCCGCGACAGCCGCCAGGCTCCCGGTACTCCTGGCCCCGGCGGCACCGATGCCCGGAACGCCCTCGCGGTCGCACTGGCGGCCGCCCGTTCGGCGGAGACCGGCATGCCGGTGGATGTTGCATCGATCGCCGAGCTGCGTCCTGCCGAGCCCGAACTCCACCTGACGGGTGGAAAGGCATGAGCTTCCGCCTGGCCGTGTGCGCTGAGATGGTCTACGGCGACCTTCCCCTGATCGAACGCGTGGACAGGATCCACGGGCAGGGATTCGACGTTGAACTCTGGGACGCCCGGGGCAGGGACATCGCCGCTCTCGCCGCCACAGGGGCAAAATTCTCCTCGATGAGCGGCTACTTCGGCGGCAGCCTCATCGACCCCGACAGCGCCGACGAGGTGCTGGCATCGGCGGAGAAGCTGATTCCTGTCGCCCTTGAACTCGGTGTCGAGCGGATGGTGGTCCACCCGGCAGAGCTCGGCGAAGGCGGCCTGGCCGTCCGTCCCATCCACCGGTCCACCGGTCAAATGTGGCTGACCGGCCTGCGCACGCTCGAGCGCCTGGCCGTCCTTGGCGAGAAGCACGGCGTGACCTTCGCGCTGGAGAACCTGAACACCATCCTTGACCACCCGGGCATACCGCTCGCCCGGGCCAAGGACACCATGGCGCTGGTCGCGGCAGTTGACCACCCCAACGTCAAGATGATGCTGGATCTCTACCACGCCCAGATCGGCGAGGGAAACCTGATCGAACTCGTCAGGGCCGCGCTGCCCGCGATCGGGGAAATTCAGGTAGCCGACGTCCCGGGCAGGTTTGAACCCGGCACCGGCGAGGTCAACTACCGGGCCGTGGCCACCGCCCTTAGAGAAGCCGGATATAACGGGGTCATCGGTCTCGAGGCCGGAGCCTCCGGCGGCCCGGACCTCGAATCAGGAGACGCCGCCCTCGCCGCCTTCCGCGCCGCCTTCGGAGGCTGAGCACCACCCGGCACACCCGTTTGCCCCAGCAAGTCAGCGCCCGGCCCTTTTCAGGGCAGGGCGCTGCCCTCGGACATGTGGCGGGGCGGGGGCCCTGGCCCTTCAACCGCAACTTTGCGCCGCATCACATGGAAAGGACACGCGAACGTTGTCCTGTTGCTCCAGGCCGGGACGGGATATGCTCCTGAAATGGCACCGCGAAGTTTTCTCCAATGGCCGGTCGTCCGTCAACTGAGCACGGGGGATCTGCTGGGCCGAGGGCCCGCTGTCACCTCGGCCAAGACCAAAGCTATTGCCCCGCGCACAGCTACTGCTGACCGCGTTGTCCAGAGCGTGTGCCCCTACTGCGCCGTTGGCTGTGGGCAGCGTGTCTACGTCAAGGACGAAAAGGTCGTCCAAATCGAAGGCGATCCGGACTCACCCATCTCGCGCGGCCGCCTGTGCCCCAAGGGCTCTGCCAGCGAGCAGCTGGTCAATTCGCCTGGCCGGCAGACCAAAGTGCTTTACCGTGCGCCGCGCTCGAAGGAGTGGGAACACCTGGACTTGGCTACGGCCGTCGAGATGGTGGCGGACCGGTTCATCGAAACGCGCCGCAGGACCTGGCAGCAGGAGGATGACCAGGGCCGGCTGCTCCGCCGCACCATGGGCATCGCCTCGCTCGGCGGGGCAACACTGGACAACGAAGAAAATTACCTGATCAAGAAGCTCTTCACGGCTGCAGGGGCGGTGCAGACCGAGAACCAGGCCCGCATATGACACTCCGCCACGGTTCCCAGTTTGGGAGCCTCGTTTGGACGCGGTGGTGCAACGCAATCACTGCAGGACATGGCCAACGCCGACTGCATCATCATCCAGGGTTCCAACATGGCCGAGTGCCATCCCGTTGGATACCAGTGGGTGGCGGAGGCTAAAGCCCGCGGAGCGAAGGTCATCCACGTGGACCCCAGGTTCACGCGGACCTCCGCGGTCTCGGATAGGCACATTCCCATTCGTGCTGGCTCTGACGTGGTGCTCCTCGGTGCGCTCATCAACTATGTCCTCACCAATGACCTGTGGTTCAAGGAGTACGTCACTGCGTACACCAACGCCGCCACGCTGGTCCACGAGGATTACCGCGACGCCGAGGACCTGGGCGGGCTGTTCTCCGGCTTTGATCCGGAGAAGCGCGCTTACGACACGTCGTCGTGGGCATATGCGGAAAAAGGGGACGGTGCCATTGATGAGCCGGGGCCCGGTTCGGAACACGGCGCCGATGCCACGGCCCGGGCCGCCGGCCACGCTTTTGGAAGCGGGGGCCCCCCCTTGGAGCACGCGGAAGTGCAGCGCGACGACACGCTCCAGGACCCGCGGACTGTCTTCCAGATCGTGAAGCGGCACTACGCCCGTTACACCGCGGAGATGGTCCGGGACATGTGCGGTATCGACGCCGCGGACTTCGAGTATATGGTCCGCGCCATCACGGAAAACTCCGGTCGCGACCGGACCACCTGTTTCGCCTACGCCGTCGGTTGGACCCAGCACTCCCTTGGAGCGCAGTTCATCCGGGCAGCCGCTATCCTGCAGCTTCTGCTCGGAAACATCGGACGCCCGGGCGGCGGAATAATGGCCCTGCGCGGCCATGCCAGCATCCAGGGCTCCACGGACATCCCCACCCTCTTCAACCTTCTGCCCGGGTACCTGCCGATGCCCAGCGCCGGACGCCATGACAGCCTTGAGGACTACCTGTCAGTGATTGGCTCGAAAAAGCAGAAGGGTTTTTGGGCCGACGCCGACGCCTACACCGTCAGCCTCCTGAAGGCCTGGTGGGGCGACGCCGCAACTGCCGACAACGACTGGGCTTACGATTACCTTCCGAGACTGACCGGCGCCCACGGTACATACGAGACAGTGATGGGCATGCTCGAGGATGAAGTGGAGGGTTACTTTATCCTCGGACAAAATCCGGCGGTGGGTTCCGCCCACGGCCGGATGCAGCGCCTCGCCATGTCCCATTTGAAGTGGCTTGTGGTGCGTGACCTGAACCTCATCGAGTCCGCGACGTGGTGGAAAGACGGGCCGGAAATCGAATCCGGGGAACTGCGCACGGAGGATATTGAAACCGAGGTGTTCTTCCTGCCTGCCGCCACCCACGTCGAGAAAGCCGGCTCTTTCACGCAGACCCAGCGGCTGCTGCAGTGGCGGCACCAGGCGGTGGCACCGCCGGGGGAGTGCCAAAGCGAGCTGCAGTTCTTCTTCGAGCTGGGCCAGCGGATCCGCGAGAAGCTGGCCGGGTCGGAAGACGAACGGGACCGTCCGCTGCTCGACCTCACCTGGGACTATCCTACGGATGAGCATGGCGATCCTGATGCCGAGGCGGTGCTTGCGGAAATCAATGGACGCCACCTGGACGGCCCGGATGCCGGCAAACCACTCTCGGCATACACCGAACTCCGTGCCGACGGGTCCACGGCGGCCGGCTGTTGGATCTACACCGGCGTGTACGCTGACGGTTTCAACCATGCCGCCAACCGTAAGCCGGGCCAGGAACAGGGGCCCGCGGCGCCGGAATGGGGCTGGGCATGGCCGGCCAACCGCCGGATCCTATACAACCGCGCGTCGGCCGATCCGGCCGGCAAGCCGTGGAGCGAGCGGAAGAAATACATCTGGTGGGACGAGGAACAGGGTAAGTGGGTCGGAGACGACGTGCCGGACTTCCCGGTTGACCGGGCACCGGGCAGCAAGCCCGATCCCTCTGTAGGTGGTCCCGCCGCACTCAGCGGAGATGATCCCTTCATCATGCAGGCCGACGGCAAGGGCTGGTTGTTCGCACCAAAGGGCCTTGTGGATGGACCCCTTCCCACCCACTACGAAGCCCAGGAATCCCCGGTGGCGAACGCGCTTTACCCGCAGCAGCAGAGTCCTGCGCGGCTGGTGTTCCCCCGCTCGGACAACCTCAGCGCGCCGAGCGCCGGTACCAGTGGTGCAGACATCTACCCCTACGTCTTCACCACATACCGGCTCACCGAGCACCACACAGCAGGAGGGATGAGCCGCTGGTTGCCATACCTGTCCGAACTGCAACCGGAGATGTTCTGCGAGGTCTCGCCCGAGCTGGCCGCCGAGCGCGGATTGGAACCCTATGGGTGGGCCACCATCATCTCGCCCCGCTCCGCCATCGAGGCGAAGGTGCTTGTCACTGACCGGATGAGGCCCCTGGCCATAGGCGGTCACACCGTGCATCAAATCGGGCTGCCCTACCACTGGGGCGTCGGCAATAGTGCCGTCGTCAGCGGTGACGCGGCCAATGATCTGCTGGGTGTGACGCTGGATCCCAACGTCCAGATCCAGGAATCCAAGGTGGCCTCATGCGACATCCGTCCGGGCCGACGGCCGCGAGGGCGGGAACTGCTTGACCTGGTTGCCGAGTATCAGGTGCGGGCCGGAATAACCATCGAAACTGGTAATCGCGCGGTCACAGATCCGGCGGCGGAAGGCATCGAACCCGGCCCGGGTAAGGATGGCCGCACCGCCGGTGGGCCGGGCTGATGAACGTGATTGCCACTGCCTTACCCGAACCACACACCGCCCTGCCCGGATTGCGACCGCCCGCCGGCAGCCTTCCGGGCAACAACCCCACGTTGGAGGATTAGATGGGCCAGCTGTCCGGACCGACCGACCCCACCGCCGATGCCCACTGGGAGCACAACCATCCGCGCAAGGGGTTTTTCACCGACACCTCGATCTGCATCGGCTGCAAGGCCTGCGAAGTCGCCTGCAAGGAGTGGAACCACAACCCGCAGGACGGAAACCTGGAGTTGCTCGGGTCCTCCTACGACAACACCGGAGCGCTGGGTGCCAGCACGTGGCGGCACGTGGCATTCATTGAGCAGGGCCAGGAACGCATCATCGAGGCGCGGGAATCAGGCCGTGCCCTGGTCAACCTGGGGATGCCGCGCATCGGTCCTCCCGCCCAGGCAGCGCCGGCTGTGACGGACCTCGCGGAGGCGGATACCACTCCGCCGGACACGGCCGACTTCCGGTGGCTGATGTCCTCCGACGTCTGCAAGCATTGCACGCACGCCGGATGCCTCGACGTCTGCCCCACCGGAGCCCTTTTCCGCACCGAATTCGGCACCGTCGTCGTCCAAGACGACGTCTGCAACGGCTGCGGAACCTGCGTGGCCGGATGCCCCTTCGGCGTGATCGAGCGCCGCAGCAATGGCACGGTCAAGGTCGCCACCAGCAGGGAGGAACAGCACGCGAAGCATCCCGAGGTCCCCAACGTCGGCATCGCCCAGAAGTGCACACTGTGCTACGACCGTCTGGTGGCAGATGAGACGCCCGCGTGCGCCAAAGCATGCCCGACGACGTCCATCAAGTTCGGCGACCACGACGACATGGTGGAGACGGCCCGGGAACGCGTCGCCACCCTGCATGCGCAGGGCATGACCGAAGCGAGGCTTTACGGTGCGAACGAGAACGACGGCGTCGGCGGAACCGGATCGGTCTTCCTGCTGCTTGATGAGCCCGAGGTGTATGGGCTCCCGCCGGACCCACGCGTCCCCACAGCCGACCTGCCGCAGATGTACCGGCGGGCAGGCATGGCTGTAGCGGGCATGGCTGCGGCCGCAGCATTGGCTTTCCTGGGAGGACGGGCGTGACCCTTTCGGAATTCGACAGCTTCCGGCCGGCGGAGCCTGCCCGGCGTCGCCGGCAGGACGGCAAACGTGGCATGCGCCGCCGCAGGGACAACGGCGACGGTTCCCGCGAAATGCCCATGGTCCCGGAGCCGGAATTCACCTCTTACTACGGCCGCCCCGTCGTAAAGCCCGCACCCTGGGGCGATGACGTTGCGATCTACCTGTTCCTGGGCGGCGTGGCAGCAGGCTCGGCGCTGCTTGGCCTCGGCGGGCAATTGACCGGGCGGCCGACACTTCGCCGGAATGCCCGGCTGGGTGCATTGACCGCCGTGAGCGGCGGCGCCGTCGCTTTGGTAAAGGACCTGGGCAGGCCGGAGCGATTCCTGCATATGCTGCGGACCTTCAAGGTGACCTCGCCAATGAGCGTGGGCTCCTGGATCCTCAGCGCCTTCAGCGCAGGTGCGGGCGTCGCGGCAGTGGCGGAAATCGATCGGATGAGCGGAAACCGGCTGCCGCTGGGACCCTTGCGCAAGGTGCTGCAGGCTGTCGAAGGACCGGCGGGCGTTGAGGCTGCGTTATTTGCCGGACCACTGGCGGCATACACTGCGGTGCTGCTTGGCGACACCGCCACACCCACATGGAACGCCGCGCACGAGGAACTGCCTTTTGTTTTTGTGAGTTCCGCGTGCCTCGCTTCTGCCGGGCTCGCCATGGTCACCACACCGGTGCGCGAGACCGGTCCTGCCCGCAAACTTGCCGTACTCGGCGTCGTGGGCGATGTGCTTGCCATGAAAATCATGGAGCGCCGGATGGACCCGATAGCAGCCGAGCCCCTGCATCAGGGCAAGGCAGGCACTATGCTGAAATGGAGCGAGCGGCTGGCAGTTGCCGGCGGTTTGGGTACACTCCTCGGCGGTCGCAACCGCATTGCGGCTGCGGCTTCAGGGGTGGCTTTGCTGGCCGCGTCGGCACTGACCCGGTTTGGCGTGTTCGAGGCGGGACTGGCCTCCGCCAAGGACCCGCGGTACACCATCGAACCGCAGAAGAACCGGCTCGCGGCCCGCCGCGCAGCCGGCGTGACCGGCGACGCGATCACTACCGGCAGCTGACTGACTGGTCAGGCGTCAGCGGATCTCAATGCCCCGGCCCGCAGTGGTGTGTCCGATGACGGGGTGCCCGGGCAGCTCGCCGACCACCAGCAGCCCGCCGGAGGTCTGGGCATCGGCCAGAAGCAGCAGGTCGTCTTCGGTGATGCCGGGTGCGGTATCCAGGTGCGGACGCACCCAGTCGAGGTTGCGCCGTGTCCCGCCGGAGACAAAGCCGTCGCGGAGCGCCTCGCGGGCTCCGGCAATCAGCGGTACAGCCTTCAGATCGATCACCGCGCCCACTTCGGATGCCCGGACCATCTTGTAAAGGTGCCCAAGCAGGCCAAAACCGGTCACGTCCGTCGCTGCCCGGACCCCGGCGGCCACCGCGGCTTCGGACGCGTCGCGATTGAGGCTCGCCATCGTCTCTATCGCCTCAGCGAAAACCTCACCGGTCGCTTTGTGCCGGTTGTTCAGAAGCCCGACGCCGATCGGCTTGGTAAGCGTGATGGGCAGCCCCGGCTGGGCGGCGTCGTTGCGCAGCAACCGGTCGGGGTGCGCGACGCCGGTGACCGCCATGCCGTACTTGGGCTCCGGATCGTCAATGGAGTGTCCGCCGAGTACGGGGCAACCGGCCTCCGACGCCACACTCAGGCCGCCGCGGAGGACCTCCGTGAGCAGCTCCATCGGCAGGACGCCGCGGGGCCAGCCGACCAGGTTGATGGCCGTGACCGGCCTGCCGCCCATTGCGTAAATGTCCGAGAGCGCATTGGCAGCAGCGATGCGGCCCCAGTCAAAGGCATCGTTGACAACGGGAGTGAAGAAATCGGCGGTGGTAAGAACCGCAAGATCGTCGCGCACCAGGACGGCTGCCGCGTCGTCGCCGCTGTCCAGGCCAACCAGCACCTCTGCACCCGGCTGGCCGATGAGGCCCCGGACAACATCTTCGAGCTCGCCCGGTGGAATTTTGCACGCGCAGCCTCCTCCGTGGGCATAGTCGGTGAGCCGGAGCGCGCCGACGGCGCCCCCGCCAGGTTGCTGGACTGACGTCTGGGCCTTGTTCACCCGCCTAGCGTACCCCCGCAAAGCGACCTGCTATATTGATGCGCGGTGGCGTCCGGGTCCTGGTGGGCCCCCCGGTCTTCAAAACCGGTGAGGCTGAGCATCTCGGCCTGGCGGGTTCGATTCCCGTCCGCCACCGCCAACTTTCGGCACTGGATGCCGCGATAGGAGGAGGGCTGTGGACCACGTCGATCCCCGGCGCCGGATTCCCCGCACGAACGACCTGCTGGCACTGCCGCCCGTCCGCGAAGCCGGGACACGGCTGAATGAGCGTGTGATCCGCGAACTTGTGCGGGCCATCCAGGAGCAGGCCCGGCGCGGCGACCTCCCTCCCGGCCAGGTGCAGCCAGTCCTGCTGGCCGCCATCGCTGAGCGCAAGGCAACAACCCTGCGCCCGGTGCTGAACGCAACCGGGGTCATCGTCCACACCAACCTCGGGCGGGCACCTCTTTCCGCGGCTGCGCTCGAAGCTGTTATCGCAGCCAGCGGCTACGTCAATGTGGAACTCGACCTGGCGGACGGAAACCGCTCCCGCCGGGGCGCCGGGGCCCGGGCGGCATTGCTTGCCGCCTGTCCCGCCGCTGAGGACGCACTGGTGGTCAACAACGGAGCAGCGGCCCTGGTACTGGCCACAACAGCCCTGGCCGCCGGCCGGGAGGTGGTGGTGAGCCGCGGCGAACTCGTTGAGATCGGTGCCGGCTTCAGGCTCACCGACCTGATGGAGTCAACAGGCGCAAGGCTTCGGGAGGTGGGCACCACCAACCGGACCCACCTGCACGACTACGCCGGAGCCCTCGGCCCCGATACGGGCTGCGTCCTGAAGGTGCATCCGAGCAACTTCCGGGTGGACGGTTTCACGTCCGCTGTTCCGCTGCACGAACTGGGCCCGCTGACACAGGCAAACGGGGTACCGCTCGTGGCCGATCTTGGCAGTGGACTGCTGGCACCAGACCCGCACCTCCCTGATGAACCTGATGTTGCCTCCGCCTTGGCGGACGGGGCCGACGTCGTCATCGCCAGCGGTGACAAACTGCTGGGCGGACCCCAGGCAGGCCTCCTGCTGGGCCGCAAGGAGATCATCACCCGGCTGGCCCGCCACCCGCTTGCCCGGGCCGTCAGGGCCGACAAACTTGCCCTCGCTGCCCTGGAGGCGACCGTCGCTGGCGGAATGCCGCCCGTCGTGCAGGCGCTGCACGCCGACGTCGGACAATTGCGGCGCCGTACCGACCGGCTCGCCCAAGCACTTGGAGTACCCGTGGTGCCGCACGACGGCAGGGTAGGCGGCGGGGGTGCCCCCGGTGTGCCCCTGCCCGGGTGGGCGCTCCGGCTCCCCGAAGGACTGGCGCGGCTCCTGCGCACCGGCGATCCCGCCGTGCTGCCGCGCGTCCACGACGGCTCCTGCCTGATCGATCTGCGGTGCGTTCCCGCATCGGACGACGACCGGATTCTCGAGGCCGTACGGCAGGCGCTGGCAACCCTCGAGGCTGCGGATGCAGGCAGGGCGGGCTGAGCGGTGCACGTCGTTGCCACGGCCGGGCATGTTGATTCCGGCAAGAGCACCCTTGTCCGCGCCCTTACCGGCATGGAGCCGGACCGGTGGGAAGAAGAACGGCGCCGCGGGCTGACCATCGACCTGGGTTACGCCTGGACCACGTTGCCGTCCGGACAGGACGTTGCATTCGTGGACGTCCCCGGCCACGAGCGTTTCCTGGGCAACATGCTTGCCGGAATCGGACCCGCGCCGGTGATCTGTTTCGTTGTCGCCGCCGACGAAGGCTGGCAGGCGCAGTCGAGCGACCACCGGGACGCCGTGGCGGCGCTGGGCATCGAACACGGCGTGGTGGTCCTCAGCCGCGCGGACCGGGCGTCCAGCCAGCGGGTGGCAGACGTGCTGGCACGGACCCGCGTGGAGTTGGCCGGGACTGGCCTGAGGGACGCCCCGGCAGTTGCCGTGTCCGCCATCGACGGTACCGGCCTGGATGACCTGCGTGCAGCGCTCGACGGCGTCCTGGCCGGCGTGCCCCATCCCGTCACCGGTGGGCGGGTCCGGTTGTGGGTGGACCGCTCGTTCACGATCACCGGTGCCGGCACAGTGGTGACCGGAACGCTGGCAGCAGGAACGATCGTCCAAGGGGACCGGCTTACCCTGCTTGGTCACTTTGGTTCCCGGTCCGTCGTCGTCCGTGGCCTGCAAAGCCGGGACACCTCGTACACCTCGGTGGCGCCGGTCAACCGTGTGGCCTTGAACCTGCGTGACGTTTCCGCCACGAACATCCGGCGCGGGGACGCGCTGCTTACCCCCGATGCCTGGCCCACCACCGGCGTCCTGGGCATCCAGCGGATGACTGGCGTGGCCTATACGGATGTGCCGGAGCAGCTCATGGTCCATGTCGGCACCGCGTCCGTGCCGGCCCGGCTGCGTCCTTTCGGCGCCGACCACGCCCGGCTCGTGCTCGACAGGCACCTGCCTCTGGTCCTGGGAGACCGGCTGGTGCTGCGCGACCCCGGGAGCCGCTCCGTGCTGGGTGGGGCACGCATCCTCGACGCCGATCCACCGGCCTTGCGGCGGCGCGGCGACGGCGCCCACTGGGCCGAGCGGCTTGCAGGCATGGACCCGGCGGGCGACGTGCTGGGGGAGGTGGCAGCCCGCAAAGCCGTTCAGCTGGAGCATCTGCGCCGGCTGGGGCTGCTGTCCGGGCACGACCCCAAGGCGCCGCCCGGCGTAGAGGTTATTGATGACTGGTGGGTGCACGCTCCTGTCCTTGAGGCCTGGCAGCACCAGCTTCGCGACGCAGTCCAGGCGCTGCAGGAACGCGATCCCTTGGCGCCAGGCCTTTCCATGGGGGCAGCCCGCGACCTGCTTCGCCTGCCCGAGGAGAGGCTGCTTTCCCATGTCATCCGTGCGGCTGCCCTGGAACTGGACGCAGGCCACATCCGGCTGCCTGGCAGCCGGGGCAACCTTGGCTCCATCGAACCGGCAATCGCGGAGCTGGAGCGCAGGCTCACCGCACATGCGTTTCGGGCCCCGGAATCCGAGGAGCTGGCCGCGCTGGGCTTAGGGACCCGGGAGCTGGCTGCCGCCGAACGCACGGGTCGCCTGCTGCGGCTGCGTGACGGCGTGGTGCTGCTGCCAACGGCGCCGGCACTTGCGATGCGCACCCTTGCCGGCCTGGGGCAGCCCTTCACCACCAGCCAGGCGCGCCAGGCTCTCGGAACAACGCGCCGGATTGCGGTTCCACTGCTGGAACACCTCGATTCCCGGGGGTGGACCCAGCGGTTGGACGCCGGTCACCGCAGGGTGGTGCGTTGACCTCGGGAGTGCGGGTCGAAGGGTGCTCCCCCAAGTTACGCCGGCCTGACATGGGGCAACACGGTTGTGAAGGGACGGCGACGACTGGGGACGCCTCGGTCTCAGAAGGCGCATCGCTGCCGGCCCCGTCCACACGGTCGTGCTGGCACGGACCGAAAACCTGGAAAAATACGCGCCACTGCCGGTGTCCAAAGAAACGACCTCTCACCTCGCCGAAAGAAAGAATTTGTCCCCTGGCGAGGCGTAATCTGAACGGAATCCGGCTCAAGGCAAGCCGGTATGGAACGCCGCGGAGTCGACCCGCCCTAGAGATCGAGATGGTCCGCGTGCTCAAGCAGCCTGGAAACCGCGTAACCGATTACCAGTCCCCAGAACGCGGAGTGGATGTTGAAAAGGTTCAGGCCGGAAATCGTGACCACGAATGTCACCAGTGATCCCAGCGTGAAGGCAGTGGCGAAGGCCGTCACAAAGGCCTGCTGAAGGGCCCGTAGCATCGCGATTCCGCCCAGGGTGAGGACGAACTCCTTGGGGCTGGCAAGCATCAGCCTCGTGAGCAAGGGGGCCAGTACGGCGCAGGCAACGGCCAGTGTGCCGTAGACGACGGCGGCCGAGTACTGGCGCTGTTTGGTTCCTGAGGATGTCAACAGAGCATTGGTAGGGCCCGTGACGCATGCTGAAATGGCGCCGAATGAAGCATTGAGCACGGAAAAGGCCCAAGAGGCGACTGCAAAGGCGTTAATAGGTGGGGGATGGCCGGCAGCCCGGAGGACGGCGATACCTTGCCCGTTCTGAACAAACAACACGGTCAGGGCCAGGGGAATAACCAACTCGAGCTGGGCTGCCCAGGTGAAGTTGGGAACTGTGAACACGGGTGCAGCCAGCAGGGGTCCTGCTTCTCCGAGGACGAACTGGCCGCTTACCGCCACGGCCACGCAGCCGGCCATCAAGGTACCGAGTACCGGCGGAAGGAAGCGTCCCAGGACCGGTACGGCAGTGAGCAGCAGGAATGATGCCACCATCGGGCCGGCAACGGCCGGATTGGACTGCGTCGAGGCAATAATGTCTGTGCCGAACTTAAGGAATACCGCGGCCACCATGGCCATGACGATCTGTATTGGCATCCGGGCCATGATTCGGCGGACCACGCCGCTGGCGCCCAAGGCCAGGATGAGTACGCCCGACGTGAAAAAGGCTCCAACCACTTCCGCAAAGGACAGGTGCTGCAGGGACGGGCCCAGGAGTACCGTGCCGGGAATGGACCAGGCAAAGCCGAGGGGCTGACGATACAGCAGCGACATGACCAGGGTTGCTGCTCCGCCGGAAAATAGAATGCCGAACACCCAGGATGCGAGCTGAGCTTCACTAAGTCCCCCCGCCGTTCCAACAGCCAGAGCTATAGCTATCGGGCCGGAAGCGGAGAAGATGAGGCCGATCACCCCGTTGGAAATATAAGGCATGCCGAGGTCACGGAAGACCTGTCGCACGCCTGCGGGACGGACACCCGGGCGTTCCAGCAGGGTCTGTCGTACGCGGGCCGCAGCAGTTTCCGTTTCGGGGACGGCGGGCGGGTCCTGGCGGGATTGTGGCATGTCGGCTCCTGGCAACGGCGGCACAAGATACAGGCGCTCCGGAGGTGACCCTCCGGAGCGCCTGTGGTGCCGGAGGGAACCGGCACCATTTGTGAGCGGTGGTTCTTACTTGTGCTGGCCTTCTTTGGCGAGGACGTAGTCATAGACCACTTCTTCGCCGGCGCCGCCATCCGTGCGCGGCTTGGGATCGAGCATAAGTTCAGGCTTGACTGCGGAGGCAATGTCGTCGGCGTTGTGGGGGTCGCCGGGGAAGTAGAGCTGCTGAGTTACAGGCTGGAAGCCGGGCGCCGAGACCTTGATGTGGATGTGCGCCGGGCGCCAGGCATGCCAGCCTGCCGCGCTGATCAGCTGCCCGCAGGCCCCGTCCGTGGGGATCTGGTACGGCGCCGGGCGCATCGTGTTGATTTCGAAGCGGCCGTCGTCGTCCGCCTTGACCGTTGCCCGGAACAGCCATTCCGGGAGGCCCGGCGCGTACTGGGAATAGAACCCGGCGCTGTCGGCGTGCCAAATCTCCACCTGTGCGTTCCGGATTGGATTACCGTCCGTATCGGTGAAGCGGCCGCTGAAGTGCAGCGGGGTGCCCTCCTCGTCCTCACGCATTTCGACGGTCCCCGGGGTCTGGAGCAACGGGGAGCCCGGCACGTAGTAGGGTCCTTCGATGGTGCCCACAGTGCCGGGGCGGTCCTGCGAGTTGACGTCCTCCACGGTGTGCTCCAGCCACACGTCGAGGAACAGCGGCCATTCCCCGTCAGTTCCCACTTTGATGAGCCAGGCTTTGAGTGCGTTGTATTCCTCGTAGGTGACCTGGTGTTCGACGACGATGTCGTTGGCGGCCTTGATCAGTGCCCCCGCCAGCAGGCTCACTCTTTCTTTCGGCACATCCAGACGGGAGAGCTTGCCTGAGACGGTGAAGCGTTCGGTGGCCTTGGAGCCGGCTTCGACGGCAGTGCCTTCGTCCTCTTTGCGGGTGTCTGCTTGGGTCTCGGTCATGGTGATGTCCATACTCCTCTTTGAATAAAGGACAGGAAATGCTCCTGTGCCATTGCGAAGGCGTGCGGCCGGACTTGCACCTGCCACCACGCGACCTCGGGTGATGTCCGTCTCATCGTAGGCTTCAAATAAGGACGCTACAAATATCGATTTAGCCTGTTTTCAGTCAAAAAGGCGACATAAAGACACCCTTGGTCGAACCTAGGTTTTTGCCTGATGTGAGAGCTGTCACGGTGGACAAGAATTACCTGACAACGTCCTGGGCGTTCCGCGACGCTAGCCGGACCACCCGCCCATCCGTCCAGCACTCTCCAATGAAGGAGCAGCCATGACCGAGAACATGACCCATGTCCGCGAGGTCCTTGCCGACGCCGTGATCGACGACCGTGAGAACGGCGTCATCCGGGCCAAGCGCGAGATTTTCACGGATGAAGAGATTTTCGAACTGGAGATGAAGCACATCTTCGAGGGCAACTGGGTTTACCTGGCCCACGAATCCCAGATCCCCAACGTGGGGGACTACTTCACCACCAACATCGGCCGTACTCCTGTGGTGATCACCCGTGACAAGGACGAAAAGCTCAATTGCATCGTCAACGCCTGCTCACACCGCGGTGCGATGCTGTGCCGCCGCAAGACGGACAACCGCACCACGTTCACCTGTCCGTTTCACGGCTGGACGTTCAAGAATTCCGGTGAACTGCTCAAGGTTAAAGACTCCCGCAATGCCGGCTACCCGGAGACGTTCAACAAAGAGGGCTCCCACGACCTCACTAGGGTTGCCCGTTTCGAGTCTTACCGGGGCTTCCTGTTTGGCTCGCTGAAAGCTGACGTTCTCCCGCTCGAAGAGCACCTGGGTGACGCCACCAAGGTGATCGATTCGATCGTGGACCAGTCCCCGGAGGGACTGGAGGTGCTGCGTGGGTCCTCCACCTACACCTACGACGGCAACTGGAAGGTGCAGGCGGAGAACGGCGCCGACGGCTACCACGTGACCGCGGTCCACTGGAACTACGCTGCCACTACGGCCCGCCGCACCGCCGGAGACTCCGCGAACAAGACCAAGGCCATGGACGCCGGCAAGTGGGGCAAGGTCAAGGGCGGTTTCTATTCCTACGACCATGGACACCTGCTGCTGTGGCAAGAATGGACAAACCCGGAGGACCGCCCGCTGTGGGACCGCCGCGAGGAGCTCGTCGCCAAGTATGGCGAGGAGATGGCCAACTTCATGATCAATATTTCGCGTAACCTCTGCCTTTACCCGAACGTCTACATCATGGACCAGTTCTCCTCGCAGATCCGCCATTTCCGTCCCATCTCAGCGGACCAGACAGAGGTGACGATCTACTGCATCGCCCCGAAGGGCGAATCACAGGAGAACCGGTCCAAGCGCATCCGCCAGTATGAAGACTTCTTCAACGCCACCGGCATGGCCACTCCCGACGATCTCGAGGAGTTCCGGTCCTGCAACAAAACCTACTGGGCTACTTCTGCGCCTTGGAACGATATGACTCGCGGGTCCACCCACGAGATTGCGGGCCCTGACGAGCAGGCCCAGGCGCTCGGAATGACCAGGGTCATCGCGTCCGGGGTACGAACCGAGGACGAGGGGCTTTACCCCATCCAGCACGGGTACTGGAAGGAAGTCATGGACCGTGCCCTGGCGGAGGAGGAGACCTCCGCACTGGACGCTGTTCCAGTCCGAGCCTGACCCAGAGCCCGCCGGAACCAGAGAGAGCACAGAACCCATGACCAACCTGACCCAAACCGCCCCGGTCCTGAAGACCGCGGAGGAGATCGCAACCCTCGAGACCGTCCGGACGTTCCTTTACCGGGAAGCCCGCCTGCTGGACGACCGCCAGTTCGATGAATGGCTTGAGTGCTACCACCCGGACTCCGAATTCTGGATGCCCGCGTGGGACGTCGACGACCAGCTGACGCAGGATCCCCAGAACGAGATCTCCCTTATCTACTACGACAACCGCGGCGGCATCGAGGACCGGGTGTTCCGGATCAAGACCGACCGGTCTTCTGCCACTTCCCTTCCCGAGCCGCGCACGGGCCACAACATCACGGACATCGAGGTTTTGGCGAACGACGGCGGCCAGGTCCAGGTGCGCTTCAACTGGTTCACCCTCTACTTCCGCTACAACACGACGGACACGTACTTCGGCACCAGCTTCTACACGATCGACCTTTGCGGCCCGGAGCCGGTGATCCTGAAGAAGAAAGTGGTCCTGAAGAACGATTACATCCACCACGTGGTGGACGTCTACATGATCTGACCTGCCGTGCGGCGCCCGGGAGTTCCCGTGCGCCGCACGGCAGGCCCCCCACACCCGTGCCCGCCGGGCACGCCAGAACTTTTCCCGGGTCGCGTTGAGGCGGCCCCCAGCCAGGAGGAAACCATGGGCCACAAAGTTGCCCTCAGCTTCGAAGACGGCGTCACCAAAGTCATCAAGGTCGGCGACTACGAGACCGTGATGGACGCCGCGTACAAGGCCCGCATCAATATTCCGTCGGACTGTCGTGACGGGGCATGCGGTACCTGCAAGGCCTTCTGCGATTCCGGCTCCTTCGATCCGGGCGACTACATCGACGACGCCATGACGGAGGAAGAGCTCGACAAGGGCTACATGCTTACCTGCCAAGCGGTTCCCGAGTCTGATCTGGCCATTCAAATCCCCGCCACGTCCGAATCGGCGAAAACCGGAGCCAGTTCCTTCACTTCAACTGTGAAGGAACTCAACAAACACTCGGAAACCACGGTGTCGTTTACCTTGGAGGTGGAAAACCGGGACGCCCTTGCCTTCCTGCCGGGCCAGTACGTCAACATCAAGGTCCCCGGAACCGACGCGGAGCGTTCATATTCGTTCAGCAGCGGCCCCGAGGTTCAGGACTCCTCATTCATGGTGAGGGTGACGCCTCAGGGTGCGATGTCCGAGTATCTGCGGGACCGGGCTGCGGTGGGAGACGCCATCGAGTTCACGGGCCCCTACGGATCGTTCTTCCTGCGTGAGCCCAAGCGGCCGCTGCTGCTCCTTGCTGGAGGTACCGGCCTGGCGCCGCTCCTGTCCATCCTCGAGAAGCTTTCCGAGAACCCGGCGTCGGTACCGGTCCATCTGATTTATGGCCTGACCCGTGAGGCGGACATCGTTGGCCTTGAGTGGCTGCGGGACTATGAGGCGAAGCTGCCCGGATTTACGTGGGACTACATTGCTTCCGAAACTGGCACGTCGGCTCCCCACACGGGCTATGTCACCCAGATCATCGAGCCAAAGCATCTGAACGACGGCGATGTTGACATCTACCTGTGCGGCCCCCCTCCCATGGTCAACGCCGTGTCGAAATGGCTGGACTCCGAGGGCATCAAGCCCGCCAACTTTTACTTCGAGCGCTTTGCCCCGAAGGAAACCACCGGCGGGGACGCGGAGACAGGTGCGCCGGCAGCCGCCGAGAAGATTGCGGCCGACGGCGACACGATGAGCCGCAGTGAGGCCGTTTCGTCCCTGGCGACCGGCCGGCTGGATTTCCGTAAAGAGGACAGCTTCGCACAGCTTGACGCGCGCATGGGCCTGGAACTCGCAGTGAGCGAACTGATGGTGGGCCGCCTGAGCGAGGAGCAGCTGCACCAGTTCCGCCGCCTCGCCGAGGCAACCAGGCGCTCTGTAAATGCCGGCACCATCCAGGAACCGGAAGAGTTCGCGCGGACTAATGAGGAGTTCCACGAATACCTCTTCATGGTCTGCGACAACCCCATGCTGCTCGAGTCCTACCGCCGGCTGGACGTCCACGCGCAGATGGCGGCGGCCTTCGAAACGGGAACCAGGATTTTCGAGCGGGTCATACAGGACCATCTTGATGTCGTTGACGCTTTTGAGCGCCAGGACAAAGCACGGGTCCGGGAGGTCATCATGGCCCACGCCCACGATGCCAAGGAAACCATGGCCGGCGCCATCGACGCCAGGGCCGGTCGCTGATGACACAGCCGTATGCCGGACAGTTCGTTACTCCCGCCCGGTACGCCGGCAAGGTAGTTCTTGTGACGGGTTCCGCCCAGGGCATCGGCCAGAAGGTGGCCGAGCGCATCGGTGCCGAGGGCGGCGCCGTCGTCCTCGTAGACCGGGCCGAGTTGGTCCATGAGGTGGCGAACGGGATACAGGAGGCAGCACAGGGAACCGGTTCAGGTGGCTCGGCCACCTCGGTGACTGCGGATCTGGAGACCTTCGCAGGAGCACAGCAGGCCGTGGACGCGGCACTGGCCGCCCACGGCCGCGTGGATGTGCTGGTTAACAACGTCGGCGGCACCATCTGGGCCCGCCCCTACGAAGAATATGACGAAGACAAGATCGAGAAAGAGATCCGGCGCTCCCTCTTTCCCACCCTGTGGACCTGCCGGGCCGTTCTGCCTGCCATGCTCCATCAGGGCTCAGGCACCATCGTCAACGTTTCCTCGGTGGCCACCCGCGGGCTGCACCGGGTGCCGTATGCGGCGGCCAAAGGGGGTGTCAATGCCCTGACCCAGTCATTGGCGATGGAGGTGGGAGGGCGCGGCATCCGCGTGGTTGCGACAGCCCCCGGCGGCACCGAGGCGCCACCCCGCAAGATCAAGCGCGGGCCCGAGGCCGAATCCTCCACCGAGAAGGCCTGGTACCAGGCGATCGTTGACCAAACCGTGGAGTCGTCCTTCATGAAGCGCTACGCGACGTTGGACGAGCAGGCCGCGCCGATAGTCTTCCTCGGATCAGATGAGGCGTCATACCTGACGGGCACCATCCTTCCGGTTGCTGGCGGGGACCAGGGCTGAGCCCACTGTGATGGATATCCGCCGTCAGGTCCGGCCGGCCGGCTCCGGTAGAGTTGCGGCCATGACGGCGGGCTCCATGCAAGGCGATACTGCGGAGGGCTTTCCCCTGGCCGGCCGGTCAGGGGTCTTTGAGGAACTGCTGGGAATTCTCCGCACGGTCCGCAAGGGCAAAGTGGGCGCAGTGGTGATCACCGGCCCGTCCGGTTCCGGGAAGACCGCCGTGCTGGAGTCCTTTCTTGAGCACTGCCGCACTGTTGCCCGCGGTGTCCGGGTTTTGTCCGCCATGGGCGATGAATGGGAGGCACAGTTTCCGCTCGCAGGGTACTCCCAGCTCATGCTCACCTCGCCGCTGCGCTCGGCTAAGGATTACGACGGCGGCCCTGCTCTGCCCGCGGGTCCGGTTGCGGCTCTCACCGCCGCCCAGGTGGTTAATTACGCTTCCACCCTCAGCACCCACCTCGAAGGGCTGCAGGCCCATGGCAGCGTAGTTGTAGCCGTGGATGACGTCCACAAACTCGATGTGGAGAGCCTGCGCATCCTCACCTTCGTCATGCGCCGGTTGTACGGAAAACGGATTCTGTTCGTGCTCACCCTCAACCCCGATGACGCTTTACGCGTCCCCAGCGGTGTGCTTGACTTCCTCACTGGCCACCAAGTAGACAGTATCCCGCTGGATCCGATTACCCCGCAGCAGGTTCAGGATCTCGCCCGGAGGATGTTCGGCCTCGACCTCAGCGCGACCGCCGCACACGGCCTGGCCCAGCACACCCGGGGACTCGCGCAACCGATCGTGGAGCTGCTCCGTGAGCTGCCGGCGGAAACCTGGCAGACGTGGTTTCCTTCTCTGCCTCCGACGTCCCGCGTCCGCGCCAGGGTGCGAAGTATCCTGGAAGCAGCGTCCCCGGGGCTGGTTGCTGTCGCGGAGGCCGCGTCGGTGCTCGGGCGGGCCGCCAGCATGGCGGAGGTTTCCCAGGTCAGCGGAGTGGACGCCATTATGGAGGCGCTCGACGAGGGGCACCGTGCCGGGCTGTTGGGGCTGTCTGTCGACCAGGCACGTTCCGCCGTCGTGTTCTTTGAATCAGGCACCGACGCCGCCGTCTATGAACAGATCGCTCCCAGCCGGCGCATTGGGCTTCATCGGCTGGCCGCCGAGGCCGTGCAACCCGAGGGCGAGAGGTTGGGCCACCGTGTCTCCGCCACACCCGGCGCGGACGAGGACCTGGCCAAGGAGCTGGAGGAATTTGCCCGCCGCCAAGCCCTCGTTGGAGCCTGGCAGGACGCCTCAACAGCATTGTTCTCCGCCTCCCGGCTTTCCCAGGACATCCGTTCCCGGAACGACAGGCTCCTGAGGGCCGTGGATGCCTTGGTGGGTTCCGGCAACATTGCCCAGGCCCAGATGTGGACGGCGGCAGTGGACGCGCTGCCGCCGTCGCCGCTTCGCTCGTCCGTGTTGGGCTACCTCTCCACCGCGTCGGGACAGAATGACAGTGCCCAGAAGCAGTTGGAGATGGCCTGGCGCACGTCCAACCCGCAGCGTGATCCAACGGCCGCCGCGCAGGTGGCGCAGCGCTTCGTCCTGCACGGCGTGGCGTCGTGGGACGGTCCGGTCATTACCACTTGGGCAGAACGGGCCATGGAACTTACCCAGCCGGGCACGCCCGCCCATATTGAATCAGAGGCCATCTACGGCCTCGGCCTGTACGCACAGGGCCGGCTTTCCGAGGCGGAGGCTGCCTATCACCGGGCTTTTGAACATGCTGCCGAGAACGCCCAAAAACAACGGGTCCAGATGGGTGCAGGCTGGCTGGCGCTGCGGCTCGACAACGTTGAGACAGCGCTGGTGAACTTCGAGTCCGCGGCCCCCACTGAGTACCAGGGCGGCTCGATGCGGATTTCGCTTTGGGCCGAGGCCTGGCTGGCTCGCACTCACCTGGTACTCGGCAACTGGGATGCGGCGGCCGCCACCGTGGCGCGCGCATCCGTGCGGCTCGAGACGTCGCGGATGCCGCTGATCCGGCCCCTGCTCTATTGGACTGCAGCGGAGCTATGGTCCATGCGGGGAGACTGGGAGCGGGCCCGGTACTACGTTTCGCAGGCGGCTGTGCAGCCAGGGACGTACCGTGCCATGCAGGTGCCCGCGAGCCTCGCCCGCGCCCGCTTCCACGAGGCCAGGGCGGATTATGAAGGGGCCTTGGCTGTCCTGCAGCCGCTGACGGAGCTGGACCCATGGACCGAGAACAGGGTGTCCTTCTGGCCCTGGCAGGACACCTATGTCAACGCCCTGGTCATGACCGACCAGCTCGACGCCGCCGACTCGTTCCTTACGGCGTTCGAACGCGTGCCGCGCGAGCGGGAAGTGCCCTCGGATATGGCGCGGATGGCGTGGGCCAGGGGACGGCTGGTGGCTGCCCAGGGAGACCCGGACACTGCGAGGGAACATTTTGAGGCGTCTTTGGGGCACCTTAGGGGGCTCAACCGGCCGTATCTGCGGGCACGGATTAGTTTTGCATTCGGCCAGAGCATGCGCCGGGCGGGCAAACGGCGCCTGGCCTCCTCGGTCCTGCGGGCCGCCCGTGACCTCTACGACTCCCTGGGGGCGGCCACGTATGTGGAACGGTGCGACCGGGAGCTCAAGGCAACAGGGCTCGACGTCGGGAGCCTGCCTGACCCCGCCGACCCCGTGCTGACCGCCGTCAGCGACCAGCACCTCCAGCTCACAGCTCAGGAACGCGCCGTGGCCGAACTGGTAGCGGGCGGCGCCACCAACAAGGAGGCGGCCCGGACCCTGTTCCTGGCAGAGAAGACCGTGCAGTACCACCTGACCCGGCTTTACCGGAAAATGGGAATCCGCTCCCGCAGCGAGCTCGCGGCCGTGTTCCGGGCCAGGGACTGATCCCGGAGCACGGCAGGCCCTGGAGGCCTCGCGCCGGTGACTATTTGACGTCGGAGGGGTGCTTCGCAAGCGGGACCACCGAGATGTCCATGTACGGGAACAGCGGCAGGTTCTGCAGGATCTCGTGGAGTTCGTCGTTGGAATCGACGTCGAAGATCGAATAGTTGGCGTATTCACCCACCACCCGCCAGATTTCCGGCCACTTGCCCGAGCGCTGCAACTGCTGTGAGTAGGCCTTCTCCCTGGCCTTGATCTCCGCGGCTTCGCCGGCGGGAAGGTCTGCGGGCAGGTTTACGTCCATGTGGACCAGGTACTTCATAAATGTCCTTTCGGTAAAGCGGTTGCTAGCGGTCGGTGCGGTAGCGCGAGAGCTTTTCTTCATCAACAGCGGTGCCCACGCCTGGGCCCTCGGGAACACGGATGCGTCCGCCGGTGATGGCCAAGGGCTCGGCCAAGAGGTCGTCGGCCATGTCCAGGTAGTTGGACAGCTCCGCTGCCCGCCTGGCCGAATGGGCAAAGGCGGCGCCGAAGACCACCGAGGCTACCGTGCCGACCTGGGTGTCGATCTGGTTGCCTATATAGACATCGATGCCCATACCCTCGGCCATGCCTACGATTTTGGCCGCCTCGGTAAAACCGGACCGGGCAGTCTTTACCGCCAGGAGGTTCGCACCGCCGGTGAGGATCTCCCGAGCGGCCTCGCCAAGGTTGGCGGCAGATTCGTCCGCGGCGATCGGGATGGGGGAGTTGGTCACGAGGCGACGGCGGCCGAGGACCTCGCGGGCGTCGTCGGGCTCCTCCAGGAACTGCAGACCCAATTCTGCCGTGCGGCGCAGCACTTCGGCGGCCTCGTTGGCAGACCAGCCGCGGTTGGCGTCCATGTACAGCTCAGCGTCCTCGCCAAGACCCTCGCGTAGCACCCTGGCGGCCTCAATGTCCAGGTTCAGCGGGCGGCGTCCGGTCTTGAGCTTGAACGTGTTGATGCCATAGGTCTCGCGGAACTCCAACGCCAATGCCAGTAACTCCCGGGCAGGCTTGAAGCCGAGCATGTGGGAGACCCGGAGCGAGTCGGTGTACCCGCCCAGAAGCTTTGTCACCGGCTGCCCGAGAGTCTTGCCGATGACGTCCCACAGGGCGATGTCTACGGCGCCCTTAGCCGTCTGGTTGTGAACGGTCCTGTGCAGGATTGACTGAACTTTCTCCCGATCAAAAATATCGACACCGATCAGTTGCGGAGCGAAAATGTCCTCCACCACCGCCACGATCGACTTCTGGGTCTCACCATAGGTGTAGGGGCGCGGCGGGGTATCAGCGGTTCCCACCACGCCGTCGTCGGTGCGAAGCCGTACGAGCACGTGGTCTGCCTCGTGCACGGAACCGGAAGCGAAATGCAGTGGATGAAGATAGGGGATCGAGTAGGGAATCGCCTCAATGGCTGCGATCTTCATGAGCGGGAAAGCCTTTCATCAGTGGGAAACGGCACAGGGTCGGGGGCGGGGGCAGGCACCGTCGGTCCCGCAGTTGCGGTGGCCACGATGTCAAGAAAGTTACGGAGCAGCGCAGAGTGATGCCCGCGCATCCAGGCGACCGCGAGCTCCACATCGGGGACGTCTTCAATTTCCCGGTAGGCCACGCCTTCAAGCTGGAAGGCCTGCACGCTGGACGGCATCACCGCCACCCCGCCCCCTGCAGCTACAAACGCCAGCATCGTCGAGGTCTCACCAACCACCTGGGTAATCCGTGGCTGGAAGCCCGCCTGGCGGCATAGGTCTGCCGTGGTGCGGTGAAGCACGGACTCGGGCGGGTAGGCGATGAAGTCCTGGTCCTGCAGCTCGTGCATCGCCACGGGCCGATCTAAGGCCAGGGCACTGAAGGAGGGAAGCGCGACGACGAGCGGCTCACGGGCCACAGTCCGATAGTCGATGTCTTGGGCTGCGACCGGGGGCCGCAGCAACGCGGCGTCCAGAGTACCGTTCCGCAGGCCCGCTTCCATGGACGGCGTGAGCATTTCGCCGTGCAGGGCCAGGGACAGGCCCGGCAGCAGCTGTTTGGCAAGTCGGGCTACCTGGGGCATGACACCATACGTTGCCGAGCCCGAGAAGCCGACCCGCAGGACGCCGGTTGCGCCCCTTCCCACCTGATAAACATCAGCCTGAAGAGTCGCCACGTCATTGACTATCTGCCGCCCCCGATCCAGGAGGAGCTGCCCCGCCGCCGTGAGGTCCACCCTGCGGGTGGTGCGGTTGAGCAACTGAACTCCTATCTGGTCTTCCAGCTGGCGGATCTGCTGCGAGAGAGGTGGCTGGGCCATATGAAGGCGCTTGGCCGCGCGGCCGAAGTGCCGCTCCTCAGCAACCGCAATGAAGTAGTTCAGTTGGCGGATGTCCACGGTGGTGCCGTCCTTCAGCTAACCGGCCCCGACGATGCGGCCGTGGCTTATTTATTCAAATAATAACCATAATAAGCCTCACTAGGATATCCAAGCCACGTAATGTTGCTGCGGTGCCGGTGGATCATGGGCGGAGCGCGGTCGTTGTGAACTGCTCAGCAGGAATGCTGTCTTCTGCACGACCCTCTGCGATTTCTTCGACCTTGTGCTCGGCCTCCTCCAGCTTCCGCTGACGCGGCACCAGCACGGTGACCACGGCGCCGACCAGGGCCACGGCCCCGTAGATGTAGAAGGCCGTGGATCCGCCAATGCCGGCGGCGGCCAGCCACCCGCCGATAATCGGACCGAGCACGCCGCCCAGCCGTCCCACGCTTGCGCACCATGCGACGCCCGCGGCCCGGGCGTTGGTGGTGAAGTAGTTGGACTGGAACCCGTAGATCAGCACCTGGGTTCCCAGCGTTCCCACGCCTGCGAGGGCGATAAAGGCAAAAAGCAGCGGCAGCGGAAAGCTGAAGGTCATGAGCGCCAGGGAAATGGTCGCCAGCGCGAAGGTGGCCGCGATGACCCGCTGGGGACCGCTTCTGTCCGCGAGGCGGGACGCAAGCAGGCCACCCGCCACTGCGCCGAGGTTCAGTGCCAGCGGGAAGAACAGCGAGTACGTCCGCCCGTAACCGTAGCCCTCCATGATTTTGGGCAACCAGGTGTTGAGTCCGTATGTCAGCAGAAGACCGCAGAAGGACATCAGGCCCAGCAAAATCGCTGCCACGGCAAACTGGCGGGAAAACACGGCCGCAAAGCCTGATTTCTGCGGCGCGGCGCCTACCTGCCGGATGATCCGCTCCTCGATGAGCGGGACGCCGGTGCGGTGTGCGGCAGCGAGGGCCTCCTCTTCGCGCCCCCGGGACAGCAGCCATCGCGGTGATTCGGGGAGGTTGCGCCAGGCAATGGGCAGGAGGATGACCAGCGGCAGTGAGCCTATGATGAACAGCCCGCGCCAGCCGATGCTGTCGAGGAAAAGGATGCCCAGGATGGAGGCCAGGACGCCGCCTGCCGGGATGCCTGAGTACACAATTGCGTTGTAGAACTGCCGCCTTCCCGCCGGTGCGAATTCAGCCATGGTGGCGCCGGCACTGGCGATAACGATTCCCAAGCCAAGTCCGGTCGCAAACCGCAGGGCACCAAAGGCAGGGACGCTGGTGGCAAAGGCTGTGGCGAACATGCCGATGGAGAACCAGGCTATTCCCAGGAGCATCAGACGGCGGCGGCCGAAAAAGTCGCCGACAGCGCCGCAAACGAGTGAGCCGACTAGCACCCCGATGAGCGCCCAGGAGCCGAGGAGCCCGGCGGTGACTGCATCGAAGGCTCCGATCTGGCCCGGGTCTGCGAGCAGCCCTGGCAGGACGGTGCCGTAAATGACAAGGTCGTAGCCGTCAAACAGCAGGGCTGTGCAGATGATGAAGGCCACCCAATTGGCGGTGCGCGCCTCCTTTTGTGGATTTTCGGCTATAACGTCGTGCGGTTGTGACATGGTCCCTAAGTCCTCTCTGACTCAAGTGGAGGCCTGCGGCGCCGGGAGAACCCGAGGGGCCGTCCTCCGAGTGCTTTCAGCCTGACAGAGGTGTGACGCGCGACATATGAGGGAAATACCCGGCTTTCCGCCCGGGGGCGATTCATATGCTGTGGATCTGAAAAGGTCTCTTTGCGGAGCTAAGCCCTCGGCAATGCTGCCCGTCTGAGTCGAGACGATCTGGATATGGAAAGACGGGGCAGAAACGGTGGTTTGAAAACTGGCCCGTGGGTAGGCTGGCACAATGATCAACCCTGCACGCCTTTACTCGGACCTGTCCCGCCTGGGCAGGGAAACGGACATGTTCCTGGCTACCGTTGAGTCCCTTGCCGACGACGAGCTGAGGGTTCCCTCGCTGTGCGAGGGATGGAGCCGTGCCGACGTTATTGCCCACGTCGCATCCAGTGGCCGCGCCCTGGTAAAGCTCATCGACTGGGCAACCTCCGGCGAGGAACGTCCTCTGTACGCCTCACGAGAGGCCCGCTCCTTGGAGATCGCTGCTTTGGCCGCCCTGCCGCGCGAGGAACTCATCGGGGAACTGCGGGAGTCCGCCCGGAACTTTGCCGAGCAGGCACAACGGCTCAGCGGCGAACTCGCGGCCACGGAAGTGCAGGTAAGCGGCAAGCCGGTCCCCGCCACGTCCATCGTGGCGCTCCGGATTGCCGAGGTGGTGGTGCATCACCACGACCTCAACACAGCCTGGACCGTCGAAGAAGCCGATCCGGACTCGCTGCTGAACGCCCTGGAAGCCGTAGTGCGGTCCCTGCGCGCCAAGGGTGCTCCCGGCATGACGCTGGTGACCGAAGAGCGTGACGAGTGGGTCATCGGCGACGGCGGCTTGCGCGTTGAGTCGGACCGTGAGGGCCTGCTCCAGTGGCTGGCGCGCGGGGACGCCGAACACGTGGATATTGACGGCCCGGCGCCGGCACTGCCGTCCTGGTAAGCAGGCCCGCCCATGCCATCAACGCGACACAGCCTGCGAAGCCCGTAGCCGTAATTCCCTTAGAACAGCGGCCAGGGCACCGCCGACATCTCACCGGCCGGAGCCGGAAACCGCCCTGCCAAGCGCAACCGGGCGCAGCGCGTGGCGAGCGATGCGATTTCTTCGGCGCTGAGCAAGTCCGCCAGGTTTCTGCCCAGCCCACCGTGAAGTCCTTCGCTGACACGATCGATGCCGTCGCGTTCCTCGTCGGTCAGAGCGTCTCCCAGCCATCCCCACAGCACCGTGCGCAGCTTGTGGTCACGGTGAAAGGTAAGCCCATGGTCCACACCGTGCCGGTGGCCGTCCGCCATGGCAAGAATGTGGTCGCCTTTGCGGTCGGCGTTGTTCACGACGACGTCGAACACCGCCATGCGTCTGAGCGCCGGCGAGTCCTCGTGGATGAGGGCGACCATCCGTCCGTTCTCATCCTGACCCTCGAGAACGTGTTTCCAACCGGTCTCCGGTACGTCGTCCGACGCAACGAGGTCCACCGCGTTTTGGTCGGGGTCTTTCTCCTGCCACAGCTGCACCATTCCTTCGCCGAACGGGCCATCGCGCAGCCAGGTGCGTGGCACCACGTTCCAGCCCAGAACCTCCGAAACCAGGTAGGCGGCAACCTCCCGGTGGGCAAGGAAGCCGTCGGGAAAATCCCACAGCGGTTTCTCCCCGGCTATCGGCTTATAGACGACTGTCGTGTCGCCGATGCTGCCCAGAAATGTAGCGTTCGACGCGGTGGTCATGCGCCCAGTGAGCGTCAGCTCGGCCGTAAACAGGTCGGGCGCCGGCATCAGACCTCGGGAAGGGTGCAGATGTGCCCGTCGGCGTCTATGGGGTGACCGCAGAGCGGGCACGCGGGACGCCCGGCGCCCACAACCTCACGCGTGCGCTTAGCGAATGCGCGGGCGGTGCCAACCGGCATCCGCACCAGCAGCATTTCGGGCACGTCATCGTCGTCCTCATCAAGCGAATCGTCGTTGTCATCAGCATCGACATCGGTGATGGGGTAGGCCTCTATCACGACCTGCGCCGTCGTCGGGTCCCAACCTAAACTCATGGCGCCGGCCCGAAACTGCTCCTGAACGGCCTCGAGCTGGTCATTGTCAACCAATTCAATGGGAGTGCTGGTGGGAACGCTGTGTGGGTTGCCCTCGACAGTGAGAAGCTGGTCGAGAATTTCGTCGATCTTCTCCGCGAGCAGAGCCGACTGCTGCTTCTCCAGGGCAATACTCACGATCTGCGTCCCCGCCCGCACCTGCAGGTAGAACGTGCGCGCCCCCGGAAGGCCAATAGTGCCAACGACGACCCGATCAGGCCAGGCAAACTCGTGAACAAGTGTAGGCATGTCAGTATTCTAGGCACATGAGGTTCATGGCGTCTTTTGCCCTGCACCGCCGCCCACCGGCGCATCGCCAGACTGGATGCCGTTCGACAGCCACGACAGATCACCCGCGTCGGTGTTGGTCGCGTAAACGGTCGGCCGGCTAGCGCCGTAGCGCACGATCGATACGGAGGCGGGGCCAACGTTAATACGCTGGAAAAGGTCGAGATGCATGCCGAGCGCGTCGGCGAGGATTGACTTGATGATGTCACCGTGACTCACCGCCACCCACACGGCCCCTGGCCCGTACTCGGCTTCGAATGCTGCATCGTGGCGTCGAATCGCGGCCACCGATCGAGCCTGCATCGCGGCCATGGATTCGCCGCCGGGAAAGACGACGGCGGACGGTTGCGACTGCACAACCGGCCACAAATCCTCGGTCGCGAGATCACTGAGCGTGCGGCCCTGCCACTGGCCGTAATCGCACTCGGTGAGATCGGGATCGACCGGCGCGTACGGCGAGCCAGCTTGGCGATCGAGGATGAGCTGGGCGGTCTGCTGACAACGCTCAAGAGGGCTCGACACCACCCCGACTACTGGCACGGCCGCGAGCCGGTCTCCGGTCAGAGCCGCCTGGTCGCGCCCGATCTGGTCCAGGCAGACGCCGACGGCCCGACCGGCCAGCAGGCCCGTGGCATTGGCTGTGGTGCGGCCGTGCCGCACGAGAATAACTGTCGCCATCCACCCAGCCTAACCACCCCGCCCGATGGCGGTGTGAACCGTACCGGGTCGCGCGTCGAACAGGCAGATAAAGCACTGGCGGAACCCTTCTAGCACGCCGACGCGCTCAAAGCCGCCCAGACGGACCCGGCACGCATAGACCAGCTCATGGCTGACGCAGCAAAACCGGAAGAACTGGCCAGCCAGAACCCCCGGTTGACGTCGACCCCCGCATGGAGGACGTCACGCTAGCGGTCTCCTGCAGTGTCGCTCTCTTCGTGCCCGTCCTTCTTTTTGCCGACCGGCAGCACCTTGAGCAGCGGGCCCACGACGGCCATGACGACGAGTCCCCAGGCGATTCCAAGGATGGCGGAGCACAAGGTATTCACGAACCAGGCAAGGAAGCTGCCCGCCGCCGGGATCCCGGCGAAAGGGGTTTCGAGGGCATGTACCAGGTCGTACGGCGCATGCCAGCCGAGGTCGTGCGCGCCCTGCAGCATGATGTGGCCGCCCACCCACAGCATGGCGATCGTCCCGATTAGGGTGATAGCGGTCAACACTGCGGGCATTCCCTTGACGAGCAGTTCGCCGAACCGGTGGGAGCGCGCGGAGTCCTTGGTAGTCAGGTGCAGGCCGACGTCGTCCATCTTGACGATGAGGGCGACGGCACCATACACGAGCACTGTGATCACCAGAGCCACGACGACCAGGATGAGCGCCCGGACCCATATGGACTCAGTGGCCACCTCGTTCATGGAGATGACCATGATTTCGCAGGACAGGATGAAGTCGGTGGTGATGGCGCCCTTGACCACCTTGGCCTCCGCCTCAGGCCCCCGTTCGACCGCCGGCGTATCTTCGTCCGCGGAGTGGTGGCCGCGGAGCTTGTGCCAGACCTTCTCCGCACCCTCGTAGCACAAGTAGGTGCCGCCTAGCATGAGGATGAACGGGATGGCCCACGGAACGAAGGCGCTGACGATCAGCAGTGCCGGCAGGATGAACAGCAGCTTGTTTTTGAGCGAGCCCCAGAAGATCCGCTTGATCATTGGCAGTTCGCGGGACGGGTCCGCTCCGGACACGTACTGCGGGGTGACGGCAGCGTCGTCGATTACCACGCCGGCGGCCTTGGCCCCCGCCTTCGCAGCTCCGGCAGCGACGTCATCCACCGAGGCGGCCGCTATGCGGGCCAGGGCTGCGATGTCGTCCAGCAGGGCGACAAGACCGCCGCTCACAGGTCGATCCCGCGCTGCTCGTGGGTGGGCTGCTGGGCATTGAGGCCGTGGTTGCGGCGTGTTTTTGGCATGCTCAGATTATATGAGCGGTCTTCCTCTTAAGGGCCCGGATACGGGGGCGGGGGCGTTCCTGTGGGCGACCTCACCCATATGGACTCCGCTCATGAGCCTGTAGGAATTGAATAGGTTCTGTGGCCGGACCGTTGTGAATGCCGGCGTCACCGGCTGGCCAGTGGCTCTGAACTTGACGATGTTCTCGGGGCGGTCGGTCCCCGGCTTCGGGCACTCCGTACGGAACGGAACCTCACCCTCGCGGATGTGTCCTCGGCATCCGGAGTGTCGGTGAGTACCCTGTCCCGCCTGGAATCCGGCCAGCGCAGGCCCAACCTTGAAATCCTGCTGCCCCTCGCGAGGTTGTACGGTGTTCCCCTCGATGATCTGGTCGGCGCGCCGCCCACCGGGGATCCGAGAATTCACCTGCAGCCCATCACCCATGGCGACATGACGGCGGTTCCTCTCACGCGCCGCCCCGGCGGACTGCAAGCCTTCAAAATGGTGCTCACGGGGGATGCGCGCGGGGCAGAGCCTGACCCGCGCGTTCACGAAGGGTACGAATGGCTCTACATCCTCAACGGACGACTGCGTCTGGTGCTGGGCGACAAGGACTTTGAACTTCGCCCTGGCGAAGCCGCAGAATTCGACACCCGCACGCCGCACTGGTTCGCCAGCGCTGACGGCAGACCCGTCGAATTCATCAGCCTGTTTGGACAGCAGGGCGAGCGGATGCACGTACGCGCGCGGCCCAAGCCTTCATAGTCGAAGAGGCCCGATGGGGCGCACCCACCGGAACTCTGTACTTTCAGCGTCATCCTCGATTCCGCTGGCGGGTCATCACGGCGGCGATTATTCTGCTGCTCCCCGTCTTGGTGGCTTCGGGAGGGCGGTGTCCGGTGGCAAAGGATGGCTACTAGCGCCGTCGCGGCGGGGAACACCCTTGCGTAGCGTCAGCCACGTCGGTGCTGTGATCAGAACGCGGCGGCCGCCCTTTCTCGTTCTTTCGGTTGGGTCGTGCCCAGGGTCCCGTATCGGGGCTGAGATCCGCCGGTCTTACGATGCCGGGGCGGCTGCCACTTTTGCCCGGACCTCGTCCATGTCGAGGTCTTTGATGGCGGTGATGAGCTGTTCCAGGCCGGCCGCGTTCATTGCCCCCGGCTGCGAGAAGATGAGGATCCCGTCCCTAAAAGCCATCAGGGTGGGGATGGAGGTGATGCGGGCGGCGGCGGAGAGGCCGGGCTCGGCCTCGGTGTCCACCTTCGCGAAGACGACGTCCGGATGGTTGTCCGATGCCTTGCTGAAGGTGGGGGCGAACATCCGGCACGGGCCGCACCAGGCGGCCCAAAAGTCCACCAGTACGATGCCGTTGCCGTTGATGGTGACGTCGAAGTTCTTTTCGGAAATGTCAATGGTTGCCATGGCAAGACAGTATACCCCCCAGGGGTATTACCGCAAGCCCGGCCTCGGTTTGCATTTATACCCCTGGGGGTATCATGATGGAGGAGAAGGATGCCGCCCGGCTCCCGGACACCGTGGAAGGACACCAGCATGGAGAGCATTTCAGTGAACGACCTGGCAGCACTCGGGCCGGGGATATCCATCATCGACGTCCGGGAAGAAGAGGAGTACTCGGAGGCGTGCATCCCGGGTGCCAAAAATGTTCCGCTCTCGCGTTTCCAGCAGTCCCTCGGTGACGTGCCGACCGGGCGGACGGTCTATGTCATGTGCGCTTCCGGCGGCCGCAGTTCCCGGGCCACGGAACACCTCGCAGCTGAGGGCTACGATGCTGTGAATGTCATGGGTGGCATCACTGAGTGGTACCGCAACGGGCACCCGGTCACCTACAGGGACGGCGGCAAGTGAGCATGTCTTCCACCGTTAGCCTCGAGCAGCTTCAGTCCGGCGCGGACGCCGGGATCCGCCGCACCGTCAACCGCCTCAAGCGCGCCCGTGGTCAGCTCACGGCGCTGATTGCCGCCGTCGAGTCCGGGGCTGACTGCGGGAACGTCGTCACCCAGCTGACGGCTGTCCGCGGGGCCCTCGACAAGGCCGGATTCGAACTGATCTCGGCGGCGATGCGAGACTGCCTCACGGATCCCCGGGACGAACTCCCGGCAGGCGGCGTGCAGCCTGAGGCGGCGGCCCGGAGGCCCACCCTGAAGGAAATCCGAACACTCTTCCTGCGCCTCACCTAGTACAGCGTCAGCCTCGGTCCCGGGAAACCCCTAAGTCCCCATTTTCGTAGCACCACTGCCCGTCCTATCGAAAGGTCCAGACCATGGAAATCACCCCACAGCAGCTCGCGGAACAGCTCAAGAGAGGCGGCGATGCCCAGATTGTGGACGTCCGCGAACCAGCTGAAATCGCTGAAGGTATGATCCCCGGTGCCAGGCACATTGCCCTTGGCGAACTGGCCGGCCGCCTCAGTGACCTGGACAAGTCCCGGCCGGTCATCGCCGTGTGCCGCAGTGGACGCCGGAGTGCAGCAGCCGCGGACCAGCTGTCAGCCGCGGGCTACACGGCGTACACCGTGCCCGGTGGAATGCTTGATTGGACGGCTGCGGGCTTCCCGACCGCCTGATCCCAACAGACTGCCCGGGCGGCATGCCCCC
>NZ_JYCN01000017.1 GCF_000876655.1 Arthrobacter sp. SPG23
GGGCCGCCACAAGAAATGCTCCAAGATATACCGAAAGAGATCATGACTTCCTTGAACACGACCAATGCCCTTGAAGCCACTCCCAAATCCATCGATGCCTCGACCCTGAAGGCCTGGGAAGACAACCACGATGATCTGATGATCATCGACGTGCGCAGCGGCGCTGAGTTCGATGCTATGCACATCAATGGCTCGTACCATGTGCCGCTGGCCATGCTCAGCGAACACACTGAAGAGTTCGCGGCGAAAATGGGCACCCGCGTGGTCCTGGTCTGCCAGTCCGGCAACCGGGCCGAGCAGGCCCGCAAACACCTGGACTCCGTCGGCCTGGCCAGTGCCAGCGTCTTGGCCGGGGGAGTCCCCGCCTACGCAGCGGCCGGCGGGAACGTTGTCCGCAGCCGTGGCGCGTGGGCCCTGGAACGCCAGGTCCGGATGACAGCCGGCTCCCTTGTCCTTGCCGGCGTGCTCGGCAGCAAGTTCATCTCGCCCAAACTCGGCCTGATTGCCGGCGGCATCGGTGCTGGCTTGACGTTCTCCGCGGCCACTAACAGCTGTGCCATGGGGCAGATGCTCTCCAAGATGCCGTGGAACCGCTCCTCGAACGAGCCCACCGCGCACCAGGCCCTGAAGAACCTGGACGCCCGGGCATGATCATCTCCGCGGCGGCGTTCGGGCTGATCGTCGGTGGCCTGCTGGGCCTGGTCGGAGGCGGCGGATCCATCCTGGCCGTGCCCGCCCTGGTCTATGGCGTGGGGCTGCCGCTTGCGGCGGCGATCCCGACGTCGCTGGTCGTCGTCGGCGCTTCCTCCGCCGTCGCGGTGCTGCCCCGGCTGCGGGCCGGCGTCAACTGGCGCCTGGCGCTGATCATCGGTGCGGCAGGAACCGTGACGGCGTACCTTGGCGCGATGGTCAACCGGCTTCTGGACCCGAAGATTCTGTTGCTGGCTTTTGCCGCGATCATGGTCTTCGCCGGCATCCGGATGCTGGTGCCGTCCAAGTCCGTCGGCGGCGCGTGCGCGCTGCCCGGCGGCGGGGTCAATTGGCGCAGCTGCCTGCCCAAGGCGATCGTCACCGGCGCCGTTGTCGGGTTCCTGACAGGTCTGCTGGGCGTGGGCGGCGGCTTCCTGATCGTCCCGGCCCTCACCCTGGTTCTTGGTCTTCCGATGGCGTTGACCGTCGGGACCTCGCTGGTGATCATCGTGATCAACTCGGCCGCCGGCTTCGCCGCCCACCTGGGTGATCTGCAGATCGACTGGGCCGTCACGGCAGCCTTCGCCGGGGCCGCAATGGTCGCCTCGCTCGTGGCGGGGCGGATCGGCACCAGGATCCCGGACAAGCTCCTGAAGCGCGGCTTTGGGATCCTGGTCCTGATCATTGCAGCCTACGTGGCGGTGCAGGCACTCCTCCCCTGAGAGCGACTGTGAGGGAAAGGGAATAGGGAAGCGCCGGAGGATACAGCCTCCGGCGCTTCCCTATTCCTCGACGCCTCTGCCCGGGTGCCGGGCGAGTCGACCTACCGACCGAACAGCTTCGCGAAGAAGCCGTTTCCCGTCGACTTCTCCTGCTCGTGCCCGAGGCAACGCCGGGAGGCCGGAACCCCCCGCATCACCTGGTCAACGTGCTGGCCGCAGCCCGCCCACGTCGTCTTCTGGCACTTCTTGCACGTCACTGCACGGCACATCTGGTGGCTCCCTTGCATGAATGGATGATCACATCAGTATACCCCATGGGGTATTTTGATGAGAATATACTTCCCCTTCAAGACCGAGCGGCAGACCGGCGTGCCGGAGCGGCCGCAGCCTTCGAAAGAGTAGCCACCGCCGACGACAAGGGTGTAGCGGCCGCCATGGGGCGGCACGGCTTCTGTCCGCACCTCTACTCCACCTCGCGCCCGGAGGCAATTGAATGGCAGGATGGTCTCGCCTCGCCGCAGGGCCGCGGGCTGCAGGAAAATTCTCTTGATTCCCCTGCTCATCGGGAGGATTGTTGGCCCTGCGGGACGACGTAGTGCCGCGAAGGCGCGGTTTCCATAGCGGGAGGCACGATGGCGGCAGGCATGGTATTTCGGATTGTTGTCGGGGTCGACGGGTCGGACTCTTCGCTGGCGGCTCTTGAGTGGGCCCTTGACGAGGCGCGGCTCCGGTCAGGGCAGGTTCACATTGTTACAGCTTGGCACTACCCCGTCATTGGCGACGCCGCCGGGAGGGCTGAGGACCATGAAGCGTTTGGAGACAACGCCCGGAATGTGCACGCTGAAGCGCTACGGCGGGCATCCGAAGCCGGGGTCACGGTCACCGGCGAGGTGACGGAGGGGCATCCCGCGGAAGCGCTGCTGAAGGCTGCGGCCGGGGCCGATCTTCTGGTTGTCGGATCGCGGGGTCACGGCGGCTTCGTCGGAATGCTCCTGGGCTCGGTGTCCAGCCACGCGGTGCACCATGCCCAGTGCCCGGTGGTGGTTGTCCGCAGCGGCGCGGAATCAGTCCAAGGCTGAGGCCACGTGCAGGAGCCTCGAGGGCTCTCCTCCGCGCAGGCAACCCGGCTGCTGGAGACTATCGGCCCCAATTCGGTTCCCCTGAAGCGGACCCGGCTCCCGGTGCGTCTCCTGCGGAAACTCTGGGCGCCCGTGCCGTGGATGCTGGAAGCAACAATCATCCTTGAGTTCGCCCTCGCCAAATGGCTCGACGCGCTCATCATTTTGGCCGTACTGAGCCTGAATACGGCACTGGGCATTATCCAGGAACGGCGGGCCGAAGCCGCCGTCGATCTGTTGCGCACCCGGTTGGAAATCAACGCCAGGGTGCTGCGCGACGGGACGTGGACGCTGTTGCCGGCCTCCCGGGTGGTTCCCGGCGACGTCATCCACATCCGGGTCGGCGACTTCGTCCCCGCCGACGTCGCCCTGCACGCCGGCACGGTCATGGTGGATCAGTCCGCCCTCACCGGAGAGTCGATGCCCGTATCCCGGGGGCCGGCGTCGCCTGTTTACTCCGGCGCCACCGTTAGCCGGGGCGAAGCCAGCGGCACCGTGACCGCAACCGGTGCCGCCACCTACTTCGGCAAAACGGCAGAACTAGTGGGCAGCTCAGCGCCGACAGCGCATCTCGAACACATTGTGCTGCGCATCGTGAGGGTGTT
Organism: Arthrobacter sp. SPG23; assembly: GCF_000876655.1. Classification (GTDB taxonomy): domain Bacteria; phylum Actinomycetota; class Actinomycetes; order Actinomycetales; family Micrococcaceae; genus Arthrobacter. Next base: position 3,136 of record NZ_JYCN01000017.1, read on the forward strand.
CATTGGTGTGGATGTGGTGCTCGCGGTGGTGGGGACCACTCATCTGGCCGCAGCCGGTGCACCCATTACGGACGTCATCTCCTATGCGGTGATACTGCTTCTGGCCTCGGTGCCGGTGGCTATGCCGGCCGCCTTCGCCTTGGCCGGCGCCCTGGGCGCGAAACACCTCGCCACGATGGGGATCCTGACCACCCGGTTGACAGCCCTTCAGGACGCTGCGTCCATGAGCGTGCTCTGTATCGACAAGACGGGAACCCTGACCGAGAACCGGCTCGCGGTGAATGCCGTTGCCACGATCGGGGCAACCGGCCGGGAAGAGCTTCTGCGATGGGCTTCCCTGGCCTCCGACGCCTCCACCCAGGATCCTATCGACCTGGCCATCCTCGCCGCGGACGGTACGGCAGCAGGGGACCGGTTGAGTTTTACGCCCTTCGACCCCTCGACTAAGCGCTCCCAAGCCACCGTAGTCAGGGACGGCAGGACCATTGGTGTGGCCAAGGGCGCCCCGCACGTCATCGCGGCCATGGCCGGCGAACAGCCTCCGCCGGAGCTGAGTTCACTCGCCTCCGGCGGCGCGCGGGTGCTCGCCGTCGCCGTCGACGACGGGGAGGGCATTTGGCGCCAGCTCGGACTCGTTGCCCTCGCTGACCGGGTCCGGCCCGAAGCTGCGGGACTGCTGACGCGACTGGCGGAACTCGGAATCCGGGTCATCATGGTCACCGGCGACAGCGCCGCGACCGCCGCGGCAGTAGCTGCCCAAGTAGGTCTGGAGGGAAGCGTGATCAGGGCCGACGGGCTCGCGACCCTGGCCGGCGACGACGGGCCACCCGCCGTTGTCGCGGAGGTCCTTCCCCAGGACAAACACCGGATCGTGCAGATCCTCCAGGGCTCGGGCCACGTGGTGGGCATGACAGGCGACGGCGTCAACGATGCCCCGGCGCTGCGTCAGGCCGAAGCCGGGATCGCCATGGAAGGGGCCACCGATGTTGCCAAGTCCGCGGCCGGCGTCGTCCTCGTCCGCGGCGGCCTGGCCGACATCGTCGGCCTCATCGAGGAAAGCAGAAGAATCCACCAGCGTTCCCTGACCTATGCCCTCAACGTCAGCGTGAAGAAACTTGAAGTGCCGCTGTTGCTCACCGTCGGGGTGCTTTCGTTCGGACAGCTCGTCTTTACACCTCTCCTCATGGCGTTGCTTCTCCTGGCAAATGACGTGGTGAGCATGATGATCACCACGGACAAAGCCGCCTATTCGCAGAAGCCGAACACATGGAATGTGGGCAGGACCATTGCGGGGGCCCTCGTGGTTGCCACACCGATGCTCGGTGCTTCCCTGGCCTTACTCTGGGCTTCTGTGCAGATGTGGCCCGGAGGGGGGCATCGACCAGCTGCGTACGGTTATCTTCCTGACGCTGGTCTTCAGCAGCCAGATCACCACCTACGTTGTCCGCACGGCGCGGCCGGCATGGAAGGACGGGCCGTCCCGGTTGTTGGTAGCTGCCTCCGTCCTTGATGCCGCGGCCGCGTCGGCGCTGGCACTGTGGGGGGTGCTGATGGCGCCGGTCCCCGCTTCACTCCTACTCCTGATCCTCGCCGCGACCCTCGCGGGTGGCCTTATCGCGGACCTCCTGAAGGTGCCGGCCTTCCGGAAGCTAAAGCTCCACACCGGGTGAGCAACGGAGGCAACGACGCCGGCCCGGGCTGCACCGTGGGTCCGGAGGGTGCTGCGATGGGAAGGTGTTGGCTGACCGCCCGGGCTCCATGTGGCGGGCACAAAGCATTGGCGGCAGTCCGGGTGTCCCGGACCGCCGCCAAAGCTGTCAATCAATCACCTCAGGTGCTGCCCGTTGTTAATTGCTGGCAACGGACTCCCGTGCCTGCTGCCAGGCTGCCCAGGCGGCGTAGCTGCCGTCGAGCTCGACGACGTCGTAGCCGGCGCGGCGCAGCGCGCTGGCCGCGACGGAGTTCCGCACGCCGCTCTGGCAGTAGCTGACGATGGTGCCCTCGGTGGGAAGCTGGTCGAGGTTCCACATCACGCGGCCGCCGCTGAGCTGGTGGGAGCCGGGAATGTGGCCGGCCGCGTGTTCGGTCCGGTTCCGGACGTCCAGGACCATGGCGGCTTCGAAACTTTCGAGCTCTTCCGGCTGGATCAGCTTCGGAGTGCTGACAGGCAGGCCCCCGAAGCCCGTGACGTAGCCGGCAACCTTGTCGATGCCGACGCGGACCAGGTGGTCCCACATGTCCTGTGCCGATGCCTGGTCCGGAGCCAGCAGTACGAGCGGATTCTCGTCGGTCTCCGGGTTCACAACCCAGGCGCCGAAGCTGGCCACGGATTTGCCGGCCGGAACGTTGAGGGAACCGGTGACGGTGCCTTGGTGGACCTGGTCGTTGGGCCGGGTATCGACGAACGTGACCTTGTCCGCCGCGAGATCATTTGCGACCGAGGCGAGGTTGAGTTCCGGCAGGGGTGCGCGTTCTCCCATGACGGCCGGGCCTTCGCGGTTTTCGCGTTTCATCCGGCCGAAGTAGGCGTGCGCGTCGGGCTGGCCGTCGAGGAGCTCGGCGACGAAGCCTTCCTCGTCGTTGGCGGCCAGGTAGGGTCCCCACCACGAGTAGAGCCGCTCGTAGCCGACCGTGCTGGAGGGGATGGCGCCGAGGGCCTTGCCGCAGGCGCTGCCGGCGCCGTGGCCGGGGTGGACCTGGACGTGGTCCGGCAGAGTCAGGAACTTGTCGCGCAGGCTCGCGAAGAGCTGCTTGGCGCCCAGGAAGCGGGTGTCCACACCACCGGCGGCTTCGTCCAGGAGGTCGGGGCGGCCCAGGTCCCCGGAGAACACGAAGTCACCGGAGAGCAGGTAGCCGGGGGCGTCGGCGAACGCGCCGTCCGTGATCAGGAAGGACAGGTGCTCCGGGGTGTGCCCGGGGGTGTGCAGAGCCTTGACGGTGATGTTGCCAAGGGTGATGGAGTCGTTGTCGTTGAGCCGTTCGGCCTCGAACGCGTACTGCCAGTCGGCGCCGCCTTCGCCGGAAACGTACGCGGTGGCGCCGGTTGCGGCGGCCAGTTCACGGGTGCCGGAGAGGAAGTCTGCGTGAATGTGGGTTTCGGTGACGGCCACGATTTTCATCCCGTTGGCCGCTGCGAGGTTGCGGTAGACGTCGATATCGCGGCGGGGGTCAACGACGACGGCCTCACCCTTGGCCTGGCAGCCGATGAAGTAGCTGGCCTGGGCGAGGTCTTCGTCGTAAATACGCTCGATAAGCATGGGGCTCTCTTTCGTTGGGCGGTGGGGGAGTTTCCGGGAGCGGATCCTCCGTTCCTCTAACCAGAACAATAATACCCCCGGGGGTATCTTGCAAGCGGCCTGCGGCGACTCAAGGGCGCCCCGGGGACAGCTGGCCGGCGTTACGCGCATGCTGGAGGAGGGGAAGGACTGCAAAGATATCGTCACCCGGCTCGCAGCTGTCTCGAAGGCATTGGACCGGGCGGGATTCGCCATTATCGGGAGCGGCCTCGAGCAGTGCCTTGTCCGCGGTGACTCGAGTATGGACACCGGGGATCTGGAAAAAGACTTCCTCTCCCTCGCCTGAGCCCCCGGCCCGCGCGGGACCCCGGTGACTGCATGTTCCCGGGCGTCGGCGCACGGGGGGCGGACCCTTTTGCGCTCCCGGGCGAACGCGTCGGCCGTTGGGCCTGGCGGGGCATCCGGACCCGCGGGGCTCGTGGCATCCGATGTGGTGAAGGAAGTGGCGGCGGGCTCGCCAAGATACCCCCCGGGGTATACCATGGTGGGTACCACAGGTCCGGACCACGCGGAAGCGGCGTGGGCAATGTAGTGGAGGCGAAGACGCGCCCACTACCGGCTACGCAGGTTTCGCGGCCCGGTCACAACCCGATATGTCGGGCGTCGGTGCTGAAGCGACGCTCGATTTCCAGAGAGGCGCATTACCAATGACTATGCACCACGAGATCCTGATCGTCGGCGGCGGCAACGCGGGGCTGAGCGTTGCCGCCCGGCTCCGTAATGCAGGGCGGAACGATATCGGTCTGATCGAGCCGAGCGAGCAGCATTATTACCAGCCGCTGTGGACCCTGGTTGGCGGAGGCGCCGCCAGCCAGGAGGAAACGGTCCGTCCGCAGGCATCCGTCATGCCCCAGGGTGTTGCCTGGATCAAGGACGCCGCGACGGACATTGACCCTGAGCGCCGCAGTGTCGCACTCTCTTCCGGCGGGTCCGTCACGTACGACCATCTGGTGGTCAGCCCCGGCATCCAGCTGGACTGGGACAAGATCCCCGGCATGGCCCAAGCCATGGACTCACCAACGGCATCCAGCAATTACCGATACGACCTGGCGCCCAAGACCTGGGACATGATCCGCACCCTGAAGTCCGGGACGGCTGTGTTCACCCAGCCCTCGGGGCCAATCAAGTGTGCCGGCGCCCCTCAGAAAATCGCCTACCTGGCAGCCGACTACTGGCGCAAGCAGGGGGTATTGGACGACATCCGGGTGGTCATGGTTCTGCCGACGCCGGGCATGTTCGGGGTCAAGGTGTTCGCCGATGAGCTTGAGCGGGTGGTGGAGAAATACGGCATCGAAGTCCGCTTCAACAGCGAGATGACCTCGGTGGACTCAGCCGCCGGCACCGCAGTGATTACCGACAATGCTGCAGGTACCCAGGAATCACTGCACTACGATCTGCTCCACGTCGTGCCGCCGCAGTCGGCCCCGGACTGGCTCAAGCGCACCCCGCTGGCAGATCCGGCCAACCCTGCAGGCTACGTGGACGTTGACAAGCACACCATGCAGCACAAGCGCTATCCGGAAATCTTTGCCCTGGGCGACGCCGGATCGACACCGAATTCGAAGACCGGCGCGGCGATCCGCAAGCAGGCTCCGGTCCTGGTGAAGAACCTGCTGGCCGCCATGAACGGATCACCGCCATCGGCACAGTACAGCGGATACGCTTCATGTCCGCTGACCACGGCGCGAGGAAAAATGCTGCTGGCTGAGTTTGACTATAGCCTCCAGCCCGCCCCCAGCATCCCGTTCATCGACACCACCAAGGAGCGCACCGACATGTGGCTCCTCAAGCGGTACGGCCTGCCGTTTATGTACTGGAACCTGATCCTCAAGGGCCGCGCCTGAGACTCCTGAAGCATCAGATCTGAAGACCGTGCGCGTGGCCCGGGACAGTTCGCCCTCCCGGGCCTCGCCGTACCTGGAAGCGGCTCTCAATGGTGTTGGAGGTGGCAAACGACAGGGAAAATTCCTGAGCCCCTCCTGTGGGGGAGCTGCCGCTGGCGGGGGCCGAACAGCCGGTGAGGGCGAGGGCTGCGATCGTTGGGACGGCGAGGGCGCCGACCTTCAGAGCCGAATAGTTGCGGTGCTGTGTCATGTCCAGCCTTTCTGACTTCATTGTCTAAGAATTCCGGGAGCAGTGACCCGGGCACGTTCGCACGTCCAACGGTGGCGACCTTGCGTGCCCCTGCGGGAACTATGGCTGCTTGGACATGATTTCTTCAGTGCCGGCACTGGTCCGGAAAGTCCGCCAGCACGGCGTGGATGCCAGAACGGGTGAAGATCTTTTGCTGAACCCCTCAGTCATCGTTGTCGGCGGTAGCTTGGGGGGAGTCGGCGGATGTCCTTGCCGGGATCCGAGAAGTTGTGTACCAGCGGGCCCTGCCGCCGGTGACGTCCCAACTGCAAATCAACCACCCGCTTCTGCATCACAAAGCCACAGTTGCCGGAGCCACTCAGGTGGTCGCGGAGCGTGTACTCTCGCTGGCGGCAATAGATGCAGCTGTGCGGGACCTACTGTCGCAGCGATGCAGCCGGACCATTCCAGCCGATATGTCTCACCGCTTCACTTAGAGGCCGCGGCGTCCCGCCCACAGCCCGTGCAGCAGCGGCACCAGCGACACGATCATCAGCAGGTTGCCGAGCAGCGTGTCGTCCGCCCTGACCACAGAACCCGCGATGAGCAGGGCGCCGAAAACCAGCGCCGATGCCGTTCGCTGTGCCGCCCGGTCCAGCCGTGCCATCCGCCGTTCGAGACGCGGATTGGCCACGGATAGTGAGCCGTCCTCGATTCGGGTGAGAAGCCCGTCCAGGCGTTTCGGCAGCCCCAGTGCGACGCCGGCGGCGTCGAGAGCCTGCTTGGCCACGTCCTGCACGAAGTTTCCACGCTCGTCGCGCAGCAATTGCGCCGCGTAGGGTTCCACCGCGTCCCACAGATTGAACCTGGCATCCAGCGAGCTGCACACCCCCGAGGTGAGTGACATCGCCCGAATGATGAGCAGGAAGTTCTCCGGCAACTGGAACGGCAGCGAGCGGACCAGGTCGCCGAACTCCACCGCAAAATCGAGGAACTCCCGCGGGTCCACTTCGCGAAGTTCGGCGAAGCCCATCCCGCCGAACCGGGCGAAGAGATGCGTCATCGCCCGCTCAAGCTCGGCCGTGTCCGCCGACGGCACCAGCACACCCACATCGCGGATCGCGGCCACCAAGCCCTTACCGTCACGCGAGGCGGCCGCGATCAGAAGCTTCCGCAGGCCGCTGCGGGTACTGGGAGGAACCTCGCCCATCATGCCGAAGTCGATGAACGTCAGCTTCCAGGGGCGTCCTGCGGATGCATTGGAAGCCGGCGTGACGAAGATGTTACCGGGGTGCGGATCGGCATGGAAAAAGCCGCTGCTGAACAACTGGTCGAACATGACCGAGGCGAAAACCGGGGCAACCTGCGCCGGATCGATACCCGCCGCAAGAAGTTCCTCCGAGTCCGTGATCTTGATCGCCGCGACATTTTCGAGGACAAGCACGCGTCGGGTGCTCCACTCCCATGCGACATCGGGCACACCAACCCGGTCGTCGTCGGCGAAATCAGTCGCGAAGCGTTCTGCATTGGCTGCTTCATGCAGGTAGTCGATCTCCTCAAGACTAATTTCCGCAAACTCCTCCACCAGGGCGGGCATGTCCGCACGATCGGACACCAGGCGCACATGGCTCAGCCAGCCGCCCACTCTGCGCAGCGCCGCCAGGTCGACGTCGACAATCGCGTCGATGCCGGGGCGCTGCACCTTCAAGACCACGCTGTGGAGCCCTGCGTCGGCGGCATTGGCAGGAAGGAGGTGCGCACGGTGCGCCTGCCCTAGGGATGCAGCGGCGATTGGCATCTCTTCTACTGAGGCGAAAACCTTCTCCAGCGGCGCGCCCAGCTCCGCCTCGGCAAGTGCGCGGATTGCGGGAAACGGGACGGGGGGCACCTCGTCCTGGAGTCCCTCAAGTTCCTTGGTGATCTCGGGCGGAAGTACGTCGAGTCTGGACGACAGGAACTGACCCACCTTGATCATCAGGCCGCCCAAATCGACGGCCAGCACGCGGAAGCGCTGCGCGAAGCGCCGCATCCTCCTCGTCCGGGTGCGCTCGGCAAATTTGCCTAGCCCGACGCGGGGGAGGAACAGCTCAAACCACCAGGTCACCGCCAGATGCCACGCGGCGAAGCGCAGGATGCGACGGTAACGGGCTCGGGTGTTCCCGGCGCCGGGTACCGGATCTGCCCGGTCCCGACGAACCGATGCCACCCCCGTCAGTCCTGGGCGAGGATCGAATACAGCCGGCGGCGGGCCTCGTCGAGCACCGCCACGGCCTGTTGCACCTGCTCCGGCGAGCCGGTGCGACCCACCTGGGACGCGGCCTGCGCCAGCTCGAGGCCAGCCTTGGGCAGTGCCGCGAATCCGGTGCCGGTAGCCTGGCCCCCTGACTCCCACGGTGCTGACGCATGCGCACCCGCCACTTCCTCCCGGCCTGCCTCGGTGAGCGAGTAGATCTTGCGGCCGTTGGACTCCTCGGCACGGATCAACCCCTCATCGGCCAGCAACTGCAGCGTGGGGTATACGGAGCCCGCACTGGGCTTCCAGCTGCCACTGCTGCGCTCCTCGATTTCACGGATGATCTGGTAGCCGTGCATCGGCCGCTCCGCGAGCAGGGCCAGCACCGCCGAGCGCACCTCGCCCCGCCCCGCGCGGGTGCCGGAGCGCTTCTCAAACCTTGAACGCAGCTCTTCAACGGCCTGCCACATGCCGTCGATGTTGGGGCCGCCAAATCCGCCCGCAGGGTATGAATTACGCATGCTGCTCTCCTAATGGGACGCGAACGATACTCAACGATACATCCCGATACACGCGAAAAGAAGGGGTGCAGGACGCGTGATCTCAAGGGCCGCAGCCGGTCAACCCCCGAGGCGCTGGCTAAATGACACAAGACGCGATTGCATCTCCCAGTACGGAGTGGCGGCCGGCGCCTGCTTGCCGTCACGCAGGGCGCCGACGACGTTCACGGCCGCGTCAACTGCTGCGCGGTACGGCAGGGAACCGGAACTCACCCGCCGGACGCCCAGCTCACCCAGCTCGGCAACAGTCAGCGAGGGATGTGCCAGCACGTTGACCGGCACCCCGATGCCGGCGGTAATAGTCCGGATGTCCTCCGGAACCACAAGTCCGGGGACAAAGATTCCGTCCGCCCCGGCGTCGGCGTAGGCAGAGGCACGGAGCAGGACGGCATCCACTGTGGCCTGTTCGCCGAACCATATGTTGTCCACCCGTGCGTTGATGAACATGGCCGGGGTGCGCCCCTTGACGGCGGCAACTTTGTCGGCAAAGGCTGCTGGATCGACCAGGTGCCCGGCCGTGCTGTCCTCCAGGTTGACCCCGGCCACGCCAAGGGCAGCGAGTTGGGCCACAAGTTCCGCAACCTCGGCAGGGTCATCGGAGTAGCCGTCCTCGATGTCCGCCGTGACGTGGACAGGCAGGCGGCACAGCTGCTCCATGAGTGCCGTGGTGACTGTCTTGCTGGACCGACCTCCGTCCGGCAGGCCGGCACTTGCCGCAATGCCAAAGCTGGTGGTGCCGACGGCCGGGAACCCCGCTGCCGCGAAAGCCAAGGCGGATCCGACATCCCACGCGTTGGGCAGCAGGAGTGGCGCCGCAGTGTGATGGAGTTCCCGAAAAGTGGCCATTTCATTCCCATCCCCTGCTAACCGAATAGGTGAATCCCGTTCAGTCTACAAACGCGGCCGGGCGCCGCAAGGGGGGTAGCGCGAACACCCTTGGCCGCCTGGTCGGTACCGGCGACCATTAGCGCTGTGGATGGACTGTCCGGATAACCTGTGGGTATGAAGAACCTGGACCTGAACCTGCTGCCCCAACTTCAGGTCCTGTTGGAGCTACGCAACGTATCCCGTGCGGCCGAGAGGCTGCAGCTCAGCCAGCCAGCCACCAGCGCGGCGATGGCCAGACTCCGGCGGCACTTCGACGACGAACTCCTGGTCCGGAACGGCCGTACCTATGACCTCACGCCCTTTGCGCAGTCCCTGGTCCCGCTGGTTGATGAAGCCATGCTTCACATCCAGCGGGCCACGCGCGTGAGGTCCGGCTTCGATGCCGCCACGAGCGAGCGGGAATTTGTTATTGCGGCATCGGACTACGCGGCGGCGCTGATTGTTGGTCCGTTGCGTGGGATTCTTCGGGAGGAAGCCCCAGGCGTGTCCGTGGACTTCGTCCCGACGGCCAAGTCCGGCATCCAGGGCCAAATGGCCGACTATTCGAAGATTGACCTCCTGGTGGGGCCAACCGGTTACCACATGCAGGGTACAAGCAAGCAGGTGTTCCGGGACAGTTTCGTGGCAGTGGCTGATTCCGGAAATTCCCTGCTCCAGCAGCCCCGCCTCACGCTGGACGACCTGGCCACGGTGCCTCACGCCGTCGGCTATTTCGGTGAGGGAATCAGTACCCCGGCGGACAAGCTGTTTGAATCCCGCGGTGTTCAGCGCCGCGTGGCAGCCGTGGTGGCCGGGTTCCTGTCGTTGCCGCTGCTGGTCGAAGGAACGGATCTGGTGGCTCTGGTCCCGCGGATGTTGGCGGCACGGGCCCAGCGCGGCGGGGACATTGTGGTGCTGGAGTTCTCCGAAGGCACCGAGGCGTCCCTTGTGGAGGCCATGTACTGGCACCCCTCCCAGACGGAGGACCCCGCCAGCGTCTGGCTGCGCTCCGTGGTGCAGCGGGCCTGTTCGCGGCTGCATGAACTGTTTCCCGTCACGGCCCATCCGGTGACTATCACTGTGACGGATACCAGGTAGGTCCAACCCGCCGCCACGGGCGCCAACCTCATGGTCGACGTCGGCGGTGCTGCCGGGCTGAAAGTGGGGACGGGCTGAGCCTCAGGCGGCCAGCAGGTCTCAGCGCAGGGCGTCGGAGACGGACTTGGCACCGCCGTGGCCTGACTGGCCGCCATCCACCGGAATTTCCGCGCCGGTCACGAAGGAGGACAACGGACTGAGCAGGAACAGCACGACGCCGGCCACCTCTTCCACGCCTCCGGTGCGGCCCAGCGGGATTTCGGCCAGGGTGGCCCGCCTGAACACCGGCTTGGCGCTCGCCGTCATGGGCGTATCAATGAAGCCCGGGTGGACGGTGTTCACCCGTATACCCTGCGGGCCAAGTTCCATGGCCGCCACCTGGGAGAGCCCGCGCAGGGCCCATTTGCTGGCGGTGTAGGCGACCGGATAGTGCGCCGTCAGTCCGGCTACGGATCCAACGTTGACGATCGCGGAGCCGGACGCCATCAAGGGTGTGAGGGCCTGGATTCCCAGCAAAGCGCCGGCAACGTTCACTTCGTACACCCGTTGCAGGTCGTCCACCGAGGCATCCAGAAGCCGGCTCCGCTGGGTGATTCCCGCGTTGTTCACCAGGCCGTCCACCCGCCATCCCCGGGACTGTATCCATTGAGCGAGGCCGGACCAGCCGGCGGCATCGGCAACGTCAAGCTGCCGGTACACCAACGCACCACCGGAAGACGACGACAAGGCGGCCAACTCAGCCGGCACGTCCGCCGCGAGGTCCGTCGCGATGACGCGTGCGCCGGCCTCAACCAGGAGCCGCGCCTCCGCGGTCCCCTGACCCTGGCCGGCCCCCGTCACCACCACCGTCCTGCCCGCGAGCTGGAAGGAAACCACTCTCAGGCCCCTGAAGCAGCCGCAGAGGCAACCCGGTTTCGCGGGCGGGTCCGGGCCGGCACCCGGGTCGCAGCCTCGCGCCGGGGGCCAACAGTGTTCTCGATGGTGCCGATGCCTTCCACCGTCATCCGGACCACGTCTCCGGTCTTCAGCGGCGGGGGAGTCTTCGAGCCGTTCCGTCCCCGGAGTTCCGCGAGGCAGCCACGGCCGCAGGTGCCGGAGCCCAGGACGTCGCCGGGCTTCACCAGGGAGTCCTGCGACGCGTAAGCAACAAGCTCGGCGAACGGCCAGCCCATGTTGGACAGCAGGTCCTGCCCGATGGCTTCCCCGTTGACTTCCACGGCCATGGAGATCGGCAGGAACCCCTCGGCGTCGTGCAGGTCCTCGAACTCGTCCGCCGTGACAATCCACGGTCCCAGCGTGTTGGCGAAGTCCTTGCCTTTGCACGGGCCAAGGCTGACTTTCATCTCGCGGCGCTGCAGGTCCCGCGCGGACCAGTCGTTGAGCACCGTGTAGCCGAAGATGTGCTGGTGCGCCTTCTCCGCTGTCAGGTTCCCGCCGTCGCTTCCGGGAACGCGTCCGACGACGGCGGCTACTTCGGTCTCGAAGTCCAGGTCGTCGCAGCCCGCCGGAATTCCGACCACCTCCCCGGTGCCCGTCACGGTGTGCGGATTGGTGAAGTAAAACGTGGGGGCCTCGTACCACTCGGGCACAACGCCGGCCACCCCGTCGATGCTTTTCCGCACCCCCTCGACGTGCTCCTCGAAGGCCACAAAATCACGGATGGTGGCAGGCGCCAGCGGGGCAATCAGCTGCACGTCCGCCAGGGGCACGGGCGCCGCCGAACCGATGGTTTTGCCGGCGAGGGCCAGGGCTTCGGCCAGTCCGGCTTCCAGCAGGCTATTGACGGTCCTGCCTGCGGGCAGGGCATAGCAGTTGTGGCCGTCCACGAAGCCGGACTGCGTCCCGCCGTCGTCATTCCAGCGTGCAATCTTGACCATGACGTTGTCCCTTAAGCTGTCGGTCGGGCGGTGAGGATTGAAGCGGGCGTGATGCCGAGGGCTGCGGCGTTACCGGCCAGCACTTTGGCTGCGTCGTCCGCGGGCAGGCTGGCCGCGCGCACTTCGTCCGCGGGGCTGTCGGAGCCCATGTCGAAGGGGTAATCGGAACCGAGCAGTACCTGCTCCGGGCCGGCGGCAGCCACCAGCGCCCGTAGTTGCGCCGGGTCATGGACCAGCGAATCGAAGTAGAGCTTCTTCAGGTATGACGACGGCGGCTGTGCGCAGCCATGTGCTTCCGGCCGGACTTTCCAGGCGTGGTCGGAGCGGCCCAGGCTGGTGGGAAGGTATCCGCCGCCGTGGGCAGCCAGCACTTTCAGGCCCGGGTGCCGGTCCAGGACCCCGCTGAAGATCAGGTGCGACAGGGCCACCGCGTTTTCGGCCGGCTGCGACACGGTGTTGGCCAGGTAAAAGCGGTCCAGCCGTTCATCCAGGGAGCAGCCGAACGGGTGCAGGAACACCAGCGCGCCCAGCTCTTCAGCCCGGGTCCATAACGGCTCAAGCCTCGGATCGGAGAGTTCAACGGTGCTGCGTTCCGGGTCGCCCGGAGTGGCGGCGAACGAGCCGATTTCCACGCCGAGCAGGCCGCACTCCAGCACCGCGTGCTCCAGCGCTTCCACCATCAGCGCGGGGTGCTGCAGGGGCACCAGGCCCAGGCCGTTGAGCCGTTCCGGGGCGCGGTCAACGAACTCCCGCACAGCCTGGTTGGCGGCCATGGCCAGCTGCAGCGACAGTTCCTCGCCGGCGAAGTAGTAGAAGTGCGACGGCGACGGCGAGACCAGCTGCACATCCACACCCTGGGCGTCCATGTCCGCCAGCCGGCGGTCCAGATCCGTCAGCTGAGGCCAGCGCTCCTTGATCATCCGGCCTGAAGCGGCCATCGACTCCGGGCCGTTGCGGCGCACCTCCAAGGCCTGCTGGGCACCAAAACCTTCGGGGTCGGCGTCGGAAACCAGTTGCTGCAGGGCCGGAAGCAGGATGTGGGCGTGGACGTCAACAGCGGGGCTGGCCCCTCCTTCAAAAGGGAGCGTGCTCATGCGGGTTCCTTAACCATGCTGGAGATCGAGTGCATGAGGCCCGGCACGTCGGCGTCGCGGACGCCGTCGAGCATCCACTGGCCCAGCTGGACGGAGGCGTTAACCACTGCCTTGGCGCGGTCCAGCCGGCGGTCGGTGAACTCCTTCCAGAGCGTCTCGGTGACGTCATCGGCCCTGATCAGCAGTTCGGCGAGCACCGCCGCGTCCTCGAGTGCCATGGCAGCGCCCTGCGCGATGGTCGGCGGGCAGCTGTGCGCGGCGTCCCCGATGATCACGGTGTTGCCGCGGTTCCAGGGCCCGTCCACCAGGTGCGTGGTGAACCACGTGTAGTTGATACGGGCACTGTGGTCCAGGTTGGCGCGGATCTCGTTCCAGGGCCCGCCATAGGCAGCGGCGAGTTCGGCCATGATGCGCGGTCCGTCCTCGTGCCTGCGCTCCTGGGCGTTCTCCACCAGGTAGGCGTAGATGGTGTCCGGACCGGTGGGGCAGTAGCCGGCGATGAAGCAGGGCCCGCCGTAGGTGAGGTCGGTGCGGACCACATCGGCGGGACGCTCCACAAAGGCACGCCAGATGCCCATCCCGGTGGACTGGGGTTCGACGTCGATGCCGATGGCCTTGCGGACCGATGAGTGCAGGCCGTCGGCGCCGATCAGGAGGTCATAATTCGCGGTGGCGCCGTCGGCGGTGCTGACGGTGACGGACCCGCCGTCGTCCGTTATACCGGTGACCGTCCTGCCATAGCTGATGCGGGCGCCTGCCTGCCCGGCGCGTTCACGGAGGATGGCGGTGAGGTCGGGGCGGTACATGCCCAGGGTGGCGGGGAGGTCGTCGCCGCCGGTCCGCATGTCCTCCAGGACCGCGATCACGGTGCCGGCGGGGTCCGGTGCGCGCAGGCCGAGCGTGCCGAATGCGTAGCCCTTTGACTCAACCTGCTCCCATACCCCGAGCTGGCGCAGGATCCGCAGGGCGTTCCCCTGCAGGGTGATTCCTGATCCTAGGGTCTGCGGGGATTCCTCCTTTTCCAGGACTTCGACGTCGATTCCGGCGTCGGCCAGGAGGACGGCTGCGGTCAGTCCCGCGGCTCCCGCCCCCACGATTCCGACGTTCTGTACTGCTGCCATCGCTGACTCCTTTGTATTGACGGCGTTACTGCTGGTGGATTGTTGTAATGAAAGCTACCGGACTGTTATTACCGGACGGCGATCGGGTTGACCGGTGATCCGACCGCCCCGGTGATCGGGAGCGGGGCGGCGGTGAGCAGGAAGTCGTACCTGCCGTCGGCCGCGCACGCTTCCGCGAGGCCGTCCGGGTCCCACATTTCGCCCAGGAACAGTCCGAGGTTGGGGATGGCTATTTGGTGGAGGGGCTGGAAGGCGCCGTCGAACTCGTTGGGACGGACCTCGAAACCCCAGGTGTCGGTGGCGATCCCGGCGATCTCGCTGCCGTGCAGCCAGGGTGCTGTGCTGAAGGACAGTCCCGGGGCGGAGCCGCCGGCGTAGTCACCCCAGCCGTCCCGGCGGACCCGGGTGTGCTGTCCGGTGCGGATCACCACGATGTCGCCCCGGCCCACCTTTGAGCTGGGGCCCTGCACGTCGATGGTCCGCTCAAGGTGTTCCGGGGTGATGGCAAAGCCGTCCGGCAGCTCGCCGTCGCTCCTTCCCAGTTCCGGTCCGAGCGCGCGGCCGACGTCCAGCAGGACGCCGCGGGTGACAATCTTGGCCGCGGCGGTTTCGATGCCTGTGATCAGGTCGCCTTCGGAGGTGACCACGTCTCCGGCTGCCCTGCCGTTCCAGGCCTTGCCCTGGTCGAAGATGTGGCCCAGGCCGTCCCACTGCGTGGAGCACTGCAGCGGCATGGCGATGACGTCATCGGCGCCGCCGAAGCCGTGCGGGAAGCCCTGGTTGCCGCGTTCGGCGTCCACGCCTGTGTCGGTCATGGTGTGGACGGGGTTGGTGCGGCGGCGCCAGCCCTTCTGCGGCCCGTTGGTGTCGAACGGCTGGGACAGCGAGAACGCCTCACCCGTGCGTACCAGGGAGGCGGCTTCGATGCGCTTGGCCGCGTCAATGAAGTTCAGGGTCCCGAGGACGTCATCGACACCCCAGCGGCCCCAGTTGTTGTGGGCTGCGGCCATGGCGCGGATGCTGCCGAGCGGGTCGTCGCGCCGGATCACCGGGGAATCGTTTGATTCCCCGGTGTCGGCGTTGCTCACAAGAGCGGTGTCCTGGGCGGTCACTGGACTTCGTCCCTGCAACGGATCAGTTGCGTGCCCAGGCCGGTGATGGTTCCTTCCATCACGTCGCCGTCCTGCAGCAGGCGGCCCCAGTGCTGGCCGTTGCCGGCCGGGCTTCCGGTGAGAACCAGGTCGCCCGGTCGCAAGGGCATGATCTGGCAGGCTTCGCTGACCAGTTTGGCCACGCCGAAGATCATGTCCTGGGTTGATTCGTCCTGCATGGCCTTGCCGTTAAGTTTCAGCGTCACCTGCACGTTCTGCGGGTCACCGAAGAACTTGGCCGGAACCAGCAACGGGCCGGCGGGCAGGAAGCCCGGGGCGTTCTTGGCGCGGTACCAGTCCGAGCCGATCGCCGGCATGTCCTTGCGGAAAACGTACTCGCGGGTAGTGATGTCATTGACCATGGTGTAGCCGAACACGTACTCGAGTGCCTCCTCCGGGGTGACCCGGAACGCCGTCTTGCCAATCACCGCGGCAAGTTCCAGCTCCCAGTCGTGGGACTTGCTGTAGGAGGGCAGGGTGAGGTCGTCCGTAGCGGAGGCGATCGCCGTCGGGAGCCCGATGAAGAAGTACGGCGTGCCCTGGCCCGCGCGCTTGTCCATCATGGCCGCGGTCTTGGCGCGTACTTCCTCCTCGTCCTCGCCCGGTTCGCGGTGCGCTGCGGCGAGGTCGATCACATGCTTGCGATAGTTCGCACCGGTCTGCAGGACCTGTGCCGGCTCCACCGGAGCAAGGATTTCGACGTCGGCCAGTGCCAACCCGGTGTCCTCGCCCGCTGACGCGGCCAGGATGTCAAGCTGGCTCTCGGTGGTGTCCCAGTGCTCGATCAGGGAGTTAATGTCGCCGTCCAGCGGCAGGACCCGGCTTTCCACCAGCAGGCCCACGCGGGCCTTGCTGTCGCCGGATTCCTGGAACCGGATGAGGGCGTACTGTGCTTCGGTCATTGTCCGTTAGCCCCGTCCCTGCTTGGCGTACGGGTTCAGGAGGGCTTCCTTCATCTCCGGGGAAGCGCCTTCTTCCGTGGCGGTGAAGCCCTCGGCCGGCGGAAACGATTCCGTCATGGAGTGCGGCATGGCACCGTTCTTGTAGAAGTTGTTGGAACCTTCCGAGGGCTTCCAGGTGTTGGCCTCCCAGTCCGGAACATAGTTGCGGTAGCCGCCGGAGTTCAGCTCCACGCGAAGGCCGGACGGTTCGCGGAAGTAGAGGAAGTTCTGCTCGCCCACGCCGTGGATGGAGGGGCCGTATTCCATGGGGGTGCCGTTTTCCATCATGACGTCAGCGGTGCGGAGCAGGTCCTCGGTGGTGTCCACCCAGAAGGCGATGTGGTTGACGCGGCCGGCGCGGCTGGAGGTGTCCAGGACAACGCCGAGGTCGTGGGACTTTTCATTGGTTGTCAGCACGGAGAACACGGTGATGGGCGCCTCGTCCAGGTCAACGAACGCCATCACGCGGAAGCCCAGGGCTTCGTTGTACCACTTGGCGAAGCCGCGGACATCGGACGTGGCTACGGTGACGTGGTCAAGGAAGCGGGGCGCGGCGGCGTGGCTGCTGCGGCGTTCCGGGCGGTCCGGGTAGGTGGACTCGAAACCGGCTTCGGCGACGAACTTCTCGACGTCGAAGAAAAGGCGCATGTGGTGGCCGTAAGGGCCGGTGAACTCGTAGGCCTTGCCGTAGCCGTGGCCGCCTGCGGTCCAGGTGCCCTGGACGCCGGTTGCTTCCACGCGCTGGGCCGCGGCTTCCAGTGCGGCCTGGGAATTGGTGCGCCACGCCATCCGGCCCAGCGAGGCTTCCGGTCCTTCGGTGATGACCAGGCTGTAGCGGTAGTAGTCGCCCCAGCAGCGCAGGTATACCTTGCCGTCCACCCGGTCGATGATGCGCATGCCGAACTTTTCCTCGTAGAACCGTGCCGAGGCTTCGACGTCCGGGGAGGTGATCTCGAGGTGGGCAAGATGGGAGAGCGGAGTTTCCACGTTGAAGTCCTTCTGGTTACTGGCTGCGGTCGGTTTGGTGCAGGTCCTGTAACTACTGTGGGGCACTTCATATATTCGGGGAAGAGGCAGTTCTTGATACTAAGTATCTGTCCGGCAGATAGTCCATCGGGCAGGTGCCATACGCGCTGTTCAGGTTAAATGGTCGAAATCTCCTCGCGCCCAAGCAGCGTGCCTTTGGGCGGAATCGTGCAGGATGGCCTTGGCTCCGGACGCGATGACGTTGTTGAAGTTGCCGTAGATCCGGTCGAACGTGAGCTCGCCGAGCTGCACGGCGATTCGCAGCGCTACCGCGCCGGACAGCGGCAAATGATTCGGGTAGCTGCGCATGAAGGAGACGGAGCGACGGTCTGGATTCGGGTACACGCTGTCACCGGTCAGCAGAACTCCTCTGCCGCCCGCTCCTGCAGCCCAGTGCACCACCGCGCTGCCCGGGAAGTGCCCCCCGGTCTGGTGCAGCGTCAACCCTTCGGCGATTGTTTCACTGCCGGACCAGTATTCGATGATCGGATCATCGCGCCCCAGCCATCGCCGGTCTGAGTCCGCCACAAGTACGGGGACGCCACCGAGCCGACGCGACCATTCGACCTGCACACCAAACATGTGTGGATGGCTAGCCGCGATCGCCAGGACCGGTCCTCGCTCGAGCGCTGCGTTCACTGCTCTGTCGTCGACATATCCCACCGGATCCCACAGCAGCGAACCCTCGTGTGTCACCACAAGCTGAGCCGTCTGGCCGATCCCGACTTTTGGCTCCGTCCTGATCCCGATGAGTCCCGGCTCGTTCTCCTTCACCACGGTCTGCTGGCCCTCCTGCGCCAGCCCGTCCAGTGTGAGCCATTTTTGTCCGTCCTCGGGCACATACTGCCGCTCATCTGTGCAGATAGGGCAGAGCCCCGGGGCAGGTTCATCGCGTTCGACGGCGCAGGTTGCGCAGATCAGCATGGCTGGTCCCTTCCAAGCATTTGTCTCCTGCTTTCCCGGCTTCTTCACCTTCGGCCGCAGGCTGGCGTGCCCAGACTATTGCACGCGAAAGTCTCCAAGGAAGAGAGATCCTTATGCAGGCCGCCCCGGCTTAGGCCTCACCACCTCTAGCCGCACCACCTCCAGAGGACGCCGAGGCCGACGTCGAAGATGATCTCCGCAGCGGGACGGGAGTCCGCGCAGCCAAAGATGACTGTGTCGCGCGCACGACGAAGCTGATCAGGGGATGATCTTCTCGGCGCGGTACCGGTCGAACAGCCGCCGGAAGGAGTCTTCCGTGCGCCGGTAGCCGGTAAAGCCGGCCAGCCGGCTCTTGCTCATGTCCGCGAGAACCTCAATGTTGCGTCCCAGGTCGGCGTCCGTGTGCCACCACGACGCAACCCGGGCCAAGTCGGCCTCGACGAGACCGTGAGTGGCGGCAATTTTCGACCATACGTCATCCATGCCCTGCATCTGTGCCTCGAGCGGCCGCGGCGAGCCCTGGAAGCCTTCGGCTTTCACGCCAAAGTAGGCGGCCAACTTTGGCCACATCCAGCGCCATCTGAAGACGTCACCGTTGACCACGTTATAGGCCTGGTTGCCCGCTTTTTCGGTAGTGGCGGCCCAGATCATGTGCTCCGCAAGGAGATCCCCGTCAGTCATGTCGGTGAGGCTGTTCCATTGGGTCTCGGAGCCGGGAAAGACGAAGGGCTTACCCAACTCTTTGCACAAGGTTGCCTGTGCGGCCAACGTCAGGCCCATGTTCATCGCATTGCCCACGGCATGGCCGATGACGGTGTGGGAACGGTGCACGGACCAGCGGAACCCCTGCCGTTCTGCAGCCGCCCATAGCTCGTCTTCCTGCGCGTAGTAGAAGTTCGGCGCCGGCAGCCGGGGCTCTTCCTCGCGGAAGGGGGTGTCAGGAATTGGGCCGGCGCCGTAGGACTCGAACGGGCCCAGGTAGTGCTTCAGTCCGGTCATCAGGGCCACGTGTTCGACGGGGGCATGGTCGAGGGCTTCGAGCAGGTTGCGTAGCATTGCTGCGTTGACGCTGATGTTCTTTTGTTCGGTGTCCTGCTTTGCCCACGCCGTGAAGAAAACGTGTGTGGGTTTCTCGGTGCCGAGTGCTACGGCGAGACTTTCGGCCGAGAGCAGATCCGCGGAGATGTGCCTGGTAGAGGAACCGGGGATCGGGTTCCTGGACAACGCGAGAACTGTCCAGCCACCGTTTTGATTCAGTTGTTCGACTATGGCCGAGCCGGCGATGCCGCTGGCGCCAACTATAAGGGCAACTTTGTTGTGAACGCTGCCTGTATCGACGGTGGGGGAGGTCATGAGTACCTGACTTTCTTGGAGGTCATCAGCGCACCTTACACGGCAGCGCCTAGTCCGGGAGGATGCGGGAAGGGACTATGCACCGGTTCGAGCGTCGGTCCGCAACGGGAATTCCGACGCGCGTTCATGCCCAACGTAGTTGCCCGGCCGTACCATGGAAACAGATACATGCGCCGGCTTGCCAAGTTCACTGAAAAGGACTGGAGACGTTGCCACTCGAAACACTGCCCGTTCTCGACTTCTCCCGATTGAACGCGGGTGCGGAGGAGGCGTCCCGGTTTCGTGACGAACTGCGCAACGCCATGCACGAGGTCGGTTTCCTGTACCTGGCCGGCCATGGCATCCCGCAGGAGCTCATGGACGCAATGCTGGGCGTGTCCCGCCGCTTTTTCGAGCTTACCGAAGAACAGAAGCTCGCAATCGAGAATGTCCACAGCCCCCAGTTCCGCGGCTACACCCGTATCGGCGGGGAAATCACGGACGGTGCAGTCGACTGGCGCGAGCAGGTCGACATCGGCGCAGAGCGGCCAGCGGTGGCGCCAGGCCCGGGCGTCCCGGAGTACTGGCGCCTCGAGGGGCCCAACCTGTGGCCGGATGCGCTGCCCGAAATGCGGGGGATTGTCGCCGAGTGGATGGAGCGGCTGAGCACTATCTCATTGAGTCTCCTGAGGGCCCTGGCGGTCTCTCTCGGGGCACCCGAAGACACCTTTGATGAGGCCTTCGCTGCACGGGCCTTCCCCGTGCTCAAAGTTGTGCGGTATCCGGGGTCATCCCACGAGGAACCGAAGCAGGGTGTGGGCTCCCACCGCGACGGCGGCGTGCTGACGCTCCTCCTGGTGGAGCCCGGGAAGGGCGGCCTCCAGGTCGAGTACCAGGGGACGTGGATTGACGCACCCCAGGTGCCGGGAACTTTTGTGGTCAATATCGGCGAGATGCTTGAGCTGGCCACGAACGGCTACCTGAAGGCAACCCTGCACCGCGTGGCCTCGCCGCCTCGCGGCACCGACAGGGTCTCCCTTCCGTTCTTCTACAATCCGGCCCTGGATGCGACGATGCCGCAGCTTGCGCTGAGCCCTGAGTTTAGAAGCAAGGCGCGCGGCCTGTCGGTTGACCCGACGAACAGCCCTATTCTGGAAACCTACGGCGATAACGCCCTCCGCTACCGGCTTCGGGCCCACCCGAACGTCGCCGCGGTGCACCACGCGGACCTGATGGCAGGCTGACCGCCACCCACATGAATCGAGCCCACAGTGGCCGGTACCCCCAATACGTCTCTTCCCGGCCCCGCCCCTCAGGACAACGGCCCGGGACGTCTGTCCCGCCAAGACCCGAGGGCGAGGTGGCGCATCGGCCGGGTGGTGGCGGGCTCCATGGCCGCAGGGCTCCTCGCTGCTCTGCTCCTTGTCGCCGCCCCCTTTATCCGGGCACAGGAGAGCGAGGTTACTGGTGCAGTGCTGTGCGGATTCACGCTGGGCTGGGCGATGTTGGCCCTCCTCTCGGTGCGGTTCACTAACCAGCCCCAGCGATGGGCCGCGGCTCCGGCACTGTTCATGGGCGCGGGCGGGCTTCTCCTGGTGTGGTTCGGCTCCGCGGTGGTCCAGGTGCTCAGCTGGGTGTGGCCTCCCGCCCTCCTTGCATTGGTGATCTGGATGGTCGTCCGGGCCCGTCGGCAGCTTGATAGCCGGAGCAAAGGCTGGCTGCTCTACCCGGTCATGGCGATGCTGGCTCTTACCTCGATCGGCGGCGGCTACCAGGCCGTGAGTACAGCGGCGGATGCCAAGGCGTACCCGATGCCCGGGCAGCTGATCGACGTCGGCGGACACAGCCTGCACCTTAACTGCACCGGCTCAGGCAGCCCCACAGTTGTGCTCCAACCGGGCGGAGGCGAAATGTCCTCGAACCACGGGTGGATTACGCCGGCCATCGCCCGTGACACCCGGGTCTGCATCTACGACCGCGCCGGCCGAGGCTGGAGCGAACCCGCTGACACCGCCCAGGACGCCACTCAGATAGCGACTGACCTCCATACCTTGCTGCACCGCGGGAACGTCCCGGGACCTTATGTGCTGGCGGGTCATTCCTTCGGTGGCCTCTATGTACTGACCTTCGCCGCACTCTACCCCGACGAGGTAGCGGGCATGGTGTTGGTGGACTCCACCGCACCGGCACCGTCAGCGAATCCGGGGGCGCCATCGGCCGCCGTTAGGGGCGGCTACGACATCCTTGACCGGGTCTCGGCGCTGATCTCTACCTCGGCTAGGCTCGGTCTGGGCCGACTGTACGCTCCGTTCGAGGCCGGCAGCCTGCCGCCGCGATTCCGGGACGAGGTCCGCGCCAACATCGCGACCCCGGGCAACCTGCGCAGCACTATCGACGAATACGTCCAGGCGAACACCTCGATGGAGGAAGCTGCGTCACTGCGCGACTTCGCCGACAAGCCCCTGATCGTCCTGACAGCCGGCATCGGCAGTGACAGCAAGCACCTGGCATCACAAAACGAACTGGCCGGGTTGTCGACGAACGCTGCGCACCGCACCATCGAGGGGGCCTCCCACGAATCGCTCATTGCAGAGGAAGATGGCGCCGCAACCACGACCCAAGCGATCCTCGACGTCGTTTCTTCCGTCCGACGCGGAGGGCCGCTGGTCAAATGACCCCGAACGCCGCCGCCGTCTCACGCCCGTTAAGACCGCGTCAAGATTCGGCCTCCGGGCATTAGGGAAATATCAGGAACGCGTTTGAGCCGCCGTGGAGGGGTTTGACTGGGATCAGCCCCGCAAACGGGGCGCATCTGAAAGGAACCTGCAATGGCTGACTTGGCGGTAATCGGAATCCTCATGGTTTCCATGGGGTTTGTGATGTGGACCGGTCACCTCCTGGCCGGGATGGTTGGCGGCGCCGATGACCGGCCGGAGCAAGAACAATGAGCGCCGATGCGATCATGTGGGTGGTCTTGCTCGTTGCGGGACTGAGTCTCTTCGGCTACCTGCTCGTCGTCCTGATCCACCCGGAAAAGTGGTGAGCAGGACATGACCTTCAATATTGCATCGTTCCTCGTCCAGGTCGCCGCGCTGGCTGTGGTTCTCGCCGCCCTGCATAAGCCGCTGGGGGTCTACCTCGTCCGGGTTTTCGAGGGCAAAATGTCGAGCCGGCCCGAGCGGCTGTTTTACCGTCTCGCCGGGATCGACGCCGGGACTGAGCAGACCTGGTCGGTTTACCTTCGCAGTGTCCTGGCATTCTCGGTTGTCTCCATTCTGCTGGTGTTCGTCCTCCAGCGGCTGCAGGGCATTCTGCCCGGCAGCGGTTCCCTGCCCGGGGTTGATCCGTGGATTGCGATGAACACCGCGATTTCCTTTGTGACCAACACGAACTGGCAGACCTACGCTCCCGAGACTACGATCGGCATTTTCGTGCAGATGACCCTGCTGGCGGTGCAGAACTTCCTCTCCGCCGCCGTCGGCATCGTCGTCGTCGTCACCCTCATTCGCGGCATCGCCCGCACCAGGACACAGCGGCTGGGCAACTTCTGGGTGGACCTGGCCCGGACGTCGTTTCGGATCCTGTTGCCGATCGCGTTCGTCGCGTCCCTGCTGATGGTCCTTGGCGGGGTGGTGCAGAACTTCTGGCCCGCCGACGTCGTCAACCACGCGGCCGGGATCAGCCAGACGATTCCCGGCGGGCCGGTCGCGTCCCAGGAGGCCATCAAGGAGCTCGGGACCAACGGCGGCGGTTACTTTAATGCCAACTCGGCCCACCCGTTCGAGAACCCCAATCCTTTCATCAGCCTCTTCGAGGTGTTCCTGCTACTGCTCATCCCCTCCGCCCTTCCCTACGCCTTCGGCCGGATCGTCGGCGACCAGAAGCAGGGCTACACAGTGGCCGCGGTGATGGGCACCCTGTGGCTGGCCTCCGTTTCGCTGATGGGCTGGGCCGTGGCTTCCGGCCAGGGAACCGCGACGGCGGCGGCCGGCGGACTGGGCGAGGGTTTTGAACAGCGCTTCGGGCCCGTGCAGGGCGCGATCTTTGCCGCGTCCACCACGCTGACCTCCACCGGCGCCGTGAACACCGCCCATGATTCCCTGCCGCCGCTGGCAGGCGGGGTGGCCATGGTGAACATGATGCTTGGCGAGGTCGCCCCCGGCGGAACCGGGTCCGGACTCTACGGCATGTTGATCCTGTCCATCATCTCCGTCTTCATCGCCGGTCTCATGGTCGGGCGCACACCGGAGTACCTGGGCAAGAAAATCGGTCCCACGGAAATGAAGCTCGCCGCCATGTACATTCTCGTCACCCCCGTCCTGGTCCTTGCCCTGGCCGGCATCACCGTTATGCTGCCGGACATCATAACCAACGCCCCGGCAACCGGCCCCCACCAGTTCAGCGAAGTGCTGTACGCCTTCACCTCCGGGGCAAACAACAACGGCTCCGCGTTCGGCGGCATCACCACCTCGTCACCCTACCTCTCGGTCATGATGAGCCTGGCCATGCTGCTGGGCCGCTTCCTCCCCGTCGCCCTGGTCCTCGCCCTCGCCGGCTCCCTGGCCCGGCAGGGCAAGATTCCCGCCTCCGCCGGCACCGTCCCCACCCACGGCCCGCTCTTCGGCGGCCTGCTGGTCGGCGTGACGGTCATCCTGACCGCCCTGAGCTACTTCCCGGCCCTCGCCCTGGGCCCCCTCGCAGAAGGACTCCTCAAATGACCCGGTCCAGCGCCGCATCAGCAACGGACACCGCCGCCCAAACCTACGCCGACGGCAACCCCCTCGGCACCCCCGGCGAACACAAACACCACACCAAAGCCCCGGCAAAACTCACGCTCGCGTCCGTCATCGCCGCACTGCCCCTCGCCGTCCGCAAACTCGCCCCACGGCAAATGATCCACTCCCCGGTCATGTTCACCGTGCTGGTCGGGGCCGCCCTGTGCACTGCGATTACCCTCTATCGGCCCTCGGGGTTCAGCATCGCCGTCACCGCCTGGCTGTGGCTCACCGTCCTGTTCGGTACGCTCTCCGAAGCCATCGCCGAAGGACGCGGCAAAGCCCAGGCCGACAGCCTCCGGGCAAGCCGCCAAGGTGTCCAGGCCCGGCTCCGCCAGCCCGACGGCACCACCAAGGTCGTCCCCGGAACCGGGTTGCGGCTCAACGACATCGTCATCTGCGAAGCCGGGGACGTCATACCCTCGGACGGTGAAATCATCGAAGGCCTGGCCAGCGTCGACGAGTCCACCATCACCGGTGAATCAGCCCCTGTCATCCGTGAATCCGGCGGCGACCGCTCCTCCGTCACCGGCGGCACGAGGGTCCTCTCGGACAGGATTGTCATCCGCATCACCGCCGAGCCGGGCCAGACGTTCATCGACCGGATGATCATGCTGGTTGAGGGGGCCGTGCGGCAGAAGACCCCCAACGAGATCGCACTGCACGTGCTGCTGGTGTCCCTCACCATCGTGTTCCTCGCCGTGACCATGTCCCTGGCCCCGTTCGCGTCCCTCGCCGGAGCCGCGCCCTCGCCGATCGTGCTGGTGGCTTTGCTGGTCTGCCTGATCCCCACCACCATCGGGGCACTGGTGCCGGCTATCGGCATCGCCGGCATGGACCGCCTTGTCCAGCACAACGTGCTGGCCACCTCGGGACGTGCCGTGGAAACCGCCGGGGATATCACCACCCTGCTGCTGGATAAGACCGGAACCATCACCTACGGCAACCGCCGTGCCGTCAATTTCTACCCCGCCAACCATGTGGAGCGCACCGACCTGATCGAGGCCGCCCGGGTCTGCAGCCTGGCCGACGAAACCCCCGAGGGGCGGTCCATCGTGGATCTTGCCGAGGACAAAGGCATGACCGGATCAGATCTGGCCACACTCGAGCGCCGCTCCGGTGACTTTGCGGTGGTCCCCTTCAGCGCCAGCACCCGCATGAGCGGGCTGGATCTTGACGGGCAGCAGATCCGCAAAGGCGCCGCCTCCACGGTGGCCGCCTTCGTCGCCGAATACGGCGGCCACACACCGGCGGAAGTCGACCACCGGGTCAAGGAAATCTCAGCCCAGGGCGGCACACCCCTGCTTGTAGCGAAGATTGACAGGAACGGCCGGGCAGACGTACTGGGAACCATCCATCTGGCCGACGTCGTCAAACCCGGCATGCACGCCCGCTTCGCCGAACTGCGGAAGATGGGCATCCGGACCGTGATGATCACCGGCGACAACCCGATTACCGCCAGGGCGATTGCCGCGGAGGCAGGCGTCGATGATTTCCTCGCCGAAGCAACCCCGGAGGACAAACTCGCCGTCATCAAAGAAGAGCAGGCCCAAGGCCGGCTCGTGGCCATGACCGGGGACGGCACCAACGACGCCCCCGCCCTTGCCGCCGCGGACGTCGGCGTCGCCATGAACTCCGGCACTCCCGCAGCCAAAGATGCGGCCAACATGGTGGACCTAGACTCCGACCCCACCAAACTCATCAACATCGTCGGCATCGGCAAGCAACTGCTCATCACCCGCGGTGCCCTCACCACCTTCTCGGTAGCCAACGACGTCGCCAAGTACTTCGCGATCGTCCCGGCCCTGTTCACCGCGGCGTTCCCCGGGCTCGGGCTGCTAAACATCATGGGACTCTCAACCCCGTCCTCGGCCATCCTGTCCGCTGTGATCTTCAACGCCCTGATCATCGTCGCCCTGGTCCCGCTGGCACTCCGCGGGGTCAAATACCGCGCCGTTTCGGCGAACCAGGCCCTTAGCCGGAACCTCCTGGTCTACGGGCTCGGAGGGCTCATCGCACCCTTCATCGGCATCAAGATGATCGACCTGATCATCTCCCTGATCCCCGGAATCGGCTAGGAGCGCCCCCATGAACACCCTCACCGGCTACCTCCGCCAGGCGCTAACCGCGCTGCGCTTCCTGCTCGCTGCCACGCTGGTCCTGGGCGTGGCCTACCCCCTGGCCGTCTTCGGTGCCGGGCAGCTGATCGCCCCTTACCAGGCCAATGGTTCGATCATCAGGGACGACGGCGGCGCTCCGGCCGCGTCCGCCCTGATCGCCCAGGCCTCCGCCGACGAAAACGGCGTCCAGGACCCGCGCTGGTTCCATGCCCGGCCGTCGGCCGTGAACTGGGATCCGGCGACGTCGTCAGCCAGCAATCTTGGCCCCAACGATCCCAAACTCCTGCAGGCAGTTGAGGCCAACCGGGCCGCCGTCGCTGCCGAGGAAGGCATCAGCGAGTCCGAGGTCCCGGCCGACGCCGTGACAGCCAGCGGGTCCGGGCTGGACCCTCACATCTCCCCGGAGTACGCCTTGCTCCAGGTTTCCCGCGTCGCCGCGGCCCACGGGATGAGCCCGGAGGAAGTCAGGGCCCTTGTCTTGAGGCACACCAGCAGCGGCCTCGAGGCTCTCCTGGGCCAGCCCTCCGTTAACGTGACCCTCGTTAATCTGGATGTGGCCGCATCCTCCGGACAGAGATAGACCGGCCTGTCCGAAGTGGAAGAATGACGGCATGGCACGTGGAACGCTGCGGATTTTCCTTGGGGCCGCACCCGGAGTAGGCAAGACCTACGAAATGCTCGAGGAAGCCCACCGCCTACTCAAGCGCGGCGAAGACGTCGTCGTCGCCTTCGCCTTGGACCACGGGCGTGCGGAGACGCGTGCGCTGATGGATGGGCTCGAAATCATCCCGCCCCGGCGCCTTCCATACCGGGGCACCGAGTTCGACGAAATGGACCTGGACGCCGTCATCCGGCGGGCACCGGTCACCGCCGTCGTCGACGAATACGCGCACTCGAACGTTCCCGGCAGCAGGCACGCCAAACGTTGGGAAGACATCGACGAACTTCTCGACGCCGGCATCAACGTCCTGTCCACAGTGAAC
Organism: Arthrobacter sp. SPG23; assembly: GCF_000876655.1. Classification (GTDB taxonomy): domain Bacteria; phylum Actinomycetota; class Actinomycetes; order Actinomycetales; family Micrococcaceae; genus Arthrobacter. The sequence goes on from NZ_JYCN01000017.1 coordinate 30,607, forward strand.
ATTCAACACCTGGCATCCCTCGGCGACGTCGTGGCCTCCATCACGGACGTGCGCCAGGCCGAAACCGTTCCGGACGACGTGGTCCGAAGAGCCGACCAGATCCACCTGGTCGACATCTCTCCGGAACTGCTGCGCCAGCGCCTGGGCGATGGCAAGATCTACGCCCCGGACAAGATCGATGCAGCGCTCTCCAACTACTTCCGGCTGGGAAACCTGACCGCGCTCCGTGAACTGGCGCTGCTCTGGCTCGCAGACCGGGTGGACGAAGGCCTGGCCAGGTACCGGGCCGAAAACGACATCAACGCGACCTGGCCAGCCCGCGAACGCATAGTGATCGGGCTCACCGGCGGCCCCGAGGGTGAGATCCTGATTCGCCGCGGCGCCCGGATCCTGAAGCGCGTGAACGGCGGGGACCTGCTCGCTGTCCACGTCCGCGCCGCCGACGGCGTCGCCAGCGAATCACCGCAGGCACTCGAGGCCCAACGCCGCCTCATTCAGGACCTGGGCGGCAGCTACCACATCGTCGCCGGAGAAGACCCCGCCAACGCGCTGCTCGACTTCGCCCGCAGCGTCAACGCCACCCAGATCGTCGTCGGCACCTCCCGACACGGAAAACTCGAATCCGTCCTCGGCGGCTTGCTCGGCGGCGGCATCGGCACCCGGGTGGTCCGCGATTCCGGAGACATCGACGTCCACATGGTCTCCCACCCGCTAAGCGGGATCGGCGCCGGCCCGCAACGCCAACGCGACCTCGGCCGCACGCGGGTTATCGCCGGCTTCATCCTGGCGATCGTGTTACCTCCAGTTCTCCAGTGGTTGCTTGGCCTGAACCCGGACCCGAACGTCGCCACCGCCGTACTCGTCCAGCTCACCGGATCGATCACCGTGGCCCTCATCGGTGGTTTCTGGCCCGCCATCCTCGCGGCCCTCTGGAGCAGCTTGCTAGTCAACTACTTCTCCACCGCTCCGTTCCGAACCCTGACCATCCAGGACCCCCAGAACGTCCTCGCCCTTCTGGTCTTCGTCGGCGTCTCCGCGGCCGTTGCCGTCGTCGTGGACCTCTCCGCCCGCCGCTCCAAAGAAGCCGCCCGGGCCCGTGCCGAAGCCACAACCCTCTCAGACCTCACCCGCAGCACGGCGACCTCCGAGGACACCGTCACAGATCTGTTGCAACAGGCGCTGGACGTCTTCAGCATGCGCGGAGCAGCCCTCTACGACACGGCCGACGCCACGCCCCGGAACACCGAAAAAGATTGGAAGGTCATCGCGCACGCCGGCGAGCTACCTCCGCCCGCGACGGGTGATCCCGCGTTGGGCGGCCAGGACCTCCGGACCGAAAATTCCCAACAAATCGACACGGCCACAAAGCTGGTTCTTTACGGTCGCCCCCTGCCGGCCAGCGAACGACGGCTACTCGCCGTGTTCGGCGTGCATCTCGCTGCCCAGCTCGAACTCCGGCAACTGGCCTCCAGCCGGAGAGAAGTCCTCCGCCTCGCCGAGAGCAACACCATGCGCACCTCGATCCTGCGCGCCGTTTCCCACGACCTGCGCACCCCCCTGGCTGGAATAAAACTCGCAGTAGGCAGCCTCTTGCAAAAAAACGTGCACTACACCCCCGAACAGGAGCAGGAGCTGCTGGAGACCATCGATGAATGTTCCGACCGCCTGGACCTGCTCGTGGGAAACTTGCTCGATATGTCCAGAATCACCTCAGACGCAGCCAAACCCCTTCTGCGACCAGTGCGCTGGTACGACATCATCCCCGCGGCCCTGCACGGCACCCCTGCAGGCAGCGTCCGCGTCGAGCTGCCCCCCAACATGCCCGAAATCGATGCTGACCCCGGCATGCTCGAACGAGTCATTGCCAACATCGTCGAAAACGCCATCAAGTACGCACCCGGCTCCGATATAGTCATTGTCGGCACCGCCGGCGGACTCAGCAACGAAACCCTGACCGGGCACCCCGCCGGTGAACTCCGCATCATTGATCACGGCCGGGGAGTGCCGGCAGAAAGCATCCTGGAAATGTTCCGCCCCTTCCAACGACTCGACGACATCCCCCAAACGACCGGAGTCGGCCTCGGCCTGGCCGTGGCCAAAGGATTCACCGAAGCGATGGGCGGCACCCTCACGGCCGAACCAACACCTGGAGGAGGGCTCACCATGGTCATCCGGCTGAGACTCTCCACCGGTGTAACGTCGAACGACAGCCACGGGCAGGCGCCGGTGGTGCCCCAATCGTTCCTCACCAGCCGGACACACGCCCTGCCCGTGCACCCTTCCAGGACAGAGACGCCATGACCGCTGTCCTCGTCGTGGACGATGACCCGCACCTGCTCAAAGTCTTGAAGATCTCCCTGGAAGCAAACGGCTACACCGTGACCGCCGCCGCTGACGGAGAATCAGCGCTCCTGGCAGCGACCCGGCACCCGCTGGCCTTGATCATCCTGGACCTCGGCCTGCCCGACATCGACGGCACAACGGTCATCAAACGGTTGAGGAGCTGGAACCCTGTCCCCATCCTCGTGCTCTCGGCCCGCCACACATCCGATGACAAGGTTGAGGCACTCGACGCCGGCGCCGACGACTACATCACCAAACCCTTCGGCCCGGACGAACTCCTCGCCCGCATCCGTGCGTTGCTGCGGAGGACCACCGAGCACAGAGCCGAACCCGTCGTCATCACTGACACCTTCACCGTGGACCTGGCCAAACAACGCGTCACCCGGGACGGAAACGACGTCCGCCTGACCCCCATCGAATGGAACATCCTCGAACTGCTGGTCAGGAACCCGGAAAAACTCATCACCCAACAGCAAATGCTCACCGAAGTCTGGGGACCCGCGTACGCCAAGGAGGCCAACTACCTGCGCGTCTACATGGCCCAGCTCCGCCGCAAACTCGAGCCCGACACCGCCAACCCCAAGCACCTCCTGACTGAGGCCGGCATCGGCTACAGATTCCAGCCCTAACCCGGGTGTGCCGGCGGTCGTGGTCGAGAGGCCTCGGGATTCTATTTCCCGGACGCGTGGTGATGACTCGTCCGTGTCCCGCATTGGGATACCGGACCGCTCCTGGTGCAGAATGCGTTCATGACCAATGACGTTCTTCGGCCTGTCTACTTCCTTTCGGACAGCACCGGCATCACGGCCGAAACGCTCGGCAACACCTTGTTGACGCAGTTCCCCGCCAATAACTTTGACCGCATCACGGTTCCCTTCATCACCACCGTCGAACAGGCCAGGACCGTGGTCGCCACCATCGACCAGCTGGTCGCCACCGGTCCGCGGCCGATCGTCTTTTCCACCGCTGTCAGTAGCGACGTCCGTCAGGCCTTGGCCAAGTGCCAGGGGATTGTGGTGGACCTTATCGGGACGCATGTCGGACAGCTGGAGCAGGCCCTCGGCTCACGGGCCAGTGGCGAACCTGGCCGGGCCCATGGCCTGGGCAATGCGGAGCGGTATCAATCCCGGATGGCCGCCGTCGAGTACGCCATGGAACACGACGACGGGCAGAGCCTGCGCGCTCTGGAAAAGGCGCAGGTCATCCTCGTGGCGCCGTCCCGCTGCGGAAAAACACCCACCACAATGTATCTGGCGCTGCAACACGGAATCTTCGCTGCCAACTTCCCGCTGGTGGACGAGGACTTCGAACGGGAAGGGCTTCCGAAGCCCTTGAGGCCTTTCGTTGAGAAATGTTTCGGACTCTCGTCCAACCCGCTGCGCCTGAGCCAGATCCGTACCGAACGGCGCCGCGGCTCACCGTACGCGTCCCTGCGGCAGTGCGGCTTCGAGCTGCGCAGCGCCGAGCAGCTGTACGTCTCGCACCGGATTCCGTACCTGAATTCAGCCACGGTGTCAGTGGAGGAGATGGCTGCAACCATCCTGCAGCGCATGAACCTCAAGCATTAGGGAAAAATTTCACAAGCCCGGTGTGGCGCACATCATGTGGAAAGAGCGCCCGAGACCTGTCACTGTTGACAGGATTCGCGCCCACCAACCGGCTATCGCCGGGAGCGGGGCGGCACATCTGCATGCCATCATCTGCAAAGGAGCAGCAACTATGACGACAGACATCCTGTGGTTCTCAGAACTCGGACTCAAGGACCTGGACCGGGTGGGTGGAAAAAACGCCTCCCTCGGTGAGATGGTGCAGAACCTGACCTCTGCCGGCGTCCAGGTCCCGGACGGCTTTGCCACCACGGCCGACGCTTACCGCACGTTCCTCGCCGACTCCGGCCTGGACCAGAAGATCGCGGACCGGCTGGTGGGCCTGGACACCGACGACGTGACGGCCCTCGCCTCAGCCGGCCAGGAAATCCGGACCCTCATGCGTGAGACGCCGTTCCTGCCGGACTTCGAAGCGCAGATCCGGAGCTCCTACCAGCAGCTGGTGGACAAGCACGGGGGATCCGAGGACCTCTCCTGGGCCGTCCGTTCCAGCGCAACGGCCGAAGACCTCCCCGACGCCTCTTTCGCCGGTCAGCAGGAAACCTTCCTCAACGTGCGCGGCATCGACAACATCCTGCTTGCCATCAAGGACGTGTTCGCGTCCCTCTACAACGACCGCGCCATCGCCTACCGCGTGCACCACAAGTTCGAACACGCCGAAGTGGCCCTCTCAGCGGGCATCCAGCGGATGGTGCGCTCCGACGTCGGCGCCTCCGGGGTCATGTTCACGATGGACACGGAGTCCGGGTTCCAGGACGCCGTGTTCGTCACGTCCTCCTACGGCCTCGGAGAGGCCGTCGTCCAGGGCGCGGTTAACCCCGACGAGTTCTACGTCTACAAGCCCGCCCTGCAGGCCGGCCGCCCCGCGATCCTCAAGCGCGGACTGGGCGAGAAAGCGCTCCAGATGACCTACACGAGCAACCGCGAAGTGGGCCACACCATTGACTTCGTTCCGGTTGAGGCTTCGTTGCGGAACCGCTTCAGCCTTACGGACGACGACGTCGAGCAGCTCGCCCGCCATGCGGTCGCCATCGAGAAGCACTACGGCCGCCCGATGGACATCGAATGGGGCAAGGACGGGATCGACGGCGGCCTGTACATCCTCCAGGCACGCCCCGAGACCGTGCAGTCCCGCCGCGCCTCCGGCAGCCTGAGCCGTTTCCGGCTCAACGGGACCGGCAGGGTTCTGGTCGAAGGCCGCGCCATCGGCCAGCGTATCGGCGCCGGCACCGTCCGCATCCTCACCGCAATCGACCAGATGGCGGCCTTCAAGACCGGCGACGTCCTCGTCGCCGACATGACCGACCCGGACTGGGAACCGATCATGAAGCGTGCCTCCGCGATCGTCACCAACCGCGGCGGACGCACCTGCCACGCGGCCATCATCGCCCGCGAACTGGGGATCCCCGCCGTCGTCGGCACCGGTGCCGCCACCGACGTGCTCTCCGACGGACTCGAGGTGACCGTCTCCTGCGCCGACGGTGAAACCGGCGTTATCTACGAAGGCCTCCTGGACTTCAGCGTCGAGGACACCGAGATCACCCAGCTGCCCGAGGCCCCGGTCAAGGTCATGATGAACGTCGGCACCCCCGAGCAGGCCTTCACCTTCGCCCAGCTGCCCAACCACGGCGTTGGCCTGGCCCGGCTGGAATTCATTATCAACCGCCAGATCGGCATCCACCCCAAGGCTCTCTTGAACCTGGACAGCCAGCCGGCGGACGTGGCCGCGGTCATCCGGGAACGGATTGCCGCGTACGACAGCCCGCGCGATTACTACATCAAGCGCCTGGCCGAAGGGGTGGCCACCATTGCCGCGGCGTTCGCTCCGCAACCGGTGATTGTGCGTATGTCCGACTTCAAGTCCAACGAGTACGCCAACCTCATTGGCGGGCCCGCCTACGAGCCCCACGAAGAAAACCCCATGCTCGGCTTCCGCGGCGCCTCACGCTACCTGGAGCCATCCTTCCGGGACTGCTTCGACCTCGAGTGCGAGGCCCTGTCCTTCGTCCGCAACGAGATGGGGCTGACCAACGTCAAGCTCATGATCCCGTTTGTGCGGACCCTGGACGAGGCCCGCGGCGTCATCGAGCTGCTGGCGGAGAACGGCCTGCGCCGCGGCGAAAACGGACTCGAGGTCATCATGATGTGTGAGATTCCGTCCAACGCGCTGCTCGCTGACGAATTCCTGGACTACTTCGACGGATTCTCCATCGGCTCCAATGACATGACCCAGCTGGCCCTGGGCCTGGACCGGGATTCCGCGATTGTCTCGGGCGGCTTCGACGAACGCGACCCCGCCGTCAAGAAGCTCCTGAGCATGGCCATCAAGGCCTGCAGGGCGCGCGGCAAGTATGTCGGCATCTGCGGCCAGGGGCCCAGCGACCACGCGGACTTCGCCCAGTGGCTGGTCGAAGAAGGCATCGATTCCGTCTCCTTGAACCCCGACACCGTGGTGGATACCTGGCTCCGGTTGGCGGGTGCGGCAGACGGCCTGGACGTCGGTGCCGCAGTCGGCGCAGAGGCGATCTGACTCTTACCAACGAAGGAAATGCCCGCCCGGGGAAACCCCCGGGCGGGCATTTCCTTAACAGTCGTCTTACTGGCGGGCGGAGTGCTCACGCACGCGCATCAGCCATTCGGCAACGAGGGCTTGCAGGATGCCGGGCTGCTCGTGCATCAAAGCGTGGCCGGCACGGTCGACCACCGCAAAGGTGGCGCGAGGGTAGTGCCGGACCAGGTCCCACGGGCCCGCGTGCCCGGCGGTGGCATCCTGGCGTCCGGCAAGGATCAACACTGGATGGGGATAAGCTTTCGCGCTTTCCGGCGGATCCCGTAGCTCCCAGTGCGAAAAGATTCGCCCGAGGCCCGGCTCGTCAACAAGTGACATCGCGGGAGCCGTGTACTCCCGGAACCGACGCAGGGTTTCCGCCGTCTGCACAACGAAGTAGCTACGGTAACTGGCCTCAAGATCCGGTCCCACATCGCCCGGCATATCGACCTCCGAAGCAAGGACCTCGTGCGTGGGCACGTCACGCGTCTTCGCGCCAACCGGGCAGATGAGCCCCAGCCCGATGGCCTGATCGGATCTCTCATCGGCAATGGCACGGGCTAAGTACCCGCCGTACGAATGACCAATGACAAGAAACGGTTCATCGCCAATAACGCTGTCGATGAGGCCGTGCAGAGTGTCCAGCACGTCATCGTTGCTGGCAACCGCCTCGGGCGCGGGGGTGCGGCCCATTCCCGGCAGGTCCGGATAGAGTCGCCGAAAGCCGGAAACGTTGCAGAATATCGGTTCAAGGGCGCCAGCGATCTCGCGATGGTCGACACCAGCCCCGTGGAGAGCGAAAACCGGAGTGCCGCTGCCGTTCTCGGCGAAGTGCACAGGCACTCCACTCACCGTGCATTCCATCCGGACAGTGTAGAGCGGGTCGTGGCTCTCGTACATCGTCACTGGGCGAGTGCTCGCGTTGAGAGCGACGCATCGCGGGCAACGCAGGGTCCAAATACCCTGTCCGGGTTGATTTCCCTGCGGCTAGTGTCAGCTGAGGCAGATGGCGGCACATATTCGAGCCGGTCTGTCGTCAGCCGAATGATTTAGGGGATGACTATGGCCAGGGATTCAGAGGCGGCAGGAGGGCCGGGACTTGGCACCGGAAAGCCAGCTGCGGCAGCACCGGAGGCGAAGGACAGCGACCTTCCGTCCACGGATCCGGGCGTTGCCGGGACAGCCGCAGGCAATGGCGGCCTGCGTGGGTATGATCGCGAATTGTGGCCGCCGCTGTAGCGGTGCGCACGTGACCCGGACCGCCTGGTGACCAGTGCCCAGGAGGCCCTGTGGCCCTACTCCGGGGGGCCGTCAATCCATAGCATTGCGTCATGGAACAGATGCAGGAAACCAGCGCCGAAGAACCGGCATTGTCTGCCACCACGGTTTTCGCCAGCCTCTCAGAGTTGAGGGACGCCCCCGGCTATAGCCCGAGGGCAATAGCCGAAAGGCTCATAAATTCGCTGGGTTCTGAAGCCGCGGCACCCCTGCTGGGCGTCAGTATCGGACTCTTGGATCGTTGGGCATCGGGCCAGGACGCGCCGGACGCGGCCGGCCGGCTCCAGCTTGCGGACCTGGACGCCCTCGTCGGGCACCTCCATGGTGCCTTCACGCCGGCCCAGGCCATGCTCTGGATGTGCAGCCCCAATGTGCAGCTCGGCTCCAGACCCATAGATGTGTACCGCATGCAGGGGTCGGCGCCGGTGATCGGCGCCATCCGGGCCCACGTCCAGGAGGGCCAAGCATGAAACTCTTGACAGTAGCGTGGACGGCAGCCGCGACCGCAGCCACCGCAGCGGCCGGGGCGGTGGCGACAGATCCTGATAGCCGCTGGTATCAGCGGCTGCGGAAGCCGGACTGGCAGCCGCCCGCCCTTGCCTTTCCCGTCGTGTGGACGGCCCTTTACGCGGACCTTGCCGTGAGTTCCGCCGTCGCCCTCGACAGTCAAAGGGTGCCCGAGAGTGCCGGCCGACCGGGCAGGCAGCGGCGGGAGGCACGCGCCTACCGCGGCGCCCTGGCCGCGAACCTGGTTCTCAACGCGACGTGGAGCTGGCTCTTCTGGCGTGCCCGCCGGCCGTGGCTGGCCGCGCTGGAGGCCGCAGTGCTGGCTGCGAGCAGCGCAGACCTCGTGCGGCGTACGTACCGCCTGAACCGCAGCGCCGGCGTGGCGCTGGCCCCTTATGCGCTCTGGTGCGGCTTCGCCACCGCTTTGTCGGCGGCAGTCGCGAGGCTCAACCCCGGAATGGACGGCCGGCAGCCGTAGCCGGCCTAATCGGCGTACGGCCGCTTTCGCTGCTGTTTTGTGGCCGCCCGCTGTTGCTTGGCTGCGAGGCGCCGGCGGTTTGAGCCCCGGGTGGGTTTTGTTGGGCGCCGGGGGGCAGCTTCGGGAGCAAGGGTCTCTGCCACCAGGCCGGAGAGCTTCGCCAGGGCGATCTCGCGATTGCGCAGCTGTGAGCGCTGCTCGGAGGCGGTCACGGTGATGACCCCGGAGATCAGGCGTCTTTCGAGGCGCGTGAGCAGCATCCGCCGTTGGTTGTCCGAAAGCGCCGCGGACCCGCCGATGTTCCAGAAGAGTTCGACGCGGCTGTCCGAGGTGTTGACGTGCTGACCGCCGGGCCCGGACGAACGCGAGAACCGCCAGCCGAGCTCGGAGGCGGGAATCGTGAGCGCGGGCGACACCTCCAGATCCATGCAACCAGCGTTGCACAACATGGGCGCAATCGAAGAGCCCGGCCCCTCGCACGCTAAAGTAGGGGCGTCCTAGTGGGTGAGGGGGGCATGCCGGCCCGCAGTCAGGTTGCCTGCCAGCCGGTCGGGAGCGTCTTCAACCCGTAGACGATGGTGCTGTCCATCCGTTCAAGGTGCGCTCCCGGAGCGAGGGTCAGTCCCGGCAGCCGGGACAGGAGGGCTTCCAGCGCAATCTTGGCTTCGAGTCTTGCAAGCGGTGCCCCGAGGCAGAAGTGAATGCCGTGGCCGAAAGCCAGATGCCGGGACTGGCCCCGGTCGATGTCGAACTCGGCAGCGCGCTGGAACTGCAGCTCGTCGCGGTTTGCGGAGCCGATCCACGCTACTACGGGGGCGCCGGCCGGAATCTGAACGTCGCCCAAAGTGGTCTCGGCGACTGCCACCCGGTACATGGACTGGACGGGGGACCGAAAGCGGAGCACTTCTTCGACGGCCTGGGGGAGCAGTGATGGTTCCGTCACTAACCGCTCCATGCTGCCGGGCACCTCGGTAAAGCAAAGTACCGCGTTGCCTATCAGGTTCGTGGTTGTTTCGTTGCCGGCGACCAGCAGCAGGGCGCAGAAGCCAAGCAGCTCGGCCACGTTTAGTTTCTGCCCGTCGATCTCGGCGGCGAGCAGGTTGCTGATCAGATCATCGCCGGGCCGACTCCGTCGCTGTTCGATGAGGTCCAGGAAGTATCCGGTCATTTCCCGGTTAGTGGCCTGGTGGTCTTCCGTCGTCGCACTGGTGCGCGTTTGGCTGACGATCACATCGGACCACTGTTTAAAGCGGTCCCGGTCACCCGAGGGTATACCCATGAGTTCCGAGATCACGATGACAGGCAACGGGTACGCCAGCTCCTCGATCAGGTCGGCCCCGCCGCGGGAAGCGAACCCGTCCAGCAGTTCTTGCGTCAGCTCGGAGATGCGGGGAGCAAGTGCGTCCACGGCTTTCGGCGTGAACGCCTGGGTCACCAGGGAGCGCAATTGCCGGTGCCGCGGCGGGTCAGTGGTGATCAGGCTCGAGGCGAACAGCTGGCCTGTCTCGGAGGGATCGTCGCCGCCCATCCGTGAAGAAAAACTGGCATGTTCTGACAGCACCCGTTGCACGTCGTCGTACCGGAACACATGCCAGCTGCCCGATTGCTCATCGTGAAAGACGGGGGCGGCTTCCCTCATTCTCGCGTAATGGGGAAAAGGATCCAGCGGGTGATCGTTGGCCGCGGCGAAGTCCATGGCTGGCCTCTCTGCTCAGCCCGGCGGTCTAGCGGAATGGACGAACCGTCGGGACGTCGGGTTGATGGACCGGGGACCCGAGTTTATCCGACGTCGGCCCCGCACAACAGTGGTCATCAGGCCCTTCCATGCCCGCCGGCTATCGGGCGGGGTCGGTCGGTGGCTCGAAGGCGACGTCACTTACACGAGCGGCCACGGGTAACGCATGCCGGTGGGGTCAACCGGAAGCACGCCTTCGCGGAGCAACCGTTGGACCCGGCGCCGCAGAGCAGTGGCCTCCGCGTGGTCGAGGAGCTCGGCAACCTCTGGCGGCACGTCCTCCGCGAGTGGTGCGATGTCCTTAAGCAGTGCAGCGGGGATGGGGGCACCTGCGAAGTCCCAGATCACGGTGCGGAGTTTGAAGTCGGCCGAGAAGCACAGCCCGTGGTCGATGCCCCACAACCGTCCGTCGTGGCCGCGCAGGACATGACCGCTCTTGCGGTCGGTGTTGTTGGCGACGCAATCGAACAAGGCGATCTGCAGCAGGATGTGATGGATCTGGGGCGAGTCCGCGTAGAGGGTGAAATAGTGCTCCCGGAAGTCACCCTCGACGAACCACTGGAGCGACCCGATCCCCAGGGGAGAGTCTTCGCGGATCACGGTGGGCGGCACGATTCCCCACTGCAGGTGCTCACTGAGCAGGTACGCCGCGCGTTCGCGGCGGTAGAGTCCGGGCTCGAAATCGACAAGCGGCCGTTCCCCGGCCTCCGGCTTGTAGACCGCCCAGGCGGAGTCGTGCCCGCACGAGACCTGGGCCAGGAAGGTCGCGTTGCTGCCGCGCGGGATCCGTCCCAGCAACTCGACGGCACCCTCCGTGAGCAGAGTCAGCTCCCGCCCGGACACCGGCAGTCCCACGTCACGATGCCCTCAGTCCGCTCAAGGGCTCCAGGGTCGAGTTCACCGTCAGCACTGCGGGGGACAGGCCCTCCGCATAGGAGATGGCCGAAACGGACCCCGGGTTGATGACGATCCGCTGGAAGTGGTCCAACTGCGTGCCCAGGGCGTGGGCGACGGCGGCTTTGATGGGGTCGGCGTGGGAGAAGCAGACGACGACGCCCCCGGCGTGAGCGGCGCACAGCACCTCCAGCGCCCCCACGATCCGGGCCTGCATCTCCGCGAAGCTTTCGCCGTTCGGGAAGCGGAAGGCCGACGGAGTCCGCTGCACGGTTTGCCACTCCGGCAGGCCCGCCAGCTCGGCGAGCGCGGCACCGGTCCAGTCGCCGAAGTCGCACTCGAGCAGGCCGGCGTCCTGGTTCACTGCGAGTCCGGTGCGGGCCGCCGTGGGCTCTGCAGTCTCGCGGGCGCGCTCCAGCGGCGAGGAGTAGATGACGTCCACGGCAAGGCCCGCGAGCCGGTCCGCGACCCGTTCTGCCTGGGCCTGCCCGCGTTCGGACAGGTGCAGTCCCGGGGTGCGGCCGGGCAGCACCATGCCCGTGGTGGGCGTCTCCCCGTGGCGCACCAGAAGGAGGAGGGTGTTCTGCGGTGTCGCTGGTGCCGACGGCGTTGCTGCAGTCATCACCATCCAGCTTAACGTTCGCCGCTCCCACGTGCTTCGCAAGCCCGGCCGGGGGCAGACGGACGGTTCTCTTACCGGGGGCACGTGCGCGGGAATCTTTGGGCAATTCCCTCGATTCGCCGCACGTTCGAGGACTACGGTAGAGGAGTGAGTGATCGTCCCGATATTTTCACCGTTGGTGAATTGCGTGCAGCAGGCCATGTCCTGAAGGATCTGCGCCACGAGATCCGCGGCAACCTGCTCGCCGCGCTCGCCGCCGGCCGTGATCCTTGGCCCGGGCTGTACGGTTTCAGCCGAACCGTTCTGCCCCAGCTCGAGCGTGCCCTGATCGCCGGCCACGATGTGGTCCTGCTGGGCGAACGGGGCCAGGGAAAGACACGGCTCCTCCGCACCCTGGTGGGACTGCTCGACGAGTGGTCCCCGGTGATCGAGGGATCGGAACTGAACGAACACCCTTTCGAACCGATCACGGAACACTCCCGCGCCCGTGTCCTCACCGAAGGGGACCGGCTGCGCGTGTCATGGCGGCACCGCTCGGAACGCTACGTCGAGAAGCTCGCCACCCCGGACACGTCCGTCGCAGACCTCATCGGCGACGTCGACCCGATGCGGGTGGCTGAAGGCCGCCGGCTGGGCGACCCGGAAACCATCCACTACGGCCTGGTCCCGCGTTCCAACCGCGGGATCATCGCGATTAACGAACTGCCCGACCTCGCCGAGCGGATCCAGGTTGCGATGCTCAACGTGATGGAAGAGCGCGACATCCAGATCCGCGGCTACGTGCTTCGGCTGCCGCTCGACGTGCTCGTCGTCGCGTCCGCCAATCCGGAGGACTACACCAACCGCGGCCGGATCATCACGCCCCTGAAGGACCGCTTCGGTGCCGAGATCCGGACCCACTACCCGATAGAGCTGGAGGACGAGGTGTCCGTCATCCGGCAGGAGGGGCGGCTGGTGGCAGACGTCCCGCCCGTGATCCTTGAGATCCTGGCACGCTATACCCGCGCGCTGCGCCAGTCTCCGGCCATCAACCAGACGTCCGGCGTTTCGGCGCGTTTCGCCATTGCGGGCGCAGAAACCGTCGCCGCCGCGGCGCTGCGGCGGGCCAGCGTCCGCGGGGAGGACGAGGCAGTTGCCCGGATCATCGATTTGGAGACTGCAGTGGAGGTCCTGACGGGAAAAATTGAGTTCGAATCAGGGGAGGAAGGGCGTGAACAAGCCGTGCTCGACCACCTCCTCCGCACGGCCACTGCCGAAGCCGTTCGGGCGCATTACCAAGGTATCGACCTGGGCCCGCTCGTTGCGGCGCTGGACGGCCACCGGACCGTAACCACCGGAGATCATGTCACGGCGCGGGAGTTCCTCGAGAACCTCCCTCCACTGGACGGGGCACCCCTCTACGACGAGATCAGCGGGCGCCTGAACGCCAAAAACGACGGCCAGCGCGCCGCCGCAATCGAACTCGCACTGGAGGGCCTTTTCCTCGCGCGGCGGATCTCGAAGGAGTCCGACGACGAAGAGACGATCTACGGCTAGGAACCAGGGCTAGGGATAGGCGGCATCATGGGTGTGCACAACTCCAGGTACGGCCGGTACAGGGGAGGACCTGATCCGCTCGCCCCGCCGGTGGACCTGGCGGAGGCGCTCGACGCGATCGCCGAGGACGTCATGGCGGGCTACTCACCCCGGCGGGCGCTGCAGGAATACCTGCGGCGCGGCGGCCGCAACCGTGAAGGTCTTGACGACCTCGCCGGCCGCGTTCAACAGCGCCGGAATGAGCTCTTGAGCCGCCACCGGTTGGACGGCACCCTCAGCGAGGTCCAAAAACTGCTGGATACTGCGGTGCTGGAGGAACGCAAACAGCTCGCCCGCGATGCCATGATGGACAACACCGACCGCGCCTTCAGGGAGATGCAGCTGCAGAACCTGCCCCGTTCAACGGCGGCAGCGGTCAACGAACTCGCCTCCTATGACTGGCAGTCGAGTACCGCCCGCGAGGCCTACGACCGGATCAAGGATCTTCTGGGCCGGGAGGTGCTGGAGCAGCGGTTCGCAGGAATGAAGCAAGCACTCGAGAACGCTACTGATGAGGACCGCGCTGCCGTGAGCGGGATGCTGCGCGACCTCAACGAGCTGCTCGGCAAGCACCGCCGCGGCGAAGACACCGACGCTGATTTTCAGGAGTTCATGTCACGTCACGGCCACCACTTTCCGGAGAATCCTCAGTCGGTCGAGGAGCTGGTGGACGCTCTCGCCCGGCGCGCGGCCGCGGCCCAGCGGCTCCTGCAATCCATGTCGCCGGAGCAGCGTGATGAGCTGATGCGGCTGTCGGCGCAGGCGTTCGGGTCACCCGAACTCATGGCGCAGCTCGATCAGCTCGATGCCAGCCTGCGGGCGCTGCGCCCGGGGGAGGACTGGACAGGCTCCGAACGCTTCGAGGGGGAGGAAGGACTCGGGCTGGGCGACGGCACCGGCGTGCTCCAGGACATCGCTGAACTCGACGACCTCGCCGAACAGCTCTCGCAGTCCTATAACGGGTCACGACTCGACGACCTGGACCTGGATGCCCTCGCCCGCCAACTCGGGCAGAATGCCGCCGTGACGGCCCGCACCCTCGCGGAAATCGAGCGGGCGATGCAGGACGGCGGCTACCTGCGACGCGGCGCCGACGGCGACCTCCGGTTGTCACCGCAGGCCATGCGACGGCTCGGCAAGTCACTGTTGCGGGACACCGCCAGGCAGCTGTCGGGCCGGCAGGGGCGCCGGGATACGCGCGTCGCCGGGGCAGCCGGTGAGCAGACCGGCTCCAGCCGGGAATGGGAGTTCGGGGATGCCGGTGCCTGGGACGTCACGCGAACCATGACGAACGCGATCCGCCGTACGATGGCCGACGGCGGTGACCCGAGCCGTGGAGTGCGCCTCGGGGTGGGCGACATCGAGGTGACGGAGACGGAGGCGCGCACCCAGGCCGCCGTCGCGCTGCTTGTCGACGTATCGTTTTCGATGGCCGCGGAGGGGCGGTGGGTGCCGATGAAACGCACCGCACTCGCCTTGCACCATCTCGTCTCAACGCGGTTCCGCGGGGACCGGCTGCAGCTGATCGCGTTCGGCCGGTACGCCCGGTCCATGGACATCGGCGAGCTGACGGCCCTTCCGGCCCTGCGGGAGCAGGGCACCAATCTGCATCACGGTTTGCTGCTGGCCGGCCGGTTCTTCCGCCAGCATCCGTCGATGCAGCCCGTCCTCCTGGTGGTCACCGACGGTGAACCCACCGCGCACCTGCTGCCGGGGGGAGACTCATGGTTCGACTACCCGCCGGACCCGGAGACCATCCGTGTCACGATCGCAGAGCTCGACCGTCTCGGCCGTGCAGGCACGCAGGCCACGTTTTTCCGGCTGGGTGATGACCCGGGGCTCGAGCGGTTCGTCCAGCGCATGGTCCGCCGCATCGACGGCCGGGTGGTTGCGCCCGGGACCGGGGACCTGGGGGCGGCCGTCGTGGGAGAGTACCTCCGTGCCCACTTCCGCGGCCGCCCCTACGACGACGCCGACTGGGCCTCTTAGGACAGATTCCCCGCCTGCCGGAGTGGCTGGGAAGCGTCGCATGACCATTATTCGAAGCGCACGGCGTTCCATTCGAGGATGCGTGGCTCCGCGAGGCCCTCGGTGACGAACGGATCTTGGGCGATGAACCGCTCGGCATCCTCGCGTGAGCGGAAGATGCCCATTGACCCGGCGGCCGGATCCGTCGTTTGGAACGGGCCCAGCGCGATGAGTCCACCGCCGGCGGCGCGGAAGGCTTCGTAGTAGGCCTTATGGCGGGGGTAGGTCTCCATCAGACGCGGGCGGTCGGTACCTGCGCGCAGGCTGTACATGACGACGAATTCCATGTGAGCGATCCTACTCCGGGGCCCCTGGCCGGGCTTCCGGCCCTACCGGATCGGGGCGTCGGAGTCCAGGAGGGTGCGTGCCTGGAGGATGGCCTGTTCCACATCGTCGTTGAGGTCGCCTGTGGGCAGGGACCCGAGTTCGCCGCGGAGCAGGCCCACGTCTTTGAGCAGCAGGTCATATTGGACGTCGATGAGGTTGTCGCTCATCCAGCTCTGTCCGGTGGAGACGCCGATGACTTCGAAAAGGTCCTTTGCCGGTACTCCGTGTTCGGCAGCAAGGTTGAGCACCCGTGCGGTCGCGGCCAGGTTGTAGGTGGCCAGGGTGTTGTTGAGGAGTTTCACCAGGGCCGGCTGGCCGTAGCTCTCCATCCGGAAGACGCGGCCGGAGATGTCGGCCAGCAGCCTGTCCTCTCCCGCGGTGGGGACGGGCCCGGCAAAGAATATAGTCATCGTGCCCTGGCGGGCGCCCTGGGGGCCGCCGGAGACGGGGGCCTCGAACGTACGCCAGTTTTCCGGTGCAGAGGAGAAGATTCTGCGGGCGTCTGCGGGCGCAAGCGTGGTGTGGACGAAGACCGTCAGCGGCTGCGATGTGTGGTCCTTGAGCGCCTCGAACACGGAGGAGACCTGGTCCGCGAGCCGCACGGCGATATGGACGCTGTCCACGGAGGACCAGTCAACGGCGTTCATCTCGTTGCCGGCCGGTGAGTTGGTTTCCGCTGACCACTCGCGGATGCGGTCGGTGTTGAAGTCGTAGCCGTAAACCTCTTGTCCCAGTTCGGCGAGATGCGCGCCGATGTTTCCGCCGATGGGCCCGAGTCCAATGACCAAATGCATGGGTGCTCCTTAGTTGTGATGAGGGGTGAGGGGTTAGTCGGCGGATTCCGGGCTGAGGCCCCGCTCCGCCATGACCTCTTTGAGCAGGGTCAGGGCATTGAGCACGCGCGGGAAGCCAATGTAGGGGATGCATTGGATCAGCGTGCCGACGATCTTTTCCTTGGTCAGGCCCACGTTGAACCCGACATTCATGTGCAGCTTTAACTGGGGTTCCGTGCCCAAAGCCACCAGCGTGGAGATGGTTACCATCGTCTGTTCCTGCTGGGTCAGGCTGGTTCGGGAATAGATGTCTCCGAAGGCGAAGGAAACGATGTAGTCGGAGAGTTCAGCGTCAAGGCTTTTGTAGGACTCCACGAGCTTGGCGTGGTCGAAAGTGTTGGAGTGCTCGGTGGAGACGAGTTCCATCATGCGGTCGAGGCCGCGCTGGTAACGATCGGTGCTCATATCGGGATTCCTTGATCTGTGAAGGTAGCCTCGCGGAATTAGTTGCGAAACGCTACGTAGCGTTACAATAGTAGCACCGTAAGATGAGCTGCGGAAAGGTGGTTGAGGAATGAATTCTCCGAAGCAGTCCGGCGGTTCTCCGGCTGGCGCCGACGCGGGGCAACAGGCGGCCTCCGGACATTCGGGACGGCGCGCCCGGTCCGAACAGAAGATCCTTCATGCCACGCGGCAACTGCTGGGCGAGGAGGGTTTCGGCAGCCTGACGGTGGAAGGTGTCGCGGCACGGGCGGGAGTGGCGAAGACAACGATCTACCGCCGTTACCGGTCCAGGAACGACCTTGCCCTGGCGGTCCTGCTGGACATGGTGGGTGACGTGAGCACCCGGCCGTACGTTGGTGACACGGCCGGCGAACTGGCAAAGCTGGTGGACCGGACCGTAGAGCTCATGTGCACTTCAGTGATGGGCCGGATCATGAAAGGCCTGGTCTCGGAGGTCGCCGCCGATCCGGAGCTTGCCCAGGTGTACCGTGAGCGGGTGGTCAGCCACCGGCTGGCCGATGTGAGCGCCCTGGTGGAGTACGGAATCGCCAAGGGGGAACTGAGGGCCGGCCTGGACGCGGAAGTAGTCACCGACCTACTCCTCGGCCCCATTTACTACCGCTTCTTCCTGAGCGGCGCCCCCATGGATAAAGGTTTCGGCAAACGCCTCGTCACCACCCTGCTTCCTGCGTTCACGGCCTGACCGTGTGCAACCGCCCGCACCCCTCTCGCGAGGAATGCGGGCGGTTGCATCAGGTCTCCGGCTTGGTGCGGGGAAGGGATTACCCCGCGTTCGCGGCAGCGAGTCTCTCAGACTCCATCTCAGCCTTCATGACGGCAACCCTCGGACCACCCAGCAATTCGGTGGGAGTCTTCGACGTTTCGGGCATGGCGATCACCGCGATTGCCGCAATTCCTGCGGCGATGGCGCCGAAGATAGCTACCGGGAGCCAGCCCGACGGGCCGGGGACGAGGAGCATCGCTGCGACCATCGGAGCGAAGCCGGCGAGCAGGTTGCCGAGCTGGTTGCTGACGGCCATGCCCGTGAACCGGACCGGTGCCGGGAACTGTTCGGCGAAGAACGAGGTCCACACGCCGTTGTAGCAGCTGAAGAACAGGCTCATATTGACGAAGGCGAAGGCCGCGATCATCAGGACGTCCGTCGTCGAGATCGCCCAGAGATACCCGAAGAGCGTGAGCGAACACCCCACTGCTGAGATCAGCATGGTCCGCTTCCGGCCGATGATATCGGAGAGGTAGCCGGCGGCGGGAATGGTCACAATCGACAATGCAATTGCTCCGGAGATGATCGCGAGCATGACGCTCCGGTCAACCCCGACCGAGGTTGCATAGGAAAGGCTGAACACGGCGAACAGAGTCTGCATCGCTGCCAGCAGTGATGATCCGGCCACGCGGATCACATCGCGCCAGTGGTACTTGAACACGTCGCCCAGCGGCAGCTTGCGGACTGCGCTTACTTCCTTCGCCTCTGCGAACACCGGGGTTTCCTCCAGGTGGCTGCGCACGTAGTAGGTAATGACGACGACGACGGCACTCAGCCAGAAGGGAATCCTCCAGCCCCAGCTGTACAGCATCTCGGCAGGCAGAAGTGCCACCGGCAGGAAGACAATTGTCGCCAGCGAGCAGCCGACCGCGTAGCCCACCATCACGAAGCTGGTGAAAAATCCGCGGCGCCCCACCGGGGAATGTTCAACGGTCAGTGTTGAGGCTCCGGCCGATTCGGCACCTGCGGAGAAGCCCTGGACAACGCGCAGGACCACGAGCAGTGCCGGGGCCAGCAGGCCCACCTGGTCGAACGTGGGCAGGCAGCCGATGGCGAACGACGCGATGCCCATCAAGATGACCGTGGCAAGCATGACGCGCTTGCGGCCGAGCCGGTCGCCGAAGTGTCCCATCACCACGGCGCCGACAGGACGGGCGACGTAACCCACTGCGAAGGTGGCGAATGATGCGATCAGGGCAACGGTGGGGTCGCCGGACGGGAAGAAGAGGACGTTGAAGACGAGGGCGGCCGCGGCGCCGTAGACGAAGAAGTCGTAGTACTCGAGTGCGCTGCCCAGTAGTGCGGCGATCGCTGCCCGGCGGGGCGTCATTGCCGGCCGCGATGAGGTGGTGCTTGCCATGTGTTTCTCCTTCGAAACATGCAGGGGAGGTAGTTCTTTCCTGTTGACTTCCACACTAGGAGAGTGATGCAGGCCACAAGTGTTCCGATATGAAACACCGAAGGCTGAGGCAAGTTGGAACCAGAAAAGCACGGCCTTCCCGCTGGATGGCCGTGCTTTTTGTGGACCCGGAAGAGGCTAGGCGAAGGCGGAAAGGCCCGTGATTTCCCGTCCGAGGATCAGCGACTGGATGGAGTCGGTGCCTTCATAGGTGTGGACCACTTCCATGTCCGTCAGGTGTCGCGCCACGTGGTTTTCGAGCAGGATGCCGTTCCCGCCGAACATATCCCGGGCGTCGCGGCATAGCGTCCGCGCCTTTTCCCCGGTGAACATCTTGGCCAGGGAGGCCTGCTCGTTGCTGAGCTGGCCCTTGTCCTGCAGCGCAGCAGTGCGGAAGCAGATCAGCTGCATGGCTGTCAGGTCCGCGAGCATGTTGGCCAGTTTGTTCTGCACCAGCTGGTAGCTGGCAATCGGCTTGCCGAACTGGACGCGTTCCCGGGCGTATTTGACCGCCATCTCGTAGGCGGCGGTGGCATGGCCCAGCGATTCCCAGGCCACGGTGCTGCGGGTGGTGTTGAGCACCGTTCCCACGTCGCGGAAGGACGTCGACTTGGCCAGCAGGTTCCCCGCCGGGATCCGCAGGCCGTCGATCTCGATCTGCGCCTGCTGGATGGCACGCTTGGCCATCTTTCCCGTGATCGCCTCGGCGTGGTAGCCGGCCGGGTACGTGCCGTCGTCGTTCTTTTCCAGGACGAATGCCTTGACCTTCTGGTCCGCGGTGTCACGGGCCCAGATGATGACGAGGTCCGCGACGTGGCCCAGCCCGATCCAGCGCTTGGAACCGTTGATGACGTAGTGGTCGCCGTCCAGCCGCGCGGAGGTTTCCAGGGCAACCGAGTCGGAGCCGTGCTCCGGTTCCGTCAGCGCGAACGCGCCCAGCTTTTCCAGTCTGGCCATCGCCGGCAGCCAGCGCTGCTTCTGCTCGTCGCTGCCCAGCAGGTTGATGCTCCCCATCGCCAGGCCGGAATGGACTGCGTTGAAGGTGTTGATGCTGCCGTCGCCGCGGGAGAGTTCCATGGCGACAAGACCGGTCTGCAGGCGGGTCAGGCCCGGGCAGCCGTAGCCCTGGATTGCTGTGCCGATGATTCCCAGGTCGGCGAATTTCGGGACCAGCTGGTACGGGAAGTCCGCCTTCTCCCAGTATTCGTTGATGATGGGAGTGACGTCCTGTTCAACGAAGGAACGAACCCGGGCGATCAGCGCACGGTCCGTGTCGTTGAGGTAGTCATCCAGGACATAGAAGTCGGAATTGACGGACAGGTCCGTTGCGGTGGTGGTCATCAGTGCTCCTCGGGGGATTGTGTGGAGGTGCCGGCAAGGGCACCGGCCAGAAGGTGTTCGTCGTCGCCGAGCCAGGCGCGCACCAGCCCGGCTCCGCTGTCCAGGTCGGGCGGGGTGAGGTCGTAGGTCACCGGGGTCTTCGACAGCCGGATGGGGTTGCGCACCCCGGGCTGTGCGCTCTCGCCGTGCCCCACTGTCACCACGGGCTCCAGGCCGATCCGCTCGGCGAATTCGATTCCGGCCCGCAGATCCTGGATCGGTGCGCACGGGAGTTTGGCTTCGGTGAGGATGTTGAACCACTCGGAGGCGGTCCGCGTTGAGAGGGACTCCACCAGCAGTGGACGCAGTTCGGTGCGGTTGGCGCTGCGGAGCGGCGCCTTCTCGAAGCGAGGGTCCGTGGCCAGCTCGGGCCGGCCGATTGCGTCGCAGAACGTGCGGTACTGGGCGTCGTTGCCGATCGCGATGACAAGCTTCCCGTCGCCGGTGTCGAGAGGCTCGTAGGGGTAGATGCTGGGGTGTTCGTTGCCCATCCTCTTCGGAACCACGCCGCCCAATACAACGGCCGCCGTCTGGTTCACCATGCCGGAGAGGGCGGAGGACATGAGGTTCATTTCCACCAGCTGGCCTTCGCCGATGCGGTCCCGGTGCCGCAGGGCGGCGAGGATGCCGATGCAGGCATGAAGGCCGGTAATCACATCGAACACCGCGACGCCGGCGCGGAAGGGCTCGGTGTCCGGCCCTCCGGTGAGGTCCATCATTCCGGAGAGGGCCTGGATCAGCAGGTCGTAGCCGGGGAGCTGGGCGCCGCCGGCGGTGCCGAAGCCCGTGATCGAGGCGTACACAACGTCTTTGTTGGTGGCCGCGACGGTGTCGTAGTCCAGCCCGTAGCGCACCAGGTCACCCGGTTTGAAGTTTTCAACCACGACGTCGGCCCGTTCCGCGATGCGCTGTGCCGTCCTGCGATCGTCCGGGTCGCGAAGATCGAGCTTGATCGAAGTCTTGTTGCGGTTGATCGAGAGGAAATACGTCGAGTCGTTTCCGCGGACTGGCGGGCGCCATGCCCGCGTCTCGTCTCCTGCCGGGCTCTCGATCTTGATCACGGTTGCGCCAAGGTCGGCCAGCAGCATGGTGCAGTACGGGCCGGCCAGCACCCGGCCGAAATCTGCGATCAGGATGCCGCTTAGCGGGCCGCCTGAACTGCGGCCGAATAGCGACGTCTCAGGGGCGGGGGAGTGTTGGCTGTCCATTGAAGGGCTCCTCGCATAGTGTTCTCTTCGTCAACCATGACGGACGGCATTGCTATCCGTCCAATACTTATTGATGGGCCTTTTGTTGCATCAGGTGCAATAATCGGTTGAATGGAGATCCAACAGATCCGCGCCTTCCTGGCCGTGGCGGAAGAGCTGCACTTCGGCCGGGCCGCAGAGAAGCTGCACATGGCGCAGCCCCCGGTCAGCCGCAGCATCCAGCAGCTGGAACGTGAGCTGGGAACGCGCCTCTTCGACCGGAGTACCCGCAGCGTCAAGCTGACCGGGGCCGGTGAGGCATTCATCGGACCGGCGACGGAAATCATCGATGCCACCCGCCGGGCGAGCATCGCAGTCCGTGCCGCGGACAAGGGCGAGGTGGGCCGGGTCCGGGTGGCCTACGCCGGTGCCTCGACCCATACCTTGGTCGGCAGGCTCGCCCGGGAGGTCCGGCGCGACCACCCGGGCATCCAGATCGAGCTCTTCAGCCAGAATTTTGCGCAGCCTGCCATGGACCGGGTGGTCAGCGGCGACATGGATATCGCCCTCGGGCGCTGGGACTACATTGCTGCCGGGATCGATACGCGGCTGCTTGCGGCGGAGGAGCTCGTGGTGGCCGTGCCGGCCAGCCATCGCCTGGCCGATGCCGGCGAGGCCCGGATGGCCGATTTCCGGGGTGACTCCTTCGTGTCGCTGCCCGCGCACGCGGGTGCGGTCTTGAATGACCGGCTCCGCCGCCTGACGCACGCCGCCGGGTTCGAGCTGGACATCGTGCAGATCGTTCCGGATTCCTGGACCGCCCTCTCGCTGGTCGGGGCGGAGGTGGGCTGCACCCTGACGCTGTCCTCCGTGGCCGATGCCGTCACGGACCCCCATGTGCGTTTCGTGAAACTGGTGGACAAGACCATTCCGGTGGAGCTGCGCATGGCCTGGCGCCGGGATCACTCCAGCCCGGCGTTGCGGGCCGTCCTGGAGCTGGCTGAGCGGATCCTGCCGCAAGCCTGATCGCGGGGCCCGGCCACGGCCCCGTCATGCCTGGGCGACCGGCAGCACCAGCAGGTAGCCGGTCGGCAGATCGCTGCTCCAGCGTCGCGGCTCGCGGACCACGAACTGCGTCGCCAGCTGCTCGGGGGTGAGCAGGCTGTTGGGCGCGGGTGACGGACCCCACTGCTCGCCCCCGTACGGGTAGAGCGGATCCTGGACGCGGATGCCGGTGACCGAGAACTCCGGGAACTGGTGGGGATCGCCGAGTGACTCAAAGCCGCTCATCACCGATACGTGGCGACCGCGCCACAGGACCAGCCCGACCGGCCGGTCCGTATCGGCGATGGCGCGCGCAGCGGTCTGCAGCGCGTCCTCGTAGTCGGCGATGCTGACGACGGCGTACGGCCCCATCCCGACCTCGGTCAGCACTGTCGCCCAACCCAGGGGGTTGGCACCGTTGAACGAGTTGGACGACCGTGCCCGGGCCATCTCCCACAGCTCGCCCTGCTGTACGCGATCGGCCCACGTGCCGGCCCCCGTGTCGTCGATGAGGTTGTGCATGATCTGGATGCTCGCCGCAACACACCAGTCAAAGGTGTACTGCGGCACGAAGTCCCCCTCCTGGTAGAGGTTGAGGGCGAATGGCTGGGGCACCGGGGGCGGCGTGGGAACCAGCGTCGGGGTGGGAATCAGAGTCGGCGCCGGCGTTGGGCTCCGGCGGGGGTCGAAGGCCGTATCGCCCGCGGCGGGAAGGGCCGGGGAGGTCGTGATCGCTCGATCCGTGGCGGTCCCGTCGAGGCGTGTCGCGGGCGCGCAGGCCGTGAGGAGGGTGGCAAGGACTACGATCCAGGCCACAAGACGGGGCTGGGCGCCTGTCATGATCGATCCAGTTTAGCGCGACCTTGACCGGGACGGCTGCCTATTTCCTTCAGCAGCGGCGGGCCCGAAGCGGAACCGGGTCAGGGTGCCATGGACTCGGGTGTTTCGATCCCCAGCGCACGTAGCTTCCGGTAAAGGGTGGTTCGGCCCATGCCCAGGGAATCGGCGGCCACGGAACGGTTCCCGCCGCTCTGCTCGAGCGCGGCCACGATGGCGTCCCGCTCCAGTGATTCTAGTTTGGACAGTTGCCGCCGGCCGGTGTTCCGGAGATGTTCCGGAAGGTCATTGCCCTGCAAAACGCGGCCGGGATGTGCCCGACCCAGCGCTTCAAGGGTGGCCCGCAGTTCAGCGACGTTGCCCGGCCAGCGCCAGCGCATCAGCCCCTGCAGGGCCACTGCCGAGAGCGTGGATCTCTCCGCAGGTGCCGCCGCGTCCAGGAAATGCGCCGCCAGTACGGGGATGCGCTCCTTCGTCTCGGACAACGTCGGGACATTCACGCGCGCAGCGATCTGGGACACCACTTCGGAGACAAAGTCCGGGCACGCGTCCGGGTTCATGGTCAGAACCAGCCGGGCCTGGGAGGGGGCCACAGTGTCGCGCTCCACCGGCGTACCAGTGCTCCGGGCCGCGGGCTGCTGGCGGACTGCCGCATGCAGCGCCTTGAGCCTGTTCAGCTCACTTCGGGGGAGATCCTCAACATGGCGCAGGACAACGCTTCGACCTTCCGTGATGGCCTTGCGGGAGGCGGAAAACCACGTGGCATCCTTCTCTTCGGGAAGAAGGCAGGCATCGAGGATCAACGGATTCGGACCTGAGTCCTGGCCGTTGAGCCAGGCAAGTGTGTGGTGGAGCTTGCCCGAGCCGCCCTGACCGCACACAACGATCGCCCCGGGGCCCCGGCCGGCCTTGTCGAAGGCGTTGCGCATGACGTGCGGAAACGCTGCCCCAACACCCGACGAGTCGGCGCCGGGCGCATCGGCGTCGGCCTTCCGCTGAGTAGTGGGGGCATCCGGAACCCGGGAAAGTTCCAGGGCGAAAGCCGAACTCCCGCCGGAATCGTCAAGGCGCTGAACTGTGGCATCCACGTTCAGCGACGGAATTTCAATGGTTTGTTTGGCTTCGGTCCACTCAAGCCCCCGCAGTTGTTCCCACAAAGTGGTGTGCAGCTCGCTGCTCATGACAGCCAGGCCGGAGACGTTGGTCATCACAGCCTGGGCGTCGAGCATGATGACGGGAGCCTTCGAGGAGCTCAAACGCAGTTGCGACATCCCCAGGGCGAGTCCCGTTGCGCTGCCGAGATCGAGCAGGCGCCGTTCAATCTGCCGGCTCGCTTCCCGGGCCATGGCCAGCATGAGCGGGTTGTCCAGTCCGTTGTCGCAGGCGAACGAAATGGACCCGATCACCCGTCGGGTGACGGGGTGCAAAATCGGCGCCCCGGCGCACGTCAGGGATGCCAGTGCATCGTTGAAGTGCTCGGCTCCGCGGACAAATACGGCTTGACGCCCTTCGATGGGGGTGCCGAGACCGTTTGTCCCGACAGCGCGCTCCGAGAAACTAAACCCTTCCGCTGCGTTGGACTCGTCGAACCGGTTGCCGTGCGTCCTGTCCCCAAGCCTGCGGGCGATGATCTGCCCGGACTGGTCACTCAGGAAGAGGGAGATGCCCATGCCGTTGAGGCTTTCCAGCCAATGGTCCATCACGCTCTTGGCTGCCCGGATAAGGATTCCGTCAGGGTCGAAATCATTGACGAACAGGAACGCCTCGGGCCGTGCCGAAGCCTCCACGCCGATGGAGCGGCGCCAACTATGCTCGATGTCCTGGGAGACGATTTCCGACAGCTGTGTCCCGTCCCGGAGCCCGCGGCGGATCAGGTGCTCCCGGGCAGCGCGAAGGGCGTCGTCGGGAACGTTCCGGGGAGTTTGCATGGCAGGGTTAGCCCTCGGCTCCGACTGCCGCGCGGAGGACGACGCGTCCGGGCACGCCGCCATGCGTCAGCTTGTCCAGGCTCTCTCCGACGGATTCGGCGGAGAGGCCTGCGTCGATGATCGGGATGTGGGGGATGGCGTTCTGCTTGGCCAGGGTGACGAGCTGGTTCAGCTCGTCCGGAGTCCCCACGAAGCTGCCCTGGATGGTGAGCATCTTGAGGGCCATCAGCGCGGTGGGTACCGTCAGTTCTCCGCCGAAGAGCCCCACCTGGATCAGGCGTCCGCCCTTGCGCAGGGAGTCAAAGGCCACGGGTGCCGTCTGGCTGTTGTTCACGAAATCGATGACGGCCGCTACCGGGCCGCCGATGGCCGCCACGATCTTTGCGCTGAGGCCCTGGTCCGCGGACTGCACGGTGGTGGTTGCCCCGACCTCCCGTGCCAGCTCCAGGTTCCGCTCGGAGATGTCGACGGCACAGATGGCCTGGTGCCCCAGCGCGCTCAGGGTAGCGATGGCAGTGAGTCCCACTCCGCCGGCGCCGATCACTACAACAGGGTCGTCAGGTCCCAGCGGAAGGACCTTGTTGACGGCGCTGAAGGCCGTCAGCCCCGAGCAGGCCAGGGTGGCAGCCCAGCTCAGGTCCAGGCCCTCGATGTCCACCAGGTACTTCTCGTCGCGGACCAGGATCTGCTCGGCGTAACCTCCATGCTCTGTGACGCCGAGGTTGCGTCCGTTCGCGCAGACATTGTCGCGGCCGGCCAGGCAATCCCGGCAGGTGCCGCAGCCGATCCAGGGGTAGACCAGCCTGACGTCTCCGGGCTTGGTCCCGTGGACGTTGTCGCCCACCTTCTCGACGACACCCACGACTTCGTGCCCCATGACCAGCGGGTAGGTGACGCCACGGTCCACCAGCTTCAGGGCTCCCCGGCTGCCCAGGTCGTAGGAACCCTCACGAAGGTGGGTGTCCGTGTGGCACACGCCGGAACGGATGACCCTGAGGAGGACCTGGGTTCCTGTGGGTACCGGGTCCGGTAGTTCGATGTCCTGGATCAGGGGGCTGTCCTGGAAAACGGCAAAAGCGTGCATGGTGACCTCGCATCGTTGCGCAGACTGTATTGATTCAAGAATGGCACCGGAGCTGATAAGTATCCAATACTAAATCACGGCACCTTTGATGCGTGCAGGGCAACAATCAAACGGTCGGGCGGATAGCTGCGGCTGCAGGGGTGTTCCACATCGGAACACAATTCTGAGATCTGCGTCACGCAGGATTGCGCTAGCCCTCGAGGGTTCGTCGCGCCGGAATAGCCGTGCCGACACGTTGCATTCAAAGGAGAATGACCATGGCAGGACGCATGTCAGGAAAAGTTGCAATCGTCACCGGGGCAGCCCAGGGCATGGGCAGGTCCCACGCCCTGCTCCTCGCCGCCGAGGGGGCCAAGGTCGTCCTCACTGACGTCCGGGAAGCCGCAGGCAAGGCGGTTGCCGAAGAGATCAGCGACGCCGGCGGTTCCGCGCTCTTCATCACGCATGATGTCACCCGCTCTGCCGACTGGCAGCGCGTACTGGAGGAAACCGTCAAGGAATTCGGCAGGCTGGACGTCCTAGTCAACAATGCCGGCATCCTGATCCTCAAAACCCTCGACGAGACGGACGAAGAGGAATGGGACCGGACCCTGGACATCAACGCCAAGGGAACCTTCCTGGGCTGCAAGTTGGCGGCGCCGGCGCTCCAGGCAGCAGGCGGCGGATCCATTGTGAACATTTCCTCGATCTACGGTCTCATCGGGGCACCCAGTGCGGCCGCCTACCAGGCGTCCAAGGGTGCCGTGCGCCTGCTGACCAAAGCAGCTGCGGTGGATCTTGCCAAGTACGGCATCCGGGTCAACTCGGTACACCCCGGCGTCATTGACACCCAGATGACGGAAGAACTCATGGCCACCCCTGAAAGCACGAAGGCCGTGCTCGGAACAACCATCCTGGGGCGCCCGGGGCGGCCGGAGGAGGTCTCCCAGGCCGTGCTCTTCCTTGCCTCGGACGAGTCGTCCTTCGTGACCGGCTCCGAACTCGTCGTCGACGGCGGCTACACCACGCAGTAGGCCCCGCGCCGCCAGTGATCCGTGCCGGCCCGGTGTTTCAAAGTGGAACACTGGGCCGGCACAAATGTGACGCAGGCTATATATAGCGGCAACGCAGCCAACCATCCGAACCATTCGCACCCCGGGCAACGCTCGGGACGCTCTCCATACGAAGGAGTATGAGATGACAATCTCGACCGAAGCACCAGTGACCGAAACTTCCCAGGCGACCGACGCTCTCCGTGATCTCTACGCCGACTGGTCGGACATCATCGCCACCACCCCCAACCTGACGATGCGCCTGTTCCGAAGCATCTTCGACGAATGGCACCAGCCCACCCGCGAACCCGAAGCGGTCACGTACAAGGAAGACGTCGTGGGCGGCGTCCCCGGCATCTGGGCCTTCCCGGAAGGCGCCGACCGCACGAAGGTGCTGCTGTACACCCATGGCGGCGGCTTCGCTGTCGGCTCGGCGTCCAGCCACCGCAAGCTTGCCGGCCACGTTGCCAAGGCGCTCGGCGTCGTCACCTTCGTCCTGGACTACCGCCGTGCACCCGAGCACCCGCACCCCGCCCAGGTTGAAGACGGCGTAGCCACCTTCAAGGCCCTGGTTGACAGCGGCATCCACCCGCACGACATCACCACCATTGGCGACTCCGCCGGCGGCAATCTGGCGATCGCCATTGCCTTGGCTCTGAAAGAGCAGGGAGAGCCGCAGCCCGGCCAGGTCATCGCGTTCTCTCCGTGGCTGGACATGGAGAACAAGGGTGAAACCCTGATCACCAACGACGCCACGGACGCACTGATCAGCGTGCCGCTGCTCGAGGGCATGATCGCCGGCGTGCTCGGCGACTCTGTCGATCCGAAGAACCCGCTGGCCAACCCGCTCTACGCCGACTTCACCGGGTTCCCCCGCCTGTACATCACGGCAGGTTCGGTCGAATCCCTCGTGGACAACGCCACCCGCTTGAACGCACTTGCCGAGGCGGCCGGCGTTGACGTGACCCTCTCCATCGCCGAAGGCCAGCAGCACGTCTACCCGTTCCTGGCCGGCAACTCCGAAGTTGCCGACGCTGAACTCGCCCGCATCGCCGGCTGGTACAAGTACTAAGCCCCGGCCACCCACACCAGACCTGAAAGACAAAGGAGTATTTCACCATGGCTGAAGAACAAGGGCCCACGGCCCGCACAACTGAACTCGACGCCGTCGTCGTTGGTGCCGGCTTCGGCGGCATCTACATGCTGCACAAGCTGCGCAACGAGCTGGGGCTCAACGTCCGCGCCTTCGACCGCGCCGGCGGCGTGGGCGGCACCTGGTACTGGAACCGCTACCCGGGCGCCCTCTCCGACACCGAGAGCTTTGTCTACCGCTACTCATTCGACGACGAACTGTTGAACGAATGGAACTGGACCCACAAGTACGTGACCCAGCCGGAAATCCTCAGCTACCTCGAACATGTCGTGGACCGGTATGACCTGCGCAAGGACATCCAGCTCAACACCGGAATCACGTCCGCCCACTACGACGAGTCCACCGATCGCTGGATCGTCGGCACGGACACCGGGGAAACCATCACGGCGAAGTACATCGTCAACGGCCTGGGCCTGCTTTCGGCCACCAACATCCCCAACATCCCGGGCATCGACTCGTTCGAAGGCAAGATCTACCACTCCGGCGCCTGGCCCGAAGGTGTGGACCTTACGGGCAAGCGCGTCGGCGTCATCGGCACCGGCTCCACGGGCCTGCAGATCATCACCGCCATCGCACCGAAGGTGGACCACCTCACCGTCTTCCAGCGTTCCCCGCAGTACAGCGTGCCGGTGGGCAATACCACTGTCACCCCCGAGTACGTAGCCTCAGTCAAGAAGGACTACAGCAAGATCTGGGAGCAGGTCCGGGGATCCGGCGTCGCGTTCGGATTCGAGGAAAGCACCGTTCCGGCCATGAGCGTCTCCGAGGAGGAACGCCGGGCCGTGTTCCAGAAGGCCTGGGAAACCGGCGGCGGATTCCGATTCATGTTCAACACCTTCGGCGACATCGCCACGGACCGGGACGCCAACGAAGCAGCGGCATCGTTCGTCCGCAGCAAGATCGCCGAGATCGTCAAGGACCCGGAGACCGCCCGCAAGCTCACTCCGACCGACCTCTATGCCAAGCGGCCCCTGTGCGACAGCGGCTATTACGCCACGTTCAACCGCGACAACGTGGAGCTGGTGTCCGTCAAGGAGACGCCGATCGTGGAGGTGACGCCCACAGGCGTCAGGACGTCGGACGGTGTGGAGCACCAGATCGATGTCCTGATCTTCGCCACCGGCTTCGACGCCGTGGACGGCAACTACACCCGGATCGACCTCCGCGGCCGCGACGGCCTGACCATCAAGGAGCACTGGCAGGACGGGCCCACGAGCTACCTCGGTGTCACCACCGCCGGATTCCCGAACATGTTCATGATCCTCGGCCCTAACGGCCCCTTCACCAACCTGCCGCCGAGCATCGAGGCCCAGGTTGAATGGATCTCGCAGCTGATCAGCGACGCCGAAGCCGGCCAGGTGGCCTCGGTGGAGCCGACGGCGGAGGCCGAGGAAGCATGGACCCGGACCTGCCAGGAGATCGCCGACATGACGCTCTTCCCGAAGGCCGACTCCTGGATCTTCGGCGCGAACATCCCGGGCAAGAAGAAGACCGTCATGTTTTACCTCGCCGGCCTGGGCAACTACCGGAACAAGCTCGCCGAAGTCCGCGAAGCGGGCTATGAGGGCTTCGACCTGAAGGTGCTCGCTCCAGTGGAGTAACGAAGTCCAAAGCTAGCGACGGCGGCTGCCGCACCTTGGGGGTGCGGCAGCCGCCGTTCGGTGTAAAGGGGGATCCGCGAACCGGGACCCCCCGAGGCGCTGGCATTCCAGCATTCGCCGGCCAGTGGCCAGTTTCATCATTGTTGTCAGTGGCTCCTGAGATGCTGTGGGTATGGACAGCAGCACAGCCTGGAGTGCGGAGAGCAGGGAGGCCATGGCGGCCGTCTCTGCCTCCACTGCTGCGCTGGAGTCCCTCATCGAAACCGGCGCAGACCTGCTGCCGGCCACCGATCCGATGCGGAATCTGGCGGATGCATGCCTGGACGGTCTCGCCGAAATAGCTCGACAGGAAGCCCGGACCGCCGCGCTGAAGGTGAGGCTGACCGCGGAATATCTGCAGGCAACCCGGGCCTTGGCCCCACCGGCGTCGTCCCCACGCGAACGCGCCGTCCAGGAGATGGCCCTGGTGGCCGAGGTCGCCTGCGTCCTGACCGTCAGCGAACGTTCCGCCGGAGCCCTCCTGCACGAATGCCAGACGCTGACCACGGTGCTGCCGCTGACGCTGACGGCGCTTCAAGCCGGGACGATCTCCTGGCAGCACGCCCGGATCATCGTCGACGAAACCACCACCCTGGATCCCGACGGCGCGGCCGCACTGGAAGCACACTTCCTGGACACCGGTGCGCCAAACCCCGCCCGCGGTTGCCCGGCCGGGGACCTCGTGCCGTCCCGGTTCCGGGCCAAAGCACGCTCCTGGCGTGAACGCCACCACCCGGTCAACATCGAAAAACGCTTCGCCAAAAGCGCCGCCGACCGGCGGGTCGAGTACGTCCCGGACCGGGACGGCATGGCCTGGCTCTCCGCCTACCTCCCGGCCCACACTGCTGCCGGCATCTGGGAACGGACCACCGCCGCCGCCCGCTCCATGCAAGGCCCGGACGAGGCCAGGACCCTCACCCAGCTCCGCGCCGACGTCGCCGCCACCTGGCTCCTCACCAACTTCACCGGGTTGGCCGGGGACGTCCCGTCCCCGAGGGCGCAAGTCCTCATCACTGTTCCGGTCTTGTCACTACTGGGCGCTACGGACGAACCCTCCATGCTGGACGGGCACGGCCCGATCCCGCCGTCCATGGCCCGCCGGCTGATCGCCGACGGCGCCGATTCCTTCTACCGCGTCCTGACGGACCCCCGAGACGGGGCACCCCTGGAAATCGGACGGACCAGCTACCGGCTCACGAAGGCCCAACGTCAGTGGCTCCGGCTCCGCGACGGCAAATGCCCCTTCCCCGGCTGTAACAACCACTCCCTGGACAATGAAGCAGACCACCTGCTCGCCTGGGCAGACGGGGGCACCACCGGCATCTCAAACCTGGGCCAGCCATGCCGCAAGCACCACCGCCTTAAACACAATTCGACATGGAAGCCAACCGGTGCCAGCATGAACAACCCGCCGGGGTGGACTTCACCGTCAGGCCGGCACTACCCCAGTGAACACCAGGACTGGGAACCACCCCGCTGGCCGGACCACATCCTGGCCGCCGAAGAGACCGGCCGGGATCCCGACCTCAAACTGCCCGAGGACCCCTTCCCGGAATGGCACCAATTCACGGCCGCACACGAATTCCCGGCCGCAGACACGGACGGTCCGGGCTGGCCGGCGTTCGTCGATGATCCCGCACCCGAAGGCCTGCGGATCTTGAGCGTGTGAGCGACGTGCCTGAGGCGTGCGCGCGACAAGGGCGCGGAATGTCCCGTTAAACTCAATGGCGGCCAGAAACGCAATGGCAGCCAGCGAAGATCGCTGGCTGCCATCCATTCCCTGAGCGGGGCGGTTCAGGAGTAGTCGTAGAACCCCTTGCCGGACTTGCGCCCGAGTTCGCCGCGCGCCACCATCTCGCGGAGGATCCGGGGCGGCGCGAACCGTTCGCCGAGCGTTTCGTGGAGGTATTCGGCGATTCCAAGGCGGACGTCCAGGCCCACGATGTCAGTGGTGCGCAGCGGTCCGGAGGCGTGCCGGTAGCCCAGTTCCATGGCGGCATCGATGTCCTGCGCGCTGGCCACGCCTTCTTCCAGCATCCGCATGGCCTCCAGCGCAATGGCAACGCCCAGGCGCGAGCTCGCAAAGCCGGGGGCGTCATGGACCACGATCGGCGTCTTGCCCAGCCCGCGCACCCAGCCGGTGGCGGCGTCAGCGAGCTCAGCGGCGGACTGGGGTCCCAGGACAACTTCAACAAGCGTCGACGCCGGGACCGGGTTGAAGAAGTGCAGCCCGCAGAGCCGCTCCGGCCGGGTGAGGGTGGCGGCCAGCTTGGTAATGGACAGCGACGAGGTGTTCGTGGCAATCCACGCTTCCGGGCCTAGGTTCCGCTCAACATTGAGCAGCGCCTCCTGCTTGAGTATGAAGTCTTCCGGAACCGCTTCGACGACGAGGCCGGCACCGCCGAAATCAGCGGCGTCCGTTGAGACCGCAAAGCGGCCAAGGAGCGAGTCCAGGTCTTCGGTAACAGCCGCCTTCTCGATGGCCGTAGCAAGCGTGCCGGTGACACGGTCGCGGGCCGCTGAGGCTGCCGCCGCGTCCCGTTCGACGACGGTCACCTCCGCCCCGGAGACCAGGAACGCGTGGGCGATGCCCGCGCCCATCCGGCCTCCGCCAAGAACGCCTACCCTCTTGGGAACGCCCGGGCTTTCTGCGTCAGGGGTTTCTGTGATGGACGTGGAGATAGTCATTTGGTGGCTCCTTTGTGTTTTTTTCGATCGAGGAATGCCTGCATCCGGTCGAACTTTGCCTCTGATTCAAAGAGGATGCCCTGGGCGAGTTCGTCAATGGCAGGGTGGGCGGATCGTGGTGCATGCAGGACGCTTTTGGTAAGGCGGACAGCCAGCGGATCCTGCGTTGCGATCCGGGCCGCGAGTGCGAAGGCTGCGGCGATCAGTTGGTCTGGTTCGTGCAGTTCGGTGACCAGCCGGACAGCCAGCGCCTCCGCCGCGTCAAGCACTTTTCCGGTCAGCAGTATCTCCTTGGCCAGGGGTTCGCCCACGAGTTCCACGAGGCGCCAGCCGGCTCCGGCTGCGGCCAGGATGCCGAGCCCCGTTTCGGGATTGCCGATCTTTGCCCGTGGCGTGGCCATCCGGAAGTCCGCCGCGTAGGCCAGTTCGGCGCCGCCGCCGAGTGCAAAGCCGTCAATGGCTGCGATGACGGGCATCGGCAGTTTGGCGATGCGTTGGAAGAGGCCGGAATTGATACCGGCCAAGGCGTCGTCGCGGCGGCGGTCGCGGAGCTGGGCGATGTCCGCCCCGGACGCAAAAATGCCCCCGGAGGGAAGCTGCGCCCCGGAGAGGATGAGGATTCTGGGCTTCCGCTCCAGATCCCCGCACACGGTGTGCAACTCGTCCACCATGAGCTGGTCTATGGCGTTGCGGACTTCTGGCCTGTTGAGTTCGACGTGGACGGTCGCGCCCGTGTCGTGGATTTTGATCGTCTTCACCAGCCCACTTTTGCACCGGCTATTACTCGCCGTCCAATACCTAATGGGTGATCGATTATTGCCGGATGTTCATAGATGCTCATGAGGCCTGAGCCCCGGCCGGCGGCCGCCGCGATTGATTCTGAATTCTCATTGATCATGCGGGTAATAAGTATTGGACTGCATAGCCGGAAGCTGGGATCGTAAAAGCTAAGACAAAGACGTACCTGCAGAAAGAGTTCCGGATCATGAGCAACTATGCGACCATCAACCCGGCGACCGGAGAACGCGTTGCCGAGTTCCCCACCCTCACTGACGGCGAAGTGCAGGATGTACTCAAGCGCTCCTTCACGGAATACCGGAACTGGCGCTCCACGCCGCTGGCCGAACGTGCTGCGGTACTCGCCCGAGTCGCCGAACTGACCCGCGAACGCTCCGAGGAACTCGCTGCCCTGCTGACGCTGGAGATGGGCAAGCCGATCGCCGAAGCCCGCGGTGAAGTGGCACTTGTGGCCTCGATCTACGCCTACTATGCGGATAACGCCGAGCGTTTCCTCCGCGACGAGCCGCTGGAAATCAGCGGACGTGGCTCTGCCGTGGTCCGTACCGAACCCATCGGACCCCTGGTCGGCATCATGCCCTGGAATTTCCCCTACTACCAGGTGGCCCGCTTCGCCGCACCCAACATCGTGCTGGGCAACACCGTGATCCTCAAGCACTCACGCAACTGCCCGCAGTCCGCGCTGGCCATCGAGGCTGTGTTCCGCGACGCCGGGCTGCCGGCGGATGTCTACATCAACGCCTTTGCCACCAGCGGCCAGATTGCCACCATGATCGCCGACCCGCGGGTTCAGGGCGTTTCGCTGACCGGCTCCGAGAAGGCCGGGTCCGCCGTCGGGGAAATTGCCGGACGCCACATGAAGAAGTACGTGCTGGAGCTCGGCGGCTCGGACCCGTTCATCGTGCTGCCGGATGCTGACCTGGGCAAGGCTGTGGCCGGTGCCGTGGCCGGCCGGATGTACAACGGCGGCCAGGCCTGCACTGCTTCCAAGCGTTTCATCATCGTCGGCGACATCTACGACGAATTCCTTCGCCGCTACACGGAAGCCATGTCCAAGCTCACGCCCGGCGACCCCACGGATACGCAGACCACCTTCGGGCCGCTGTCGTCCAGGGCCTCCGTGGAAGAAGTTGCCGAGCTGGTCCAGGATGCTGTGTCCAAGGGTGCGACCGCCGTCAGCGGCGGGGGCGCCCCGGACGGATCCGGCGCGTACTACCCCGCAACGGTCTTGACCGGCGTCACCCCGGACATGCGGGCGTACTCGGAAGAGATCTTTGGGCCCGCAGCTGTTGTCTACCGTGTGGAGTCTCCCGAGGCCGCCGTTGACCTGGCCAACGACTCGCCCTTCGGGCTCTCGAGCTCGATCTACAGCGCGGACGTTGAGGCCGCCCGGGAGATTGCCGACCAGCTGGAAACCGGAATGGTCTGGATCAACAGCATCAGCCGCAGTGCCCCTGACCTTCCGTTCGGCGGAGTGAAGCGGTCCGGCGTCGGACGTGAGCTGGCGCAATACGGAATCAACGAATTCGCCAACAAGAAGCTCATCCGGATTCCGTCCGCCTAGACCCCGCCCAAACCCCCGCGAGGTCGCCCACGCGGCCGCCCCGCCCAACTAGCTCGCAGTTAATGTCGTGAAAGACGAGTTTCACGACATTAACTGCTACCTAGTTGGGATTATCAGACGGAATTAGAGGATTAGTTATGAATGACGCTTTTGTGTACGACGCCGTGCGCACGCCTTTTGGGAAGTTCGGCTCCGGCCTTGCCGCTGTCCGCCCGGATGACCTCGCCGGGCATGTGATCGGTGAGATCGTCAAGCGCGCGCCGAAGCTCGATGTGGAGCGGATCGACGAGGTCGTGTTCGGCAACGCGAACGGCGCGGGTGAGGAGAACCGCAACGTGGCCCGGATGGGCACGCTGCTGGCGGGGTTGCCGGTCTCGATCCCTGGCACCACGGTGAACCGGCTGTGCGGGTCGTCGCTGGACGCGGCGATCATCGCTTCCCGGCAGGTGAACGCCGGGGACGCGGAGCTGATGCTGATCGGCGGTGCCGAGTCGATGTCCCGGGCGCCGTGGGTGCTGCCGAAAACGGAGAAGCCCTACCCGGCCGGGGACCTGAACCTGGCTTCCACCACGCTGGGCTGGCGGCTGGTGAACAAGGCGATGCCGAAGGACTGGACCATCTCCCTGGGCGAGGCCACCGAGCGTTTGGCCCAGAAGTACGGGGTCACCCGCGAGGCGCAGGATGAGTTCTCCGCGAACTCCCACAACCTGGCCGCCGCGGCCTGGGACGAGGGGTTCTATGACAACCTGGTGGCGCCGGTGCCGGGCACGGACCTGGTCCGGGACGAGGGGATCCGGGCCGGGTCTTCGGCGGAGAAGCTCGCCGGGCTCAAGACGGTGTTCCGGACCGAGAACGGCACGGTCACCGCGGGGAACGCGTCCCCGCTTTCGGACGGCGCGTCCGCGGCGTGGATCGGGTCGGAGAACGCCGCCGGGATGCTGGGCATGGAGCCGTTGGCGCGGATCGCGGGCCGCGGTGCGCACGCGAACGATCCGCAGTTTTTCGGCTACGCCCCGGTGGAGGCTGCGAACAAAGCCCTCGCAAAGGCCGGGATCGGCTGGGACCAGGTGGGCGCCGTCGAACTGAATGAAGCGTTCGCCGCGCAGTCCCTGGCCTGCATCAACGCCTGGGGGATCGATCACGCAATTGTGAACCGGCACGGCGGCGCGATCGCGATGGGGCACCCGCTCGGTGCTTCCGGCGGGCGCATCCTGGGCACCCTGGCCCGGTCGCTGCAGGCCACGGGTGAACGCTGGGGCGTCGCCGCGATCTGCATCGGCGTCGGCCAGGGCCTCGCCGTCGTCCTCGAAAACGTCACCGCCGCTGCGAAGGGGGCATGAATACGTGACTGCACTCTTCGGCGAGGCCGTCCCGGTTGTTAGTCCAGGGGATAGGTCAAGGAACTTGTGGGTCTCGGGCCGGGTCAGCGCCGGCCGCCTCCAGGCGTGGTCGTTTAGACGTCTATGGTGACGACGGCGCGTTCCCCGGCTGCGTCCGCCCGGGAGCCGGTCTCAGAGCTCACTGCCCGCGAGACGCAGCAGCACATCTTCGCCGCGGCGTGCTGCTGACGCTCGCTGTAGAACACGTCCCGGTGGTCCACCGTGCCCTGCAGCCCCAGCAGCCGCACTTCGCAGAGTCCGCATTCGCCCTTGCGGCAATCGAACATCATGTCCACTCCGGCGCCCTCGAGCGCTTCCAGCATCGACTGGGCGGGCCCGACTGTCGTCTCCACGCCCAGCCGCGGCACGCGGACGACAAATTCCTCCGGGTCGAACCACCCGCTGTTGCCGAAGGTCTCGTACCTCAGGTTGGGGACGCTCAGCCCGCGCGCGTCCCAGCCGCGTTTCACCGCGTCCATCAGCCGAATGGGTCCGCACATGTAGAGCTCAGTGTGCGGATCCACCGCTGCCAGCAACTCATCGACCTTCAGCGCCGTGCCCTCGTCATCCACGTGCACCCGCAGCGCGTCGCCGTGGAGCGTTTCCAGCTGGGGCAGGTAGGCCATGGCGGCCCGGCTGCGGCCGGCGTACACGAGGGTGTAGTCCGCCTTGATGTTGCGCAGTACCCGGGCCATGTTGACCATCGCGGTGATGCCGATGCCTCCGGCCAGGAGCACGTAGCGCTGGGCGCCCACCCGGAGCGGGAAGTTCTGCAGTGGCTGGGTGATCTCAAGCTGGTCCCCGACCTCTAGCCCCTGCATGAAGACCGATCCGCCCCGCGACTGCGGTGCCTGAAAGACGCTGATGGCCACCTGCAGGCCGTCCTCGCTGGAATCCACCACGGAGTAGGAACGCTTATGGAGTTCTCCGTCTATCGTGACCATGACGTCGATGTGCGAGCCCGGCTCCGCCTTCTTTGGTTGTGACTGGGACAGGACCAGTCGCCGGGTTTCGGCGGTGATGGCCTCGGCTTCGACGACTGTTCCGGTCTGCCAAACTTCAATGTTCGTTGCTGCCATGACTATCTTCTTACTTCTCGCTGGGCTGGACGGGTCTGGGTCGGTTAGACGGTGGGTATGAGCCGGCCCTCTGCGGCAAGTTGGCGCTCGATCAGCCTTCGGACCCACATCCCGCCGGCATCGATATTGAGGTTGTAGAACTCGTAGTCCGGGTTCGCGTCAATCGCCGCCTGCTGCGCCTTAAGCATCGCCTCGTCCTCGCCGAAGACGCCGTTGACGCCGTTGCGAAGCTGGGTGGTGATCAACTGGCTGTCCAGCCGGTAGTTGCGCATGAAAGCCCAGAAGTAGTGGCAGGTCTTGGCGGTTTCGGGGGAGATGGTGTTCATGACGAAGCCGTTCACGCCCTGGCTGCGGTCGCCTTCCGGCGCCCCCGTGCCGGCCTTCGCGACGCCGACGTCGATGTTGATGGTCGACGGCGACTGGAAGGTGATGATCTGCCAGCGGTCCACCTTGCCCTCGAAGCCCGGGAACTTGTCGCGCATGTTCTTGAGCCAGAACGGCGGCGCGTCGATGTCGAGCATCCAGCGGGACACGGTGACGGTGTTGCCGTCCTGGGTCACCTTGAAATCGGACTCGCTCAGTTCGTCCTGCCCGATCGAGGAAGAATGGACGAATTCCTCGTGGGTGAGGTCCATCAGGTTGTCCAGCACCAGCTGGTAGTTGCACGGGGCAAAGATGGTCTCGCCGTCGCCGGCCCACTCATCCGAACTCATCTGGTGCATGTCCGGGACGAGGGTGGGGTCGGCCTGGGTCGGATCGCCCAGCCAGACCCAGACATACCGGTACCGTTCGATCACCGGGAAGGACGGCACCGTGGCGCTCGGGTTGATGGTTTCCTGCGCCGGCATGGAGACGCAGCGGCCGGCGGAGTTGTAGACAATCCCGTGATACGGGCACTGGATCTCATCCTTTGCGAGCGTCTTGCCCATGGAGAGTGGAGCCAGCCGGTGCCAGCAGGCATCCGCCAGCGCTACCGCCTTGCCGTCTTCCGTGCGGTAGAGGGCGAGCGGCCGGTCCGCGATGCGCCGGGACATCGGTTTGCGGGTCACCTCATGGTCCCAGGCGGCCACGTACCAGGCATTGAGCGGGTACCCGAGCACTTTGTTGGTTGTCGAACTTAGGGACTGCATCATCGCGGTCATGTCATTCCTTCGCTATATCTATCTACATAGTTAGTGGCCTGGATCACAGCATAACTATGTTGATAGATAGTGGCAAGGTCAAGACTCGAGTTTGTCGATCAGCTCGAGGCCCCGCCGTGCCCACTCGATCTCAGCTTTGGCGCGTTCGATCATCCCTTCGTAGGTGAAGATCTTGTAGCCGGAAATCTTGGCCCTGTCGGCGTCCGGGGCCGTCTCGAGGCGGGCCGCCAGGATGGGATTACTCCTGTCCTTCAGGGCGTCAATCATCTCCTGCCACTGCTGCGCGCGGGATGAGTGGTAGGCGATGTGGGCCTGCATCTGCGCCCGCGCGGCGTCAGGCTCGGCCCACTCCAGGTATGCCGCCTTGAGGTGGATCGGATCCCGCTCGCGGGTGTAGTCGAGGGTGGTGTTGACCCATGCCCGAAATGCCTCAACGCCCTCCGGCGTGATGTGGTACCGCTTCTTCTTGCCTTTCTTCCCCCAGGTCTCCTCGACTCCTCGCAGCAGTCCATCTTTTTCCATCCGGCGGAGCTCGGGATAGATCTGCGAGTCGGGTGCATGCCACACGTATCCGACCGATTGTTCGAAATGCTTCAAAACGTCATAGCCCGTCAGGGGCTGGGACGTCAGCAGTGCCAGCAGTGCATAGCGCAGGCTCATATGCCACCGATCCTCTCCGTGAGGGCCCGCGCGCCGCAGCGCGGCGCGGAGCCCGACTTCCGTAGCGCTCTTGTCAACTAACTATGTTCATAGTTAGGCTGTGTCTTACGCCACATCTAGCTATCAGTATAGATAGTTGCCCTGCAGCCGGCCTTCGCTGACGAAGTTCGGCGGCGGCCCCGAGTGGCGCACGATGCCCCTCGGCACACAACTTTGCACCCGCCCGGACTGTCCGCGGCCTCCAGAAAGTAGTTCCATGCAACTCCAAGAACGCATCGACGCGTCCCGCATGTCCCCGTACCAATGGCTGATCGTCGGACTGTGCATCATCCTCAACGCCCTCGACGGCTTCGACGTCCTGGCCATGGCCTTCACGGCCAACAGTGTGACCCGCGAGTTCGGCCTCAGTGGTGCCGAGCTGGGGGTCCTGCTCAGTTCCGGTCTGGTCGGCATGGCCATCGGATCCCTGGGCCTGGCTCCCTTCGCCGACGTCATCGGACGGCGGCCGATGGTCCTGGTTTCCGTGGGTCTCGCAACAGCCGGCATGCTGCTCGCCTCCCTGGCGCACTCTGCAATGGAGCTGGGAATCTGGCGCGTCGTCACGGGCCTGGGGATCGGCGGCATCCTGGCCTGCACCAACGTGATTGCCAGCGAGTACTCCTCCAAGCGGTGGCGCGGACTCGCCATCAGCATCTACACGGCCGGCTACGGCATTGGCGCGACCCTGGGCGGTGCCGCCGCGGTTTCCTTGCAGGCAAACTTCGGCTGGCGCTCGGTCTTCGTCTTTGGCGGCATCTGCACCGGCGTCGTCCTGGCCCTGCTCGCGTTCCTGCTGCCGGAGTCGGTGGACTTCCTGACCAGCCGCCGTCCCCGAAACGTCCTTGACCGCCTCAACAAGATTGCCCGCAAGATCGGACAGCCTGAAGTGGCGGAGATCCCCGCCCCCGCCGCAGTTGCGCAGCGCAGGAACAAGCTCTCCGAACTGTTCACGGCCGGCAACCGCCGCTCCACATGGCTCGTCTGGCTGGCCTTCTTCGCCACCATGTTCGGGTTCTACTTCGTGAACAGCTGGACGCCGCGGCTCCTTGTCACCGCCGGCATGACCGAAAGCCAGGGCGTCATCGGCGGCCTCATGCTCACCCTTGGCGGCACCTTCGGCTCCCTGCTCTACGGACTGCTGACCGTCCGCTGGAACAGCCGCAAAGTGATGATCGCCTTCGCCGTGCTCTCGGCGGCCACCATGGTGGTCTTCATTTCCACCGCCGGCATCCTTGCCCTGGCGTTTGTCGCGGGCGGCGTGGTGGGCATGCTGATCAACGGCTGCATTGCAGGCATGTACACCATCACCCCGGCCCTGTACGGCGCGTCCGTCCGCAGTACCGGCGTCGGCTGGGCAATCGGCATCGGCCGTGTCGGCGCCATCGTGGCCCCGCTTATCACCGGCGCCTTGCTGGACGCACACTGGACGGCGTCCATGCTCTACATGGGTGTAGGTGCTGTGGTTCTCGTGGCAGCAGGCGCCGTCGCGGCGATGCGTCCGGCGCGGCAAGAGAGCGGCGCTGACCACAGCATGGAGGAGGAAGCTGACGTCCCGGTCTGACAGGTCTGGGCGTGGCACCGATTGCTTTGCGCACCGTGTTCGGCGGAGCGCCTCGCGCAGAGGTGGCCATAAGCGGCCCGCGGCCACCTTCGGTTGCCACCTGCCTGTTCAGAGGCGGAGTTCCATGAAAACGCTGTTCGGATCCAGGGCGTAGTCGGCAAAGGGCGGGCATTCGGAGAATCCGTTGCGGGCGTACAGGCGCCGTGCGGGAGCGAAATAATCTTCTGTTCCCGTCTCAAGGTAAAGGCGCCCGTAGTGCCTGCTTCGGGCTTCGTCCACGATATGCCTGAGCATCAGGGTGGCGACGCCGCGCCCCCGTGCGCCTGCCGTGGTGCGCATGGACTTGATTTCGCCGTGCTTCGTTGAACCGGGCCGGGAATTGAGGAGTTTGAGCGCGCCGCACCCGAGGAGCGCGCCTTCCTCGCGGGCGGTCCAGAACGTGATTGAGGGGCCGCACAGCGCTGAATGATCCAGTGCGTGCACACTGTCGGCCGGCGAGGTGGCGAACATGTCGGCCAGGTGTTCGCTCAGGAGCTGGTGGACATCCGGGCGCGCGGGGTCGTCGCGGTCAATGTGAATCATCGCCCTAAATTTACCGGCCGCCCCACGTAATACGCCACGTGGACGCCGCCGCTCACTGCACCAGCACTACCGGTAGCAGCACAAAGGGCCAGGGGACGACGGCGGGGATCCTCCGCCGTCGTACTCTGCTGTCAGGCACCGATGCAGCCCGGCCGCAACCCCCGGATCAGTAGCATCGGGCCAGGACGAAGACGTCCATATAACCAGCAAAGGAATATTGAATGACGAGAATGCTGATTATTGGTCCGCCCGGTTCCGGCAAGGGAACCCAGGCGGAACGGATCTCAGGACGCCTCGGCGTAGTGGCGATTTCCACCGGAGACATCTTCCGCGCCAACGTCAAGGGCGGGACACCGCTGGGCGTGGAAGCCCGGAAGTACATGGATAACGGAGACTTCGTGCCGGACAGCGTCACGAATGAAATGGTGCGGAACCGCCTCAGCCAGGACGACGCCAAAGAGGGCTTCCTGCTGGACGGCTACCCGCGCACCGTGGCGCAGGTGGAGTACCTCGACGGAATCCTCGCGGCCGGCGACCAGAAACTTGGCGTGGTGCTCCAGCTGACCGCGGACGACGAGGAACTGGTCTCCCGGCTGCTGGGGCGGGCCAAGGAAACAGGCCGGAGCGACGACAACGAAAGCGTCATCCGCCACCGGCTGGACCTGTACCACCAGCAGACGGAGGCGGTGGTGGCCCAGTATGCCGGCCGCGGGATCCTCTCCCGGGTGGACGGGATCGGCGGCGTCGGGGAGGTCACCGACAGAATTCTGGCCAGCATCGATGACCTGCTCAGGGTGCCGGTCCGCGGACAGTAGAACAGCAAAGGCGGGAGGACGACGGCGGGTGGCACCGCCGTCGTCCTCCAGCCTTTTGCGTCCCCGGCCTGTTGTGCCCCGGACGCGGACTAGACTCTGATCGGACTGCCGGGAGGCGGCCCGCACTATGCAAAGCAATGGGCAAGTACCGGATAAGGAGCACCATGGCCGGAGGCAGCCGCGAACCCGGCAGGACCGTGACCTCGAAGGTCCTCTCCATCCTGGAAGCCTTCGAAAAGTCCCGGGGTGCCCTCAGCCTGACCGGCATTGCCGAAAGAACGGGGCTGCC
This sequence comes from Arthrobacter sp. SPG23, assembly GCF_000876655.1. Taxonomy (GTDB): domain Bacteria; phylum Actinomycetota; class Actinomycetes; order Actinomycetales; family Micrococcaceae; genus Arthrobacter. The sequence continues at coordinate 73,889 of NZ_JYCN01000017.1, forward strand.
GCTGAGCACCGCCCACCGCCTGGTCAACGAGCTCACCGACTGGGGACTCCTCTCCCGCGAACCCAACGGCCGCTACCAGCTGGGCATCCGGCTCTGGGAGCTCGCCCAGAACACCGGCAGGCAGCTCCGCGACGCGGCCCGGCCCTTCGTCCAGGACCTGTTTTCACTCACGGGCGAAACCGCGCACCTGGCGGTCCGGGCCGGCCACGAGGTGCTCTACATCGACCGGGTCTACGGCTCCAGGCGCGTGCCCCGTGCCGGTCGGGTGGGCGGCCGGCTTCCCATGCACGCGACCGCCGTCGGAAAAGTCATCCTCGCCTTCGAGGAGGACTGGGTCCGTGACGCCTACCTGAACCGGCAGCTGGAACGGCACACCGCGCACACCCACGTGGACCCCAAGCAGCTGGCCGCAGAGCTGACCCGGATCCACGAGCAGGGCTACGCCACCACCTTGGAGGAAGTCCGGCTGGGATCCTGCTCGATTGCCGTCCCGGTCTTCCATACCGGCAGGATCGGAGCGTCGATCGGCCTTGTGCTACCCGCCGACCAGGCCGCCACGATGACCCGGCACCTTCCTGTCCTGCGGGGAATCGCCGCCCAGATTGAGCGCGCCACCGCCCGGATCCCGCTGGAAACTCTGTTGGGCAGCCACGCCGCGCTTACCGACTGACCAGGTTTTCCCCCCGGCGGGCCCGCAAAATAACTGGCTTCCGCTCAGTGGAAGAAGTCCGGCCGTCAATGAGTGATGGGGGCCACACTGGTGAATAAGAACCCCGGCATGCACTGGCGCTGCCGGCGGGACCGAAAACCAAGGAGCTTAGATGTCACCCTCGACGGAAACGGCCGGCCGCTGTCCCTTTGGACACGGCGCCGAAGCACCCGCAGGGCACCACGGCTACGAGCCGTTCCAGATGAAGGATCCCTTCCCGGCCTATGCCGAACTCCGGGCCGAACAGCCCGTCATGTTCGACGAGCGGGTGGGCCTTTATGTCGTCTCCCGCTATGACGACATCAAGGCCGTCTTCGAGGACTGGGAGACCTTCTCCAGCGAAAACGCCCAGGCCCCCGTCCGCGAACGCGGCCCTGCAGCGAAGAAGATCATGGAAGACGGCGGATTCACGGCCTACTCGGGCCTGTCCGCCCGGCGCCCGCCGGAGCACACCCGCATCCGCGCCGTGGTCCAAAAGGCCTTCACGCCCCGCCGCTACAAGGCACTGGAACCGTTCATCCGGCAGAACGTCGTTGAACTGCTCGAAAAGATGCTGGCCCGCCCGGAACACCGCGGCGACATGGTCAAGGACCTCGCCTACGACGTGCCCACGATCACCATCCTCACCCTCATTGGCGCGGACGTCTCCCAGGTGGACACCTTCAAGCGCTGGAGCGACTCCCGCGCCGCGATGACCTGGGGCGACCTCAGCGACGAGGAACAGATCCCGCACGCCCACAACCTCGTGGAGTACTGGCAGGAATGCCTCCGCCTGGTCCAGGTGGCCCACGAGGAAGGCGGCGACAACCTCACCGCGGACCTGGTGAAGTCGCAACAGGAAGGCGCCGAGATCTCCGACCACGAGATCGCCTCCGTCCTCTACAGCCTGCTGTTCGCCGGCCACGAGACCACCACCACGCTGATCTCCAACGCCCTCCGCGAGCTCCTGGCCCGGCCCGGGCAGTGGAAGCATCTCGTCGAGGACCCCAAGAAGATCCCCGCCGCCATCGACGAAGTCCTTCGCTATGCCGGCTCGATCGTCGGCTGGCGCCGCAAGGCCCTCAAAGACACCGAAGTGGGCGGCGTCGCCGTCGAAGAAGGCGCGCAGCTGCTGCTCCTGATGGGCTCAGCCAACCGCGACGAGAACAAGTTCGACGCCGGTGAGGACTTCGACATCACCCGCCCCAACGCCCGCGAGCACCTCTCCTTCGGGTTCGGCATCCACTACTGCCTGGGCAACATGCTCGCCAAGCTCCAGGCCAAGATTGCCCTCGAGGAAGTGGCGCGGCTCGCCCCGGAGCTGCAGCTGGAGGAGCCGGAAGCCATCACCTTCCGCGAAAACCTTTCCTTCCGCGTCCCCGAGACCGTCCCCGTCAGCTGGAAGGCCTGAAAACATGCAAAGCAACGACTACGTCCAGTTCTTCGACGGCGGCATTGAACCCAGGCTCGAGACCCTCGGCGGCAAGGGCGCCTCGCTGGTCACCATGACCTCCGCCGGCATGCCCGTCCCGCCCGGCTTCGTGGTGACCACGGCCCAGTTCGACGCCTTTATGGCGGAAGCCGGCATCACCCGGGACATCCATGAGCTCTTGGCCGGACTGGACCCCGAGGACATGTCCCAGGTGGACAAGGTCTCCGCCGCCATCCGTGAGGACATCCGCTCACGCCCCGTGCCGCAAGCGATGCGCGAGTTCACGGTAGGCGCCTACGAGGCCCTGATGTCCCGCTTCGAGGCGCCGGTCCCGGTAGCCGTCCGCTCCAGTGCCACCGCGGAGGACCTTCCGGACGCCTCCTTCGCCGGCCAGCAGGACACCTACCTCTGGCTCGAGGGCGTGAAGGCCGTCACCGAGCACATCCGGCAGTGCTGGGCCTCGCTCTTCACCTCCCGTGCCATCATCTACCGGCTCAAGAACAACATCCCCAACGAGGGCCTCTCCATGGCGGTCGTGGTGCAGAAGATGGTCAACGCCCGCGTCTCCGGCGTCGCCATCACCATGGATCCCACCAACGGCGACCGCTCCAAGATCACCATCGACTCCTCCTACGGGGTGGGGGAGATGGTGGTCTCCGGCCAGGTCACGCCGGACAACATCAAGCTGGACAAGGTCACCCTGGCCGTCATCTCCGAACACCTCGGCGACAAGCACGCCGAACTCGTCCCGGATGCCGCCGCCGGCCGCCTGGTGGAACGGGAAGTCGACGACGAACGCCGCGGCCGCCGCAGCCTCAGCGACGCCGAACTCACCTCGGTTGCGCAGATGGCCAAGCGCGCGGAGAAGCACTACAAGTGCCCGCAGGACATCGAATGGGCCCTCGACGCGGACCTGCCCGACGGCGAAAACCTGCTCCTGCTGCAGTCCCGCCCGGAAACCGTGCACTCGTCCAAGGCATCCACCCACACCGCTCCGCAGCCGGTGGTTTCCGGCGGCTACTTCAGCGGATTCAGTGCCGGCACGCTCAAGCCGTCCATCTAGCACCCCTGTTATTCCGCCCTCCCACCAGGGGCTCAACGCCGAGCCCGTATTGAAAGGACCGCCATGTCCCTGAAGTCCTTCCCCAAACCCTCCGAGCTTGCGGTCCCCGCCGGCGCCGAGGGCTGGGAAAAGATCTACCCGTATTACCTGGTCTTCCAGGACAAGCTCAAGGAACAGGAGGACGCCAAGTTCTGGTTCTGCGACAGCCAGCACTGGCCCACGGTGTTCAAGCCCTTCGAGACTATCGGCGGCGAGTTCGCGGTCAAGTGCCTGGGCCAGTACAACGCCCGGCACCTGATGATCCCCAACGCCAACGGCATTGAGTTCCGCGTCCACCTGGGCTACCTCTACATGTCGCCCATTCCGGTGCCTGAAGACCAGATCGCCGCCCGCGTGCCGCTGTTCGAACAGCGCGTGGGCCACTACTTCCAGAACTGGGACCAGCTGCTCAAGCAGTGGCACGTCAAGGTCAAGGGCACCATCGATGAGATGGAAACCATCTCCTTCCCCAAGCTTCCGGACATGGTCCCGATGGAGGACATCCTCTCCGGCAAGGGCAAGGACGGCTCCGAGAAGCTGCTGGAAAGCTACGACCGGCTGATCCAGCTGGCCTACCAGAACTGGCAGTACCACTTCGAGTTCCTCAACCTGGGCTACATCGCCTACCTGGACTTCTTCAACTTCTGCAAACAGGTCTTCCCCAACATCCCGGACCAGTCCATCGCGACCATGGTGCAGGGCGTGGATATGGAGCTCTTCCGCCCGGATGACGAACTCAAGCAGCTCGCCAAACTCGCCGTCGAACTGCGGCTGCAGCCGCATTTCAGCAACACGGACGACGTCGACGCCACCTTGAGTGCCGTCGCCGCCGCTCCGGGCGGGGACCGCTGGACCGCCCAGTACGAGGCCGCCAAGGACCCGTGGTTCAACTTCACCGTGGGCAACGGCTTCTACGGGCACGACAAGTACTGGAACGAGCACCAGGAAATCCCGCTGGGCTACATCGCGGACTACATCCGGCGCGTGGACGAGGGCCAGGAAATCATGCGTCCCGTCGAGGCCCTGATCATCGAACGCGACCGCATCATCGAGGAATACCGGGACCTGCTGGAAGGCGAAAACCAGGCGCTCTTTGACGCCAAGCGGGGACTCGCCGCCACCGCCTACCCGTATGTGGAGAACCACAACTTCTACATCGAGCACTGGACCATGGGCGTCTTCTGGCGCAAGATCCGGGAACTCAGCCGCATGATGCAGGCCGAGGGATTCTGGACCGAACCGGACGACCTGCTCTACCTGGGCCGCAACGAGGTCCGTGACGCGCTCTTCGACCTGGTCACCGGCTGGGGCGTCGGCGCCAAGCCGATCGGCCCGGACTACTGGCCGGAGGAGATTGAACGCCGCCGCGGGATCGTGGATGCGCTCAAGACCGCCCGCCCGGCCCCGGCGCTGAACACGCCGCCGGAAATCATCACCGAACCCTTCACCCGGATGCTCTGGGGCATCACCACCGAACAGGTCCAGCAGTGGCTGGGCGCAGGCGTTGCGGTGGAAGGCGGCGGCCTGCGCGGCATGGCAGCCTCGCCCGGCGTCGTCGAAGGCCTGGCCCGCGTGGTCACCGACGCGGACCAGCTCTCCGAGGTGCAGCAGGGCGAAATCCTGGTCGCCACGGTCACGGCACCGTCCTGGGGCCCGATCTTCGGAAAGATCAAAGCCACGGTCACGGACATCGGCGGCATGATGAGCCACGCAGCGATCGTCTGCCGCGAGTACGGCCTCCCGGCTGTGACCGGCACCGGCTCGGCGTCCACCACGATCAAAACCGGCCAGCGGCTGCGCGTGGACGGCACCAAGGGCACGGTCCAGATCCTCGACGCGCTGATTCCCGATGCCGGGGATCCGGAGCTGCTTGTCGCCGGCCCCGGGGCGCACAGCCACAGCCATGTCTGACGCGACCATCCCCGCCATGGAAGATGCGGCAGGGCAGCCTGCCCGCACCGTCCTGATCACCGGTGCCGCCGGCGGCCTAGGCCGGGCGTTCGCGCTCGGCTTCGGCCGCCGCGGCTACCGCGTGGCGGTGGCGGACGTGAACCTCGACGGCGCGGAGGAAACGGTCAAGCTGGTCCTGGACACCGGGGCCGAGGCGGCCGCCTTCCACGCGGACGTCACCAGCGTGGACTCCACCGAGGCCCTTGCGAAAAGCTGCGCGGACTTCGGAAACGGGAGCATCGACGTCGTGCTTAATAACGCCGCCGTGTACGCGGGGGTGACCCGCAGCCCGTTCGAGGACATCGACCCGGCCGAATGGGACCTGGTGATGAACGTGAACCTCAAGGGCCCCTGGCTCGTCACCCGCGCCGCCAGTCCGTACCTGCGCGAAGGCGGGCGCGTCATCAACCTCTCCAGTGCCACGATCTTCAGCGGCTCGGAGCAGTGGATGCACTACGTCGCCTCCAAGGGCGGCGTGGTGGCCCTGACCCGGGTGATGGCCAAGGAATTGGGCCGGCGGGGGATTACCGTCAACGCGATCGCCCCCGGCTTCACCCTCACCGAGGCCAGCTACGGGCTGATGGAGAACGCCGAAAACTACGGCGTGGACCGCGGCGCCATCAAGCGGGCCAGCCAGCCGGAGGACATTGTGGGCGCGGCGCTCTTCCTGGCCGGGCCGGACAGTTCCTACTACACCGGCCAGACCATGGTGGTCGACGGCGGCCGCCAGTTCATCTGACTCTGCCCTACCTGCCAACTTTTCGACTTCAACCCCAAGGAGGACCAATGCCAACGGTTCACTTCACCGACGCCGACGGCGCCGTCCGCGACGTCCAGGGCAATCCCGGCGACTCCGTCATGGAAACCGCGGTGCGCAACGGCGTGCCCGGCATCGTGGCCGAATGCGGCGGATCGCTGTCCTGCGCCACCTGCCACGTCTTTGTCCGCGAGGACTGCCTCTCACAGCTCCCGCCGATGGAGGACATGGAGGACGAGATGCTCTACGGCACCGCCGTGGACCGCGAGGACAACTCCCGGCTGTCCTGCCAGCTCCGCCTGACCGACGAGCTCGAACTGTTCGTCACCACTCCCGAAACCCAGGTGTAGTGATGGGCGCCCATGCCGCCGCTGAACAGGCCTCCACCGGAGCGGCCGGCGCAGCCGGTACCGAAACTGACAGCCGAACCCGTACCGGCCTGCTGATCATCGGCGCCAGCCAGTCCGGAGTCCAGCTCGCCGTCTCATTGCGGGCGCTGGGCTTCGATGAGCACATCACGCTGCTCGGCGACGAGGACCACCGCCCCTACCAGCGCCCGGCCCTGTCCAAGGAGTTCCTGCAGGGCACGGTGGAGAGCGAATCGCTGATATTCCGCTCCAACGAGTACTGGACCGAACACAACGTGGACCTGGTGAAGGGCGAATACATCGTCAGGATCGACAAGGACGCCGACGGCTCCGGGGTGGCGCACTCCTCGTCAGGCATGCAGTTCCCCTTCAAACGCCTCGCCCTCACCGTAGGCGCCCGAGCCCGGAAATTGGAGATCGAAGGCGGGGACCTCGACGGCGTGCTGTACCTGCGCAACGCCGACGACGCCCTGGCACTCAAGGCCAGGGTGGGTGACGCCACCGATGTGGTGGTGATCGGCGGCGGATTCATCGGACTCGAAGCCGCCTCCAGCCTGCAGAAGATGGGCAAGAACGTCACCGTACTGGAATTCGGACCGCGGCTGGTGGGCCGCGCCGTCGGCGAGGAAACCGCCGAGTACTTCCTCCAGGCCCACCGTGCACGCGGCCTGGACATCCGGCTCAACACGAGCGCCAAACGCTTCACCGCGAAGGCCGCCGGAGACAACCGGCAGGCGGTCGCCGCCGTCGAACTCCAGGACGGCACGGTGCTGCCCGCGCAGATCGTGCTGGTGGGCATCGGGGTCATCCCCAACACCCAGCTGGCCGAACAGCTTGGCCTGAGCGTGGACAACGGGATCGTGGTGGACCGCTTCGCGCTGGCCTCGGACGGAACCACTGTGGCGATCGGCGACTGCGCCAACATGCCCAATCCTGTGCCCGGCTCGGAACCGGGCGAGCGGATCCGGCTGGAAAGCGTCAACAACGCGATCGAACACGCGAAGGTGGCTGCCTACTCGCTCACCGGCCGGCGTGAGGAATACGCCGGCATCCCGTGGTTCTGGTCCAACCAGGCCGACCTCAAACTGCAGATCGCCGGGCTGTGCAACGGCTATGACCAGACCGTGCTGCGGCGCGACGAGGAACGCGGCAAGTTCAGCGTCCTCTACTACCGCCAGGGACAGGTCATCGCCGCGGACTGCGTCAACGCCCCGCTGGACTTCATGGCGGTCAAGAATGCCCTGGCCAAGGGCCGGAACATCCCCGCCGACGCCGCCGCGGACCCGGCCACGCCCCTCAAGACAATCACCACGGACAGCTAGCCATCCCGGCCGGCCGCACCCGAAGGAGCACCATGACCACCCCCAAGACCCCGGTCGCCGACACCGGCACCGCGAACCCGGTCACCGACAGCCCCGCGGCCGGCGATCTCGCCGCCGTTGATTCCGCGACTGCGGATTTCGCCGCCGCATACCCGGTCCGTCCGGTCCCGGCGCAGGGACCGGTGGACACCGCCCCGATCGCCACCACCCCGGCAGCGCTCCACGAACTCGACGGGCTCTGGCAGGCAGTGGTGCACGAGACGCGCACCCGCGGCAACGACATCCACCTGCCGATCTCCCTCGCCTTCGCCGAGCGGCTCTGCCGCGCCTACCCCGAGGCCGACGCTGAACTGGTCCGGGTGGCCACCCTGCTGCACGACACCGGCTGGGCCCATGTGGACGAATCCCGCATTATCTCCGAGGGCTTCGCGGGGGACTGGCGCAAGGCCGCCATCCGCTACGAACACGAGAAGCAGGGCTGCGACGTGGCCCGCCGGGTGCTGCCGGGCCTGGGCTACTCCATGGAATTCATCGAGCGCGTCTGCATGATCATCGACGGCCACGACACCCGCCCGGTGGCCAAATCGCTGGAAGATGCGCTGATGCGCGACGCCGACAGGCTGTGGCGCTTCGACCAGGCAGGGATTGCCCTGGCCTCCTCCTGGTTTAACATGGATCCGGCCACCTACACCGACCGGCTGGCTGAGGAAATCGTCCCCGAGCTCATCACCCAGGCGGCCCACGACATGGCTTCCGCGGACCTGAACCGTTCCATCGCCCTCCTCAAGACAGCGGTCATCCGATGAGCGCCGCCACGCACGCCGCCCCCGCCCGGGCCGCCCGCGCCGCGCTCAACCTGCCCTACACCCACGTGGACGACATCTTCATCAATGGCGCCTGGACCGCTGCGCGCGGCACAGGCCGCAACCCGGTCACCGACCCCGCCACCGGCGAACTCTGGGGCTCCGTCCCGGACGGCGCCCCCGAAGACGTGGACGCCGCCGTCGGCTCCGCCCGCAAAGCGTTCGACGGCGGCGACTGGCCGCGGCTGGCACCGTCCGAACGGGCGGCATACCTTGTGCGCATTGCCGAGGAAGTGGAGAAGCGTGCGGACGAACTCTCGCTGACGAACACCCGCGAGAACGGATCGCCGGTCTCCGAATCCGCCGGAGCCGCTGCCAACGCCGCAGGCATCTTCCGGTACTTTGCCACCCTCGCCGACTACCTGGAGCGCGAGGACGTGCGGGCCTTCCCCAAGGGCGGCGGCGAATCCGTGGTCCGTCGCGAACCGATCGGCGTGTGCGCGCTGATCGCGCCCTGGAACTTCCCGATCAACCTCGTGGTCATCAAGCTCGCCCCGGCGTTGCTGGCCGGCTGCACAGTGGTGATCAAGCCTGCCTCACCCACCCCGTTGTCGCTCCGGGTGATCATAGACGCCGTGGCCGCCGCCGGTGTCCCGGCCGGCGTCGTCAACCTCGTCACCGGTTCCGGCCGGCTGGGAGATGCGCTGGTGAAGCACCCGGAGGTGGCCAAGGTGGCCTTCACGGGTTCGACGCCGGTGGGCCGCAAGATTGCGGCGGCCTGCGGCGAGCTGCTGCGCCCTGTCACCCTGGAACTTGGCGGGAAGTCCAGCGCGATCGTGCTGCCGGATGCGGACCTGGACGCGATGTCTAAGGTCCTGATCCGCTCCTCGATGCGCAACACCGGGCAGACCTGCTACATCTCCACCCGTATCCTGGCCCCCGCCAGCCGCTACGAGGAAGTGGTGGACATGGTCACCAGCACCATCGCCGCCGGCAAGCAGGGCGACCCGCTGGACCCGGACACGGTGTTCGGCCCGTGCGCCACCGAGTCCCAGTACCGGACCGTGCTCGAGTACGTGGAGTCGGGGCTGGCCGAAGGCGCCCGCGCCACCACCGGCGGACGAGCGGCGTCACTGGGCGGCGGCCTCGAAGGCGGGTATTTCGTGGAACCCACGGTGTTCGCCGACGTCACTCCGGACATGCGGATCTCCCGCGAGGAGATTTTCGGCCCGGTCATCTGCATCCTGAAGTACAACGACGCCGGCGGCAACGCAGATGAGGCCGTGGAGTTGGCGAACAACACGGAATTCGGCCTCGGCGGTTTAGTCTTTGGTGCCGATCCGGAGGTCGCGCTGGCCGTGGCGGACCGGATGGACACCGGCTCGGTGGGCATCAACTTCTTCGCCTCCAACCACGCCGCGCCTTTCGGCGGCCGGCACGATTCCGGCCTCGGAACCGAGTACGGCGTCGAGGGCCTCAACGCCTACCTGAGCTACAAGTCCATTCACCGGAAGGTGTAGGAACGCCCGGAAGTCAGGTTTCGTTCAGCCGGACCTTGGATAATGGAACGAGGCGCGGCGCCCGGGAACACCCCGGGCGCCCGGAATCGAATCCATCCAGTGGGACTGCGGAGGTCATTTGGCGTTGCTAGTTGATGGGAGAGCCGGGACGGCTGCCGGGCAGACCGTCGGGCAAGGTACGGTGCGGCAAAGGCTGGACGGGTTGGACGTCCTCCGGGGTGCCGCCGTCGGTGCCGTTCTGCTGGGACATTCGTGGCCAGGAGTATTTCAAGGTGCCGGCATCGTCGGAGTGATTGTCTTCTTTGTGCTGAGCGGCTACCTGATCACAGGGGTGTTGCTGAGGGACATCGAACAGCATCGCAAAGTCCGTTACGGCCGTTTCTATGCGCATCGGGCTTTCCGGTTGTTACCGGCGCTCATCGCCTTCCTTGGCGTCTACGCCGTCGTTGAACTGACGGCGGACGTCCTCGGGGACCGATCCAAGGGGATCATCGGCTATACCCTCCTGGCCGGTTTCGGCTACCTGAAAGACCTGCCGCTGCCTTTTGACGTCAGCATGGCGATCGGGCCGCTCTGGACGCTGGCGGTGGAGGAACAGTTCTACCTGATCTGGCCGGCACTGCTGGTGTTCGCGCTGGCGAGGAATCGCCAGGGACAGCTGATCGGATGGTCTGGCGCCGTCGTCTTTTTCCTGATGACGGCGAGCGTCCTGGCCATGCTGATCCTGGCTCCGCACCTGCACTCCCTGGTCTATGCGCTTCCGACGACGTGGGGCCTGGGGCTGATCATCGGTTCCGCGCTGCGCCTCTACCGGGTCAGGATGTTCAGCTGGTTCGCGGGCCGCCGGCCCCGGCGGCTGGCCCTGCTTGGCGCCGTCCTTGTCCTCGCCGCGCTGGTGTTCTTTCCCAAGGCCAACGAGTCGCCTGCCTTCTTTTTTGTCGGAGGTCCGCTGGCCATGGCTGCCGCGGCCGTCCTGGTGGTGCTGGCCGCTTCCCGTTCGCAGATGATGCCCCGGTGGACGCGCCCGCTGCAGATGCTGGGCACTGTCTCCTACGCGGCGTACCTCTGGAACTATGTGGTCATTCTCTGGCTCAACGGCGGATCGACAGCCGATCTGCCGCCGCTCGTAGCCGTGTCGGCCATCGCGTTGACCCTGCTTGTGGCGGTCACCAGCTGGTACACCGTGGAAAAGCTGGGGCGCGTGGGGCGCCACCGCTTTGACGCGTACTTTCAGGCCAAGGCCGACGCCCGGGCGTGATGAGGGTCATGCTTTTGGGATGCGGATCTCTGATCCCCTAAGGTTGATGCCCGATGGAAGCTTTTGATGAAACGTCGGATCAGCCGAGGTCTGCGCCGCCGCGCGGGCCGGTCTTTGTGGATGAATCAGGACGGCGCCTGCGGCTGGTGAAGCTTCTTGGCCTCGGGTCCCTCGGCCTCGTGGCAGGGTACGTCGTCCTCCTGGTGGTTGCTTTCATTGGCGGGTCCAATATAGCGGCGCCGTACCTGCCGCTGCCTGCCCGCCCGGCAGCACCCGCGGCCCAGGACGTTGCTCCTTCCCCTTCGGCGCCGGCGTCCAACGAAGCCGCGCCGCCGGCTCCCCGGGCTGTCCCGGCCGAACCTGCAGCGCAGGCCGCTTTCCAGGCTCCGGTGATTACGCCGTCAGCCGTTCCGGTGGCCCCACCGACTGCTGGTACGGACAGTGGTACTGACGTGCAGCAGACGCCCCCCCTCGGCGCCCGTTACCGTTCCTGCGCCGGCCACGGAGCCGACGGCGCCGGGCAAGAGCGGGACGGCGCCGGGCCAGGCCACCCGGCCGACTGCCCCGCCGCAGCCGTGAGTGTGAGGCGGGCGGTCAAGCCCGCAGTCAAGCCCGCAGTCAAGCCCGCCGTTCCCGTCAGCGTAAGGGCTCACTGGTTCGTCCTTATCGCGGTCCTGTTGGCGCTGGGTGTTGCCCTCGCGGTGCAGGGATACATGCACCACCTCGCGGGGATCGGTGATGACTCCGCGCCGTCGAGCACGTCTGCGGGAAGCGTGCCGAATGCCGTCTCCGGTGGCGGACCGGTGGTCGATTCCCGTGGCGCGGCCGTCCGTAGCGTGAGCCCGCCGGACCAGACGCTCGCACTGACGTTCGACGACGGACCGGACCCCGTCTGGACGCCTCAGATCCTTGACGTCCTGCGGAAGCATCACGTTCGTGCGACGTTTTTCGTGGTTGGTTCTGCGGCGATCGACAACCCCGACCTCATGCGCCGCATCGTTGCCGAAGGTCACGAGATCGGCGTTCATACGCTCACCCACACAGACCTCGGCACTGCTCCGTCGTGGCGACGTGAACTCGAAGTCCAAGGTGCCCAGGAAGCCATCGCCGGTATCACCGGTCATGCGACCTCGCTGCTGCGTCCGCCGTACAGCTCGGGGAACGATGCGATCAACGACAGCACCTGGTCGGCCATGCGAACGTCGGCGGACGAGGGATACATCACGGTGCTGAGCACCGTCGACAGCGAGGACTGGCGGCGGCCGGGCGCCGCGGCTATCGAACAGAATCTCGCTCTGTCCGGCCCCAAGGGGCAGGTGCTCCTGATGCACGACGGCGGTGGCGACAGGGAGCAGACCGTTGCCGCGCTCGATTCCGCGTTGTCGCGATTCGCCGACCAGGGCTATCGCGTGACCAGCGTCGGCGACGCAATCGGAATTGACAGCATGCGCGAGGCCTCCACAGCGGAGCAGATGACGGGAACGGCGTTCGTGCGGGGCATCCAGTTCAGCGATTTCGTCGTAACGGCCATCTCGTGGGGACTGGTTGCGGCAGGCATCGTGACGCTTGTCCGCGCTGTCCTCGTGATCGGCTTCGCGGCCCGCCACAGCCGGGCTGCGCGGCGTGTACAGACGGTCAGCCGGGGCCGGCGACGGGTGGACGTGCCGGTCAGGCCGGAGATCACGGAGCCGGTCAGCGTGATCGTCCCCGCTTACAACGAGGCCGTCGGCATCGAAGCCGCGGTCCGTTCCATCGTCGCCTCGAACCATCCCGTTGAGATCATCGTGGTCGACGACGGCTCAACCGACGGGACCGCAGACATCGTGGAAGCGCTCGGCTTGCCGGGCGTGACCGTGATCCGGAAGGAGAACGGCGGCAAGCCGTCCGCCCTTAATGCCGGGCTTGACGCTGCCAGCCACGACATTGTGGTGATGGTCGACGGCGACACCGTCTTCGAACCGGACACGGTCCAGGCACTCATTCAGCAATTCGCTGACCCGCGGGTCGGGGCCATTTCCGGTAACACCAAGGTGGCCAACCGCGGCGGCATCCTCGGCGCCTGGCAGCATATCGAGTACGTCGTTGGCTTCAATCTGGACCGCCGGCTGTTCGACGTCGCGGAGTGCATGCCAACCGTCCCCGGCGCCATTGGTGCCTTCCGCCGCGACGCCCTCGTGCGGGTCGGCGGAGTCAGCGACGACACGCTCGCTGAGGACACGGATCTCACCATGTCGCTGTGCCGCGACGGCTGGCGCGTCGTGTACCAGGATGATGCCCGTGCGTGGACCGAGGCCCCCGCTACCCTTGGCGCCTTGTGGAAACAGCGGTACCGCTGGTGCTACGGCACGTTGCAGGCAATGTGGAAGCACCGCGGCGCGGTGGTGCAGCGGGGAGCGGCCGGCAAGCTTGGCCGGCGCGGGCTCGGCTACCTGCTTGTTCTCCAAGTGCTGCTTCCCCTGTTCGCCCCTGTCGTAGATGTTTTCGCTGTCTACGGACTGATCTTCCTAGATCCGTTCCGGATTGCGGCGTTGTGGTTCGTCTTCCTGGTCGTTCAGATGCTCATGGCCGGCTATGCCTTCCGGCTCGACAGCGAACGGCTCGGGCCGCTCTGGACGCTTCCACTCCAGCAGTTCGTCTATCGGCAGCTCATGTATCTCGTCGTCATCCAGTCTGTAGTCACCGCATTGGCCGGTGTCCACCTTCGCTGGCATCGAATGGAGAGGTACGGCAGCCTGCGCGTCCCGCCCGCCGCTGAAGGTCAGGCGTAGCCGGCACCGTCCTTGGAGACGGGCCTGGGGAGTAGGGTTGGGCCTTAGTCGACGAAGGAGTCAACATGAGCTACAAATATCGAACCGTCCGGGTTCGGGGTACCGAGCTGGTTGGAACGATTGCCCGGAAGCATGGCGGTGCGCCCGAAATCTACGAAACGTCCAAAGACCCGAGTACATCAGTGGTACCGGTGTTCTTCGAGGAGACGGGCGAGGTCCGGTTCTTCGACCGCTCGGTGCTGGAGGACGTCGTGAAGCCGGCCAGTTAGCCGCAATGGCAACGGTGGACGCGGGCCGAAGTGCCGAGCATGATGAAGCCGTGACTTCCGATGACTCTGCCAACGCCGGGACGCCACGCCGGGCCACTCCGGCAGATGCCGCGACGGTTGCCCAACTGCTCCACGACTTCAACACCGAGTTCGAGACGCCCACCCCGGGCACAGCCGAACTGACGTCGCGGCTCTCGCTGTTATTGGCGGGGGACGACGTAGTCATCGACGGCGAGGACATTGACGCCCGCCGATTTTACGAAGCGCGCGGGTTCAGCAACACGGAGCCGAACGGCACGGAGCCGATGCTGTATTACTACCGGGAGCTCTGAAATTACTACCGGGAGCTCTGAACTGGATCCCGGGCGCCAACCGGATTCTCAAGGGAGCCCATCCGTGTCAGGATCAGGTATGCCCCACCGCCTGATGCTGCTGGACACTGCCTCTCTGTACTTCCGCGCGTTCTACGGCGTGCCCGACACGATCCGCCGCGCCGACGGCACTCCGGTGAACGCCGTGCGCGGCCTGCTCGACATGATCGCGCGGCTCACCACGGATTACCAGGCGACGCACCTCGTTGCCTGCTGGGACGATGACTGGCGTCCGCAGTGGCGGGTGGACCTCATCCCGAGCTACAAGTCGCACCGGGTGGCAGAGATAGTGGCCGGTGGTCCCGACATCGAAGTGGTGCCGGAAGCGCTGGAAGCGCAGATCCCGATGATCCGTCGCGTGCTTGAGCTCGCCGGCATCGCCGTCGTGGGGGCTGCTGAACATGAGGCCGACGACGTCGTCGGCACCTATGCCAGCCAGGCCGGCGTTCCGGTGGACGTGGTCACGGGAGACCGCGATCTCTTCCAGGTGGTCAGCGACGACCGCGGCGTGCGGGTGATCTACACCGCGCGCGGCATGAGGAACCTCGAGGTCGTCACCGACGCGGTAATCGTCGGCAAGTACCGCGTGCTGCCCGAGCAGTATGCCGACTACGCGATCCTGCGCGGCGACACCTCCGACGGGCTGCCCGGCGTCACCGGCATCGGCGAGAAGACCGCCGCGTCGCTGCTCGGGGAGTACGGCACCCTCGAACTCCTGCTCGAGGCGGCGGCGGATTCGCAGAGCGGGCTGTCCGCGCCCGTACGGGCGAAACTCGCAGCGGCCACGGACTACCTCACAGTGGCACCCGCCGTCGTGAACGTCGTTCGCGACCTCGGGCTGCCGACCCTCGAGGAGGCGGGCGCGCAGCTGCACCCTATAGTCGGCGACTCGCGCGCGGACCTCGAAAGTCTGGCCACCGAATGGAACCTTGGCGGCTCAGTCAAGCGGCTTCTCGACGCGCTGGACCGACGGCACTGAGGGCTTTCTGACGGGCGAAGGAACGGTTGAGTCGTTTCGTCTTTTCAGAAGAGCGTAATGCCGCTGAGTTCGGCGAGTTTGTCAGTGAGCCGGTCTTGGAAATCGGTGTCGTTGACTTCCGGGGCGGGGTCCCGCTGCTGGCGGTGGTACCAGTACTTGCCGGACATCAAGGCAGCGGGGTCATTGCTGACGGCGAGCCAGCTCTGCGTGTCGTGGCCCATGGCGAGGTCGTCAGGGGCGCTGGCACCGCCCATCCTGGTGGGCACCCAGCCGGGGTCAACGGAGTTGCTGAGCACGTCGGGCCAGTGCCGGGCGACGGCGGCGGAGAGCGCGGAAACGTGGAGCTTGCTCTCGGAGTACGCCGCGCTGGCATTCCAGCGCCGTTCGGTCCACTCGATGTCGCGGAGGTTGCCGCCGGCCCCGAGGTGCATGCCGCTGCTGACGTAGATCAGGCGGCCGGGCCGCTGGATCAGTGCGGTGAGTATGTAGGGGGCGAGCACGTTGACGGCCAGGGTGCGGGAGTGTCCCTCCGGAGTCGAAACGCGTCCATGCGGGAGGTAGACGCCGGCGTTATGGATGATGGCGTCCATCCGCCCGTGCTCGTTGACCTGCTCGGCGAGGTCCAGGGTTTCGACGGCGCTGCTGAGGTCACCAATCACGACGCCGGCCGCTTGCGGCGCGACTTCATCCAAGGCGGCCGCGCGTTCCCTGGTGCGGGCGTGCAGCAGGACCTCATGGCCTTCGTTGAGAAGCGTCCGGGCATTGGCAAGGCCGAGTCCGTCCGTCGAGCCGGTGATGAAAATGCGAGCCATGAGGGTCCTTTTCGTGGGCAGCGAGTCGGCCGTTTAACGTCAGTGCGTCAATGCCGGCGCGGTGCTGTTGCGGACCACCAGGCGCGGGGTCAGCACTTCGGTGCGTTGGGGCAGGGAGGGCTCCGCCATGCGTTCGAGGAGCAGCCGGGCAGCGCGAACGCCGACGTCACGGCTTACGGGGTCAACGCTCGTGAGGGAAAGGTGCCGGATTCCGGCCAGGTAGGTGTTGTCATAGCCGACGAGTGAGAGCTGTGCGGGGACGCGCATGCCGTGGTCGTCTGCGGACGAGAGCGCCCCGACGGCGAGGACGTCGTTGGCGGCGAGCACCGCCGTGGGTGGCCGCCCGCTGTCGATGAGGCTGTTCATTGCCTCGAAGCCGGAATGTTCGCTCAGGTCCGTGTGCACCACGCGGATCTGCTCCTGGAGGCCATGGCTGGCCATCGTGTCCTGATAGGACTTGGCCCGCAAGGCGGCTGAGCCGGTGGACGCAGTGAGGTAGGCGATGTCCTTGTGGCCGAGGCTGATCAGGTGTTCGACGGCGATACGCGCCCCGGCGACGTCGTCGTTGGTGACGAGGTCCGCGGAGGGAAGCTCGAATGCGCGTGCCCCGACAACAACGGTCGGGGTATGCGCGGTGGCGCGCAACAGGTCGTCGTCGGTCTGCACGTCTCCGGCGATAATGAGCCCGTCCACTCGGAGTTCCATGAATGCAGACACCGGGCTCTCGCCCGGCCGGGCCAGGTAGGTCGGATCGCTGAGGACCATGCGCAGGTTCTGCTCGCCGAGTACGCTCTGCAGCCCGTCGAGCAGTTCCACGAACCAGGGATTTGCCAGATCATCCAGCAGTACCCCGACAATGCGGGTACGTCCGCTGGCCAGCCAACGGGCAGCATTGCTGGGTCGGTAGTCGAGTTCTGCGATGGCCTCGGCAACAGCCTGCCGCTTTTCCGCGCTGACTTTGGGGGAGTCCCGCAGCACCAGCGAAACGAGGGCGCGGGAGACACCGGCCACCCTCGCGACGTCGTATATCGTGGCGCGTTTGGACGCTTCCTGGTGCTTCACTTCACTCCCGGACGATCGGCCGCTTTCTGCAGGTAAGCGTATCGCGGCCGGGGCGGCACTCTGCCGCCCCGGCCGCGATCGACATGGTTGTCTGGCTGGGGGAGATGGGCGGACCCTAGTTGGCCGCGGCCTTCGCGCCCGGCGCCGTTGCGGGCGCGATGACGGGCAGGCTGCCGGTGCGGAAGTGCACCTCCAGTTCTTCCAGCGACTGTCCCATGGTCTCGGGAACAAACTTGGACACGAAGACCAGGGAAGCGATGTTCACCAGGACGAACACAGCGAACGTTCCCGTCGAGCCCAATGCCACAACGAGGATCGGGAACAGGAAGGAGATGCCGGCATTGACAGTCCAGAGGGCAAAGACTGCGATGCCCATGGCAAAGCCGCGGATGGCCATCGGGAAGATCTCCGAAAGGAGGAGCCAGACGCAGGTGCCGATAAAACACTGCACGAAAGCGACGAACAGCATCATGGCGGCCAGGATGGTGTAGCTGACGAAATCCGACTGCGGCAGCATGAAGACGACGGCGAGGATCGCCTGGGAGGCGACGACGCCGGAGAACCCGATGACAAGCATGCGGCGCCGCCCGATGAAGCCGAGCAGGTAGATGCCGAGGACGGTCATCAGCACCGAAGTCACGCCCACCGCGACGGTGGCTACCAGTGATGCGCTGACGCCCAGTCCGCTGCGCTCCAGGATGGTGGGTGCGTAGTAGTTCACCGTGTTGATGCCGGTTGCCTGCTGGACCACGGCCAGGCCGATGCCGATCCACAGCAGCTTGCGCATCCACGGATTGTTCTTCAGGTCACGCCATGCGTGCGAGCGCTCAGTCTTTGCGGTGGTGGCGGATTCCACGATTTCCTTGTATTCGAAATCGGCTTCCTCGGGGCTGCGGCTGAGGTCGAGAATGCGACGGCTGTCCGCAAACCGTTCCCGGATCGCGAACCAGCGGGGCGATTCCGGTAGGATGAGCATGCCGATCAGCAGGGCGATTGCGGGGAGGGAGGCCACGCCCAGCATGAGGCGCCAGACCTCGGGATCATGGATCAGCGTGTCAAGAAGGGCGTTGATGGCGAAGGCAAGCATCTGGCCGGTCACGATCATGAGTTCATTGATGGTGACCATGCGGCCGCGCAGGTGTGCCGGCGCCATTTCTGCCAGGTAGAGGGGGCAGGTGACGGCTGCGGCTCCAACGCCGAGGCCCAGGATAACTCGGGCCACAACCATGAAGCCGACAGTCGGTGCAATCGCGCAACCCAGGGCGCCGACAAGGAAGAGCAGCGCGCAAACAAGGAGCGTGCCGCGGCGGCCGAGCGTATCGGCCAGCCTGCCACCGCTCAGCGCGCCGACCGCCGCACCCGGGAACAGCAGGGCACTGACCACGGTGGCTTCTTCGACCGGGCTCATGCTCAGTGAATCCTGCATGTAGAGCAATGCGCCGGAGATAACCCCGGTGTCGTAGCCGAAGAGAAGGCCGCCGAGAGTGGAGATGACAGTAAGGCGGGTCAGATACCCGCGATGCTTGGAGCCGGGTTTGTTCCCCGGTGCGGTGGGGTGTGCTGCGTGCAACGACATTGTTGACTTCCTCGGATCGTTTGTCCCGTCCAACTGGACCGTCGGTGGGGGTCCCGGCGAGTGCGCCAGGTCACGTGCTGCCACCAACGTTAGAGCGCTCTAATAAAGGAGTCAAGACTTTGTGCTGACATGCGGTCAAAGAGTGCAGCTGTCAGGGCGGCACCGAGCAGGGACAATGGAAGCAAAGCCAACGGAATGAGAACACCATGACCACGCTCAAAGAACGCCTCCACGGCGACGTCGTGATCCACATGAAAGACCGGAACAAGGTGGCGCTCACCACGGTGCGCAATGTACTCGGCGAGATCGAAACACGCGAGAAGTCGGGCAAGACCCCGATCGAACTGGACGACGCCCAGGTAACCGGCCTGCTGCAGAAGGAAGCGGCCAAACGCCGCGACACAGCGAAGATCTACACCGAAGCCGGCGAAGCCGATCGCGCTGCGGCGGAAATCGCCGAAGCCGAGGTCATCGAGGCCTACCTGCCCAAAGCACTGACGCGGGACGAGGTGGAGGCCATTGTCGACGAGGCCATCGCCGGGCTGAAGGCCGAAGGCCAGGAGCCGTCCATGCGGCAGATGGGCGCCGTGATGAAGCCGGTCACAGCCAAGGTCGCGGGTCGCTTTGACGGCAAGACCGTCAGCGAGATCGTCCGGAGCCGCCTCGCCTAGCACGGTGGGTGGAGCCTGCCCCGGGTCGCAGCCGCACGGGCACTGGTGAACGCAGGCCGAGGGGACGAGAATAGGCTCGTGCTCCCACCTCGCCCCGGCGGGGACGTCAACGCGATGAGCGCCGCCGCCCGAAGGATTCAGCGCATCTATCTCACGTTGACGCTGGGCAATACCGTTGCGGCTTCCTTCATCTGGGGTATCAACACCCTCTTCCTGCTGGATGCCGGGCTCAGTAACCTCGAGGCCTTCGCCGCGAATGCCTTCTTCACGGCGGGCATGGTGCTGTTCGAGGTTCCCACCGGGGTGGTTGCCGACGGCTGGGGGCGCCGCGTTTCGTTCCTGCTCGGCACGGTGACCCTGGCGGTATCCACCTACTTCTACTATCTGCTCTGGCAGCTTTCCGCCACGTTCTGGTGGTGGGCACTGGTGTCGGTCCTGCTCGGTCTGGGCTTCACCTTTTTCTCGGGCGCGGTGGAGGCCTGGCTGGTGGACGCGTTGCGTTTCTCGGGCTACGAAGGCGGCCTCGAGGCGGTGCTCGGGCGCGGAGTGATGGTGTCGGGTGTTGCGATGCTCGTGGGTTCGGTGGCTGGCGGCGTGATCGCGCAGGTTACGAACCTCGGTGTGCCGTTCCTGATCCGAGTAGGGGTGCTGCTGGCGATGTTCATCGTGGCCTTCCGGCTGATGCACGACGTCGGGTTCACGCCGGAGCGTTCGGCCCACCCGGTGCGGGCGGTCCGTACCGTCCTTGCCGCCTCGATCGAGAACGGTTTGAAGAACCCGCCCGTGCGTTACGTGATGTTGGCCGCGCCGTTCAGCGCCGGCGTCGGGATCTACGTTTTCTATGCCTTGCAGCCCTACCTGCTGGAGCTCTTTGGCGACCCTAAGGCCTACTCCGTGGCGGGGCTGGCGGCGGCAGTTGTGGCCGGAGCCGAGGTGCTCGGCGGCTGGCTGGCGCCGCGGATCCGGCGCCTGGTGCGAAAGCGCACCACCGTGTTGATCATTAGCGTCGGGCTTGCCGCACTGATTTTGGTGGTGCTCGGGTTCACCCGGATGTTCTGGGCGGCGCTGGCCCTGCTGACACTCTGGGCGGTGGTGGACGCCGCGGGCGTCCCCGTGCGGCAGGCCTACCTCAACGACATGATCGCCTCGAAACAGCGGGCAACCGTGCTGAGCTTCGACTCACTCATCGGCTCTAGCGGCGGCGTGGTGGTGCAGCCTCTGCTCGGCCGCGCAGCCGATGCCTACGGCTACGCGGCCTCGCTGGCGATCGGCGGCCTGATCCAACTGGTCTCCGTGCCCTTCCTGGTAGCGAGCCGCCGCCAGGGATCCCCGGCCGATCTGGCCAACGTCCCCGTAAAGACGGACGAGACAGACGAGTTGTGAACGCCCGGATCGATCACTTGGTGAGCGCCGCCGATTCGCTGGAACAGGGTGCGGCGTGGTGCGAGGTAACATTCGGCGTCTGCTGCGCGGCATTCCGCTGCAGGCGTTCGACGTACTGCCGGCACCGTGTCCACGGCCCGGCGAAGCGGCTCCCGCCCCGCTGAGCGGCCCCAGCCGCGCTCACCCCGCAAGGGATTTAGTGTTGAGTGTCACTCCGGGCCGGAGTAACGTGACCCTCACCCACTCGCACCACCCTGACTCGGGAGCAACCATGCCTAAGGTGAGACGTCGAATTGCCGCCATCACGGCGGCCCTGGCCATGAGCGTGACGGGCGGCGCTGTCATGAGCCCCGCGTTTGCCGATCCGACGGAGATCAAGAAGGAGCCCACCGCCACGGGCTATGGCGGTGCGGTCAGCACAGTCGACCCGGAGGCCTCCGCGGCAGCGATTGAGGTGCTCCGTAACGGCGGCAACGCGGCGGATGCCGCCGTCGCCGCAGCCGCGACCCTGGGCGTGACCGAGCCGTACAGCGCCGGGATCGGCGGGGGCGGCTACTTCGTCTTCTACGATGCCAAGACCGGCGAGGTGGGAACTATCGACGGCCGCGAAACCGCGCCGGCAGGGATGCCAAACGACGCGTTCATCGATCCCGGGACCGGCAAGCCCTACCCCTTCACTCCCCAACTCGTCACGAGCGGCGTCTCGGTGGGCGTGCCCGGTACCCCGGCCACCTGGGAGAGAGCGCTCGAGCGCTGGGGCACGCTGGACCTCGGTGACGCCCTGAAGCCTGCCATCAAGGTCGCAACCCGCGGCTTCGTCGTGGATGAGACCTTCCGCCAGCAGACTCTCGACAATGAGGAACGCTTCGCGGCGTTCACGTCGACGAGCAGCCTTTACCTCCCCGGCGGCGACGCCCCCGCCGTCGGCAGTGTCTTCAAGAACCCCGATCTTGCCGAGACCTACGGCCTCCTCGCTGAGGAAGGCACGGAGGGCTTCTACCAGGGCCCGCTCGCGGAGGAAATGGTAGCCACGGTGAAGGCCCCGCCGAAGACCGCCGGCACGGCACTGCCCATCCCGGTCGGCTACATGGAGACTGCGGACCTGGCGGCTTACGAAGCCCTGGACCAGGACCCCACGCACGTGGAATACCGGGGACTGGACGTCTACGGTATGGCGCCCTCGAGCAGCGGCGGCACCACCGTGGGCGAGGCATTGAATATCCTGGAGACGTTCGGCCCTGCCGAGATGCGCAAGCCCAACCGCCGGAGCCCCGGTGCCCTGCACCCCTACCTTGAGGCGAGTGCGCTCGCCTTTGCTGACCGGGGCAAGTACGTGGGTGACCCTGCATTCGTGGATGTTCCCACCGAAGAGCTCACGGACCCGGTGTTCGGCAAGGAACGCGCCTGCCAGATAGACCTGGACAAGGCCGCCGTGAAGCCCGTCGCACCGGGCGATATCGCGTCGTACGACGGCGCGTGCCCGGCCGCCACTGCGGCGCCCGCCGACGAGAAGGACACCGAGAACATCTCCACAACGAACATGACAGTCGCGGACAAGTGGGGCAACGTGGTGGAGTACACGCTGACCATCGAGCAGACCGGCGGCTCCGGAATTGTGGTGCCCGGCCGCGGGTTCCTGCTCAACAACGAACTGACCGATTTCTCCACGGTTTACGACGCGAAAGACCCCAACCGGATTCAGCCGGGGAAGCGGCCGCGCTCGTCGATGTCGCCCACCATCATCCTGAAGGACGGTGATCCGTTCCTGGCCCTGGGCTCGCCTGGCGGATCAACCATCATCACCACAGTCCTGCAGACCATCCTGAACCGCGTGGACCTGGGCATGAACATCTCCGATGCGATCGCTGCGCCGCGTGCTTCCCAGCGCAACACTGCCAAGGTTACGGCCGAGCCCGCGTTCATCGAAGCCTACGGTGCGCAGTTGAAACCGCTGGGCCACGAATTCACGCCGTCGGGCGATGCGTTCACTTCGGCGGCCGAGATCGGCGCGGCGACCGCCATTGAATTCAGGCCCGACGGGCGTATGGTCGCTGCGGCTGAGCCCGTGCGGCGCGGCGGCGGCTCCGCGATGGTGGTCAAACCGCGGCGCTGAGTCCGGCTATTCCGGAGGACGACGGCGGAAGTGACTTCCGCCGTCGTCCTCCACTTTCCCGCTATATCCCGGAGGCCGAACTGCGGCCATAATGGCGGTATGAACGCTGGGGAGACCCGGACGGCAGCCGTTGAAAAAGCCGTGACAAGGCCTCCCCGGCGCCGTCCCGGCCCATCGAAAACAGCCGGGAGCCGGCGGGAGCCGGCATAGCCGCCTCGCAGGCGCCGCCTTCGGGGCGGGCATCTCGACCGCTTCAAAATCAGGAGATTTCGACATGCTCAAGGAACGTGAAATCGCTGCGGTCCTCCCTGCCATCGACATTGCCCGGGCACGTGACTTCTATCGTGACGTCGTGGGGCTGGACGACCCGGAGGTCATGGACGACGAAAATGTGATGTACCGCTGCGGCAATGGAACAACTTTCCTGCTGTACCAGACGGACAACGCGGGCACTGCAAAGAACACCCAGATGGGCTGGATGACGGACAACATCGAAGCCGAGGTCGAAGAACTGCGCGGGCGCGGCGCCACTTTCGAGGAGTACGACTTCCCGGGACTGAAGACTGAGAACGGCATCGCCACCAACGCCGTGGGCAAAGCTGCGTGGTTCCTGGATACGGAGGGCAACATCCTCAACATCTTCCAGCGCGCATAACCGGACCGGTGGCCCCCAGCAACGCAGTGTGGGGGCCACCCGCATGTTCTCCTCCGATGCAACGTGACGGTAGCCTGACTGCAGTGCCCGCACGCTGCCTACGCCGAAGGATCCATACATGCGCCTCGCCATTCTGGACGATTACCAGTCTGTCGCCCGGGATTACGCGCCCTGGGAGCAGCTCGCAGCCGACGGCGTCGAGGTCACCTTCTTCACCGAGCCGTTTCGGGACGACGCCAGCACGGCGGCCAGCCTGCGCGGGTTCGACATCATCATCGCGATGCGGGAACGGACCGCCTTCGGGCGCGACCGCCTGGCGCAACTGCCTGACCTGAAACTGCTGGTGACCACCGGGATGGCGAACCAGTCCATTGATCTTCCGGCAGCTGAGGAACGGGGCGTTGTGGTGTGCGGGACCGGCGGCTCCCCGACGGCGGCACCGGAACTGACGTGGGGCCTGCTGCTGGCGCTTGCACGCAGCATTCCGTTCGAAGACCGGAGGCTGAGGGAGGGCCGCTGGCAGTCCACCGTTGGCTTTGAGCTCGCCGGTAAGACCCTGGGAGTGCTGGGCCTGGGCAAAATCGGCCGTCGGGTCGCCGCGTACGGACAGGCGTTCGGCATGGACGTCATCGCCTGGAGCCCCAACCTCACGGTTGACGCGGCCGCTGAGGCGGGAGTCAGGAGGGTCAGCAAAGACGCACTCTTCCGGGAGGCGGATGTGGTGTCGGTGCATGTGCGGCTCTCAGAACGCTCCCGGGGCGTCGTCGGGGAGGAGCAACTCCGCCTTCTGGGGGCGCGGGGCGTGCTGGTCAACACCTCCCGCGGGCCCCTGGTCGACGAGGACGCCCTCATCCGGGGACTGCACGAAGGCTGGATCGGCGGAGCAGCCCTTGACGTCTACGACCTCGAGCCGCTTCCCGCGGGCCACCGGCTCCTATCCGCACCACGGACCGTCCTGACGCCGCACCTGGGCTACGTCACGGAGCAAAGCTACCGGGAGTTCTACGGCGGCGCGTTCGACGATGTGCAGGCCTGGCTCCGCGGAGCGCCGGTCCGGCTGCTGACGGCTGTGAATAGATGACCACTGAGTTTCGGCCCGGGAGCATGCCGTATCCGCAGCTTCGGCTCAATCTTGAGGCCCTCGACAACAACATCCGCGTCATGGCGTCCTGGTGCCGGGAACGTCAGGTGGACCTCGCCCCGCATGTGAAGACCACCATGTCCGCACCGATCATCGGCCGACAGCTGGCCGCCGGGGCCGTCGGGGTAACGGTAGCCACCGTGGACCAGGTCGCCTCTGCGCTGGGCTGGGGACACCAGCACGTCCTCATCGCCAACGAGGTCGTCGACCGGTACGGCCTGGCACGGATCCGTGACTGTCTGGGCGAGGATTCCGGGCGCGAAATCCGCTGCTTCGTGGACTCCGCTGCCGGTGTCAACGCGGCAGCGGAGGTGTTCGCCGCCGGGGCTGACGTCGCCCTTGAGGTACTGCTCGACGTCGGGACGCCGGGCGGACGCACGGGGGTACGCAGCCGCCAGGAGGCCGTTCAGCTCGCCGAGCTGGTCCGCGCCGCGCCCGGCCTCAGGCTCGTTGGAGTCGCCGGGTACGAAGGCGTCGTGCCCAACAGCAGGGCTGAGGAGACGATCGCCGCCGTTGACCGGCACTGCCGGCTGGTGCGGGATGTCTACCTGGACGTCGCGCCGTTTTTTGAAACGTCCGCGCCGGTCTACTCCATGGGCGGCTCTGCGTTCCCGGACCGCGTGGCGGAATACCTCCCGGACGCCGGCCAGGTGCCCGGAACACGGCGGATCCTCCGTTCGGGTTGCTACGTCACCCACGACCACGGTACATATGCCGGCGTCAGCCCCGTGCCAGGCCTCGTCCCTGCGCTGACAGTCCGCGCCGTTGTGCTGTCCACCCCCGAGGACGGGATGGCCGTCGTCGGTGCCGGCAAGCGGGACCTTCCGTACGACGCCGGTCTGCCGCTGGTCCTGTCCGTCCAAACCGCTGACGGCGCCCCGAAGGTCGGGGCAACCGCTGCTGTGCGCAGCCTCTTCGACCATCACGCGGTCCTCACCGGCGTGACGGGACTGGAGGTCACGGATGTGGTGGACTTTGGCATCTCCCACCCCTGCTCGGCCTTCGACCGCTGGCCCGAATACGTTGTCACCGACGGGACGGGACGGGACCTCGATGTGTGGCGGACGGATTTCCACCGGTCGTCCCTGTCCACGATCACGCGGTGAAGCAGACGGGGACACCGGAGTAATCCGCCGGGGATCACCCGGCGAAAAGGCCGCCCAGGTTCCGGTACTTTGCCAGCCGCAACGGGAGCAGCGCGTTGATCCCGACGGAAGACAACGTGGCGAGTTCGTATTCGATGGCCTGTCCCAGCCGCCGGCAGAACGCCCTTCCCTCGAGGGCCGCATCGCTGTGTCCCGTGTCCCCGCGTTCGTCCACGATGTGCTCCACCAGCCCGTTGGCGTACAGGGCGGCAACGTTGACGCCTTGTGCTTCGGACATGGCCGGCGCGAAGTCGGTGCTCCGGTGGACGATGGCGCTGGCGCCTTCGGGCGGCAGCGGGGACAGCCACGCATGCTGGGCGGCGATGGTGCGGTCCGCGGGCAGGAGGGCAAGCGCGCCGCCGCCGGCGCCCTGACCCAGCAGGACCGAGACGGTGGGGGAGTTCAGCCCGATCATGTCGTGCAGGGACCGGGCAATCTCGCCGGCCAGGCCGCCCTCCTCGGCTTCCTTGGACAGCGCCGCGCCGCCGGTGTCAATGACTGTCAACAGCGGCAGGCCCAGCTCCTCGGCCAGCCGCATGCCGCGACGGGCCTCACGGAGCGACGCCGGTCCCATCGCGGTCTGCTGCGAGGGCCTGGGCCGGGTGTGGCCGATGACCACGCAGGATTCCTGGCCGAAGCGGGCCAGGGCAAGCTGCAGACCGGGGTCCTTTTCCCCCTGCCCGGTGCCGTTGAGCGGCAGCACATCGCGGGCGCCGTAGGCGAGCAGCTGGCGCAGGTCCGGCCGCCGCGGGTTCCGGGAGATTTCGATCGATTCCCAGGCGCCGGCGTCGGACGGTTTGACCGAAAGGGTCTTCGGCGGCTCAATCCGGGCATGCGGGCCGGTGACCAAAATGCCGAGGGCACGGTCCACGACGTCGGACAGTTGCGAGGGCGGGACCACCGCGTCGATGAGGCCCTTGTCGAAAAGGTTTTCCGCCACCTGCACGTTCTCCGGAAACGGCGTGCCGTAGAGGGCCTCGTAGACCCGTGGTCCCAGGAAGCCGAGGAGGGCCCCGGGCTCAGCCACGGTGATGTGGCCGAGGGAACCCCAGGATGCCATGACCCCTCCGGTGGTGGGGTGCCTCAGGTACACGAGGTAGGGCAGGCCCGCCTGGCGGTGGGCGCGGACGGCGGCACTGATTTTCACCATGGACAGGAAGGCGATGGTTCCTTCCTGCATGCGGGTACCGCCCGACGCCGGGCCCGCCAGGAGCGGCAGACCTTCGCGGGTGGCCCGTTCGACGGCGGTGACGATGCGTTCCGCGGCGGCCTGGCCGATGGAACCGGCGAGGAAGCGGAATTCGCTGACGATCACCGCTACGCGCCGGCCGCGGATGAGGCCTTCGCCGGTGAGGACGGATTCGTCCACGCCGGTCTTGGCACGGGCCGCCGCCAGCTCCTGCCGGTACTCCGCACCGGGATCCGGGTCAACCACCGGAGCGTCCCAGCTCCGGTAGGAGCCGGGATCCAGCACGGCGGTGATGAGCCCGGCGGCATCCAGGTGCCGGACTTTCTGTTCTGCGAGCATGGTCAGCGCCCTTCCTGTTCCGGGCCGGCCGGGGTGCCTTTTGTGCCGGCGGGCAGCAGTCCAAGCCACTGCCGGATCTGCTCCCCGTCCTGGTCCAGCAGCGGGGGTGCGGTGTGCGTGGTGAGGGTCGTTTCTGCAGTGTCGGCGGAGCTGAAGAACCGCAGCGGCGGGCCGGGCAGGCTGACGGTGCCCAGGATTTTGTGGTCGACGTCGATCACCAGGCCCTGCGAATGGACCTGCTCCCAGGCGTACACCTCGTCCAGGGTGCGGACCTTGCCGGCCGGGATTCCGGCGTCGTTGAGTTTGGCGAGGAGCTCCTCCGCCTCGTAATCGGAGAATGCCTGCTCCACCTCTTCGATGACTTTCTCGCGGTTGCGCACCCGGTCCGCGTTGCTGCCGAACTCAGGACGTGCTGCGTCGATTCCGAACGTGGCGGCGAACGTGTTCCAGAGTTTTTCGCTGCCCACGCTGATCTGGACCCGTCCTTGCCGGCAGTGGAACAGTCCGTAGGGGGCGATGGAGGGGTGGTGGTTGCCCTGCGCCTTCGGGACCTCGCCGGCCACCGTGGCCCTGGTGCCCTGGAACGCGTGCACCCCGATAAGCGCGGCAAGCAGTGAGGTGCGCACGATCTGGCCCTGCCCGGTCCGCTCGCGCTGCAGCAGGGCGGCGAGCGTCCCGAACGCGCCGTACATGCCCGAGAGCAGATCGGCGATGGGAACACCCACCCTTTGGGGGTCGTCCGGCCCGGAACCGGTCAGGGACATCAGGCCGGCTTCGCCCTGCAGGATCTGGTCGTAGCCGCTGCGCCGGGATTCCGGCCCGTCGTGTCCGAATCCGGTGATCGACAGGATCACCAGTGCCGGGTTCAGCGCGTGCATTTCCGCAGCGGAGAAGCCAAGCCGGTCCAGGACGCCGGGGCGGAAGTTCTCGATGACGACGTCGGCGCGTTCCAGCAGTTCGCGCAGGACTGTCCGCCCGTCGTCGGCCTTCAGGTCCAGGGCGATGGATTCCTTGTTGCGGTTGCAGGACAGGAAATACGTCGCCTGCGGATCGTCCTCCGGGCCCACGAAGGGCGGGCCCCAGCCCCGGGTGTCGTCCCCGGTGCCGGGGTTCTCCACCTTGATGACCCGGGCGCCGAGGTCGGCGAGCATCATTCCTGCGTGCGGGCCGGCCAGGGCGCGGCTCAGGTCCACCACGAGGTAGCCGGACAGCGGACCCTCTGCCTGGGGATTGGATTCAGTGCTCTGCATGGGGTTCCTTCTCTTGCTTCTGGATACCTGGGTTGCTGCTGTTGCGTGCCGGCCTACAGCCAGCCCGGGGCCACCATGACCAGCCAGGCGATGGCGGGCCCGGCGACGACGACGATGCCGCTGTAGGCCAGGATCTGCTTGTAGAACCTGTCCTTGTCCACGTCTTCGGGTGCGTTGGCCAGGACCAGGGCGCCATTGGTGGAGAACGGGGAGACGTCAACGATCGTGGAGGCCACGGCGAGGGCGGCGATGACCCCGACGGCGCCGATCTCCCCGGAGGCCAGGAACGGCACAGCCAGGGGAATAAGGGCGGCCAGGATGGCGGTGGAGGAGGCGAAAGCGGAGACAACGGCGCCGATGTAGCAGATCAGCAGGGCTGCGAGCAGCGGCATGCCCAGCTGCGCAACGCTGTCCGACACAAACGTGATGGTGCCGGCCTCTTCGAGGACGCCCACGAAGGTGAGCATGCCGCAGAGGAGGAGAACCGTGGACCAGCTGATTTTGTTGACGGCGCCCTTCTGTGCGGCCGGGGAAACCAGGGCCAGGACCATGGCGATGGTGATGGAGACGAAGCCGACGTCCACCTTGAACCCCAGCGAAATCACGGCGAGGGCGATCAGGCCGAGAATCGTCACGAGCTGGGGAACGGAAGCACGGGGAGTGCCGGCCGGCTGTTCGGTGCTGGAAGAGGCGTTGCTGGAGTGCTCACCGGAGCCTGACGTGCCTTTGGAGGAGACGCGTGCGGAGGAAATGTCGGTACCCGAGCCCTGCAGGGTTACCCCTGCGGTGCGGGCTCCTACGCTCATGGCCATGCGCTTCTCGGCGGCCTGTTCCACCAGCCGGCCGCCCGCGGAGGACCCGGACTTGTTTCCGCCCAGGACGAGGAACAGCACCAGCGCAATGGCCAGGTTGAAGATGAAGCTTGCCAGGAAGATCGTCATGGGGCTGGCTTCCAGTTCCGTCTTGGCAATGATGCCGTTGACGGTGACGCCGTAGACGGCGATGGGGGAGAAACCGCCGGCCTGCGCGCCGTGGATCACCATCATGCCCATCATGAGCGGATTGATTCTATGCTTGGCCGCGAAGCTGAGCGCGATCGGCGCGATGATGGCGACGGCGGCGGGCGAGAGTGCGCCGACGGCCGTGATGACAGCGGTGATAGCGAACATGATCCACGGGATCAGGGCCACCTTGCTGCCAACCATCCGCACGGCGCCCCGGACCATCAGGTCGATGGTGCCGTTGTTCTGGGCGATGGCGAAGAGGTACGTGACGCCGACGATGGTCAGGAATAGACCGCCGGGGAAGTTGGCAAGGATGTCGTTGGTAGACATTCCGAGGACGACCGACCCCAGCAGGAATGCTCCGACGAAGGCCAGGGCGCCCATGTTGAGGGGCAGCACCGTGGCCAGCAGGAACATCACCGCCAGGATGATGATGGACAGGACGGGAGCGGACGTCTTTGTTCCTCCGGATCGAATAGTGGGAATTGCAACTGGCTTAGTGGCCTAGCCTCCTAGACACTAGGTGTCTCTGTCAATAGTTCTCCGGTACTCTTGGGATTTAGGACCTTCTCGAAAGGACGCAGATGGCTAAGCAGACGGCAACCCGGCAGATTACCCGCGTTTCGCGGCCCCGGCTTTATGAGCAGCTCGTGGAGCAGCTCATGGACTTCATCGAGGCTGCCCAGCTGGGTCCCGGGGATACCTTGCCTGCTGAGCGCGAGTTGGCCGAACGGCTGGGGGTCTCACGCGCCACACTTGCCCAGGCCCTGGTGGCACTGGAAGTCCTCGGTGTGATCGACGTCCAGCACGGCACCGGTGCCGTGCTGGTCTACCGCCCCAACGTCCCGTCCGTGATCAAGGGGCTGCGCGAGCACCGCAGCCGGCTGCCGGAGATCGTGGAGGCACGCAGCACCCTTGAGGTCAAGCTTGCCGAGTTGGCCGCGGAGAGGCGCAGCAAGGAGGATATGAAGGCCATCGACAAGGCGCTCGATGCAATGGCCGAGGAGGTCGCCTCGGGCGGCCGGGGCGCGCACGGCGATGAGCTGTTCCACCAGGCCGTGACTGCCGCCGCCCACTCCGCCGTATTGGCCCAGCTGATGACATTCATCGCCGGAATGGTCCTTGAAACGCGGCTGGAATCGCTCGGACAGCCGGGCCGCCCGGAGCAGTCACTCGCCTCCCATCGGAAGATCGCCGACGCCATCAGGGCCCAGGACCCTGTAGCGGCGGCTGCGGCAATGCTGGAGCATATCGACCTCGTCTCCGACGTGGCCCTGCTGAAGAACCCCTAGGTCGCCGCTGATCCGCCACCGGCGCCGCGGGGCCGGCAGGTGGTGTCGATGGCGTGCATGATCCGGCCGCCGATGTCACCCAGTTGCCGTGACTGTGCCTTGGTGAGGGGATCAAAAACGAGGTTGCGCACGGCTTCGACATGCCCGGGTGCCGTGTGAACGACCTTCGCCCAGCCGTCGTCCGTGAGGGTGGCCAGGGTGATCCGGCCGTCCGAGGGATCCGGGGACCGGCGCACCCAGCCGCGCTTTTCGAGACGGCCCACCACCTGTGACAGGCGGGGCAAGCCGGATTCGGTGAAGCCTGCAAGTTCGCTCATCCGCCGCGTCCGGCCGGGAGCTTCGGACAGTCCGGCGAGCACCATGTACTCAAAATGGCTCAACCCCGCGTCGCGCTGCAGCTGGGCGTCGAGTGCCGAGGGCAGCCGCATCATCACGCCCACGAGCGCGAGCCAAGCCTGGCGTTCGTCGTCGCTGAGCCAGCGTGGTTCCGCGGAGGTTTCCATGCCGCCAGCCTATCCCAAAAACTTCATATGTGAAGTTTTATCTCCGGTAAATCACTTGCATCCTTAACTAACCGGCGGTACGGTTAACTTCAATCTTCAAGTAATTTCCACTTCCCTTACCGAATGCTGAGGCCCCAGATGACCCTTGTGTCCGAGACCCTCATGCCGCCTGTTCCGGCACTGCCCGCAGCTGCCGTTCGCAGCACGGTCACCGTTCCGCTGCGCTTCCCTGACGGCTTTACGGCCACCGCCGAGGTGCTGACGTTCCACGGGCTGGCCGACGGCAAAGAACACCTGCTGCTCGCCCTGGGCGACTGGGAGCGGACGCTCCTGGATCCGCCGTCGGCACATTCGGCGCCGTTGGTCCGGCTGCACAGCGAATGCCTGACCGGTGACGTGTTCGGCAGCGAGCGCTGCGACTGCGGTCCGCAGCTGCGCGAAGCGGTGGAAGAAATCTCAGCTGCCGGCGGCTTCCTCCTGTACCTCCGCCAGGAAGGCCGGGGCATCGGCCTGTACTCAAAGCTCGACGCCTACGCCCTGCAGGACACGGGACTGGACACGTACGAGGCGAATCTAGCCCTGGGCCACGGCGAGGACGAGCGCGACTACACGGCTGCCGCCCAAATGCTTGGCGCAGTCGGCGCAACCACCGTCCGCCTGCTCACCAACAACCCGGACAAAGCCGCCCAGCTCACCGGCATGGGCATCGACGTTGCGGAACAAGTACCCACGGGCGTCCACCTTTCACCGGCCAACCACGGCTACCTCGCCGCCAAGCGGGACCATACCGCTCATACCCTCAACATTCCGCCCGTGACCGTCCCCGGCCACGAGGAGATACTGGCCAGGGTCGACGCCCTTATTCCCCGCCTGCGGGAGCGCGCTGAGGAGACCGAGCGGATCCGCCGCCTTCCGGAATCCACGATGGCGGACCTGAAGGAGGCGGGTGTCTTCCGGTTGCTCTCCCCAAAGGCGGTCGGGGGACTCGGCCTTGGAGTGGAGACGTACGTTGAGGTTGTTCGCCGGCTCGCCCGGGGGTGCCCCTCCACAGCGTGGACCGTGGGGCACCTCATCGAGCACGTCTGGATGCTCGCGCGGTGGCCCCGGAAAGTTCAGGACGAGGTCTTCGCCAGCGGACCGGCTCCTTTGGCCGCTGCCACCGGCGCCCCAGTGGGGGCGGCTGTCAAGGTCCCCGGGGGGTACTCCATCTCGGGCCGCTGGACCTTCGCCTCGGGAGTCATGCACTCGGAGTGGGCCCTCCTGGCCGTGCAGGACGGGGAGGTCCGGCTGCAGTGCCTGGTGCCGGTGTCCGACGTCGAGCTGCTGGACGTGTGGCATACCGCCGGACTGAGGGGGACCGGCAGCAACGACATCCGGGCAGACGAACTGTTCGTTCCGGAGTACCGGGCGATTGACTGGGCCACCCTCAGCGCCCCGGACAACCCGGGTAGCCTGATCCACCAGGACCCCATTATCCACACGCCGATGGCCACCCTCCTGAACCTGGTGGCACCCGCCGCCGCCCTGGGAGCCGCCGAGCACGCCGTCGAACTTTTCCGCGAGCGGATCCTGGTGCGCAGGGTCAAGAACACTCCTGAGAACCGCCAGGCCGATTCCCCCCTCGCGCAGGCACGGTTCTCCCAGGCGCACGGGCTTATTGCCACCGCGCGCCTCCAGTGGGAGGAAGCCATCCGGGTGGTCGCCTCCTCCACGCGCCGGCCCATGACAATGACGGACGAGGAACGGGCCAGGTTCCGGCTGGCGCTGGCCCTCAGCGGGAACGCGTCGGCCGAGGCCGTGCGTCTGATCATGGCCGGATCCGGCGGAAGCGCGCACCGGCTTTCCAATCCGCTCCAGCAGATCCAGCGCGACGTGGACGTTCTCCTCAACCATCCAACCCTGGCGATGGACCCGATCCTTGAGCAGGCGGGCCGCGGCCTGCTAGGCCTCGGGTTTACGGTCCCGTCGTTCTGACCGCACGCGTTTCCCTATTCAGCGGGTTGAACTCGCCTATGACGCGACGGACCTTCTCACGAACACTATTGCACCGGGCCGGGAAGCAAGTGACGGTTCCTGATGCGTGATTGGCCGAACTGAATCTCCAGCGGTTCAATGTCCCACGCTCCGCTGCCGCGCATCTTCGGACTGCCCACGGCAACGTGCGGTGTCCAGTGCGGGGACCTGAAGCCGAGCGCACGGGAGCTGAGAATGAAGTCATCGACGGTGTCCACCAGCAGCATGTCCAGCAGCTCGTGCAGGGCCCGCACCAGGGATACCTGATACTCGTGGACCTGCTCCGGGACGTCCATTGCAAGACCCGACACGTTGCCGCCGCCCAGCGGGATCAGCCGGGCGGCGGTGCCGGAAAAGCCGTCCAGCACAGGCAGGCCATCCAGCCAGGCAAGCGTGCCGCTGGTAGCCGCTGCAACGGTTGTGATGCCCTTGGTCCATTCCGAGACGTCCCGGGCGAAGTCGTCCAGTACGCCGACGTGCAGCAGGGTCAGGTGCAGGCCCCGCTGCCTGCGCAGGGCCCGGACGTGGCGGCCCAGCCCTTCGTAGTCCGAAGGGCCGGATCCGACGCTGAGCACCGGCGCCTCCACTGTGATGCGCGGAATCGTGTTCATCCCGGCCCTCCCGACTGTGCTGGCAGTTGGCTGTGGAAGACATTATCCGCCGGGGCGGGCCAACCGCGCTGCCGAAGCCGGTCAGCCGGCGAGCGGGCGCAGGCCGTCCACCAGGGGAGTAGTGGGCCGTCCGGCCAGCCGTGCAAGGTCGCCGGTGGTGAGGGCCAGTGCGTCCTCGCGGATGTTGCCGTCCAGCGCGGCGAGGAATCCGGCTGTTGCCGGGTCGAGGCCGGCAGCCTCCAAGGCGCTGACGTGCTCGGCTGCACTCACCGGGCGGTAGGAGACGGTGCGCCCGAGGACCGCGGAGAAGGCTGACGCCAGTTCCTCGTAAGTCCAGGCGTAGTCCCCGGACAGTTCGTAGGTGCTGTTGTCATGTCCGGCGGTGGTCAGGACGGCGGCGATGGCCGCGGCGTAGTCCGCGCGGGTGGCGCTGGCCACGCGGCCCTTTCCGGCGCTTCCGAGCAGTGTTCCGGTCTCGCGCGCTGCTAGCAGGGCGTCGGCGTAGTTCTCGGTGTACCACCCGTTGCGCAGCAAGGTGTAGGGGAGTCCGCTGGCGCGGATGTAGGCCTCGGCTTTGACGTGGTCCGGCGCCAGGATCACCGGGGTGGTGTCGGCCGCCAGCACGCTGGTGTACAGGATGCGGGCAACCTTGGCCCGCGCGGCCGCATCGATGACGTTCTCATGCTGCGCCGCCCGGCTCTGGATGTCGTTGCCGGAAATCAACAGCAGGGTATCGCCTTCGGCCAGCGCCGACTCAACACTGGCCGGATCGTTGTAGTCCACCGACGCGGTGTGGACACCGTGCCCTGCCAGTTCGGCGAGCTGCCCGGCGGACCTGCCCGCAGCAACGATATGGGCGGCGGGGACGCCGCGGTTCAAAAGTTCCTTGACGACGAGCCGTCCCAGCTGGCCGGTGGCACCTGCAATGACAATGGACATGAACTTCTCCTTGGTTACCTGGCACCCCGAGCGGCGCGCCTTCCGTCATGGCCAACCGTCCCCGAACGGGAACAATTCCGTTGCCGGATGACGCACTTTGAAGTGCAATAGGCACCTTCAGGTAAGTGTCGCTCTCACATGACCCGGCTCAGCTAGAGGTAGTCGCCGGCCCGTTCGCGGGCGATCTCCAGCAGGGTGGAGTGAAAGGCAACCTCCGCCGGAGCGTAGACCTTGTCCTCCCGCTGGGCCAGCAGTACCCGCCGCAGCGGTGCGGCGGACCCCAGGCTCAGCACCTTTACGTCCGGATGCTGAAGTGCCACTGCAGTCTTTGGCACCATGGCTACGCCCATTCCCACGCTGACCATGGCCTGGGCCTCCTGGTAGTCGTTGGCCAGGAAGGCAATCTCCGGTTCGAACCCGGCGTCGTGGGCGGAGCGCTGCAGCACCTCGACTACGGGGTGGGCCTCGGCGCGCACGATCCAGGACTCGTTGCGCAGGTCCTCCATGCTTATCTGCTCCCGGTCGGCGAGCGGGTGGCTGCGGGCCACCAGGATCACCGTGCTCTCCCGGAAGACCTCTGTTACCCGGATGGAATCGTCCCGGAACGCATTCCAGGGGTAGTCCCAGAGCAGGCACAGCCCGGTGACCCCGGACTGCAGATCGGCCACGAGTTCATCGAAGCGGGCGCTGCGCAAAGACAGGTTGACGGCCGGGTAGCGCTTCTTGAAGGTTCGGATGACGATGGGCAGGAAGGAGCCGGCCAGGGTAGGGAAGGTACCCACGGTCAGGGATCCCCGGTTGAGGCCGGCAATCTGGCCCAGGTCGGACCGGGCCGCGTGCATCTGCCAGACGATCTTTCGGGCGTGACCGGCCAGCACGTGGCCGGCCTCGGTGGGCACTACCCCGCGGGAGCGGCGGTTGAGCAGAGGCTGTCCCACCTCTTGTTCTAGCTTGCGCAACTGCTGGGAGACGGCCGAGGGTGTGTACATCATCAGCTCGGCCGCGGCCGTAATGGAACCCTGCTCCACCACCTCCAGCAGCAGAGCAAGCCGCCTTATGTCGAACAATTCCTGGCCTTCATCGTTAAGCAACGCTTCACCCTTCTGTGAATTTGATTCATTCCCTGTTGGGACGCGGCCTCTGCCCCCGACATCGGGCTCTATTCCCTGCAAGGGAGGCTGAGAAGGTGGGAAATAATCCTTCAGCCCACTATGAGTTAAGCGATTCTACATCCCCCCTCGAAAATCCAACATTGTCTAAAAGTGTGATCTGGCTCAATCTCTTTTCAGGTCCTCATCCAAATCTGAGGCACGAGGAGAGGCGGGAAACCCATGAAGATCGAAGCGCAATGGATGCGCGGAGGCACCAGCAAGTGCTGGGTGTTCGAAGCGAAGCATCTTCAAGAGGGCGGCGCCAGCCTTGACGTGCTGCTGCCGCGGCTGTTCGGCAGCCCGGACCCCCGCCAGATCGATGGCGTAGGCGGAGCCACCTCCACCACCAGCAAAGCCGTGATCCTGCACCGGCCGGTCAGCGACGACGTCGATGTTGAATACACCTTTGCCCAGGTGGGCATCGAAGAGGCGGCCGTGGACTGGGGCAGCAATTGCGGGAACGGCTCGGCGGTGGTGGGGCTGTACGCCATCGAGAAAGGGTGGGTGCTCCCCAACGGCGACGTCACCCGGATTGTCACCCGCAACACCAACACCAACCAAATCATCGTCCAGCGTGTGGCCACCCCCGGAGGCAAGCTGGCCGGCGTTCCGGACGCGCAGATGCCCGGCGTGCCGTTCCCTGGCTACGCGGTGGGCCTCGGCTTCCACGACCCTGCCGGGAAGACCACCGGGGCGCTGTTGCCCACCGGAGCGGCCACCGACACCATCACGGCCGACGGAACCCGTTGGACCGTGTCGCTGGTCGACGCCGGAGCGCCAGTGGTGATGGTCCGGGCCGAGGATCTGGGCCTGGACCTGACCAGTTACGGCAACTGGAGCGCCGCGGTGGAACTGCAGCTGGATACCCTGGAGCAGATCCGGCGGCAGGCGGCGGTGCGGATGGGGCTGGTCCCCACTGCAGCCGAGGCGGCCCGGGCCATCCCCAAGCTCGCCATCGTGGCCGCGCCTGGCCCGGCCGACCCCGACGCCGACGCCAACGTCATGATGCTCTCCATGGGCAAGCCCCACCCGGCGCTGGCCATCACCGGCAGCATTGCCCTGACCCTGGCCGCCCGCACCCCCGGCACCGTGCTGCACACCATCACGGGCGGGACGGTGGCAGCCACGCTCCGGCTCCGCACCCCTGCCGGGGTGATCGAGACGTGGAGCGAGGAACACAACGGGAGCCTCCTCGTAGGCGTCGACCGCACGGCCCGCACCATCGCCTCAACCATCATCCATCTCCCCGAGGTTCCCGGCAGCGCCGTCGCTGCGGCCCTCGCCGGAGCCACCCGCTAAAGGAGACCATTATGACCAAGACTGAGCACCGCACCGCTGTCGTTGCGGGCGAGACCGGGGGCAATGGCGCCCGGCGTCCAACCCGTCGCCGCCGTATCCTACTGGTGGCGGCGGCCGCCGGTTTCGCGATCCTGACATTAATTGCCATCGTGCTGGGTGGTGATATCTTCAACTCTTCGGCCACCCCGGAACCGGAGCACTCCATGACCGCTGTCCAGATCATCCCGCTCGTTATCCTCGTCATCATGTTCATCGTCGCCACCAAATGGCCTCTGAACATCGGCGTGATGGGGCTGGTGGCCTCGTTCGGCGTCGGTTACTTCATGCTTGGAATGTCGGATAAGCAGATCCTCGAGGAGTTCCCCGCCAGCATCGTCCTGACGATCATCGGCGTGACGTATTTCTTCAGCATGGCCCAGCGGAACGGGACCATCGACATCATCGTCCAGAACTGCGTGCGCCTCGTCAGGGGCAAGACGATGCTGCTGCCTTGGGTGTTCTTCCTGATCGCAGCCGCGCTGACCTCGCTGGGCACCTTTTCACCGGCCGCGGTCGCGCTGCTGGCACCGGCGGCCATCGGCTTCGCCTACGAGTCCCGGATCCATCCCGTGCTGATGGGCGCGTTCATCATCAACGGAGCCCACGCCGGCGGCTTTTCCCCGCTGTCCGTGGCCGGCGTGCTGGTGCACGACATCGCCCTGAAGAACGGATTTCCCATCTCCCAGGGCGCGCTCTTCACTGCCAGCTTCGCCCTTAACCTCATTCTCTCCGTCCTCACCATCGTCCTGTTCGCCCTCATCGGCCGGTTGCGCGACGGTGAAGGCGGCCAGCACGCCGACGTCGACACCACCCGCACCAGCCGTCCCCGCGGCCAGCAGATCCTCACGCTGACCCTGATCGCGGTGATGCTCGTATGCACCCTGGGCTTCCACATGCCGATCGGCTTTGTGGCCCTCTCCGCCGGACTCCTGCTGGCGCTGGTCAACATCAAGGAACACCAGACGTTCATTGGCGGCGTCTCCTGGTCCACCGTCCTGCTGGTTGCCGGCATGATCACCTATGTCTCACTGCTCCAGCACGTGGGCGTCATTGATACCCTCGCCGAGCAGGCCCTGGCCCTGGGCGCACCGCTGCTGGTGGCCCTGGTCCTCTGCTACGTCATCGGCGTCGGCTCAGCCTTTGCCTCCTCCACGGCTTTGCTGACCGCATTCATTCCGCTGGCCGGTCCGCTGCTGGCCACCAGTTCGCTGAGCGCCTCCGGAACGGTCGCGGCGCTGGCCATCGCTGCCACGGTGGTGGATGTCTCTCCCTTCTCCACCGACGGTGCCCTGGTGGTAGCCAACGCCCGCGACAACGACAGGCAGCGCGTCTACCGGCAGCTAATGGCCTATGCCGGCGGAGTGGTGCTGGTGGCCCCGGCCCTGGCCTGGGTCCTGCTGGTACCCACCGGCATTATGTAGCCGAACAGCGACGCAGCCTTATACGGCAAGAACGACCTCGCCGGATTGACCAGGGTTTCCAGTGAAAGCCCGGAGCCAGAATGACGGCGCTGACACAGGGAGTCCGCCGGCGCCAGACCGCAGTGGGGCGGCGAATGATGATCACCGGGATCATCGCCTATTCGCAACGCGCGCCGCTCCACTGCACTGACCACAGAAGAGGACCCGCATGACCCGGGCCGAGACAGATGTCCAAAGCCGCCAACCGCAAGGATTACCCATGACTAAGCGTCCGCGCGTATCCCCGTCGCCGGCAATGACTCCGCCACTGGAACCAACACCCAACTGGACCAGGCTTTCCCGAAAGGACGAGATCGAACTGCATAAGGACGGAAAAATCGTGGCCTCCGGGACGGTGGACATGATGGCCTTGAACGGATCCCTTCTCTGGCTCCTCCAAGACGGCGGCAAAGGCCGAGCCCTGTTTCTCCACGACGACGGGTTTTTTGTCTTCAAACGCTGCCGCACGCGTACGCGCAGAAATTCGCGGTCGTGATGCCGAAGGGCCACGGATCTATCACCGACCCCGGAACAGCGGCAGCAGGGTGAGAAGTGTGTTTTCCGTCAACCGGTCAGGAAAATGGCCCCGCGCAAGAGGAGAAAGGGCGCCGGAATAAGGGCTCTTGGCCCTTGGGGATCTCCGGTGGCCCGAGATACGATGCGTCGATTACAGGGGGGCGCAGCCGGCCAGGTGCCCTGCGGAAGGGCGGTTCTTTTTGTCGCGTGACAGTCCCGAACCCTCGATGGCCGGGATGACGCCCGGCACTCCGCAGCCGAGGCGGGCCGTTGATCTCTTGCGCGTGCTGCGGGTGCGGAACTTCGCACTCTTTTGGACGGGTCAACTCATCTCCGGCACGGGCACGTGGATGCAGATGGTGGCGATGGCCTGGCTCGTACTGGACATCAGCGGGTCCGCGGCCGTCCTGGGCATGATTACCACCTTGCAGTTCCTGCCGATGCTGATGTTTGTGCTCCTTTTCGTTCTCGGAGCACTGGCCGTGGTGGGCACATTCGGCTATAACTGGCCGGTCGCAGCGCCGCTGCTGGCCCGCGATCTGCTGAACGTGGAGTCCGTCGGTTTCGGCGCGCTGATGTCAGCGTTCGGTGCCGGTTCCCTGGTGGCAGGCATCGGTCTGGTGGTAGTGGGAGGCAGCAATGATCGCCGGGTCATCGCCTCGGGCGCAGCCCTTGCGCTGATATTGGTACTTCTTGGCCTCTCCCAGGTGTACCCGGTGAGTCTGGGGCTGATGGCACTGGCAGGGCTCAGCGGTACGGTGTTTACGACGCCCGTCAACACCCGTCTCCAAGGACTGGCGCCGGACCGATTACGCGGCAGGGTCATGAGCCTGTTTGTGTTGCTGATGGCCGGCACCACCCCGTTCGGGTCGGCCCTCCTGGGAGTAGGCGCGGAAACCTTCGGCATCTCGGCAAGCATCATCGGATTCGGCGCCGTCACCGCGGGAGGACTGGCCCTATTGCTCGTCCTTCGCGCGCGCAAAGACGCCCGCAAAGACGCGCGCAAAGACCGGTCCGTGCCCCCAGGGAACGTGGGGCCTGAACGCGAACCAGTAATGGAATAGCCAGGTGCGATGGCCGGGGCACGTCCTGCCGGCGCGCAAGACGGATGTGCTCACCACCCGGCCGTGCCCGGACCACCCTTGAACGGGCCAACGATCTGCGAGGTGATCCAACCACCGTAGAAGCTACCTTCCTGGAAGGTCACTTGCTCGCCGTTGACCTCGCAGGAATCCATGCGACCCGGGTAGAGGGCCACCCGGGTGCTGAGCGCTTCAAAACCCCGGGTGGGTTCCGGGTAGGTCCATCCGCCGCGGGGAACGACGACTCCGCCGGCAACGACGTCGAAGTAGTGGGCTTCGCCCTTGAACTCGCAGAAGCTGGTGCCCTCGACCGGGACGAGTACACCGGCGCGGAAGGCGTCCAATGGCAGGTAGTACACCGGGGGATGACTCGTCTCCAGCACGCGCACTGCATCGGTGGTGTCGGCAATCACCTGGCCGCCAAGCCGCACGATCACCCGTTCCGATCGCGGCTCGACCTTTGGCGGACGCGGGTAGTCCCACACCGATTCCTGACCGGCCTTGGGTTTGATGGGTCGGGGACGCCGATGGAAGCCGGACAAGCCGTGAGCAGGAGTCATGTCCCCATGTTGCCATCTTCCGCTGGGATTCCACCGTGAACGCGGGAGGTCCCGGCCGGCACATATGGCCGCAGGTTTAAGGCCATGAATCCTTCGGAGGTCCGCTCCGGCAAGCTGGAGGAACTTTAACCTCGTGGCGCAACTTCGCGGGAAGGCCCACCTCCTCGGCACCGGAACCACCTCCGGGAGTAGGCTTTGGCCGCCCGCTCATAGTCATGACCTGAGTGGCCATGGGCTCCATCCGCCCGCCACCTCACGTAGCCCGATCTCCGCTTCCTGGAGCCGTGCGGCATCCACAGGGCCCGGTTCACCGCTCCCGCTTTCCGACCCGGAACCGTCGACTGCGGTCAGTGCGTACTCGCTCCACCTGCGGCGGCCCACCGGATAGCGTTCGCTGTAACCTCCTGCCGCGACCGCCAGCACCAGCATCTCCATCCGGTCAGCCACTGTCTCCGCGGTTTCGTCACACGCATCGCAGCCGCAGGCCGGAAACGGAAAATCATGCAGCAGGCCGGCGTGGATCCGGACGCCCGGGTAGCCGGTCAGCACAAACGTCAGCGGTGCTGCTCCGGAGCGCCGTGGAGTGACCCGGACAGCCCGCAGCACCTCCCCGGCGTCCGTGAGCAACTCTGTGGCATGACGAGGATCGTTATCGACCTCCACGTCGTAGACGGCGGACAGGTGATCAATGAGTGCCACGGCGACGGCGTGAAGCCCGGCGAACCGCTCGGGATGGCTGTCAACGCTGTACGAATCCGGGTCAGGACCGTCCGCACCCCACTGCCTGCCGTAGGGGATGGGTATACCTTCCGGTGAGTAGTACGTCGTCCTCGGCAGTGTCGGCCGGATATAAGGGGGCTGGCCTGCGCCCGGCGGGACCGGTGCGGGCCGGACGGCAGGCGGGTCCTCCGTTTCCCTGGCCCAGTCCGAGAGTTTGGCGACAAGGCCCCGGACTGAGTCCTCGTCCGCGGTGCGCAGGGCCTCAAGCAGGCGACCTACGTCGAACTTTGTCTGCCGGTTTCCAACCAGGGGAGACCCGGTGTCGTAGGCGGTCCACTCCGCATCCGGTCTCAGCCGCGCAATGGTGTTTCCGGTGAAAACAGCTGCCGCGGCGCTGACAGCAGTTCCGCTCTCAATCTCGGCAGAGAATGCCTGCAGGAACCACACGAGCCGAGCCGGGTCGTCGGCCAACTCTTCCGCCCTCACCTCGTGGCCGGCGCAGAACCCGAGGAACGCGGAGTAGCCTGCGACGTGCCTGACCGGGGCTTCGCGGCCGGTCACCTCCGCATAAAGTGCTGCGCCGCGTGAGATCGGTGCGGGCAATCCGGTGGCCGGCCCCTCGAACAAATCCTCCATTGGGCCCATAACGAGATCCTAGCCCGCGAGGCAAAGAAGGATCGGGCATCGGTGAAGGAGTGATACCGCATTTCGGCCGGAGAGCTTGAGAATCCCGGTCTACGATTTCCCGCATGGGACGCAGGCCATTCTCGGTGGGCATTGCCGTCAGCGCGGTCATCGCGGTGGCTTCTTCGTCAGGGTGTGTCGTGTCTTCTGGGGACGGGCCCCCGCCGTGCATGCCGCCCGCCTTTTCCGTGAACCCGCCGAGGGCGAAAGCCGGCGACACGGTAACGGTCCAAGCGTCGGACGCCGACTGTGATCCCCGCTACGGGCGGAATGCCCGCGTCCAGGTGATTGTCACCGACGCGGCCGGCGCGAAGGTCATTAACACAACTGCCCCGATGAATGACGCCGGCGGATTCGCTTACACCTTTGAGGTTCCGCTCCAAGCGGCTATCGGAGACGCGGCCGTTGAGGCTACGCCGTACGGCATCGATTGGTGTGATGACACTGGCAGGAACAACCGCGCCGGGGCAGCGGCCACTCTGGAACGCGTGTCGTGTGCAGCACGCATTGAGACTCTAGGCATTACCCGCTAGGTCCTCCCGGCCACCGACGGTGGAAACCACCACTCGTGACGGGACTCCTACATGGTGGATTGCCTCAGCCGGGGGAACAGCGCCTCCGAATTGCCGCGGTCTATCGCCGCACGCAGGGAGGGTTCCAGAGGGTAATTCTCGTACTGCATGGTCAGGAAATCGATAGCCGCCGATGGGGCGAACGGGAAGTCAGTGCCGAATGTGATGCGGCCGGGGTCAGCTACCTCGAGCAGGCTGGGAAGCGCCGCCGGGCTGGCGGACAGGGCGACGTCATAGTAAAACCGCCGCAGGATGGATTGTTTTTTATCTGTCAGCGCCGCAAGCGCGCTGAGGGCCAGGTCCTTTTGAGTGAGCATCGTCAGCAGGATCCTGGACGCGATGTAAGGCACGAAGCCGCCCGCGTGGGCCAGGATGAACTTGATTCCCTGGTACTTCTCCATCGCACCGGACAGGATGAGGCTGAGCGCGGTGCGGGTGGTGTCGAGCAGGAAATCTGCGGCGAAGGCGGGTACGCCCGGTACCGCTGGAGCGGGCAGTTCACCGGGGTGGATGAAGACGACGGCCCGGCGGTGGTCTAGGAACTCCAGCAGGGGCTCAAAGCCCGGATCGCCCAGATAGCGGCCGTCGTTGTTAGCCAGCAGCACGATCCCGTCCGCGAGCAGGGTGTCCAGGGCGTACCGGGCTTCCGCCAGGGCACCCTCCACGTCCGGCAGCGGGAGCGTGGCGAAGAACCCGAACCGTTCCGGCCGGCCGGCCACCACTTTGGCACTGTATTCGTTGACTTCCCGCGCCCGCCGCCGCGCCTCCGCCGCGTTCCCGAAATATACGCCGGGTGTGGACAGGGACAGGATCCCGGTCTGAACGTCGTGCCTGTCCATGAACTTCAACGCGGAGCGCTCGGACCACGACGGCAGGCCCACGCCGCCGGGGCGGATGCCC
Source organism: Arthrobacter sp. SPG23 (assembly GCF_000876655.1). Taxonomy (GTDB): domain Bacteria; phylum Actinomycetota; class Actinomycetes; order Actinomycetales; family Micrococcaceae; genus Arthrobacter. The sequence goes on from NZ_JYCN01000017.1 coordinate 118,157, forward strand.
TTTTCGTGCATCCAGCCTGCATAGCCCGGTGGAACGATGTGCTGGTGAGTGTCGATGCGGTACGGCCGGCTCATCCGGGTCCTTGTCCACGTGCTCGTTGCGCTGAACCGCGTGACGCAAAAGGTCAGCGGATGCGAACAATCTACTCGCTCAGCGGACTCAGACCCAGGCGCCGGCCGACGGGCGGCGGTCAGGAACGTCCGCAAAGGCTTGAAGCAGTGCCGGTGCCTGCATACGCTGCACAAAGGAACGAGTCCAGACGGAACAGGAAGGCGCCATAGTGACAACCCGAGATACCCGCTCGATCGGCGCGCCGTGCAGGGTCGACACCTTCCAGCCGGATCCCCGGGCGGCAATGGACTTCTACGGCCCGCTCTTCGGCTGGAGCTTTGACGATCCCGCCCCGATGCCGGCCGGGCTCGAGGGCAGCTACTATGCTGCACGGCTGGACGGGCAGCTGGTTTCCGGGATCGGCCAGGCACCCGCGCTGTCCGGGCCCACGTGGAACACCTACGTGCGTGTTGGCGACGTGGCCCATTCCCTGGCTCGGGCCGGGCAAGCGGGAGGCAGCCTCCTGGCAGGACCGTTTGGTGTCGGTTCAGATGGAGCCATGGCCGTGGTGGCCGACCCCACGGGAGTGCCGTTCTGCCTGTGGCAGGCCGGAGGGAGCGACGATGCCGTGCTGGCCGATGAGCCGAACACCTGGGCGATGAGCTCTCTGCACACCACCGACGTCGGGAAAGCGCAGTCGTTTTACGGCGCCATGTTCGGCTGGGAACGTGAATCGGTGCCGGACGCTCCCTTTGCGCTGTGGCGCCGCTCCGGCCAGGTGGTGGCCGTCGTGACCGCGACTGACGGCGTCGCTGTGCCGCCCCACTGGAGCGTCAATTTCGCTGTCAGTGATGCGGATTCCGTCGCCCGGCACGCCGACGCGCTGGGCGGCACCATCCTGATGGCGCCGATGAACACGCCGGGATTCCGCAACGCGGTGATCGGCGACCCCCAGGGCGGCTTCATCGCGGTCAGCGCACCCGCGAGCTGAACCCTTGAACTTTGTAGGCACAATGGAGGCGTGACTTCTCCGCTCCCTCCGGCCTCCGCACGCCCCAACGCACCCTTCGATCTGGGTGTCATCGGCGCGGGCCTGGCCTTCGCCGCGTCGCTGGGGGAGCTGGCCGACGCCCTGCGTGCGGGAGGAAAAGGCGGAACCGCGGTGGTCCAGGCGCCACCCGGTACCGGCAAGACCACCCTGGTCCCGCCGTTGCTCGCCAACATCGCAGCCGAAGCCGTGTCCGGTGGTTCAGGGGCTGCCGCCGGACGGGACCGTGGCCCGCGCATCGTCGTCACTCAGCCGCGACGTGTTGCCGCGCGATCGGCGGCGCGCCGCCTGGCCACCTTGGACGGCAGCCGGCTCGGGGACCGCATCGGCTACACGGTCCGCGGCGAGCGCGTAGCCGGCGGCGGGACCGTGATCGAGTTCGTCACGCCCGGCATCCTGCTGCAGCGGCTCCTGTCCGACCCGGGCCTGGAAACCGTGGACGCCGTGGTCCTCGACGAAGTTCACGAACGCGGACTGGAGACCGACCTGCTGCTCGGCATGCTCGCGGAGGTCCGCGAACTGCGCGGCGACCTCATGCTGGTGGCCATGTCCGCCACGTTGGATGCACCGCGCTTTGCCGCCCTGATCGGGTCGGGGGACCACGGGACCGGCGCTGAAGTGACGCACGACGGCGGCGGGCTGGCTCGGGTCGTCGACTGTCCGTCCGCGCTGTACCCCCTGGAGACCGAGTGGGCGCCCGCCGCTGTGGCGCGCCTGGACCCGCGGGGCGTCACCCGGGCGTTCCTGGACCATGTGGCGGACACCGCCGCGTCATCACATGCCGCGGCGCTTGCGGCGGACCCGGGCGTGGATGCCCTGGTGTTTGTACCCGGCGCGTGGGAGGTCTCGCACGTCGCTGGACGTCTCCGCGGCAGGGCGGACGCCGAAGTGCTGGAGCTGCACGGCCAGGCAAGCCCGGCGGAGCAGGACCGTGCAGTGTCGGGGCGGGAACCTGGCGGACGTGCCAGGATCATCGTCTCCACCGCGCTTGCCGAATCCTCGCTGACCGTTCCGGGAGTCCGGCTGGTCATTGACTCGGGGCTGTCCCGGGAGCCGCGGCGCGACACCAACCGCGGCATGTCCGGCCTGGTCACTGTGTCCTGCTCCCGCGCCTCCGCTGAACAGCGGGCCGGACGCGCCGCGCGCCAGGGGCCGGGGCGTGTGGTCCGTTGCTATGACCAGAGGACCTTCGGCGCCGCCCCGGCCCACCAGACCCCGGAAATCGCAGTGGCCGACCTGACCGGCGCAGCGCTGGTCCTGGCCTGCTGGGGATCACCCGGCGGAGAAGGGCTGGCCCTTCCGGACGCGCCGCCGGCGGCCGCCATGGGAGAGGCAGTTGAAGTCCTCCGCGAGCTGGGCGCCATCGGTCCGGAGGGCCTCGCCACAGGGCTGGGCAAGGTCCTGGCACGGATTCCCGCCGACCCGCGCCTGGCCCGCGCCCTGCTGGACGGCGCCGCAACCGTCGGCCACCGGACCGCGGCGGAGACTGTCGCCGTCGTCGCCGGTGACCAGCGCGCCCCGGGCGCCGACCTCACGCGGCTACTGGCGGCGCTGCGTTCAGGCAAGGATCCGGCGGCCCGGCGCTGGAAGGAGGACGTCCGGCGGATGGAAGCGATCGTCCGCAAGGAGATCGCCGTCGTCGAACAATCCCTGACCGTGGCGCCGGTGGCCGCCGCGGAGGCCGTCGGGTTCGTCGTCGGCCTGGCTTTCCCGGACCGGGTGGCGCGCCGCGTGCCTGGCGCGGGGGAGCGCTACCTGCTCTCTTCCGGCACCCGGGCAGGCCTGCCGGCGGGCAGCCCGCTGTCCGGCCATGAGTGGCTGGCGGTCGCTGAAGTCTCGCGCGCTGAGGGCCGCGACGCAGCGGGAACCGGCGCCGTCATCCGTTCGGCCGCGCCGCTTTCCGCTGACACGGCGGAGGCCGCAGCCCGGCACCTGCTGGCTGAAACGGTCGAAGCCGGATTCGAACAAGGACGGGTCAAGGCCCGCCGGGAGCGCCGCCTCGGCGCGATCATGCTGTCCTCGACGCCGGTGCGGCCCTCCGCCGCCGAGGGGCGGACAGCCGTGGCCCGCGCGCTGGGAAAAGAAGGCCTGGGAACCATCGGATGGTCGACGGCGGCGGATGCCCTGCGCCGCCGTCTCGCGCTGCTCCACCGGGAACTGGGCAGCCCCTGGCCGGACGTTTCCGAACAAGCGCTGCTGTCCCGCCTTGGCGACTGGCTGGCGCCCGAACTGGAAGCGCTTGCCGGCGGGGCCGCCACCGCCGGGATCGACCTCACGGAACCGCTGCGCCGTCTCTTGCCGTGGCCGGAAGCGGCCCGGCTCGGAGTGCTGGCGCCTGAGACGCTCGAAGTGCCGAGCGGTTCGCGCGTCAGGATCGATTACCCGGACGCGGAGCACGACGACGGCCGGCCGGTTGTGGCGGTCAAGCTGCAGGAATGCTTTGGCTGGGCTGAAACGCCGCGGCTGGCCGGCGGCAGGGTTGCGGTGCTGTTCCACCTCCTGTCACCGGCAAGGCGGCCCCTCGCGGTGACGGATGATCTGGCATCGTTCTGGTCGGGTCCGTATGCGCAGGTGCGGGCGGAGATGCGCGGCCGCTACCCGAAGCACCCCTGGCCGGAGGACCCGTGGACGGCGCCGGCCACCGCCCGGACCAAGAGCAGGATGTAGGGCCGTACCCGGTTCCAAGGAGGTTCAGGCGCGTGCCTGCAAGAATGGGGCATGCCCGCACAAAGCGTCCCGATCCGACGGCTGACGGAAGATCCGGCCCGGCCCCTCGACCGCAGCCAGTGGCCGGCTGTCCTGCCACAGCACCAGATCCACTTGTCACATGGCGAATCGTTCCTGGAGCTGGCGGTGGATCGCTTCCGGGGGCGCGGATTGTGGGTGCTCGATGAACCTGAATCGGCGTTGTCCTTCGCGGGCTGCCTCAGCCTCCTGTCGGTCCTGAAGGATCTCCTTGCCGAGGGTGACTCGCAGGTGATCATGTCCACCCACTCACCCGTCCTCGCTGCCCTTCCCGGGGCGCAGATTCTCGAAACGGGACCCTGGGGGCTTCGGCGTCAGGAATGGGCAGACCTCGATCTTGTCTCCAACTGGCGGTCATTCCTCGAGTCGCCCGAAAGGTACCTCCGGCACCTGTAGGCGCAGCCGGTACAGGGAGGCGCCTGAAGTTCTTACGGATTCCTTAATGGCAGGAGGCGAAGGTTGTGTTAGCGGCCAACCGTCCGCCGTGCCCTGAAGGAAAGACACCATGACCGAAGTTCACCGCGACCGCACGGAACCACGCCCGGCAAGGGCTGCCGGCACTGCCGGCACCGACACAGCAGAGGCGCGTCCCGGCTTGCTGGAACTTCCCCAGGCACGGCATTGGATCATGTCCGCGGGACTCCTGGGTGCCGCAGTTCTCGGGCTGGGCCTGACCGTGCAATTCCTTCCAGGGGAGACTGTTATTGAACTGGGCGTCGACCAGGACCTCAGCCGGCATCATTCCGCCATCCTGACGGCCGCAGCGATGGCCTTGAACACCGCCTTCGGCCCTGTTTGCGGTGTGGTTGTCATTGCCCTGATCGCCTTGATCGTCCTGCTGGTCCGCAGGTCGGCGGTGGACGCGGTCGCGTTCGGTGTGGTGGCGGCGTCGGGGTGGGTGGCAAGCGAATTCTTCAAGCTCATCATCCGGCGCGACCGGCCCAACCCTGGCCTGTTGCTTGACCCGCTGGCCCCGGAAACCGGCTCGAACAGCTTTCCCAGCGGTCATGTCGCATTCTCCATCACGCTGGGTTTCGCCCTCTATTGCCTGGTCCGGGGGACACGTTGGGCCCGTCCCGCGGCGGCCGCAGGCGTGGCGCTGGCACCCGTTGTGGCGTGGTCGAGGCTGTATATCGGGGTCCATTACCCTACGGACGTGGCTGCCTCGTTCCTGGCGGCAGGCGCGGCCCTTGTCCTGCTCACGGGTCTCTGGAACCGGTTCGCGGCCAGGATCCTTCAGCGTGTGCCCGTCAACGCGGCAACCCGACGTTTTTTGTCCTGAGGAGGGCGTCATTCACATCGTCCAGGCCTTTGCCGGTTCCCCGGCCTTCGCAGCTTCAACCGGCGGACTGTCCCTGCTTGATCCTGCGGGCCTGCTCCAGGGCCTGGGACCTGCCGCCTTAGGGGTCATCGCCGCCATGGTCTTCGTCGAATCCGGTGTCCTGTTCCCTTTCCTGCCCGGAGACTCCCTGCTGTTCACCGCCGGTCTGCTGCACCAACAGCTGCAGCTCACCCTGCCGGTACTGATCGGCGTGGTCGCGGCGGCGGCTGTGGCCGGGGACCAGGTGGGTTACCTGCTTGGCCGTACATTCGGCAGGCGATGGTTCAGGGACGATGCCAGGGTATTGAAGACCGCCCATCTGACCCGGACTGAGGAATTCTTCCACCGCCACGGCGGCCCGGCCATCGTCCTTGCCCGGTTCGTTCCCCTCGTCCGCACGTATGCGCCGCTGACAGCCGGCATCGCCCGCTACGGGTACAAGGCCTTCACGTTCTGGAACATCATCGGTGCCGTGGCCTGGGCCGTCTCCGTGACCCTGCTGGGCACGTGGCTGGGACACTTCGAGATCGTCGCCCGGAACATTGATGTGATCGCCGTTGTCATGGTCCTCGTTTCCGTGCTCCCCTGGGGTATCGAGCTACTCAAACGCCGCCGCACTTTACGGGCCGCCGAGCGGGAAGTCGCGGTGGACGAATCACGTGCCAAAGAACCAGCCACGGAAGAATAGCCGTCATGACAACGGATATCCTGCCCGCCCTGCTTCTGGTCGAAGACGATGCCGCCCTGGGTCCCCTCATCGTTGAACTTCTTGGCATCGACTTCCGGATCCGGCTGGTTGCCAACGGGAGGGATGGCCTTCATCTCGGCCTGACAGAAGCCTGGGACGTGATGATCATCGACCGCGGGCTGCCTGGGATGGACGGCGTGGAGCTTATAACTGCCTTGCGTTCGAAGGGAGTCGCGGCTCCGATCCTCATTTTGACCGCACTGGGTTCCACGGAAGACAAAGTCAACGGCCTGGATGCAGGTGCGAACGACTACATGACCAAGCCGTTCGACGTCGCAGAGCTCAGCGCCCGGCTCCGTGCCTTGACCCGGAGCTTCACCCGCGCCCGGCCCCTGCTCAGCATCGGGGATTGGGAACTGGACACAACCTCCCGGTCCATCCGCTCCGTGTACGGGCCGTTGGTTTCCCTCACGGCGAAGGAGACCGAACTCCTGGCCGCGTTCGCCAACGAGCCAACACGGGTCTTCACCCGTGACGAGCTGCTTTCGTCCCTGTTCCAGCCCACTGACCAGCCTGGCGTCATCGACACCTACGTGCACCACCTTCGCCGAAAAATCGCCAGGACCGTCATCCGCACCGTCCACGGTGTGGGATACCAGATCGGTGACGCCCATGAATGAGGCACCCGCCGGGGGCGACGGTCCCGACCGCGCAACCCTTCGGCGGGCGGCCCTCAAGGTTGCCGTCCGGATCAGCGCAGCGTGCGCCGTCATGGTCCTCTGCCTTCTCGCCGGGGCCGCCTTCTACCTCACGAACCAGCTGGCCCACCCCGCCGTGCCCGGCTCGGGAGTGCCGGCCCCGGATTATGCCTACCTCGATGCGAAGGACCTGTTCGAAGCCCTGATCATCGCCGGCGTGGCTGGCATCGTCCTGGCCGGAGGCGTCGGCTGGGCCAGTGCACGAAGCGCCATTAAGCCTTTGGCAAAAGCACTGGCACTGCAGCGGAGGTTTGTCCAGGATGCCAGCCACGAATTGCGCACCCCGCTGGCGATCCTGGACGCCCGTATTCAGCTAGCCCAGCGCCACGCAATACCGGATTCGGAACCCGGGAAGGCTCTGGCCCGGATCCGTGACGACACGGCTGCGCTGACGGCCATCGTCAACGAACTCCTGCTTGCGGCGACCGGGGCGCAACAGGACGCACCGACAGAACCTACTGACCTGGCCGACGTGACCGCCGCCGTTGCCGAGAGCCTGCAGCAACTGGCGCGTAACCGGGGCATCAGTGTTGTGGTCCGCAACGAAGGCCGTCCACTTGCCTGGATCGACGTAGGGAGCCTGCGCCGTGCCGTGCTCGCACTGGCCGACAACGCCCTGACGCACACCCCCGCCGGCGGCCGGATCACGCTCACCGCGGTCTCGGACAAACACCAGGCCGTAATTACGGTGGCGGATACCGGCCCGGGAATAACCGGAGTGGACCAGGACAGGATTTTCGAAAGGTTTGTCAGGACCCAGGGCCACCAGGGCACGCAGCGCAGCTTCGGCATCGGTCTGTCCCTGGTCCGCGACATCGCGTCGGGCGCCGGCGGGAGCGTTCAGATCGCCCGGACCGGTCCGGCGGGAACCACCATGCGGTTGGCGCTGCCATTGGCTGCCAGTGGAGAAGCGCCTCCTGCGGGTTCCCGCGAAAACTCTTGACCGGCGATACTTACCGATATATCGTTAATTATCGCCGATGGTCGGTGATAAGAAGCGGAAGGACGATGCCATCATGAGAGGCATTCACGACAAATTTTCAGACAACGGCCCGGAACGGGGCCGTTTCGAGCGAGGCCGCAGCCGCCGCGGACCCCACGGACATGGCGGCGGCGGATTCGGGCGGGGCTTCGGCCCAGGCTTCGGGCCGGGTTTTGGACCTGGTTTCGGACCAGGCGGCCCGCGCAGGGCCAACAGGGGCGATGTCCGCTCGGCCATTCTGTCCCTCCTGGCGGAAGCACCCTCCAACGGCTACGGGCTGATCAAGACCATCGCGGAAAAAACGTCCGGGGCCTGGCGTCCCAGCCCAGGCTCCGTCTACCCGACGCTGCAGCAGCTCGTCGACGAAGAACTCATCGCGCCCGTTGGTGAGGGCAGGCGCACCGAGTTCACCCTCACCGATGCCGGCAAGGCGTATGTGGAGGACCATGCGGACGAGCTGGGCAATGCCTGGAACACCGACCCCGAGGGCACGGGTCCCGCGTTTCATCAGAGCGTAGGCAAGCTCATGGGCGTCATTCATCAGTTCCGGGTTGCGGCGACAGACGAACAGCGCCTGGCCGCCGTCGAAAAGATTGACGAAGCCCGCCGGGCGCTGTATCTGATCCTCGCAGAGTAGATCTCCAGCACCCCAAAGTGCCCCAGTGAGGTAACTGATACACACCGGAAACCTTGCGTCGTTGCCGCGAAACATTGCCCGGTTACGCTCATTCCTACCTGGACATGGCGGTCCATGCAGCGAACGGAAGGACACACCATGATGACTCTTTTGAGCACTTTGACACTCTCCCTTCACTCCGGCTGGAAGGACAAGGATCCGCACGCCGGCGGGGCGGGTTCCAAGGGCGCCTTCCCCAGCGGGCAACTCACATCCACCCCCTGGGAAGGCTGGTGGCACGACGAAAGCTAACCCTGCGGGCAGGGCTGCACCGCACCCTCTTGAAGTTCGGCGGCCTCAGGGTGTCGAATCGTCTTACAGAGGCCGCATGGCGGCTCACGACTAAGACGCCTGGAGTTGCTCATGTCGGTAAAAAGCTCAAACGGCCGGGCCAAGAGCCCGGCCCGCAGCACCTCTGATTCCCGGCGGGCGGACGCCTCCGCCGGGGCTCCTGCCGATTCGCCGGAGAAGGTCCGCAACGTGGTTCTCGTAGGCCACTCCGGTGCCGGCAAAACGATGCTGGTGGAAGCGCTGCTGGCCGCGACCGGTGTGATCTCACGGATGGGATCGATCGAAGACGGGACAACGGTCAGCGACACCGAACCCTCCGAAGTGCACCAGCAGCGCTCCGTGGTGCTCTCCGTAGCCCCTCTGATGGTGGACGGCATCAAGGTCAACCTCCTCGATACGCCGGGCTACGGTGATTTCACCGGCGAACTCCGCGCAGGACTGCGGGGAGCGGACGCCGCCCTGTTCGTGGTGTCCGCCATCGAGGGCATCGACGCCGCCACCACTGCACTGTGGGCAGAATGCGACCAGGTGGGGATGCCCCGGGCGGTCGTGATCAGTCGACTGGACCACCCGCGCGCGAACTTCGAGGCAACAGTGGCCGAGTGCCAGCGCTCGTTCGGTGATTCGGTGGTGCCGGCCTACCTCCCGGTGCGCACCGGAGACGCAAGCACCGGGCTGCTGGGACTCCTCTCGCAGACAGTGTCGGACTATTCCGCCGGCTCACCGGTACCGCAAGTGCGGCAAGCCGGCACGGAGGAGGTGACGGCGTCCGAAAGCGCCCGCGGAACACTCATTGAGGGAATCATCTCGGAGAGCGAGGACGAGACCCTCATGGACCGCTACCTCGGCGGCGAGGAAATAGACGTCGATGCCCTTGTCAGCGACCTGGAAACCGCCGTCGCCCGCGGAACGTTCTTTCCGGTGCTGGCAACGTCCGCTGAAACGGGGCTGGGGGTCGCCGAACTCCTGGAGATGCTGACCCGTGCATTTCCCTCTCCGTTGGAGCGCAGCCTGCCGCAGGTCACCGGCCTGGCCGGTGAGCCGGTCCCGCCGCTGGCGTGCGATCCCGCGGGCCCACTGGCCGGCGAGGTGGTGCGGACCACCATCGACCCGTTCCTGGGCCGGGTCTGCCTGGTGCGGGTTTTCTCCGGGACGCTGCGCGAGGATTCCGCCGTGCACGTCAGCGGCCGCGGGCTGGCGGAGCGGGGCCACGAGGACCACGACAGCGACGAGCGGCTCACCCACCTCTACTCCCCGGCGGGGTCCAGCCTCCGGCCGGTGCCCTATTGCGTGGCGGGGGGACATCTGCGCCATCGCCAAGCTGGCCAATGCCGAAACCGGCGACACCGTGTCAGCCAGGGAGGCGCCGCTGCTGGTGGTTTCGTGGGACATGCCGGAGCCGCTGATGCCCGTTGCGGTGGAAGCGGCAACCCGCAGCGACGAGGACGCCCTTGCGAAGTCCCTGGGGAAGGTTGCAGCCGGTGACCCGACCCTGCGCGTTGAGCGGAACGGCGAAACCCATCAGCTCATCCTCTGGTGCATGGGCGAAGCCCACGGTGAGGTGGTGCTGGACAGGCTGCGCGAGCAAGGCGTCAAGCTGCAGACCGTGGACGTTGTGACGCCGCTGCGCGAAACGTTCGCCGCGCCGGCTTCGGGCCACGGCCGGCACGTCAAACAGTCCGGAGGCCACGGCCAGTACGCCATCTGCGACATTGACGTGGAGCCCCTCGAACGCGGCGCGGGCTTCGAATTTGTTGACAAGACCGTTGGCGGGGTCATCCCGGGGCAGTACATCGGCTCGGTGGAAAAGGGCGTCCGGGCGCAAATGCAGAAGGGCGTGGCAGCAGGGTTCCCGGTGGTGGACATCAGGGTGACCCTTACCGGCGGCAAAGCGCACAGCGTGGATTCCTCAGATGCGGCGTTCCAGGCGGCCGGGGCGCTGGCACTGCGGGAGGCCGCGGCCGCGGGGCGGATCCAGCTCCTCGAACCCGTCCTGGCGGTGACCATCAGCGTTGCCGACGACTATGTGGGCGCGGTGATGAGCGACCTCTCTTCCCGGCGCGGGCGGCTGACCGGCACCGCCTCGGCCGACGGCAGCGGCACCCAGATCAGCGCAGAAATACCGGAACAGGAACTGCTGCGCTACGCGGTTGATCTGCGGGCATTGACAGCAGGCACCGGCCGTTTCCGGCGCACCTACCTTCGCCACGAGCCCCTGCCACCGAACATGGCGCATACGGCTCCGAGGCAGTGAGCTCCCGGCGGCCCGAAGCTAGCCATGTGAGCGCAGATACGCCGCAACCGGGCCGGCAACGGAAGCCCCGATGTCCTCGGCGCTCCGTTTTTTGCCCGCGACCGCAAACGAGTGGTCGCCGCCTTCGTACCAGTGGAGCGTGGCCGTGGGCCCGATCCGGCCGACAACGCCCTCCAGCAGTTCAGGGGTGGCAAACGTGTCCCGCGTTCCCTGCATGAACAGCATCGGAAGGGTGAGGCCGTAGAGGTGCTCGTCCCGCAGCTTCTCCGGCTTGCCCGGGGGATGCAGCGGATAGCCGAGGTACACCAGCCCGGCCGCCGGCATTCCCTCGGCGACGGCCATGGACGCCATCCGGCCGCCTAACGACTTGCCGGCCGCCCATACCGGACCGGTGTCGGAGTGTGCGGCCGCCTTGGCCGCAGCCTCTTCCATGGCCGCCCGCCAGGTGGCGATCGCGAGCGGTGGCCGGTCGGGGAACTTCCGTCCGGCCTCGCGGTAGGGGAAGTTGAAGCGCAAGGTGGCGACGCCGTCGTCGTTCAACGCATTGGTGAATCCGACCATGAAGGGGTGCTCCATGCCGGCGCCGGCCCCGTGCGCCAGGACGAGCGTGGCGAACGGGGTGTCCGGCCGGGCGTAGACGCCGGAGACCTGGAGATCGCCGACGGTGATGGTTACGGGGGATTCGGGTACGGGCATGAGTCCATGATGCCAGCACCTAGTCCCGCGCAGGGGTGACGCGAAGCCACGCGAACTCCTGCGGCCGGAGCCTGATTCCACCGTCGAGTCGCACCGGGTTGCCGGTCAGGATATCCACTGCCCCCACCGCGAAGCCGGAGAGCGTATGGGCCGTGACGGTCTGGTGCCCGTCGCTGAAGTTGGCGAGGACCAGGATGCGGGTTCCTTCTCCGGGACGCTGGTAGCCCAGGACGCCCCGGTTGTTGGTGTCGAAGTGCACCAGCCGTGTCCCGGCGAATTCCGGCGTCGCCGCGCGCACCGAGATCATAGTGCGGAGCCCCTCAAACACCGCGCCTTCAGGGGTGGCCCGGTCGTGGCGCTTGGCGTACCGCTCGGCAGGGTAGTGGGGGCGGTGCACCCACCGGCTGTCCGTGCCGTGGCCTTCTTCCAGGGCGTAGCCGTAGTCATTGAGCTGCCCCACCTCATCGCCGAGGTAGAGCAGGGGGATCCCGCCGGTGCTGAAGGCCACCGAATGGGCGAGCAGGATCCTGTCTACCGCCTGGCCGGTGCCGTCCTCCAGGCCGCAGAGCGAGGCCGTCGTGCCGGAGATGCGGCAGTCACCGGTCCGCGGGTTGTCCTGGAAGGGGACGCCCCGGGCGAAGCTGCCCGGAAAGCGGTTGACGTAGAAGGAGTTGAGGAAGCGGCGGTGGTCGAAGCCGTTGATGCCCAGCTCCGCGGCGTCCTCGTCCGCGAACGTCCAGCCGATGTCGTCATGGCTCCGCACGTAGTTCACCCAGGACGTCCCGGCGGCGATGTTGTGCCGGCGTTCCAGGGCCTGCGACAAAAGCGACACATCGCGGGTGGCCATCGCCTCCCAGATCAGGGCCATCTGCAGGGGATTGTAGGACAGCTGGCACTCGGCGGGGTCGATGTACAGAGCCACTTCGTCCGGGTGGACGATCGCCTCTGACTTGAAAAGCAGGGACGGCGCTGCAAGGCGGCAGACCGCGTTGAAGGCCTGCAGCAGCGTGTGGGCTTCAGGGAGGTTCTCGCACGGGGTTCCGAGCTGCTTCCAGATGAAGGCGACCGCGTCCATCCGCAGGATGTCCACCCCCTGGTTGGCCAGGAAGAGCATCTCCCCGGCCATGGCCCGGAAGACGGCCGGGTTGGAGTAGTTCAGGTCCCACTGGAACGTGTGGAACGTGGCCCAGACCCAGCGGCCGTCCGGCATTTCGATGAAGGAGCCGGGGTGGTCGTCCGGGAAGATCTCGCGCACGTTTTGTTCGAAGGCGTCCGGCATGGTCCGGTCCGGGTAGATCCAGTAATAGTCGCTGAACTCCGGGTCGCCCGTGGCCGCGCGCCGGGCCCAGTCGTGTTCATCCGAGGTGTGGTTGAAAATGAAATCCACCACCAGGCTGATGCCGTTGGAGCGCAGTTCGGCAGCGAGTTCCCGCAGCTGCGTCATGGTGCCCAGTTTTGGATTGACGTCGCGGTAGCTGGAGACGGCGTAGCCGCCGTCGGAATGCGGTTCGGGTGCCAGGAACAGCGGCATCAGGTGCAGGTAGGTGAGGCCGAGTTCCTGGAAATAGGGGATCCGGGCGCGGACACCCTCAAGGTCCCCGGCGTAGCGGTCCACGTAGCAGACGCCGCCCAGCATGCGGTTCGACTGGAACCACCCGGAATGGTGCTCCCGTTCTGCGTCCAGGGCCTTGAGTTCCGCCGGACGTTCGTTCCAGGATCGGGCTGTCTGGAGCACCAGCGCCGTCAGCTGCTCCTGGAAGTCGGGCCGGCCGCCGTACAGGGTGTGGAAGAGCCGGTACAGGTCAGGGAAGTGACGGTCGAAGCGCTGACGGAAGTCCTTGCTGTCCTGCCCCGGGGACGTGAGGTCAGCCTGCGCGCCCAGCGCGTTCAGGGCATGTTGCCTCGATGCCTGGTCCACACCAGCGGCTTCAACCATGGAACGGGTCTCCTTCGACGATTTCCCGGGCACCGCAGGGCATCCGGCCAGTTCACATCCTGACAGACCGGCAGGCGCGTGCCCAGTGGACAGGCCCAAGTTTCTTCCATTCGTGGCCAAGTGCTGACGCGGCGGACCGGCCGGGGGTAGGTTGTCACCATGGCGAGCGAAACCACCACCCTCACCGTCGACGGGCCGAACGGTCCCCGCGACATGCGGATCTCCAGTCCCGGCCGGGTCCTGTGGCCGGACATCGGCCTGACCAAGCTGGACCTCGCGCGGTACCTTGCGGAGGTGGGGGAGGCCTTCATCGCGGCGAACGGCGGCCGGCCGGTGGCGCTGCAGCGGTTTTCGGACAACGTGGATGGCGAGCAGTTCTTCTCCAAGAATCCGCCGAAGGGCACACCGGACTTCATCCGCTCAGTGAAGGTGGTCTTTCCGAGTGCGCGCTCGCATCCCATGCTGGTCCTTGACGAACCCGCCGCCGCCGTGTGGGCCGCCCAGATGAACACCGTGGTGTTCCACCCCTGGCCGTCGCGCGCTGAAAACACGGACAACCCGGACCAGTTGCGGATTGACCTGGATCCCCAGCCGGGAACGGACTTCGACGACGCAGTCCCCGCGGCCCTGGCGCTGAAGGAGGTGCTCGCCGAAGCGGGCCTCACCTCGTTCATCAAGACCTCAGGGAACCGCGGCCTCCACGTCTACGCGCCGGTGGAGCCCACCCGCGAGTTCCTGGACGTCCGCCACGCTGTGATCGCGGCCGCCCGTGAACTGGAGCGGCGGATGCCGGACAAAGTCACCACGGCCTGGTGGAAGGAAGAACGCGGCGAACGCGTGTTCGTGGACTTCAACCAGGCAAACCGGGACCGGACCATAGCCGGTGCCTACAGCCCCCGCGCACTGGGCCACGCCCCGGTGTCCTGTCCGATCACCTGGGACGAACTGGGCAGCGCGGACCCGAAGAACTTCACCATCCTCACCGTCCCGGAACGGCTCAAAACCGTCGGGGACCCGTGGGCGGACATGAACGCCAAACCGGGGAAGATTGACGTGCTGCTCGAGTGGTGGGAGCGCGACGTCGGCGCCGGGCTCGGGGAACTACCGTTCCCGCCGGACTACCCGAAAATGCCGGGCGAACCTCCGCGGGTCCAGCCGAGCAGGGCACGCAAGAAGGACTAAACCCGGGCGGGCAGCCGTCGGGCCGCCCGCCGGCGAAAGGGACCTACTCGAACCGGGACGGATCTCCCATACCCCGCCGGACCACTTCCGCGGACCCGCTCGAGAAGTCGATGACCGTCGTCGGCTCCGCCCCGCAGTCCCCGGAATCAACCACGGCATCCACCACGTGGTCCAGCCGTTCCTTGATTTCCCAGCCCTGCGTGAGCGGTTCTTCCTCGTCGGGAAGCAGCAGCGTGCTGGAGAGCAGCGGCTCGCCCAGCTCGGCCAGCAGCGCCTGGACCACGGCGTTGTCCGGGATCCGGACGCCCACGGTCTTCTTCTTCGGGTGCAACAGGCGCTTGGGCACTTCCTTCGTGGCGGGAAGGATGAACGTGTAGCTGCCCGGGGTGACTGCCTTGATGCTGCGGAACACATCGTTGTCGATCTGGACGAACTGTCCCAGCTGGGCAAAATCCTTGCAGACCAGGGTGAAGTGGTGTTTGCTGTCCAGCTGCCGGATGGCCCGGATACGGTCCAGGGCCTCGCGGTTGCCGAGCTGGGCACCGAGGGCATAACAGGAGTCGGTGGGGTACGCGATCAGTCCGCCGGACCGCAGGAGCTCCACGATCTGGCCAATCGCGCGGGGCTGGGGATCGTCGGGGTGCACGTCAAAGTATCTCGCCATGTCCTGAGCTTATGGCCCGGCGGGGAAATCCGCACTCGCCGGCCCGGCGCGCGGCGGCCGGCCCGGGAGTCCCCCTATGCAGCCCGGCATGACTGGGGCAACATATGAAGTGTTCCATGCCCGGGCGGCCACACCGGATCCACGCGTGGTCCGGGTATCGACCGGTACGAGAGGACACACCTGAAGATGACCACGAGACTGAACCCCTACCTTGGCTTCCGGGACAATGCGCGGGACGCTATGACCTTCTACCAGTCAGTTTTTGGCGGCGAACTGGCAATGAGCACCTTTGGTGAATTCCATGCCAGCGAAGACGCCTCCGAGCAGGACAAGATCATGCACGGCATGCTGACCACCGAATCCGGCCTGGTGCTCATGGGTGCCGATACGCCCAACGGCATGAGCTTCACCCCGGGCGACAACTTCTCCGTTTCCCTCAGCGGCGATGACGACGGTGAACTGCGCGGGTACTGGGAGAAGCTGTCCGACGGCGGCACCGTGACGGTGCCGCTCGAACAAGCGCCGTGGGGCGATACCTTCGGCATGTGCACGGACAAGTTCGGCGTCGCCTGGCTGGTGAACATCGCCGGTCCCCAGCAGTAGGTCCCGGCAGCAGGGGACCGGCGCCGACTGAGCCGTTCGGCGCCTACTTCCGTGCCACGAAGTAGGCGTTGAACGGGTCCTCCTCGAGTTCCTTCACGTCGACGGTGCCGAAGCCTGCGGCGCGGACCATGGACTCGGCCAGCTGCACGCCCCAGACCGTTCCAAGGCCGTCCCCGCCCTGTGCCAGGGACACGGACATGCAGTGAAACGTGGAAATCGCGTAGAGGAACGTTCCCCACGGAAGCTCCACATTGTCCAGCAGGTTGCTTGACGCCTTGATGTCAGCCATCAGGAACCTGCCGTCGGGACGCAGCGCCCGGTGGATGTTTTGCAGCACCTTCGCCGGCCGGGCCTGGTCATGGATGGCATCGAAAACGGTGATGAGGTCCAGGCCTTCCACCACGTCCAGGGCCGCAGCATCCAGGACTTCGAACCGGACGTTCCCCAGCCCCATCCGCCGGGCCTCCGCCCGTCCGGCGAGAACAGCGTCCCCGAAGAAGTCGTAGCCGGTGAAACGGCTTGCGGGAAAGGCTTCGGCCATCAGGTTCACGGCGTGGCCGGCCCCGCAACCGATATCCGCGACGTCGATCCCCGTGCGCAGCCTGTCCAGGCACCCGGTCAGCGGGAGGATGGCGGACACCAGGGACGCGTCGTGGACCGAGGCGCTGTCAGCGGCCTGAATGCCGACGAAATCCGGATAGTCCTCATACCCCAGCCCCCCGCCGGTCCGGAATTTCTGCGCTATCTTGCCCGCCACCTCACCCATGAGGGTGATGTACTGCAGCGTCCGGGCCAGGTTGTTGACGCCCGGGCCGGCCACGGACGGCGCCAGCGCAGGGTCCAGCCGGTAGGTGCCTGCGGCAGGCCGGTACTCCACGAAGCGGGCCGTCACCATGCCGCCGAGCCATTCGCGGACGTAGCGTTCGTTCAGTCCGGCAGCGTCGGCAATCTGCTCACTCGAGGCCGGCGGCAGCCCGGCCATCGCGTCGAAAAGCCCGGTCTGGTGGCCGATGCTGGCCAGGACGGCAGCCGAGCTGTCATTGAGGATGCCGAGCAGCCGTGCAGCGGCCGCTTCAACGGCGTCCTGTGCGGCCAGCACGTCGCCGCGGGCGGCCGCCCCGTCTCCTGCCGTGAGATGGAGGTCTGTGGTGGTCATTGTCTTTCCTTTCGTCGGCGGACTTCCTGTCCGGCTACTTCGAAAGTACGTTCGCGGCCGGGCACGCCGCGTCGGGCGGATCATGCATCTTTCGCCGGGCTGTGGGGCGAATGATGCAGGGGCGCGTTCCCCGGACCTGGCGGCCAAGCGAATACGGACAAGCGAACGCAGGACGACGACGGCAGCGGCGCTCGCCGTCGTCGTACTTCACGCAAGTCGGTGTTCCCTGGCCCAGCCGGCCGCGGCGGTTCGGGTGGACACACCGATCTTGCCGAAGATGTTCGCCAGGTGCCGTCCGACCGTCTTTTCACTGATGACCAGCGCGTCCGCCACCTGGCGGTTGCTGGCACCGGTGGTGATGAGAGCCAGGACTTCGCATTCGCGGGCCGTCAGGCCGCCCCTGTCAGGGTTGTCGGCGCTGCCGCCGGCCCTACCGGCGCCCCGCTCCAGCCGGTCGATGTCGGGGCCGGCCCCGAGCTGGCGGTAGATTGCGAGCGCTGTGGCGAGGTCGGCATCGGCTGCGCCGGGCTGGCCGAGGGCCCGGCGCGCATCGGCAAGGAGCTCGTGGATCCGGGCGGTGCGGTAGCGTGCACGCTGCGTGCGGTACGTACGGGCGGCCGCCTCCAGGAACGGCAGGGCGTCGCCCGCGCGGCCGGACGCCAGCAGGACGGCGCCGCGGGCCTGGGAAGCCCACGCCTGGAGTCCCGGAGAGGCGAACCGGGCTGCTATCCGTTCCAGTTCCGCTGCCAGCGCTTCGGCGAGCGCCCCGTCATGCTGGTCCAGTGCCAGCTCGGTGGCGGGCAGCAGCAGCCTGGTCCGGTCCAGTAGCCGGCTCTCGCCCAGGGCTGCGCGCAGCTGGTTGAGCGCCAGGGTGCTGTCCCCGGCTGCATAGTGGAGCAGGGACTCACCCGGCTGCGGGTCCACCCCGAGCTCCCGTGCACGGCGGTACGCGGCCAGCGCCCCCGCAGCGTTGCCGCGGAGGCGGCGGACCTCTCCCAGTTCGTAGTAGCCCGCGCCGGCCATCCAGCCGTGCGCAGTGACCAGGTTGTCGCTGGAGGCGCCTATTTCGCGTTCCACCACATCCCAGCCGCCTTCCGCGCTCACCAGCTGAAGCTCGTGGATGCGCGTGACGCCGGTGTACACAAAGGTGGCAGACTGGCCCGCGGTCCAGTGCTCCAGGGCGCCGGTCCAGGCGCGCATCCTGGCCAGGTCCCCGAGCTGGTGGCACAGGTGGATGACCGTGCAGTAGATGTCCCCGGCCCATACGGCGGCGACGTCACCCGCGAGGACGGGAAGCATGGCCTCGTCCAGGTCGCTGAAACCCTCCTCGGTCCGCCCGGCACGGACGCCGGCAAGGCCGGCGATGACCCGGGCAAAGCAGCCAAGGGTGGTGTCCGCCAGCCGGCCCGCCAGGGCGTCGAGGCTGGCTGCGGCATCCTGCGCCGGTCCGGGGTCTTCCTCCAGGTCCAGGGACATGGCGCTCTCCAGATAGAGGAGGTAGCCGTGTTCAGGCCCCTCCGGAAGGTCCTGCAGCAGGCGCCGTGCCCGGTTGAGCCAGCCGGAGGCAACCACGAGGTCCCCCCGGGTACCCCACTGCAGGGAGAGGATGATGGCCTTCATCGCGGCCGCCCGCAGGTCGCCGGCCCCGGCCAGGCCGCGGTACAGGTCCTCTGCTACCGACAGCGCTTCGGGAATGTCGCCCAGCCACCACATCGCGTCGGCGAGGGCATCGAGGTCCTGCAGCTCCAGGCCGGTGGTGGTCCTGGCTGCAAGCAGCCCGTTCCGGGCCGCGGGCCAGTCCCTGCGGGCGAACGCCGCGCGGGCGCCGGTGATCAAATCCTGTTCAGCCATACGACGTCTCCAAGGGGTGGTTCCAGCGTACTGCCGGCTCCGGTTCCCCGAAAGGCACGAATGCGCCCGCAGCCGTGACTTTCGGCCCTAGGTGGGCTGCCGGAAGAAGCGGAAGCTAGGACGTACATCGCGACTGCGCAGTCCGGCTCGTTGCAGTCCGTGCGCCTGCCACGCCTGCCGCGGCCCTGGCGCTTCCGCGACGCTGCCGACTGCCGGACGGCAACGGGAACGCTGCGCAACGGGAGCAGGGAGCACCATGAAACACCAACACCCGCAACTCCGGTTCCTCGGAGCCACGGACAGCGTGACCGGCTCCCGGTACCTGGTGGAAGCCGGCGGGAAACGCATCCTGGTGGACTGCGGGCTGTTCCAGGGCTACAAGGTCCTCCGCGACCGCAACCGGATCCCCTTCCCCGTCCGGCCGGACTCCATCGACGCCGTCCTGCTGACCCATGCCCACCTGGACCACACCGGCTACGTTCCCGCCCTGGTCCGGGACGGCTTCAACGGACCGGTGTACGCCACGGAAGGCACCACCGAGCTCTGCACCCTGCTCCTGCCGGACAGCGGGCACCTGCAGGAAGAGGAAGCCAAATACGCCTACGAGCACGGATCGTCCCGGCACAGCCCGCCGGTTCCGCTTTATACGGCTGCCGAGGCGGTCCGGTCGCTCGACAGCTTCCGCGAACAGGGCTTCGACACTCCGCTGGAGCTGGGCGGGGGCGTCTCCGCGACGTTCCTGCCCGCGGGCCACATCCTCGGGGCCGCCCAGATCAGGCTCGAGGTCGGCCAGCACTCCATCCATTTCACCGGCGATCTGGGCCGCAATGATGATCCGCTGATGTTTCCGCCCCGGGGGCTTGGTGCCACTGACATCCTGGTCACCGAATCCACGTACGGTAACCGCAAGCACTCGAGTCTGGCTCCTGAACTGCAGCTGGGCGAAATCATCACCCGTGTGGCAAAGAAGAACGGCGTGATCATGATTGCCGCGTTCGCCGTCGGACGGGCGGAGACACTGATGCTGCATCTGTCCCGCCTGCGCGCCAGGAACGCGATTCCGGACATCCCCGTGTACCTCAACAGCCCCATGGCCATCGACGCTTCCGGCATGTACCAGCGGCACCCCGACGAGCACAGGCTCAAGCAGCGGGAGTACGAGGACATGTACAAAGTGGCCAAGATGACGCGGACGGTGGACGATTCGAAGCTGCTCAACCTCCGCGGCGGGCCGATGGTGATTATTTCCGCCAGCGGAATGCTCACAGGCGGCAGGATCCTGCACCACATCGCCGAATACGGGCCCGATCCGAAGAACGCCATCATCCTGAGCGGGTACCAGGCCGGTGGAACCCGCGGAGCGGCGCTCGCCGCCGGCCAACGGGAACTTAGGATCTACGGAGAGGATGTCCGCATCCGCGCCGAAGTGATCCAGATGGAAAGCCTTTCGGCGCACGCGGATTCCGACGGGCTGATCGAGTGGATGAGGGCCGCCGAGCGGGAACCGCGGATGACGTACATCACCCACGGCGAACCCGAGGCGTCCGATGCCCTCCGGATCCGCATCAAGCGCGAACTCGGGTGGCGGGTGCGCGTTCCGGAGTACCTCGAAAGCATCTCGCTCGAGGACCCGACATGACCAACGGAAACCGTGCCGTCCTGAGCATGCTGGACGAGATCCGCACCCTGGCCCGGCCGCTCAGCGGGTTCCGGGATCTTGACCGGCTGGTCCACAGGGCCGGTGCCGGACGCTTTGTGGCCATCGGCGAAGCATCCCACGGCACGCACGAGTACTACACGCTGCGCGCCCGCCTGAGCATGCGGCTGATCGAAGAACAGGGCTACAGCTGGATCGGGGTGGAAGGCGACTGGCCGGACTGCTGGCGGATCAACCGCTGGGTGCGGGGACAAAGCGGGCAGGACACGGGCGTCCACACCATGCTCGCCGGGTTCGGGCGTTGGCCCACCTGGATGTGGGCGAACGAGGAAGTGGCGGGCTTCCTCGACTGGCTGCGCGGCTGGAACCTGGAGCGTCCCCTGGAGGAGCGGGTGGGCTTCTACGGCCTGGACGTCTACTCACTATGGGATTCCCTGCGGGAAATCATCGGCTGGCTGGAGGAAAACGAGCCCGACGCCGTTCCCGCGGCCATGCGGGCGTGGCAGTGTTTCCTTCCGCATCACGAAGACCCGCACGAATACGCCTGGAGCACCCGGCTGGTCCCCGAATCGTGCGAGGGTGACGTCGTTGCCCTGCTTACCGAGGTGCGGAACCGGGCACTGGCGCTGCGGGACCACGAACCGCGCGCCGAAAGCGACGAAGCGTTCGACGCAGTGCAGAATGCCGTGGTTGCCGCCAACGCCGAGCACTACTACCGCATCATGGTGCAGGGGAGCCGGGAGTCCTGGAACGTCCGGGACCGTCACATGGCGGACACGGTGGACAGGGTGAGCGCGCATCTGGGCCCTGCGTCCAAAGGGATCATCTGGGAGCACAACACCCACGTGGGCGATGCCCGGGCCACGGACATGGCACGGGACGGGCTGGTGAACGTGGGCCAGATGCTCCGCGAGCGCCACGGGGCCGAAGGCGTGACCCTGGTGGGTTTTGGATCGTACCGGGGAACAGTGATGGCCGCGGATGCGTGGGGGTCCCCTGAACGGGTACTGACCGTGCCGGAAGCCCGGACCGGCAGCCACGAGGACCTGCTGCACAGGGCCCTGGGTGCACCTGCGCTGCTGGAATTCGGCAGGGACAGGTCCGGGCCGTGGCTGTCGGCCTGGTTGGGGCACCGCGCCATCGGGGTGGTCTACCGCCCCGCCCGGGAATACGGGAACTACGTGCCCACCCGGATGGGAGGGCGCTATGACGCCCTTATCTGGCTGGAACAGACCTCGGCGCTCCGTCCGCTCCATCACGAGGCTCCGCCGGGTGAGCCGGAGTTCGAAACGGAACCCACGGGCTTCTGAGCTGCCGTTTGGACGCGCAGCAGCCGGTTCATCACCAGCCCGGTCACCAGCGCCGGGTTGAGGGGCTTAAGGCCCTAACCCCCGTGTCTGCCACCGGAGCACACTGAAGGTGTCAGCGGCCTCCGGCGTGCTGATCCGAAAACGCGATGGAGAAGAGCAGGATTCAGAATGAGCAAACCAATCGTCGTCGGCATCAACGGCTCCACCGGAAGTGAGGCCGCAATGTCGTGGTCGCTCCACCGGGCAGCCAGGCTCAAGTTTCCGGTGATCGCCGTCCATGCGGTGGATGACCGGTGGATGTCGCCGGACTTCCAGTACCACGAACTGATCAGGGAATCAGGCATGGAGCTCCTGAGGCAGGTGCAGGAGGATGCCGCCAAGAAGGAACCGGACGTGGCCGTCGACGTGCAGCTGCGGCACGGCAGCGCCGGCGCCGCACTGAAGGAAATGTCCAAAGACGCCGCCATGGTGGTCATCGGATCCCACCACCGCCACTGGGCCGACGGAGGACCGATGACCGACCGGGCCCTTCAGGTCGTTACGGCCTCGGACAGTCCCGTGGCGGTTATTCCGCAGGACCAGGGGCCTGAGGGCCGCGGCGTTGTGGTGGGCGTGGACGGCTCCGAGGAGTCCCTGCAGGCCGTTGCGTTTGCTGCGGCTGAAGCGGACCGCGAAGGGGACGAACTGACTGCCGTGCTGGCTTTCCGCCGCCCCGCCCGCTGGGTGCAGAGCGGGATGCCGGCCAGCGGGCTGGCGGAGGTCATTGAAGAAGAGGACAAGATTGTGCTTGCCGAGTCGGTCGCCGGGCTGCGGGATAAATACCCGGACCTGGTGGTGAATCAGGTGCTGGACAAGGACACCGATCCGGCCAAGGCTCTCGTAGAGGCCGCTGCGAACGCGCGCCTCCTGGTCATCGGCAGCCGCGGACGCGGGGGATTCAGCCGCCTTGTCCTTGGCTCCACGGCCCACGCGGTTCTGCTGCGTGTTCCGTGCCCCACGGTGGTCACCAGGGTCCACAAGGTCAAGCACGAGGAATAGCGGGCACTGTCAGTGCATGGCGATGGCCCCCTCCGAGGAGGGGGCCATCGCCATGTGCGGAAGTCGCCGTCGCGCTTCACTGCCGCTCCGGACACCAGGTCCTCGGCGCTAGATCCACTTCGGTGCTGCGGGCACCTCGGGCAGGTCAGCGTCCGACGCCGGTGGAGCGGCGTCCGTTCCCGTGCCGGCTGGTGCTGCGGTGCTCGTTGCCGTCACACCGTGGGTGCCGCGGCCGGTGGCCCATTGGGTGATGGCGGCGAGCGGGCCGGAGATTACTGTTGGTGCTTCGGCGGTTGTGTCGCCGAAGGTCATCCCGCCCGGCTGGTCGGTGACTTTGATGAGCAGGCCGGTGTCGGTGCCGCGGGTGTGCCAGGCACTGGTGATGTCCGCCAAAAGCCGGGACAGGACGGGGGCGGGGATGTCGGTGAAGGTGGCGCCGTTGTCCAGGTCCACGGCGTGGACCCAGACTTCGCGGGTCCGCATCCACACGGTTTCCTCGGCCGGGACGATCCGGCCCTGGGCTGTTTTGACTTTGTGGTGCCAGGCTTCTGCCGGGAGGTCCCGCCATTCGACGTTCAGGTGCACGGCGGAGTGGTCGAACAGGTGCCGCAGCGCGATCGGCGGAAGGGTTGCCCCGAAATTGATTTCGTGGTCGCGCACCGACGTGGAGGCGTACATGGGCGTCTCCACGCCGGTGGCTGCCCACTCGATGAGCCGCGCGATGGCCCGCGCGTTGTAGCCGATGTGGGCCGTTACGTGCCGCCGGGTCCAGCCCGGCAGCAGCGAGTCCCCATCGAGGTCCGCGTCGGAGAGCTCGTTGAGCTTGCGGGCGAAGAACGCCGTGCCCCGCCGTGCCTGCAGCAAACCCTCAAGGAGCTGCGGGTCGGTGGTCTGGTCGTGGCGGGCGACCATCAGGCTTCCTTGACCACGCGGTTGCTCAGCTGGCCCAGGCCCTCGATGGTGGTGACCAGGATCTGGCCTTCCTGCAGGTAGCGCTTGGGATCCTGGGCGTGGCCGACGCCGCCGGGGGTGCCGGTCGCGATCACATCCCCGGGGTTCAGCGTGATGATCGTGGAGATGTAGGAGACCAGGAACTCCGGGGTGAACACGAGGTCCCCGGTGGGGGTGCTCTGCTGGACCTCGCCGTCCACGGCCGAGGTCATCAGGGGACCTGCGGTGAACTCATCCTGGGTGACCAGGGCGGGGCCGAACGGGGTGGAGTTCTCCCAGGTCTTGCCCTGGAGCCACTGGATGGTGCGGAACTGGTAGTCGCGCATGGACACATCGTTCAGCACGGAGTACCCGGCGATGTGGTCCTTGGCGTCGGCTTCGCTGATCCGGCGGCCCTTCTTGCCGATCACCACGGCGAGTTCGGCTTCCCAGTCCACGGTGTCCGATTCCTGCGGCAGCGCCAGGTCATCGTTGGGGCCGATGAGGGATTCCTGGTACTTCGCGAACAGGGTGGGGTACTCCGGGATTTCCCGGCCCATTTCCTTGATGTGGTTCCGGTAGTTGTGGCCCACACAGATGATCTTGCCCGGGAACGGGACCACCGGGGCGAGGTCGGCGCCCTCGGCCGGATGCGTCGCGCCGTTCGCGGCGGCGGCGATGGACTCCCAGGCGGAATCCTTCAGGAGCGCTCCCACATCGGAGAACCCGTCGATTTCGGTCAGGGTGGTCCCGTCCTGGCGGACAGCCCGGGTCGTGCCGTTGCCGGTGCGGAGGGTGAGGAGTCTCATGCGTTCTTGCGTCCTTCGATGTAGGTGCGGTTGAAGTTCAGTCGTTCGAAAATGGGGGCGTCACTGAACCGGAAGAGGTCGAATTCGCTCCCGGCCTGCAGGGACCACTCGGCCCAGGACGGGACAACGAAAAGGTCGCCCTTTTCCAGGTTCCTGGTTTCGCCGTTCAGGACCACGGAACCGGTTCCTTCGAAGACCTGCCAGACGCTGGAGCCGACCTCACGGACGCCCTGGGTGGACGCGCCGGTGCGGAGGCGATGGAACTCGGCCCGGATGGTGGGCATCACGTCCCCGCCCGTGGTGGGGTTCGTGTACCGGACGGCGGCGTGGCCCTGGGACACGGTGGCCGGGTGGCCCTCGTCCTCAAGCAAAAGCTGCTCGCGCAGGGCCCGGTCGGTGTATTCCCAGCGGTACGCCGCGATGGGGGAGCTGGTGGTGTCATCCAGGCCCGAAAGCGGACGCAGCCCCGGGTGGGCCCAGAGCCGCTCGGAGCGGGAGATGTCCGGGGTGGCCTCATCGGTGACCCGTTCGGTGCCGAACTCGAAGAACCCCGCGTCGGCGTAGTGCACGAACGGAATGTCCAGCCCGTCGATCCAGGCCATCGGCTCATCAGTGTCATTGTGGTGGCCGTGGAAGTTCCAGCCCGGGGTCAGCAGGAAATCACCGCGGGACATCCGGACCGGGTCCCCGTTCACCACGGTCCACACGCCTTCGCCCTCGACGACGAAGCGGAAGGCGTTCTGCGAGTGGCGGTGCTCCGGGGCGGTCTCGCGGGCACCGAGGTACTGGATCGCAGCCCACAGCGTCGGGGTGGCGTACGGGGTACCGGCAAGGCCGGGGTTGGCCAGGGCAATGGCGCGGCGTTCCCCGCCGCGGCCCACGGGCACCAGGTCACCGGCACGGGCGGCCAGCGGATACAGGTCGCTCCAGCGCCACACATGCGGCACCGCCTTCGGGGACGGGACCATCGGCATCAAATCCGCGATCTCAGTCCACAAAGGAATCAGGTTCTCCCGGTCAAAATCCCGGTACAGCTCTTTCAGCTGGGCAGCTTCTTCGGGCGTCGGCTCCGGAGCAGTGTGCCCCGCGGCCACTGATTCATGAGTCGTGTTCTCGGCGCTGATGGACACGTGGGCCTCCTCGATAGGTCAGAACGGTTCTTGGCGTAGTTCGACTCTACGGATGCCGTGGTGTGACCCCCAACATATTCTGCTGGGCAGAATTGACTGAGCGGTCCGACGGCGGGACCTGCGGGCGCCTTGCCCGGTGTTCAGTCCGGCTCGGCCGGATTTGCTGCGATGTCGATTTCCAGCTGCCGGCAGGTTTCCCGCAGGGCGGGCACCAGCCCGGCGTCAAACACCCTGCGGAAGCGGGTCGCGGGGGTGGCCACGCTGAGCGCGCCCACCACCTTCCCGTGCCTGTTGTGCAGGGCGATCCCGAGGGCGCTCACACCTTCCTCGGTTCCTTCGAAGTTGGCGGCGAAGCCGTTGTTGCGGATCGACTCCAGCTCGCGCAGGAATGCCGGGTACTCCGCAGCCGCGATGGTGTCCCCGCCGATCTCTGCGTTGTTGCTGCGGAAGAGCTGGTCGATCATGGGAACATCCAGTTCGGCGAGCATGGCCTTGCCCCCGGAGGTCCTGTTGGCGGGCATCACCGTTCCCTGCCGGTCACCGACCCGCAACACGTTGTTCCCTTCCACGGTGCCCAGGAAACGTACTTTCGTACCCACCCTCACCATGAGGTTGACGGTCTCGTTCAGCTGCGCGGAGAGCAGTTCCATGTGCGGCTGGGCGAGCGAGCGAAGCAGCCGGGTCCAGCTCAGCCCCGCCGGCCCCACGCCCATTGCCGGGCCGGGCACATAGCGCCGGGTTTCATCCTGGACGGCGAAACCCCGGTAAACCAGCATTGCCAGGAGGCGGTGGGCAGTGGAAGGGGCCACGCCCAGCTCCTCGGCGGCGTCCTTGAGGCGCAGCGCTCCACCGTCACGGAGCAGCTGCAGGAGCTGCAGCGCGTTGTCGACCGCCTCAATGGAATAGGTGGGCCGCTTCTGCACTGGTTTCCGGGCTGATCTGGATGCCGGTTTGGGGGTTTGCTGTTTCTGCACATCAGAATTCTATTGTGGTTCACCTTCCCTGGCCATGACAGTAGTGGCATGAATCACACAACTTCCGCTGCAGCGCCGCAACGGTCCTCTCAAGGGGATCCCGTCCCCACTTCCGCTGATGGGCCTGCATTCGCGGTTTTCCAAAGCGTCGGCCGCGGCCGTCCTCGTCTGCTGGCTGTTGGTGGTCTTCGATGGCTACGATCTCATCGTCTACGGCACTGTCCAGTCTTCGCTGATCTCCGAGACCGGCTGGGGCCTGAACAAGGCCACCGCCGGGACCATCGGGTCCATGGCCTTCCTCGGCATGATGATCGGAGCGATCTTCGCCGGCCGGATGGCTGACTCGTGGGGTCGACGCCGCACCATTCTGGGGTGCGCCGTGGTCTTCTCGGTCTTCACCGCCCTCTGTGCCTTCGCTCCCAACGCTGCCGTCTTCGGCGGCCTGCGGCTCCTCGCCGGCATCGGGCTTGGCGGCCTGGTGCCCTCGGCGAACGCCCTCGTTGCTGAACTCGTCCCCACCAAGTGGCGGTCCACCATTGCCACCCTGATGATGTCCGGTGTACCGATCGGCGGATCCATCGCCGCCCTTGTCGGCATCCAGCTGATTCCAGCCTTCGGGTGGCAGGCCATGTTCCTCGTGGCCGTGCTGGCCCTGGTGATCGTGGTGCCGCTGGGACTGAAATACCTCCCGGAGACGCTGGTGCCGGTCAGTGCGGCCGAGAAGGCCGCCCGCAAGGCTGCGGGCAGTGCCGGCACGATGAAGGAACCGTCCGGTTTCTCCTCCTTGCTCCGCGCCCCGTACCTGGGCGTCAGCATGCTGTTTGCCCTGGCGACGATCGCCACCCTGTTCGCCTGGTACGGACTCGGAACCTGGCTGCCCAACCTGATGCAGCTGGCGGGTTACAACCTCGGTTCCGCCCTGACCTTCGCGTTGGCCCTCAACCTGGGTGCGGTGGCCGGTTCGGTCATCACGGCCTGGGCCGGGACCCGCTTCGGTCCGGTGCCGACTGCCATCGCAGCGGCCGCCGTCGCCGCCGTCGCGCTGGTGGTCCTCATCACGGGACCGTCCGTCACCGTCGTGTACCTCATGCTGGTCCTTGCCGGCGTCGGCACCCACGGCACGCAGTGCCTCATCATCGCCGCCGTCGCAAGCCACTACCCCGGCCACCTGCGGGGAACCGCCCTGGGTTGGGCGCTGGGGACGGGCCGTATCGGCGCCGTCGTCGCGCCCCAGGTGGGCGGACTCCTCCTCGCTGCCGGACTCGGCGTCAATTCCAATTTCCTCGCCTTCGCCGGTGCAGCCGCCATTGCAGCGGTCCTGCTGGCCGCCGTCGGCATCAAACTCAAGTCGAAACTCTCACCCTCACCCTCACCAACAGGAGTAAGCAATGTCTGAGCACGCCACGTCCACCGATGTCCTCGTCATCGGAGGGGGAATGGCCGGACTGGCCGGAGCCCTCGCGCTGCGTGAAAACGGCGCCAACGTCACCCTCGTGGAGCGCGCTCCGGAATTCGGCGAGGTCGGCGCGGGCCTGCAGATGGCCCCCAACGCCTCCCGCGTCCTTCGGCGCTGGGGACTGCTTGAGAAAGCGCTGGAAATCGGTGTCCAGCCCAAGCACCTGGTCTTCCGCGACGCCGTCACCGGCGAGGAGCTCACCCGCCAGACCCTCGGCGCGGGATTCGAGGAACGCTACGGCGCACCCTACGTCGTGATCCACCGCAGCGACCTGCACCGGGTCCTGCTCGAAGGCTGCGAAGCTGCCGGCGTCACGCTCGTCAACGACGTCATGGTTGAGAGCGTCGAAACCGTGAACGGCCGAGGCGTGGCGCACACAGCCGCAGGCGTTGACTACGAAGCCGACGTCGTGATTGGTGCCGACGGTCTCCGGTCCACCCTCCGCCCGCTCGTGGCCAACGACGAGCCCGTCTCCTCGGCCTACGTCGCCTACCGCGGCACGGTGCCGATCACCGAGAACACCCCCAAGGCCGACCTTGAGGACGTCATCGTCTACCTCGGCCCCGACTGCCACCTGGTGCAGTACCCGCTGCGCAAGGGCGAGCTGCTGAACACAGTGGCCGTCTTCAAGTCGCCGTCCTTCGAAGCCGGTGTTGAGCAGTACGGCGGAGTGGACGAGCTAGAGGCAGCCTACAAGGACTGCGTCCCGGTCGTTCAGGAAGCTCTGAAGAACCTGGCTACCGGCATCCGCTGGCCCATGTACGACCGCGACCCGATCGAAAACTGGGTTGCCGGCCGGATGGTGCTGATGGGCGACGCAGCGCACCCGATGCTCCAGTACCTCGCCCAGGGCGCCTGCCAGGCGCTTGAGGACGCCGCCGTGCTGCAGGACGCGAGCATGGGCACTGTCTTCACCGCCGAAGGCGTCAACCCGGACGCCTGGGACGGTGCCATCAAGGAGTTCAACAACATCCGCGCCGGCCGCACCGCCCGCGTCCAGCGCACCGCCCGCGTCTGGGGCGAATCGTGGCACGTCTCCGGCCTGGCCCGCACACTGCGTAACCTGCTCTTCAAGAGCCGCAAGGACAACGACTTCCAGTACAACGACTGGCTGTACGGCCAGGAGGGCGAGGGAGTTCCCGCCGCCAAGAGCGCGGCAGCGGCGGCGAAAGTCCCCGCCTGATCTTCCGCCCCAGGCATAGCGCAGCACCCTGAAAAGTGCCGGACACCATTCTGTGTCCGGTACTTTTCCGTTTGGTGCCGTATTGCCCGCCCCACGGCCCCTCGGTAACGTTTTTGGTGGGGCTCCTGGACGAGAGGACGCGGCCGTGAGGAATGTCTCCCTCTACCTGGACGTGGACGGCGTGATTTGCCCGTTCGGGGCCGCCGGGGCCACGGACTGGGGGAGCCCGTGGCGGACCTCCGACGCCGGCCTTCTTGAAGTGACGTACGCCGGGGAGCTCGTGGAATCCCTCAACGCGCTGGCCGTGACACCCGGCCTCCGGTGCGTCTGGCTTACCAGCTGGGAGGAGATGGCGCCGGACTACCTGTGCCCCGCCATCGGGCTGGCAGGACGGGAATGGCCCGTCCTTGCCAGCGATGGATTGGGCGGCGGCGGTGGCTGGTGGAAGCTGCAGGCCCTGCAACGGGACATCGAGGCGTCGGCACCGGACCGTGCCGTGTGGATCGACGACCAACTCGATTTCGAAGCTGAGGCCCGCGCGTGGGCGTCCGTCCTCGGCAGGAGACTGCTGCTGATTTCACCGCATCCCAGACGGGGATTGTCCCGCGCTGAACTGGAGGCCGTGCGTGCTTTCCTTTGACCGCTGGTTGTTTTGTCCTCAGGGCGTTGACGCGTACGATCGTTAGGGTTTCAAGCCCCTTCCGAACAACAACACGTGAATCTCCGGCAAACATCCGGGTAATGCTGCGTGCGGACAGGGCACGGGGAAGTGGAACTGCTGACCGTCGACTCTGCAGATTGGGCAACAGGTGGAAATCACCTTCATGGTGGCGCTGGTAATAGCGCTGGCACTTTTTTTCGACTTCACCAACGGCTTTCATGACACCGCCAATGCAATGGCTACGCCCATCGCCACCGGTGCCATCAAACCCAAGACGGCAGTTGCCTTGGCAGCAGTCCTGAACCTGGTCGGAGCGTTCCTTTCCACGGAAGTGGCCAAGACGGTTTCCGGCGGAATCATCAAGGAAGGTTCAGACGGCATTCAGATCACCCCGGACATCATTTTCGCCGGTCTGATGGGCGCCATCCTTTGGAACATGATCACGTGGCTGAAGGGCCTGCCGTCTAGTTCGTCGCACGCCCTCTTCGGCGGGCTGATCGGGGCCGCGATCGCCGGCATCGGCATCCATTCGGTGAACTTCGAATCCCTCATGCAGAAGGTCATCCTTCCCGCCATCTTCGCCCCGGTCATCGCCGGCGGAGTGGCCTACGTCTGTACCCGCCTTGCGTACGCGCTGACGTCCCGTCACGATCCTGAGACCGGCAGCAAGCTCACGCAGAAGCGCGGTGGTTTCCGAACCGGCCAGATCTTCACGTCCAGCCTGGTGGCCCTGGCGCACGGCACCAACGATGCGCAGAAGACCATGGGCATCATCACCCTGGTGCTCATCGCCGCCGGAACGCAGGCGCCGGGCTCAGGCCCGCAGTTCTGGGTCATTGCAGCCTGTGCGTTCGCCATTGCCATCGGCACGTATGCCGGCGGCTGGCGGATCATCCGCACCATGGGCTCGGGCCTCACCGACGTCAAGCCCGCCCAGGGCTTCGCAGCGGAAGCCAGCACGGCCTCGGCCATTCTCGCGTCCTCGCACCTGGGCTTCGCGCTGTCCACCACCCAGGTGGCCTCCGGATCAGTGATTGGTTCCGGGCTTGGCCGCAAGGGCACCTCGGTGCGCTGGGGCACTGCCGGTCGCATCGCCGTCGGCTGGCTTTTCACCCTCCCGGCCGCCGGAATCGTCGGTGCCCTGACCGCCCTGCTCGTGATGACCGGACCCGTGGGGGTAATCATTGCCGCCGTTGCCGGGACCGGTGCAGTGCTGTTCATGTTCCTCCACTCCCGCAAGTCCCATGTGGGCCACCACAACGCCGTGGAGGTCGAGGAAGCAGGGCAGGCCGTCCGCTTCCGCAAGAAGAAGGCACTGGCCGCCAGCCGCGCCAACAAGCTGAAGGGTGGCAACTAAATGAAATGGTTGGAATTGGTCCAGGTGGCCGGTGCCACGCTGCTGGCCGCCGTGACGGTGGTGGTCCTTTACTCCGTCGGGGTCCGTTTTACCGCCATCGCCGGTGATCCCGAGCAGGCTACGCCGCGGTGGATGAAATCGCTCGCCTACGCCTGCTTCGGGCTGTGCGGCCTGGCGGTGCTGTTCGGCCTTTACCTGATCATTCCTTACTTCAGCAAGTAGCCACAGGCCGTTACCCCTGGAGCGCACGGGACTGCTCTGGCGGATATCACCCAACGGGGGAATAGTTAACACTGTTTCAGCGTGTTTGGTCCGGCTCCGCGGCCGGCCGGTGCCGGGAGCCATCCCGAAGGGTTTATCCAGGCCGGTTCCCCTGCCGGGAACCGCAAGCAGGTGGGTCTCTCATGCACAGTCAAACCGGGGCAGCAGCTCGGCCTGCGGCCCGACTCCCAGGAACCGCAGCGGCGTTGTGCCTCCTGGTCCTCGCCGTCGGATGCGCCGCTCAGCCTTCCGCGCCACCGGAATCGCAGGCAAGTACGACGACGACGGCGGCACCTCCCGCGCCGGAGCCCGCCGCCACCACCTCCTCCAGCGCGAATCCGCCCACGGCTGCGCCGTTGCCCGGTCCGGCAGACGGCCCGCCCGTAGCCGGTGGCCCTGTCATCCGGTGGGTCCCCATCGGACCGGCCGCACCCACCGATCCGCCAGAGGGGACGCTCTACGAGCTCCTGCGCAACCGTGACTGCGCCGGTCTTCGCGAGTCAACGCTGAACACGGCGTTTCCTGCTGTCTGGAAGGCCGCGGAGGCCACGTGCCAGGCACTGGCCACGGACCTGCCCGCGGACTGGCAGCAGGCACAGGCCGCGCTGGCCGGGGTTCCCGGCCTGCCGCCCGGGCGGTGCTGGGAAATCAAGGTCACGGAATCGCTGCATCAGGCAGTCGCCCTGCGGACCGCCCACCCGGGAGTCCAGCTCCTCGTAAATGCCGCCGGGGCAGGGGACGACTGCCCCCGGCAGCTGACCGGCTTAACGGTCCTCGACGGGCCTTCCGCCGGCGCCGCCCCGCCATCCGTTCCTTTCGGCGGCGGCGCCAAAGTGCGGCTTGAGGGGTTCTTCGTGAACGTGGACAAAGTCCTGGTGGACGGCAACCCGGTCGATGTCCAAGGCACGCCGTTCGGTCCCTTCGAGTTTTATGCCCCGCCGGCCGCTTCCGGCGCCACGTCCGCCACCGTGGCAGTCGTAGCCACGCCGCCCGTCTCCGGTGAAGCCGCGCTCCTCTACGCCGACCCGACACCGCCCGTTCCCGGCCCCACGCCAACCACACCGCCCACCCCACCCCCTGACACTTCCTCGCCGCCGCCGGAGACGCCGGCAGGAGCGACGCCATGACCGGCGAACCCGAGGCCGACCCCCGCTGGAAACGTGCCGTGGACATGCTGGCGGTCATCGGGCCGCCACTGACCATTGCGACAGCCCTGCTGGTCTATTTCGGCTGGGCGCGGACGGATGCCCAGGCAAAGGCCATGGGGCTGGACGTCAGCCTCTTCGGCTACACCGTGCAGGATTTTGTCCTCAGGAGCATCCCGTCCCTGTTCATCCCGCTGGTCTGGCTGCTGATTGTGGCTGCCATATGGCTTTCCGTGGACAGGTTCCTGGCCGGACGCCTCACTGCCGGCCGGGGCGCGGGCATCCGGAGGCTCGCCGCGGCAATACTGGTTGCCGGACTGGCCTGTGCGGCAACCATGTGGCTGGTGGTGATTCTCCAGCCTGAACGCACCGTCTTGTTCGTGCCGTACGTTATGGCCGGCGGCGTCCTTCTGGCGGCCTGGGGCCTGAGCCTTTGGCGGCGGTCCGCGGACGCACCGGGACGCAGCCTCGCCGCACTGTCCCGCGGGTCCGAGAAGACGCTCATCTTCTGCCTGGTGACACTCCTGCTCTTCTGGGGAACGTCCGACTACGCCCAGGCCCTGGGCCGGGGACTTGCGGTGAGCTACGAGCAACGGTCCGCGCTCCTGCCCACCGCAGTTGTCTACAGCAAGGACCGGCTGGGCATCAGCGCACCCAACGTCACCGAACAATCCAGCGGCACGGCGGAACATCCGGTGTACCAGTACAGCGGCCTGCGGCTGCTCGTGGTCAGCGGCGGACGTATCTTCCTGCTCAACGAGGGCTGGACGCTCCGGAGCGGCAAGGTGGTGGTGCTCCGCGATGATCCCGGCGTCCGCGTGGAGTATGGGAACCCGGAGTCCAAATGACTAGGCTGGGGCCATGTCCAGACTCCAGTACTTCGTGGCCTCATCCCTCGACGGATTCATCGCCACGCCCGATGACAACCTGGCATGGCTCCTCCAGTTCGACGGGTTCGAGGGCGGCCGGGAAAGCTACGAAGCCTTTATGGCCGAGGTCGGCTGCATTGTGATGGGCGGGGACACCTACGCCTGGCTGATGGAGCATGAGCCGGGCAACTGGCCGTACCCGGACACCCCGTGCTGGGTCTTCACGCACCATGAACACTCGGCGCCCCGGGGCGCGGACGTCACGTTCGTCCGCGGCGACGTCCGAGAGTTCATGGACGATTTCACCGCTGAGGCGGCCGGCAACAACATCTGGCTGGTTGGCGGGGGAGAGCTCGCGGCCCAGTTCGCCGATGCCGGCCTGCTGGACGAAATCATCGTTTCCATCATCCCGGTGGTACTTGGTGCCGGAAAGCCCGTGCTGCCCATCAGGACAGGGCCCACCCGGCCGCTGGAGCTGGCGGCGTCCAGCACCATGGGCAGGGGAATCGTCGAGCTTCGCTACCGGCTCGGCAAAGCGCCGTCCGACGGCGCAGCTTCCGGCTGAGCCCCTGCCAGCCAGAGCGGGCAGTCAGTCAGCGATGTCCCGAATCAGGTTGGTGATCCGTGCAGTGGAGAGCCGGCGGCCCTTCTCGTCGGTCATCACGATCTCGTGCGTGGTGAGCGTGCGGCCCAAGTGGATGGCCGTGCAGGTTCCCGTCACAGTGCCGGAGGCGATGGCGCGGTGATGCGTCGCCCCCACCTCGATGCCCAGTGCCTGCCGTCCCGGGCCGGCGTGCATCCCGGCAGCGAACGAACCGAGGGTCTCGGCCAGCACCACGTGGGCGCCGCCGTGCAGGATCCCCGCAACCTGCGTGTTGCCTTCGACCGGCATGGTGGCCACTGTGCGTTCCGGGCTCATTTCGAGGAAGTGGATGCCCATCTTCACCACCAGCGCACCCACGCCGTATTCGCCGAGCCACTCATGCATTTCTTCCGGGACTCCGGCGGCTGCCAGTTCGTCGGCGAACTGCCCGGGCGTGAAATTGTCCATCATGGGAACTAGGCTGGCACCTGTGAGCGAAACTACCAAACCGGCCCTTGCCCCCTCTGCAACAGACACCTTCCCGGCAGCTGAGTCCGAATCAGCGACTGCGGCCAAACCCGCCCGGAAAACCACACGCACCGCGGAGCCGGTTTCCGCCACCGTGGCCCCCGTGATTCCCATCACCGACCAGCCCCGCCTCCTGGTGCTGGACGGGCACTCGATGGCGTTCCGGGCGTTCTTCGCGCTGCCCGCGGACAAGTTCTCCACCGCAGCCGGCCAGCACACCAATGCGATCCACGGATTCACGTCCATGCTCATCAACCTGATCAAGGAACAGAAGCCCACCCACGTCGCGGTTGCCTTTGACGTCTCCGATGAGACCACCCACCGCAAGGCCGAGTACAGCGAGTACAAGGGCGGCCGCAACGAGACTCCCCGCGAGATGAGCGGCCAGATCGACCTCATTGACAAGGTCATGGG
The DNA here is from genome assembly GCF_000876655.1 of Arthrobacter sp. SPG23. Lineage (GTDB taxonomy): Bacteria > Actinomycetota > Actinomycetes > Actinomycetales > Micrococcaceae > Arthrobacter. The sequence goes on from NZ_JYCN01000017.1 coordinate 153,364, forward strand.
CGCGTGGGGCATCAAAACCATCAAGATGCCCGGCTACGAAGCAGATGACGTCCTGGCCACGCTCGCCGCGATGGGGGAAAAGGCGGGCTATGAAGTGCTGCTGGTGACGGGCGACCGCGACGCCTTCCAGCTGATTACGGACAACGTCTTTGTGCTGTACCCCAGGAAGGGCGTCAGCGATATTCCGCGGCTGGACGCCCCCGCCATCCAGGAAAAGTATTTCGTCAGCCCGGCACAGTATTCGGACCTTGCCGCCCTGGTGGGGGAGTCGGCGGACAACCTCCCGGGCGTTCCCGGCGTTGGCCCCAAGACGGCCGCCAAGTGGATCAACCTCTATGGCGGGCTGGAAGGCGTGCTGGAACACCTCGACTCAATAGGCGGCAAGGTGGGGGACGCCCTCCGCGAAAACGTGGAGGCCGTGAAGAGGAACCGCCGGCTGAACAGGCTGCACACCGACCTGGAGCTTCCCGTGACGCTGGACGACCTCGCGGATCCCCGGCCCGACCAGGCTGCGCTGGAACAGTTGTTTGACGACCTCGAGTTCAAGACCATCCGCACCCGGCTCTTTGCCCTCTACGGCGCCGACGATGTGGACCTCGCGGAGCGGGAGAGCCTTGACATCCCCGACTACAGCACGCCCGCCGGAGCGGCCGAGCTGAGCGCATTCCTGGCCGCGGGTGCCGGACAGCGGTCCGCCGTCGCCGTCGACCTCGTTCCCGGCCGCATCGGCGAGGACGCCGCCGCGCTGACAATTGTCCGGGACGGAGCGGCGGTTTACCTTGACCTGTCCAGCCAGGACGCCGAGGCCGAGAACGTCCTGGCAGCGTGGCTGCGCGACCCGGAAGCGCCCAAGGTGATGCACGGGTTCAAGGCCGCCCTGAAGGCCCTGACCGCCCGCGGCCTGGAACTGGAAGGCGTCGTCGATGACACGTCGATTTCCGGCTACCTGATCCAGCCGGACCGCCGCACCTACGAGCTCGCGGAGCTTGCTCAGCACCACCTCAACATCGAAATCTCCACGGCCGTTGCGAAGGCCGGGCAGCTGGAACTGGCGTTCGACGGCGACGATGCAGCCGCCGCCGGCGAACTGGTCCACGCTGCCGCCGTCGTGAACGCCCTCAGCCGCTACTTCGAAGCGGAACTGAAGGAGCGCAAGGCGGAGGAGCTGCTGTCCACGCTGGAACTTCCCGTGAGCCGGGTCCTTGCCGATATGGAACTCGCCGGAATCGCCATCGACATGCAGCGGATGGATGAGCAGCTGGCTGACCTTGCCAAGGTGATCGACAACGCCCAGGAACTTGCCTTCGCCGCCATTGGCCACGAGGTCAACCTCGGGTCGCCCAAACAGCTGCAGACCGTGCTCTTCGACGAACTGCAGCTGCCCAAGACGAAGAAGATCAAGTCCGGATACACCACCGACGCCGCTTCGCTCAAGAACCTGCTCGAAAAGACCGGCCACGAATTCCTGGTCCAGCTGATGGCGCACCGGGAATCCTCGAAACTCCGCCAGATGCTGGAGTCGCTGAAGAAGTCCGTCACCGAGGACGGCCGCATCCACACCACCTACGCGCAGAACGTCGCAGCCACCGGCCGCATCTCATCCAACAACCCCAACCTGCAGAACATCCCCATCCGGAGCGAAGAGGGCCGGCGCGTCCGTGGCATCTTCGTGGTCAGCGACGGCTATGAATGCCTCCTGTCCGCAGACTATTCGCAGATCGAGATGCGGATCATGGCCCACCTCTCAGGGGACGCCGGCCTGATCCAGGCCTACCGGGACGGCGAGGACCTGCACCGGTTCGTGGGATCGAACATCTTCCATGTGCCCACCGACCAGGTCACCAGCGCCATGCGTTCCAAGGTCAAGGCGATGTCCTACGGCCTTGCCTACGGCCTGACCTCGTTCGGGCTCTCGAAGCAGCTGGAGATTTCCGTCGACGAGGCGCGGACGCTGATGAAGGAGTACTTCGACCGCTTCGGAGCCGTCCGCGACTACCTTCGCGGCGTGGTGGAGCAGGCCCGGGTCGACGGCTACACCGCCACCATCGAGGGGCGCCGCCGGTACCTGCCGGACCTCACCAGCACGGACCGCCAGCTGCGGGAAAACGCGGAACGCATTGCGCTCAACTCACCCATCCAGGGCTCGGCGGCGGACATCATCAAGCGGGCCATGCTGGGCGTGCATGCCGAACTGAAGGCGCAGGGCCTCAAGTCCCGCATGCTCCTGCAGGTCCACGACGAACTGGTGCTTGAAGTGGCGGCAGGCGAACGGGAGGCGGTGGAGAAACTTGTGACAGAGCAGATGGGCTCCGCTGCGGACCTCAGCGTGCCGCTGGAAGTCCAGATCGGCGTCGGGCCGAGCTGGTACGACGCCGGCCACTAAGCGTTACAAGGCACGCAGGACGCCGCGACAGGCGTCCTGCGTGTGTCATTCATTCGGTTCAAGGGGGAGCAGCACGTGGCAGACAAGTACGAGATCCGGCGGTTCAGGGCGGCAGAGAAGGGTGAGCCCGGCTACGAACAGGGAACCGATTGGATCCAGGCGGTGGGCTTCGGATTCCACGACACCCGCCGCAACGACGGCTTCGTGGACAAGATCATGTCCATGTACCGGTCGGACGGGCGCGAGCTGACCGGTGTCTACCAAACCGGGGAGGCCCCGCCGCATGCCCTCGGCGCCGTCATTCCCGTGGCGACCTTCGGCACACTCCGCAGGGACCTGAACGTCGGCTACGGCCGCCAGCTGCTGACCCATATGGTGACGGCGGTGACCGTGCGGGGGACGCACCGCCGCCAGGGCCTGCTGCGCCGCATGATGACCGAAGACCTGACCGCGGCGAAGGGTGACGGCCTGGCCATGGCGGCCCTGACCGCGTCGGAGGGTTCCATCTACGGCAGGTTCGGCTACGGTGTTGCGACCTTTGAACGCAGCATCAAGGTGGATACCGGACCACGGTTCGGCCTCCGTCACCAGCCTTCCGGCACGGTGGAGATCGCCGACCGCAAGGTGCTGCTCGAACTGGCCCCTGAAGTGTTTGAGCGCGTGCACCGGCACACCCCGGGCTCCATCGTCCGCCAGGACGCCTACCGGCAGAACGTCTCCGGAACCGTGGGCCGTGACGGGAACGAAGACGAAGCCATCAAGTGCGCGCTCCACTATGACGCCGCCGGAACAGTGGACGGCTACGTCTCGTACAAGTTCGCCGGCTGGGACACCAAGCCCTACACGGTGGAAGTGGTGGACCTCGTGGCAGGAACAGATGCCGCGTACCTGGAGCTCTGGCAGTTCCTCGGCAGCATCGACCTGATCCAGCGGGTCAGCTGGGCGGATGCGCCGTTGGACGATCCGCTGGTGTGGGCCCTCTCGGACCCGCGCTGTGTTGAGGCCTCCGACCACCGGGACATGCTGTGGCTGCGGATACTGGACAGCGATAAGGCCCTGGGTGCCCGGCGCTACTCCGCGGACGGAAGGCTGGTCCTCGCTATTGAGGATGCCCTGGGATTCGCCGGCGGCACGTTCATCCTGGACGTTAGCGGCGGCGAGGCCAGGGTTTCGGCGGCGCCGGCAGGGGCGCGGCCGGACCTGTCCATGGACGTGGCCGACCTCGCCTCCATCTACCTCGGTGCCGTGTGTCCGGTGACCTTGAAGGCGGCAGGACGGATCCAGGAACACGCGCCCGGTGCCGCCCTTCGGGCGCGGCTGATGTTCGCCGTCGAACGCGCGCCCCACTGCCTGACGCATTTCTAAGCCGATTCCGGCCGGCCGCCCCGCGGCCAGCCCCAGGTGAAAGCGGCCGGCGACCATGCCGGCCGCTTTGACCGGTGTTGGCCGCGGCGACTAGAATAAACGGGCGTGTACTACGTGCACGTGTCTAGAATCCACAAAATCAGGATGAACCTGGCAGACCCCTGTGGTCGGCCATCACCCGCGCCCCCGTCCATACGGGTGTGCGGCGGTCCGCCTGACCGACTAACTATCCACAACGGAGCCCCTACTACATGACCATCACCTCCACCGAGAAGCCCGGTACCCCCGTAGTCGCGATTAACGACATCGGTACCGCTGAGGACTTCCTCGCAGCAGTCGACGCCACCATCAAGTACTTCAACGACGGAGACCTCGTCGAAGGTACCGTCGTCAAGGTCGACCGCGACGAAGTTCTGCTCGACATCGGTTACAAGACCGAAGGTGTCATCCCCTCCCGCGAGCTGTCCATCAAGCACGACGTTGATCCCGGAGACGTCGTCTCCGTTGGCGATCAGGTCGAAGCCCTGGTGCTCACCAAGGAAGACAAAGAAGGCCGCCTGATCCTCTCCAAGAAGCGTGCTCAGTACGAGCGCGCCTGGGGCGACATCGAGAAGGTCAAGGAAGAAGACGGTGTCGTCACCGGTACCGTCATCGAGGTTGTCAAGGGTGGTCTTATCCTCGACATCGGTCTGCGCGGCTTCCTGCCCGCATCCCTCGTCGAGATGCGCCGTGTGCGCGACCTTGCTCCGTACATCGGTCAGCAGATCGAAGCCAAGATCATCGAGCTGGACAAGAACCGCAACAACGTTGTGCTGTCCCGCCGTGCATGGCTCGAGCAGACCCAGTCCGAGGTCCGCTCCACGTTCCTCAACAAGCTGGAAAAGGGCCAGGTCCGTCCCGGCGTCGTTTCCTCCATCGTCAACTTCGGTGCCTTCGTGGACCTGGGCGGCGTAGACGGCCTGGTTCACGTTTCCGAGCTGTCCTGGAAGCACATCGACCACCCGTCCGAGGTTGTCGAAGTTGGCCAGGAAGTCACTGTCGAGGTTCTCGAGGTCGACCTGGACCGCGAGCGCGTTTCCCTGTCGCTCAAGGCTACGCAGGAAGATCCGTGGCAGACCTTCGCCCGCACCCACGCCCTCGGCCAGGTTGTTCCGGGTAAGGTCACCAAGCTGGTTCCGTTCGGTGCGTTCGTTCGCGTCGAAGACGGCATCGAAGGCCTCGTTCACATCTCCGAGCTGGCAGTCCGCCACGTGGAGCTGGCAGAGCAGGTTGTCTCCGTTGGTGACGAGCTGTTCGTCAAGGTCATCGACATCGACCTCGAGCGCCGCCGCATCTCCCTCTCCCTCAAGCAGGCTAACGAGGGCGTTGACGCCGACAGCACCGAATTCGATCCGGCTCTCTACGGCATGGCCGCTGAGTACGACGAAGAGGGCAACTACAAGTACCCGGAGGGCTTCGACCCGGAGTCCAACGAGTGGCTTGAAGGCTACGAGAACCAGCGCGCAGCCTGGGAGCAGCAGTACGCTGACGCCCAGACCCGCTGGGAAGCACACAAGAAGCAGGTTGCCCAGCACGCTGCCGACGACGCTGCAGCTGCAACGTCCGGTGACAGCGATTCCGGCACCACCAGCTACTCCTCCGAGCCGGCTGCAGCCGAGACCGGTGCAGGCACGCTTGCTTCGGACGAGGCTCTTGCTGCACTGCGCGAGAAGCTGACCGGCAACTAATTTCCCGGTTCTCCTCCGGACGTGATTCCGGAGAGCCCAGGCAGTTAGCACGCTGAAGGTGGCCGTCCCCGAAAGGGGGCGGCCACCTTTTGTTTAACGCAGCAACGGTGCCTACCCCAGCAACCGGTCGGTCGCAGGATCCGCGCTCCCGTTGAAATATTGGTCAAGAACTTCCTGGAATACCGGTTCCGCAGGATCCGCACGCAGGAAGAGTGTCATGGAGGACTGCAGCTTCCGGGCGTCGATCCCGCCGAACATCCGGACTGCACTGACCCCGGTGTGGGCAACAACAGCCCGGGCGCACTCGAGCAGCCGCGGGCCGAGTACGGGGTGCCCCAAATAGGCTTTTGCCTCGGCCAGGGAGGTGATCGCGTACCTCCGGGAGGTGGGGCTCTGTCCCAGCCCGGCTATCTGGGGAAAGATGAACCACATCCAGTGGCACTCCTTGGACCCGCCGGTTAGCTCGGCAAGGGCCCTTCGATAGGTTCCGTTGGCGTCCTGGGCCTGCACAAACCGTTCCAGGTTGAAGGGATCTTCCACGGGCTGCCTCCCTAACTGAGTTGGGTACTCCGGTCGGGTACCGTCCGTCCATCCAACCACCGGCCCCGCCGTGGGGCGAGGGGGCTGCTGACCGCTAGAGGGTGATCCTGGCCGTCAGGGGCGTGATAACGCCGTCCCCGGCAAGCTCCGCACCGGCAGAGCGCAGGAGTGCCTGGGCAGCCGTATTCCCGGCGGTGGTTTCGGCCTGCAGCACCGCGGCGCCGACGGCTGAGGCCACGGCACTGACGAGTTTCAACGCCTCCCGTCCGATGCCCCGGCCCCGGAAGCTGCGGCCCAGCCACAGCCCCGTTTCCAGCGCCGGCATCCCCGACGGCTCCGTCCCGGTGCACTTGAGCCGGATGGAACCGGCAAGTCGTCCGCCGCAACTGACCGCCCAGGATTTCTCGGCGGCCGGGCCGTCGAGGCCCGCTGCGGCGGCGCGGTGGTAGTTGCGGAACCAGCTGATCCGCTCCTGGTTCCAACCGGCAGATGCACCCAACGGGGGAGTGACGTCGTCGGCAGCGGCGTCGGTGAGGGCGACGTCCAGGAGCTTCTCCAGGATCTCCTCGGTGACGTCCAGCAGTTCCACGCGGCCGGCGAGAGGTGCCGGCGAAGAAGGGGCCGTCGGTTCAGAAGGGCACATCGATCCATTCCGTTTCTCCCGGACGCAGGACGGCGCTTCCTGCTGTCATGGACGCAAGCCGTTCGGCGCCGCGCTCAAGTTCTTCAGCCTGGTCAGCCAGGGCAAGCCTGAGGACCGTGGTGCTGGCCCCGTAGCTGGTTTCCGCCATCACGTAGCCGGCAGCCCGGAGGTCGTTCTCCAGCCGGCCGGCCGCCGAATGCGGAACCTCCACGGAACAGATCCTCAGCCGGCTCCGCCGAACCAGTGGTGCCAGGTCCAGCGCGGAGGACACGGACTCCGAGTAGGCACGCACCAAGCCGCCCGCTCCCAGGAGGATCCCGCCAAAATAGCGGACGACGACGGCACTGACGTCGCTGAGGTCCGTCACCCCGGGAGCGGTTTCGCGCCGGATGAGAGCCTCCAGCATGGGGATGCCCGCGGTTCCGGAGGGCTCCCCGTCGTCGCTGGAACGCTGGATGCCCCGGTCCGGCCCCAGGACGAACGCTGAGCAGTGGTGACGGGCGTCGTGGAATTCCTTGCGCAGTCCGGCCACGAGTGCCCTTGCGCCGTCCTCGTCCCCGGTTCGCCGGAGCACGGTGATGAACCTGGACCGTTTGATCTCAAGTTCATGGCGGAAGTCGGGCCCGGCCGCAAGGGTGGTGTAGGCAGTTGCCCTGCTTTCTTGCTCTTGCACCGCACAAGTCTAGTCCGGGCATGGGCCCACGCCGCCAGGGTTCCCTGGGCGAGCGGAGCGAGGTCAGGGGGGCGGTGGGGACTAGTCTGGTGGGGTGCTGAAGATCGGGTTGACGGGCGGCATCGCCTCTGGGAAGTCAGTTGTTGCTTCGCGTTTGCGGGAGCTGGGGGCGGTGCTGGTCGACGCCGACGCCCTCGCCCGTGAGGTGGTGGAGCCGGGCACCCCCGGACTTGCCAGCGTGGTGGAGGCCTTCGGGGAGGACATGCTGGGTGCCGATGGCGGACTGGACCGGGCGCGGCTGGGCGCGCTGGTGTTCGGCAACCCGGACCGGCTCGCAGTACTCAACAGCATCGTTCATCCGCTGGTCCGGGAGCGGGCCGCAGCGATGATCGGCACCGCCCCCCGCGGCGCCGTCGTCGTGCAGGACATACCCCTGCTGGTGGAAACGGGCCAGGGCAGTAATTTCCATCTGGTGTTGGTGGTGGATGCCCCGGACGAGGCGCGGGTTCAGCGCATGGTGGAACACCGGGACATGACCGAGGAGCAGGCGCGGTCCAGGATGGCGGCGCAGGCCGCCAGGGATGTCCGCCTTGCTGCGGCGGACGTGGTGCTGGACAACTCCGGAACCGTCGACGAGCTTAAAGCCGCCGTCGACGCGCTGTGGACCGGCCGGCTGGCCCCCTTCGCGGACAACATCAGCAAGGAACGGCCGGCCCCGCGCACGGGCGGCCCCGTGCTTGCCCCGGCCGATCCCACGTGGGCAACGCAGGCGGCGCGGCTCGCCGCCCGGATCCAGGCTGCCGTCCCGGCGGATATCCTGGCGGTGGATCATATCGGGTCCACGGCGGTCCACGGGCTCGACGCCAAGGACATCATCGACCTCCAGCTGACTGTTGCCGACCTGGCGACTGCCGACCGGATTGCGCCGCTGCTCGCCGCGGCAGGCTTTCCGCTGTGGCCCGGGGTATTTGCTGACAGTCCCAAGCCTTCGCACCCCGATCCGGCGGCCTGGGCCAAGCGCCTGCACGGCAACGCGGACCCCGGCCGTCCGGTGAACCTGCATATCCGGCCTGCGGGCTCGCCTGGGTGGCGGTTTGCCCTGTGTTTCCGCGACTGGCTTCGCGACGACGCTGCGGCCAGGACCGAATACCTGGCGGAGAAGCGGAGGGTCGCGGCCCTTCACAGTGTGGACAGGTCGACGGCGGGCTACGCTGCGGACAAGGAAGCATGGTTTAGCGAGCACGCCGCGGGCCGGATGGACGACTGGGTGAAGCGCACGGGATGGCAGCCGCCGTCGTATGCGACGGCCACGGCCGCCGGTTCCGGCGGCAGCGCGGCCGGCGCCACCGCGGGCCGTACCGCCCAAAGCTGAATCAGGGCACGATGTCGGTGCCCGGCGGTAGATTAGATTCATGAGTCTTGCCCAGGAAATCAACCGCGTCGTGGCTCCGTTCGAGGTCATCAGCGAGTTCAAGCCGGCAGGCGACCAGCCGGCCGCCATCGCGGAACTGACGGAGCGCATCAAGAACGGCGAAAAAGACGTGGTGCTGCTTGGCGCCACCGGTACCGGTAAAAGCGCGACGACGGCCTGGCTCATCGAGCAGGTCCAGCGGCCCACCCTGGTGATGGTGCAGAACAAGACCCTCGCCGCGCAGCTGGCCAATGAATTCCGGGAACTGCTCCCGAACAACGCTGTCGAGTACTTCGTGTCCTACTACGACTACTACCAGCCCGAGGCCTACGTGGCGCAGACGGATACGTTCATCGAGAAGGACTCCTCGGTCAACGAGGAAGTCGAACGGCTCCGGCACTCCGCCACCAACGCGCTGCTGACCCGCCGCGACGTGATCGTGGTTGCCACCGTGTCCTGCATTTACGGTCTGGGCACGCCGGAAGAGTACATCGCCGGCATGGTCACCCTCCGCAAGGGGGCGGAGATGAACCGCGATGACCTGCTCCGGAAGTTTGTCTCCATGCAGTACACCCGCAACGACATGGACTTCCACCGCGGCACGTTCCGGGTCCGCGGCGACACCGTGGAAATCATTCCGATGTACGAGGAACTGGCCATCCGGATCGAGTTCTTCGGGGACGAGATCGAGAACATCCACACCCTGCATCCGCTGACCGGCGAAGTGATCCGTGACGAAGACGAAATGTACGTTTTCCCTGCCTCGCACTACGTGGCAGGTCCGGAACGCATGAGCCGGGCCATCAAGCGCATCGAAGACGAACTGGCCGAGCGGCTGCAGGTGCTGGAAAGCCAGAACAAGCTAGTGGAAGCCCAGCGGCTCCGCATGCGCACCACCTACGACCTCGAAATGATGCAGCAGATGGGCTTCTGCAACGGCATCGAGAACTACTCCTCGCACATCGACGGCCGCGCCCGCGGAACCGCGCCACACTGCCTCCTCGACTATTTCCCGGACGACTTCCTGCTGGTCATCGACGAATCCCACGTCACCGTCCCGCAGATCGGCGCCATGTACGAGGGCGACATGTCCCGCAAGCGGAACCTGGTGGACCATGGCTTCCGCTTGCCTTCGGCCATGGACAACCGGCCGCTCAAGTGGGACGAGTTCCAGGAGCGCGTGGGCCAGACGGTCTACCTTTCGGCCACCCCCGGCAAGTACGAACTCGGCAAGTCCGACGGTTTCGTGCAACAGATCATCCGTCCCACCGGCCTGATCGACCCCGAGGTGGTGGTCAAGCCCACGAAGGGCCAGATCGATGACCTGCTGGGCGAGATCAAGACGCGCACGGCGAAGAACGAACGCGTCCTGGTCACCACCCTCACCAAACGGATGGCGGAGGACCTCACGGACTACCTGCTGGGCCACGGAGTAAAGGTGGAATACCTGCACTCCGATGTTGACACGCTCCGCCGCGTGGAACTCCTCCGGGAACTCCGGATGGGTGTCTTCGACGTCCTGGTGGGCATCAACCTGCTTCGTGAAGGCCTGGACTTGCCGGAGGTCTCGCTGGTGAGCATCCTGGATGCGGACAAGGAAGGTTTCCTGCGCTCGTCCACCTCGCTGATCCAGACCATCGGCCGCGCCGCCCGTAACGTCTCGGGACAGGTGCACATGTACGCCGACCGCATCACGGACTCCATGGCGCACGCCATCGACGAAACCAACAGGCGGCGGGCCATCCAGGTGGCCTACAACACGGAAAACGGCATCGATCCGCAGCCCCTGCGCAAGAAGATCGCGGACATCACCGACCAACTGGCCAAGGAGGACGCGGACACCCGCGAGCTGCTTGCCGCCGCAGGGAAGACCCGCGGCAAGGGCAAGGGCGCGTCCACCGTGCGGGCGGACGGCCTGGCGGCCGCACCGGCGGAGGACCTCGTGGGCCTCATCGAGCAGCTGACGGAACAGATGCACGCCGCGGCCGGCGAACTCCAGTTCGAACTCGCGGCCCGGCTGCGCGATGAAGTAGGGGAGTTGAAGAAGGAACTGCGGCAGATGCAGGCCGCCGGCCACGCCTAGGGTAAAGTTGTTCTCACGTAGGGGAGTATCCCAAGCGCTACGATCGTCAACACGCACGGCATAGATGCCCTGCCGGGCGTAGCGGGCTGCCAATTCAGCACCAAGTGCACAGGCAAGCCGGAGAGACTTACACCGCTTCTCTGTACCCTGCGAAAGGCATCCCTGTGCTCGATTTACCCGTTTGGTTTGAGGTCGGCTCCTTCGTCGTCCTCGGCCTCATCCTCGCTTTCGACCTCCTCCTGGTGCTGCGGCGCCCGCACGAGCCGTCCATGAAGGAAGCCGGCCTGTGGGTCACCTTCTACGTGGCCCTGGCCCTGGTCTTTGCGGGTGCCATGTTTGCCTTTACGGGCCCGGAGTTCGGCGGGCAGTTCGTTGCCGGCTGGGTGACGGAGTACAGCCTCAGCATCGACAACCTCTTCGTGTTCATCATCATCATGGCCCGCTTCTCGGTGCCCCGTAAGTACCAGCAGGAAGTACTGATGGTGGGCATCATCATTGCCCTGATCCTGCGCGGCATCTTCATCCTGCTGGGCGCCATCGTGATCGAGCAGTTCAGCTGGGTCTTCTACATCTTCGGCGCCTTCCTGCTCTGGACCGCCTGGAAGCAGGCCCAGGACGAGGGTGAAGACGAGGAGGACAAGGAAAACCCGCTGATCGCGAAGCTCCGCAAGGTGATCCCGATGTCGGAGAAGTTCGACGGCGGCAAGCTGCGCACCACGGTTGACGGCAAGAAGGTCTTCACCCCGATGCTGATCGTCTTCGTCACGATCGGGCTGACCGACCTGCTGTTCGCTGTTGACTCCATCCCGGCAATCTTCGGCCTGACGCAGAGCCCGTTCATCGTCTTCACCGCCAACCTCTTCGCCCTGATGGGCCTGCGCCAGCTGTACTTCCTGCTGGGCGGCCTGATGAACCGCCTGATCTACCTGAAGCACGCGCTGTCCTTCATCCTGGCGTTCATTGGCGTCAAGCTGGTCCTGCACGCGATGCACGTCAACGAACTGCCGTTCATCAACGGCGGCAAGCACATCGAGTGGGCTCCCGAGATCCCCACGTTCGTGTCCCTTGCCGTCATCGTCGGCACCATCATCGTGGCCGTGATCGCCAGCCTGGTGAGCTCCAAGGCTGCCCAGGCGAAGGTGGACGCTCGCCTCGAAGAGGACGCCCGCAAGAGCATGAGCGACGCCGAGTAGGCCTCCGCGCCGTACCACGTAGCAGACAACCCCGGCCATATGGGTGGCCGGGGTTGTCTGCTTTGCGGATCCGCTCAGATACGGACTGAGCGCACCATGCCCAACAGCCGCCCGAAGATGCCTTCGCCGTCGTCCGCGATGCCGTCGTGGTGGAAGTCCGCGGTCTCCCAGACCTGGAGCCCGCGGACGGCCGACGCCGTTTCGAGCGAAAGGTCCCGGTCGACGTAGATGTCCTCGCTGTACACCGCGGCGGCCACGGGAACGGCGTTCGATGCCAGCTGCCCTGCGTCATACAGCGGCTTCCAGTCAGACTTCTCAGCCAGCAGCTGGGCAACATTGCGCAGCGGCCGGAGCGCCGCGTCCTGTTCGAAATACCAGGGATAGACCATTTCTCCGGTCAGCAGCGGCTCGGCCGCGTCCGGGCGGAATTCGGGAAAGTCCTGGAGCACGCGCAACGCGGCCCAGTCCGTGGCTTCCCCCTGCCCGTAGATGGACTCGTGCATGAGGGCATACAGCGGGTTCCCTGCACGTGTGACGATTCCGCGTACCTGCTCCAGGAACGCGTCCGAGAGGCGTTCGCCGCCGGGCGTGGCCACGAAGGCGTCCTCCAGCAGATGGTGCAGGGTGTCCACGCGGGTATTTCCGCCAAGGAACGACCCCACCATCTGGAAACGCTCCACGGTGAGCCGCTCGCCGTCGGGCAGGTGCTCTTCCGTTTCGCGAAGGTGCCGGGCAATCCGGGTGACCGCGGCGCGGTCCTCGGGGTAGGACTTGAAGTATTCTGCGTTGCGGGCGGCGACGCGCCGGTAGGTGGCCTGGTACACCCGGTCCGCAGGACCGTGCAGCGGAGCCAGGCCGCCGGTGATGAGCGCCCCGCGCAGGCCTTCCGGGGCGAAGGAGAGGTAGCTGAGTGCGCAGAAGCCGCCGTAGCTTTGCCCGTAGATGGTCCACGGCGCGGACCCGAGGGCATGCCGGATCGCTTCGGCGTCGGCAACAATCGAGTCCGCCCGGAAGTGCGCCAGGTACTCAAGCTGGTCTGTCTCGTTCCCGCGGAGCGGGAGCGTGTTCCGGTCGATCGGCGTGGACAGCCCCGTCCCGCGCTGGTCCAGCATGAGGATGCGGAAGTCCCTGGCGGCGGCCTTGCTCCAGCCGCCGAGGGAGGGGAACCGGTTGCCCCGTCCGCCGGGACCGCCCTGCAGGTAGAGCAGCCACGGCAGCTTGGCGGCTTCTTCCTCGGTGTGGCCGGCGGAGACGTACTCGCGCGCAAACACGGTGACGGTCTCCCCGGTGCCGCCGCTGAAATGGTCCAGCGGCACCTCGAAATAGTGTTCTGCCGTGCGCATCCCGCGGTACTCGTGGCGCGCCTTGACGGTGTGCGGGACGGTGTTGGGAAGCGTGGCCGCGGCATCGGCCGCAGCCTCCAGCATCCCCACGGCAGCCAGCCCGGTCATCGGAAGATCAGCCAATGACCTGCGCCTCGCGGGACGTTCCGAACGACTTGAGGGCCTCCCCGGTCAGCCGGAAGGTGGACCACTCGTCCATGGGTAACGCGCCCAGCTTCTTGTAGAAGTTGATGGACGGTTCGTTCCAGTCCAGGACGCTCCACTCAACGCGCGCGTAACCGCGTTCGACGGCGGTGGCCGCCAGGTGCTGCAGCAGCGCCTTGCCGTGGCCTTCGCCGCGGGCCTCCGGAGTCACGTAAAGGTCCTCCAGGTAGATGCCGTGGACGCCTTCCCACGTGGAGTAGTTCAGGAACCAGAGCGCGAAGCCGCGGACCTGGCCGGATTCATTCTCGGCCATTGCCGCGTACACCCGAGGGTTTTCGCCGAAGAGGACCCTGGTGAGCATATCCGGGGTGTTCCGGACTGCGTGGGGTTCCTTTTCGTAGATGGCCAGTTCATGGATCATCTGCAGGATGACGGGGACGTCTTCAACGGTTGCGGGGCGGATTACACTCATTGTTCGAGTTTACTAGCGCCTACAGGCGGTTCACGTCGGTCACCCGGACCACGGCCGTGCCCGTCTCGTCGGATGCCGCAAGGTCCACTTCCGCCGAGATGCCCCAGTCGTGGTTTCGGGCGGGATCGTCGAAGATCTGCCGCACTTTCCAGATCCCGGGTTCCTCGGTAATGATCAGCAGGCCAGGCCCGCGGGCGTCCGGCCCGGTGCCGATGTCGTTGTGTTCGTCAAAGTAGTCATCCAGGACGTCCTCCCAGCGGTCGGCATCCCAGCCGGCGCCGCCGTCGAGCTCACCGAGTTCCGTGGCCGCCTCGTCGGCGAAAAGCTCCACGCGCCGGAACATCTCGTTCCGGACCATCACCCGGAAAGCCCTGATGTTGGAGGTCAGTGACGGCGGGGGAGGCGGGGGAGCGTCATGCGGAGTCGGGGCTGCCCCGGAGGTCAGCTCTTCCCATTCGTCCAGGAGGCTGGAATCGACCTGGCGGACCAGCTCGCCCAGCCACGCAATCAGGTCCTCGAGGTCTTCCCGCAGGGCGTCCTGCGGCACCGTCTGCCGCAGTGCCTTGAAGCCGTCGGCGAGGTACCGCAGCACAATGCCTTCGGAGCGGGCCAGTCCGTAGAACTGGACGAATTCTCCGAAGTTCATGGCCCGTTCGTACATGTCCCGGACCACCGATTTGGGGGCGAGTTCGAAGTCGCCCACCCACGGTGCGGCCTTGCGGTAGACATCGAAGGCCTCACCCAGGATTTCCGCGAGCGGCTGCGGGTAGGAGACATCCTCCAGCATGGCCATCCGCTGGTCGTACTCGATGCCGTCGGCCTTCATGGCGGCGATGGCTTCGCCCCGGGCCTTCTTCTGCTGGGCGGAGAGGATCTGCCGGGGCTTTTCCAGCGTGGATTCGATGACGGACACCACATCGAGGGCGTACGACGGCGACTCCGGATCAAGGAGCTCCAGCGCCGCCAGCGCAAACGGCGAGAGCGGCTGGTTCAGCGCGAAGTTGGCCTGCAGGTGGACCGTGAGCCGGACGGTTCTGCCGTCGGGGCCCTGCTCCTCCGGCGGGATCCGCTCCACCACTCCTGCGGCCAGCAGCTCGCGGTAGATTCCGAGGGCCTTCTTCATCAGCTGCAGCTGCGAACTGCGGGGCTCGTGGTTTTCGGTGAGCAGCCGGCGTGCCGCCTTGAACGGGTCGCCGGGACGTTCCATCAGGTTCATCAGCATGGCATGCGTCACGGTGAAGCTTGAGGTCAGCGGATCCGGGACTGAGCTCACCAGCCGGTTGTAAGTCGGTTCGCCCCAGGACACGAAGCCTTCCGGCGGCTTGCGCTTGACCACCTGGCGGAGTTTCTTCTGGTCGTCGCCGAACTTGGCGGTTGCTTTCGCCATCGCCTTGACGTTCTCGATGACGTGTTCGGGAGCCTGCACCACCACGGTGCCGGCGGTGTCGTAGCCGGCCCGCCCCGCGCGGCCCGCGATCTGGTGGAACTCGCGCGAGTTCAGCAGCCGGGTGCGGACGCCGTCGTACTTGCTCAGGGCGGTGAGCAGGACGGTGCGGATGGGCACGTTGATCCCGACGCCCAGGGTGTCCGTGCCGCAGATGACCTTGAGCAGGCCGGCCTGCGCCAGCTGTTCCACCAGCCGCCGGTACTTTGGCAGCATCCCGGCGTGGTGGACGCCGATGCCGTGCCGCACCAGCCGGTTGAGGGTCTTGCCGAAGCCGGCCGCGAAACGGAAGCCGGCAATCAGCTCCGCGATCTTGTCCTTCTCCTCGCGGGTGCAGACGTTGATGCTCATCAGGTTCTGAGCCCGGTCTATCGCCTCAAGCTGGCTGAAGTGGACCACATAGACCGGGACCTGCTTGGTGGACAGAAGCTCCTCGAGGGTCTCGTGCACAGGAGTCTGCTCGTAGTAGTAGTGGAGCGGAATCGGGCGTTCAGCGGAACTGACTGTCGTCGTCGGGCGCCCCGTCAGTTCCGTGAGGCCGGCCTCGAAGCGGCTGACATCGCCCAGTGTGGCGGACATCAGCAGGAACTGCGCCTGCGGGAGTTCCAGCAACGGCACCTGCCAGGCCCAGCCGCGCTGCGGGTCGGAGTAGAAGTGGAACTCGTCCATGATGACCGCGCCAAGATCCGCTCCCGCACCCTCGCGAAGGGCGATGTTGGCGAGGATTTCGGCGGTGCAACAGATGATGGGGGCGTCCTGGTTGACGCCGGAGTCGCCGGTAATCATCCCCACGTTTTCGGCGCCGAATATCTCGCACAGGGCGAAGAATTTCTCCGACACAAGCGCCTTGATGGGCGCCGTGTAGTAGCTGCGGTCCCCGCGCGCCATGGCCTGGAAGTGTGCGGCGATTGCCACCAGGGACTTGCCGGAACCCGTGGGAGTAGCCAGAATGACGTTATCCCCGGACGCCAGCTCCATGATGGCTTCGTCCTGTGCGGCGTAAAGGGACAATCCGCGGCTTTCGGTCCATTCGACGAAGCGGGTGTAGAGCTCGTCCGGATCGAGGTCCGTCCCGCTGGACGTGCGTTCGGCCGGGACGGGGAGCTGCTCAACGAGTTTCATTGCTTTCAAGCTTAGTGCCAGCCGCCAATGGGTGGTTCTTCCTTGGTCGCGGGCCCGGCCCGGGCTAGGCTCGGCCTGACGGCAACAGCATGAGCCATTGGAGGGGGCGTCTTTGAAGTGGGATCCTGCGAAGTACGTGGAGTTCGGCAACCACCGCGACAGGCCGTATTTTGACCTGACTGCGCGCATCCACGCCGAGGGTCCCCGCCACGTGGTTGACCTCGGCTGCGGGCCAGGCAACCTGACCGCCACCCTGGCGGAACGCTGGCCTGATGCCCGGGTGGTGGGAGTCGACTCGTCCGCCGAGATGCTTCTCAAGGCAGCGGAGCACTCGGCACAGGCTGCCAACCTGTCCTTCACGCTTCAGGACATCACCGACTGGAGGCCATCGGCACGCACCGATGTGGTGGTGTCCAACGCGGCGCTGCAGTGGGTCCCCGGACACCCCGCACTGCTGGCCGGCTGGCTGGAGGCACTCAGGCCCGGCGCATGGTTCGCCCTGCAGGTTCCCGGCAATTTCACGTCATCCTCGCATGTGCTCATGCGGCAGCTCGCGGAGTCCCGCCGCTGGAAGGATACGCTCGACGGCGTGCTGCGCCACGACGACGCCGTCGCCGAACCGGCCGAATACCTGAACATCATGCTCGACGCCGGCTGCGACGCGGATGCGTGGGAAACCACCTACCAGCAGGTGCTCCACGGGCCGGATCCGGTGCTGGAGTGGGTCAGGGGAGCCGGGCTGCGGCCGGTGCTGGCGGCGCTCTCACCCGACGAGGCGGCTGAATTCGAAGCGGAGTACTCCGCGGGGCTGCGGGATGCCTATCCGGCCACGGCCCACGGCACAGTGTTTCCGTTCCGAAGGATCTTCGCAGTCGCGCGGAAACGGGGCTGAATATGGCGCCACGGCGGGAGGAGCTGCGGTGCTCCGGGGCATGATGATGCGGCTGCTCGCCGCGCATAAGCCTGCCGTTCTGGCCATCGTGGTGCTGCAGTTCGTCCAGACCACGGCCAACCTCTTCCTGCCCACGCTCAATGCCTCCGTCATCGACGATGGAATCGTTAAGGGAAACACGGACCTGATCCTGCGGCTGGGCGGGTGGATGGCCGCAATTGCCGCCGTCCAGGTTGCCGCCGCCCTGGCTGCCGGGTACTTCAGTGCGAACGTGGCCATGAAGCTTGGCCGTCAACTGCGCCAGGAGCTCTTCGCGAAAGTCCAGTCGCTGTCCTCCCAGGAAGTGGGGACGTTCGGCGTGACCAGCCTGGTGACCCGGGCCACCAATGACGTCCAGCAGATCCAGGCGCTGGCCGTCCTGGTCTTCACCATGCTGGTGGCGGCGCCCGCCATGGGCATCGGCGGCATCGTGCTGGCCCTGAACCAGGACGTGGTCCTCTCCGGCATCGTGGTGGCCATCGTGCCCGTGCTGGTCCTCATCATGTATGTGATCGTCCGCCGCCTGGTACCCCTGTACCGGCAGGGCCAGGTGCTGATCGACCGGATCAGCCGCGTGCTGCGCGAGCAGATCATCGGCGCCAACGTGATCCGCGCGTTCGTCCGCCAGGCGCACGAGGCGCGCCGCTTCGCCGTCGTCAACCGCGAACTGACCCGTAACAACCTGCAGTCGGCACTCATGGTGGCAGGGATGCTTCCGCTGATCATGATCGTGGTCAACCTGTCGTCCGTGGCGGTCGTCTGGTTCGGCGGCCACAGGATCCAGGCCGGCGACATGCAGCTCGGCTCGCTGACAGCCTTCATCGCCTACATCCTGCAGATCCTCATCGCCATCATGATGGCGATGTACGTGCTGATGACAGCTCCCCGCGCCGCGGTCTGCGCCGAACGGATCCAGGCCGTGCTGGACACCAGCCCGGCCATCGCTGATCCTCCGATCTCACGCGCAGGGCTGCCCCCGGGCCGGCGCACGCCGGGCGGCACGGTGGAATTCCGCGACGTCACCTTTGCCTATCCCGGAGCGGAAGCGCCCGTGCTGGAAGGCATCAGCTTCACCGCGTCGCCGGGTACCACCACCGCCATCATCGGTTCAACGGGTAGCGGCAAGTCGACGCTGCTCAACCTCCTGCCGCGGTTCCTGGACGCCACGTCGGGGGACATCCTCATCGGCGGCCACAACGTTCGCTCACTTCCTCTCCATTTCCTGCGGGACAGCCTGTCGCTGGTACCCCAGCGCGCCTACCTTTTTTCCGGGACCGTGGCCGGGAACCTGCGGATAGCAGCCCCGCACGCCAGCGACGCGGACCTCCTCCGGGCGCTCCGCGCCGCCCAGGCGGAGGACTTCGTGCGCGAACTGCCGCACGGGCTCCACAGCGCCGTGAGCCAGGGCGGAACGAATTTTTCCGGCGGGCAGCGCCAGCGCCTGTGCATTGCCCGCGCGCTGCTCCGGGACGCCCCGGTATACCTTTTCGACGACAGCCTCTCCGCGCTGGACTATGCAACGGACGCCCGCCTCCGCCAGGCGCTCGCCCCGCTCACGCGCCGGTCCACGGTGATCATCGTGGCCGAGCGCATCGCCACGATCCTCGACGCGGGCCTCATCCTGGTGCTCGACCAGGGCAGGCTCGTTGCGCAGGGGACACACACGGAACTCATGCGCACCTCGACGGTGTACCAGGAGATTGCCGCCTCACAGCTTGCGCTGGGAGGCAGGCTGTGACCGCACCGACTGCAACGACGACGGCGGTCAGTTCCGGGGGTGCCGGCGCCTGGGCCACCGGCAGGCGGCTGCTGCGGCTGCTTCGGCCCTTCACCTGGCGCATGATCGCCGCTGTGGCTGCCACCTGCGCGTTCGTCGCGCTCAACGTGTCGGCTCCCAAACTGCTGGGTGACGCCACCGACGTCGTGGTTGAAGGTGTTTTTGGCGGGACCTTCAACGAGCAAAAGCTGGGCGCCCTGCTCCTGGTCGTAGCGGTGATGTACCTGGGCGCCTCAGCCTTCAGCTGGGTTCAGGGAGCGGTCACTGCCACGGCTGTGCAACGGGTGAGCTACCGGCTGCGGGCGGCTGTGGAGGACAAACTGGCGCGGCTGCCGTCCGCGCATTTCGACGAGCAGCGCCGCGGCGACGTCCTGAGCCGGGCAACCAACGACGTCGACAACATCTCGCAGGCCCTGAACCAGTTGCTGAACCAGCTGATCCTGTCGGTGCTGATGCTGCTCGGCTCACTGTCCATGATGCTGTGGCTCTCACCGATCCTGGCAGTGATCGCCCTCGTCACCGTGCCTTTTTCCACGGTGGTCACGGTGCTCGTGGCCCGGAAGTCGCAGGCGCATTTTTCCGAGCAATGGAGCACCACGGGCGAACTCAACGCACACCTCGAGGAATACATCACGGGCCACGAAGTGCTCAAGGCGTTCGGCCGGCAGGGGCTGGCCACCGAGACCTTCACCAACAGCAACGACAGGCTCTTCCGGACCAGTGCCCGCGCCCAGTACGTTTCAGGCGCGGTGCAGCCCCTCCTGGTGTTCGTCTCCAACCTTAACTACATAGCGGTGGCTGTGGTGGGGGCCCTGCAGGTCATTGCCGGGGCAATGACCATTGGCGGTGTCCAGGCCTTCATCCAGTTCAGCAGGCTTTTCAGCCAGCCCATCGGCCAGATCGGCGGGATGGTCACCTTGATCCAGTCCTGCATTGCGTCAGCGGAGCGGGTGTTCGCCCTGCTGGACGCGGCGGAAATCCCGGCGGACGCGTCAGCCCTTCCGGCGGACGGCGCAGGACAGCACGCGACGGCGGACACCCGCACGTCCGGCGCCGTCGCGGCCGGCGGCCGGGTGGTGTTCGACGCCGTCACCTTCGGCTATGGCGGCGGTTCCCCCGTGGTCCGGGATGTGTCCTTCACCGCCGAGCCCGGGCAGACCGTGGCCATTGTGGGCCATACCGGAGCCGGCAAGACCACCATGGTGAACCTGCTCATGAGGTTCTACGAGCTGGATTCCGGCCGGATCACCATCGACGGCACGGACATCACGGAGCGCTCCCGCGACGAGCTGCGGTCCATGATCGGGATGGTGTTGCAGGACGCCTGGGTGTTCACGGGCTCCATCAGGGAAAACATCGAGTACGGCCGGCCCGGTGCGAGCGAAGCCGAGGTCCTCGCCGCCGCCGAAGCCACCCTGGTGGACCACTTCGTCAGGTCCCTGCCGGACGGCTACGCGACCGTGCTGGGCAACGACGGCGACACCCTCAGCCAGGGCCAGCGGCAGCTGATCACCATCGCCAGGGCGCACCTCGCCGGCCGGAGCATCCTGGTCCTGGACGAGGCAACAAGTTCCGTGGACACGCGCACCGAGGTACAGATCCGGCAGGCAATGCAGCGGCTGCGGCACGGCCGGACCAGCTTCGTGATTGCCCACCGTTTGTCCACCGTGCGGGACGCTGATCTAATTCTGGTCATGGACCACGGACGAATCGTTGAACAAGGGAACCACCACCAGCTGCTGTCAGCGAAGGGCCACTACAGCAGGCTCTATGACGCCCAGTTTGCCGGCGGCGAAGAGTCCTTGCGGGCAGCGGAGTCCGGACTGTGAGCGGCGAGAACGAATTTCCGGGGACCTGGCGGCCGAACCAGGGCAGCTCCGTGCCGCTCTTTGAACAGCTGCGCCTGAACATCATCGAACGGGCGGACAGCGGTGCCCTCGCTCCCGGCACCCGGCTTCCCGCAGTGCGGAGCCTTGCCAGCGCACTGGGCGTCGCACCGCACACGGTGGCCCGGGCGTACAAGGAGCTGGAAGCAGCCGGAGTGGTCGCCACCCGCGGCCGGCACGGAACCGTGATCTGCGCCAGGGACGAGGCCTGGACATCGCTGACCGCGGCGGCGGCCGAATTCGCCACGGCGGCCAAGGCCCAGGGCGCCAGCTTCGCGGAGGCAGTGCAGCTGCTGGCGGCCGCCTACGACGCCGAATAGGCCCCCGCAATAGAAATTCGAAGAAGTTTTCGATTAGCATTAGTGGGTGCCTAAAGCCGTAGCTGAAGAACCAGCCCTTGATGCCCGCTCCGCCGTCGTCCCCCTAAAACCAGGGAAACCGGCGCGCCCTGACCTTTCCCGCCTCGTAGTAAAAGGGGCCCGGGAGCATAACCTGCGAAACGTGGACCTGGACCTGCCGCGCGACTCCATGATCGTTTTCACCGGGCTCTCCGGGTCGGGCAAGTCATCCCTGGCATTCGACACGATCTTCGCCGAGGGGCAGCGCCGCTACGTCGAGTCCCTCTCCGCGTACGCCCGCCAGTTCCTGGGGCAGGTGGACAAGCCGGATGTGGACTTCATCGAGGGGTTGTCCCCGGCTGTTTCGATCGACCAGAAATCCACCAGCAAGAACCCCCGGTCCACCGTCGGCACCATCACGGAGATCTACGACTACATGCGCCTGCTCTGGGCACGTGTGGGCCGCCCGCATTGCCCCATTTGTGGCGAGCAGGTGGCCAAGCAGACGCCGCAGCAGATCGTGGACCAGCTTCTTGAACTGCCGGACGGCACGCGCTTCCAGGTCCTCGCCCCCGTGGTCCGCGGCCGCAAGGGTGAATTTGTCGATCTTTTCAAGGAACTCACCGCCAAGGGCTACTCCCGGGCCCGGGTCGACGGCGACCTCATCCAGCTCAGCGATCCGCCCAAGCTCGGCAAGCAGTTCAAGCACACCATCGAGGTGGTAGTGGACCGGCTCGTGGTCAAGGACGGCATCCGCCAGCGCCTGACGGACTCCGTCGAGACAGCACTCGGATTGGCTGAGGGCCGTGTGCTGGCAGAGTTCGTGGACCTTGAAGCCGATGATCCGGAACGGATCCGGGCGTTCTCCGAGCACCTCGCATGCCCCAACGAACACCCCCTCGCCATTGATGAGATCGAGCCCCGCTCGTTCTCGTTCAACAACCCCTTCGGGGCGTGCTCGGCGTGCAGCGGCATCGGCACCAAGCTGGAGGTTGACGAGGAACTCATCATTCCAAACGGGGAGCTTTCCCTGGATGAGGGCGCCATCGCGCCCTGGTCGCTGGGCACCGCCACCAGCGAGTACTGGAACCGGCTGCTGTCCGGGCTGGCGAAGGAGCTCGGCTTCTCCATGAAGACGCCGTGGCAGAAACTTCCCAAGGACATCCGGCAGACCGTCCTGCACGGCAAGGACCACAAGGTCGTCGTGCAGTACCGCAACCGCTTCGGCCGGGAGCGCAAGTACAGCACCGGCTTCGAGGGCGTGATCCAGTACGTCCACCGCAAGCACCTGGAAACGGATTCGGACTCTGCCCGGGACCGGTATGAAGAGTACATGCGGCAGATCCCGTGCCCTGCCTGCAACGGCGCCCGCCTGAACCCGGCCTCGCTGTCCGTGCTGATCAACGGCAAGTCCATCGCCGAGGTGGCTGCCATGCCCATGCGGGAGTGCGCGCACTTCCTGGACACCCTGGTGCTGACCGGCCGCGAAGCCCAGATCGCCCACCAGGTCCTCAAGGAAATCCAGGCGCGACTGACCTTCCTCCTCGACGTAGGGCTGGAGTACCTCAACCTGGAGCGTCCCTCCGGCACATTGTCCGGCGGCGAAGCCCAGCGCATCCGGCTGGCAACCCAGATCGGTTCCGGCCTCGTGGGCGTTCTCTACGTCCTCGACGAACCTTCCATCGGCCTGCACCAGCGGGACAACCGCCGGCTGATCGAAACGCTCACGCGGCTGCGCGACCTCGGCAACACCCTGATCGTGGTGGAGCACGACGAAGACACCATCCAGGAAGCCGACTGGGTGGTCGACATCGGGCCCGGCGCCGGTGAACACGGCGGCCAGGTGGTGCACTCCGGTTCGTACAAGGAACTCCTGGAGAACACCGAATCCCTCACCGGCGACTACCTCTCCGGCCGGAAGAAGATTGAAATCCCGAAGAAGCGCCGCAAGTATGACAAGAAGCGGGAGCTGAAGGTCGTCGGCGCCAGGGAGAACAACCTGGTCAACGTGGATGCCGCCTTCCCGCTGGGCCTGTTGACGGCGGTCACCGGCGTGAGCGGTTCCGGCAAGTCCACCCTGGTCAACGAAATCCTCTACAAGGTACTGGCCAACAAGCTCAACGGCGCCAAGCAGGTGGCGGGCAGGCACAAGTCAGTGCAGGGCCTCGAACACCTGGACAAGGTGGTGCACGTCGACCAGAGCCCCATCGGCCGGACCCCCCGGTCCAACCCCGCCACCTACACGGGTGTGTTCGACCACATCCGGAAGCTGTTCGCCGAAACCACCGAGGCCAAGGTCCGCGGCTACCAGCCCGGGCGGTTCTCGTTCAATGTGAAGGGCGGCCGCTGCGAGGCCTGTTCCGGCGACGGCACGCTGAAGATCGAAATGAACTTCCTGCCGGACGTCTACGTCCCGTGCGAGGTCTGCCATGGTGCGCGGTACAACCGGGAAACCCTGGAAGTCCACTACAAGGGCAAGACCATCGCCGACGTCCTGGACATGCCCATCGAGGAGGGCGCGGAGTTCTTCGCCGCGTTCACCCCGATTGCCCGCCACCTTCGCACCCTCGTGGACGTCGGTCTCGGTTACGTGCGCCTGGGACAGCCGGCCACCACGCTCTCAGGTGGTGAAGCGCAGCGCGTCAAACTCGCCGCCGAACTCCAGAAGCGATCCAACGGCCGCAGCATCTATGTCCTGGACGAACCCACCACGGGGCTGCACTTCGAGGACATCCGCAAGCTGCTGATGGTCCTCCAGGGGCTGGTGGACAAGGGCAACACCGTGATCACCATCGAGCACAACCTCGATGTCATCAAGAGCGCGGACTGGATCGTGGACCTCGGTCCCGACGGCGGTTCCGGCGGCGGTCAGATCATCGCCACCGGAACCCCCGAACAGGTCGCCAAGTCCACTACAAGCTACACGGCGTCCTTCCTGGCGGAGATCCTGGGCTAGCGTCCGCCGCGACCGCGACGAATGGCTGGAGCTTGCTGCTCCGGCGGGAAGAAGTATTCCCGCCGGGGAATGCGAGTTTCAGCCATTAGCGCACTTGTGGGAAACTAACCCGGTGACCCTTTCAACAGTGCCCGTGATCTTCGACCTGGACGGCACTCTTGTCGATCCGGCCGGGGGGATAACGGACGGAATCTCCGCGGCCCTTACTGAACTCGGCATCGGGGTTCCCGCCCCGGCCCAACTCAACGCGATGATCGGCCCGAAGCTCAGCGATTCCCTCCTCAATATCGCGGGAGTTCCACAGGAGCAGTTGGGTGAGGTCATCCGCCTGTACCGGGCCTACTACCTCGAAACGGGTATCGCCCAGAGCCGCCTGTACCCGGGCATCCGTGACCTCGTCGAGGAATACTCCGCCGCCGGCCGTCCGATCGCCGTGGCCACGCAGAAGCCGGAAGGGCTCGCACGGATCGTGCTGGAACACCACGGCATCGCGTCCTCCTTCCGTTTCATCCGCGGTTCAGCCGCCGACGAAGCCGCCCACGCCCGGGCTCCGCTCGGGAAGACCGAAATCGTTGCCGCCGCACTGTCCGACCTCCGCACGCAGCACGCCGTGATGGTGGGTGACCGCGCCCAGGACGTGGCCGGCGCCATGGCCAACGGCCTTGACTGCATCGGCGTCAGCTGGGGATTCGCCCCTGACGGCGAACTCCACGAGGCAGGGGCCATGGCAATCGTCCACACCACCACGGATCTTGTGGCAACCGTTGAACGCCTGGACGCCCTGCGCGCCGCTGCCCTGAGCGAGGTGAACAACGATGGCGTTGTTTGATGCGATCCGCTGGACCACCCGCACGCTGATCTCCGGAACCTGCCGGCCGACCGTCATCGGGCTGGAGAACGTTCCCACGGAAGGTCCGTTCATTGTCGCGCCGAACCACCTGTCCTTCCTGGACAGCGTTATCGTCCAGGCACTGATGCCCCGGCCGGTGGCCTTCTTCGCCAAGGCCGAATATTTCACCACCGGGGGCGTGAAGGGGAAGGTGATGAAGTCCTTCTTCGAATCCGTCGGTTCCATTCCGGTGGAGCGCGGGGAGCAGGCAGCCAGCGTGGCCGCCCTCAAAACGCTGCTGGACATCCTCGAGGCCGGAAAAGGCATCGGCATCTATCCGGAGGGCACACGGTCGCGGGACGGCATCCTCTACCGGGGCCGCACCGGCGTCGGCTGGCTCGCACTGACCACCGGCGCGCCGGTCATTCCTGTCGGCCTCATCGGGACCGAGAACCTCCAGCCCGCCGGGCAGAACGGCGTGAAGCCGCAGCACTTCACCATGAAGGTCGGCGAGCCGCTGTACTTCGAAAAGACCGGGCCGGACCACTCGCTGCCCGCCCGCCGCCAGGTGACGGACCGCATCATGGACGCCATCGCGGAGCTCAGCGGCCAGGAGCGGTCCACCAGCTACAACCAAAGCAAGGCCGCCGAGTAGGGCGCCCAGGACCCCCTGTCCGGAAGTTCCCGGCAGCGTCAGTAGACTTGAACCGTGGCAGATCCAGCTAGTTACCGACCCCAAACGGGTGAGATTCCAACCAACCCGGGCGTCTACCGCTTCCGGGATCCGCACGGCCGCGTCATCTACGTCGGCAAGGCCAAAAGCCTGCGGTCCCGCCTGAATTCGTACTTCGCAAACCCCGGCGGGCTGCTGCCCAAGACCTACGCCATGGTCCACGCAGCCAGCAGCGTGGAGTGGACCGTCGTCGGAAGCGAACTGGAATCGCTCCAGCTCGAATACACCTGGATCAAAGAGTTCAAGCCACGGTTCAACGTCGTCTTCCGCGACGACAAAACCTACCCCTACCTTGCCGTCACCATGGGGGAGAAGTTCCCCCGGGTGCAGGTACTCCGCGGAGAGCGCCGCAAAGGCACCCGGTACTTCGGCCCCTACACCGCCGGGGCCATCCGCGAAACGATGGACACGCTGCTGCGCGTTTTCCCCGTCCGCAGCTGCAGCCCGGGTGTCCTGAAACGGGCGCAGGCCAGCGGACGGCCCTGCCTGCTCGGCTACATCGACAAGTGTGCCGCGCCGTGTGTCGGGCGGGTGACCCCCGAGGAGCACCGGGCACTGGCAGAGGACTTCTGTTCCTTCATGGGCGGCGAAGCCAAGCGCTTCATCGGCCGGCTTGAAAAGGACATGGCTGCGGCAGTTGCCGAGCTCGACTACGAGCGCGCCGCGCGGGTCCGGGACGACATCATTGCCCTTCGAAAGGTCTTCGAACGGAACGCCGTGGTGCTGGCGGAGGACACCGACGCCGACGTTTTCGCGCTGCATGAGGACGAGCTGGAGGCAGCCGTCCAGGTGTTCCATGTCCGGGGCGGCCGCGTCCGGGGCCAGCGCGGCTGGGTGGTGGAGAAGGTGGAGGACTTTACCACCCCGGACCTCGTGGAGCACCTGCTCCAGCAGGTCTACGGCGAGGAAGGCGAAACGCAGGGGCGGCTGCCCCGCGAGGTCCTGGTTCCGGAGGAGCCGAGCAACGCTGCCGAACTCGCCCAGTGGCTTGCCGGCCTGCGGGGCGCGAAAGTGGACATCCGGGTCCCGCGCCGCGGGGATAAGGCAGCCCTCATGTCCACGGTCCGGGAGAATGCCGAGCACGCACTGAAGCTGCACAAGTCACGGCGTGCGGGCGACCTGACCAACCGCTCCCTCGCGCTTCAGGAGCTCCAGGAAGCCCTCGACCTGCCGGTTGCGCTGCTTCGTATCGAGTGCTTCGATATTTCCCACGTGCAGGGGACCAACGTGGTGGCGTCCATGGTGGTGGTGGAAGACGGCCTTCCGAAGAAGTCCGACTACCGCAAGTTCTCCATAACCGGCGCCGCAGCGGTCGACGACACGGCCGCGATGCACGATGTCCTCACCCGCCGCTTCCGGAACTACCTGCAGGAGAAATCAGCGCAGGCGGAAGCGGCCCGGCTGCCCGGGCACCAGGCCGCGCTCGAAGCCGTGGCGGTGGCGTCCATGCACGACACCACCACGCCCGCTCCTCGTGCCAAGTTCGCCTACCCGCCCAACCTTGTGGTGGTGGACGGCGGCAAACCCCAGGTGAACGCCGCTGCCCGCGCCCTGGCGGAACTCGGCATCGACGACGTCTACGTGGTGGGCCTCGCCAAGCGGCTTGAGGAAGTCTGGCTGCCGGACAGCGACTTCCCGGTGATCCTGCCGCGCACGTCCGAGGGCCTCTATCTGCTCCAGCGCATCCGCGATGAAGCCCACCGTTTCGCCATCACGTTCCACCGGCAGAAGCGCGGCAAGGCCATGACCGTTTCCGCCCTGGACAGCGTTCCCGGCCTGGGCGAGGCCAAGCGCAAGGCCCTGCTGGCACAGTTCGGCTCGGTCAAGAGCATCCGGACAGCCAGCGCGGCCGAACTGGCCACGGCCAAGGGGATCGGACCGTCGCTGGCGGACGCAATCGTCAGCCATTTCAGCAACGGCTCCGCGGCCTCCGGTGCGGAAGCGCCGTCCATCAATATGACGACCGGCGAAATCATTGAAACTTAGCTAGGGTAAGGACCTGAAGCGGAACGCGCGGTTGCGTCGAATTACATAGCAGGAATGGGGCTTTACTCATGGCAGAGTCAACGGCAGGATCCGAAGCGGAACAGGACGGCATGACGCCCGTCAGGCCCGTTGAAGCGGAGCTGCTCGTGGTGACGGGAATGTCCGGGGCAGGGCGCAGTACTGCTGCGGACGCACTCGAGGACCATGGCTGGTATGTCGTTGAGAACCTTCCGCCGCAGATGCTCGGGACCCTGGCCGAACTCGTGTCCCACGCCCCGCAGTCCATTCCCAAACTCGCCGTGGTGGTGGACGTCCGCAGCACTGCCCTCTTCGCCGACATCCGGGCCGCATTGAAGACCCTTGAGGCGAGCGGGGTCATGTTCCGTGTCCTTTTCCTGGACGCCAACGACGACGTCCTGGTCCGCCGCTTCGAGCAGGGCCGCCGTCCGCACCCCCTGCAGGAAGGCGGACGGATCCTCGACGGCATCGCAGCCGAGCGGGACTTGCTGCATGAACTCCGGGATTCCGCGGACATTGTGCTGGACACCTCCGATTTCAACGTCCACGCCCTCGCCACCGCCATCACGGAGCTCTTCAGTGAAACCGGTCCGGTAGCCCTGCGCCTCAACGTCATGAGCTTCGGCTTCAAATACGGCCTGCCGGTGGACGCGAACTTTGTGGTCGATGCCCGCTTCATCCCGAATCCACACTGGGTCCCGCAGCTTCGCCCGCACACCGGCCTGGACAAGGACGTCAGCGACTACGTCCTCGAAGCCGAAGGAGTCAAAAGCTTCGTGGACCGCTACGTGCTGGCCATCGAACCCGTGCTGGACGGCTACCGCCGCGAAAACAAGCACTACGCCACCATCGCCGTGGGCTGCACCGGCGGCAAGCACCGTTCCGTGGCCGTCGCCATGGAACTGTCAAAGAAACTGGCACAGTATCCCCGTGTCACGGTGACCACCACCCACCGGGACCTGGGCCGCGAGTAATGGGACTGCTTACCGGGCCGCTGCCCCTGGTGCCGCCGGCCGGAGGCACCGGCGGCGGGCAGCTGGACAAAGGGCCGTCCGTCGTCGCCCTCGGCGGGGGCCACGGGCTGTCCGCTTCGCTGTCCGCCCTCCGGCTGCTGACCACGGAACTGACCGCCATTGTCACCGTGGCGGACGACGGCGGATCCTCCGGCCGCCTGCGCGAAGAGTACGGCGTCCTCCCGCCCGGCGACCTCCGGATGGCCCTCACGGCACTTTGTGACGACACCGACTGGGGCCGCACCTGGCGGGACGTCATGCAGCACCGGTTCAAGCCCGGGGCCGGCCGTGGCGGCTCGCTCGACGACCACGCCATGGGCAACCTGCTCATCGTCACCCTGTGGGAACTGCTGGGAGACACAGTGGGCGGACTCAAATGGGCCGGTGCCCTTTTGGGAGCCCGCGGACAGGTCCTGCCCATGTCCAGTGAGCCGCTGACAATCGAGGGTGAAGCCCGGGTGCCCGGTCCCGACGGCACGTACACGCTGGAAACGGTCCGGGGCCAGGCCAAGTGCGCGGTGGCAGGCTCGCTGGAGAGCGTCCGGTTGCTGCCGGAATCGGCACACGCCTGCGTAGAGGCCCTGACCGCCATCGAACTGGCCGACTGGGTCATCCTCGGCCCGGGGTCCTGGTACACGTCCGTGCTGCCGCACCTCCTGCTGCCGGAGATGCGCCAGGCGCTCTCCGACACCCCTGCCAAACGGTGCCTGACCATGAACCTGGCTACTGACACGAAGGAGACGTCGGGGATGTCCGCCGCCGACCACCTGCACGTGCTGCGCAGCTACGCGCCCGACTTCAGTATCGACGTCGTGCTGGCGGACCCCGTGTCCGTTCCCGACGTCGAGGAGTTCAAACGGGCCGCAGGGATGCTGGGTGCCGAGGTGGTGTTGGGTAAAGTAGGGGCGTCGAGCCGCCGTCCGATCCACGACCCCCTGCGTCTGGCAACGGCGTACCACGATATTTTCGGGAACAGTTAGGAAGGTGCCATGGCACTGACATCATCAGTCAAGGAAGAACTGTCCCGCCTGGACATTAAGAAGTCCTCGGTCCGCAAGGCTGAAGTCTCCGCAATGCTGCGATTTGCCGGCGGACTGCACATCATTTCGGGCCGGATCGTGATCGAGGCCGAGGTTGACCTCGCCTCCACAGCACGCCGGCTCAGGGCCGCGATAGCCGAAGTGTATGGCCACCAGAGCGAGATCATCGTCGTTTCCGGAGGCGGGCTGCGCCGCGGCAACCGGTACGTGGTGCGGGTGGTGCGCGACGGCGAGGCCCTCGCCCGACAGACCGGGCTGCTGGACGCCCGCGGCCGGCCCGTGCGCGGTTTGCCGTCGGCAGTGGTCAACGGTTCCGCCGCCGACGCCGAGGCCGTGTGGCGCGGCGCCTTCCTTGCACACGGCTCGCTGACCGAGCCGGGCCGGTCCTCCGCCATGGAGGTGACCTGCCCCGGCCCCGAGTCGGCCCTCGCCCTGGTCGGCGCGGCACGCCGCCTCGGCATCCAGGCCAAGGCCCGTGAGGTCAGGGGAGTGGACCGGGTGGTCATCCGGGACGGGGACACCATCGCCGCCCTGCTCACCCGGATGGGTGCGCACGACGCGCTGATGGTCTGGGAAGAGCGCCGCATGCGCAAGGAGGTGCGGGCCACAGCCAACAGGCTCGCCAACTTCGACGACGCCAACCTGCGCCGCTCGGCCCAGGCCGCAGTTGCCGCCGGCGCCCGAGTTGACCGCGCGCTGGAGATCCTCGGCGACGACGTCCCGGACCACCTGAAGTACGCCGGTGAACTGCGCGTGGCCCACAAGCAGGCGAGCCTGGACGAACTTGGCCGCCTGGCCGACCCGCCCATGACCAAGGACGCGATTGCCGGCAGGATCCGCAGGCTCCTGGCAATGGCTGACAAGCGCGCCCTGGATCTGGGGATCCCCGGGACCGAGGCCAATGTGACGCCGGAAATGCTGGACGAGTAACGGCGCCCCTAGAATCGAGACCGGGTAACGGAAATACCTCGCGGCAACCGGAGGTTGTGCCCCCTGGGAGCCCCGGCTCCGCCTGGTTTCCGTCCCGATAGATTTCCGGGTGCCTAGTCATCCGGATGCACAATCCGAGAGTTACCAAACCGGACATCCCGTCCACGACATTGGAGGATTTTGTGACCGAGTACGTACTGCCTGAACTCAGCTACGACTACGCTGCGCTGGAGCCCCACATCTCCGCACGCATCATGGAGCTGCACCACAGCAAGCACCACGCTGCTTATGTGACCGGCGCCAACAACGCGCTGGCCCAGCTGGCTGAGGCACGCGAAAAGGGCGACTTCGCCAACATCAACCGGCTTTCGAAGGACCTGGCTTTCCACACCGGCGGCCACGTCAACCACTCCGTGTTCTGGAACAACCTGTCCCCGGACGGCGGCGACAAGCCCGAGGGCGAGCTGGCCGCAGCCATCGACGACGCCTTCGGTTCCTTCGACGCTTTCCGCGCACAGTTCAGCGCCGCCGCACTGGGCCTGCAGGGTTCGGGCTGGGGCTTCCTGGCCTATGAGCCCATCGGCGGAAACCTGGTCATCGAGCAGCTCTACGACCAGCAGGGCAACGTTGCACTCGGCACCACCCCGCTGCTGATGCTGGACATGTGGGAGCACGCCTTCTACCTGGACTACGTCAACGTCAAGGCCGACTACGTCAAGGCGTTCTGGAACATCGTCAACTGGGCCGACGTCGCCAAGCGCTTCGACGGTGCACGCAAGAACGCCACGGGTCTCATCACCCTCTAGGCGTGACGGGGAAGACATCCCCCTGTAACAAACTTCACATTTGGTCCGTTTCGGGCCGAATCGTGGAAGGTCGGCCCCCGCACTTGCGGGGGCCGACCAACTTAAACGTAAGATGGATCACGGAAGGCGGTTAGCCTTCAGCAATGTGGCTGGTCGCCCTCCGATCTGGTAATCATCTCTGCCCAATGGCGTGCGGGATCTGTTAGTTGGCTTGAACGCCCGCTCAACTAGTTGTGCTTCTACAAGCACCAAGGAGACTGAAAAAGTGACGACCCGTATTGGTATCAACGGCTTCGGCCGCATCGGCCGCAACTACTTCCGCGCAGCACTCGCACAGGGCGCTGACCTCGAGATCGTTGCAGTCAACGACCTCACCAGCCCCGAGGCCCTGGCCCACCTCTTCAAGTACGACTCCGTGGGCGGCCGCCTGAAGGAGAGCATCGAGGTCAAGGACGGCAACATCGTCGTCAACGGCAATGTCGTCAAGGTCCTCGCCGAGCGCGACCCCGCAAACCTCCCCTGGGGAGAGCTGGGTGTTGACATCGTCATCGAATCCACCGGATTCTTCACCAAGGCCGCTGCCGCCAAGAAGCACATCGATGCCGGCGCCAAGAAGGTTCTGATCTCCGCCCCGGCCTCGGACGAGGACATCACCATCGTGATGGGCGTAAACCACGAGCTGTACGACAACGCCAAGCACCACATCATCTCCAACGCTTCCTGCACCACCAACTGCCTCGGCCCGCTGGCCAAGGTGGTCAACGACGAGTTCGGCATCGAGCGCGGCCTCATGACCACGGTCCACGCCTACACGGCGGACCAGAACCTGCAGGACGGCCCGCACAACGACCTCCGCCGTGCCCGCGCCGCCGCCATCAACATGGTTCCCACCTCCACCGGTGCGGCCAAGGCCATCGGCCTGGTGCTTCCTGAGCTCAAGGGCAAGCTGGACGGCTACGCCATCCGCGTTCCCGTTCCCACCGGCTCCGCCACCGACCTCACTGTCACGGTTTCCCGCGAGACCACGGTCGAGGAAGTCAACGCCGCGCTGAAGAAGGCCTCCGAGTCCGAGGCACTCCAGGGCTTCCTGACCTACACGGATGAGCCGATTGTCTCCTCGGACATCGTCGGTGACCCCGCCTCCTCGATTTTCGACTCCGGTCTCACCAAGGTCATCGGCAACCAGGTCAAGGTTGTTTCCTGGTATGACAACGAATGGGGCTACTCGAACCGCCTGGTCGACCTCACGGAGCTTGTCGCATCCAAGCTGGGCTAGGGTTAGACACATGACATTCCACACCCTCAACGAACTGATCGCTGATGGTGTCCGCGGGCGGTACATTCTGGTCAGAAGTGACCTGAATGTGCCGCTCGACGGCTCTGAAGTGACTGACGACGGCCGCATCAAGGCCTCCCTGCCAGTACTGACGAAGCTCACGGACGCCGGTGCCCGCGTGCTGGTCACAGCCCACCTCGGCCGCCCCAAGGGCGCCCCCGAAGAAAAATACTCCCTTAAGCCCGCCGCCACGCGGCTGGCTGAACTGGCCTCGTTCAAGGTCACCCTGGCCGGGGACACCGTCGGTGCCTCGGCAAAGGAGCTTGCCGCTTCGCTGCAGGACGGCGAAGTGCTGGTCCTTGAAAACGTCCGTTTCGATGCCCGTGAGACCAGCAAGGACGACGCCGAACGCGGCGCCTTCGCGGACGAGCTGGTGTCGTTGACGGGGGAGCACGGCGCCTTCGTGGATGACGCCTTCGGCGCCGTCCACCGCAAGCACGCCAGCGTGTACGACGTCGCCACGCGGCTGCCGTCTTACCAGGGCGACCTCGTGCACACTGAAGTCGAGGTGCTGCGCAAGCTCACCACGGAGACCCAGCGGCCCTACGTCGTGGTGCTCGGCGGCTCCAAGGTCTCGGACAAGCTTGCCGTCATCGACAACCTGATCGGCAAGGCTGACACCATCTTGGTGGGCGGCGGCATGCTGTTCACGTTCCTCGCGGCCGAAGGCCACAAGGTTGCCGGCAGCCTGCTGGAAGAGGACCAGATCCCCGTGGTCCAGGACTACCTGAAGCGTGCGGCGGACGCAGGCACGGAGTTCATCGTGCCCACGGACGTTGTAGTGGCCGCGAAGTTTGCCGCAGACGCTGACCACGAGACGGTCGCCGCTGACGCCATCGAAGGCAGCAGCTTCGGTGCCCAGGGCATCGGCCTGGACATCGGACCTGAATCGGCGGCAGCTTTCGCCAGCCGGATCAAGGGTGCCAAGACGGTGTTCTGGAACGGCCCCATGGGCGTCTTCGAGTTCGAGGCCTTTGCCGGCGGCACCCGTGCCATCGCGCAGGCCCTTACCGAGTCGGATGCCTTCACCGTGGTCGGCGGCGGCGATTCCGCGGCCGCCGTCCGTACGCTCGGCTTCGCTGACGATCAGTTCGGCCACATTTCCACGGGTGGCGGCGCCAGCCTGGAATACCTCGAAGGCAAGGAACTGCCGGGCCTTAGCGTCCTGGACCGCTAGATCCTCCAGCCGGCAGGGCACCGCACTGAAAAGTCGGGGCCCTGCCGGCTGTTCACATCACAAGCATTTTTGGAGAACACGTGACAACGTCTACGAATGGCAAGTTCGACCGCACGCCCCTCATCGCCGG
The DNA here is from genome assembly GCF_000876655.1 of Arthrobacter sp. SPG23. Classification (GTDB taxonomy): domain Bacteria; phylum Actinomycetota; class Actinomycetes; order Actinomycetales; family Micrococcaceae; genus Arthrobacter. The sequence continues at coordinate 187,793 of NZ_JYCN01000017.1, forward strand.
CAACTGGAAAATGAACATGGACCACGTCCAGGGCATCACGTTGCTGCAGAAACTGGCCTGGACCCTGTCCGACGCCAAGCACGACTACAGCCGCGCTGAAGTTGCCGTTTTCCCGCCTTTCACCGACCTTCGCGGCGTCCAGACCCTGGTCCAGGGCGACGAGCTGGAGGTTGTCTACGGAGGCCAGGACCTTTCGCAGTTCGATTCCGGCGCCTATACCGGCGACATTTCGGGCCAGTTCCTGAACAAGCTGGGCTGCAAGTACGTCCTGGTGGGACACAGTGAACGCCGCACCATCCACAACGAATCCGACGAGGTCCTCAACGCCAAGGTGAAGGCCGCCTTCCGCCACGGCGTCACCCCGGTGCTGTGCGTCGGCGAAGGCCTCGAGATCCGTCAGGCCGGGACGCACGTCCAGCACACCCTCGACCAGCTCCGTGCCGACGTCGAAGGCCTCAGCGCTGAAGAAGCGGCCGAACTTGTGGTTGCCTACGAACCCGTCTGGGCCATCGGCACCGGTGAGGTGGCAGGGCCGGAGGACGCGCAGGAAATGTGCGCCGCCATCCGCGCCGAACTCGTCTCCCTGTTCGGGGACGACGTTGCCGCCAAGGTGCGCCTGCTCTACGGCGGCTCGGTGAAGGGCAACAATGCGGCCGCCATCCTGAACGAGCGCGACGTCGACGGCGTGTTGGTGGGCGGGGCCAGCCTCGATCCCGCCGAGTTTGCTAATATTGTCAGGTTCGAGAGTCACCTGCTGACGGATTAGCCCGGACACAGGCGTGACCCCCGCAATCATCAACTTCTGAAAGGCCGTCGTGGACGTTCTTCATGTCATTCTGCAGATCCTCCTGGGCATCACCAGCCTCCTGCTGACGCTGCTCATCCTGCTCCACAAGGGACGGGGCGGCGGTCTGTCGGACATGTTCGGCGGAGGCATGAGCTCCGGCCTTAGCTCCTCCGGCGTCGCGGAACGGAACCTCAACAGGTTCACGGTCATCCTCGGCGTCACCTGGGGTGTCGTCATCATCGCGCTTGGCCTGCTGATGCGCTTCTCCGGGGGCGGCGACTCCTAGCAGCAGCCCGAAACGGAGCAGTTCCGGGAGTTTCCCCGGAATTTACACGCCCGGTACTAACGGCCCTGCCGCCGTCGGGAACTCCGCACTAAACTGTGGCTGTTGGCTTCCAACAACAGGTCAGTCGAGTAGCCAGGAGTTCCCGATGGTGCATGCTGCTTCAGGGTTCCGGGGAACCCGCGTGGGGGTGGCCGAAGGGTCAGCCCCCAGAATCCAGCCAAACGACGTTGTCGGTGAACGCTTGCCGCGTATTCGTGTTTCCTATTGGTGCGCCAAGGGACACGAGACGCGGCCAGTTTTCATTAAGCTCCCGGAAGACCAGATCCCCGTCATCTGGGACTGCCGCCGCTGCGGCGGCCCTGCGTCGCGGGACGAATCACGGGCCGAGCTCCCGCCCCATTCCGAGGAAGGCTACAAAAGCCACCTTGAGTACGTTAAAGAACGACGCTCCAGCCAGGACGCCGAAGACGTACTGGCTGGAGCGCTGGAACGGCTACGAACCCGCGGGACCCTTTCGGACTAGCTGCTCGGGCACCCTTGACGCCGCATTCTCGTCAATCAGCCAGAGCGTCCGTGTGCGCCCGGTAGGTCCTGCCGCCGGGACCTGGACGGGGTTGGCGCCGGCCAGGGCAAGGCCTACGGCACCTGCCTTATCCTCGCCCGCTACGACCATCCACACTTCACTCGCGGTGTTGATCGCCGGCAAAGTCAGGGAAATCCGTTCGGGCGGCGGCTTCGGAGAATTGCGGACACCCACCACCGTGAGTTCCTTTTCCCTGACGCCTGCCTGCTCAGGGAAGAGCGAAGCCACGTGGGCATCCGGACCCACGCCAAGAAGGACCACATCAAACCGCGGAAGCTTCCCCGGGTTCTCGGGACGGTCATCTGACATGTCCGCGGCGTGCTCCGCCGCCGCTGCCTCGGCAAGACGGCGGGCGTAATCCGCTGCGGCGTCCTCCGGGCTGTCGAAGTCGTCCGTGGATGCCGGCTCATGCACCCGGTCCGGGTCTACCGGTATGTGCGAAAGCAGCGCTTCGTGTGCCTGGAGGGTGTTGCGGTCGATGTCGGAACTTCCGACAAACCGCTCGTCGCCCCACCAGAAGTTAACCTTGGACCAGTTCACCGCCGGAGCCGCCGCCGAGTCGGCAACCGCCCTGAGCGTTCCGATGCCCACAGTGCCACCAGTGAGCACCACAGTCGCCTCACCGTGTTTGTCCTGGACGTCCACCAGTTTGGTGATCAGCCGGGCTGCAATGGCAGCCATTAAAACGGATGAGTCGGGGTGGATGCTTACTCTGGGATCAGCGCTCACTGGGACGGACACTCCTTAGATTTGTACGGGGCAGTCCAATAGTAATCACTTCACCGAAGACTTCGTCCGGATCCAGGCGCCGAAGTTCTTCGGCGAGGCAGTCCCTCAGGCTTCGGCGCGGCAGCGAGATGCGCTGGGCGGGCTGGCCCGGCTGGGTCAGTTCAGCGACGGACAGTCCCGGACGGAACAGCTGGACGTCTCCGCTGGGACGGCTCAGCCGGACGCGGCGGATGCCGGTCCCGGCGGGGTCCGCCACGATGGTCACCGGCGCGTCCAGGGCCAATGTCAGCCAGGCTGCGAGCAAGAGGGTGCTGGGCGAGTCCGATGCGCCTTCAACGGCAACGGCCGTGACCGGTGAGGAATCGACCTGGTCCAGAACCGCCGCCAGTTGGATCCGCCAGTTGGTGAGGCGGGTCCAGGCGAGGTCTGTGTCGCCGGCTTTGTACGTGTTGCGGATGTTGTCCAGTGCCTTTTGCGGGTCCTCCTCGTTGGCGGAGTCGGTGATCCGGCGGTGGGCTATCCGGCCGATGGAGGTTTCGCAGGCACTCTTGGGGGCGCCGTGCGGCCACCAGGCCACAATGGGGGCGTCGGGAAGCAGGAGCGCGGCAACGAGGGATTCGCTTTCCTCAGCGAGCTCGCCGTATCCGCGCAGCACGATCACTTCGGAGGCGCCGGCGTCCCCGCCCACGCGGATCTGGGCGTCCAGCCGGGTGGGGGCCTGGGCCCCGGCATCCGCGAGGACGATGATCCGGCAGGGGTGCTCCCGGCTGGCTTCGTTGGCCGCCTCGATTGCTTCTTCCTCCAGTCCGGACTTGGTGACCACCACGAGGGTGAGCACGCGTCCGAGCGCGATCACGCCGCCCTGCTCGCGCAGGGACATGATCTTTTTGGAGATGGCGGAGGTTGTTGTATCGGGAAGATCTACGATCATGGCCTTCTCCAGGTTCGTCCGTCACGGGCAAGCAGCTCATCGGCCGAGGCGGGGCCCCAGCTTCCCGGGGCGTAGGGCTCGGGCTGTTCGCCGAGGCTTGCCCAGTAGTCCTCAAAGGGGTCCAGGATCTTCCAGGACAGTTCCACCTCGGCGTGCCGGGGGAACAGCGGCGGTTCGCCGAGCAGCACATCCAGGATGAGCCGCTCATAGGCTTCCGGGCTGGACTCGGTGAACGAGTGCCCGTAGCCGAAGTCCATGGTCACGTCGCGGACTTCCATCTGCGTACCCGGAACCTTCGACCCGAAACGGATCGTGGCGCCTTCGTCGGGCTGCACCCGGATCACCACGGCGTTCTGGCCGAAGTCGTCCTCGCCGTGATCCCGGAACAGCAGATTGGGGGCGCGCTTGAAGACGACGGCGATTTCCGTCACGCGGCGTCCCAGCCGCTTTCCGGCACGCAGGTAGAACGGCACACCGGCCCAGCGGCGGGTATGGATGTCCACCCGGATCGCGGCATAGGTTTCGGTGGTGGAGTCGGCCGGAATGCCCTCCTCCTCCAGGTAGCCCACGACCTTTTCGCCGCCCTGCCAGCCGCCGGCGAACTGACCGCGCGCCGAATGGGTGGACAGGTCCTCCGGGAGCTTGACCGCGGCCAGGACCTTTTCCTTCTCAGCCCGGAGATCGTCGGCGTTGAAGGAAATGGGTTCCTCCATGGCCGTCAGCGCCAGGAGCTGGAGCAGGTGGTTCTGGATGACGTCGCGGGCCGCGCCCACGCCGTCGTAGTAGCCTGCCCGGCCGCCGGTGCCGATGTCCTCGGCCATGGTGATCTGGACGTGGTCAACATAGTTGGCGTTCCAGAGCGGCTCGAACAGCTGGTTCGCGAACCGCAGCGCCAGGATGTTCTGGACCGTTTCCTTACCCAGGTAGTGGTCAATCCGGAACACAGCATCCGGCGGGAAGACGGACTCCACGATGTCATTCAGCTGCCGGGCAGACTCGAGGTCGTGCCCGAACGGCTTCTCAATGACCACGCGGCGCCACTTGTCACCCTCGGCCTGCGCCAGGCCGTGCTTGGACAGCTGGCGGCAGACTTGTTCAAACGCCTTCGGAGGGATGGACAGGTAGAACGCGTGGTTCCCGCGCGTTCCGCGCTGCTCGTCCAGTTCGTCGATCGTGTCACCGAGCCGCTCAAAGGCGTCGTCGTCGTCGAACTCTCCCTGGACGAAACGGATGCCCTCGGAGAGCTGGTTCCACACTGCCTCGTCAAACGGGGTCCGGGCGTAGGCCTTGACGGACTCCTTGACCTCGGCGGCGAAATCCTCGTTTTCCCACTGCCGCCGGGCGAAGCCCACCAGGGCGAAGCTCGGCGGCAGCAGGCCGCGGTTGGCCAGGTCATACACGGCAGGCATGAGCTTCTTGCGGGCGAGGTCGCCGGTAACCCCGAAGAGGACCAGCGATGAGGGGCCGGCAATGCGGTTCAGCCGGCGGTCCCGAGGGTCCCTCAGCGGGTTGCGGCCCCGCCCTGCTGACTTCCTGCTGCCGTTTTCAGTATCTGGCATGGTTGTTTCGGTGCCTTAGCTTTCAGTGTGGGTTGCTGCCTGGCCGGCGAGCTCTGAAACAATGTCCTGCAGCTGCTTGACGCCGGCTGCACGGTCAGTGAGGTGCAGGCGGAGAACCGGACGTCCGTGGTCGCTGAGGACCTGGGCATCACCGGCGGCCTGCGCCGAGATCAGCTCACCGAACGTGAACGGCCGCTCCGGGATGGAGAGGTCCGTTGCGGACTCGGCCGTGACCTGCAGGAACACCCCGATGGCGGGTCCGCCCTTGTGGAACTGGCCCGTGGAGTGCAGGAAGCGCGGGCCCCAGCCGAACGTCACCGGGCGTCCGGTGGCTGCTGCCAGCTGGTCGCGGACACCCTCGAACGGCGCATATGCCAGCCGGTCGAAGTAGGCCTGGACACTGAGGTAGCTGTCTTCGGCAAGCTGGGCGAGCAGCGCCGACACTGCGGCAGACGCCGTTGCGGCGTCTCCCAGCCAGTCGCCGCCGCGGACCTCGATGGCACCGTCGACGAAGTTGGCCGGAGTCGGTTCCGGCTGGGCGTCCAGCAGGCCGCGGGCGGCCACCTTGGCGGCCTCGACGTCGGGCTGGTCAAAGGGGTTGATGCCCAGCAGGCGGCCGGCAACGGCCGTGGCGAATTCCCACACCATCATCTGCGTAGCCAGGCCGCCGGCAATGGCGACCTCGTTCTCGCCGAGCTGGACGTCGTCGGCGTCGGCGGCTACCAGCCGCACCACCAGGACGTCGGCCGCGCCGGAGGTGACTTCCGGTGCTGACGGGCCGGCGACGACCGGCAGAACACCGGTGCCAAGCTTTCCGGTGGATTCGGCGATGAGCTGTTCTGCCCAGTCGGCGAAACCGACGATGCCTGATCCGTCCTCCGCAATGACGATCTTGTTGCGGAGCGGGTTGGTGCCGCCCAGCGCGGTCCCCAGGGCGAGGCCGATGTTTTCGGGCGCGTCGTCGTTGAGGATTTCGGCTGCTTCTTCGGCCTCATCCAGGAACGCCTGGATATCCACTCCGGCCAGCCCGCAGGGGACCAGTCCGAAGGCGGTCAGCGCCGAGAAACGTCCGCCGACATTGGGGTCGGCATTGAAGACGGCGCGGTAGCCGGCCTCCCGTGACGCCTTGTCCAGCGGCGAACCCGGGTCGGTGACGATAACGATGCGGCTCTTCGCGTCGACGCCGGCATCGGTGAAGGCCTGCTCGAAGATCCTCCGCTGGGAATCCGTTTCCACGGTGGAACCGGACTTGGACGAAACAACAATGGCGGTTTCGGCCAGGCGGTCCACCAGGGCGGCACCGACCTGTTCGGGGTCGGTGCTGTCCAGCACAGTCAGCTCGACGCCAGCGGTGCCCGCGATGACTTCAGGAGCCAGCGAGGATCCGCCCATGCCGCAGAGGACGATACGCGTGACGCCCTCTTCCTTCAGTGCGTCTCGGAGTTCCAGGATGTCGCTGACCAGCGGCTGGGAGACGGTTGCCGCCTCGACCCAGCCGAGCCGGATGGCGGATTCCTGTTCGGCGTCCGGACCCCACAGGGTATGGTCCTTCGCGAAAATCCGCGTGGCAATGCGGTCTTCCAGCAGCGCGGGGAGGTGCTGTTCAAGGGCCTCGCGGGCTGCGCCGGTGGCGTCGTAGCTGAGGGTGCTCATGATGGGTTAGGAAGCCTTCCGTGCAGAGGCCAGGGCGCCTTCGACGTCACCCAGGAGTTCCTTCCAGCTGGCCACGAACTTGTCCAGGCCTTCGGACTCAAGCAGTGCTACGACGTCGTTGTAGGAAATTCCCAGCGCGTCGAGGGCGTTCAGGGTTGCGTTCGCGTCGTCGTAGCCGCGGGTGACGGTGTCGCCGGTGACCACGCCGTGGTCAAACGTGGCGTCGAGGGTCTTCTCCGGCATGGTGTTGACCACGCCCGGTGCCACGAGTTCGGTGACGTAGAGGGTGTCCGGGTAGGCAGGGTCCTTCACGCCGGTGGAGGCCCACAGCGGGCGCTGCGGAAGGGCGCCGGCTTCGGCCAGCAGTGCCCAGCGCTCGGTGGAGAAGAGCTCCTCGTAGACCTGGTAGGCCAGGCGGGCGTTGGCCAGGCCGGCTTTGCCCTTGAGAGCCTTGGCTTCGTCGGTGCCGATGGCGTCGAGGCGCTTGTCGATTTCGGCGTCCACGCGGGAGACGAAGAAGGACGCCACCGAATGGATCTTGGAGAGGTCGTGGCCGTTGCCCTTGGCCTGCTCCAGGCCGGACTGGAAGGCATTGATCACGGCGCGGTAGCGCTCCAGCGAGAAGATCAGGGTCACGTTGACGCTGATGCCCTCGGCCAGGGTTGCCGTGATGGCCTCGAGGCCCTCAAGGGTTGCCGGGATCTTGATCAGGACGTTGTCCTTGTTGACCTTCTTGTACAGGTGCTTGGCTTCGGCGATGGTGCCGGCGGTGTCCCAGGCGAGGCGGGGGTCCACTTCGATGGACACGCGCCCGTCCACACCCTTGGTCGCCGCGGCGACGGGGGCGAACAGGTCGCAGGCGTCGGCGACGTCGGTGGTGGTGATTTCGAAGACGGTCTCTTCAACGGTGGCGCCGGCAGCCGCCTGCGCCGCAATGACGGCGTCGTAATCCGTGCCGGAGGTGATCGCGGCGTGGAAGATGGACGGGTTGGTGGTGACACCAACGACGTTCTTCTCTTCGATCAGCTTGCGGAGCGTGCCGGTCTGCAGGCGGCCGCGGGAAAGGTCATCGAGCCAGATCGAGACGCCGGCGTCCGAGAGCTGCTGGGTGGGGGTAGTCATGTCATAACTCCTGGAAATCAGGGGTTCCGGGGGCGCAACGTCCCCCGGAACCGTGGGGGTTGATCAGTTGGAGAGGCCGGCGAGGGATTCCTTCGCCGCGGCAGCAACTGCTTCTGCCGTGATGCCGAATTCCTGGAAGAGGCGCTTGTAGTCGGCGGAGGCGCCGAAGTGCTCGAGGCTGATGGAACGGCCGGCGTCGCCGACGAATTCCTTCCAGCCCAGGGCCAGGCCGGCTTCGACGGACACGCGTGCCTTCACGGCCGGGGGCAGGACGGCGTCGCGGTAGGCGGCGTCCTGCTTGTTGAACCACTCCACGCAGGGCATCGACACCACGCGGGTGGGGATGCCTTCGGCCTGGAGGGCTTCACGGGCGTTCACGGCCAGCTGGACCTCGGAACCGGTGCCGATCAGGATGACCTGTGCGTCGGCGGTCTTGCCGTCCTTGGATGCCTCCGCCAGGACGTAGCCGCCCTTGGCCACTCCGGACACGGCACCGAAGGTGTCACCCTCGGCATCGCCTTCGCCGCGGGCGTACGTGGGGATGTTCTGGCGGGTCAGGACGATGCCGGCCGGGTTCTCGTGGTTTTCGAGCATGGCCTTCCAGGCAGCGGAGACCTCGTTGGCGTCACCGGGACGGACAACGTCCAGGCCAGGGATGGCGCGCAGGGAAGCCAGCTGCTCCACCGGCTGGTGGGTGGGGCCGTCTTCGCCCAGGCCGATGGAGTCGTGCGTCCAGACGTACAGGGACGGGACACCCATCAGCGCGCCGAGGCGGATGGCCGGGCGCTGGTAGTCCGAGAAGATCAGGAAGGTGCCGGAGAACGCGCGGGTCTTCCCGTGCAGGGCGATGCCGTTAACAATCGAGGCAGCAGCGTGCTCGCGGATGCCGAAGTGCAGCACCCGGCCGTACGGGTTGCCCTTCCACGCATCGGTGGACCGGGACACGGGGATGAACGAAGGCGAACCTTCGATGGTGGTGTTGTTGGACTCGGCGAGGTCGGCCGAACCGCCCCACAGTTCCGGCATGACCGGACCGATGGCGTTCAGGACCTTACCGGACGCAGCGCGGGTGGAGACGTCCTTGCCTGCTTCGAAGACCGGCAGGGCCGAGTCGAGTTCCACGGGGAGCTTGCGGGCCTCGACGCGTTCGAGCAGCGCGGCGGCGTCGGGGTTGGACGCCTGCCAGGCCTCGAAGGAGTCCTGCCATTCGGCACGTGCGGCGGCACCGCGGTCGACGACGGAGCGGGCGTGGGCCAGCACCTCTTCGTCAACCTCGAAGGACTTCGCGGGGTCAAAGCCCAGCACGTTCTTCAGCGCTGCGACTTCCTCGGCACCCAGGGCCGAGCCGTGGATCTTGCCGGTGTTCTGCTTCTTAGGCGCCGGGTAGCCGATGATGGTGCGCAGCGACACGATGGAGGGCTTGGAGGTCTCCGCCTTCGCAGCGAGGAGCGCCGCGTACAGTTCCTGCACGTCTTCCTTGTATTCGCCGGTCTTCGTCCAGTCAACACGCTGGACGTGCCAGCCGTAGGCTTCGTAGCGCTTGAGGACGTCCTCGGTGAAGGCGACGTCGGTGTCGTCTTCGATGGAGATGTGGTTCTCGTCGTAAACCACCACAAGGTTGCCGAGTTCCTGGTGGCCGGCCAGCGAGGAAGCCTCGGAGGTCACGCCTTCCTGGAGGTCGCCGTCGGAGGCAATGACCCAGATGGTGTGGTCGAACGGGGAGGTGCCGGCGGGAGCATCGGCGTCGAACAGGCCGCGTTGGCGGCGCTGGGAGTATGCGAACCCGACGGAGGATGCAAGGCCCTGGCCCAGCGGACCGGTGGTGATTTCCACACCGGCGGTGTGCTTGTACTCCGGGTGGCCCGGTGTCAGCGAACCCCAGGTGCGGAGCGCCTTAAGGTCGTTCAGTTCCAGGCCGTAGCCGGAGAGGAACAACTGGATGTACAGCGTCAGGGAGGTGTGGCCGGGGGAGAGGATGAACCGGTCGCGGCCGATCCAGTCCGGGTTCTTGGGGTCGTGGCGCATCAGCTTCTGGAAGAGAAGGTACGCAGCCGGGGCCAGGCTCATCGCGGTGCCCGGGTGGCCGTTTCCTACCTTTTCGACCGCGTCCGCGGCCAGAATGCGGACCGTGTCAACGGCTCGCTGGTCCAAACTGGTCCATGACAGTTCTTGCTCTTCCAAATGTGGCACGAAAACCGGGCCCCTCTCTGTGCTGACGGCAGGTGGTACGAACAGGCCGGAGCGGGGACACACATAATGGCGCCCGCTGCGGTTAGTACCAGCCGTTCACCATTGAAACGTTGATCTTCATTCAGTCGCGTTCGAGAATCCGGGAATGCGCATTCCATTGGCATTCCTTGCGTGCTGATCTGCAGACAGCTTAGCCCCATTCCAAGGGCTGGTCAGCGTATATCTCACTAAGTGGACTGAATTTTCCTTATATGAATCACCGCGTCGGACGGCGCCAGTGAGGATCGGTTAACCTGCCGGAATCATCGAGGCTTTGGACCCCGGAGAGCCACGGTATGATATTCGGAGGCCACCGCCGGAGGGAGCGAGCCCGTTTTGGGCCGCCGCCGCTGCGAGAACCAGCCGGACTGAACAGCCAGACAGAACAGAGTGACTGCCACCGTGAGCACAACAGATACGCCGCTGAACGCCTCCCGGCTCCCCGGAAAAATCGGGATAGCCCGTAAAGCGAAGGCGTACCTTGCCCTCACAAAACCGCGGGTCATCGAGCTGCTCCTCGTGAGCACGCTGCCCACCATGATTTACGCGGAACGCGGATTTCCGTCCATCGGGCTCATTCTTGCGACGCTCGTGGGCGGGGCATTCGCGGCCGGCAGCGCCGGTGCCTTCAACTGCTACATCGACCGTGACATCGACAAACTGATGCACCGGACCGAAAACCGCCCCCTGGTCACCGGCGAAGTGACTCCGCGCGAGGCGCTGGTGTTCTCGTGGCTGCTGGGTGCGGCCGCCATCGCGATTCTTTGGTTTGGCGCCAACCCCCTCTCGGCGTGGCTTGGCCTCGGGGCCATTGTGTTCTACGTGGTCATTTACACCATGATCCTCAAGCGCCGCACGGCCCAGAACATTGTTTGGGGCGGCGCTGCGGGATGCTTCCCGGTGCTGATTGCCTGGTCCGCGGTCACCAATACTGTGGAGTGGCCGGCAATCGTCCTTTTCATGGTGATCTTCCTGTGGACCCCGCCGCACTACTGGCCGCTGTCCATGCGCTACGGCGAGGACTACCGGAACGCCAACGTGCCGATGCTCGGGGCCATCGCCGGTGCGAAGGTCGTCTCCGTCCAGGTTGTCCTCTACGCGTGGGCCATGGTTGCCTGCTCGCTGCTGCTGATCCCCGCCGGCGGAGCGGGCTGGGTCTACACGGTCACCGCCGTCGCTGCCGGCGCCTGGTTCCTGTATGAATCGCACGCCCTCTACAACCGCGCCCAGGGCGGCGACATCTCCAACAAGGGCGCCATGAAGGTCTTCCACGGTTCCATCAGCTACCTGACCCTCCTGTTCATCGCACTGGCTGTCGACCCCTTCGTGGGTTCATCCATCATGGGCTAACCCCTAACCCCACGGGACGCTCTCTCACATCTTGTCGCTTGAACCAGGACGCTCTCTTACCACGCAAGTGAGGATCGCCCTGTTTGTCGTCCGAGGTGAGAGAGCATTGGCAAAAACACTGCAGGATCTGAGAGAGCGCCGTGGGGTTGTCGTGGCATTCACGTCAGGGGGCAAAGGGAAGCACCCCGGTCAAGGTGACCGGGGTGCTTCGCGCTTCTACGTGTTACCCGGGTTGGCTGACCGCTTCGGGGCTGCCTCACCAGGGCCGGCACTGTTGCCTGAACGCGCCCTGCGGCACGCCTGACCGGACGGCCCTACTTGACCGGGCTGAACCGCGCCAGGTCTGCGGCGTTCGTGGCGGCGCTCATGAGCAGCGCAGCTCCGAGCATGTGGGCGCCCACCAGGAGAGCGGGAATGCCGTTGTAGTACTGCGTGAAGCCAATAACTGCCTGCAGCACCGTGACTCCCAGCAGCATCAGCACGGCAGTGCGGAACGGCCCTCTGATCCGGTCCCGGAACACGAGGAATACACCGAAGAGCGCGCCGGCAGTGACAAGGTAGGCGGGCGCGGCGTGGATGTGGGAGAAGAGGTCCCAGTCCAGGTCGTTTCTGGGGGCGTCGGCGTCACCCGCGTGCGGTCCCGCCCCTGTAACCACCACTCCGAGCGTCACGGCGACGGCGGAAAACAGCGCGACGGCGGCCATCACCGGCCGTGCGGCGCCGGGAAGGGCGGGAAGCGCGACGGCGGGAAACCGTCCCGTGCGCCCATAGGCCCGGTTGACCAACAGCGTCGCAATAACGACCAGGGCCATCGACACCAGGAAGTGGAGCCCCACGACCCACGGATTGAGCTGGGTGAGTACCGTGATGCCGCCGATGACTGCCTGTGCCGGGATGCTTGCCAGCAGGCCCAGGGCCAACAGGAAGAGGTCCTTGCGCTCCTTGCGGAGGTTCCACAAGTACACCAGCATGAGCACTGCGATCGCCGCCAGCGCAAACGTCAGGAGCCGGTTCCCGAATTCGATGAAGCCGTGGATGCCCATTTCCGGGGTGTTGACCAGGGACCCGTCCGTGCAGCGCGGCCACGTGGGGCAGCCGAGGCCGGACGCGGTCAGGCGTACGGCGCCGCCGGTCACCACGAGGACCGTCTGTCCGATGAGTGAGAGGACGGCCAGCCTGCGCACGGTCGCGTTGACCGTTACGGGCAGCTTGGACGTCATGCGTCCGAGAATCTGGGGGAGGCGCGATGCCGTACTCACGGTTTTCTCAATTCCACTTGAACCAACGGATGGCCGCTGCACCGGCAATTGCCGTCCAGAGCAGCAGGATTAGGGTGGCGCCTCCATTGAAGGTGCCTGCCAGGAAGGCGTCCCGGAGCGCCTCGCCCAGCGCCCCGGAGGGCAGGAAGTGGACAATGTCCCTGGCCGGTCCGGGCAGCCGCTCGGCGGGAAGAACAATTCCGCCCAGGGCTCCGAGCAGAATCCACAAAAGGTTGGTGATGGCCAGGGTGGCCTCCGGCCGGACTGTACCGGCGACCAGGAGGCCCAGTGCGGTGAAAGCTGCCGCCCCCAGCACCAGCAGTACCAGCGCCGGAAGCCAGCCCGCCGCCGTCGGCTGCCAGCCGAGTGCGAAAGCCACCACGCCCACCACGAGTACCTGAAGGACCAGTACGGCCAGCACCGCCAGGATCTTGCCTGCGATCAGCCCGGCGCGGCCCAGGGGAGTGGTGGACAGGAAACGCAGCACTCCGTACCGGCGGTCGAAGCCGGTGGAGATGCCCTGGCCGGTGAAGGCGGTGGACATGGCGCACAGGGCGAGGATGCCTGGCACCGCCACGTCAACGCGGGATCCGCCCAGGCCGTCCAACAGCGGGGTAACAGTCAGTCCCACCAGGGCCAGCAAGGGCAGGACGATCGCCAGGATGAGCTGCTCCCCGTTGCGGAGCATTGTCAGTGCTTCGTACTTTCCCTGGAGCAGGATGCGACGAAGCAGCGGGGCAGGAGCGCTGCCGAGGACCCGGCTCATCGGATCTCCCTTCCCGAGATGTCCAAAAATACGTCTTCGAGGCTACGGGCCTCCAGGCTCATGGAGCCGGGCATGATGCCGTGGGCAGCCCACCAAGCCGTCAGCGAGGCAAGGTCTTCCGGGGTCAGCGCGCCGGTTGCGGCATAGCTCCCGGCTCGGGTTTCGCGGACGTCCACGGCGGGGGGCAGCACGCCAGTGAAGTCCA
>NZ_JYCN01000018.1 GCF_000876655.1 Arthrobacter sp. SPG23
TCCGCCCAGGCCGTCCAACAGCGGGRCAGTCAGTCCCACCAGGGCCAGCAAGGGCAGGACGATCGCCAGGATGAGCTGCTCCCCGTTGCGGAGCATTGTCAGTGCTTCGTACTTTCCCTGGAGCAGGATGCGACGAAGCAGCGGGGCAGGAGCGCTGCCGAGGACCCGGCTCATCGGATCTCCCTTCCCGAGATGTCCAAAAATACGTCTTCGAGGCTACGGGCCTCCAGGCTCATGGAGCCGGGCATGATGCCGTGGGCAGCCCACCAAGCCGTCAGCGAGGCAAGGTCTTCCGGGGTCAGCGCGCCGGTTGCGGCATAGCTCCCGGCTCGGGTTTCGCGGACGTCCACGGCGGGGGGCAGCACGCCAGTGAAGTCCAGGCCGGGCCGTGCCTCGAAAAGAAGCGTCCGGACATGTTCCTGGGCGGCGTCCGCACCCAGATTGCGCTGCAGCAGCTGCGCCACCGTGCCCTCCGCGACGTTCCGGCCCGCATCAATGATGTACACATAGTCGGCCAGCCGCTGGGCATCGTCCATAAGGTGGGTCGTCAGGACGATTCCCATCCCGGCATCCCGCAGTTCGGAAATCAATTGGAAAACCAGCTGGCGTGACTGTGGATCCAGGCCCGCACTCGGCTCGTCCAGGAAGAGGACTTCGGGGTTTCCCACCAGGGCAGCGGCAAGTGCCAGCCGCTGCCGCTGGCCGCCGGAGAGGCGCCGGACCGTGGTCCGGCTAAACGTGTCAATGCCTAGGCGCCCGATCAATTCATCAACAGGCCATGGATCCTGGTACATACCGGCGATATGCTTCAGCAGGGGGATGGGACGGGCCGACGGCGGCAACCCGCCGTCCTGCAGCATCACACCCACGCGGGAGCGGAGCGAGGCCCCTGAAATGTCCGGGTCCTGGCCGAGCAAGGAGACCGTACCGCCGGACCGCCGCTGCAATCCCTGCGCGCATTCAATGGTGGTCGTTTTGCCGGCGCCGTTGGCTCCCAGCAGGGCGGTGACCTGTCCGCGTTCGGCGGCCAGGGAGACGCCGCTGACCACCCGGAGCATCTTGCCGTCAAGGGAAGCCAGCGGGCCAACGTCCTTGATGAGTCCGGTAATGGACAGGACGGGAGAATCGGGAGATCGCACCAAAGCATTCTACGGGATGTAGTACGCGCGCCACCCGACGGGATGTGACCGCAGGTCAGCCTCGCCTTACTGGAACAGGGGAGTAAATTACGACATGATTGTGTTGTGTATTCCATGAGCACTCGACTTTCTGCGCCCCGAACCGGGCAAGCCGCGCCCGATGGCGCCGCCGGTTCGCTCCGGCCCGGGATTTCTGCGCCCGCAACAAGGCCGGCGCCGGCGCCGCACACGTTGCCGGCGGACTCGGAAGAGCGTACGCGCGACCGCGTACTGAATGCTGTGCTGGAGCACGGGCCTGTCAGCGCTGCCGAGCTCGGTGACCTGCTGGGATTCACTCCCGCAGCCGTACGCCGCCACTTGGACCACCTGTCCCGCAGCGGAGTCATTGAGGTCAAACGCGTGGCGAGAGCCGGCGCCGGCGCCGGACGCCCGGCCCGCCGCTACGTCCTCAGTTCGCAGGGCCAGTCCAGCCTGGGCGACGACTACCTCGACATTGCCGGCCAGGCCCTCCAGCGCCTGGGCGAAATTGCCGGACCCGACGCCGTCCGTGAGTTCGCCGTCGAGCGTTTTGCCGACATGGAGCGCAGGTACGCGCCGGAGATCGAGGCCGCCGGCCAGGACATCACCGCCCGGGCGCAAGCACTGTCCGCAGCGTTGAGCCGGGACGGGTTCGTTGCCTCCGCAGCGTCCATTGAAGCCAAAGCGCCGCTCCCCGCTGCGCTTTCAAGCGTCCAGCTCTGCCAGGGACACTGCCCCATCCAGCAGCTGGCCACGAAGTTCCCGGTGTTCTGCGACGTCGAAACCGAGGTCTTCTCCCGGCTCGTCGGCGTCGACGTGCGACGACTGTCCACGCTGGCACGCGGCGGACACGTGTGCACCACCCACATACCTACAGGCCGTCCGGCCGCGAAGGGGCCAGCCGGTCCCGGACACACCACGGACAGCCTGGGCGAAGTATCCAACCATCTGCAAGAAAGGCCGTGATGACGGACCAACTATCAGAGAACAAGGTTGCTGAAACTACTGTGATTTCGGAGATTCTGGAGAAGAACCCCGAGCTCCACGGTATTGGCACCTACGAGTACGGCTGGGCCGACAAGAACGATGTCGGAGCCAACGCGCGTCGTGGCATCAACGACGAAGTTGTCCGGGACATTTCGGCCAAGAAGAACGAGCCGGAGTGGATGCTGGATCTCCGCCTCAAGGGCCTGAAGTACTTCGACCGCAAGCCCATGCCCACGTGGGGTGCAGACCTCTCCGGCATCGACTTCGACAACATCAAGTACTTCGTGCGCTCCACCGAGAAGCAGGCCGCCACGTGGGAGGACCTCCCCGAGGACATCCGGAACACCTACGAGAAGCTGGGCATTCCGGAAGCCGAGCGCAGCCGCCTGGTTTCGGGTGTGGCAGCGCAGTACGAATCCGAGGTTGTGTACCACCAGATCCGCGAGGACCTCGAAGCCCAGGGCGTTATCTTCCTGGACACGGACACCGCCCTGCGCGAGCACCCGGAGATCTTCCAGGAGTACTTCGGCACCATCATTCCCGTGGGTGACAACAAGTTCGCGTCGCTCAACACGGCCGTATGGTCCGGCGGATCGTTCGTGTATGTTCCCAAGGGCGTCCACGTGGATATCCCGCTGCAGGCGTACTTCCGCATCAACACGGAAAACATGGGCCAGTTCGAGCGCACGCTGATCATCGCCGACGAGGACTCCTACGTCCACTACATCGAAGGCTGCACGGCGCCGATCTACACCTCGGACTCGCTGCACTCCGCCGTCGTGGAGATCATCGTGAAGAAGGGCGCCCGCGTCCGCTACACGACCATCCAGAACTGGTCCAACAACGTGTACAACCTGGTCACCAAGCGCGCCATCTGCGAAGAGGGCGCCACCATGGAGTGGATCGATGGCAACATCGGCTCCAAGGTCACCATGAAGTACCCGGCCGTCTACCTTGTGGGCGAGCACGCAAAGGGCGAAACGCTGTCCATCGCGTTCGCCGGCGAAGGCCAGCACCAGGACACGGGCTCCAAGATGGTGCACATCGCACCGAACACCAAGAGCTCCATCATCTCCAAGTCGGTGGCCCGCGGCGGCGGCCGCGCCGCCTACCGCGGCCTGGTCCAGATCCGTGAAGGCGCCAAGCATTCGGCCAACACGGTCCGCTGTGACGCCCTGCTGGTGGACACGATCAGCCGTTCGGACACCTACCCGTACATCGACATCCGTGAAGATGACGTCCAGCTGGGTCACGAGGCAACCGTCTCGCGGGTATCCGAAGAGCAGCTCTTCTACCTCATGTCCCGCGGCATGCGCGAAGACGAGGCCATGGCCATGATCGTGCGCGGCTTCATCGAGCCGATCGCCCGCGAGCTGCCGATGGAATACGCCCTCGAGCTGAACCGCCTCATTGAACTCCAGATGGAAGGATCCGTCGGTTAATGACTGCCGAAATTACTACTGAAAAGGCCCGCATCGGAGCGCCTTCCATCGCAGGCTTCACCGAGGAGGGCGAGGGGCTGGTCGCCGCCAAGGTGGACCACACCCACAACCACGGCGTTACCGTGATGTCCTCCCGCGCTGAACGCCTCACCAGCTTCAACGTTGCCGACTTCCCGCTGCCCACGGGCCGCGAGGAGGAATGGCGCTTCAGCCCGGTCCGCGGACTGGCCAACCTGCTCTCCGACACCGCAACGGACCTCGATCCCGTGCCGGCCGCCGGCTACACGGTCGAAGCGCCGGAAGGGTACGTCCGCGCTCCGCTCGCTCCCGGAGCCGCACCCCGCGGAACCGCCCTGGTCCCGGCGGACCGGGCCGCCGTCGTCGCCTCCGCCAACACGGACGAGGCGCTGCATGTGGTCATCCCGGCGGAAGCCGAACCGGCCGAGCCGCTGCGGATCCTGGTCCACGGCGCGGCCGCCGGCCACCGTTCCAACGCGCACTTCGTGCTGGAAGCGGGCGCCAACTCCCGCAGCGTTGTGATCCTGGAACACACCGGTGCCGCCGACCACAACGGCAACCTGGAAGTCATCGTCGGTGAGGGCGCCAAGCTCACCGTGATCTCAGTACAGCTCTGGGAAGACGATGCCAAGCACCTGGCGCAGCACGACGCGCAGGTGGGCAAGGACGCTGTGTACAAGCACATCGCCGTGTCCCTGGGCGGATCCATCGTGCGCCTGAACTCCAACGTCCGTTTCTCGGGCGAGGGTGCCGAGGCCGAGCTGCTGGGCCTGTACTTCGCCGACGCGGGACAGCATCTGGAGCACCGCTCCTTCGTTGACCACAACATGGCCAACTGCAAGTCCAACGTGCTCTACAAGGGCGCCCTGCAGGGTAAGGACGCACACACCGTCTGGGTCGGCGACGTCCTGATCCAGAAGCAGGCCCTGGGCACCGACTCGTACGAGAAGAACCAGAACCTGGTACTGACGGACGGCTGCCGCGCGGACTCGGTCCCGAACCTCGAGATCGAGACCGGTCTGATCGAGGGTGCCGGCCACGCGAGCTCCACCGGGCGTTTCGACGACGAGCACTTGTTCTACCTCATGGCCCGCGGCATCCCCGAGGATGTTGCCCGCCGCCTGGTTGTCCGCGGCTTCCTCAACGAGATCATCCAGAAGATCAAGGTTCCGGCACTCGAAGAGCGCCTGACCGACGCAGTTGAGCGCGAGCTCGCCGCGAGCGAGAACTGAAACAGGCAGGCAGGAACGCATGAGTGAACAACCCAAGGGTGAACTGGTCTGCAATGCCAACGACATCCAGGTGAAACAGGCACTGCGGATCCTGATCGATGACTACCCGGTTGCCATCGTCAAGGATTCAATGGGCGAAATCCACGCCATCGGCGACACCTGCTCGCATGCGGACATTTCGCTGTCCGAAGGGGAAGTGGAAGGCTGTGCCATCGAGTGCTGGGGCCACGGCTCGCAGTTTGACCTGCGCAATGGCCAGCCTCTTCAGCTTCCTGCCTACGATCCCGTGCCCGTCTTCGCCGTTGAGCTTCATGGCGACGACGTCTACGTGGACGTGACCAATGTTCTGAACGGCGCCACGGTCAGCAACTACTGAGCGCCCGGCTTCACAAGACTTACGAACGAAAAGAAAGAAGAGCATGTCAACTCTTGAGATCAAGGACCTGCACGTCAGCATTGAGACGGAGCAGGGCACCAAGGAGATCCTGAAGGGCGTCAGCCTGACCATCAGGACCGGCGAGACGCACGCCATCATGGGCCCCAACGGCTCGGGCAAGTCCACCCTGGCGTCGACGATTGCCGGTCACCCGCGCTACAACGTCACCAGCGGCACCATCACCCTGGACGGCGAAGACGTCCTGGCCATGAGCGTGGACGAGCGCGCCCGCGCCGGCCTGTTCCTGGCCATGCAGTACCCCGTGGAGGTTCCCGGCGTCAGCATGACCAACTTCCTGCGGACCGCCAAGACCGCCATCGACGGCGAAGCGCCCAAGCTGCGCACCTGGACCAAGGACGTCAAGGCCGCCATGGAGAAGCTGCGCATCGACGCCGACTTCACCCAGCGCAACGTCAACGAAGGCTTCTCCGGCGGCGAGAAGAAGCGCGTGGAGATCCTCCAGCTGGAGCTCTTCAAGCCGAAGTTCGCCGTCCTGGACGAGACCGACTCCGGCCTGGACGTCGACGCGCTGAAGGTCGTTTCCGAAGGCGTTAACCGCGCCCACGCCGAGGGCAACATGGGCACCCTGCTCATCACGCACTACACGCGGATCCTGCGCTACATCAAGCCTGAGTTCGTCCACGTATTCGTCGACGGCCAGGTTGTCGAAGAGGGCGGCCCGGAACTTGCCGACCGCCTCGAAGAAGAAGGCTACGACCGTTACGCCAAGGGTGCGGGCGCAGCCACCATCGCTGCAGCCGACGCTGCAGTCCAGGGCTAGTTAGGACAACGCCATGACCGAAATCAAAGCGGCCCGCACGGGCCTCGAAGATGTCGAAGAGGCACTGAAGGACGTCATTGACCCCGAGCTGGGAGTCAACATCGTTGACCTCGGCCTGCTGTACGGCCTGAAGTACTCGGACGACGACGGCGCCCTGCTGATCGACATGACGCTCACCACGGCGGCGTGCCCCCTCACGGACGTCATCGAAGAGCAGGTGGGCAAGGCCCTCGACGGCGTCGTGGACGACTGGCGGCTGAACTGGGTCTGGATGCCGCCATGGGGTCCGGAGCGGATCACCGAAGACGGACGCGACCAGATGCGTGCGCTGGGCTTCAACATCTAGCCAACGGAGCACCCGCTAACAGCACGACGCGCGGCCGGTCACCTTCCCGAAGGGGGAAGGTGACCGGCCGCCGTCGTTTCGTTTCTGTTCAGCCGAAGCGTCCTGTCAGCTAGAGCGTGGCGGCGCTAAAGGTATCGCATTTGTTGATGTCGCCGGTCTGGTAGCCCTGGTAGAACCACTTCTGCCGCTGGGCGCTGGAGCCGTGCGTCCAGGCCTCCGGCGAAACCCGGCCGGTGGCTGCCTTCTGGATGCGGTCGTCACCAACCGCGGACGCGGCGGACAGGGCATCGTTCAGGTCCTGCTGGGTGAGCGGTTCGAGGAAGGGCTGGCCGGTGTTGGGGTCCTTCTGCGTTGTGGCGTAGCGCACCCAGAGTCCGGCGTAGCAGTCTGCCTGTAGTTCGACGCGGACGGCACCGGATTCGGGGCCCTGCGGATCCTGCTGGGCGCGGTCAAGGTTGCCCATGATGTTCTGGACGTGGTGGCCAAATTCGTGCGCCACGACGTACTCCTGGGCCAGCGGACCGCCGGAGGATCCGAAACGGTCCACCAGGTCCTGGAAGAAGCCGGGATCGAAATACGCGGTGGTGTCGGCCGGGCAATAGAACGGCCCCACTTCGGAGGTCGCCCCGCCGCAGCCGGTGTTGGTGGCCTGGCTGAAGATCACCGTGGTGGGACGCGGATACTCCGTGTTGTACTGGGCGAGGTAGGCCGGCCAGAACGCATTGAGGCTGTTTACCGTTCCGGTGATGCGGCAGTCGAGCCGGGCGTCCGCGTCGGCGCCGGTCTGGCAGGCCGGCGCGCTGCCCGTGCTCTGCGGCTCCTGGACTGTGCCAGTCAGGCCTTCCAGCAGTTGCGGGTTGACCCCAAACAGGGCGGCCAGCAGGAGGATGATTCCGCCGCCGATGCCGCCGCCGATCTTGGTTCCGCGGCCCATCCCGCGCCGGTCCTGGACCTGCGACGGGTCCAGCTGAACGTTGTCATTGAAACTCATAAAGTCACAATAGCCGTACCGGCCCCGCCGGGAGCCCTGGACGCCGGTAAAGTTGATCCGATGCCTTTCCTCAACAGACTCCAACGCTGGGCCGATGACCGCCCCGACGACACTGCCGTCGTCGTGGCGGGCCGGCACCTCAGCTGGGGCGCGCTTCGGGACGCCGCCGCGGCCCGGACTGCGGACGCCGGACAGGTCAGCGTCCTGGCCGAGCCGAATTCCGTGGACTTTGCCGTGTCCTATGCCGCCGCGGTGGCAGGCGACCGGCAATGTGCCGTCCTCGACCCCACCTGGCCCGAGCAGCTCAAGGCAGACATCGCGGCCAGGTTGCAAACTGGCGCCACTGCGGAGCCCGGTCCGCCGGCATCCGCGGAACTCTGCGACGGCACTCCGGAATCCGCCTTCCTGATCGGGCTGACCTCCGGGACCACGTCCGTGCCCAAGGCGTTCACGAGGTCCAGGCGGTCCTGGCAGCTTTCCTTCGATGCGTCCATCGAGTTTTTCGGACTGACCCAGGAGGACAAGACCCTCGCCCCGGGACCGCTGGCGGCCAGCCTCAACCTGTACGCGCTCTCCGAATGCCTGTACGCCGGCTCCGAGTTCCACACGCTGGAGTCTTTCGACGTCGGCGACGTTCACTCGGCCATCACCCATGACGGCATCACCCGGCTTGTGCTGGTGCCCACCATGCTCCGGCTGCTCAGTGAACGCGGACTGGCCGGCTGCGTGGACGCTTCCGGCGTCACGTCCATCATCTGCGCCGGGTCCAAGCTGGACGCCCGTACCCTGGAGGCCGCCCGCCGCTGGGCACCCCGGGCCACCATCTTCGAGTACTACGGAGCCTCCGAACTGAGCTTCGTTTCAGGTGCGGGCCTGCGGGCAGGAGCGCCGCTGGACGCGGGCGGAACGGGAATCGGCAAACCTTTCCCCGGCGTCGAGGTCCGGATCCTGGCCGACGACGGCGCGCCGCTTCCGGACGGCAGGGACGGCAACATCTGCGTCCGCAGCGGAATGGTCAGCAACGGCTACCTCTGGGGCGACGACGGGCAGGCACTGCGCTGCTTCGACGGCTGGTACACCGTGG
The DNA here is from genome assembly GCF_000876655.1 of Arthrobacter sp. SPG23. GTDB lineage: Bacteria > Actinomycetota > Actinomycetes > Actinomycetales > Micrococcaceae > Arthrobacter. Next base: position 8,475 of record NZ_JYCN01000018.1, read on the forward strand.
GGGACCAGGGTTACCTGCAGGACGGCGAGCTCCATATCCTGGGCCGCCGCTCGGACATGATCATCACGGCCGGCAAGAACGTCTACCCGCATGAGGTGGAACTGGCCCTCGCGTCCGTCCCTGGCGTTGCGGCCGCCGTCGCGTCAGGCATGGCGGATGACGTCCGCGGCCAGCGGGTGATCGCCGGTGTGGTCCCTTCCCATGGTGGAATCACCGCTACGCAGCTGAAGGCGGGGCTGGACGATGTCCTGCCCAGGGACAAGCGGCCGCTGCAGTATTTTGCCCTCGCGGAACTGCCTGTGACGGACCGCGGCAAAGTCAGCAGGCAGCTGCTGCTCGACTGGATAGAGTGCGGCGACACCAGGGTCCGCCGCCTTGGCTGAGCCAGCCGCAGACCAGCTGCCGCCCCACCGGCAGCCGGTGGTCATCGCGGCCCTCCGGACTCCCGTCCGGAAGGTCAATGGCGCCTTCAAGGAGCTCCGCGCGCATCAGCTCCTAGCCCCCGTGCTTCGGGGCCTCCTGACAGAATCCGGCCTGCCGGACCACGCTGTTTCGGACGTGGTGATCGGCAATGCCGTGGGAGGCGGCGGCAACGTGGCGCGGCTGGCTTCCCTGGAGGCCGGCCTGCCGGTCAGCGTTCCCGGCCTGACCGTGGACCGGCAGTGCGGATCCGGGCTGGACGCCATCGTGCTCGCATCGCGGCTGGTGGCAGCCGGCGGCAATGGCGCCTACCTCGCGGGCGGTGTGGAGAGCATCAGCACCGCGCCGCTGCGCGCGCACAGGTCCGCCGACGGCAGTCCCGATTTTTTCCGGCGGGCCCAGTTCGTCCCGCTCAGCTACGGCGACCCGGACATGGGAAACGCTGCTGAAAACGTGGCAGCCACTTTCGACATCAGCCGGGACCGGCAGGACCGGTTCGCGCTGCGGAGCCACCGCCTGGCGGTGGCGGCAGCAGCGGCAGGACGCTACATCGGCGAGACGGTGCCGCTGCAGGCCGTGTCAGGAACCGTGGCGTACGACGACGGTCCGCGGGCCAGTATGTCGGCCGCCTTGCTCTCGCGGTTCCGGCCGGCGTTCGCAGCGGGCGGCACCGTCACCGCCGGGAATTCCTGTTTCGACGCGGACGCCGCGTCCGCCGTCGTCATCACGTCCCTGCAGCGCGCGCAGGAGCTGGGCGCAGCAGACGGGCTCCTGGTGCTCGGCACCGACACCGCGGGCGTCGACCCCCGTCTTCTGGGCATGGGTGCCGCGACGGCTGCCGGCCGCCTCCTCGCGGAGCGCGGCATTCAGGCCGCCGACATTGACCTGGTGGAATTCAACGAGGCCTTCGCCTCGCAGACGCTCGCCTGCCTGGACGCGCTCGGCATCGACCCGGAGCGGGCAAACCTCGACGGCGGTGCGCTGGCCTTGGGGCACGCGTACGGGGCCTCGGGCGCTGTTCTGGTGACGCGGCTTCTCGCGCAGGCCCGCGCAGGCACCGCGCAGACGCCCGGGAACACTGCGCAGGCGCGCGGGGCCGGACAGCTGGCGCTTGCCATGATCAGCATTGCGGGCGGTATGGGAACTGCTGCCCTCTTCCGGTACGAACGGCTGGACGGTGTCCCGCGCAGCAGCTAGCTGCTTGCCTGCCCGTCGTCGTCATCTGTCCCCGGTTCGCCGAGCCCCCGGGCGGCGAGGGCATCGCCGGTCTGGCGGGCGTAGGCCACAGTTGTGATGAAGACCGGCAGGACCAGTGCCCGCGGGTTGCGTTCGAGGCCGCGTGCCCGGGCCGAATCCCGGACGTCCGAGTATGCCCCGGCGATGAACGGAATGCTGCGGAGCATGATCGCGATGGTGAGGGCGAAGCGTTCGGGATCCGCCCCAAAGCGCCGGAACGGCACCGCAAGGGACACGACGCCGTCAAGGAGCCGTTGCATGGGCGTGGTGGCGGTCAGTATGGAAGCGGCCACCACGCACACCAGGATGTTGAGGACGATCCGGGCCGCGACCGGGCCGCCCAGCTGCCACCACTGGAACAGTCCGACGGCCAGCAACACGGGCAGGATGGGCCGGACAGCCTTGAACAGACGCCTCACGCCGGCACCGCTGGAGAGGAACAGGGCGCACATGAGGACCAGCGCCGCCGCGGCAACCGCCCAGTCCACCACCAGGAACGAGGCCATCCCGCAGCCGACCACCACCAGGAACTTGAGCCAAAGCGGCGCCCGGTGGACCGGCGACGTGCCGGGAACATAATTGACCAGCAGGAAGTCGTGGCCGCTCACGCGGGCTCCGCTTTGTGCGGCGCCACCGAGGCACTGACCCGCGGAGCGGCAGTGTCCACCGGCGGGAGTCCTGCTGCGGACAGCGCCCGGTAGTGGTCGACGGCGGCGTCCGCACCGCCGTCGAACACCACCCGGCCGGATTCCACCACCAGGACACGGTCCATGTCCCGGACCAGTTCGAGGTCGTGCGTGGACATCACGATCTGCTGGCTGAGGCCCGCCAGGGTCCGGCGGAGGAGTTCCCGGTTCCGCAGGTCCAGGAGGGTGGACGGTTCGTCCAGCACCAGTACCGCGGGCTCAACGGCAAGGACAGCGGCCAGGGCCATCAGTTGCCGTTCGCCGCCGGACAGCTCGTAGATGCTTTGGTCGGCCAGCGGCATCAGCCCAAAGCGGTTGAGGATGGCCGCGGCCGCTTCCTGGCGCTCCCGCGGCTGACGGATGGACCGCCGCAGCGAGAGTTCCACGTCCTCCCGGCCGGTGGGCATCACGAGCTGGGACAGCGGGTCCGTGAACACAAAACCGACTGTGCGGCGGACGGCACGCACGGCATGGACGGTATCGTCACCGTCAACGGTCACTGTTCCGTGGCTCGGTGCAACGAGTCCGTTCAGGAGCCGGAGGAGGGTGGACTTCCCCGATCCGTTCGCTCCGATCACGCCGACCCGCTGTTCGGTGAGGTTCAGCGAGATTCCGTCCAGGAGGGTCTTGGGTTGCGGCCGTCCATCCACCGCAACCCGGACGTTGACTCCGTCCAGCAGGATGCTGCCCATGCTAGTTACGGGCTCCGCCCTTTGGGGCCGTGACCGTCCCGGGCTTCCGGACACCGGCGCGGCGGATCAGGAGATCCGGGAACGCCTTGTGCAGGGCGAGTGCGATGGTGACGGCCAGGACGTTCTTGATGATGTCGCCGGGGTAGTAGGCAAGGTCAAGGATGAACGCCTTGGAAAGGTCCAGCTTGCCGTTGACCATCATGCCCAGCACGCCCAGGCCGTGGACCACCACGATGCTTGTGGCCATGGTTGCAGCGAAGAGGAACAGCCCCCGGTGCTTCAGGGTGCGGCGGAGCACGATGGTGGTGAGCCAGCCGACCGCAAGGGCCGCGAACGGAAAGGCGATGATGTAGCCGGCGGAGGGACCGGCGAGGATCCCCAGTCCGCTCCTGCCGCCGCTGAAGATCGGCAGGCCGGCCAGCCCCAGCAGGGTGTACAGGCCGACGGCGGCGAACGCCCGGCCGGGGCCCAACGCCAGCCCGGTCAGCATCACGGCGAGTGTCTGCAGGGTGATGGGGACCCCAAGTCCGCCGACCGGAATGGCCGCAATGAGTGCGGAGCCGGCCACGAGGGCGGCGAAGACGGCGATGAGGCCGAGGTCCGTGGCATTCCAACGGTTCCGGGCCGGTTTGCCGCCCGGTTTACGGCCGGCACCAGCCTGGCTGGTGACGGCGTTGTCTGTCTTGGTCATGGGGAGATCCTGTCGGTGGGTGCAAGTGCTGGGCAACGGGGATAGGGAGGCAGCCTGCACGGGCCGTTTCCCTGCAATTCCGACGATACGTCTCCGGCAGCGGCCCCATTTTGTAGGGGATCCACTAACAGCGTGCGCTGACTCTGGACGTGGTGGCCAATGAAGGCCTGGCGGGGCGCGGGGGCCGGGGTAATCCGGAAGGAGCGGTGCCGGTAGACTGGTAGAGGCCGTTCTCTCGGCCACACTGCCCCGGCCCCGCCCAGACTCCATCCGTTGTGCCGCGGCGTTCCCTGTTGTGAAAGGCCTTAGCTGCATTGATTACCGTCCAGGATCTCGAACTTCGCGCCGGCGCCCGCCTCCTTATGGACCAGGTGAGCTTCCGGATCGACAAGGGGGACAAGATCGGCCTTGTGGGCCGTAACGGTGCAGGCAAGACGACGCTGACCCGGGTTCTCGCCGGCGAGGGACTGCCCGCTGCCGGCAAGGTCACCCGCAGCGGTGAGATCGGTTACCTTCCCCAGGACCCGCGCACGCCGGACATGGAGCAGCTCGCACGCGACCGGATTCTGTCCGTCCGGGGCCTGGACATCGCCGTCGGCAAGCTCCGCCTGGCCCATGAAGAAATGGCCAGCGAGGACGCCGCCGTCCAGCGTAAGGCGATGAACCGCTACGACCGGCTTGAATCCGAGTTCCTGGCGGCCGGGGGTTACGCCGCTGAAGCCGAGGCAGCAGCGATCTGCTCGAACCTCGCCCTCCCGGACCGTCTGCTGAACCAGCCGCTTAAGACGCTCTCCGGCGGTCAGCGTCGCCGCGTGGAGCTCGCCCGCATCCTCTACTCGGATGCCGAGACCATGCTCCTCGATGAGCCCACCAACCACCTCGACGCCGACTCCATCGCCTGGCTGCGCGACTTCCTGAAGAACCACCAGGGCGGCCTGATCGTGATCAGCCACGACACGGAACTGCTCGAAGCCACCGTCAACAAGGTCTTCCTGCTGGACGCCAACCGCGCCCAGATCGACTTCTACAACATGGACTGGAAGCGCTACCTCCAGCAGCGTGAAACCGACGAACGCGCCCGCAAGCGGGAACGCGCCAACGCGGAAAAGAAGGCCCAGGTCCTGTTCGACCAGGCCAACAAGATGCGGGCGAAGGCCACCAAGGCCGTTGCCGCCCAGAACATGGCCAAGCGTGCCGAACGCCTGCTCAGCGGGCTGGAGGCTGTGCGCGAAAACGACCGCGTGGCGGCGCTGCGCTTCCCCGATCCCTCGCCCTGCGGGAAGACCCCGCTCACCGCGGACGGGCTCAGCAAGTCCTATGGCTCGCTCGAAATCTTCACCGACGTGGACCTGGCCATTGACCGCGGCTCCAAGGTTGTCATCCTGGGCCTCAACGGTGCCGGCAAAACCACACTGCTGCGAATGTTGGCCGGCGTCGACAAGCCGGACACCGGCGAAGTGATCGCCGGCCACGGGCTCAAGGTGGGCTACTACGCCCAGGAGCACGAGACGCTCGACGTCGACCGCACGGTCCTGCAGAACATGCGTTCCTCCGCCCCGGACATGAACGACTCCGAGGTCCGCGGCATCCTGGGCTCGTTCCTGTTCTCCGGTGACGACGTCGACAAGCCTGCCGGTGTACTCTCCGGCGGCGAGAAGACCCGGCTCGCCCTGGCCACGATCGTGGCGTCCAGCGCCAACGTGCTGCTTCTCGATGAGCCCACCAACAACCTGGACCCGGCCAGCCGCTCCGAGATCCTGGGTGCCCTGCGCAACTACACCGGCGCAGTCGTGCTGGTGAGCCACGATGAAGGGGCCGTCGAAGCCCTGAACCCTGAGCGCGTTGTCCTGCTTCCCGACGGCGTCGAGGACCACTGGAACGAAGACTACCTGGACCTGATTACGCTGGCTTAGGCCGCTCGTGTCGCAGGCGTCCTGCTTGCGTCCGCTCCGTCCTTGCGTGTGTTACCTGTGCGCTCGGTGATGCCGGCGCCCTAGCGGACGGGCATCTCTTCTGCGCTGGTGATCTTTTGTAGCTCGTTGTAGGTGATGCTGAACATCGAGTGGTGGTCGCCTGCTCCGGCCCAGAGGAGGCTGTGGGCTTTGAGGGACTCGTCCAATAGTGTCCTGATCTTTTCCGGGTGGCCTACCGGGGCTACTCCGCCTACTTCCTGGCCGGTGTGTTCCAGGACGTAGGCGGGGGAGGCGCGGCGGATCTTTCCTGTTCCCAACCGGGCTGCTACCAGCGCCGTGTCCACCCTCGCCGCACCGCTGGCCAGGATCAGCAGGGGAGTGCCGTCGACGTCGAACACCAGGCTGTTGGTGATGGCCGCTACCTCGCAGCCGAGCGTCGCGGCCGCTGAAGCCGCCGTCGGCACTTTTGAGTCGAACACCGTCACGGTGTCCTCGGCGCCAAGAGCGGCGAGGACGCGCTTGACGTTGGCAACCGGGCCGGGAATACCGTCAGGGCTCATCACTCAGTACCCCTGGGCATCCAGGATGGCGTCTTCCTCTTCCTCCGCCGTCGGATGCTTGCGCTTCCGGGGCGCCGGGCGGCGCCGGTTGGCGGCCATGGCGTACTCGGGCGTACCGTCCCCGGCAGCGTCCTGGGCGTCGATCTCAGCGTTGCGTGCCTGCTGGCGCGCCGCGTAGCCGAAGCCAATGAACATCAACACACCGAAGGCGAACCACTGCAATGAGTACGACAGATGTGTTCCTTCCTCCACGGAGGGTTTCGGGAACGGGTAGGGCATGGTGGCGGCGGCCGGTGTTTCGGAGGCAAGCTGCCCGTAGGCACCCGTCAGCACAGGGTAGCCGAGCTGGGCGGCGTAGGCCGGCAGGTCGATGGAGGCGAGCTGCCCGTCGGGTGCGCCGCGCTGAAGCTCAGGCTCACCCGGCTTGAGCCGCACCACAACTGTGACGTCGCCCGACGGCGGCTCCGGAACAGAATCGGGGCGGCCGGGAGTGTCGTTCCCGATGGGGAGCCAGCCGCGGTCCACCACCACCGTCTGGCCGGTGGTAAGCCTGAAGGGAACCACCACCTCGTAGCCGGGCTGGCCGTTGAGCGGCCGGTTGCGCACCACGCGCTGGCCACCGACGTCGTACCGGCCCTTCAACTCCACCTGGGTCCACTCCTTGTCGGCGTCCAGCCGGGAGAACTGCGCTTCGGCTGCCTCGAAGGGCAAGGGAGTGGCCGAATAGTTGGACGTGACCCGGTTGATCTCCGCCAGGGTCTCGGCCCTGCGGTCCATCTGCCAGCGGCCCAGGAACACGCAGGCAGTGGCAAAGATCGCAGCCAGCAGGAGATAACCCAGCCATTTGCTGGAGAAGAGGAAGCGGTACATTCAGGTGTCCCTGCCCGGTGCGGTGGAAAGAGCCAGCGGCAGGGTCTCTTTCCAGAGGCCCCGGGTCTGCAGGTAGTCTTCCAGCCAGAGCCGGTGCTCCTCGCAGGCCAGCCAGGTCTTACGGCGTTCGGGCGTATGGATCTTCGGGTTGTTCCACAGCAACTGCCAGGCAGCCCCGGCCCGGCAGGCCTTCCGTGAACACATGGGTGCAGCCGTCTCGGCAGGCCCGGCGTCGCCGCCGGCCAGGTCAAAAATGTTCATGAAGCTGCCCGTTCCTGGCCGTCGATATCGTCTTCGTCCTCGATGAGTTCGCCCTGGAGAATCGTGGGCCCTTCGTCCGCGACGGCTGCCCGCGTTTCCGGTGCCTCGAGCTCCGCCAGCGGGGCCGCGTCCAACAGGTAATCGCTGTGAATCTCTGCTTTGTCGCTCCCGTTGGCGATGACCACGGCAATCCACGGAAGAAACACCGCGCCGGCAATCGGCAGGACCTTGAACCAGCCATCAACAACGAACACCAGGATCAGGCAAACCATGCGGATGCCCATGGCCACGGCATATTTGATCATCCGTACGCGCATCTCTTCCGAATGCGCAGTGGCGGCATCCGTAATGCTGTGCACCTCGGCGTCACCGGAGACGGCGTCCGGTTCACCGGACGTCGAAGGTCCGGGTCGTTTTGCAAGTGTCACGGCTGATTCATCACGCTCCCAAGGCTTAATCCAATTCTCTCACCCTCACCAGTGCCGCCCAAACGGACGCTAAGATCGGAGGCAGTAAAAATCCCGCCCCTCACCGCGGTGCCCCATGCCGCAGAATCCCGGAGCAAACTTATGACTGAAGCAGCATCGACAGGCCGCAGCGTCCTGATCACCGGCGGCAACCGCGGCATCGGCCTGGCCATTGCCGAGGCCTTCCTGGCCAACGGCGACAAGGTTGCCGTGACCTACCGCAGCGAGTCGGCACTCCCGGAGGGAATCCTGGGCGTCAAGGCCGACGTCACTGATGAGGCGTCCGTGGATGCCGCCTTCGCAGCGGTCGAGGCTGCGCACGGCCCGGTAGAGGTGCTCGTGGCCAACGCCGGTATCACCAAGGACACCCTGCTGATGCGCATGAGCGAGGACGACTTCACCTCGGTGATCGACACCAACCTGACCGGTGCCTTCCGTGTCATCAAGCGGGCCTCCAAAGGAATGATCCGGATGCGCAAGGGCCGGGTTGTGCTGATCTCCTCCGTTTCGGGGCTCTACGGCGCCCCGGGCCAGATCAACTACTCCGCCTCCAAGGCCGGCCTGGTGGGAATTGCCCGCTCGCTGACCCGCGAACTCGGCGGCCGCGGCATCACGGCCAACGTGGTGGCTCCTGGCTTCATCAACACCGACATGACGGCGGAGCTGCCGGAGGCCACCCAGAAGGACTACCTGTCCAAGGTACCGGCGGGGCGCTTCGCCGAAGCCGCCGAAGTGGCGAACGTGGTGCGCTGGATTTCCAGTGATGAAGCGTCCTACATCTCCGGCGCCGTCATCCCCGTTGACGGCGGCCTGGGCATGGGCCACTAACCCTCCGCGTACTCCCTGACCCGCTCCAAACGCCCGGCCATGAAGGGACCTTTTGCCCATTACACGCCCCTGGTGCGGGTGTGTAATGGGCATACCGGCCGGTGCTGCACCCGGGCCGGCCACACACCACGGGGAACAACACTAGGGAGCTATCATGGCCGATCTCAACAAATGGACGCCGTCGGACGTTCTGGAACCCATCCGGCGTTTCCTCGACGGGGACATGACAATGTCGTCAATCCGTGTGGAACAGTTCATGGACGGAAACACGCTCGTGGTGCGGGCAGAGGTGCCCGGCCTCGATCCCGAGAAGGACGTAGACGTCTCGGTGGCAGACGGCATGCTACACATCAAGGCCGAGCGCGAGGAAAAGACCGAGCATAAGAGCAAGACCGGCTACCGCTCGGAGTTCCGGTACGGCTCGTTCGCACGAAGTGTTTCGCTGCCCCCGGGTGCCCGGGAGGAAGACGTGACGGCATCCTACAAGGACGGCGTCCTGGAAGTTCGGGCGCCAGCGCCCGAACAGGCACCGCAGGCAGCCGGCACGCGCAAGATCCAGATCACCACTGAGCCGGGTAACCGCCCTGACGAACCACGGCAGAACCCCGTCTAAACCGTAGCGCGCGGCGGGCCGGACGGAAACGCCTGGACCTCCGCCCGTCAGCCCGCTTCCCTGCGTGCGTCACCCAGCCAGCCGGCCACTTCGTCGTCGAGGTCGGCCATGGAACGAAGTTCCAAGTGGTGCATCCACACGCCGGGGGCCGGGCTGACCACTTCCTTGAAGCGGCCCGACTCTATCCGACGCGGCAGGGCGATGGACAGGACGGCCGGAACCTCCGACTTTATGTACCGGGCGGGCCACCACATGTAGGCAAATCCCCGGCGTCCCTTGAAGGCCACCTGGCTTTTGGTGGCCCTTATGGTCGACGGCGCGTACCCGGCCAGCATGCGCTCCACCTGCCGCAACAACTCCAGCCCCAGCGGGGAACCGCGGAAGACTTCCTCCGGGGTCGAATCCTCGGCGGTGCCGCGGGTCACGGCCTGCCCGCCGATCGGTGGTCCCTCAAGCCCATGGCGGTGAGCCTACGCCGGGAGGCCCGGGGCGGCAATGACCGGAACTAGCCCGGGTCCGCTTCTTTGTTGACGTCAAACAACTGGATTCTCCCCGTCCGCTGGCATGATGGATGGCAGACCCACAGATTTTGGACGTTTGGAACAAAGGAGCTCGAATGGGATTGCTGGACAACAAGACTGCTATTGTGACCGGTTCGTCGAGGGGGATCGGCGCTGACGTCGCCAAGCTCCTCGCAGCCGAAGGTGCCGCCGTCGTGGTGAACTACCGACAGAAGGCCCCGCGGGCCAACAAGGTTGTCGCTGAAATCGAGGCGGCCGGGGGCCGTGCCGCTGCGGTCGGCGCCGACCTCACCACGCAGGAAGGTGTCCAGGCCCTGGCCAGCGCGGCTATGGAGAACTTCGGCTCGCTCGATGTCCTGGTCCTCAACGCTTCCGGCGGGATGGAGTCGGGCATGGAAGAGGGCTATGCCCTGAAGTTGAACCGTGATGCCCAGGTCAACATGCTGAACGCTGCCGTGCCGCTGATGCGTGAAGGCTCCCGCGTGGTCTTCGTGACCAGCCACCAGGCCCACTTCATCGACTCCGTGCCCACGATGCCGGAGTACGAGCCCGTGGCACGCAGCAAGCGCGCCGGCGAGGACGCCCTGCGCGCCCTCATTCCGAACCTTGCGGACAAGGGCATCTCCTTCGTGGTGGTTTCCGGCGACATGATCGAAGGAACCGTTACCGCAACGCTGCTTGACCGGTCCAACCCGGGCGCCATCGAAGCCCGCCGGGCCGAAGCCGGCAAGCTGTATTCGGTTGCCGAGTTCGCCGCGGAGATCGCCAAGATGGTGACTGCCGACGTCGAGACCGGCCACACCGAGTACGCCGGCGGAGCCGATTACTTCGGCAAGAGCACCGGCCAGGCAGGCTGACACCGCCGCCCGGAAGCATGACCGGGCAGCATGAAAGAAGGCCGGGCATCTGCCCGGCCTTCTTGCTGCCACCTCAATCTTTCGTTACCCGGGCGCCACGCCTGTTTGCGCGTGCGTGGCCGTAGCCTTACACCCCGGCGATGTGGCGCACGGCGTCCAGGTAGGGCAGGTTTACCGCCGCATCGGCGGCAGCGCGCACGGCGGGTTTCGCGTTGAAGGCTATGCCGATCCCGGCGGCACTGAGCATGTCCAGGTCGTTGGCCCCGTCACCCACCGCGATCGTGTGCTCCATGGGGATGCCCTCGGCGGCAGCCCACTCGCGGAGGTACTTTTCCTTGGCCGCACGGTCGATCACCGCTCCGAGGACCTTGCCGGTCAACGCGCCGTCGACAATTTCCAACTCATTGGCGATCCAGTAGTCCATCCCGAGGTCCTCCGCAATGGGGCGCAGGATCTGGTTGAACCCGCCCGACACCACTGCCACGGCGTGGCCTGCCGCCTGGAACGCTGCAACCAGATCGGCAGCGCCTTCGCTGAGCTTCACTTCAGCCCGCACGGAATCGACGACGTCGGCCGGCAGCCCGGCGAGGACCGCCACACGCGCATGCAGGCTCTGGGCGAAGTCGAGTTCCCCGCGCATGGCCGCTTCGGTGACCGCCGTCACCTCTTCCTTCTTGCCGGCGTAGGCAGCCAGGAGCTCAATGACCTCCTGCTGGATCAGCGTGGAATCGACATCCATGATGAGGAACTTCCGCGGTGCATCCCGGAGCGACGCCGGGACGATCGCCGTGTCCATTCCGGTGAAGCCGGCAAAAGCCACCTCCTGACGCAGCGCGGCGATCTCGGCCGCCGTGCCGGATTCCACGGAGAAATCCACCGTGCACACCTCAAAGCGGGTGTCGCCGGCACGGGTTTCGGCGGAGAAGGAAGCGCCTGACCAGGTCAGCAGGGACCGGAGCTGCTCCAGTTCCGAAGGGGACAATTTCACGCCGTAGCTGACCGCAGTCACGTTCGAACTCATGGCTGCAATCTTAGCCAGCGCCATCCCGGCGCCCGAATTCGTTTCATCGCGCCTGGTGCAGCGGCCGCCCACGGTGTATCAGTTATCAGTCGCACCCGGTTTTGTCCTAGTGTCTACTCCTATGAGTGATGTTCTTGAAATGGCTGGCGTCAGCGTTGTCCGCGGAGCCAAAACGCTCCTCAACAAAGTGGACTGGCAGGTCAAAGAAGGCGAACGCTGGGTAATCCTCGGCCCCAACGGCGCCGGCAAGACCACTCTGCTCCAGATTGCGGCGGCACGGCTCCACCCCACGAGCGGCATGGCCGGCATCCTGGAAGAAATGCTGGGGGCTGTTGACGTCTTTGAACTCCGGCCCCGCATCGGTCTTTCCTCCGCCGCCCTGGCCAACCAGATTCCCGAGCATGAGAAAGTGCTCAACGTTGTCGTGACTGCTGCCTACGGAGTGACCGGGCGCTGGCGTGAAGGCTACGAAAAAGACGACGAACGGCGTGCGTTCCGGCTCCTGAACGACTGGGGGATGGGCCCGCTGCTCAACCGTCCGTTCGCTTCCCTGTCAGAAGGTGAACGAAAGCGGGTCCAGATCGCCCGGGCCCTGATGACTGACCCCGAGCTGCTCCTCCTGGACGAACCCGCGGCCGGGCTGGACCTTGGCGGCCGTGAAGACCTGGTGCACCGCCTCAGCGAGCTGGCACGCGACGAAACGGCCCCCGCGATTGTTCTGGTGACCCACCACCTGGAAGAGGTCCCGCCGGGCTTCACCCACGCCATGCTGATGCGGGACGCCCAGGTGGTGGCCGCGGGCCCTATCGCGGAGGTCCTGACGTCCGAGCACCTGAGTGAGACGTTCGGGCTGCCCCTCGACGTCACGGTCAACGCGGGACGCTACGCCGCCACCGCCCGCCGCTGACCCGGCAGTCTTCCGAGCGTGGAGTTACTCAACGGCGTCTTCATTTTCTTTGCCGGGCTGTGGGCCGGAACCATCAACAGTGTTGTGGGTTCGGGCACCCTGGTCACCTTCCCGGTGCTTATTGCCCTGGGCATTTCCCCGGTAACTGCCTCCATCAGCAATGCGATGGGCCTGGTGGCGGGCAACGCCGCCGGCGCGTGGGGATACCGCAAGGAACTGGAGGGGCGGGGCAGGCAGCTGCTCCGCCTGCTGCCTGCATCCCTGCTGGGCGGCATCAGCGGGGCCTGGCTGCTGCTGCACCTTCCGGAGAAGGTGTTCCACTACGCGGCACCCGCCCTGATTGTGCTCGCGCTGCTGATGGTGGTCTTCCAGCCCCGGCTCCAGCACTGGGTAAGGAACCGGGAGGCCAACCCGGAGCACGCCATCAGGGACAAACGACACGGCGTGCTGCTGATCGTGCTGGTGTACCTGGCCGGCGTCTACGGCGGCTATTTCGTGGCCGCGCAGGGCATCCTCCTGGTGGGGATCCTGGGCGTATTCATGACGGGAACCATCCAAAACGCCAACGCCATGAAGAACATCCTGGTGCTTGGCGTCAACATCGTGGCAGCGGCGTCCTACCTGCTCTTCGCGTTCGGGCGCATCAACTGGACCGTAGTGGGCATCATTGCGGTGAGCTCGCTCATTGGCGGTGTCATCGGCTCCAAGGTGGGCCGGCGGCTTTCCCCGCCGGTCCTGCGCGGGGTCATCTTTGCGCTCGGTCTCGTGGCGCTGGGCTTCATGATCACGAACCTGTTCAAATGACCGGCACCTACGCCCCCGATGAATTGATTTCCAGTGACTTTCCACTATCTTGAATCCGCTGACGATCCGCGTGTTTCCGACTACACGCGCCTAACGGACGTACACCTTCGCAAGCTCCGGGAGCCCGCCGAGGGCATGTACATCGCGGAGTCGTCGCGTGTGCTCCGGCGTGCCCTGGCGGCCGGTCACCGGCCGCGGTCCTTCTTCCTTGCGGAGAAGTGGCTTGAGGACCTCAGTGACGTCTTCGACCGGTTCCCGGACGTGCCGGTGTACATAGGCAGCGCCGCCCTGCTGGAGGACATCACCGGATTCCACCTGCACCGCGGCGCCATGGCCGCCATGCACCGTCCGTCGCCCGTCCCGCTGCCCGAACTGCTTGCCGGTGCCCGCCGGGTGGCTGTCCTCGAGGACATCGTGGACCACACGAATGTGGGTGCCATCTTCCGGTCCGCGGCCGCTTTGGGCGTGGACGCCGTGCTGGTGTCTCCCCGGTGCGGCGACCCCCTGTACCGGCGCAGTGTCCGCGTGAGCATGGGCACGGTGTTCCAGGTTCCGTGGGCCCGCCTGGAGTCGTGGCCGGGTGATCTTGGCGTCCTCCGGGAGCAGGGTTTCACGGTGGCCGCCCTGGAGCTCACCGGAGACGCCGTGGACCTCGACGAACTCGCAGCACGGAATCCGGACAAGCTCGCGCTGGTTCTCGGCACGGAAGGGGCAGGCATGAGCCCGGACACGCTCTCCGCCGTGGACCTCGCCGTCAAGATTCCCATGCGGGCCGGAGTCGACTCGCTCAACGTTGCGGCTGCTTCCGCCGTCGCGTTCTGGGAACTGCGCCCGAAGGACTGACGCCTGATTCGTGCCGAATCCCTGTTTGGGCTAGGATTGAGTGTTGGTCCGGACACCTGGTGTTTCGGCCGCATCCCATTCATACCTGGCAACTGGCAAAATCCAGTTGCGTGAACGAAGGTCCCATTATGAAGTCTGATATCCACCCGAAGTACGAAGCTGTTGTATTCAACGACCTGGCTTCCGGCGTCAAGTTCCTGACCAAGTCCACCGTGTCTTCCAAGAAGACTATCGAGTGGGAAGACGGAAACACCTACCCGGTCATCGACGTCGAAATCTCCTCCGAGTCCCACCCGTTCTACACGGGCAAGCAGCGCATCATGGACTCCGCAGGCCGCGTCGAGCGCTTCAACGCTCGCTTCAAGGGCTTCGGCGGCAAGAAGTAACATTCTTCTCCCAAGGTCAATTGGAAAAGCCCGCACCGGCAACGGTGCGGGCTTTTGCGTTTCCGGTCACCTGCACGGTGGGGCAGGATGGGATGCATGACATTTCCTCCTGTTGAGAGCCGTCCGGCGGACGGCATGCACGACGACGGCGGCCGGCGCCACGGTGAGTACAAGGTGCCCGGCGGCAAGCTCGTTGTGGTGGATTTCGACGTCGTCGGCGGGCACTTCGCGCATGTTTCCCTCAGTGGTGACTTCTTCCTGGAACCCGACGAAGCGCTGCTGGACATCAACCGCGCCCTGACCGGCCTTCCGGAAACAGCCGCAGCCGCAGATATCTCCACGGCTGTCACCGCGGCCCTGCCCGAGGACGCGGTCCTTTTTGGTTTCTCCGCCGATGCCGTCTCCATCGCCGTCCGCCGGGCGCTGGCGAAGGCGACCGGCTGGGCTGACCACCACTGGAATGTGATCGCCCCGTCAGTGCTGCCGACGCATGTCAATGTCGCCCTGGACGAGGTGCTCACCGAGGAAGTCGGGGCGGGGCGGCGGAATCCCACCCTCCGGTTCTGGGACTGGGAGGAGCCGTCCGTGGTGATCGGCAGCTTCCAGTCGGTCCGCAATGAGGTCCATCCCGAGGGCGTGGCACGGCACGGCATCAGCGTGGTCCGCCGGATCAGCGGCGGGGGAGCGATGTTCATGGAAGCGGGCAACTGCATCACTTATTCGCTGTACCTGCCGCAGACCCTCGTGGACGGCATCAGCTTTGCCGATTCCTACGCGTTCCTGGACGCGTGGGTGATGGCTGCGCTGGAAAAACTGGGAATCAGCGCCTTCTATGTGCCCCTCAACGACATCGCCACGGAGCAGGGCAAAATCGGCGGTGCGGCCCAGAAACGCCTCGCGAACGGCGGCATGCTGCACCACGTCACCATGAGCTACGACATCGACGCCGACAAGATGGTGGAGGTGTTGCGGATCGGCAAGGAAAAGCTCTCGGACAAAGGCACCACCAGCGCCAAGAAGCGGGTGGACCCCCTGCGCCGCCAGACCGGCCTGCCCCGGGCGGACATCGTTCAGGCCATGATGGATGTCTTCAGCGGCCGGTACGGGGCCACACCGTCAGTCCTGACGGACGCCGAACTTGCCGCCGCGCATGATCGAGTGGCGGCCAAGTTCGGCACCGAGGAGTGGCTGCACCGGGTCCCTTAGCAGATCCCCCGGGTCCGGAAGGACTAGGAGGCCTGCCGCAGCGCAGCCGCCTGGGCCGAAAGGGCTCGGTGCAGGTGGCTCCGCTGCTCGACGATGATGCGGCGCAGTGCCCGCGGGGCCTCCGGGTGCCCCTCGAGCCAGCCGTCTGTCAGGACAATCACGGCATTCGTGTCCGGACTGCCGCCGTCCAGGTCCTGCCCTGCGGGGTAAAGCCCGCGGACAATCCGGCTGGCGATCTCGATGCTGCGCTCAGCCCAAACGTCTTCCAGGCATTCGAAATACGGTTCCACGAACGGCTCCAGCAGGCCGTCAGGTGCGGTGTTGAAGCCTGCGATCGTGGCGCTCAGCAGCTGGTTGGAGAGCGCAGTGCCTTTGACGGCGGCCTCCCAGGCAGCGGCTTTGACGGCGGCATCCGGACGGGCTGCGAGTGCCGTGGCATGGCCGGCGCGGCCGGAAGCCGTGGTGTCGCGGGCAAGTTCAGCATCGAGTTCGGCCTCCGTTGCCTGCCCGTTGGCCGCCAGGGCCTGCCACAGGCTCCAGCGCAGCTCCGGGTCGACGGCAAGGCCTTCGAACACCGTTGTACCGTCCAGGATCCCCCTCACGAGGTCAAGGCGGCCTGTTGCCTGCCGGCTGGTGGTGGCGAGGGTCCTCGCCCAGGCCAGCTGGTGGTCCGAACCGGGGCGGGCTGCGCCAAGTTCCCGGGCCGCCACGTCAAGGAAACCGTCCCGGACCGTGGCCCGTTCCGAAGCGGGGACATAGCGGTCGATCGCGGTTGAGGCGTTGCCCAGCACGTTCAGCAGGACACCGATTCCCTGTTCAACAGGGCCGAAGGTTTCCACTGCCGCTACATAGCGGTCCGCCGGTGCCACACCGTCGCGTGCCGCATCCCAGAGTGCAGTCCAGCACAGCGCCCGCGCCATCGGATCCTGCAGGGCGCCGAGGGACGCGCGCGCGGTCGCTTCGGAGCGGGGATCAAGACGCACCTTCACGTAACTGAGGTCGTCATCGTTGACCAGAAGGAGCGCCGGACGTGGTTTGCCCTCCAGTTCAGCCACCACCGTGCCCTGGCCCGTCAGGTCTGTTTCCACGCTGTCCACGCGGACCAGCAGGCCCTCCGCGTCGAAGTCGTAGAGACCGATGCGCAGCCGGTGCGGGCGCAGTTCCTGGCGTCCCGTGGCGGGGTCCACCGCATCCTGGACGAGGGTCACTGAGCCCAGCACGCCGTCGTGCTCTTCGATGGTGGCAGAGACGGTTGAGATCCCCGAGGTCTGCAGCCACTGGCGCGCCCATGATGCCAGGTCCCGGCCGGACGCCTCACCCAGGGCCGCCAGCAGGTCCGCCAGCGTGGTGTTGCCGTACTCGTGCTCGCGGAAGTACCGGCGGGAGCCGGCGATGAATGCCTCGAAGCCGACGTAGGCCACGAGTTGCTTGAGCACGGATGCGCCCTTGGCGTACGTGATGCCGTCAAAGTTCTGCTTGGCGGCCTCGAGGTCGGGAATGTCGGCCACGATGGGGTGGGTGGTGGGCAGCTGGTCCTGGACGTAGGCCCAGGCCTTGCGGTTGTTGGCGAAGTTCACCCACGCCGTATCCCAGTCCGTGGCGCGGTCCACGGCCAGGGTGCCCATGTAGTCGGCAAGGGACTCCTTGAGCCACAGATCGTTCCACCATTTCATGGTCACGAGGTCGCCGAACCACATGTGCGCCATTTCGTGCATGAGGGTGTTGGCCCGGCCCTGGTACTGGGAATCGGCCGCGCGGGACGTAAAAACGTAGTTTTCGGTGAAGGTGACCAGCCCCGGGTTCTCCATGGCCCCGAGGTTGTACTCGGGCACGAAGGCCTGGTCGTATTTGCCCCAGGGGTACGGGTAGTCAAAAAGGTTGTTGAAGAAGCCGAGCCCCTTCTTGGTGAGCTGGAACAGGTGCCCGGTGTCGAAGGACCCGGCCATGGACTTGCGGCAGTACAGGGCCAGCGGGACTTCCAGTGCGGTGCCGTCCTCCAGTGTTCCGCTCCAGTGGTCCAAAGCCTTGAAGTAGGGGCCGGCCAGCACGGTGGTGATGTAGGTGGACATCCGCGGCGTCGGCGCGAAGTCCCAGCGGCTGGTGGCGGGGTCGCTCGTCAGCTGCGTGCGGCCGGCCTCGGCGCCGTTGGAGGCCACCTGCCAGTCGGACGGAGCCATCACGTGGAAGGTAAATTCCGCTTTGAGGTCCGGTTGTTCAAAGTTTGCGAACACCCGCCGCGCATCGGCGGGTTCGTACTGGGTGTAAAGGTAGCACTGGCCGTCCGCGGGGTCGAAGAAGCGGTGCATGCCCTCGCCGGAGGTGCTGTACAGCGCTGTTCCGGTGACGGTCACCTGGTTTTCGGCCTGCAGGTTGTCCAGCCGGATGCGGGATCCGTCCACGACGTCGGCGACGGAAAGCCCTTTTCCGTTCAGGAAGACACTGTGCACGTCGCTGCTGATGAAGTCCAGGAACGTGGATCCGCCGGGTTCCCGGGCCGAGAAGGTGATGACGCTGCGGCTCGTATAGCCCGTCTCCTCCGGGTCCTGCGCCTGGCGGACGTCCAGGGAAACGTCATAGCTGTGGGTGGTGATCAGGGCTGAGCGGGTTGCCGCTTCATCGCGTTGCAGGTTCTCATTCGACACCAAGCTATTGAATCATGGGCCCGGCCGGACCATCCCCGAGGCTGAGCGGGGACGCTGACGAAGCCTTCACCTGACGAAGCCGTTGAACGATCAGTGCGGCTGCATGATGAGCACTGCGGCCCCGAGGCCCAGCGCGGCGATGAGCAGCCATGCCGCGAGGGCTGCCAGCAGTGCCCGGCCGCCGGTATGCAGCAGGGTTTGCACCCGGACCGCGGAGCCGAGGCCGAAGAGCGCCGTGCCCAGCAGCAGTTCCTGCAGGGCGGCCGCTGCCTCCAGCCAGCCGGGGGACAGCCACCCTGTGGAGCGCAAACCCACCATGGCCACGAAACCGATGACGAACAGTGGAACGATCGGCGGCAGCCGGACCTCGGCGCCGTCGGTTTCGGATTCCGGCCCGGCGGCCTGAGTGCGCCCGGCTCCGTTCCGCCCAGCCATACTCCGGGCGGACCCGTTCGCGGCGCGGCCCATGGCCGCCCTCTGGTGGACGCCCCCGGCCGCCACGATCGGGGCCAGGAGGATCACCCGGGTCAGCTTGACGACGACGGCGATCGCCAAGGCGCCGGTTCCTGCGGTCTGCGCGGTGGCCACCACCTGGCCGACGTCGTGCACCGACGCCCCGGTCCAGGCGCCGAACACCTCAGGAGTGAGCTGCAAGGGGTGCAGCAGGAGCGGCATGACGCCGATGGCCAGCGTGCCGCACAGGGTGACCAGCGCTACCGGCAGGACGGTGTCAACGTGGCGGATCCTGCGGACCGCCGCCATCGCACCGATGGCGGAGGCGCCGCAGATCGAGAAACCGGTGGCGATGAGCAGGGATGCATCGCGAGGCAGGCGGAACAGCCGCGATATCCCGTAGGTTCCGGCGAAGCTTGCCAGAACAACGCCGGTGATGAGCAGCAGCGACTGCCAGCCGAGGCCGAGGACATCCATGACGCTGACTTTCAGTCCCAGGAACACGATGCCGGCCCTCATCAGGTGCTTGCCGGCAAAGTCGAGCCCGGGGCGCGCCCGCCCTGCCGCCCATGTTCCCGTGCCCGGAAGGTTCGCGGCGAGCAGGCCCAGTACGACGGCGACGGTCATGGCAGGCAGGACCGGCACCATTGCGTGTACGGTAAAGGCCACCCCGACGGCGAGAACGGCAGTGAGCAGCCCCGGCACGAGGGGTGGGATCCGTGCGGAGATCCGTCCTTGGGGGGCGGCGGGGAATCTGGGCAAGGGCACTCACATACTTTGCCGGAACAGTGCGGAAAAACACGAACCGGAGTGGGTGGCTCCAACACGCCACAATGGGCATCAGTAATGAATTCGAAACAAAAAGGTGGTTGGCTAATGACCATGTCTGACCTATTCCAGGATTACTCCGAGGCCGCCGGCCGCACCGGCGCCTACGACGAGATGTTCACCTCCGGCCAACAAGCCAGGAAGTCCTACGGGCAGGTCGCCGGGGCTCTCCGCGAGCTTTCCCTCACCGATGTCACCGCCCGGGCCGATTCAATGGCCCGCACCTTCCTGGACCGCGGTGTCACGTTCGACTTCGCAGGGGAGGAACGCCCGTTTCCGCTGGATATCGTCCCCCGCGTGATCCCCGCTGACGAATGGACCGTCCTGGAGAAGGGTGTGGCCCAGCGGGTCCGCGCCCTTGAAGCGTTCCTTAACGATGTCTACGACAAGATGACAGTGGTGGCTGACGGCGTCATTCCTCGCCAGCTCGTCACCACCAGCGCGCACTTCCACCGCCAGGTCCACGGCTTCGAGCCGGCCGGCGGCGTCCGCGTCCACATCTCCGGCATCGACGTCGTCCGTGACGCTGCGGGAACCTTCCGGGTGCTCGAAGACAACGTCCGTGTACCGTCCGGCGTCAGCTACGTGCTGGAAAACCGCCGGGCCATGGCCAAGGGCCTGCCTGAAGCATTCGGCCAGCAGCTGATCCGGCCGGTGGAGGAGTACCCGCGCCGCTTGCTTTCCGCGCTGCGCAAGACGGCGCCGTCCGGCGTCGACGACCCCACGGTGGTGGTCCTTACCCCCGGCGTGTTCAACAGCGCATACTTCGAGCACACGCTGCTGGCGGGGCTCATGGGCGTGGAACTCGTGGAGGGCCGGGACCTCATCTGCCGCGGCAACAGGGTGTACATGCGGACCACCGCCGGCGAACAGCGCGTAGACGTCATCTACAAGCGCATCGACGACGACTTCCTCGATCCGCTGCAGTTCCGCGCCGACTCCATGCTGGGCTGCCCCGGCCTGGTGAATGCGGCCCGCGCCGGCGGCGTGACCATCGCCAATGCCGTGGGCAACGGTGTCGCTGACGACAAGCTCGTCTACAGCTACGTGCCGGACCTCATCCGCTACTACCTCAACGAAGAGCCGGTCATCGCCAACGTGGACACCTTCCGGTTGGAGGAGAAGGAAGCGCGGGAGCACGTCCTGGACAGGCTGGATGAGCTGGTGGTCAAGCCGGTGGACGGCTCCGGCGGCAAGGGCCTGGTCATCGGACCCGACGCGTCCAAGGACGAACTCGAAGCGTTGCGCAAGCGCGTCATCGCCGATCCCCGCGGCTGGATTGCCCAGCCCGTCCTGCAGCTGTCTACGGTTCCCACCCTCAGCGGTGATAAGTTTGGCCCTCGGCACGTTGACCTGCGGCCCTTTGCCGTCAACGACGGCGACGACGTCTGGGTGCTTCCCGGCGGGCTGACCCGCGTGGCCCTCAAGGAGGGCTCGCTGATCGTCAACTCCAGCCAGGGCGGCGGTTCCAAGGACACCTGGGTGCTCTCTGACTCCCCGGAGGTTCCGGTCGAAGCCCTGCCACGGCCGTCCATTACCGTCCGGGAGCGGGTTTCGGTGTGGCCGGTCGAAAGCAACTGGCGCGACCGCCAGACGGAGCAGCAGCAGTGAGCCGCCGCCCGCCGGTGCAGCCCGCATCAGTTTTTCCATCTTTGTTCATGCAGATTTCGGACCCGCAGGAGGTAGCCGTAAATGCTTAGCCGTATTGCCGAGTCCCTATTCTGGATCGGCCGCTATGTGGAGCGGGCGGATGGCACCGCCCGCATCCTGGATGTCCACCTTGAGCGGCTCAACCACCTGCCCACGGAGGAGCGGGACAAAGTGGCCCGGGAACTCCTGGCGGTCATGGGAGCCCGGCCCGAGAGTGACGAGTTCGGCCTCGAGGAGCTGCTGCACGCCCTCGCCTACGACAAACAGAGCGCCACGTCGATCGCCGGTTCGCTCGGTGCTGCCCGCGAAAACGCCCGCCGTGCCCGCGAAACGGTTTCCTCCGGGCTGTGGGAAAGCCTGAACACGACGTACTACGGCCTGAACCAGCATCGCAAGGACGTAGTGGGCACCTACCGGTTCTGCCACTGGGTGCTGGAACGCACGGCCATGGTGAGCGGCCTGGCGGACACCACCGTCAGCCACGATGACAGCTGGCTGTTCCTCGCCCTGGGGCGCTCCCTGGAGCGCGCCGACATGACGGCCCGCATGCTCTCCACCCGCGACGTGCTCTCCGCCGGCATGTCCTGGGTGAACATGCTCCGTTGCGCCGGCGCCTACGAGTCCTTCCTCCGGACCCGCCGGGCTGCTTTCGGCGACCAGCATGCCGCCGAATTCCTGCTGCTGGACCGGCTGTTCCCGCGATCCATCGTCTACGCCCTGCGGGACGCGGACGAGTGCCTGGCGAAGCTTGACCCGTCCGCGCAGCGTGTCGGGTTCATTAACGACGCACGCCGGATTGTGGGACAGGCCCGCACTTTCCTGGAGTTCCACCGCACGGACGACCTCATGTCTGAACTGCCGGAGCACATGGAGCGCGTCCAGAAGGCTGTGTCGCAGGCTTCCGACGCAATTTCCCGTAAGTACTTCAATCAGGCGGACGAACTGGCCTGGGTGGGAGAAGTTTCATGACCCGGCTGAGTATCATCCACAAGACCGGCTACAAGTACAACAAGCGCGTAACGCTCTCGTACAACGAAGCCCGCATGACCCCGCTGACGGATCCGCAGCAGGTGGTGCTGGAATCGTCCATGAAGGTTGCGCCGTCGCAGGCCGCTGTCAGCAGCTACCGCGACTACTGGGGTACGCGTGTTACTGCCTTCGACATGCAGATGCCGCACGAGTACCTCGAGGTGGTCGCCACCACCACGGTGGAAGTCCACCGTGTGGAGCGTGTTCCGGCCGAGGGCGACATCGTGTCCTGGGACGTTTTGCAGGCGCCCGAGTCGCTCAACCAGTTCAGCGACTGGATCCCGCAGTCCCGGCTGAGTGGTCCCGGAGACGAAGTCCTCGGCATCATTCCGGGAATCGTCGAGGGCAGGAACCCGCACGGGGCAGCCATGGCCATCTTCGAGTGGATGCGCGGGGAGATGACCTATATGAAGGGCTCCACCGGGGTTACCACCAATGCCGCGCAGGCCTGGGGCCAGCGCCAAGGGGTATGCCAGGACCTGGCGCACCTCGCTGTCGGGGCGCTCCGCAGCTGCGGCATTCCCGCACGGTACGTCTCCGGTTACCTCCACCCGCGTTCGACGGCGGACATCGGCGAAACGGTGGCCGGTCAGTCCCATGCGTGGCTGGAATGGTGGGACGGTGAATGGCGCAGCTGGGACCCGACCAACCACAAGCCGGCCGGTGACTTCCATGTCACCGTGGCACGCGGCCGCGACTACCGGGACGTGCCGCCTCTCAAGGGCATCCTGTCAGGCGGCGGCGGTTCCGCGCTCAACGTGAGCGTGGAAATCACCCGCCTGGCGTAGGCCGGGAGGCCTACTCGTAGCCGGACCGGGTGGCGTCGTCCAGCGGCGTCCACCAAGTCAACGGGGGAGTGACCTTGAAACGCCGGCCTGTGACGATATCCGGGGTAATCCGGACGAAGTGCTCTTTCTTGCCGGCCTGCCAGGGGAAGAGCAGCAGTCCCACCGTGTCGAGAACCTCCTGCTGGTTCTTGACCGGGGCTGCCTGTCCCTTGATCACGACGCTCCAGGCGATACCGGTGTCCGCGTCCACGCCGTCAGCCTCCACAGCGACCGGTGTGTCGCCGGTGGCTGCCTGCAGCTTGGTGCCGTCCGCGGTGCGGAACACCAGAGTTCCGTGGTCCACCTTGTAATTGATGGGAAAAATGTCCGGATGGTCTTCGACCCACACGGCCAGCCGGCCCACTGAGACGCTGCGCAGCAAACGCCAGCATTCATGGTTGTCGAGGTTTTCGACCTCGTGGGGGTGGTCAGCGCCGGGTTTCGGATCAGTGCTCATGACGCCGAGCCTAAGCCAGGGAACCTCCGGAAAGCTAGGGCCCAAGGTCCCCATGACGCAGAAAACGGCAGGCTTCGTCCCACGATGAAAGGCTTAACGGTATTCTGGCCTCACGCCGCCGGAGCGGCCGTACGCGGTCAGGAGTTGGGTTGTGGATATGCATGCCGATGGCGACAGTCCCGAACGATACACGGCTGCCAGCGGCACGAGGATTGAAGACCTGCTTAAGGATTTCGTCGCCCGGGCCGGTGAACTCCTCCAGTTCCAGGAGCGCATGGGCGGCCTGCTTGAGGCCGTCGTGGCTGTCGCGGAGGATTTGAGCCTCGATGCCGTCCTGGAGCGCGTCGTCCAGTCCGCCTGCCAGCTGTTGCGCGCCCGCTACGGGGCATTGGGCGTCATCGGTGACGACCGCGCCCTCAGCCACTTCATCACGGTCGGGATTGACGGCGAGCTGGCCAAGCGGATCGGCCCCCTCCCCACGGGCCATGGCGTCCTGGGATTGTTGATCTCCGATCCGAAGCCGCTGCGGCTCCACGACCTGCGGAGCCACCCCGAGGCCTACGGCTTTCCCGCGCACCATCCGCCCATGCAGTCCTTCCTCGGAGTTCCGGTCCGGGTGCGGGATGTTGTGTTTGGCAACCTGTATCTGACGGAAAAGGAGGGCGGCGGGGACTTCACGGTCGAGGACGAGGAGCTGGCCGTCGCCCTCGCGGCCGCTGCCGGCGTCGCCATCGAGAATGCCCGGCTCTATGACGACGCCCGGCGGCGGGCACAATGGCTTGAGGCCTGCATGGATGTCGCCGGGCTGATGCTGGGGACCGACCCGGCGTCGTCGGCAGGCCTTGGACCCATTGCCGGCCGGGCGCTGCGGGAGTCCGGGTCCCGGCTGGCCCTGATCGTGGAACCCTCGGCGGACGAGGTCGGCCACGTGGTGGCGGGGGCCGACGGCGAAGATGCGGATTTGTTCGCCGGGTTGCCTCTTTGCCTGGATTCCGAAGCGCTCCGGGGGGTGCTTGCCGGCGGCGAGCCGGTGCTCATGGACAATGCCGCAGACGTGCTGGGAGTGCTGGAGGGAACAGTGGCCGGTCCGCTCCTGGCGGTGGCGCTCAGCACCCAGGGCGCCCATCACGGACTGCTCCTCCTCGTCAGGGATGCCGCGGCCGGCCCTTTCGGCCGGACGGACGTGGAGATGGGCGCTGTTTTCGGCTCCCATGTGGCGTTGGCACTTGAACTGGCACGGGTCCACCGGTTGCGGGAAGAACTGCTGGTCTTCACCGACCGGGACCGGATTGCACGCGACCTCCATGACCTCGTGATCCAGCGGCTCTTCGCCGCTGGCCTGAGCGTCCAGAGCCTTAACCGATTCACGAAGGAAGATCTGGCGCTGGAACGCATTCGTGCCATCACCGGGGAACTGGACGAAGCCATCCGCAGCCTCCGCGACACTATCTACTCGCTCAGGACCGGCAAAGGCGATGCCGAACTGCTGAGCGGCCGGCTTCGCAATGTGACGCGGAGTGCCGCCAAGTCCATGCCCTTCGCACCGGGGCTAAACCTGGAAGGGCCGATTGATTCCGTCCTCCCGGACAAGGCCGACCATGTGGTGGCCGTTGTGTCCGAAGGGCTGAGCAACGCCATCCGCCATTCGGGAGCTGATTCGATCGAGGTTTCCGTCTCCGCCCTGGACGGTAGGATGACCGTCCTGGTGACCGATAACGGCAGCGGCTTCAAGGATTCGGTCAAGCGAAACGGACTGAACAACATGGAGGAGCGTGCCAGGATGCTGCACGGCACCTGCACCGTCACCGGGGCCCCGGACACTGGAACCAGCCTGGAGTGGTCGGTTCCGCTTTAGCGCCGGTGCCCGTCGGCGTCGTTGCCGGCGTGGGCAGCGGCTGAATGGGCCCCGCCGGGGTGCCCGGAAGCTGACGGCGCCGGGACGGAGTTGTTGGCAATATACACAGCGGCCTGCGTGCGCCGCTCGAAGCCCAGTTTTGCCAGCAGCGAGGACACGTAGTTCTTGACGGTCTTCTCCGCCAGGAACATTTCCGCGGCAATCTGGCGGTTGGTGAGGCCGCCGCCCACCAGCTCAAGAACGCGCCTTTCCTGGGGGGTGAGGCCGGCAATCCGCGGGTCCACCTGCTGGGGTGCGACGAGGCTTTCCACGATGCTCGCCGCCACGCTGTCGTCGAACAGTGACTCACCGGCAGCCGCTCGGCGCAGTGCCCCGATGAGGTCGGTGCCGCCGATCTCCTTCAGGACGTATCCGCGGGCGCCGGCGAGGACAGCACCGCGAAGGGCCTGCTCATCGTCGAAGCTCGTCAGGATGAGGCAATTCAGGTTGGGGTCCACGGACCGGACGTCGCGGCACACTTCTATGCCCGTCCCGTCCGGAAGCCGGGCATCGAGCACGCTGACATCAGGATGCAGTGCAGGAATGCGCCGCGTTGCCTCGACAGCGGAACCCGAGCTGCCCACTACCTGGAAACCCTCGCCTTCCAGAAGTTCCTGGAGGCCCCGCCTGACCAGTTCGTGATCGTCGAGAATGAACACACGGATGAGGTCAGTGTGTATGTCCTGCGTAGAGGGACCTTGGTCTGCCCGAGGAATCATGGTCCTCCTGTCCGGCGGCCGGAGCTGCCATAATCGGTCCGCAACCGGCTTGCCGGTGCGGTGCAGATCCCATTATCTCTGTCCGGACCCGGTTTCCGTCATCCGGCTCTGCAATTCTCGTTGACGTTGTCACCTGCAACAAGGGTCCTTGGACCCGCCGCGGCCATGACTTTAGGCCCTAGCAACTGCGGGTCGTGGCACACATCCTTGAAGGACACCTGCCTGCCCGCCGGGGTCCTCCCGCGAAAGCCGCCCTCGAAAGGGGAAGACATGAATGAGGCCAAGGACGTCCCTACGATCATTGTTGGAGTCGACGGTTCAGAAGCCTCGGTGGAAGCCCTGAAGCAGGGACAGGGCCTCGCCGACAAACTTGATGCACATCTCGTTGCACTGGCGTGCTGGGACTACCCGCCCGTGTACGACGGCTACGTGGCCATGGGAATCAACGACTTCGACGTGCGTGCCGGGGAGATCCTCCAGGAAACAGTAGCCAAGGCATTCGGGACGGAAACACCGCCGAACGTCGAGACCAAGCTCGTCCAGGGGCATCCGAGGCATACCCTCATTGACGCCAGCCGGGACGCCGACATGCTCGTGGTCGGAAGGCGGGGCCACGGTGGCTTTGGAGGCCTGTTGCTGGGCTCGGTAAGTTCTGCCTGCGTAGCCCACGCCCACTGCCCGGTACTGGTTGTGCACACTCCCGAAAAGCGCTGATGGTCCGTAGCGAAGGGGGCTACTCGAACGCGGCGCGCCGGGGATCGGACAGCCGGGTGTTCCACATATCCGGCTTCTTGACCTTGAACCGTCGGCCAGTGAGTGCTTTGGGCGCCAGCCGAACGTAGTAGTCCTTGTCACCTGGCTGCCACGGCTCCAGGAACAGGGCGTCCACTTCGTCCTTCTCATCCTGGGTTTCGATGAGTTCGGCTTCGCCGCGGGCAACCACGCTCCAGGCCATCTCTTCATGGGCGTCATAGCCGTCGATTTCGAAAGCCACGGGCTTGGCCGTCATGGCTGCCCACAGCTTGGTTCCTCCGGCCGTCCGGAAGACGACAGTGCGGCGCTGGAGCACGAAATTTACCGGGAAGATTTCCGGGTGGCCATCAACAATGAGCGCGATCCTCCCGACCACCTCGGTGTCGAGCATAACCCAGCACTGGTCAATGGACAGCTGGCCCTCGGGCGGCGTCATGGTGTTCATGTAAACCCACGTTACGGTCCCTCCGGCATGCCCATTAGGGCCATAGGGCCCCTAGCGACACCCCGGCAGCGTCTGCTAACGGCCGGGAAGCGCCGGCTACCAGGGGCTCGGCTTGTAGTCCTTGAGGAAGACGCCGTACTGGTCTTCGCCGTTTTCGCCCATGACGATTGGATCGTAGACCCTGGCTGCGCCGTCCACGAGGTCCAGCGGCGCGTGGAAGCCTTCCTCCATGAGCCGTACCTTGGTGAAATGGGGCCGCTCATCCGTAATCCAGCCGGTATCCACCGCGGTCATAAGGATTCCGTCCGAATCCAGCATTTCCTGTGCGCTGGTGCGGGTCATCATGTTCAGCGCCGCTTTGGCCATGTTGGTGTGGGGGTGCCCAGGGCCCTTGTACGCGCGCGAGAACTGCCCTTCCATGGCGGAAACGTTCACGATGTACTTCCGGTGCGCGGTGGAGCGTTTCATGGCGCTACGCAGGCGGCTCACCAGCAGGAAGGGCGCAGTCACGTTGCAGAGCTGCACTTCCAGCATTTCCAGGGGGTCCACCTCGTCCACCACCTGGGTCCAGCTGTTGATAGTGGCCAGGTCCGGAACAAGTCCACCGGCGTCGATGGCCGTGCCGGAGGCTATCCGTTCCAGCGAAGCGGAACCCGTGGAAAGGGCCAGGGATGTGATGGCGTCGCCGGCCAGGACCGGGTGGTCCATCACGCTGCTGGCGAGGGCCAACGGGTGCTTGTCATGGGCGTGGCCGAAGGTCACCAGTTCCGGTCCGCCGTTGGCAGCCTCGAGGGCTGCAGGCAGCGGCTCGTCCTCCGCATCGACCAGGGGCTTGTAGGCGTTGCCTGACCGGCGGACAGTCTGGGCCGCGTTGTTGATGATGATGTCCAGCGGGCCCGCCGCGTCGAGCGAATCGGTCAGGGCCATCACCTGGGAGGGATCCCGAAGGTCGATGCCCACAATCCGCAGCCGGTGGAGCCAGTCACCGCTGTCCTCCATGGCCGCGAAGCGACGCGCCGCATCCTTCGGGAACCGAGTGGTGATGGTGGTGTGGGCGCCGTCCCGGAGCAGCCGCAGGGCGATGTACATGCCGATCTTTGCGCGTCCGCCCGTGAGCAGCGCGCGGCGGCCGGTGAGGTCCGTGCGGGCGTCGCGCTTGCTGTGGCTGAACGCGGCGCACTCGGGGCACAGCTGATGATAGAAGGCATCAACCTGGGTGTAATGGTTCTTGCAGATATAGCACGGGCGGGACCTGATGAGGTGCCCGGCCACCTTGCCCGTGGCAGAGGGCTCCAGCTTGTTCCCGCGGGTTTCGTCATCGATCCGGTCGGGCGCTGCCGTGGCCGTCTGGGCGATCACTGCGCGGTCGGATTCGGCGATCAGGTCGCGCTTGGTGACCCTGCGGTGGCGTTTGACAGCCTTAAACATCTTGCCGGTGGCGCGGCGAACCGAGACGTAGTCCGGGTGCTCCTCGTCGTAGGCATGGATGGTGTTGAGGACCTTGAGGCAGGCCTGGATCTCCTCAGGCGTCAAATCGGGGGTGTTCATTGGTCCAATTTTACAGCCTGGGAAACCTTCGGCCTGCCTCAGGGTTCAGCGGTGGCGGCGTGCGCGCCTAGTCGGTGGTGGATACTCCCACGGCCGCAGCGTGGGCTTCCCCTACTTTGGCCGCGGATTCCCGGGCAGACGGGTAGTTCTCCGTTGCCGCCTTGATGGCGTTGGGGACCAGGTGGAGGTTGGCGGCTGACAGCGCGCGTTCGGCCTCGTCCGGTTCAGGGACCGCCTGCCCCTTGGAAAGCACCGTGATACCCGAGTCCGTGACCTTGAAACCGCGGGCGCGGTCGCGCTCCGGGTCCAGGCCGATCGCCGCACCGGCGGGCACCTTGACGTTCTTGTCGATGATGGCGCGGTTGACCACGGCACCCTCGCCGATCTGGACCTTGTCCATCAGGACCGAGTCCACCACACGGCTCGCCGTTCCCACATAGACGTCGTTGGACAGGACTGATCCTTCCACGATGCCGCCGGAGATCACCACGCCGCTAGCCACGATGGAGTCGAGGGCCGTACCCACGGTGTTGCCCTGACCGCGGACGAACTTTGCCGGTGGGGAGATGCTCTGCCGTGTGTAGATGGGCCATTCCGAGTTGTACAGGTTGAAAACCGGCATGGGTGAAATAAGGTCCATGTGGGCGTCGTAAAAGGAATCGATAGTGCCGACATCGCGCCAGTAAGTGCGGTCGCGTTCGGTGGAGCCGGGAATATCGTTCAGCGTGAAGTCATAAACGCCTGCTTCGCCCTTATTGACGAAGTAAGGGATGATGTCGCCGCCCATATCGTGCTTGGTGTCGAGGCGCTCGGCATCCACGTGCAGGGCGTCCACCAGGGCATCCGCATCGAAAACGTAATTTCCCATGGATGCGAGGAACTGCGTGGGATCTGCCGCCAGTCCGGGGGTTGAGGACGGCTTCTCCACGAAAGCCGCAATTTTCTGGGGATCGTTCTGATCCACCTCGATGACGCCGAACTGATCGGCCATGTTCAGCGGCTGGCGGACTGCGGCCACTGTGGCTTTGGCACCGCTCTTGACGTGCTGATCAACCATCTGCGCGAAGTCCATGCGGTACACGTGGTCGGCGCCAACCACAACCACGATGTCGGGGTTGGCGTCATGAATCAGGTTCAGTGACTGGTAGATCGCGTTGGCGCTGCCGAGGAACCAGCTCTTGCCCACGCGCTGCTGAGCCGGGACGGAGGCGATGTAGTTTCCGAGCTGCGTGGACATTCTCCACGTTTCGGAAATATGCCGGTCAAGGCTGTGGGATTTGTATTGCGTGAGAACAACTATCTGCAGATAGCGGGAATTCACGAGGTTGGATAGCGCGAAGTCGATTAGCCGGTAGCTGCCGGCAAAGGGCACGCCGGGTTTGGCCCTGTCAGCCGTCAGTGGCATGAGCCGGTTGCCCTCGCCGCCTGCGAGGACAATAGCCAGGACTTTCTTATTCAACGGCATGGTGGTCGCTCCTGTACGCCTTCGTAACTTCCCCAAAAAAGTCCGGCACGCCCGGACTCCTTCACACTAGAACAGATACGCCGTAAGGACTACCTTGGGTATCGTGCGAATAGACATTGTGACTAAAGAGTTCCCGCCGGAGATTTACGGCGGCGCCGGGGTCCACGTGGCTGAATTAAGCCGAGTGCTGGCCAAGCATGTGGATTTGCAGGTGCGGGCCTTCGGGGCGCCCCGGGATCCCGACTACCACGGGGCGAAGGTGACGTCCTATTCGGTCCCGGAGGATCTGGGTGCCGCCAACGCCGCCGTCCAGACGCTTGGGGTGGACCTGCGCATCGTGCCGGACATCGCGGGAGCCGACCTTGTGCATTCGCACACCTGGTATGCCAACATGGCGGGCCACCTGGCCTCGCTGCTGCACGGCATCCCGCACGTGCTGAGCGCCCATAGCCTGGAGCCGCTGCGGCCGTGGAAGGCCGAACAGCTCGGCGGCGGTTATGCCTTGTCCTCATGGGTGGAAAAGACCGCCTACGAGGCCGCCGCGGCCATCATCGCCGTATCTGAAGGGATGCGTCAGGACATCCTCCGCAGCTACCCGGACGTCGATCCGGCCAAGGTTCGCGTGGTCCATAACGGCATCGACGTCGAACTCTGGTCCCGCGATGAGGGCGATGACGCCATCCGTGCACTGGGCATCGACCCGGATCTGCCCAGTGTGGTGTTCGTTGGCCGGAACACGCGCCAGAAGGGTGTTCCCTACCTGCTTCGCGCCGCGGCCAAGCTGCCGGCGGGCGTCCAGCTGGTCCTGTGCCTCGGCGCGGCGGACACCCCGGAACTCGCGGCGGAAACTGCCCGCCTGATCGAGGAGCTGCAGAGCCAGCGCAGCGGAGTCGTCCTGATTGAGCGCATGCTTCCCCGCCACGAACTGATTCAGGTACTGAGCCACGCAACTGCCTTTGCCTGCCCGTCCATCTACGAACCGTTGGGGATCGTCAACCTGGAGGCCATGGCCTGCGGCGCCGCCGTCGTGGCCAGCGCCACCGGCGGCATTCCCGAAGTTGTCCAGCATGGCGAAACCGGGCTGCTGGTGGAGCTGGAGCAGGTGACCGACGGCACGGGAACCCCGCTGGATCCGGAGAAGTTCGTCGACGAATTTGCCGCCGCCCTGACTGAAGTGGTGTCGGACCCGGAGCGCGCCCGTGCCATGGGCCGGGCAGGACGCCGCCGGGCGGAGGAGCACTTCTCGTGGGAGTCCATCACGGAAACCACCCTTGAGGTGTACCGCTCGGTTCTGGCCTAGAGCCGAATAGACGACGACGGCGCCGCCCCGCTGAGCGGGTGCGGCGCCGTTGTCGTATCTCAGTACCCGTAAGGCCCGGGGACCTAGCGGCGCGGTGCCTTGGCCTCACGTGCCTGCCTTGCAATGAGGACCTTCTCGTCGACAGGGGCTTTGCCGTCGGCGCGCTGGGTCCGGAAGAACGCGCGTGCCTCGTCCTGCCGGGTCTTTTCGGCGCCGGTCGCAATAGCCGCGCGGAGATGCTCCGGGCCGTATCCGAAGGCATCCACCAGGTCCACGGCGTGCGGGCGGATTTTGACCAGGAGCCGGTTGATGTAGTCGCCCACAGTGCGGGCACGCTGCATCGACAGCCGGCCGTTCATGAGGTACCAGGAGAGGTTCTTCTCGATGAGTGAGAGTCCGAACAGATCCCGGAGCCAGGTCAGCACCCGCTTGGTGCCCGGGTCATTCACATCGGCCAGCGCTTCCGTGAAGGCTTCCCACTGCAGCAGCTCCGCGTGGGCCTGCGCCGCCTCAATCAATTCGTGCTGGTGCTGGTTGAAAGCCGCGGCGGCCTTCTGCTGCGGCAGCTTATTGGTTCCCTTCAGGGCTACCCCCGCCTCGGCAACCATGGTCTGAACCCTGTCCGTCAGCAGCAACCGCTGGGTGTCCTCATCCCGGAGGGCAATGGCCGCCTTCTGCACGGAGCCGGTGTCCGCCATGAATTGCGCAACCTGGCGGAGTCCGGTCCGGTGTACTGCGGCGCCGGCTGCCTGGCTGACCACGTAGCGTGCCAGCACCCCGACGTCGACGTTGCGGAATTCCTTGGCGTAGTCCGCCAGGAGCCGTTTGGCCACCAGCTGAAGGAGCACGGTGTTGTCGCCTTCAAACGTGACATAGACGTCCAGGTCCGCACGGAGGGAGGCGAAACGGTTTTCAATCAGGAAGCCCGCTCCGCCGCAGGCTTCGCGGCACTCCTGCAGGGTATCCAGGGCGTGCCATGTGCTGAGCGGCTTGAGTGCGGCGGCCAGTGTCTCCAGGTCCTGGCGGTCCTCGTCGGTGTCGTGTGCGCCGGAGAAGACGTCGTCGAATTTCTGCAGCAGCTGCTCGTGGGCGAAGCCTGCGGCATAGGTTGTGGCGAGCCGGGTGAACAGCCGCCGCTGATGCCGCTGGTAGTCGAGCAGCACCTCTTCGTCAGTGTGCGAGGAGGCGTTGAACTGGCGGCGCTCAGTGGCGTACTGGATGGCGGTCTTGAGCGCCAGCTTGCT
Source organism: Arthrobacter sp. SPG23 (assembly GCF_000876655.1). Lineage (GTDB taxonomy): Bacteria > Actinomycetota > Actinomycetes > Actinomycetales > Micrococcaceae > Arthrobacter. The sequence continues at coordinate 41,511 of NZ_JYCN01000018.1, forward strand.
GGCGGCCACCGCGGCGCCGTCCAGGGAGACACGGCCCTGGACGAGGGTGCCCAGCATGGTGAAGAAACGGCGGCCCGGGCTGGCAATGGGGGAGGTGTAGGCCCCGTCGGCAGCAACATTGCCGTACCGGTTGAGCAGGTTGTCCCGCGGAATGCGGACGTCACTGAAGTGCAGCCTGCCGTTGTCGATGCCGTTCAGCCCGCCCTTGACGCCGTCGTCCTCACCACCGATGCCCGGCAGGAACTCCTTGGTCTTCGGATCCCGCAGGTCCACGTAGAAAGCGTGGACCCCGTGGTTCACGCCGTTGGTCACAAGCTGGGCGAACACCACGGCGCCGAGTCCGTCGATGGCTGCGTTGCCGATGTAGTCCTTCCACGCGGCACGGAAGGGCGTGTTGATGACGAATTCCTGCGTGGCCGGGTCAAACGTGGCCGTGGTGGCAATGCTGGCAACATCGGAGCCGTGCCCGGTTTCCGTCATCGCAAAGCAACCGGGGATATCCATGTTCATGATGCCGGGCAGCCACTTGGCATGGTGCTCCTCGGTGCCGAGGTGCATCACAGCCGATCCGAACAGGCCCCACTGGACGCCGGCCTTGATCTGCAGCGACGGATCGGCCGTGACGAGTTCCTCGAACCCGGCGATGTTCCCGCCGTGATCGTCCGAACCACCCAGTGATGCGGGAAAAGCACGGTGGACGGCACCGTTCTCCACCAGGTACTGGAGCTGGCCGAACGTGCGCTTCCGGTGCTCGGTGTGGGTGAGGCCCTCGGTCTTATGCAGTTCGGGACGGCCCGAAAGTTCGCGCGAGTGCCGGCGGATGTGCGCCCACTTGCCCAGGAGCTGCTCGCCCAGCGCAGCGACGTCGACGGCGGGTGCCGCGTCGGCGTGGTGGTGTGCGCTCCCGGCGGGGCGGCGTGCCTGGCCGGCGGCGCGGTCAACTACGTCAGTCATGTCGATTCCTTCTTTGGTTCTGACAATTCACTAAGGGTTTGGATTGTGGGGGTCCAGGGTCTCCAGCTCCGGGGCAATCCCGACGCACAGCCAGGCGGTGATCTGGCGTGCCATGGTTTCCTGGTCAGGTTTGCCGGGCGACTCCGGCGTGGCAAGCCATTGTTCGCCGGCATTCCGGACTAGCCCGATCGCGGCAGTGGGCCAGTAACCGATCACGGCTTCCTTGCCGGTACCAAGATGGGCGCGCATGGGCCGGGCGATCATGTCGCGGACTTCTTCGAAAAAGTGGCCAAGGGCGCCCGTGGCCGCCATGCCCCCGGTGGCCGCGCCGGGTTCGCCTGCCGAGTATGTCGTGACGAAGGTGTAGACGTTGGGACTGGTTTCGGCCATCTGAAGGTAGGCGGACACCATGGCCAGCAGTCCCTCGCGGGGGGTTTGGGCGCTCTGGGCGGCTTCCTGGATGCGGCGCTGCATCTGGCTTATCACCACCTCGCCGACGGCCTGCTGCAGCCCGGCCTTGTCGCCGAAGTACCGGTAGAACACGGACTTGGATGTGCCGGCCGCGGCGGCGATGTCCTCCATGGAAGCGTCGCTGCCGAGCGCATGGACGGCCTTCCGTGCGGATTTGATGAGTTCGCGGCGGCGTTCCTCCCGGTGGGACTGCCAGCGGGCAGCGCGCCCGTCAATTGCGGTGCCTTCGGGGGCGGTGCCCGGCTTTTCACCACCGGGTGAGGTTCCGCCCGCGGCAAAGGCGGGGTCAACAGGAAGGATGTTCACGATACCCAGCGTATCAGGTACGCTGGGTATCGGTAATCAGCGTTGAGCAGAAGGAGACAGCACATGTCCTTTACCGGACAGTCCGCCACAGGACCAGAGGAATCATCCACCGCCGCCGCCGCAACGCCTGGCGGGGGCCTGCTGCGCCAGGCTGTGGTGGTAGGAGGAAACCGGATTCCGTTTGCCCGGACAGGCGGCGCGTATACGAAGTCGTCGAACCAGGACATGCTGACTGCGGCCCTGGATGGCCTGATTGCCCGCTTCGGCCTCGCGGATGAACGAATCGGCGAGGTGGCCGCAGGGGCTGTGCTGAAGCACTCCCGCGACTTCAACCTCACCCGCGAGGCGGTGCTGGGTTCGGCCCTCTCCGCGGAAACCCCCGCCTATGATCTCCAGCAGGCGTGTGCCACGGGACTTGAGACGGTCCTCGGCCTCGCCAACAAAATCAAGCTTGGACAGATCGATTCGGGCATTGCCGGGGGCGTCGACTCCGCATCCGATGCGCCCATCGCTGTAAGCGAGGGCCTGCGAGAGGTCCTGCTGGACCTCAACCGCGCCAAGACCCTGCCCCAGCGGCTCAAGGTCCTGGGCCGCCTTCGTCCCAAGGACCTGGCACCGGACGCACCCAATACAGGGGAGCCGCGGACCGGCCTTTCCATGGGTGAACACCAGGCCCTCACCACCGCGCAATGGAAGATCACGCGTGAGGCCCAGGACCAACTTGCCTACACCAGCCACCGCAACCTCGCAGCCGCCTATGATGCCGGCTTCTTCGACGATCTGCTGACGCCCTACCGCGGGCTGAACCGGGACTCGAACCTGCGTGCCGACACCACCCTTGAAAAGCTTGCCACGCTCAAACCCGTTTTCGGCAGGAACCTGGGTGCGGAGGCAACCATGACCGCAGGAAACTCCACTCCGCTCACTGATGGCGCGTCCACCGTGCTGCTGGCATCGGAAGAGTGGGCGGACGCCCACGAACTCCCGAAGCTCGCAACGGTCGTCGACGGCGAAGCGGCCGCAGTCGACTTCGTCCACGGCAAGGACGGGCTGCTGATGGCGCCGGCTTTCGCGGTTCCCCGCCTGCTGGCCCGCAACGGACTGACGCTGGATGATATCGACTTCTTCGAAATCCATGAAGCCTTCGCCGGTACCGTCCTCAGCACCCTGGCTGCATGGGAAGACGAAGAATTCGGACGGACACGCCTCGGCCTGGACGGTGCCCTCGGCAGCGTCGACCGGTCGAAGCTGAACGTGAACGGTTCATCGCTGGCAGCAGGGCATCCCTTTGCCGCCACCGGGGGGCGCATCGTGGCCTCACTGGCCAAGATGCTCCACGAAAGGGGCCACGTGGACGGCCGTCCGGCCCGTGGCCTGATTTCCATTTGCGCTGCCGGCGGCCAAGGCGTCGTCGCCATTCTTGAAGCATTCTAGGGAGGCCGGCGTGACGGACAAGTACACACAATTCGTATCCCGTGGCATCGGCAAGGATGTTGCCAAAAAGCTCGGCCTGCCGCAGCCGGTGGTCCTCAGGCGCTACCAGCCTGGACAGGCCCTTGTCCCCGGCCCGATCCTGGTCCAGGGCTCCAGCGACGGCGCCGACGAACTGGCGGCCGCCCTCCTGGCCTGGGACCTTGATGTCCGCAGGCATGCGGTGCCCCGGGAGAAGTTGGGCGCGATCGTCCTGGTGCTGGATGAGCTGGACCACGCGGAAGACCTTGAACGGCCGGTCCTCTCGGCGGCAGCGTCCCTCCGGGACCTGGCTCCGAACGCCCGCGTCGTGACGGTCTCCCGGACACCGGCGAGCGCACCCGGGCCCGCGTCCGCAGCAGCGCGCCAAGGAATCGACGGACTGCTGCGGTCCCTTGCCAAAGAACTGCGGGCCGGCGCCACGGCAAACGGCATCATGCTGGCGGACGGAGTAAACACCACGAGCCCTAGCGCCCTTGGTGCCTTGCGCTTCTTCCTGTCCGGCCGGTCGGCCTTCGTGGACGGCCAGTTCCTCACTGTCGCATCGGGGGAAGGGCAGCTCCCCGCCGACCCCGAAAAACCGCTAGCCGGCAAAGTGGCAGTCGTGACCGGGGCAGCACGGGGCATCGGCGCGGCGATTGCCCGAACGCTGCACAGGGACGGTGCCACCGTGGTCGTCGTCGACATCCCCGCAGCCGGCGACCACCTCGCTGCCGTAGCGAACTCGGTCCGCGGGACGGCGCTGCAGCTGGACATCAGCCGGGAGGACGCGGGACACCGGATCATCGAGCACGCGGTGGGCAGGCACGGCCGCCTGGACATCGTGATCCATAACGCGGGCATCACCCGGGACAAGCTCCTGGCCAACATGGACCAGGGCCGCTGGAATTCGGTTCTTGCGGTGAACATCGCGGCCCAGTTGCGCATCAATGACGCGCTGCTGGCGTCCAGGGATTTCCGCGACTCACCGCGGATTGTCTCGGTCGCCTCCACCAGCGGCATTGCGGGCAACCGCGGCCAAACGAACTACGCGGCGTCCAAGGGCGGCGTCATTGGAATGGTGCGCGCTACGGCACCCCTTCTTGCGGAGCGCCATGGATCCATCAACGCCGTGGCGCCAGGCTTCATCGAAACCGAGATGACTGCCCGGATTCCGTTTGCGACCCGGGAAGTAGCCCGGCGCTTGAACTCGCTGCAGCAGGGAGGACAACCCGGAGATGTTGCCGAGGCCATCGCGTTCCTTGCCAGTGATGCCGCAGGCGGCATCACGGGCGAGGTGCTGCGGGTGTGCGGCCAGAACCTGGTGGGCGCATGACCGGTGCCCAGCCTGTAATCCTCGGAGACATGCCCTCGCTGTCCAAGCTCTACGTCAATGCCGCGGCCACCGCCGCCAGGCGGCGGGTGCTTGGTACTGACGCCGGGATTTCACTTCCTCCCTGCGGACATGAGGTCAGGGGAGTGTTGGCAGAGGTGGGCAACCTCACGGCGTTCCAGCACCTGGTGGGCGAGACGGCGAGTGACGTCCTGCCTGCCGGCTTCATTCACGCCCTGGCCTTCCCGGTGGCAATGAGTGTGATGAACCGTGACGATTTTCCGCTGCCGCTGCTGGGAATGGTGCACCTGAAAAACACGGTGGAACAGCACGGAACCATCCTGTTCACGGAGGCGCTGGACATTACATCCTGGGCCGAGAACCTGCGGGGGCACCGCGCCGGCACGCAGGTTGACATCGTCGCGCAGGTCCGGCGAACCGGGGAATCCGAAGTCCTCTGGAAGGGAACCTCCACGTACCTGGCCAAAGGAGTCTTCCTCCCCGGGATCGACAAGCCCTCGGCGCCTCCCGCACCCACGACGTTTTCGGCGCCTGACCCCACGGCACTGTGGCAGCTGGGTGTCGACACCGGACGTGCTTATGCGGCGGTGTCCGGCGATTTCAACCCCATCCACCTCAGTGTGCTCTCAGCCAGGGCTCTGGGCATGCGGCGTTCCATAGCGCACGGCATGTACCTTGCCTCGCGGGCGCTGGCCGACGTCGGCGCCGTGAAGGGGGATTCCTTCCGGTGGGATGTTGCCTTTGAGGGACCGGTGTTCCTGCCGGCGCGTGTGGCGCTGGACATCAGTTCAGTCGATTCCCTGTCCGGTGCTTGGCGGCACTCCGACTACACGGCGTGGAATCCCCGGTCCGGCCGGAGGCACTTCAGCGGGAGCGTATCGGCGCTTTAGGGTCAGGACTGCCCGGCCGTGACCACCCTGAGAATGCGGTGCAGGTTCAGCACGATGGCTTCGGCTGCGCTGGGGGCATCCGGATTCACGTCGTCGGATGCCATCCGCTCAGCGAGTGCGTCCACGGCGGCAGTGGCTTCCTCAAGCAATTCGTTTTGCCGGTCCGGATGTTCGTCTTCCATGGACCTCAGGACCTCGCTCACCGCGGTAAGTGCGTCTGCGAGCGGCTCGCTGTAGGGAAGCGGAATGACGAAGGGAACGTCCTTGTCCCAGATGACATCCGCCAGCACTTCAGTCGTGTCCTGAATGTGGAAGGTCACGCGCTCAAGTCCCCTGAGGTCCTTAAAGTCCCGGTCCAGATCGTGCGGGTGGAGCCGGCGCCGCGGATTGACCTGCCTGCTGGCGTCGGCCTTTTGGACAGCGGCCCGGACTGCACGGGCCGATTGCGCGAGCTCGTCCGATCGCACCGCCCAATCCTCGTGCTCGGGCGGCCACGCTTCCCTCATCGCTTCACCCATGTCCGAGAGCTGCTTGGCCAATGCCCAGCGCAGTTCGGCGAGGCTGAGGGCTGCGGCTTTGAAATGCAAGGGCGGGAAAACCAGCATGTTGACGGCGATACCCACCGCGACTCCTACACCCATCTGCAGGAGGTAGCCGAAGGAGAAATCGTCCGGGTTGTTTCCGCCTACAAGGAGGACCAGGAGGGCCGCCGTCGGAATCCAGTCGCGTCCGGCGCCCAGCCGCGGTAACCCGGCGAGCAGCACGCCCAAGCCTATAACGATGGCCACCGTAACGGGTGAGGGATCGGTGACGCTGACCAGCAGGAAGGCCAGGCCAATTCCCATCCCGAGTCCCACGAGCGTCTGCACGCCCTGCTTCATGGAACCCGATACGTTCTCGTACATTGCTACGAGGGCACCGAGCGGGGCGTAGTAGGGATACTGGGCCGCGGCGCCGGGCATCAGGGGCGCAATGAGGAATGCCAGGCCGGCGGCCAGCCCCGCCTTGGCGGCCAGCTGCAGCCGGGGGCCCGCCAAGGCAACGGCCACACTATCCGTGACGGACTGCCGTATTTTGCCGACCCGCGACGGCGTGGTCTCGTCCTGCTGTTTTGTATTTGCCATTTGGCTTCACCCTAAAGGTGCATCAAAGATGCTACAAATGGACAAACCTACTCGCGGGTAAGTGCCGACAGCCCTGGCTGCCCGGCGGTGGCCGCCGCCTGCCGTGCCGCATGGGCCAGCCGGTGTGCACGGCCCGGCGTTCGGCCCTCCTCCTGCGTCCCGGGAATGTAGCCGAACGCGAGATCGTAGGCGGGGTCGGCAAAGCCCAGCGCTGCATTGGCGCCTTCGTGGCCGAACGCCAGGTGGCTGCCGAAGTTGCGGCTGGGGTGGGGCTTCATGAAGACCACCGCAAAGGCGTTGTCGAGCCCGGACGCGCGGTCCAGCCCCCCACACCTGTTCCTCTGACATGGTGCTGATGGTTGCGGGTGCCAGAAAAGCCGGACCGCCGTCGAGGCCGGTGGTGGCGGCAGCGTAGAGCCGGGCCAGGCCTTCTGCGGATCCCACTCCGCCGGCGCTGCTCATTCCGTGCTTGCGGATGACCCTATGGTTGGGGAGTTCCATGACTGTGCTCACTGCAGCATTGCCGTTGAGGCCTTCAAGGCCCAGCGGGTCCAGCCACGGCTGGCCGGGATCGACGTCGTACAGCACGTCCCGGTAGCGGGGCTCCTGGTCCTCCGGCAGCCCCAGGAAGAAGTCGATGCCGAACGGCCGCCGGATGCGGGAGGCGTACATGTCCTGGAGGCTGCTGCCGGCGACGCGGCGGCAGAGCTCCTCCATGATGATGCCTATGGTCAAAGCGTGGTATCCGAACGTGGTCCCCGGCCGCCACAGCGGTGCCGTCCCGGCGAGCTTCCGGGCGGCTTCCGCCGTCGTGAATTCACTCAGCGCCAGGCCGCCTTCCAGTCCAAGCAACCCGGCCCGGTGGGACAGCGCCTGGCGGACGGTGATCGCCTCTTTGCCGTGGGCAGCGAAGTCCGTCCAGTAGTGCGCTACGGTGCGGTCAAGGTCCAGCAATCCGTCCTGGACCAAGAGGGCGATGACGAAAGCAGCCACGCCTTTGGAACAGGAGTAGGCGCCCGTGATCGAATCTTTCGTCAGGCGGTGGCCGCCCGTCAGGTCCACGACTTTCGTGCCCGCACGGTAGACGGAGACTTGGGCGCTGTACTGCGGGTCGTTCCCGAGGAACGACTCAAACAGGTCCCTGACCGCTTGGAATTCGGGCACGGCAAAACCGGACGAAAGTGGCATGGGACAACCCTAGCGGCGTGCGGATGAAGGTGGCGGTCAGCCTGCGCCGTGTCCCGCGGTAACTTCCTCGCCGCTGCGGACGGGGCCGGGTGCCGTGCCGTCTCCGAACGGGCGGCCCTCCAGTGACTCCCGGCCGTGCGCGGTCAGCCATCCGGAGAGGTCCGGCCCCTGCGGAACGATCCCGGTGGGGTTGATGTCCTCGTGGACGATGTAATAGTGCTGCTTGATCTGCACGAAATCGATGGTGTCGCCGAAGCCGGGCGTCTGGAACAGATCCCGGGCATAGGCCCACAGCGCCGGCATCTCGCTTAACTTTTGCCGGTTGCACTTGAAGTGGCCGTGGTAAACGGCGTCGAAACGGACCAGCGTGGTGAACAGACGCACATCGGCTTCCGTGATGGTGTCTCCCACGAGGTACCGCTGGCCGGTGAGCCGCTCCTCCAGCCAGTCCAGTGCGGTCCAGAGACGGGTGTACGCGGCGTCGTAGGCGTCCTGTGAACCGGCAAAGCCGCAGCGGTAGACACCGTTGTTCACTTCGGTAAACACCCTTTTGTTTACTTCGTCGATCTCCGCCCGGAGGTGCGCAGGATAGAGCACCGGGGCGCCAGGGCGGTGGAATGCCGTCCACTCAGTGGAGAAGTCCAGTGTTATCTGCGGGAAATTGTTGGTGACAACTGCGCCAGAGGGTACGTCCACGATGGCCGGGACGGTGATTCCGCGGGGATAGCCGGGGAACCTCCGGAAATAGGCGTCCTGGATCCGTTCGATGCCGAGGACCGGATCCACACCGCCCGGGTCCAGGTCGAAGGTCCAGGACCGTGAGTCATGCGTGGGACCGGGCTGCCCAAGGGAAATGGCATCCTCAAGCCCCAGCAGCCTGCGGACGATGACCGTCCTGTTGGCCCACGGGCAGGCGCGTGCCGCAATGAGGCGGTAACGCCCTGGCTCAACCGGCCACCCGGGTTCCCCTTTTGTTCCTGACGTGCCGTGACGGGTTATCCGATCCTCGATGTAGTTGGTGTCACGGGTGAATTCCTCACCTCCGGTGACGTAGGAGCCCCGGGTGCTGAACCCGGGGTCGGAGGAATGGTCGGCGGCGGGGCGGGAAGCTGAAGTCATGCTTACACCCTATGGGCTGACGCCGGCGGCCAGCACGTGTGCCATTGGCTGCCAGGCCACCCACCAGGAACCGGCGACGACCGCCCCGAAGAGTAGGATCCAGACGACGGCGGGAACGGACGTTGCCCGGTAGAGGAGATGGGCGTCGGATGTGGTCAGCCTGTCCCGGCGCCGCAGGTGCACATTGGAAAGCTTGGCCAGATCACGGACGGCAGCCACCAGCAGCGCCAGGCCCAGGGCGATGACCACATGCCCGGTGAACTGAGGCGGGACGAAGAGAACCAGGAGTGAGCAGCCCAGGACTGCCGCAAAGGTGATGACCAGCCCGATGGCATTGCGGATGAAGAGGAACGAGCCCAGCAGGATCAGCGTGCCGACGGACATCGCGGCCGGTCCCCAGCCGTTGAAACCGGACCACACCATGGCGGCTCCCACAACGCCCGGCACGGGGTAGCCCCAGAACGTGGACCAAACTGCCGGGAAGCGGCCCCTGCTGTACGTGGTGGTGGTCCCCGAATGGTCCAGGCTCAGCCGGATGCCGCCAAGACGCTGTCCGGTCATCAGGGCAGCAAACGCATGCCCCAGCTCGTGGGTGACGGTGGCCAGAAGCCCGAAGTACCGCCAGGAAGCGCGGGGGAGGGACACCACCGTGGCCACCACCATCACTATCAGCAGTTCCGTTGCCGTCACCTCAGGGAACGGCGCCTGCGCGAATCCCGACATGATCCTCTGCCACAGGGAACCGGCAACATCCGTCAAGGCTTCGGCCCCGCCTTGCCGCCGGCGTGATCGATGCAGTAGGGCGTCCACGGGCGGGCTTCGAGCCTGCCTTCGGCAATAGGTACGCCGCAGGTTTCACAGTAGCCGTACGTGCCGTCCGCGATCCGGGCCAGAGCCGCCTCGACCTGCGCCAGCGTGGCAGTGCTTTGCCGCATCAGCGCGGCAGCCTGGGAGAGCTCAAAGGCGATGGTGGCACCTTCGGGATCATGTTCGTCGTCGACGTTCGAGTTGTGGCGCGCGGCGTTCGCAGATGTGATGTCCTCCCTGAGGGCCGGCAGCAACAACGTTTTCCGGGCACGCTCCGATTCGAGCAGGATCCTGAACCTCTCAACGTCGACCATAGTGTCCAAGGCTAGCCCGCCACGGAGGCCTCGCCTAAAGAGTGGTGAGGCCCTAAGACCCCTTGCCGCGCGTTCATGCCGCCGTAGAGTGAAAGTGCGTGAGTACATGCCCGGCGTGGGGCCGCCCGCCGGACGGCAGGCGCGCACGAGCCCGGGAGGCATCATGAACAATGCGTCGAAGAAGGACCCCGCTGCGGAGGCTGAAGCCCTGGAGGCCGTCGAAAGGCACCACGCGAGCATGCTCAGACGCCTCACGGCGCTCACTGACGCCTTGACGGGCTCCGTGGAAAAGCATGACGCCCCGGCCGAGCATGATGCGCACGATGTGCTGCTGGAGTGGTGCGAGAACGAGCTGGTGCCCCATGCGCTCGCCGAAGAAGGCGCGCTGTACAGCGGGCCGCGGAATTCCGCCGAGGGAAGGCTGCTTGTTGAGGGCATGCTGGCGGAGCACCAGGTGATCGTCTCCCTGGTGGAGGAGCTGCGTGGAGCCCGGGGCGTGGCCGCCGCCGTAGCCGCCGGCGCCATTCAACGCATCTTTGCCCTGCACTTGGACAAGGAGAACCGTCTTCTCATGCCGTTCGTGGCGGCGTCGCCCGGCCTTTCCCTGGCCCAATCCGTGTCCGGGCTGCACGAACTTGTTGGTGAAGGGCACGCACATCCGCCGGGAAGCGTGCATGGCTAACACCGCCGGGCGGGGGTTCGGAAGAAAATAGGTGCGGGTGCTGCCCGTGCTGTAGGCCGGCGAGCCAATAGAGTAAGGCCATGGCGGATGGAACGGGACAGGACCACACAGGAACAACCGACGAACTGCTCCGCAAGCTGGCGGCAGTCCGCGGCGTGAGCACATCTTTCCGCGGCTGGGATGGCATGGAACATCCGGTCGCTGCCAGCACGCTGCACGGCGTACTGGCAGCACTGGGGGACCGGACCGGGACGCCGGAGGAGCTCCACAGCGCTTTGCGCGACGCGGAACTGGAACCGTGGCGGAGGCTGCTGCCGCCGTCGGTCGTTTCCAGGCAGGGACGCGAGATCCACATTTCGGTCCATGTACCGCACGGAACACCGGTCAGTGTCTGGGCGGTCACCGAGGACGGCCACCGAGTGGATGCCGAGCAGCGCGAGGACTGGGAAGAACCGCGGGAGGTGGACGGAGTCCTCAAAGGGCGGGCCGCTTTCGCCGTCCGCAGCGATTTGCCGCTTGGCTGGCATACCCTGCACGCCGATGCTGCCGGGGAGGTGGCGGAATGCGTGCTCATCATTACGCCCGAGCGGCTGGGGACCACCCGCCGCCCGGCGTCCGAACGATACTGGGGCCTGACGGCCCAGCTCTATTCGGTCCGGTCTTCCCGTTCCTGGGGCATCGGGGATTTCTCCGACCTTGTGGACCTTGCCGCAATTGCAGGAAATGACGGAGCGGGTTTTGTCCTGGTAAATCCCCTGCACGCCGGCGAGCCCCGGCCGCCCATCGAAGACTCGCCTTATCTGCCCACCACCCGTCGTTTCTTCAATCCGCTGTACATCCGCGTTGAGGACGTTGCGGAGTACGCATACCTGGACCCTGCGTCCAGGGCCGTCATCGATGGAAATGCGGCGGTGCTTCACGCCGCCAATACGGCCGACGGCCTCCTGGACAGGAACGCCAGCTACCACGCCAAACTTGAAGCGCTTGAACTCATCTTCAAGGTCCGGCGCAGCCCCGCCCGGGTCCGCATGTTCAGAAATTTCTGCGCAGCGGAAGGCAAGGGCCTGGATGACTTCGCCCTGTGGTGCACGCTCGCAGAGCGGCTTTCCCCGACGGCGCCCGAGTGGGCCGGCGAGGCATCGTCGCCGGACACGCCGTACTGCGACACCGTCCGGGAGGAGCATGCAGACCGGCTGGAGTTCTACCGCTGGATGCAGTGGATTTGCGACGAACAGCTGGCCACCGCGCAGCGGACGGCAAAAGCATGCGGAATGGCGATCGGCATCGTCCATGATCTAGCCGTGGGCGTTAAAACGGACGGAGCCGATGCGTGGACGCTCCGCGGCGTCCTCGCCCAAGGTGTCACTGTCGGCGCGCCGCCTGACGTCTTCAACCAGCAGGGCCAGAACTGGACCCAGCCGCCCTGGCACCCCGGACGGCTTGCAGCATCGGGCTACAAGCCGTACCGCGACATGCTGCGGACCGTGCTCCGTCATGCAGGCGGCATCCGCGTCGACCACATCCTGGGCCTATTCCGCCTGTGGTGGATCCCGGAAGGCGCCGGGCCCGACCAGGGCACGTATGTGTACTACGACCACGAAGCACTCATCGGCATCCTGGCCCTCGAGGCCCAGCTGGCAGGGGCTACCGTAGTGGGCGAGGACCTTGGCGTGTTCGAACCCTGGGTGAGGGACTACCTCGCGGAGCGGGGGATCCTCGGCACGTCCATCCTGTGGTTCGAACACAATGAAGCGGGCCCGCTTCCGCCCGAAGAATACCGCCAACACTGCCTGACCAGCGTGAACACCCACGACCTGCCCCCGACCGCGGGTTATCTCGCGGGGGAACATGTCACGCTCCGCGAATCGCTGGGCCTGCTCCTGCGCCCGGTTGAAGAGGAAAGGGCGGAGGCTTTGGCCGAGCAGGAGGCCGTGCTGGCCCTGGTCCGCGAACGGGGGTTGCTTCCGGGTGCGTCAGCGGACGTCCAGCGCACGGTCGAGGCACTGTACGCCTTCACCGCCCTCACGCCGTCTGCCCTGCTGGGTGTTGCCCTGGTGGACGCCGTCGGGGAAACGCGCACACAGAACCAACCCGGAACGGACGCGGAGCACCCCAATTGGCGCGTTCCGCTCGCGGGGCCCGGGGGTCCGGTGCTGATTGACGACCTGCCGGAGAACAGCCGGTTCAATTCCTTGGTAGGAGTGGTCCGGGACGCGCTGAAGTCATCGGGTTAAGCGCCGTGCCCGGGGCCAGCTTCCGCCGGGCCGAGGATCCGGAGGGCCTCCGCTTGCGACGCAAGTTCCTCCGGGCGCACGGTCTGCCCGTGCATAAAGCCTGCGCCAGCCAGCATCTGTCGCAGTACCGAGAGCGTCCGCGGAGTAGTCACGCCGAGGTGCGCCATGGCGTGGCAGTTCGCGCACAGCGGCACGAGATCCGTCACCGGGTCCAGCCGGTAGCTGCTGTCGAGCAGCGATACGGGCGCCGTGTGGTGAACGTCGATGAAGTCCCTGCCGGCGTCGCCATAGGCGATTTCGAAGGAAAAGCCACAGGCTGCACAGAGTGTCCCGTAGTGGGCGATGCAGGCACGCCGCGCCGCCGGATCCCGTTCGTACCGGTTTACCTCAACCTTGCTGACGGCCCAGGCGGGGTAGGTCCCGGGTACAGGCAGCGTCGATCCTGGAGCCGGAGCAGGTCCTTCCAAGCGCCACAGCTCACGGATGCGGGCGTGCACGGACTCTTCAATGGCCTGGCCGTTGCGGACCATGTTCCATGTCAGTTCCGGAAAGGCGGCGCTCAGGACCTCCGGCCCGATCTGGTCGCCACGGGGCAGCAGGGAGTCGAATGCGATCAGCGCAGAAGAAGTCGTGGCAGTTGCGTCGGGTGGCGCGGCGCCGGGCTGCGCGCGGACCACCACGCCGTGCCCGAGCAGGCCCGGCCCATGCCTTCCCTTCAGCAGCAGCCACGCGTCCGCGCCGGCAGCGATGCCGGTGCGGCCGCCAACAGGCCACTCGCCGTGGGCCTGCCCGGCGTCGCTGACCTGCTCGATGACGGACGCGTAGTTCCAGTCGTTCCAGCGGTCAGGGTTCCACACCAGGAAGATGGCTGTCATGCGCCCATTCTGTCAGGGCATTCGGGGTACGGGACCGGTGGTTCCCCGGCGGGGGAGGACATGGTGCTCCAGCACGTAGTCTGCGATCGCCATCGCGGAGGTCGCCGCCGGGGAGGGGGCGTTCCGGAGGAGTGTCACCGGTCCCCGTTCCTCGATCGCGAAGTCGTCGAGGAGGCTGCCGTCCAGTGACCACGCCTGGGCGCGGACGCCGGCGGCGGTCTTTGCCGTGAGGTCGCCCATGCGGAGCTCGGGGATGAACCGTCGTGCCTGCTGGAAATACAGCGGCTTGACCAGGGAGGCGGCGATCTCCTTGGCGCCCATCAGCCAGTGTTTCCTGGCGAGGGCCGGGGCGCCGGGCCACATGACCGACGCCGCAGTGTCCTTGAAGGACACGTTGTTCCAGCCGTAGCCCTCCCGGGCCAAGGCCGGCACGGCGTTCGGCCCGACGTGGATCGTGTCGTAGACGCCGCGGGTGAAGTGCACGCCCAGGAAAGGGAAGCGGGGGTCCGGCACCGGGTAAATCATGCCCCTGACAAAGTGTTGCTTCGCGGCCGACAGGCCCCAGTACTCTCCGCGGAAGGGGAGGATTTTAGGCGCCGGCGAAGCGCCCGCGAGTCCGGCAACCACGTCGGACTGCAGCCCTGCGCAGGCGATCAGTCGATCGAACACGAATTCGGAATGGCTGGTGGTGACTCGCACTTTGCCGCGCTCTGTAGTGATGGCCACGGCTTCATGGCCCAGCATGATCAGCCCGCCGGCAGTCCGGATATCCCCGGCCATGGATTCCGTGATGGCGGCAAAGTCGACGGCGGCGGTATGCGGTGAGTGAAGCGCTGCCACTCCTGCGACGTGCGGTTCGACGTCGCGCATGGCGTCGGCACCGAGGCGGCGCAGCCCGGGTACTCCGTTTGCGATCGACCTCTTTTCAATGTTGGCAAGGGCGGGAAGTTCATCCTCCGTAACGGCAACCACGAGTTTGCCCAGTTCCCGGTACGGCAGGTTCCTCTCCCGGCAGTAGTCCCGGGTCAGCACCCGGCCGCGTTTGCACAGCATGGCTTTCAATGATCCCGGGGTGTAATAAAGGCCCGCGTGCACCACCCCGGAGTTGTGCCCCGTCTGGTGCACGGCAACCCGCTGCTCCTTCTCCAAGACGGTGACGTCTGCCAGGCCGCGGCTGCTGAGGGCCCGTGCAATCGCGATTCCGACGATGCCGCCTCCAATGACGCCGATGTGCTCAGTCATTGATCCGAAACCCCCGGCGGGCCCTCTTCAGCGGCCACGCTTCGGCACCCTGCGGCAGCATCAAAGCCATGCGTGCCGCCGCAGCGGAGGTTGGGCCCCGCCGGGGCGTTGTACCAGCACCTGATTGACGCCGGTCAGGCCATCCTCGAAGCCCAGCGCACTGGCTGCCATATAGAGCCTCCACACGCGTGCCCGCCCGGGGCCGCCGGCGCTAACGGCTTCGTCCCAGTTCGCTTCCAGGTTGCGCACCCATTCGCGGAGGGTCAGGGCGTAGTGGCGCCGAAGCGCCTCAACGTCAAGCACTTCCAGCCCACCGGCCTCCAGGGCACCGATCATGTCGGCGAGGCTGAGCATTTCGCCGTCGGGGAAGACGTAGCGGGGTATGAAGGAGTCCGGGTCCGGGCTCGTGGGGCCGGCGTTCCACGAGATGGCGTGGTTCAGCAGCCGGCCGCCGGGACGCAGGAGGCCGTGGAGCTGGGATACATATCGGGAAATCTGCTCGCGGCCCACGTGCTCGGACATGCCGATCGAGCTGATCGCATCGAACGGCCCGTCGTCCACGTCGCGGTAGTCCTGGACCCGGATGTCGACACGGTCCGTCAGGCCGGCGTCTGCCACGCGCTTGCGGGCCAGCCCGGCCTGCTCGTTGGAAAGCGTTACACCGACAACGTCGACACCGAAGCGTTCGGCAGCGTGGAGTGCGAAACTGCCCCAGCCGCAGCCGACGTCCAGTACGCGCATGCCGGGCTGCAGTCCCAGCTTGCGGCAGACAAGGTCGATTTTGGCCTCCTGGGCGGCTTCGAGGCTGTTGGCCCGGTCACCGTGCCCGTCCGTTTGGTCGTTCCAGACAGCGCACGAGTAGACCATCGAAGGGCCAAGAACCAGGGCATAGAAATCATTGCCCACGTCATAGTGGTGCGAGATCGCAGCCGCATCCCGGCTCTTCGAGTGGCGCCGGCCTTGTCGATGGACCTTGGATTCCTCCGGAGGCGGGGCCGGGTTCGGGCCGAGCGCGCCGACCCTGATTGCGGTCCTGAGCAGTGTCCACATTTCTTTCGCGTTCAACGGGGGGAACGGCCCGGGTTCGGCGAACTTTCCTGCAGAGCTCAGCGCGGCGAAGCTGGCGAAGATGTCGCCCGGCGCGTCGATGTCCCCTGCCACATACGCCCGGCTGAGGCCGAGCTGCCCGGGCGACCACAGCATACGCCGCAGGGCCCGCCGGGAGCGGAACTCGAGTATGGGGGCGTCGGCCGGTCCCGCCTCCGAGCCGTCCCAGGCCCGCAGCCTTAGCGGGATCCCTTCAGTGCCGAGGACGATGGCCAGTGCTTCGGCCAGCCGTGCTGCCGCACCCGTTGTCTTCCCCATGTACATTGCCTCTCATCCGTGCCGAAACCGGTGCCTGTCCGTTCCTCATCTCATGGCTGCGTGAGCGCTCTGCCTGCCCTCATGCGCACCTGTAGTTGTTCAATCTATGGTGCAACCCCATCCGATGTCTTGGGCCGAACGACACCCCTCGCCTTCCGACCCGAAAAATGGTCGACCTGCGCGCACATTGGGAGGAGGATTAAAGGGCATTCACTATAAGGAGGCCAGTGATGTGCTATCCGTATAACAAGGAGTTCCGGAGGGACGTTCGGAAAGAAGAGCCGCGGGAACCAGCAAAGCAACCCGAACCGCGCGTGGAGGCCAAGGAGTTCAAGTTCTGGGCTTTTCCGCGCCGTGAGCGGAAGTTCACGGGCTCGGAACCGGTGGTGGACCGCACCCCCGAAAAGGTCTAGGGAACCCGGACAAGGATAAGGAAAGGCCCCGCAGATGCGGGGCCTTTCCCAGGCTCTGGACCCCCGGGGGTCAGCATCCCGGGGATCTCCGGCCTAGAGGTCTTCTTGCCTAGAGGTCTTCTTGCCTAGAGGTCTTCTTGGGAGAGCGCCTTGGTCTCTGCCGGCGTCGGGCGACCCAGACGTTCGTCGAGCGCCACACGGAGCTTTGCTGCGGCAACCTGGACTCTGTGCTCGGATGGCGTCAGCTGCCTTCCGCGGGGAGTGGAGACGTGACGGGGTGTCCGGGATTTCTTCTGCTCCGGTGTGCTGGTGCTCATGGCCTTCCCTCCTCCGCTCGGTCCTTACTCGTGGTTCCATTGTCGCCGATCGGTTCCCCGGAGTCCACGGCCTCGACGTCTTCGTCCCACGAGCCGTCGCCGCCGTTGGCCTCCGTCACCGATTGCCACGCGATGTCCAGCAGCTCAAGTTCTTCTTCGCGGGCGAGATCGCTCCGCGCCAGGACCGCCAGGGAAGCAAGGCCCAGGGCCTTTGCATCCTGGTCTGCCTCCAAGGCCTTGTCCAGTGCCCACTGTGTGCGCTTCCACCACTCTGCCCGGTCGTCAGCCCGCGTCCTTTGCCTGAGCGCCTGTGCGTCAGCCACGGCTTTTTGCCGAATTGTGCGCCATCCGATGAACGCGGCGAGGACGGCGCCGGCCAGGACCGCCAGCGGCCCCAGGGCGGCCACGATCTGCCACCATTCGGCAGGAGCCGAAAGTGCTGCTTCGAGCGGGGCCGCGGAGAACTTCACATAGCCAGCCTAGGCCTTGGCCTTTCGCATGGGCTGCATTTGATCTGGCCCGGCAGCGAGTCTCCTGATCCGGTGCATCATTGGCCGGTACCGTTACTTAGGGGGTGCATGATATGGAGAACGGCGTTACGGACCGGCTGTGGGATAAGGACGTTCAGGGGTTCATTTCTGCCTGCCGGCAGGAGAAGCTGTGCGACATTGCGTTGGACCACCGGGACGGGAACGGGAAGGCGCTGCTGACCGTGGCGGCCACGTACCGGTCCCGGAAAGGGCGCATCGTACCCGTAGGTTACCGGTGGGCGGATTCGAAATCGGGCCTGACAGCCGAGGTCTACGTCGGCAAGGCAAAGGCTCCGGCGGAGCTGGAACTGGACGGGCTGTTCAGGCTTGCCCTGAGGGCGGGGCTGTGGGGGGAGCGGCGACACGTCGCCTTCGCGCTCATGGCGATCACTGACGTTCAGGCAAAGGCCGACGGCGTCCGCGGCCGCCTGCAGCTTGAGTACCTGAAGGCGCTGGGCGGCGATGAGCCGAATTCTGCGGTGTCGGGCCGGGTCGACGCAGCCGGGACACCGGAACGCAAGGCGCTGATGGCGCAGGCGGACGGGCTGACCATGCAAACACTCAACGATCTTGCCTACTTGTACGGCGCCCGCTCGGGACATGGAGCGCACTAGGCTCATTCCGGGACGCGCGGGGCAGCCGCCCCCGCGCACGCCAGGGCCGGTTGTGACCGGCGCCATCATGTGGCCTGCAGTGGCGGTCCCTGCAACGGCGATACCCTGAGTTGCAGGTTCCGCTTCAATGAAGGACACAACGATTCCACGCCGCAGTACCAAAGCACTGACCCTTGTGACCGCTCTACTTCTCATGGGAAGCCTTTCCGGTTGCGGGGCCGTGGAATCCGCCGGAACTGCAGTCGCGAAGGCTCTACGCAGCGCAGCACCGTCCTCTGGCGAGCACAATCCTGCCGCGCCGCCTGCAGGGAACACGGATGAAATTTCTGCCGCCATCGCGCGGATTGCCGCCATCCCGGTAAAGGGGCGTGCGCCGAAAACCGGCTACAGCCGCGACCAGTTCGGCCCTGCCTGGGCTGATACGGACCACAATGGCTGCGACACGCGCAACGACATCCTTGCCCGCGACCTCACCGGGGAATCGTTCAAACCCGGCACTCACAACTGCGTTGTTACAACCGGCACGCTTGCTGATAAATACACCGGCAAGACGATCCACTTCGTCCGCGGGGCGGATAGCAGCTCGGCCGTCCAGATAGACCACATCATTCCGCTGTCCCTCGCTTGGCAGACCGGCGCCCAGCAGATCAGCCAAGACCAGCGCAAGGAGCTTGCCAACGACCCGCTAAACCTCATGGCCGCCGACGGCACGGCAAATTCATCCAAGGGCGACAAGGACGCGGCCACCTGGCTGCCGCCGAACAAGGCCTTTCGGTGCGAATACACGGCCCGGATGACGGCAGTGAAGGCGAAATACAAGCTGTGGGTCACTCAACCTGAACGCGACGCAATCCAAGGGATCCTGGCTGCCTGCGCGGCGGACGGCGTCGTCAACAGGTGAGTGCTCTTCTGCCCGGCGAATGTGGGCGCGGGAGCGGCGGCCCGTGTTTGTACTGGCCGGGCATCCCTCGCAAGTCACGGCGCCCAGGGAGGTAGCCCGGTACTTTTGACTCTGGAGCCCGGCACCGAGCAAAGCCACACTGATGCCATGAGTAGTGTGCTGACGCTGTTTCCCCCGGTCGAACGCAACGTGGGTGCCAACCGGGCGCTGCATCCTGATTGTTCCTGGATCCGTCTGGTGCGCAGCGGGGCCGGACTTGCAATGCTCGCCGCCCTGGCCCAGGAGCTCTACGACGCGACGCAGCCGGGCAACTCCGTCGACATTCCCCAGCTCATCTCCCAGTTCACGTTCCACTCAAACCTCGTCCTTGCGCTCGTGCTCCTTGTTTCCGCCGGGCGCCCGCGTGCGCGGCTGCCGCAGTGGTGGGATCACCTGTTCGGCGCGCTTGCGTTCTACCTGGTGATGACGGGCATTATCTACGTGGTGCTCGTGGCCCCGCCCGGTGAGCCGTGGTGGACGCTGGACATGTACTGGCCCTGGATGATCACCCACCGCATCGCACCGCTGGTTGCGGGGCTCGACTGGCTCCTCGTCACTCGCACCGTCCGCGGCCCGTGGGTGCGGCCCCTCGTCTGGCTTTGCTACCCGGTCGCGTTCCTGATCTTCTCGTGGGTGCGCGGCGCCCTCGACGGCTGGTATCCCTATGACTTCCTCGACCCGGGGGTCGACGGCGGCTGGCCGGCGGTGATCGCCACGAGCGCCCAGGTGCTCGCGGCGTTCCTCGTGGTCGGGGTGCTCGTGCACCTCGCCGGCAATGCCCGGGTGGGCCTCGCCCGCCGCCTCGGAAAGGATTCCCGTGCCTAATCGCCGGTTGTGGCCGCCTCGCCTCTGCGCCACGCTCGTGGGCCTGGCGGCCCTGCTTCTCGCCGCGTGCTCTCCTCCGGCTGGCCCAAGCGGACCGTCGTCGACCCCGCCCTCATCCGGCACGGGCAACCCCGCCTGCGATCTCCTCACCCCGGAGATCGCGGCGAAGGCTGTGCCGGGGATAGTGCCTGTGGGCCAGATCATCCCGGCCAAGCCGCCGGGAAGCAAAGCGTACGTGTGCACCTATTCGAGCAAGTCCGATACAGGCATGACGGCCCTGTCTGTAGCGCTCACGTCTCCCGCGTCGGCCGCCGACATCTCGAAAGCGAAATCGACGTCGGACTGCTCACCTGTCACAGGCATCGGTGACTTTGCCTGCCTGCAGTGGACAGGCTACTTCCGCGGTGAAGCCGGCGGCGCGTCCGCGAATGTCGTCCTGACGGCAGTGCGGGGCAACGAGGCCCTCGAGATGCCCTACGTGACCGGACCACCCATGGCCGGGGGCGGCCACCCCGACGGGGACGCCATGGCCCGGGCGCTGTCGCAGGCAGCAGTGGACGCCGGCTGGGGCAACGGCACTGCGCTCAACGTACCCGCCGCTCCGCGCGTGGGTCCGCCGGCCACGACGAACAACGCGGTCTGTGCACTGATCAGTACCGAAGAGGTCAGGCGGGCATTCGGGGCGAAGACCCAACCGCAGATCCTCCCGGGCGAGGTCAGTTGCCGCTACACGTTCGGCGACCTGGGCACACCGGGCCCGGACTCCCTTGTCTTCTCGGTTGAAGTCCTGAAGGGCGCAGCGTCGACGCTGGACGGTCCCGGCTTTCGCGGCGAGCCGCTCGACGGCGTCGGGGACAGGGCGGCCTTCATGATGACAACCGAACCCGCCGGCCCCAAGTCCCTCCGTCCCGCCGGAGATGTACCGATTACGATCCTGTCCGTCATGGTGGTCAGGGGCCAGAACCTCGCGACGTTCACCGCGCAGGTCCTGATCTCCCCGGCTGGCCCCTCGGCCGAGCAGATGAAGGATCAACTCATTACCCTCGTGCGCGGCGTCGAGTTCTGACTGACCAAGCGGCATGGACATCCGCTCACGTGGACTTGGGCCCGTGTGGTTGGAAACAGAAAAAAACCCCAGGAATCATGATTCCTGGGGTTTTCCCTTGTGCGCGGAGGGGGACTTGAACCCCCACCCCCTTTCGAGGACTAGCACCTCAAGCTAGCGCGTCTGCCATTCCGCCACCCGCGCAGGTGGTAATTCGGAGATCGTTTCCGCCTTTCAGCGTTTTGGATTTCTCCGAAGCAGCGAGAAAGACTCTAGCACGACTTTTCGGGAAACAAATAATCGAGGGTTGGAGGGGGCTTGTGGGTAGGCTGAAACCAGCATTCAAGCCGCCCCCACGAGGAGTGAAACATGACTGAAGTACGCCCCGAGGATGAAGTCGTCAGGATCTGCCAGGAACTGATCCGGATAGATACTTCGAACTACGGCGACGGAACAGGACCGGGGGAGCGCGCGGCTGCGGAATACGCCGCCGGCCTCATCACGGACGTGGGGCTGGATGCGGAGATCTTCGAATCGGCGCCGGGGCGGGCCAACGTCGTAACCCGTATTGCGGGGGAGGACCCCTCCGCCAGCGCCCTGGTGGTGCACGGGCACCTCGACGTCGTGCCCGCCTTCGGGATCAGTGGTCAGTCGATCCCTTCGGAGCCGAACTCAAGGACGGCATGATCTGGGGACGCGGCGCCGTGGACATGAAGGATATGGACGCCATGATCCTCTCCGTCCTGCGGAACTTCGCCCGCACCGGCCGCAAGCCCAAGCGGGACCTGATCTTCGCGTTCTTCGCCGACGAGGAGGCCGGCGGCACCTACGGCGCCCGGTACGCCATCGAGAAGCGGCCGGAACTCTTCGACGGCGCCACCGAGGCCATCTCCGAGGTGGGTGGCTTCTCCGCCACCATCGGCGGGCAGCGCACCTACCTGCTGCAGACCGCCGAGAAGGGCCTCTCCTGGCTCCGCCTCGTCGCCCACGGGCGCGCCGGCCACGGCTCCCAGATCAACACCGACAACGCCGTTACGCGGCTCGCCGGCGCAGTGTCCCGCATCGGGGAATACAACTGGCCGGTGGAGCTCACCCCCACCACACGGCAGTTCCTCGACGGCGTGACGGAACTCACGGGCGTGGAATTCGATCCGGACGACCCGGAGAAGCTCCTCAAGGAACTCGGAACCGTTGCACGGTTCGTGGGAGCCACGCTTCAGAACACCACCAACCCCACCCTGCTCAAGGGAGGCTACAAGCACAACGTCATCCCCGAGTCGGCTGAGGCCCTCGTGGATTGCCGGACACTTCCGGGCCAGGAACAGCAGGTACTGGAGATCGTCAAGGAGCTGGCGGGTACCGGAGTCGACGTTTCCTACGTCCACAACGACGTCTCGCTTGAGGTGCCGTTTGCCGGGAACCTGGTGGACTCCATGATCGATGCCCTGCACGCCGAGGACCCCGGCGCCAAGGTCCTTCCCTACACGCTGTCAGGCGGCACGGACAACAAGTCTCTGAGCCGGCTGGGCATCACCGGATACGGCTTCGCTCCGCTGCAACTCCCGGATGAGCTGGATTTCACCGGCATGTTCCACGGCGTGGATGAGCGCGTGCCCGCTGACTCACTCAAGTTCGGCGCCCGCGTACTGGACAGGCTGCTGACCACCTACTGAGTCCGCCGGCACCCGAAAAAAGAAGCGCCCACGAAAGCCAGGCCATGACACCGGACCAGATCCTCACCGAGCCCCTGCTGGAGCGCATCCGCGCCCGTGCAGCCCGCTACGACAGGGAGAACGAATTCTTCACCGAGGACCTTGCGGAACTCGCCGCCGCGGGCTATCTCAAGATCTTTGTCCCCGCGTCCGACGGCGGCCTGGGCCTTGGCCTCGCCGAGGCCGCCCAGCTGCAAAGGAGGCTGGCGACGGCGGCCCCGGCCACCGCGTTGGCGATCAACATGCATTTGGTGTGGACCGGCGTCGCGCACGTCCTCGCCGCCCGCGGCGATTCGTCCCTGGACTTCGTCCTCCGCGAGGCGGCACAGGGTGAGATCTTCGCCTTCGGGAATTCGGAAGCCGGCAACGACTCGGTGCTCTTCGATTCACGGACGGTAGCCACGCCGAAGGCAGATGGCAGCTACAGCTTCACCGGGCGGAAGATCTTCACCAGCCTGTCGCCGGCGTGGACCAGGCTGGGCATCTTCGGCAAGGACGGTTCGGCCAGGGACGGCGAAGGGGAGCTGGTGCATGGCTTCCTCAGCAGGGAGTCCGCCGGCTACGACATCCTGGAAGACTGGGACACCCTGGGTATGCGGGCGAGCCAGTCCAACACCACGGTGCTGGACGGCGCCGTGGTGCCCGCGGACCGGATCTTCCGGAAACTCCCGGTGGGGCCGAACGCGGACCCCTTGATCTTCGCGATCTTCGCCTGCTTCGAGACCTTGCTGGCCGCCGTCTACACCGGCCTCGGCGAGCGGGCGCTGGTCCTGGGCGTGGACGCCGTCAAACGCCGGACCTCGTTCAAGAACGATGGGCGCAGTTATGCCCAGGACCCCGACATCCGGTGGAAGGTGGCGGAAGCCGCCATGGCCATGGACGCGCTGTATCCCCAGCTTGCGGAGCTCTCGCGTGACGTTGATGGCTTAGTGGATCACGGGACCCAGTGGTTCCCGCGGCTGGTGGGCCTCAAGGTCCGGGCGACGGAGACGGCGCGTACGGTAGTCGACCTGGCAATCCGGGTATCAGGGGGATCCAGCTACTTCCGGGGCTCGGAACTGGAACGGTTGTACCGTGATGTGCTCGCGGGAATGTTCCACCCTTCGGATGACGAGTCGGCGCACAATACGGTGGCCAACGCCTGGCTGGGCCCGTTGGCCACTCCTTAGCGCGCTAAACCGTGCGCTGCACCTGGATGACTTTGCGGCGCAACCAGAAGCGCCTGCCTCCGCCCACGTAGAGCCTGCTGCGTTCCAGCTCCCACTTGCCGTATTCGGAATGTTCAACAAGGCGGCGGCGCGCCTCCGGAAGGGAATCCTCAGGGCCGACCGTCAGTACGAGGTACTCGTACTGCCTCGCGTAGTCCCGCTCCCGCTGGACTGAACTGCTCAGAAAATGTTCTTTCATTGCTCTCCATTTTCGTCCTTTTCCGGCTAACGTGAAGTCATGAGCATCGATCCGCGTGTCGCGCTTCAGTCCTTGACCACAGCCCTGGAAGAACACCTGATCGCAGCCTCCGCACGGCGGGGCGAGGGAGACCCGACGGTCGAAGCGGCGTTCTTTGCCGTTGCTGATGCTTTCGAAGTCTACGACGATTCCCTCTACGAGGCCTACGGCGAGGTTACCCCGCTTGAGGTGATCGACGACGTGGAAGACGACGACGATGAAGTGGAAGCCGAGGACGACGAAGACCTGGAGATCGTCGACGACTAGGCCGGGTCAGGCGCCGCCTTAGTCCACCGCAGAAACATCTTCCAGCGCCCGCGCGATTTCGGCAGGCACGTGAGTCAGTTGCGAATCCAGAATTTCCTTAAGCTGCACGGGAGACCTGGCACCCACCACCGCTGTGGCCACGCCATGCTGTGACAGCAGCCAACTCAGGGCAACGTCGATGGACGACCGGCCCAGGCCCCTCGCGGCCATCGAGACCGCCTCAACGATCCTCGAGGCACGCTCCTCCAGGTAGGGCTCCACGTAGCTGGCAAGCCTCGTCTGTGCCGCCCGGGAATCCGCCGGAATGTGCCCGCGGTATTTCCCCGTCAGGACGCCGCGGCCCAGCGGCGCCCAGGCAAACAATCCCAGGCCGGCGTCCTCGACGGCGGGGATGAGTTCTGCTTCGGGTTTCCGCTGCAGCAACGAGTACTCCGTCTGGCTCGCCACCAGCGGGAAGCCGGCCACGGCCGCGGCCTTGGCGGTCTGCCACCCGGTGAAATTCGAAACTCCCACATAGCGGGCGCGGCCCGTGCGCACCGCGAACTCGAGGGCTGACAACGTCTCTTCCAACGGGACATTGGCATCCCACGCCTGGGCAAACCAGACGTCAACATAGTCGGTGCCGAGCCGGGCCAGGCTGGCCTCCAGGCCGGAGAGCATGCCGTTACGTGAGGTGTCCACGCTGCGCCGGCCGTCCGACGTCGAAATGCCCGCCTTGGTGGAAATCACCACTTCCGAGCGGGAGACGACGTCACCCAACATGGACCCCAGAAGGGCTTCCGCCTGGCCGTCGGCGTAGGAGGCGGCGGTGTCGATCAGGGTTCCGCCGGCGTCAACGAACGACCGCAGCAGTTCGGAGGCGTCCTGCTCATCCGTCTCCCGGGCCCACGACATTGTTCCAAGGGAGAGTGAGGACACGCGCAACCCACTGTTGCCGACATAACGCTGCTGCATAGCAGTTAGCTTACGGGGATTCACCATGCTTCATGACGTAGGGTCTATAAACGTGAACTGGTTTGAAGCGGCCCTGCTGGGTCTTGTCCAAGGGCTGACCGAATTCCTCCCGATTTCCTCAAGCGCCCACCTGCGCATCGTCGGATCGTTCCTGCCGGATGCGGCGGACCCCGGGGCGGCCTTTACCGCCATCACCCAGCTCGGAACCGAGACCGCGGTGATCATCTACTTCTGGCGGGATATCGTCCGGATCGTCAAGGCCTGGTTTGGTTCCTTAACGCGGCGCGTGCCGTCGGATGACCCGGATGCCCGCATGGGCTGGCTGGTGATCCTGGGCAGCCTCCCCATCATCGTCCTGGGCCTGATCTTCCAGGACCAGATCGAGTCCGTCCTCCGCAGCCTCTGGATCGTGGCCACCATGCTGATCGTTTTCGGCCTGATCCTCGCCGTGGCAGACGCGGTGGGCCGCCAGGAGCGCGACCTGACGAAGCTGACGTATAAGCACGGCATCCTCTACGGGTTCGCGCAGGCCTTGGCACTCATCCCCGGTGTGTCACGGTCCGGTGGAACCATTACCGCCGGACTGCTGATGGGGTACACCCGCGAGGCCGCAGCCCGGTATTCGTTCCTCCTCGCTATTCCGGCCGTATTCGGCAGCGGGCTGTACCAGCTGTACAAAGTGGTGTCCAAGGACGGCATCACGGGCCCCTACGGCCTGCCGGAAACGGCTTTGGCCACCGTGATCGCCCTCGTTGTTGGCTACGTCATCATCGGCTGGTTCCTGAAGTTCGTCTCCACCCGGAGCTACCGGCTCTTCGTCTGGTACCGGATTTTCCTTGGCCTGGCGCTGTACTTGCTGCTCGGTTTCAATGTCATCAGCGCCTAGCACTAGGCTTGGCCTGTGAAATCCTGGATCTCCCGCCCTGTCCCTCAGCTCCCGGGCCGCATGCCCGCCGTTCGGATTTTCGACACCGCCGAGGGCGCCTACAGCACCCTCGAAGCCACGGGTGAGCAATCACTGTACGTCTGCGGCATCACCCCCTACGACGCAACCCACATGGGGCACGCGGCCAGCTACGTCGCCTTCGACCTGCTGAACCGTGCGTGGCGCGACGGCGGCCAGCGCGTCGCCTACGTCCAGAACGTGACCGACGTCGACGATCCGCTCCTCGAGCGGGCCACGGCAACGGGCGTTGACTGGCGCGAGCTCGCCACAAGCCAGATCAAGCTGTTCCAGACCGACATGGCCGCCCTCAACGTCCTGGCACCGGATCATTACGTCGGGGCGGTTGAATCCATTCCGGAAATCGTTCCCGCCATTGAACGCCTCCTGCACCTCGGCCTGGCCTACCGCGTCCCCGGCTCTGGCGGGGAGCCCGACGGCGACGTTTATTACGACGTCGAGGCCGCCAGCAAGCACTCCGCGGAGGCCCGTGACGCCTGGACCCTCGGCTCGGTGTCCGGCCTCTCCGAGACTGAGATGCTGGAGCTCTTCGCCGAACGCGGGGGCGATCCCGGCCGCCAGGGTAAGCGGCAGGCCCTGGATCCGCTGCTGTGGCGCGTGGCCCGCGAGGGTGAACCCCGCTGGCCCGGCGGGGAACTGGGGGAGGGAAGGCCCGGCTGGCACATTGAGTGCACGGTCATTGCGCAGAAGTACCTGCCGGCACCGTTCACCGTCCAGGGCGGAGGATCAGACCTCATCTTCCCGCACCACGAGATGGGCGCAGGTCATGCCTATTCCTTGGCCGGCGTCCCCCTGGCACGGCACTTTGCCCACGCCGGAATGGTGGGCCTCGACGGCGAAAAGATGAGCAAGTCCAAGGGGAACCTGGTGCTCGTGTCCAAGCTCCGGGCCGCCGGCGAAGAACCTGCCGCCATCCGCCTGGCAATCCTGGCCCACCATTACCGCACGGACTGGTCCTGGACGGAAGCGGGCTTCGCCGAAGCGAAGACCAGGCTTGGCGAGTGGCGCGACGCCCTGACCATAGCCCCGGAGGGTTCCGCCGCCACGCTCATTGCGGAGATGCGGAGCGAGCTGGCCAACGACCTGAACGCCCCCGGCGCCCTCGCGGCCGTGGACCGCTGGGCCGCCGATGCGCGGAAGCACACAGGTGCCGGCTCGCCGATGGACCAGGCGCTGGCCAGCGACGCCGTCAACGCCCTGCTCGGCGTCGAACTCTAAATCTCTTTAAACAAAACGCGGTCCCGGGCGAACTTCGCCGGGGACCGCGTCCTGTTTAACGCTGCGCCCTACTGCTTGTCCTTGCCGCGGCGTTTGAGGTACCGCTCGAATTCGCGGGCAATGGACTCGCCGCTCGCCTCCGGAAGGTCAGCGGTGTCCTTTGCTTCCTCCAGCTGCCGCACGTAGGCCGCAATCTCCGGGTCCTCGGTGGCGAGCTCATCCACCCCGCGCTCCCAGGCGTCGGCTTCTTCCGCCAGTTCGTGCGTGTCGAGCGGCACCTGCAGCAGCTCCTCGATCCTGTGGAGAAGGGCCAGCTGCGCCTTGGGCGAGGGGGCCTGGGCAACGTAATGCGGGACGGCCGCCCAGAGGGACACGGTGGGCAGTCCGGCCAGCAGGGCCACTTCCGACAGCACACCGACGATTCCAACCGGCCCCTCGTACTGCGATGCCTCCAGGTTCATGCGTTCCCGGAGGGCGCTGTCGTCCGTGGACGTGCTCACCGGAATCGGGCGACTGTGAGGCACGTCAGCGAGCAGCGCGCCCACCAGGATGACGTAATCCACGTGCAGGGCCTCGGCATGGACCAGCAGTTCAGCAGTGTATGCCCGCCATTTATAGGACGGCTCCGTGCCCTGGACAAAGATCACATCGACATTCGCGTCCGGCGCACTGGCTTTGTAAATCCGCGTGGATGGCCATTTGATCTTGCGTTCCCCGGATGAGGTCCGCCGGATCGTGGGCCGTGTGAACTGGAAGTCGTAGTACTCGTCGGCATCAATCGATGCCACTTTCTTGCCGCCCCACAGTTTGTTCAGGTAACGCAGGGCATCGCTCGCTGCTTCGCCGGCATCATTCCAGCCTTCAAAGGCGGCGAGCATCACCGTGATGCGCTGGCCTTCCGGCACGGGCTGCAGCAGCCGCTCCGGCTCGGGCGTGGCACCCGGTTCGCTGGTGTCTCCGTCGAAGCTATTCATTTCTTCACCCTACGTCCAAGACACCGCCGGGTGCATGGAATGAAGCGCCACAAATCTTCCGCGGGGCGCAGCAGCGCCGCGGCAACACAGCAGCATCCTGCAGGATATTCGCCGAGGGCGTAGTGCAGGCACCCTCCCGATTGCCGCACCGTAGACTTGGAGCTATGCGATCCTCAGCCTCCGAGCCACTTCTCAAAGCCGCTTTATGGGACATGGATGGCACCATCGTCGACACTGAACCGTACTGGATCGAAGCTGAGCACGCGCTCGTTGCCGCCCACGGCGGCCAGTGGTCCCACGCGCAGGCCATGCAGCTGGTGGGACAGTCGCTGGTCTTTTCAGCCGGAATTCTCCAGGAGGCCGGAGTCAGGCTCGAAGCGCGGGAAATCATCGACTCATTGACGGCCCAGGTGGTCAGCAAAGTCCGCAAGTCGGTTCCCTGGCGGCCGGGTGCGCGTGAACTGCTGGACCAGCTCCACGAGGCAGGCATCCGTTGCGCGCTGGTGACGATGTCCGAGGGGCCGCTTGCACGCGAGGTTGTCGCAGCGCTGCCGAAGCCCTACTTCGAATTCCTGGTCACCGGCGACACCGTCACCAACGGCAAGCCCCACCCGGAGGCCTACCTCAAAGCGGTCGAACTGCTCCAGCAAGGGGACCCCGCACTGACCATCCACGACTGCGTTGCGCTCGAAGATTCGGCGCCCGGCGTGGCTGCCGCTATGGCCTCGGGAGTGGCGACCGTGGCGATCCCGCACATCGTGCCGCTTCCGAACGATCCGGCCCGGGCCACGTGGCATTCCCTCGAGGGCCGCACCGTGGCCGACCTGCAGCAGCTGGTGGCCCGGCGCGGTGAGTTCCCGGCAGGGGACATCGGCCTGCAGGACGCAGCCGTGCGGAGCCACGGCCTTGACTGATCCGGCAGGCGGCGGCGACCCGAAGGTCGCCAACGGCCGCAGGGAAGGCATATCACTGGGCCGCATCGCCGGGATCCGCGTGGTCCTGGCGTATTCATGGTTCATCATTGCGGCGTTCACGGTGATTGTGTACGGACCGGTGCTTGAGGGCCAGTACCCGGACATGGGCATCGCGGCCTACTACGTGGCCTTCGCCTATGCTTTGCTCCTGCTCATCTCAGTCCTCGTCCACGAGCTCGCGCACGCACTGACGGCCAAGATCTTCCATTGGCCCACCGAGAAGATCGTGCTGAACCTCTGGGGCGGGCACACCCAGTTCGAGGGCTTCACCGCCACGCCCGGCCGCTCTGTGCTGGTGGCGATGGCCGGGCCTGCTGCGAACATCGTCCTGGCCGGTGCCGGCTGGCTGTTTATCGTTGCAACGGATCCCTCCGGCGTGGCGGGGATCCTGTCCAACATCTTTGTCTGGGCGAACCTGCTGATCGGCATCTTCAACGTCCTCCCCGGGCTTCCGCTCGACGGCGGGCGCCTCGTTGAGTCCGCGGTCTGGAAGGCCACCGGCAGCCAGGAAAAGGGGACCGTGGCTGCGGGCTGGGCGGGCCGGATCATCGTTATTGCCCTGGCTGCCTGGTTCGTCCTGCTTCCGTTGCTGCGCGGCGACCGCCCCGACGTGTCGCTCATGCTCATCACGGTGCTGGTGGGAAGCTTCCTCTGGATGGGGGCCTCGGCCTCCATCCAGCACGGGCGGCTCCGGAGCCGGCTGCACCTCGTCAATGCGGCGGCCCTCGCTGAACCGGCCGTCGGAATACCGGAATCCTCCACGGTGGCCGATGTCCTCCGGCTTGCCCCGCAGGGCACTCCGGCCATTGTCCTGTGCGGACCGGACGGACGGCCGGCGGGAATCGTTTCCGACGTCGCCGCCGCCTCCGTTCCGGCCGGCGCAGCAGCTGGAACGCCAGCCACAGCCGTATCGCACGCCCTCAGCCCCGGCGCCTATGTGCCCGAGTGGTCCCAAGGCCAGGAACTGGTGCAGTACCTTGCCCAGCTTGACGGCCACGAGTATGCAGTGGTCGATCACCACGGAAAAGTGACCGGACTGCTCCGCCAGCAGGCCGTGGTGAGCGCCATTACAGGCAAAGAAGCGCGCCGCAGCGGGCGCGCAAAGGCGCAGAACCGGTAGAGTTACCTGCCGGTCGTGAAATACCGCCGCCCGGGGCCGGCGTCTGGTGCCCGGCCGTCTTGATGCACGGCCCACAGGTTTACAAAAGCGAGGAATATTCCATGAGCAGCGAAACTGCCGCCAACAACATCACGTCGGGTCACACCGCAGAGACTGCCGGTACCACCGCAGTAGTTCCGGTGGGCGCCGCCCGGCGTCGGGGTCCGTTCCGCGAAGGCGAGCGTGTGCAGCTGACTGACGAGCGCGGCCGGATGAACACCATCACCTTGGAAGCAGGGGGAGCATTCCATACCCACCGGGGCTTCCTGAACCATGACGAAATCATCGGCAAGGTGGACGGCTCCGTCGTCACCAACAATGTCGGCCAGCAGTACCAGACCCTCCGTCCGCTGCTCTCTGACTTCGTTCTGTCCATGCCCCGCGGAGCTGCAGTGGTTTACCCGAAGGATGCCGGCCAGATCGTCACCATGGCGGACATCTTCCCGGGCGCCCGCGTGGTGGAGGCCGGCGTGGGTTCGGGTGCGTTGTCGATTTCGCTACTGCGTGCAGTCGGCGACAACGGCTACCTGCACTCTTTTGAGCGACGCGAGGAATTCGCGGACATTGCCCGCGGCAATGTGGAAACAATCTTTGGCGGCCCGCACCCCGCCTGGAAGATTTCCCTCGGCGATTTCCAGGAGGAAGTTGTCCGCAGCGAAGCTCCCGGGTCCGTGGACCGGGTCGTACTGGACATGCTGGCACCGTGGGAGTGCCTTGATGCCGTCGCCACCGTCCTGGCTCCCGGCGGCGTGTGGATCAACTACGTTGCCACCGTGACCCAGCTGTCCCGCACGGCGGAAGCGATCCGCGCCGACGGCCGCTTTACCGAACCCGACGCCTGGGAATCCATGGTCCGCGGGTGGCACCTGGAAGGCCTGGCCGTGCGGCCGGACCACCGCATGGTTGCCCACACAGGCTTCCTGTTGGTCACCCGCAGGCTCGCAGACGGCGTTACCGGCATCTCGGTCAAGCGCCGGCCTTCCAAGACCGACTTCAACGAAGAGGATGTGAACGCCTGGACCCCGGGAGCCGTTGGCGAGCGGCTCGTCTCCGACAAGAAACTGCGCCGCGCAGCACGCGATGCGATCGCCGGAACCAACGTCAAGGACGACCCGGAGGTCACGAACTAGTCCGTATTTCGGATGTCTCCAGCAGTACCCGGCTTCTTGGGGCTAAGGTCTTAATAGAAGCGCAGGAAGGGGCTGATGCATGATGGAGACTCCGAACAACGACTCCTCACGGACACCGGACGAGGCCGCAGGGGCAGTGGAACCTGAGAATGCCCGCTATGTGGCCAACGAACTCTCAGTTGCGGACCGTCAGGTGAACATCCTTCGGGACAAACTGCGGCACATAGACCGCCAGCTTGCCGCCGCGACGCAGAACAACTCAAAACTGGTGGGCATGCTGGAAACCGCGAAGGCGGAGATCCTGCGTCTAAAGAACGCCCTGGACCAGGAAGGCCAGCCGCCCTACAGCTTTGGCACCATTCTGCAGCTGAACCCCAAACGGCAGCCCACAGCCGGAAACAGCGGGCAGGCGGCCACGGAAGAGTCAGTGGACATCTTCAATGCCGGCCGCAAAATGCGCGTCGGGGTGAGCCCGCTGGTGAACATGAACCAGCTTGCCGTCGGGCAGGAAGTCCTCCTCAACGAAGCACTGCTGGTGGTGGCAGGACTCGGTTACGAACGCGCCGGGGAACTGGTCACACTCAAGGAAATGCTGGGCACCGACCGGGCCCTCGTTGTGGGACGCGCCGACGAGGAACGCGTCATCCGCCTTTCCGGAGCGCTGATGTCGGAGAAGCTCCGTGTCGGCGACGCCCTCTCCATCGACTCCCGGACGGGGTATGCCCTCGAGAAGGTTCCGCGCTCGGAAGTGGAGAACCTTGTGCTCGAGGAGGTTCCGGACATCACGTACGAGGACATCGGCGGCCTGGGCCCGCAGATTGAACAGATCCGGGATGCCGTTGAGCTCCCGTTCCTGCACCCGGACCTCTACCGTGAACACGGCCTGAAAGCTCCCAAGGGCATACTCCTCTACGGCCCGCCGGGATGCGGCAAGACGCTGATCGCGAAGGCCGTGGCCAATTCCCTCGCCGCCAGGGCCGCCGAGCGCACCGGGAACGTGGACCTGAAGAGCTACTTCCTGAACATCAAGGGCCCGGAGCTCCTGGACAAGTACGTCGGCGAGACCGAGCGGCACATCCGCCTGATCTTCTCGCGGGCACGGGAGAAGGCCTCAGACGGCAGCCCCGTCGTCGTGTTCTTCGACGAGATGGATTCGCTGTTCCGCACCCGCGGCACCGGCATCTCCTCGGACGTCGAAACAACCATCGTGCCGCAGCTCCTGAGCGAAATCGACGGCGTTGAACGCCTGGACAATGTCATTGTCATCGGTGCGTCGAACCGTGAGGACATGATCGACCCGGCCATCCTGCGTCCGGGCCGGCTGGACGTCAAGGTCAAGATCCAGCGGCCGGATGCGGAAGCCGCCGCCGATATCTTCTACAAGTACATCACCACGGACCTTCCGTTCCACGAGTCCGACCTCGCGGAACATGGCGGTGACGTCCAGGCGACCGTCGACGCCATGATCCAGCGCACCGTTGAAGCGATGTACTCCACCGAGAAATCCAACGAGTACCTCGAGGTCACCTACGCCAACGGCGACACAGAGATGCTGTACTTCAAGGACTTTAACTCCGGGGCCGTCGTGCAGAACGTGGTGGACCGCGCCAAGAAGTACGCCATCAAGGACCTGCTGACCTCGCAGCAAAAGGGCATTCGCATCGACCACCTGCTGCGCGCCGTCGTCGATGAATTCCGCGAGCACGAGGATATGCCCAACACCACCAACCCGGATGACTGGGCGCGCATCTCCGGCAAGAAGGGTGAACGCATCACCTACATCCGCACTATCGTCCAAGGCAAGGCAGGACAGGAGCCCGGCAAATCCATCGAGACAATGCCCAGTACGGGCCAGTACCTGTGACGCCCCGCGGCGCAGGGGGTGCCCGGGGGTCCGCTGCCGGCAGGCGGGGCGATGCGGGTGATGGGTTCGGAAACCGAGTACGGCATCCACGCGCCGTCAGCGCCGGGCGCCAACGCCACGATGATGTCAGCCCGGGTGATTCAGGCCTATGCCCAGCTGACGCGCCAGCGCGCCGCCGGGGGCGCGGAGACACGGTGGGACTACACAGACGAGGAACCGCTGCATGATGCGCGCGGGTGGACCCTGGAACGCAACCAGGCCGACCCCAGCCAGCTGACGGACCAGCCTCCGGTCCTGGATGCCGAAGCTGTGGCGCTGGCCTACGGACGTGAGGAACTGGAGCAGGACGGCGAGGACGAAACGGGCTCGCTCCTCATGAACATGGTGTTAGGCAACGGCGCGCGCCTGTACGTGGACCACGCGCATCCGGAGTACTCCAGTCCGGAGGTCACGAACCCTCGGGATGCCGTCGCCTGGGACGCCGCGGGAGATGTGGTGGCACTTTCCGCAGTTCGCCGCATGGCCGCCGATCCCCAGCTTCCGCCGGTAAACCTGTACAAGAACAACACGGACAACAAGTCGGTGTCCTACGGCTCGCACGAGAACTACCTCATGCCGCGCGTGGTGCCCTTCGGCGATATCGTCCGGGGACTCACGCCGTTCTTCATCACGCGCCAGGTCATGTGCGGGGCCGGCCGCGTGGGCCTTGGACAGGACAGCTCCCGGGCGGGGTACCAGATCAGCCAACGGGCGGATTTCTTCGAGGCCGAAGTTGGCCTGGAAACGACCATCCGCCGGCCGATCATCAATACGCGGGACGAGCCGCACGCCACGGCGGACAAATACCGCCGGCTGCATGTGATCATCGGTGATGCGAACCTCAGCCAGGCCGCGAACTACCTCAAGTTTGGTACGACGGCCATGGTGCTCAGCCTGATCGAGGCGGGACTGGCTCCCCGCGTGGAGGTCCATGAGCCGGTGGCGGCCCTGCAGGCGGTCAGCCACGACACCTCGCTGACCGCCACCCTGCGGCTTCTGGATGGCCGCCGGGTCACGGCGCTGGACCTGCAGTGGATGTATCACGAGGCCGCCGCCAAGCTCGCCCAGGACACCGGGGTGGGCGATGCCGTGGACGGTGACGGACACACGCACGCCCTCCTTGAACGCTGGGCTGCGACGTTGACGGATCTCGACAGCGACCGCACGGCTGCTGCCTCATCGGTGGAGTGGCTGGCCAAGCTTTCCCTGCTGGAAGGCTACCGGCAGCGGGACGGACTGGAATGGAACGACGCCCGCCTGGGGCTGGTGGACCTTCAGTGGGCCGACGTCCGGCCTGAAAAGGGGCTGTACTACCGGATGCTCGCCCGCGGCCGGATGGACCGGATCGTCGACGACGAAACGATCGCCCGTGCGGTAACGGCACCGCCGTCGGACACGCGTGCCTATTTCCGCGGCCGCTGCGTCAGCAGCTTCAGCAAGGACGTGGTAGGTGCCAGTTGGGACTCGGTGATCTTCGACGTACCCGGCCACGGACGGCTCCAGCGTGTGCCCACCCGCGAGCCCCTGCGGGGTACGGAGGCCCTCACCGGAGGCCTCTTTGCGAGGCACAAGGACACCGGATCTTTCCTGGCCGAATTACTCGGACAAACTCCACCTCCGCCACCGGCATAAAGCACCCCACCACGGCTTAAGGCGTGGCAATATGGGCTTACAGGATGTCCCCTCTCACCAGGGACGGATAGAAGGAGAAGGAAATGGCAGGCCAGGAGCAGCAACAGCCGCAGTCACGGGAAACCGAATTCGAAGACGACGCTCCCGCAACGCCGCCCGCGACCGGGGACGCCCAGGCATCGGCGGCCACCCAGGGCGTGGACGATCTCCTGGACGAAATCGACGGCGTCCTCGAATCGAATGCCGAAGAATTCGTCCGCGCCTTCGTTCAAAAGGGCGGCCAGTAGGGCTCAGGCTGCCATCGCCTGAACGGAGGGACGGCAGCCCGGACGCCCGCAGAGACGTTGATCCACCACGTTGAAGGAGTGCATCAGTGCAGGACACCACAGCCAACCAGGTAGCTGCCAACGCGACGTCATCATTCACTGAACACCTCCAACGCAACAGGCCCGGCTTACTTCCCTACAATCAGCCGTTCCAGGCCGCGTCCACCGGCTCGCAGCCGCTGCAGGTGCCGCACGCCACCACCATCGTCGCGCTGACCTACGGCGGGGGCGTCCTGATGGCAGGAGACCGCCGCGCCACGATGGGGAACGTCATTGCCAGCAGGCACATCGAAAAGGTGTTCCCTGCCGACAGCTATTCCGTGTTGGGAATTGCCGGCACCGCGGGCATCGCCATCGACCTCACCCGGCTGTTCCAGGTTGAACTGGAGCACTACGAGAAGATCGAGGGCACCCTGCTGAGTCTCGAGGGCAAAGCCAACCGGCTTGGTGCCATGATCCGCGGAAACCTGGCCATGGCCATGCAGGGCCTGGCCGTGGTGCCACTCTTTGCCGGGTTCGACTTGCCTGCGGGCATCGGCCGCCTGTTTTCTTACGATGTCACCGGCGGACGGTACGAAGAAAAGGAACACCACGCCGTGGGCTCCGGGTCGGTGTTTGCGCGGGGGGCACTCAAGAAACTCTGGCGGCCCGGGCTCACGGCCGACGAGGCGGTGGCCGTGGCCGTGGAATCCCTGTATGACGCGGCGGACGACGACTCGGCAACAGGCGGGCCGGACCCCGTCCGGCAGTTGTGGCCGGTCGTTTACACCGTGGAACGCAGCGGTGCAAGGCGTGTACCGGACCACAACCTCGCCGCCGTAGCCGGGGCCATCATCGAGGCCCGGACAACAGCACGGCGGGAGGCCTGATATGACTCAACAGTTTTATGTGTCACCCGAACAGCTGATGAAGGACCGTGCGGATTTCGCACGGAAGGGCATCGCCCGTGGCCGTTCAGTAGTGGTCATCAGCTGCGAGGAGGGGATTGCCCTCGTCGCGGAAAATCCGTCCCCGTCGCTGCACAAGATCGGTGAAATCTACGACAAAATCGCCTTCGCCGCCGTCGGAAAATACAACGAGTTTGAAAGCCTTCGCCAGGCCGGGGTCAGGTACGCCGACGTTCGCGGCTACTCCTACGACCGGGAGGATGTCACAGCCAGGGGGCTGGCCAGCGTTTACGCGCAGAGCCTGGGGGCAGTGTTCACGGCCGAGCAGAAACCCTTCGAAGTCGAACTCGCTGTCGCGGAGGTCGGGGGGAGTCCTGCCGACGACCACCTGTACAGGCTGACGTTCGATGGTTCGATTGCCGACGAAAAACGATTCATCGTGATGGGCGGTCAGGCCGACAAAGTCGCCGAGACGGTGGAAGGCGGCTGGCAGCAGGAACTGAACTTCGCCGGTGCAATCAGGCTCGCAATGAAGGGCCTCGTCACCGACAAGGAAGCCGGCGAATTGCCGGCGTCAGCCCTGGAAGTTGCAGTACTGGACCGCGCTTCGGAAAGCACCCGGGGATCCCGGCGGGCCTTCCGGCGCCTCGGCGACGACGAAATCGCCGCCCTGCTGTCTGAGGAGAACTGAAATGGACAAGCGCATTTTCGGCATTGAAACCGAGTTCGGCATCTCATACTCGAGCCCGGACTCGCGTCCGCTGGCACCGGAGGAAGTGGCACGCTACCTCTTCCGCAAGGTGGTCAGCTGGGGCCGTTCCTCCAATGTCTTCCTGACGAACGGGTCCCGGCTATACCTGGACGTCGGTTCCCACCCCGAGTACGCCACCGCCGAATGCGACGACCTGGGACAGCTGATCGCCCATGACCGCGCGGGCGAACTGATCCTGGACGACCTCGTGGACGAGGCCCAGGAAAGGCTCGCCGCGGAGGGATTCAACGGCACGGTTTACCTGTTCAAGAACAACACCGACTCCGCGGGCAATTCGTACGGCAGCCACGAAAATTACCTCATTCCCCGCCGTGGTGAATTCTCCAGGCTGGCGGAGATCCTGATCCCGTTCCTGGTGACACGCCAGCTCATCGCCGGTGCCGGCAAGATCCTGAAGACCCCGCACGGCGCCACATTCGCCTTTTCCCAGCGCGCGGACCACATCTGGGAAGGCGTTTCCTCCGCCACCACCAGGTCCCGTCCCATCATCAACACCCGGGACGAGCCCCACGCCGATGCGGAGTTCTACCGACGCCTCCACGTCATCGTGGGCGACTCCAACATGTCGGAAACCACGGCGCTCATGAAGGTCGGCACTGTGGACCTGATCCTGCGGATGATCGAGGCCGGCGTGATCATGCGGGACATGCGGATGGAGAATCCGATCCGCAGCATCCGTGAGATCTCCCACGACCTCAGCGGACGGGCGCTCATCCGGCTTGCCAACGGCCGCCAGCTCACGGCCCTCGAGATCCAGCGCGAGTACCTGAACAAAGTGACGTCGTTTGTCGCCGAGAACGGCGCCCACAACCAACATGTGCCCCTCATCCTGGACCTGTGGGAGCGGACGCTCACGGCCATAGAAAGCGGAGATACGAGCACGATCGACACGGAGATCGACTGGGCCATCAAGAAGAAACTGATGGACAGCTATCGGAACCGGCACGGGCTGGGACTGGATGCTCCGAGGATCGCCCAGCTCGACCTCACCTACCACGACATTTCGCGCACCCGCGGGCTTTACTACCTGCTGCAGTCCCGCGGGGCAGTCCGCCGGGTGGTGGATGACACGGCAGTCAAGGACGCTGTCGATGCGCCGCCGCAGACAACGCGGGCAAAGCTCCGCGGCGACTTTGTCCGCCGCGCCCAGGAACTCGGCCGCGACTACACGGTTGACTGGGTTCATCTGAAGCTCAATGACCGCGCCCACCAGACGATCCTGTGCAAGGATCCGTTCCGCAATGTGGATGAGCGCGTAGATGCCCTCCTGGACTCTATGGGCTGATACCCAGCTTCAGGGGCTATTCTGGATGGGGCCGTTTAACCGGCCACCGACTGCGTTGCCGCGCGCACCACTCGCGGCATCGCATCCATCTTGCCCCGACGAAAGTTCTTACGTGCGCCGACTACTAGCAATTCTCATTCCCGGACTGCTGCTGATTACCGCCTGCGGCGGAACGCCTGCAGCCCCGGAACCCACCAGCCAGTCTGCTGGCGAGACCGCCAAGCTCGACTCCCTGAAGCTTACGGACAACGGGGACAAGAAGGCACCCCGAGTCGAATTCGACAAGCCCCTGGACGTGAAGGAACCCACCGTCAAGGTGGTCACCGAAGGCGACGGGGAACGCCTTAAGGCCAACCAGATCGCCGATATCTCGATCCTCGCCGTTAGCGGCAAGGACGGCTCCACTCTCGAAGACACCTTCGCCAAGGACCCCGAGCCCCTCGAGTTGAACGATGCCCTCAAGACCGGAAACGCCGTGATTTACAACGCGTTTGTGGGCGCAAAGGTCGGCTC
Organism: Arthrobacter sp. SPG23; assembly: GCF_000876655.1. Lineage (GTDB taxonomy): Bacteria > Actinomycetota > Actinomycetes > Actinomycetales > Micrococcaceae > Arthrobacter. The sequence continues at coordinate 80,685 of NZ_JYCN01000018.1, forward strand.
GCAGCTTGCCCTCGCCGTGCCGGGCCAGGCCACCCAGGAAGGTGCCGAAGCCGGCCCCACGCAGTTGCTCGTGGTGAAGGTCCTCTCCGCGAAGGACGCCCCGAAGGTGCTCGACAAGCCGGAGGGTGAGACGGTCACGCCTCCCGCCGGGCTTCCCACGGTCAAAGAAAACGACAAGGGAATTCCGGAGATCTCCGTTGACGGCGTCAAGGCCCCCACGGCACTCGTCTCCCAGGACCTGATCAAGGGCACCGGTCCCGCCGTCAAGGAAACCGACACCCTGACAGTGAACTACGTCGGAGTCACCCTGAACGGTGGAAAGAAGTTCGATTCCAGCTTCGACCGCGGAGAAAAGGCCAGCTTCCCGTTGACCGGCGTCATCAAGGGCTGGACACAGGGCCTTGCAGGCAAGACCGTGGGCTCACGCGTCCTGCTGGTCATTCCGAAGGATCTTGCCTACGGTGATGCGGGACAGGGCGAGGCCAAGGGCGACCTTGTGTTCGTCGTCGACATCCTCGGCGTCAAGTAAGCCAACCCAACCACAAAAAGGAGCAAACATGTCATTTGGACAACGCAATTTCGACCGCCAGAAGCCGGAAATTGACTTCCCCGAAGGTGATGTACCCACCGAGCTGGTCATCACGGACCTCATCGAGGGCGAAGGAGCCGAAGCCAAGCCGGGCGACACCGTCTCCACCCACTACGTCGGAGTCGCCTGGTCCACCGGCGAAGAATTTGACGCTTCCTGGGGCCGGGGCGCTCCGCTGGACTTCCGCGTCGGCGTCGGCCAGGTCATCCAGGGCTGGGACCAGGGCCTGCTGGGAATGAAGGTCGGCGGACGCCGCCGCCTTGAGATCCCCTCCGAACTCGCTTACGGTTCCCGCGGTGCCGGCGGAGCGATCGCCCCCAACGAAGCACTGATCTTCGTTGTGGACCTGGTCGGAGTCCGCTAAGCGGATCCCTGCCCGTCGCCGGCCGGACAGCTGTGGGGAGCGCGGTAACAATCGGAAGGAAATTTCCGTTTGTTGCCGCGCTTCCGGCGTTAAGCCGCGGCGGCTTTAGTAACGTAGCCAAGGTGTCCGCCCTACGTACAGAACGCCTCCTTAACCTGCTCATCGCGCTGCTCAACACCCGCTACGGCCTGCGGCGCAGCGAGCTGCGCGAAAAGGTCTACCACGACACCACCAGCACCGAGGTGGCCTTCGGCCGCATGTTCGAGCGAGACAAAAGCGACCTCCGCCAGTTCGGCTTCGACGTCGAAGCGGTCATGGACCACGGCTGGAGTTCCGACGATCCTGCCACGACGCGCTACCGGATCGGCAAGGAGTCCAACCGGCTCCCTGACGTCAACCTCAGCTCCGCCGAATGCACCGTGCTCATCCTGGCGGCGCAGCTGTGGGAGCAGGCCGCCCTCGGCTCGGCAGCGCAGAACGCCATGCGCAAGCTGCAGGCGGCCGGCGGGCTCACTGAAGCAGAGCTGCCGGCAGGCGTCCAGCCCCGGATCAAGCCTGCCGGCCAAGCCTTCGAGGACCTCGTGACGGCAATGCACGCACAGCATCCAGTGACCTTCAAGTACCTGGCGGGCAGCACCGGCCGAGAGGAACTCAGGACAGTTGAGCCTTGGGGCCTGGGGAGCCGTTTCGGGCAGTGGTACCTGGTGGGCTTCGACCGGGGCCGTGGCGCGAAGCGCTTCTTCCGCCTGTCCCGCTTCACCTCCGCCGTGGCTGTGCAGGAAAAGGAACACTATTCCCCGCCGCAAGGCTTCAACGTCCGGAAGGAGCTGGACTCCCTTCCCGAGCTGCCGGTGCAGTCTGCCATCGTGGACGTGGCGCCGGCCAAGGTGCTCGGCCTGCGGAAGCGCGCCACCGACGCCCCTGCCGCCGGCCCGCCCGTCAACATGCCCGACGCCGGCTGGGACCGGCTCAGCCTCCCTTTTCGGGACGCTGAGGTGCTCGGTGAAGAACTCGCATCCTACGGGCCGAATGTCGTGGTGGTCGCACCGGCAGAACTTGTCACCGCTGTCCGGAGGAGGCTGACGGCCGCTGCCGACTTCGCGGCGTCTCCGGCTCCGGCCATCGTCTTTCCGGATACCGTTCCCGCGAAGCGCCCGCGCAAGCGGACGTCCGAGGACCAGCTCAAGCGCATGCTTCAGCTCGTGCCGTTCCTGGTCCACAACCAGGGCCTGCATATCAGCGAGGTTGCGTCCAGTTTCGGAGTTACCCGGAAAGAGCTGGAGGACGACCTGCGGATCCTGATCTGCTCCGGCCTTCCCGAGGGATACCCGGATGATCTCCTGGACATCCAGTGGGAGGATGACCACGTCTTCATCACGCAGGACCTTGACCTCAATCGTCCGGTCCGCTTTACCGTGGACGAGGCATGCGCCCTGCTGACCGGCCTGGAGACCCTCAACGGCCTGCCTGAGCTCGCCGAGGGTAGTGCGCTGGAGTCTGTCACGGTGAAACTGATGGCGGCAGCGGGGGAGGAGGGCCTGAAGGCGGCGTCCATCGCCGGCCCCGAAGTGGGTCCGGCGAATTCCGCGCATCTTGCGACCATCCGCCAGGCCATTGCGGACGGCCTGCAACTGCACCTCACGTACTTTTCCGCGCAGCGCGACTCCATGTCCGAACGGGACGTCGACCCCCTGCGGCTCTACTCGCTGGACAACACCTGGTACTTCGAGGCGTACTGCCACAGCGCACGCGGACTGCGCAATTTCCGGCTGGACCGCATCGAGGCCCTGGCGCCGAACGGACGGAGGGTCACCGACGCGGCAAAACCCGCCGACGGTTTTCCGGTGAAGCTATTCACCCCGAACGACGACGACGCTTTGGTGATCGTCGAACTGGCGCCCCAGGGAATCGGACTCGCGGACGACTACTACGCCGAACGGACGGCGCCGCTCCCGGGCGGCGGGCTCATAGCGGAAATCAGGTTCGGCAACACCGCGTGGCTGCCCATGTTCGTTGCCCAGCACGGCGGCACCGTCCGCATTTTGGCACCGACGAGCCTGGCCGACGCAGCCCGGGGTTGGATCGAGGCAGCCCTGGCCCGTTACGGCGACTAGACTACTCAGCATGCCTTGGTGGTCTTGGATCCTGATCTGGATAGCGCTCGTAGCCGTTTCCCTGCTCTTCTATGTGCTCCTGGGCATCAGGCTGTTCAGGCAGTTCATGGCCACGGTCAAGGACCTGGGCGCCGCCGGAGAGCGGTTCGGGGCCCCTCTGGCCAGCCTCACGGACGCGGACCCGCAGGGGGAGCCGGCGCCGGGCGGGGAGCCACGTGCGCAGCCCGGTTCAGCAGTTTTTGCCTCGCCGATGCAGATGAGACATGATTACCTCACGTCCAAATCCTCCCGCAGGGAAGCGCGCCGCCAGCGGCGCGTTCAGCGCAAAGCGGACCGTGGCCAGCCCCAGGCGCTGCGCGACATCGAATTCGGTTAGACGTAGGATGTATTTCGAGGAAAGGACTTCCAGTGGGACGACTCTTTGATGGCCCTTGGCCCATCGTCATTATTATCATCGTGGCTCTGTTGCTGTTTGCCGCGCCCAAGCTTCCGGCCATGGCCCGCAGCCTCGGCCAGTCAATGCGCATCATCAAATCCGAGGTCAAGGAAATGAAGAACGACGGCAAGCCCGAGGCCAAGGAGGGCACGGATCCGGTCGAAGGCAAGATCGTCAACCACCCGCAGTCCCGGCCGCACAACGGTGACTCCGGCAGCGCAGACGGCACCGACGTTCCGCCGTCGAACCGCGTTTGACCTGAAGTGGCACTGACGAAGGGCCGCAAATCCAACCCTGAGGGTCGGATGGCCCTGATGGATCACCTTAAGGAGCTCAAGAACCGGCTCATTAAGTCGGCGATTGGCCTGGTCATTGGCGGCATTGGCGGCTGGATCCTCTACGACCCGGTATTGAGCGCCCTCAAGGAACCGGTTGATCGGATTGCCGAGAACACCGGCGGCACTTCTTCGGTGAATTTCTCGAGCATTGCGTCGCCGTTCGACTTCAAGCTGCAGCTCTCGCTGCTGATCGGCGCCGTCATCTCCAGCCCCATCTGGATCTACCAGCTGTGGGCTTTCATCACGCCCGGCCTCACCAAGAAGGAACGGCACTATACGCTCGGCTACATGGCCGCCGCCGTGCCGCTGTTCCTCGCGGGTGTGTGGGTTGGCTGGATGGTGACCCCACAGGTAGTGCGGGCACTGACGCAGTTCACCCCTGCCGGGTTCTCCAACCTGATCGATGCCCGCGACTACGTCGATTTCGTCACCCGCATGGTTTTGTTCCTTGGCCTCGCTTTCCTGGTGCCCGTGGTTCTGGTGGGAATCAACATGGCCGGCATCATCAGGGGTGAAACCATCCTGAAGGCCTGGCGCATCACGGTGTTCCTCGTCTTTGTGCTTGCCGCTGTGGCTGCCCCGGGCGCGGATGCCCTGTCCATGTTCCTGCTGGCCGGACCGCTGCTTGCACTGTTTTTCGCCGCTATCGGACTCTGTATCTTCAATGACCGGCGCCGGGACCGGAAGGCCGCGAAAATCGCCGCCGAAACTGAAGCGACGGCCGACGTCGCAACGCCCGGCACCGAACTGGGGAAACTGTAGTCCCACGCCCACTAGGCTGGAAGTATGTCCTCCACAACCGGGCCACAGTCGCCGTCCGAACTCTATCGGGCCAGTGCCGAACGGACCGCAGAAGCTAAAACGTACCTCGGCGCATTCGTGCGGTCGCTGGATTTCGAACTCGACGATTTCCAACGCCAGGCATGCCAGTCCCTGCAGCAGGGGAGGGGTGTCCTGGTTGCGGCCCCTACCGGCGCCGGCAAGACCATTGTTGGGGAGTTCGCCATCTATCTGGCACTCCAGCGGGGACTGAAAGCCTTCTACACCACCCCGATCAAGGCGCTCAGCAACCAGAAGTACTCCGAGTTGGCAGATAAGTACGGCCCGGAAAACGTCGGACTCCTCACCGGGGATACCAGCATCAACGGCGACGCCCCGGTAGTCGTGATGACAACCGAGGTGCTGCGGAACATGCTCTACGCGGATTCGGACACCCTGGATGACCTCGGCTTCGTGGTCATGGACGAGGTCCACTACCTCGCGGACCGGTTCCGCGGCGCCGTCTGGGAAGAAGTCATCATCCACCTTCCCAGCGAGGTCCAAGTGGCATCGCTGAGCGCCACTGTCTCGAACGCCGAGGAATTCGGTGCGTGGCTGGACACTGTCCGCGGGCACACCGACGTCATCGTTTCCGAGCACCGGCCGGTACCGCTGTGGCAGCACGTCATGGTGGGGCGCGAAATCGTGGATCTGTTTGCCGGAGAAACGACGTTTGACGAGATCGCCCCCGAAGGCGAAGCGGATCCCGCCGCGACGGCAATGACGGCGAACGCTGCCCTTGAACGGGGCTTCGAAGTGAACCCCGACCTGCTGGCGATGGCGCGCACCGAGAGCCAGATGAATTCACGGGCCCGATTCGGCCATGGCGGACGAAACCAGCGCCGCCAGCAAAGCCAGCGGGGGGATAGCCGCCACGGCCAGGGCGGCCAGCAGAGCCCTGTCAGAAAGGCCAGCCGCCCGCAGGTAATTGCCAGCCTGGACCGCCAGGACCTGCTGCCCTCCATCACCTTCATCTTTTCCCGCGCCGGCTGCGACGCCGCTGTGGCCCAGTGCGTCTCAGCCGGTCTATGGCTGACCACTGAGCGTGAACAACAGGTCATCGCCCGCCGCGTTGACGAAGCCGCGCAGGACATTCCGTCGGACGATCTTGACGTACTTGGCTTCTGGAGCTGGCGGGACGGCCTCCTGCGCGGGCTGGCAGCCCACCACGCGGGGATGCTCCCCACCTTCAAGGAGGTCGTGGAGAAGCTGTTCGTCGAGGGCCTGGTGAAGGCGGTGTTCGCCACCGAAACCCTCGCGCTGGGCGTCAATATGCCGGCACGGTCCGTGGTGCTCGAAAAGCTGGACAAGTTCAACGGTGAAGCACACGTTGGGATCACCGCCGGCGAATACACCCAGCTGACGGGCCGCGCCGGCCGCCGCGGCATAGACGTGGAAGGCCACGCCGTGGTGCTGTGGCAGCCCGGGACCGACCCGACTGCGGTGGCAGGCCTGGCATCGCGCCGCACCTACCCGCTGAACTCCAGCTTCCGTCCCACGTACAACATGAGTATCAACCTCCTGGCGCAGTTCGGCAGGCCGCGCGCCCGCGAAATCCTGGAGTCCTCTTTTGCCCAGTTCCAGGCGGACCGATCAGTGGTGGGCCTGGCCAGGCAGGTCCGGAGCAGGGAGGAATCCCTGGCCGGCTTTCAGAAGTCAATGACCTGCCATCTGGGCGATTTCACCGAATACTCACGGCTGCGGCGGGAGCTGTCGGACGCGGAAAATGTCGCATCGCGCAGCACCTCCAAGGCCCGCAAGTCCATCGCCGAGGACTCGTTGAGCAGGTTGCTGCCCGGCGATGTGGTGGATGTGCCAACGGGGAGGGCTCCCGGATTGGCTGTTGTGCTCGGCTCCGACCACAACTCCCGTGAACCGCGGCCTGCAGTGTTGACGCTGGACAACCAGCTTCGGAGGATAGGCGTCCAGGACCTGGAGGGGCCCATCACGCCGGTCACCCGGGTCCGGATACCTAAGTCGTTCAACGCAAAGGTGCCCAAGTCGCGCAAGGACCTCGCGTCGTCGGTCCGCAACGCAATCCGGGAAAACCGTCCCCCGGCTCCCGGGAACGCCCGCAATGCTGATTTCGGCAGGGCAGCGGCCCTGCCGGATCTCGAGAAGCGGATCAGCGATCTGCGGCTGGCGTTGCGTTCCCATCCCTGCCACGGCTGCAGTGAACGCGAGGATCATACACGGTGGTCGGAACGCTGGTTGAAGCTTCGCCGCGAAACGGACGGACTGATCCGCGAAATCCAGGGCCGGACCAACACCATCGCCAAGACCTTCGACCGGGTCTGCGACCTTCTTTCCAGCTACGGTTACCTCGAAACATCCGACTCCGGAAAGGTGACCATCAACGCGGACGGCCAAAAGCTTCGCCGCATCTACGGCGAGAAGGACCTGCTTATTTCGCAGTCGCTGCGGCAAGGCGCATTCAGCGACCTCGATGCCACCGAAGTGGCTGCCCTCGCCAGCGTTTTGGTTTACCAGGCAAAACGGGAGGAACGCGGACTCCGGCCCAGGATGCCCAGCGTTTCGCTGGAGACGGCGGTGGACATCGTCGTCCGGGAATGGTCCGTGCTGGAAGACGCCGAGGAAGAGAACAAGCTTCCGTTGACCGGGGAGCCGGAACTGGGGCTCGTCTGGCCGATCTATAAGTGGGCCAAAGGCAGGCACCTCCAGGAAGTCCTTAACGGCACGGACCTTGCCGCGGGCGACTTTGTCCGGTGGGTCAAACAGGTCATCGACCTGCTCGATCAATTGGCAAAGATCCCCGGCCTGGATCCGAGGCTTTCACGGCTCTGCTCGGAGGCCATCATCCTGGTGCGACGCGGTGTGGTCGCCTACTCCACCGTGGTGTGACGCCGCAGGCGCCGCCCCGCACACTTCCACCCATTTCAAGGCTGCTTAGGAGCACCACACACCATGACGGACGCACGGGCGGACCTGCCAGACGGAAAACGCAAGGTAACGCTGTACCGCAACGGTTCGGTCTACACCGCCGCCGACCCCTTTGCCACCGCCATTCTGGTGGACGGTGACACCGTGGCGTGGGTCGGTTCAGAGCAGGCGGCAACGTCGATCGCGGATTCGTCCATGGACATCATCGACCTTCAGGGCGCACTGCTGGCCCCCGGCTTCGTCGATTCACATGTGCACCTGACGGAAACAGGCATTGCGCTGGACTCGCTGCAGCTGGGGAAGGTGCGTTCTGCGGCCGAAATGCTGGATGCCGTAGCTGCCTCCGTGGCGGCCAAGCCAGTCGACGCCGGCGCAACAGTGCTCGGCCATGGCTGGGACGAGAGCAGCTGGGCGGATCAGTCCCTGCCCAGCCGTGAGGAACTGGAGCGGGCAGCGGGCGGCCGTCGCGTGTATCTGTCGCGGGTGGACGCCCATTCCGCCCTGGTGTCGTCCTCGCTGGCCGAGTCAGCGGGACTGGCCGGCCTGGATGGCTTTTCGTCCGGCAGCCAGATAAAGGGCCGCGCCCACACGTCAGCCAGGCTTGCTGCCCGGCAATTGCCGGACGACGTACTGCAAAGCTTTCAGGCACGGGCCCTGGCCGAAGCCGCCGCCAACGGCTACGTGGCCGTGGCCGAAATGGCAGCACCGCATATCGGCAGCGCTGCGGACCTGCGGATTGCAGCCGGGTGGAACAGCCCGGAGGGCTCGCGGAAGGCCGTGCCTGAAGTGCTCCCGTACTGGGGCCAGCTGGCCGGGTCCGAGGACGAGGCCCGCGGCATCCTCGAAAGCCTGGGGGCCGGTGTGCGCGGCCTCGCGGGGGACCTGAACATTGACGGATCCCTGGGGTCCCGCACAGCCGCCCTGCGGGACGACTACAGCGATGCCCCGGGGGAGCGGGGCAACCTCTACCTGTCCGTGGACGAAGCAGCAGCCCATCTGGCAGCGTGCTCGCTGCTGGGCATTCAAGCCGGGTTCCACGTCATTGGCGACGCCGGACTCGATGCGGCGTTGGACGCCCTGGACCAGGCAGCAGCCGAAGTGGGGGAGCCACGGGTCAGGGCAGCCGGCCACCGGTTCGAACATGTGGAAATGGCCGATCCAGGGGCAATCAGCCGGCTCGCCAAGTACTCAGTGACCGTCAGCGTGCAGCCGGGATTCGACGCCATCTGGGGCGGACCGGGACGCCTCTACCACGAACGGCTGGGGCGCCGGGAGCGCGGTATGAACGCCTTCGCATCCTTCTACGCGGCGGGCGTGCCCATCTGCTTCGGCAGCGACAGCCCGGTCACGCCGTTTAGCCCCTGGGCCAGTGTCCGCGCCTGCCTTGAGCACAGCAACCCGGACCAGCGCATCTCAGCCCGTGCGGCGTTCCTCGGCCATACAAGGGCCGGCTGGCGGGCAGCCAAGTACAGCAATCCAATGGCCGGACAGCTGGTTCCGGGTGCGCCAGCCAGCTTTGCTGTCTGGGAAGTGGAGGAACTCATGGTCCAGGTTGCGGACGGCCGGGTGCAGTCGTGGAGTACGGACCCCCGGGCACGCACACCATTGCTCCCCGCGCTGGACACCGGCGCCAGCCCGGTATGCCTGCAGACCGTCCGGGACGGGAAAGAGTTGTTCACAAACGGCTCCCTGCAGTCATAGACGGGAAAGCTACCGGCGCGCCGTATGCCACTGACCTGCGGTAACACCTAAAACCGCACGTCAAGCGCGGGTTGACACTCCGGGGCCTGTCCGTAGCATTGAGTCGCAACGGACGGATCCACAGTCGAAGGGCTCCGTCTGGCCACGTGACCTTCCAGCAGGATCCTTAGCCCGGGACTGCCGGCAGGCCAGACTGTGGCAGTCCCAGGGGCAGGTCCACTTCGCAGCAGAAAACAGTTCCGCCGAGGCATATCGCATCCGTCCGAAACTGGCCCGAGGCGCGTGGACCTGCCCGCGGCTCCCCGTGGACGGCGCCCGGAGTGCGCAAACTCCCTATAATGGTGACTTGCGCCTTAAAGCCGGCAGTCCTGTTGAGCTTCCTGGCGCGTGACCGCTCCCATCAAGGAAAGGGCCCCGCTGTGCGTGTCCTCACCATCATCCCCACCTACAACGAGCTGGAATCGTTGCCCAAGACACTCGCGCGCCTGCGTGCGGCGGTCCCGGCTTCCGATGTGCTGGTGGTGGACGACAACAGCCCGGACGGAACCGGACGGCTGGCGGACGGCATCGCGGCTGAGGACAGCCAGGTCCACGTCCTGCACCGTGAAGGCAAGGCCGGATTGGGCGCTGCCTATATCGCCGGTTTCAAGTGGGGGCTGGAGGCCGGGTACGACATCCTCGTGGAAATGGACGCCGACGGCTCACACCAGCCCGAGCAGCTGCAGCAGCTCCTTGACGCGGTGGAAGAGGGCGCCGACCTGGCCATGGGTTCCCGCTGGGTGCCGGGCGGCAGCGTGGTCAACTGGCCGCTGTACAGGCAGGCAATCTCACGCATCGGCAGCACGTACGCCCGGCTTATGCTCGGCATCAGGATCAAGGACGTCACCGGCGGGTACCGTGCCTTCCGACGCACCACGCTTGAGAAGCTCAACCTCGACCAGGTGGACTCCGTCGGCTACGGTTTCCAGGTGGACCTCGCCTGGCGTGTGGCCAAGATGGGCCTGAAGATCGTGGAACGCCCCATCACCTTCGTGGAGCGGGAACTCGGCGCCTCCAAGATGAGCGGAAACATTGTGGTGGAAGCCATGATCAACGTGACTAAATGGGGACTTACCGCCCGGTGGCAGAAGCTGACGGGCCGGGGTTCCGCCGCGGCCTAGGCGAGAGTTGCGAAGGTCCCGCGGCCGCCGGAAAGGGCAGGCCGAAGCAACCGGGCCCCATACACCAAAGGGCTGGGCCCGTAGCCTCCTATGGAGCTACGGGCCCAGCCCTTTGTCCTGCGCTTTGGTCTGCGCCGGGCCTAAGCCGAGCGCCGTTCGCCGCGGCGTTCCCGCAGAATGGTCAGGCGGTCTTCGAGGATCTGCTCGAGCTCAGGCAGTGAACGGCGTTCCAGGAGCATGTCCCAGTGCGTGCGGACGGCCTTCTCGTTGCTGTTGACGGGGCGTTCGCCGTCGACGAGCAAGGCTTCCTTGCCGGTCTTCGAAACCCACACCGGGGGGATCTCGGCTTCGGAAGAGAAGGTGACGAAGACCTGCTCGCCGTCCTCGCAACGGTACTCAACCCGCTGGCGCGGAGCCGGCTCAACGCCGGATTCCGTCTCCATGCTCTGTGCGCCAAGACGCATGCCCCGAAGGCTGCGATCGCTCATGATTTCTCCCTTTGGTCGGTTCGCGGAGTCAGGCTCCGCGCTAGCCGGGGCAGCTCACGCCTCGGACTACTGTTTGCACTGCGCTGCATCAATAAATACAACGCTTTGCCAGGCTTGGTTGTTCCAGCAGGCCTGAACCGGCCGGACAAATATACTATTATACGGGCTTTCGTCCCGGCGAGTAAAGCGGGGACTCCCGGGACAAGTTCATCCGGGACGAAACCGGGGGAGGCACCCGCAATGCGGATACCTCCCCTGGTCGGTGGTTGACGGGGTTGCCTACAGCGGCTGGCCCGAGGTGTTTGGTTCGGCACCGCCAGGCCGGGCCTCGGAAGCAGCATTAGTGCCGGCGTCCGCGTCGAAAAGGCCGCCGCTGCGGGGGTCCGGATTGGTGCCTCCAAGGGCGTTGCCGATGCCCTTCAGCGCTTCGCCGACTTCGCTGGGGATGATCCACAGCTTGTTGGAGGGACCTTCGGCCAGCTTGGGCAGTGTCTGCAGGTACTGGTACGCCAGGAGCTTCTGGTCAGGGTTGCCCTTGTGGATTGCGTCGAACACCTTCTGGATGGCCTGGGCTTCGCCGTCTGCACGGAGGATGGCAGCCTTGGCGTCACCTTCGGCCTTGAGGATGGAGGACTGGCGCTGGCCTTCAGCGGTGAGGATGGCCGACTGTTTGGTGCCCTCGGCGGTGAGGATGGCAGCGCGCCGGTCACGTTCCGCCCGCATCTGCTTCTCCATCGAGTCCTGGATGGAGTGGGGCGGATCAATGGCCTTCAGCTCCACCCGGGAAACGCGGATGCCCCAGCGGCCGGTCGCTTCGTCCAGGACGCCGCGAAGCTGGCCGTTGATCTGGTCGCGGGAGGTCAGGGCCTCTTCGAGGTTGAGGCCGCCGACGACGTTTCGCAGCGTGGTGGTGGTGAGCTGTTCCACCGCCTGGATGTAATTGGCAATCTCGTACGTGGCTGCCCGCGCGTCCGTGACCTGGAAATAGACCACGGTGTCAATGGAGACAACGAGGTTGTCCTCGGTGATGACCGGTTGCGGGGGAAAAGAGACAACCTGCTCGCGAAGGTCCAAAAGCGGCAGGAGCCTGTCCACGAAGGGAATCAGGATGGTGAGTCCGGGCAGCAGTGTCCGCTGGTACTTGCCTAGCCGTTCCACGACGCCGGCGCGGGCTTGCGGGACAATCCGCACCGACCGGACCAGCACTATTATTACGAACGCTACGAGAACCAGCAGCACGATTGTGACTGCGATATCCATACATCACCTATTCCCCAGTTATGTGTCTTGCCATGTGTTGCGGCGGCGCCCTGCCGCCTGCCCGGCGCCGGTGGCGGCCGCCGGGAGAGTGTGACTGCTGGTATTACTGGACGGCTGTTTCCGGCTGCGGCGCCACCACGGCGGTGGCCCCTTCGATGGCGGAAACCACCACACGCTGCCCGGCGTTGAGGACTCCGTTCTCCGAACGTGCGCTCCAGACGTCCCCGCCGATCTTGACCAGGCCGGAGGACGTGCTGACGGTCTCCATGACGAGGGCGGATTCGCCAATCAGGCGGTCGATGTTGGTCCGCTGTTCCGCAGGGCCCTTTTTCAGGTGTTTGAGCGCAACGGGACGAACAAAGACCACCATCAGCAGGGAAACGACGCAGAAGACGACAATCTGCAGCCAGAAGTCGGCGCCGGCGAAGTCAGCCAGCAGGCCCGCCAGGGCCCCGCCTCCGAGCATGATGAAGAAGAGATCCAGCGTCAGCATCTCCACCACGGCAAACGCCAGGAATACGGTGAGCCACAGTGCCCACCAGTTCTCGCCGAGCCATTCGAACATGCGCTCCCCCTTTGTTTCCGGGGCCGCGGACGCAGGCCCTCAGTAACTGTCCTTCCATCCTAGACCGAAGGTGCGGGGCTTAGGAGGCGGCCCTGAGGGACGTTCCGAAAGTAGTCAAGTCGTTATGCGGGCGGCGGCGTCAGGGGCTCAAATACGCTGATTCGGAACCGGGCTGAGACCTTTGTCAGCGGCGGCAGGGCGGCGGTGATGGTGTCCAGCGCCGTCGGGTCCAGGTGGTGGCCGGCGGGACCCATCAGGGCAAGGTGGCCGACGTCCGCGGGTTCAAGCCCAAGGTCGAGGTCCAGCTCCCGTGTGGAGTGCGGAGCGAAATGACCTTCGAGGGAGGCGGCAAGCCGCTCCTCCTTGGCGGGTTCGATGCCGAGCATGCCGGTTTGTCCGGCGATTTCCGCCAGGTGGCCGGGGCGCGGGGTCACCACGATCAGCCGGCCGCCGGGACGAAGCACACGGGCGAATTCCGCAGCGTTCCTCGGGGCGAAGACCACCGTGACGACGTCGACGGCGGCGTCAGCGACCGGAAGCGGTTGCCAGACGTCGCAGACCAGGTTCACGGCATCGGGATTCAGCCGGGCGGCACGCCGCAGCGCGAACTTGGATATATCCAGTCCGACGGCGGAGGCGGGGCTGGCGTCCAATATTGCCTTCAGGTAATGGCCGGTCCCCGTACCGGCGTCGAGTACCGCGGCGTGCGGCCCGCGCAGCGCGGGCATTGCCAGTTCCGCTACTGCCTCCGCCAGGGGCTTGTAGTGCCCCTTGGACAGGAAGTCGAAGCGGGCGGCCACCATGGCAGCGGTATCGGCTTCGAAGACGGTCCCCTTGCCCACCAGCAAGTTGAAATATCCCTGCCTGGCAGCGTCAAAGCTGTGGCCCTCCGCGCAGGCCAGCCGGTTGCCGCCCAGGGCGGGGACCAGGCTGTTCCTGCAGACGGGGCACAGGAGGGATCGGGCGGCGTCGGGGAGCATGCAACCCATCCTAGGGGCCCTGGCGGCGGCCGGCTCCCGGCGCCCGACCGCCAGCAGCCGCGGATCCCGGCCGCAGGGTCCGGTGCGGCGTGAGTTATTTCACAGACCATGCACGAGCCGTTAGGCTCACACACGTGAAACCTGAACATCTGCCCCTGCTGAAGTCCGTTTCCGCCCCCGCCGTCCACCCCGACGGCAGCCGGGCCGTGGTCTCGGTCATCCGCCCGGATTTCGACGCCGACACCTACGTGGGCCAGTTGTGGACCGTGCCGCTGGACCCCGGGAAGCTGCCCCGCCGGCTGACCCGCGGCTTCCGCGACACCGCCCCGGCTTTTTCACCGGACGGCCTCGTGCTGGCTTTCCTGCGGGCTACTGCCGACGGGAAACCTCAGCTCTACGTCGTGGAGGCAACCGGCGGCGAACCCCAGGTCCTGACCAACGCCAAACTCGGTGTTTCATCCTTCGCCTGGTCACCCGACTCGCACAGCATCGTCTTCGGCGCCAGGACGCCGGACGACGGCCGGTACGGCACCCTGGACGGCGTCTCCGCCGCGGCCGAGGACGCGCGGCTCATCACGGACTTCAAGTACAGGATGAACGGCGTCGGGTACACGGCGGACAAACCGCTCCAGCTCTTCATCGTGGACGTGCCCGAGCTGGACGACGAACCACGCGTCGCGCCGGCAGGGCGTGCTCTTCACGCCCGAAAGACCGCCGCGACGGGTACCGGAGCGGAATCCGGTCCGGTACCGGACGCCGACACCGCCGAGACGCTGCTCCCGCCGGCCCGGCAGCTGACGTTCGCGGCAACTGACCATAGCGGCGAATCGTTCAGCGCGGACGGTCGTTACGTGTACTTCATTGCCGCGCTTCATGAGGGCAGCGACGACGACCTTGAGACCGGCGTCTACCGGGTTTCCGTCTCGGGAGGAGAGCCGGAACCCGTCAGGGCTGCCAACAGCAGCCGCCAGACAGTGGGCGCGGCACGCCAGTCCAGGAACGGGAAGTGGCTGTTCTACACCGCCCAGGAACTAGGCGAATCCGGCAAGGACTTCGTGGCGCGCAATACGGCTCTTTACGTGATGCCGGCTGCCGGCGGCGACGCCAGTGTCCTGAGTGACGTCGAAATGATGGATCTCTCGGGCGCAGCCGCCGGACTGGAGCTCCGCGGACCTGAGTCGGTCTTGATGCTGAACAACGCGCAGGGCACGGTGGAGCTTCTGGAGTTCGGGGCCACGGGGAACCACTCACTCCTGGTCCATGGCGACCGGGTTGTCACCGGCGCCGCCTCGGCCGCCGGCTCAGTGTTCGTCAGTTTCGCCGACCCCGCCACTGCGGGCGACGTCGCGGCCCTGGAGGACGGGCAGCTGCGCCTGTTGACGGATTTCTCAGCGGAACTGCGGCTTCAGGCCGAGATCATCGAGCCGCGGGCGCTGACCTTCGATGGGGCTGACGGCTATCCGGTCCACGGCTGGCTGGTGCTGCCGCCCGGGAAAGGTCCGCACCCGGTGCTGCTCAACATCCACGGCGGCCCCTTCGCGCAATACACTGTGGCCCTGTTCGACGAGGCCCAGGTGTACGCCGCTGCCGGTTACGCGGTGCTTATGTGCAACCCCCGGGGCTCTGCCGGCTACGGCCAGGCCCACGGGCGGGCCATCAAGGAAAAGATGGGCACCGTTGACATGCAGGACGTGCTGTCCTTCCTCGACGGCGCCCTGATAAAGTTCCAGGAGCTCGACGGCGGTGCCCTCGGGATCATGGGGGGCTCCTACGGCGGGTACCTCACGGCGTGGACCATTAGCCAGGACCACCGTTTCAAGGCGGCCGTCGTGGAGCGCGGCTTCCTGGATCCGGTCAGCTTCATCGGTTCCTCGGATATCGGCTGGTTCTTCGGCGGCGAGTACACCGGCACCTCGGCCGAGCAGATGGCGGCCCAAAGTCCCATGGCCACGGTCAGCAACGTGCGCACGCCCTCGCTGGTGGTGCACAGTGAAGAGGACCTCCGTTGCCCCGTGGAACAGGGCCAGCGTTACTTCACCGCGCTGAAGCAGCAGGGTGTGGACGCGGCGTTCCTCGTGTTCCCGGGCGAAAACCACGAACTTTCCCGTTCCGGCACCCCGCACCACCGGAAGCAGCGCTTCGAGGAGATCCTGCGCTGGTGGTCCCGTTACCTGCCCACGGCGGCCAACAGCCAATCGTCCTAGTCGGCGGGCCGGCCCGGCAGAAAACCCAATCCCTGCCGGGCGAGGCCGATGTCCGGATGCGCCCAGCGGGCACCGTATTCGGCATTGTTGCTGAGGGAGCGCAACTCGGCCTTGTCCACGTAGAGGATTCCCTGCAGGTGGTCTGTCTCGTGCTGCACGATCCGCGCCTGCCACCCGGAGAAATCCTGCCGCCGCGCGGTTCCGGCGGGGTCGGTAAAATTGAGGCGCACGGTTTCGTGACGCGACACCACGGCCTGCAGGCCCTGGAGCGAAAGGCACCCTTCATAAAACGCCGCGGTGCCCGTCCCGAGCGGGGAGTACGAAGGGTTGATGACCGCAAAGAACTCCAGCGGTGACCGGTGGCGGACGGCCGCCGTCTCGGCGTCGACGTCGTACTGGTCCTCCAGGACCGCAAGCTGCAGGGGTATGCCGAGCTGCGGCGCGGCCAGACCGACGCCCGGCGCGTCATGCATCACATCACGCATCAGGGCGATCAGCGCCGCAAGTTCAGCGCCATCCAGTTGGCCGTCGTACGGAGCGGCCTGTTGCCGGAGCACCGGATGGCCGGCCTGGACAATGGGGGGAAGCCCGCCTGTTTCGAGGATTTCCTGGACAGTCTCCCTGATCCGGGCGGTGCTGAACGGCGTGGGCTTGGCTACATGAAGCATGGGAAAATCCTAGTGGGCTGTGCAGGCCGCCGTGACGAATTCGTGAATCCGGGCCTTCAGGAGGGTTCCGGCAGCAACCTTGAGCACACCTTTCCGGCCGCCGGCATCAACGCGGACCGGCAGCAGGGTGCCCACCTTGTCCTCCGCGACAGCGTGCGGATCGCAGCGGGCAGGTCGGATGCGGAGACTCAACTTCAGGGGACCCGCGCCGGCAGCAACCGTCAAGCCGCGAGGCCAGGGGCTCTCCGGTGCTTCGGCCAGAAGAGTGGTGCCCTCGATGCGTTCAATAATCAGTGTGCGTAGTGTTCCGGGACCGGCTGCGCGCGGCGTGACCTGAAGGCGTACGACGGCGGTGCGGCCGTCCGCCGCAACCTCCAGGTCCGGGGCCAGGCCTATGTCGGCAATCTGCCCGGCGTCCTGCGCGAGGCACAGCTCAGAATGGTTCCGGGCCAGGACTCCGAACGGGTCCGCAGCCGGCAGGTGCTCCTCGCTGGTTGTGGAGCCCTGCCGGACGGATACAGTTACCTCGGCCGGCGCGGCGCCGGAGCCGGCGTACGCCTCGTTATCCGTCCCGGGTATATCGGTTCCCGGCCGGCCGCAGGAAGGTGCAGGCAGCCTGGCCGGCAGGCTCTTGGTCTGGCCCGGCGGCACCTCGGTGCCCTCCGGCCGCGCCCGCCAGGCGGTGCCCGCCGGGAACAGCGGGCTCGAGACTTCGGCGCTGAGGACCGTGACCGACACGTTCCGTGCATTGCTGATCTGGATCTCGATGACCTGCGTGCCGTAGTTGTCCCTGAACTGGCTGAGCCCGGCAGTCAGCGGAGCGGCCGCCGGCGGTTGGGGACTGCACCCTTGCACGGCCGGAACCGCCATCAGGGCGCCCAGAGCGAGGACGGCAGCCGCGAACCGCCGTCGACCGGCCTGCAGGACGCCGTTCATGCCAGCAGTCTAAGGCCGGTGCCCGGGGTCGTCATGCGGACGGGTCGCCCGGCCGCTGGCAGGCAGGCGACCGGCACTGAAAACAGTCGCCGGCCAATGGACTACCCTCGTTGCATGACTGAACAGACGCCGCTCACCTGTGTCCTTGGATTCGTCCGCGCCATTGAGGCAGGCGGCGGCGCCGCTGACGTGGACGGATTCCTGGCAGAGGACTTCACACTGGTGGAAGCGCCGCACGTGCTTGCTCCGGAGGGATCCACGCGCAGCCGCGAGCAGGTGCTGGCAGGTGCCGAGCAAAGCCGCCAGGTGGTGTCCAACCAGAGGTTCGACGTTCGGCGGACCACCTGCGAAGGAAACCGCGTTGTACTGGAAGTGGACTGGTCCGCCACGCTGTTGATGGATCTCCGCTATTGGGACGCCGGCGAAACCATCCGGGCACGGACCACGTCGGTCTTCGAAGTCCGCGAGGGCCGGATCACCAGCCAGGACAGTTACGACTGCTATTTCACCGGTAATGCAGATGACGAAGAGACGGCAGTGGAGTAAGCCGGAAGGCGTATTAGTGCATCGTGAACCGGGCGGCAACGCGTGAATTGATGGCCGGCACACCGGCGGCGCATCCGATCAGCCGGTTCCGGACCTGCCACAGCGGACGCGGCAGCGGCCTGCCCAGCGCCATATTGATTTCGGATTGCCGGGCGGCCTTCGCAGCCGCCCGCAGCTGGTGACGTTCAAAAGACCGGAGCTCCGGCTCACGGGCAGTGTGCGCCAACTGGCTAAGGATGAGCGGTGCCAGTTCAGCAGCGTCCAGCCAGCCCAGGTTCATGCCCTGGCCGCCGATAGGGCTGATTTCATGGGCGGCATCACCGATGAGTGAAATCCGGCCGTGGATCATGCGGTTCACCAGTCGTGAGCGGACGCCAAAACTGCTCAGCATCGAATTGCTGCCGGCGTCGACGGCGATCCCGGTCCGATCCCGCACGATCCGCGCCAAGGAACCGGCGGTAGGCGGCTCCGGCAGGGCTTCCGGCAGCCGGGCCACCCAACGACGTACACCGCCCGGCAACGGAAAGGACTCCACGATTCCGGGTACCTCCAGGAAAAGAGCCGCAACGGGGCCGAACGCCGTGCCGTCGGTGAAGTCGCCCATCAGGTACCTGTCGGGATACATCTTCAGCCGGGCACGGGTGCCCAGCAACTCCCGGACCGTGGAGCGGACCCCGTCCGCGGCCACGGCCAGGGAGGCCTGAATCCGGGATTCCCCGGCGGCGGTGAGGACGTCCACCACAACCGCGGAGCCGTCGTCGTGAATTCCCGTCACGGTAACTCCGCGGTGTATCGCCCCGCCGTCCAGTTCCCTGACGCGCCGCTCCAGGGCGGCTTCCGTGCGAGCCTGCGGGACTGACAGCACAAAAGGGTAGCGGCCGGACACGGAGTCAAAGGACATTTCGGCCACTTCCACGCCGCCGCAGATCGCAACGCCGCAGCGGATCGCCACGCCGTCCTCCACCAGGCCTGCCGCGACTCCGGTCTGGTCGAGTGCTTCCAGCGACGGGGGATGGATGCCGATGGCGCGGGAGTGGGTGTCCGCTACCGCGCGGCGCTCCAGAACTGAAACGGATACGCCGTGCTGTAGAAGCACGGCCGCAAGGTACAGCCCCACCGGTCCGCCGCCCACGACGACGACGTCAATCATCGTTCCGGTCCAGGTCGGCCTGGTTCAGGGTTAGCAGGTTGCGGAAGGGCAGGCGCGGCGCCACGGCCCAGCCCGGGGGAGCTGCGGCCCGGAGTTCCGCAGTTGTGTAGCTGCGGCGGATGGAGGTCAGTCCGTCTTCCCGAATGAAGGAACCGGGGAACGGCCATGATGCCGCGTAGAAGAGTGCATAGGCGGCCGGGCTGCGGCGTATGTCGTTGTGGAGGACGCTGCCGCGGGACAGCAGCGCCGACTCGGCGAGGAACTGCGGCAGCTCCGACGCGCCCAGGTGGTGCAGCACGTGGTTGGAGACGACGACGTCGTAGCGTTGCCCTTCGTCCGCCAGTTCGGCAGTGGACGCCTGCCGAAAGGTCACTCCGACGACGCGCCTGCGGCGCCGGGCGAACTCGAAGGCACGACGGTCCGGGTCGATGGCGGTGATCTCCAGCTTCAGCCGGTCCCTGGCCGCCCACGCCGCCAGCAGTACCGGCACGTCCCCGCCGCCGCAGCCGATGTCCAACAAAGTGGTCACCCTGCTGGCCGAAAGGACCGGCCGGAGGTGCGTCCGGTAGATTCCGCGCCATCCGGCCACCGCCCTGTTGACCACGGAAAATTGTGCGTAGGTACGGTCCAGCCGCTCAGGATCACAACCTGGACGGTCCATTTCCTCCACTGCGTGGACGTCGCGCTGACGCAGCATTCCCAAGGCTGCCGCCACGTGCATGGCCATCAGATGAGCGACGGCTCTGTCCGTGCTGCTGCTTCCTCCGTCCCGGACGACTCCCGGGCCGCCGCGGGCGACGCTTCCGGCTGCGGGGTGCGCACCTTGGTGAACATCGCCGTTTCCACCGTCAGGCCCGGTCCGAACGCCATGGAGCACACGCGTTCATCGCCCTCCTGCGGCGGGAGCCCGGCAATGTGCTTGAGGACGAAGAGCACCGTGGCGCTGCTCATGTTGCCGAAGTTGCGGAGTGTTTCGCGGGCCGGAACAAGCTGCTCGTCCGTGAGCTCGAGCCGGGACTGCACCTTGTCCAGGATGCTGCGCCCGCCGGGGTGGATGGCCCAGTGGGTGATGTTCCGATAGGGGAGTCCCCGCAGTGTTTCGTCGCGCGAAAGCAGCGGCTCAAGCGCCCCGATGATGTGGTCGTCAATGATGTGCGGGACATAATTGCCCAGCACCATCTCGAAGCCTTCGTCGCCGATGTTCCACGCCATGGATTCCTCGCCGACGGGAGTGAGCACAGTCTCGAAGTGGTCCAGCTGCAACAGCGGGCTTCCTTCCGGAATGTCCCTGGCCGAGATGACAGCAGCTGCGGCGCCGTCGGCAAATAAGGCCGAGCCCATGATGGTGTCCGGGTCGTTGGAGGTGCGGACGTGGAGCGAACAGAGCTCGGCGCAGACCACCAGGACAACGGCGTCCGGATCTGCCTCGCAGAAGGACTTGGCGGCGCGCAACGCCGGAAACGCCGCGTAGCAGCCCATGAAGCCCAGGTGGTAGCGCTGCACGGCCGGATTCAAACCCAGGGCACGGACGATCTTGTAGTCCGGACCGGGGTTGAAGAACCCGGTGCACGAGACTGTCACGAGGTGGGTTATGTCAGCTGCCTCGATACCGGCACAGGCATCCAACGCGGCCTTGGCGGATTCCACGAAGAGCTTGGTGGCTTCGCGGCCGAAGATGTCGTTCCGGACCTTCGTGCTGGGACTCAGTACAAGGCCGGCATCCGGGTCAAAGAACTGCGGATCGTCCGCACGGCTGTCCCGGGTGAGCTCGGTGACGGCCGTGTACCGGGTGTCGATGGCTGCGGAATCAAAGCAGGTATTGACCAGCCGCGAACCCAGCCTGGTAAGCCCTGGCTGGGCGGCGAACACATCGCGGGCCTCAGATTGAATGAGTACGGTGGGCGGGACAGCAGTTTCGAGGGACCTCATGTAGACCGTCATGGTTCATTCTCAGTGAGCATCGCCCTTAAGACAATGGTGGTTACCAAACGGTACGGCGCCCCGGAGGACCGCCCAAAGCTGGTTAGATTGAACCGGGCGACGCCGGCGGAACCCACGCCGGCTGCCCGGATGAGCAGATGGAGACACGATGAGCATGGCCACCCAGACGGACCCGCAGTCGCCAGCGCAGCACGTGGCGGACAGCCACGATTTGATCCGCGTGCAGGGCGCACGCGAGAACAACCTCAAGGACATCAGCCTTGAGATCCCGAAGCGCCGGCTGACAGTGTTCACGGGTGTCTCCGGCTCGGGCAAGAGCTCCCTGGTGTTCGCCACGATCGCAGCCGAGTCGCAACGGATGATCAACGAGACCTACAGTGCATTCGTGCAGGGCTTCATGCCGGCGCTGGCGCGGCCCGACGTCGACCTGCTGGAGGGCCTGACCACCGCAATCATCGTGGACCAGGAGCGGATGGGTGCCAACCCCCGCTCCACCGTGGGCACGGCAACCGACGCCAACGCGATGCTGCGAATCCTCTTCAGCCGGCTGGGCAGGCCGCACATCGGGCCGCCCACGGCGTTCTCCTTCAACGTCCCGACGCGGAAGGCCAGCGGCGTCATGAGCACCGAGAAAGCCGGCGGCCGGGTGGAAAAGAGCGTGGTGCAGAACGCGGTGTATCTGGGCGGGATGTGTCCGCGCTGCGAGGGCATGGGCTCGGTCTCGGATTTTGATCTCACGGCGCTTTACGACGACAGCAAGTCGCTTGGCGAGGGTGCCCTGACCGTTCCCGGCTACAGCATGGACGGGTGGTACGGCCGCATCTTCAGCGGCGCCGGGTTCGACATGGACAAGCCGATCGCGAAGTTCACCAAGAAGGAGCTGGACAACCTTCTCTACAAGGAGCCAACCAAGATCAAGGTCGAGGGCATCAACCTCACCTACGAGGGCCTGATCCCGAAAATCCAGAAGTCGATGCTCTCCAAGGACGTCGACGCGATGCAGCCCCACATCAGGGCTTTCGTGGAGCGTGCCATCACCTTCCAGGCCTGCCCCGAGTGCGACGGCACGCGGCTCAGCCCGGAAGCAAGGTCCTCGAAGATCCAGGGCAGGAACATCGCCGACCTGTGCGGGATGCAGATCAGCGACCTGGCCGGGTGGGTCCGTGACCTCAAGGAGCCCTCGGTCGCTCCGCTCCTGAAAGGCCTGCAGCACCTGCTCGACTCGTTCGCCGAAATCGGGCTGGGTTACCTCTCGCTGGACCGGCCTGCGGGCACGCTTTCCGGGGGAGAGGCACAGCGGACCAAGATGATCCGGCACCTGGGCTCGTCCCTTACGGACATCACCTATGTCTTCGACGAGCCGACGATCGGCCTCCACCCGCATGACATCGAACGGATGAACCAGCTGCTGCTGCAGCTGCGTGACAAGGGAAACACCGTACTCGTCGTCGAACACAAACCGGAGACCATCGCGATCGCCGACCACGTCGTTGACCTCGGTCCCGGCGCAGGCACCGAAGGCGGCAGCGTCTGCTTCGAGGGAAACATTGAGGGGCTGCGGGGGAGTGACACCATCACCGGCCGCCACCTCGACGACCGCGCCACTGTCAAGGCTTCCGTGCGCACGCCGTCCGGCGCGCTCGAGGTGCGGGACGCCTCGACGCATAACCTTCAGGACGTAAACGTCGACATTCCGCTCGGCGTACTCTGCGTCCTGACGGGAGTCGCGGGTTCGGGCAAGAGTTCGCTGATCCAGGGTTCGGTGGCCGGCCGCGACGGTGTCGTGGTGATCGACCAGGGCGCCATCAGGGGATCGCGCCGCAGCAACCCGGCGACGTACACCGGCCTTCTCGAACCCATCCGCAAAGCGTTCGCGAAGGCCAACGGGGTGAAGCCGGCGCTCTTCAGCTCCAACTCCGAGGGTGCCTGCCCCACCTGCAATGGCGCCGGTGTGATCTTCACGGAATTGGGCGTTATGGCAACCGTCGAGTCCGTCTGCGAAGACTGTGAGGGCAGGAGGTTCCAAGCGTCGGTCCTGGAATATCAATTGGGCGGCCGCAACATCGCCGAAGTGCTGGCAATGTCCATGACCGAAGCCGAGGCCTTCTTCGGCGAAGGCGAGGCGCGCACGCCGGCGGCCCACAAAATCCTCGACCGGCTCGTGGACGTCGGCCTCGGGTACCTGACCCTCGGCCAGCCGTTGACCACGCTGTCCGGCGGCGAGCGGCAGCGCGTCAAGCTGGCCACCCAAATGGCGGAGAAGGGCGAAGTCTACGTTCTGGACGAACCGACCACCGGCCTCCATCTCGCCGACGTCCGGAACCTGCTGGGCCTGTTGGACAGGTTGGTGGATTCCGGCAAGTCGGTCATTGTGATCGAGCATCACCAGGCCGTCATGGCGCACGCCGACTGGATTATCGACCTTGGCCCGGGCGCCGGGCACGACGGCGGCCGGATCGTCTTCGAGGGCACCCCCGCCGAGCTCGTTGACGGCCGGTCGACGCTCACCGGCGAACATCTCGCGGCCTATGTGGGAGCCTGACGGGGGGAGAAGCCGCAGGCCTGCCGCAACGCTAGCGGCCGCCCTTGGCAAGGTAGTCAGCCGCGTCGTACTGGATGCGCAGCTCGCGGATCTTGTCGCCGTCGAACTCGAAGAACTCCGAAAATCGGACCTCGCCGCCGGGCAGTTCGGCGTTGTACAGCACAGCTGCGCCGCCTTCCCCGCTGACCGCCTGCAGGACGGCAATGTCCTTGACGTTCTCGATGAACCCCCGCACACCCTTGGCGAATCTGGTGCCGCCGGCTAGACGGCCGGCGATCGGCCCTTCGAACACGAAGTCATCAGCCAGAAGCGGGAGCAGGTCGCGGCCATCCTGGTAAGCGTCCGCACCTCCGCGCAGGACCGCATAGTAGCTCCGGAGGGTGGCGTGGCCTTCGATGACGGCCACTGAGGCGGTTGACATAACATCTCCTGACGTCGCGGTTTTGATGCTTGAGATAAGCAAGCGGGCGCTTGAGCATGTCACGCACGTTGCTTTCTTCGGGTTGTTACGACTTATGGGCAGTATTTGCAGCGGCACGGGAGCTCGGCCTGGTCCGTCAGGGTTCAGCTGGGGCGGCGTTCTGTAGTCGAGGCATTAGATGACGTGACCTGAGCTGCGGTAACCCCGAATTCGTTCACGGACGGGAGTTCTCGCAGCTGCTTCCGCCTCCATGGTTCTAACGCCGATAATCTACATTATGTAAAGTAGAATAGTGACTATTGCATCTGATGCATGATCACCGCTCCTCCGGCTGCGACTCGCCGCCACGTAGTCATTCAGCTTCGTAAAGCGCCTTTGCCCGACGGTCCCACAACCAGACATGCCATCAGAACCTTTTTCGTCTGGGCGATGAAGAACCGGACCTGCACCAACATCACCATCGGCTTCCGGCAGGCCAAGACCGTGCCGCTGCTCACCCAAGGTCAGCGGCTGGCCATGCTCAAGGCCTGCCTCACCGACGACATCGACACCCTGTCCCACCGAGTCGCCGCCACTCTCTTGCTGCTCTACGCCCAACCAGTAGTGAAGATCGCCGCGATGAAAAGCACCGACGTGATCCTCACACCCGGTGGCCTTCGCCTGTCACTCGGGGAAGAGCATCCAGCGCCAGTGCCCGAACCTTTCGCCTCACTGCTCACAGAACACCTCGCCTCACGCCCCAACATGCGTACCGGCAGCAGCTCCGGCAGTCCGTGGCTCTTCCCGGGCTACCGCGCCGGGCAACACATGCACCCCAACACGCTCATGATGCGTCTCAGGGAAATTGGAATAGACCTCCTAGGCGCACGCAACGCATCCCTCCGCAGCCTAGTCAAAGAAGTCCCCGCACCGCTCGTCGCAGAAATGCTCGGCTACAGCTACCAAGTCACCCAAAAACATGGCGCGGCCGCCGCCGACCCATGGTCCCGCTATGCACCAATCGCTCCTGTCAGAGTGAATTAGAAGCGACTGCCGGCTCCTCAATGGCGAAGGAGCAGGTTCAAACCAACAAGAAGGAGCCCAGCGCCCATGAGTGCTGCTAGAACTCCTATCGCCAGCCACCTGCCTGGAGCCATTGCTTCGTCTGATGGACGCCCAGGACGGCCGCCCATCATGCTCATCCATTTACGATGCCCCTTGGAAACGGCGGACCGAAAGAAGGCTACGGCCAGCCCCATAAGAAGGAACAGGATGCCAAATAGTGCGAGAACTGCTCCCTGCAAGAGCACCCTTGCTCCCTTCGCTCAGGGCGTCCGTTGAGCACACTTTGCCACAGCAAAGGGCTAACTCGCATCAGATTCACCGAAGTCCCAGGAGCATATTCATCGTTGCCAGTACGAGAAAGCCGATGTTGCATGTGATGCATCCAACGGGGGCTTCGCCAAATGCGCGGACTCCGATGCCTTCATCTCCTAACGTGCCCAAACTTTCAAGACCTGCTCCTTCCGGGCGGCCCTTCGAGAGACATCCCCTATCGCTATCTGAGCGTCCTCCTGTATCCCGATGCGGAAGAATGTACCCCCTTTGTGTCGCTGATACGGCGGGCGGATGCAGGTACGATGCGTTCAGCACTGACGCTGATCGACCCGGACATCAGTGCCTGCACTGATGGCTTGGGGGAACACAGTGAAGCGGATTGTCGGAATTGTCCTGGCGGCGGTACTGGTCGTGGGGCTTGGTGCGTTCTTCGTGATCCGGTCCGCAGAGGACAAGGTTACTGACGATATGCTTTCCCGCGCCGGACGCTTCGCCATCCCGTCGGACTGGAAGCTGACCGACGAGACTGTCCGCCCGGAGCGGTTCATGTGCATCAGTACGAACCCATGCCCCAGCCTCTCCCGTCGCTGGGATACCGGGAAAGAGCTCACCGATGACGACATCAAGGCAATGTTCTCCGGGCTTGGTTTCGAGATGAAGTCGGATGGACCGTGCAGGCGACAGTCCAACGTCATCGGAAGCAGCCCTATCTGCATTTTGAGTGGAACCGATGGCGAGTTCGAGTACTCCTTCACCGTCTTTAGCCCTGCCCCAGGGGCACCTCAGCGTGTAGCCCTGGCCGCTGAGCAAGCACCCTGAATCTTGGGAAATCTTGAGGATTCTTTATCTAGTCACTGGAAAAAACTAGCCGGTACTCTGAGACCATTCAGGCCGCGTCCGCTGCCTTGGGCCGCAGAACAAGGCGGCAATTCCGTTCAGTAACCGTGGGGGTAATACTGTGCGCTCAAAAACTCCTTTCCACCTGACCGTTCTACGTCTGGCTGCTGCCATCGCCGCAGTCACGCTGACGGTTCTCCACCCCGCAGGTGATGGTAGTCAACCGGGACCTCGGTCCACCGGTGCCGCTCCGCCCGGATGACCGCGCCATGGAACAGCCGACGAAATCCGGCGTCTTCAACAGGACCAATTGGGACCGGCTGCACCCTGCGCTCGACGAAACTCTGGTGGACTCGAATGCCTCCCCTGTGCTTCTCTGGATCCCCGCCGAAACCGGCAGTGAAGTCATAGGCGTCAGCCAGCGAGCACTTAGAGCACTCGAGCAAGGTGCGGGCGGACGCTAACGGATCACTCAAGGAACGGTCGCCAAACCGGTTGATTCGTGGTGAGATGCTTCCAACGTCGCCCGCGGTTCGTACCGCCTGATGAGGGAATCACCATGACTGCCGAGGAACACCGCATGCCGCACGGGTCGCGCCGCCACGGTGCGGCGATGGATGGGCGGTTAGCTCTTGTCACTGGTGCGACGGGCGGCATCGGACAGGCCGTCGCGACCGCCCTTGCCCGCGAGGGCGCAACCGTTGTGGTTGTCGGACGGTCAATCGCGCGCGCGAACGACGCGATACGCACCATCCGCGCGATTGTCCCCGGTGCGAAGCTTGAGCCGCTTGCCTGCGACCTGTCCGACCAGGCGTCGATCCGATCGGCCGCACGGGAGTTCCTTGGTCAACACGACAAGCTCAACGTCCTTGTGAACTCCGCGGGCGTCTTCCGCAAGGAACGCCATGAGACGCCCGACGGGCTCGAACTCACCTTCGCCACCAACGTGATGAGCTACTTTTTGCTCACGACCCAGCTCGAAGCAGCGCTCAAGCGGGCCGCGACTGCCGGAAGCCCCGCCGCCGGCAATCGTGACGCCGCCCCGGGCGCATCGGGGACCTCGCGGGTCATCAACATTGCCTCGAAGTACTCAAACGGGCCCTGGGTCACCAAACTCGACTTCGACGATCTCCAGACGGCGAAGGGCAGGTACAGCTTTCTCCGCTCCACTCCCCCTACGATGCTCGCCCGTGTTCTCTTGACCCAGGAGCTCGCCGAGCGCTTCAGCGGTACTGGCGTGGTTGTAAATGCCGTACACCCGGGACTTGTCAAGAACACGGCCCTTCTCCACGACGTCGGCGGCGCATTCCGCTGGCTCACGAACACGCTCGGCGCGACCGCCGAGAAGGGCGCCGACACCGCAGTGTGGCTGGCCACTTCACCCGAGGCGGTCTCTGTCTCCGGCAAGCTCTGGGCGAAGCGCAAGGAACTGAAGACGCCCGGCATGGGTTTGGATCCGGATGCCCGGAAGCGGTTGTGGGACGAGTGCACGCGCCTATCCAAGCCGCACATAGGCACGGTGTGAGCGTGTCGTCTCCGGCCGGGATCAGCCGATAGTCGCCGCTTCATCCAGGGTGTGCGGTTCGAAGTGCTCCAGCATTTCGCGGATGGCTTCATAGCCCTGGGTAAATGCGGGTGAGGCCCGCCACACGTCGACCTGTTCAAGCGACTCCCAGGGGCCGGTACTGATGAACCTGTTGGGAACATCGCGATCGTGCATCAGTACGGCTTTCGCACCGGGAAAATCCTCTTCAGTCTTCCGGGCGAGATCGCGCCATGCCTGGACGAAGTCATTTTCCCTGCCGGGTTTCACCAGCCAGATTCCGAGCGTGTAAACAGACATCGCGAAGGCCTCCAATCGCGTGCGGGGTGGGTATTCCCGATTATCGTCCCGCCAGCCGGAGCCGGGTAGGGCCACATGGCACGTGGTCCGCTCCCCCGGCACCCAACCTGGTACTTGGCCCCTGACCCCGCAAGGTCCTTCAGGCCCCGTCGTAGGCGGCCTGCAGCTCGCTGATCACCAGCTTGCGCATTCCCAGCATTGCCTGCATGGCACGCTGCGCACCCTCAGGATCCGGCCCGCCCAGCAATTGCCCCATGGCGGAAGGCACTACTTGCCACGAAAGGCCGAACTTGTCCTTGAGCCAGCCGCACTGGCCCTCCGAACCGCCGGCCGTGAGTGCCGTCCAGCATCGGTCCACTTCTTCCTGTGAGGAGCAGTTGATTACGAAGGAAACAGCTTCAGTGAACGTGAATGCAGGCCCACCGTTGAGACCCAGGAATTTGCGGCCGTCAATTTCGAACTCCACGGTCATCGCCTGGCCTGCGGTGCCGGGTCCAACGTCGCCATAACGGGCTACATTAAGAATTTTCGAGTCATCAAAGACCGAGACATAGAAGTCCGCGGCTTCCTCGGCCTGGGTGTCAAACCATAGGCAGGTGGTGATCTTTTCAGTCACTTGGTTCCCTCATCTCGCTGGCTTCATCTCACTGGCTTCGCCGGAATGGACTCCCGACGGCGATCCTTCGGTTGCGTGTGCGAGCCTAGCGGCGGGTGATTCGCGGCACAATGGGGCCGGTAAGCCGGCCGCTAATGCGGCAGCTGGCTGACCAGCCCAACGGTGTTCCCTTCGCTGTCGCGGATGAAAGCCATCCATTCGTCGGTTCCGGCCGGACCCAGACGGTCATCTGCATGGCTGAAGATCACCTTGGGCTCCTCAACTATCTCCACTCCCCTGCCCCGGAGCCCGGTCACGGATTCCCTGACGTCAGGCACTGCCAGGTAGAGCAAGGCGGACGGCGCCCCGGTTTCGAGCAGCAAGCGCACGCCGTCCAGGTCAAAAAAGAGGAGCCCGGGCGGATCGAATAATGCCCGGGCCTTGACGCCGAGCAGGGCGGCGTAAAACTCCCCTGCCCGCGGGAGGTCGCTGGCATGTTGCGCGATCTGGACAAGTCTCATGGTGCCGTCCGGTTTGTCGTTGCGTGATGAATTGGTGCAGTGGGGCGCGAAGAGAGACGCCGGAAATATTGGTGGCGGTGTTTCCGGTCACAGTCTAGAGCCGCCGACGACGGTCACGCAGGCTTACATCGGCTCGTCCCGGCGGCAAACCGCAACTAGGGTGGAGATATGCCTTCCCGCCCTGACCCGACACCCGTCCGCGCCGCTGCCAGGAACGCGGCAGTACTTGCCGCCCTCGCTGATACCGTCCTGATCCTGGCGTTTGCGGCCATCGGCCGGGACGCGCACCAGCGCGGAGACGTGATCACCGGGGTCCTCTCGACGGCCTGGCCGTTTCTGGCCGGGGCTGCCATCGCGTGGCTTGCCTTGCGGGTGTGGCGGGGGCCGTTGCGCGTCTGGCCGGAAGGCGTCGCTGTGTGGCTTGGCGCCGTGGCCCTGGGCATGGTTCTGCGGGCGGCGACCGGACAGACAGTGGTCCTGCCGTTCGTGATTGTTGCCACGCTGAGCCTGGGCGTTTTCCTTGTGGGCTACCGTCTGATTGTGGCCGCTGCCGGCCGGCTCAAAGGACGCCGGCAGCTCCGCTGATTCACCCTGAATGTACTAGGCTGGCAGCACACAGCATCGCCTGCCGTCCCCCTCAAGGGCCCACCCATCCGAAAGGTCAAGAGTGATCACCGCATTCGTCCTGATCAAGACAGACGCCTCCCGAATTCCGGAGACGGCCGAGGAAATTTCGGCGATTCCGGGCATCAGCGAGGTCTACTCCGTGACCGGGGAATGGGACCTGATTGCTGTGGCGCGGGTGGCGAAGCACGATGACCTGGCGGACGTTATTGCGGACAAGCTGTCGAAGGTACCCGCGGTGGTGCACACGACGACGCACATCGCGTTCCGCGCCTACTCCCAGCACGACCTCGATGCGGCATTCTCACTGGGCTTCGAGCAGTAAGCCCGGCGGGGCTCCTAACCCTGGGTGAGGGCAACCCACTTTTCCAGCACGGCCGCCGCGGCACCCGAGTCAATGGCCTTTTCCGCGCGCTTCAACGCGGCCGCCATCCGGTCGGTCAGCGGACCGTTGGCGTCGACGTCGAACGCCACCAGACCTGCGGCCGCATTCAGCAGGACGGCGTCACGCGCCGGACCCGCTACGCCGCTCAAAACATCACGAACGACGGCGGCATTGGCTGTGGCGTCCCCGCCGCGGAGCTCTTCGACAGTTGCGGGACGGATGCCCAGCGCCTGCGGATCAAACGTCTGCTCGGTCACCTCGCCGTTCCGGATCTCCCAGACGGTGGACGGCCCGGTGGTTGTCAGTTCGTCCAGGCCGTCGCTCCCCCTGAATACCAACCCGCGGCTGCCGCGCTTGGCCAGGACCCCGGCCACCAAGGGCGCCATCCTCGCATTGGCGACGCCGACTGCGGAGGCCTGAACGCGCGCCGGGTTTGTCAACGGACCGAGGAAGTTGAACGCCGTCGGAATGGCAAGCTCCCGTCGGGGCACGGCGGTGTGACGGAACGACGGGTGGAACACCTGAGCGAAGCAGAACGTGATGCCCGCCTCGTCGGCGTTGCGTGCAACCCGGTCAATCGGCAGGTCAAGCCGGACGCCGAGTGCTTCCAGCACGTCCGCTGACCCGGACGACGACGACGACGCACGGTTGCCATGCTTGACCACTTTTGCGCCGGCTCCCGCGCAGACGAGGGCAGCCATGGTGGAAATGTTGACGGTGTTCAGCTGGTCGCCGCCGGTGCCCACGATATCCAGCTTCTCGCCGCCGATCTCGACGGGGTTCGCGTGCGCCAGCATGGCCTCAACAAGCCCGGCGATCTCATCCACCGTCTCGCCCTTTGATCGCAGCGCCACCAGGAATCCGGCGATCTGCGAAGGAGTAGCCTCCCCGGACATGATGGTATCCATGGCCCATTCCGTGTTGTCGGCCGTGAGGTCCGTGCCGTTGATCAGTGCCGAAATGAGCCGCGGCCAGGTGTTGCCCGCCGCCTGTGCAGATGCCTGTGAAGTCACCTCCTGATGCTATCGAGGCACCCGCCCCGATGACCAATGTGAACCGGCCGGGGAACTTTTCCGCGCGAATTCGCGTCTTTGTAGAAAAAGTCTCCGCAAAAGGCGGTTTGCGTTGGGCAGGAGGAACTTTTACAGACATAATGTCTATGTGACATCTGCGACCCATGCCCCCAGTACCCCGGCGCACCCGACGCTGAACCGCCCGAATATGGTTTCCGTAGGAACCGTTGTCTGGTTGTCCAGTGAGTTGATGTTCTTCGCCGGTCTCTTTGCCATGTACTTCACACTCCGTTCGACGTCCGGACAGATGTGGGCCGAAGAGACAGCCAAGCTCAACTTCCCCTTTGCGCTCGTAAACACGATCGTCCTCGTGGCAAGTTCCTTCACTTGCCAGATGGGCGTCTTCGCCGCTGAGCGGCTCCAGCCGCGCCGCGCCGGCGGCCCCCTTGCCTTTACGCGTTGGGGGATGAACGAATGGTTCACCCTCACGTTCATCATGGGTGCCTTCTTCGTTGCCGGCCAGGCAACCGAATACGCCATGCTCGTCTCGGAGCATGTGTCGCTCTCGTCGAACGCGTATGGCTCAGCCTTCTACATGACCACCGGCTTCCACGGCCTGCACGTCATCGGCGGCCTCATCGCCTTCCTCTTTATCATCGGCCGTTCGTTCGCCGCCAAGAAGTTTGGTCACTTCGAAGCTACGTCCGCGATTGTCACCTCGTACTACTGGCACTTCGTCGACGTCGTGTGGATCGGCCTCTTCCTGGTCATCTACGTCCTCAGGTAGCCCCGACTTGACTCTTTTTCTACAAGAGGCAGAATTTCAAGAAGCGGCTCCCGGAGCCGACGCAGGATCGAAAAAAGGAACCACCACGTGAAGGCACTCTCGCAGAAGCGACGTCACCCACTGGCAGCCATTGCGCTGCTGCTGATGGGCCTCCTCCTCACTGGTGGGCTGTACGCCGTTGCCACCACCGTCAACGAGGCCAAGGCTTCCACCACCAGCTTCAGTGCCAATGACACTGAAGAGGGCGGGAAGCTTTTCGCCGCCAACTGCGCAACATGCCACGGCATGGGTGCGAGCGGAACCAAGGACGGACCCTCACTTGTGGGCGTCGGTGCTGCCGCCGTTGACTTCCAGGTAGGCACGGGGCGCATGCCCATGCAGATGAATGGCCCGCAGGCCTACAAAAAGCCCGCACAGTTCAACGACGAACAGACCCACCAGCTGTCCGCTTACGTCGCTTCGCTCGGGCCCGGCCCGTCCATCCCCGAAGAAGGCCTCCTGGACGCGCAGGGCAATGCTGCCGAAGGTGGCGAGCTCTTCCGCGTCAACTGCGCCATGTGCCACAACGCAGCGGCCGCCGGCGGTGCGCTCACCCGCGGCAAGTTCGCTCCGGCCCTCGCAGACGTCTCCGAGAAGCACATCTACGAGGCCATGGTCACCGGACCGCAGAACATGCCGGTCTTCAACGATGCCAACGTCTCCCCCGAAGGCAAGCGTGACATCATCACCTTCCTCAAGCAGATCGAAGCTAACGGTTCACCCGGCGGAGCCGATCTCGGCGCACTGGGCCCGGTTTCTGAAGGTTTGTTTGTCTGGATCGCCGGCCTGGGCGTCATCATCGCCTTCACCATCTGGCTGACGTCCCGGACGTCCTAGCGCGTCCGCAACTGTAAGAACTCCTGCTGACAAGTCAGCAGTATGGAATTGAAAACTAACCCGGCACAGGCCGGGACGAGAGAAGGATGAGGCGAATTATGGGCAACCATAGTGACGGCAGTCCGAACCACTCGGGCACCGTAGCTACGGCTGGTCAGAATGAGGTGGAGAAGTTCCAGGATCCTGGAATTCCCCCGCATCGTTTGCGCCTGGCTGACACGGACCCGAAGGCCGCAAAGCGTGCAGAACGGCAGGTTGCCATTCTCTTCGGCAGCTCGGTCGTGGGCACCGTGATCTTCCTGGTGGCGTACTTCGCCATCGATCTTGGACCCGACTCCACGATCGCCACCATCCGGCTGCAGAATGCCCTGCTGGGCATCGGCACCGCCTTTGCCATGCTCGGCATCGGCACCGGCATCGTCCACTGGGCCAAGGCCCTCATGCCGGACCACGAAGTCTCCGAAGAACGCCATGCCATCCGCACCGAGGAGGACCGCCAGGCGGCAGTCCGCATCGTTGATGACATTGTCGAAGAAACGGGCATCAAGCGCCGGCCGCTGATCCGCAACACCCTCCTCGGC
The DNA here is from genome assembly GCF_000876655.1 of Arthrobacter sp. SPG23. Lineage (GTDB taxonomy): Bacteria > Actinomycetota > Actinomycetes > Actinomycetales > Micrococcaceae > Arthrobacter. The sequence continues at coordinate 114,187 of NZ_JYCN01000018.1, forward strand.
GCCGTAGCGCTGGCTCCGTTGCCTGCACTGGCCGTCTTCGGTGACCTTGGTCCCCGCCCGGACGACAAGCTGGCACACACCATGTGGGCCCCGCAGGAAGGCAAGCTCAAGCGCCTCACCCGGGACCCCGATGGCACGCCCATCAAGGCCTCTGACGTCACCATCGGCTCTGCTTTCCACGTGATTCCGGAAGGCCTGAACGAACTGCATGAAGGCAAGCTGAACGAAAAAGCCAAGGCTGTCGTCCTGCTCATGCGCCTTAACCCCGAGTCCCTCAAGCCCTCCGCGGGCCGCGAGGACTGGAGCTACAACGGCATTGTTGCCTACTCGAAGATCTGCACCCACGTTGGTTGCCCTGTTGCCCTGTACGAGCAGCAGACCCACCACCTGCTGTGCCCGTGCCACCAGTCAACCTTTGACCTGACCCAGGAATGCAAGGTTATCTTTGGCCCGGCCAGCCGGCCTCTCCCCCAGCTGCCCATCGCAGTTGACGCCGAGGGCTACCTGGTCGCTACGAGCGACTTCAAAGAACCCGTAGGACCGAGTTACTGGGAGCGTGATGAGCATGAGCGCAACATCAACAGCTAATGCCCCCGCCTTCGTCGCCAAAACCAAGGGCGGCCGCATTACCGACTTTGTTGACCAGCGCGTTGGCGGTTCGGGAATTCTCCGCGAATTCGGCCGGAAGGTCTTCCCGGACCACTGGTCGTTCATGTTCGGCGAAGTTGCCCTGTACTCCTTCGTCATCCTGCTGCTCTCGGGCACCTTCCTGACGTTCTTCTTCGATCCCTCCATGGCGGAGACGCACTACGACGGCTCCTACACGCCGCTGAAGAACGTCGAAATGTCCGTCGCATACAGCTCTTCGCTGGATATCTCCTTCGACGTCCGCGGCGGCCTCTTCATGCGTCAGGTGCACCACTGGGCCGCACTGCTGTTTGTGGCTTCCGTTTCCGTGCACATGCTGCGCGTGTTCTTCACCGGCGCGTTCCGCAAGCCCCGCGAACTGAACTGGGTGGTGGGCGGCGTCCTGCTCATCCTCTCCATGGCGGCAGGCTTCACCGGCTACTCGCTCCCCGATGACCTGCTCTCCGGCAACGGCCTGCGCATCATCGACGGCGTTATCAAGTCGATTCCGGTGATCGGCACCTACATCTCGTTCTTCCTCTTCGGCGGCGAGTTCCCGGGTACGGTCATCATCAGCCGGCTCTACATGCTGCACATCCTCCTGGTACCGGCACTGATCCTGCTGATGATCGTGATCCACCTCTTCATGGTGGTTGTTCACAAGCACACCCAGTACCCGGGCCCGGGCCGCAACGACGGCAACGTCGTCGGCTACCCCCTTGGCCCGGTATACGCGGCCAAGGCCGGCGGCTTCTTCTTCATCGTGTTCGGTGTAATCGCCCTCATGGCGGCGTTCTTCACCATCAACCCGATCTGGAACTACGGCCCCTACGACCCCTCCCCGGTTTCCGCAGGCACGCAGCCTGACTGGTACATCGGCTGGGTTGACGGCGCCCTGCGCCTCATGCCCGGTGTTATCGGCGACTTCCACTTCGAGTACGTCATCTTCGGCCAGGTGCTGACCCTGAACGTGCTGCTCCCGGCCTTGGTGCCTGCCGGCCTCGTTTTCACGATCCTCTTCATGTACCCGTGGATCGAACGCTGGATCACCAAGGACGACCGCGAGCACCACGTCCTGGACCGCCCGCGCAACGCTCCCACCCGGACCGCGATCGGCATGGCCGGCTTCACGTTCTACTGTGTGATGTGGGCCGCTGCGAGCTCGGACCTCATTGCAACGCACTTCCACGTTGCCCTGAACGATGTCACCTACTGGCTGCGCGCACTGTTCTTCATCGGCCCGGTCATCGCTTTCATCGTGACCAAGCGCGTCGCCCTGGCTCTTCAGCGCAAGGACCGCGAAATCGCCCTGCACGGCCGCGAAACCGGCCGTATCGTCCGCTTGCCGCATGGTGAGTTCATCGAGGTCCACGCCCCGCTGGACGACTACAAGCGCTACAAGCTGGTGGGCTTTGAGTCACCGGTGCCCCTGCCTGCGGTTCCGAACGAACACGGCGTAGTTACCCGCAAGGAAAAGCGCCGCGCGGCGCTCTCGCGCTGGTTCTTCGAGGACAGGGTTGCTCCTGCCTCGCCGGCTGAGCTCGAGGCTGCCCACGGGCACCACGGCCAGCACGAAGCGGTCGAGTCGGCCGAGGGACAGAAAACCCTCAGCCACTAGCTAACGGTTTGACAGCACCACAGAAGAGGCCCGGTCCGAATGGACCGGGCCTCTTCTGCATCCCCTATGGATTCCGGTAGCCGGAGGCGTAGTTGCGCGTAGGACGGACGCCGGGTCGCTGCAGCGGAACCCACAGCTTGTAGCGGTCTGCACGGTAGTAGGAAACGGAGTAGTCCACCATCGAGCGTGCGACAAAGGCGTGCCTCTGGATCTTGAGCAAAGGCGAACCGACCTCAACGTTGAGCAGCCTCGCTGTGGACGGCGACGCTGCCGTGGCCTCGATCATGTCCTCCCCCCACTCCATGACCAGGCCAAAGCGCTCGCTCAGCACGTTGTACAGCGAGGTGGGGGGTTCGCCGTCGAGCAGGCCAGGCACCCGGTGCGCGGGAATGAAGTTCTCATCCACGCTCATGGGTTCATTGTCAGCCAGCAGGAGGCGCCTGAAGCGAACCAGGGGGGTTCCCTCGTCCAGCTGGAGCTCCCGGGCCAGGAACGCGCTCGCACCGATCTGTTCGAAGCTGAGGACCTTGGCCGCAGGTACCATGCCCCGGCGCTGCATTTCCTCACTGTAAGACGTCAGCTTTACCTGCAAATCGAGTTTGGGTTTCCGGACGAAAGTCCCCAGACCCACTACCCGTTCAATGACTTCCTCGCCCACCAGGGCGTCAATGGCTTGCCGGACCGTCATGCGGGCCAGGCCGAATCTCTCGGCAAGGTCACGTTCCGAGGGCAGCGAAGACCCGGGAGGGCAGGAAGCCGTGATGTGCGTGCGGAGGAGCTCCCGCAGCTGGACGTAGATGGGCGTCCCGCTGTCACGGTCGATCTCCCCTACCATTCTGCTCGCGTCAGACGCCGCCATGGCCACGTTCCAGATCTAGATTCATGCTTTAAGGGTAGAGCAACAACGAGGCAGGTCTAGACCACCCGTATCGCGGTTTCAGCCACCGGACACCCCGGCACTACGCTTGTTCAGGAATGCAGTCGTGACGGCCGAGTCCCGTCGGAACAAAGGAGTCCTGTTGCCAGTGCGCAAGGCAATCGTTCAATCACCCATAGGCCTGCACGCGCGGCCGGCCGCTGTCTTTGTGCGGGCCGTGACGGAGTCCGGCCTGCCGGTCAGGATCGGCAAGGCGGGAATCGCGCCGGTCGACGCACGGTCCTTACTCGAGGTCATGACTGCCGACTTCTACTGTGGCTGCGAAGTGGAACTCTCGGTTGATCCGGAGGCCCTTCCCGCCCGCCACAGCGTTGAATCCGCAGAAGCGGCACTGGAAGGCCTGACCCTTTTGCTTGAGGCTGGAGCGGCCGCCTGACGGCTCCCAGGCGCCGACCGGCCACTCAGCGTCCGCTCGTGGAAGGACGCGGTCCCGGCTTTTTTGATTGAATGACAAAACCACGGCGGGCCCCACCATTTGGTGGGGCCCGCCGTCGTTGATTTTGCTGCTAGTGCGCGTGGTCGCCGCGGCTGTATTCGTAGACCCAGCCGACCAGGGCGATGACGGCCAGTCCGCCGGCGATGAACGTGACCCAGAATCCTACGGCCAGGCCGAGGAATCCGCCTGCGCAAGACAGGCCCAGGACCAGGGGCCACCAGCTCCAGGGGCTGAAGTGGCCCTGTTCACCGGAACCCTCGTGGATCTCGGCGTCGTTACGGTCCTCGGGACGCATGCCCACGCGCTTGGCGGTGAACCCGAGGTACGCGCCGATCATGCCGGCGAGTCCGCCCACGAGCAGGACACCGAGGATACCGACCCATTCAGTCCAGTTGGTCAGGAATCCGTAAACCACGGAGACCGGTACGAAGAAGAAGACTCCGGCTCCAAAAATCCATGATTCGATCTTCACTTGGCGGTGTCCTTCTGATCTGCGTTGCCGAGCACGGACGCTGCCGGTGCCGGTGACTCAACGGTGTGCGACTGTGCGAGTTCCGGGTGGTGGAGGTCCAGGGCCGGACGCTCCGAACGGATACGGGGCAGCGACGTGAAGTTGTGCCGCGGCGGCGGGCAGGATGTGGCCCACTCGAGCGAAGCGCCGAAGCCCCAGGGATCGTCCACCTCAACCTTTTCGTTGCTGCGCCAGGTGATGTAAACGTTCCAGAAGAACGGGATCAGCGAAGCGCCCAGCACGAACGAGGAGATCGTGGAGAACTGGTTCATCCAGGTGAAGTTGTCCTGCGGCATGTAGTCCGCGTAACGGCGGGGCATGCCTTCAACACCCAGCCAGTGCTGGATCAGGAAGGTTCCGTGGAAACCGAGGAACAGGAGCCAGAAGTGGATCTTGCCCAGGCGCTCGTTGAGCATCTTGCCCGTCCACTTCGGCCACCAGAAGTAGAAGCCGGCGAACATTGCGAACACCACGGTGCCGAACACCACGTAGTGGAAGTGCGCCACCACGAAGTAGGAATCCGAGACGTGGAAGTCAAGCGGCGGCGAGGCCAGGATGATGCCCGTCAGACCACCGAACAGGAACGTGGCCAGGAAGCCGATGCTCCAGAGCATGGGCGTTTCGAAGGTGATGGAACCCCGCCACATGGTGCCAATCCAGTTGAAGAACTTCACGCCGGTAGGTACGGCGATCAGCATCGTCATGAAGGAGAAGAACGGCAGCAGCACCGATCCGGTGACGTACATGTGGTGTGCCCACACGGTGACGGACAGAGCCGCGATGGCAATCGTCGCGTACACGAGGCCCTTGTAGCCGAAGATCGGCTTGCGGCTGAAGACCGGGAAGATTTCCGAGACAATGCCGAAGAACGGCAGCGCGATGATGTACACCTCGGGGTGGCCAAAGAACCAGAACAGGTGCTGCCAGAGGACGGCGCCGCCGTTCTCGGGATCAAAGATGTGTGCACCGAAGCGGCGGTCGGCGCCGAGGGCGAACAGGGCTGCTGCCAGCGGCGGGAAGGCCATCAGGACCAGGATCGCCGTCACCAGGGTGTTCCAGGTGAAGATCGGCATGCGCCACATGGTCATGCCCGGGGCGCGCATGCAGATGATGGTGGTGATGAAGTTGACCGCACCGAGGATGGTGCCGAAGCCGGAGAGCGCAAGGCCGAAGACCCAGAGGTCACCGCCAACGCCGGGGCTGAAGGTGGTGTTGGACAGCGGCGCGTAAGCGAACCAGCCAAACGACGCCGCACCCTGCGGGGTGATGAAGCCGGAGACGGCGATCGTGGAGCCGAAGAGGAAGAACCAGAAGGCCAGTGCGTTCAGGCGCGGGAAGGCGACGTCGGGTGCACCGATCTGCAGCGGCATGATGACGTTCGCAAAGCCCGCGAACAGCGGGGTTGCAAACATCAGCAGCATGACGGTGCCGTGCATGGTGAACAGCTGGTTGTACTGCTCTTTGGTCTGCAGGATCTGCATGCCGGGTTCGAACAGCTCGGCGCGGATCAGCAGCGCCATGACGCCGCCGAAGCAGAAGAACACGAAGGACGCGATCAGGTACATGTACCCGATGGTCTTGTGGTCGGTCGAGGTGATCCAGTTGACGACGATGCGTCCCTTGGACTTCGGGACAACGGGCGCCCCAAGGGCCCCGGCAGGTGCGGATTGAGTGTATGTAGCCACGTCGCTCCCCTTACTTAATTTCGTTCAGGTTCGGGTTGCGGTCGTACTCTTCGCCGAGCAGGCCGGTGTTGCCGTCCTGGCGCAGCTGGTCCATGTGCGCCTGGAACTCCGTTTCGGAGACAACCTTTACGCGGAACAGCATTTCGGAATGGTATTCGCCGCAGAGTTCGGCACATTTGCCGTCGTAGGTGCCCTCTTTGGTGGGGGTAAACCTGATGTAGTTCGTCTTGCCCGGGATCATGTCGCGCTTCTGCAGGAAGGCCGGGACCCAGAAAGAGTGGATGACGTCGCGCGAGTTGAGCTCCAGGTCAACGGACTTGTTGACGGGGAGGTACAGGGTGGGCAGCTTTTCCTTGTCCACTTCGGCACCCGTAAGGTGCGCCTGGACTCCGGCTTCGTGGACGTCGGCGTTGATGACGTCGCCCTGCTTGTAGTTGAAGTCCCATGCCCACTGCTTGCCACGGACGTCAACGACGACGTCGGCCGGCTCGGAGCGGTTGTCAATGGCCTGCTGGTCCCGGTCGGTGAAGTAGAAAAACACCAGCACCATGAACAGCGGGATGGTCAGGTAGAACACCTCAAGGGGGAGGTTGAAGCTGGTCTGCCGCGGGAATCCAACGGTGCCCTTGCGGCGGCGGTAGGCGACGATGCACCAGACCATGAGTCCCCAGGTAATGATGCCGACGACCAATGCGGCAATCCATGAGTTGACCCAGAGGTCCATGATGCGGTCAGTGTGATTGGTGGTGCCACGCTCGGTGGGCAACCAGCCTTTCTGTACCTCTGGTGAACATCCAGTCAAAGCCAACGCGCCGGCTAGTGCCAAGCCAGTGATCGTAGTGATCTGTTTGCGTCGGCTGCCGGTTCGGTTCTGCGAACTCACAGACGGCCCTTCCTACTTGTTGCTGTTGCCCGGGCCGAAGATGGCTCCCCGGGCACACTAAAAGTTTTACTACTCGATGTAGAGCTTACCGCTCCCCGGGGGTTTTCGCTCACATGTCGGCACCGTGCGTCGGCACCGGTTTAAACCGGTGCCGAAAGCAAGCTGTCATGAGGCAAAAGAGCCAGGTTAGTGGAAAGAATCTCCACAGGCGCAGGATCCGCCGGCGTTGGGGTTGTCAATGGTGAACCCCTGCTTCGAGATGGTGTCCTCAAAGTCGATGCTGGCGCCGCTGAGGTAAGGGACGCTCATCTTGTCGACAACAACCTCAACGCCGTCGTAGTCACGTACGGCGTCTCCGTCGAGCAGCCGCTCATCGAAGTAGAGCTGGTAGATCAAGCCGGAGCAACCGCCCGGCTGGACAGCAACGCGCAGGCGAAGGTCGGTGCGGCCTTCCTGCTCCAGCAGGCTGCGGACCTTGCCCGCAGCGACGTCGGTCAGCTTGACCTCGTGCGTGGGCAGCTCTTCGCTGGCGGTGCCGGTGGCTGCGGCGCTGTTTTCATTGGTTGTAGTGCTCATTGGCCTACCTTCTTACGACGGTGGTGGCGACTCGGCTTGCGCGTTGCCCGCCCCTACGGAAACGGTATGGGCTATAGCTACATGCTACGTCGATCCTGCGTGTAGCTCTAACTCCTGACGTAACCGTGGCCATACGCTGAATGTTCCCTGACGGCTCCGAAACAGAACCGCCAGGAAACCTTCACGCCAGCGTGCTTCCGGTGCTGGCGTCAGGCGAGACCCTCATGGTTGAGCCGTGCCAGCAGCAGGGCTTCGGCCACGACGGCGTTGCGAAAGTCCTCCAGGTGTAGCGACTCGTTGGCACTGTGGGCCCTGGAATCGGGATCCTCGACGCCGGTTACCAGGATCTGCACTTCGGGGTAGACCTCCGTGAGGTCCGCAATGAAGGGAATCGAACCCCCGATGCCCATTTCCACCGCGGGAACGCCCCACGCTTCCCCCAGCGCCCACATCGCCATGCCGGCGGCAGCGGAACCCGTGTCAGTCAGGAAGGAGCTGCCGCTCTCCCCCGGCGTGAATACCACCTTCGCGCCGAACGGCGCATTCGACTCGACGTGGTTCTGCACTGCGGCCATGGCGTCGGCCGGGTCCTGGCCCGGGGCCAGCCGCAGGCTGAACTTTGCCCGCGCCCGCGGCAGCAGGGTGTTGGAGGCCACGTCCACGGCGGGAGCATCGAAGCCGATGATCGACAGCGCCGGTTTGGTCCATAGCCGGGAGGCGATCGTTCCGCTGCCGGCGAGGCGGACGCCGTCCAAAACGGACGCGTCGGCTCGGTACTCCGCTTCCGTCAGGTCGACCGAGACGTCGTCCCGGCTGACCAGGCCCTTCACGGCGACGTTCCCTTCGTCGTCGTGCAGGGTGGCGATCAGGCGGGAGAGCAGGGTGGGTGCATCGAGGACGGCCCCGCCGAACATTCCGGAATGGACGGCGTGTTCCAGTACCTGCACCTCAATGGTTCCGTCCACTAGGCCGCGCAGGCTGGTGGTCAGGGCCGGTACGCCAACCTTCCAGTTGCTGGAATCCGCCACCACAATGACGTCGGCGCGCAGCAATTCGCGGTGGGTTTCCAGGAACGTGCGGAACGTGGGCGATCCGGCTTCCTCCTCGCCCTCAATGAAGAACGTCACGCCGAGTCCCAACTCATCGGCCAATACTTCGGTAACGGCGGCATAGGCGGCAATATGTGCCATGATGCCGGCTTTATCGTCGGCCGCACCCCGGCCGTACAGCCGGCCGTCGCGTTCGACAGCGGTAAACGGTTCGGTCTCCCACAGCGCCAGATCGCCGGTCGGCTGGACGTCGTGGTGGGCATACAGCAGAATGGTGGGCTTTCCCTCGGCGGCGGTTCGTCGCGCCACCACAGCGGGACCGCCCGGCGTGCTGTCCTCTTTGTTGCAGCGCAGGATCCGCACGTCGTCGATGCCTGCGGCCCGCACCAGTTCCGCCACAGCCTCCGCGCTGCGGTCCAGCGGGGCAGGATCGAAGCTGGGCCAGGCAATGCCCGGAAGCTTCACAAGGTCTGTCAGCTGCCCAACGGTGGTGTCAAAGGACGCGTGTACGGCCCGGCGCAGGGCATCGACGTCGATCCCGTCGATTCCTGCACTGATTTCTTGCGGGGTCCCCGCCGGTGATGAAGTCATGGCCAAAACCCTACCTGTGTCCGTAACCACAGGAAACACTCCGGAACCGCCGGCGGCCTCCCCCGGTTCCGTCGCTGCGGGGCCCGCGCGACACATGACTTTCCGCCTGCGCGTGCAAGGTATTCTTTAGGAGTGTTTGGACGTAAAAAGGAAGCGCCGTTGGCGCAGGACGTAGTTGACCAGCAGGCAGCCGAGGCGTTGGCCCGGCAGGACGCAGCCCTCGGCAAGGGTGCGCCCACGCCCAAGCGCAAAGCACAGGAAGCGGCGCGGAAGCGCCCCCTGGTGCCGGAGGACCGAAAGGCCTCCAAAGCAGCGGAGCGGGCAGCCGTGCAGGAGCAGCGGATCAAGATGCGCCAGGCACTGGACACGGGTGACGAAAAGTTCCTTCCCCTTCGGGACAAGGGTCCGCAGAAGCGCTATGCCCGCGATTACGTTGATGCCCGCTTCAGCCTCGGCGAGTACCTCATGTTCGGCGCCCTGCTGTTCGTGATTATCTCCCTGCTGGTTCCCTCCACCAGCGAATCAATGATCTATGTTTTGGGTGGCTTCTGGGTGATGTTCCTGGCCGTCTTCGTCGACGTGTTTATCCTGTCCCGGAAGCTCCGGAAGCGCCTCACGGAAAAGTTCGGCGAGGTGGAACGCGGCACTGTCTGGTACGGATCCATGCGTTCCCTCCAGTTCCGCCGTCTGCGCCTTCCCAAGCCGCTCGTCAAGCGCGGAGAGTTTCCCGCCTGATCCAGGCACGAAGAAGCCCCCGGCGGTCTCCCGACTGCCGGGGGCTTCTTCTTTCGACGGCGCTTATGGCCGGGGTTCCGCCTAGGCGTTGGCCCGGCGGCGGCTGGGGTGCTTGGCCAGCTGGCGGTTAATCCGAGCCGCCCAGAAGGGGCCCTCATACAGGAACGCCGTGTAGCCCTGCACCAGGGTGGCGCCGGCGTCGAGCCTTTCCTGGACATCTTTCGCCGTCTCCACGCCGCCGACGGAAACCAGTGTGAGGGTGGTGCCGGCTGCTTTCCTGAGGCGGCGCAGCACTTCCAGCGACCGTGCCTTCAGCGGGGCGCCGGACAGCCCGCCGGGCCCGCAGTCCCGGATTTTTTCGGGGTCGGAGGTGAGCCCCTCCCGGCCGATCGTGGTGTTGGTGGCGATAATACCGTCCAGCTTGAGGTCCAGGGCGAGCTGCGCGACGTCGTCGATGTCCTCGTCGCTAAGGTCCGGCGCGATCTTCACCAAGAGCGGGACGTGCCTTCCGGCGGACTTGTCCGCTTCCTCGCCCACTGCTTTGAGCAGCGGGCGGAGGGTTTCGACGTTCTGAAGCAGCCGGAGACCCGGCGTGTTGGGAGAGCTGACGTTGACCACGAGGTAATCGGCTGCGGGGGCCAGGTTCCGGGCGCTGATGAGATAGTCACCCACTGCGTCCTCGAGTTCCACCACCTTGCTCTTGCCGATGTTAACGCCGATCACCGGACGGACGCCAGGGTGGCGCCGCTGCAGGGCAGCCCGGGCGGACTTAAGCCGGGGCGCAACGGCGGTGGCGCCGTCGTTGTTGAATCCCATCCGGTTGATGACTGCCTTGTCCTCGACAAGGCGGAACAGTCGCGGCTTTTCGTTCCCGGGCTGGGCCTGCCCGGTGATGGTACCCACCTCCACGTGGCCGAACCCCAGCTCGGTCAGAGCTTCAATTCCGTGCCCTTCCTTGTCAAAGCCGGCAGCGAGCCCGAAGGGTGAAGGGAAAGTGATGCCGAAGGCAGTGGTCTGGAGCGACGGCGCCGGGGCCGTGAATTTCGCGAGCACCCTGCCCGCCCCTGAGCTGTGGGCCAGCCTGATGGCTCGAAACCCGATCTTGTGGGCGCGTTCGGCGTCCATCCATGAAAAGGCAAGGCGAAAGAAGGTGGGATATACGCGCATATATCCAGTTTTCCGCTTCAGGCTCCGCAGACCAAACCGGCGCGCATGCTGTCCCGCGGTGTGACGCGCTTGGGAGGCACCGAGGGTTTGTTCGCTGCTGAAGCAGCCGTTGTCTAGGCTAATCAAATGGAGTGGCACACAGATATCCTGGGGGACGATTTCGAAGCCTGTTCGTACCAGGCCACGGGCGCCGACGGCGTCGAGCGTACGGCTACCCTTGTGCGCCACGTGCCCCAAGGCGAAGCCCGCGGGACAGGCACCTCAGGACCCGCGCCCCTCCCCCGCCGGGCTGTCCTCTTCCTGCACGGCTGGAGCGATTATTTCTTCAACGTGGAGCTCGCCGAGTTCTGGACAGGTAAGGGATTTGAGTTCTTTGCCCTGGACATGCACAACCACGGGCGGAGCCTTCAGCCTGATACGCATGGCGGCTACGTGGCCGACCTCGACGACTACGACGCCGAAATCAGTAAGGCCATCGGGATCATCGGCTCCCTCTGGCCGGAACACGGCATCAAGCCCTCCCTGACCCTGATGGGCCACTCAACGGGAGGCCTGATCGCCGCCCTGTGGGTCAGCCGGCATCCTGGCGTGGCTTCCCAGTTGGTCCTGAACAGCCCGTGGCTGGAAATGCACGGCAGTTCACTGGTCCGGCGCGCCGCCAGGTCCATGGTGGGGCCGCTGGCACGATACCGGCCGGAGGCCGTGCTGCGGCTGCCGGAGCGCGGCTTCTATTGGCGAAGCATCAGCAGCGAGGCCGAGGGTGAATGGACCCTGGACAACAAGTACCGGCCGCCCCTCGCGTTCCCCGTGCGGGCCGGCTGGCTTAGTGCGGTCCTGGCCGGGCATTCCCGGGTGGCCCGCGGGCTGCGGATCGACGTCCCCATCCTGGTCCTCCTGTCCGGGGCCAGCGAGAACGGCATGTTCTGGACGGAGGCCATGCGACGGACGGACGCCGTGCTCGATGTGAATACCATTGCTATCCGGGCCATGGCCCTTGGCCGGACGGTCACCCTGGAACGGATCGACGGCGCCCTCCACGACGTCTTCCTGTCTCCGCCGCATGTCCGGGCGGATGCGTACGCCCGGCTGAACCGCTGGATCCGGGGCTACGTCCTCGACGACGGCGGCGAGGAGTGAAAGCGGCGGCGCCGGAGGCATCTCCGTGGCAGCCCGATCAGCTCGGGGACGGATTCGAGTCCTTGGAGCTGCCCCTGCCCGACGACGACGAAGGCGCGGTGTGTGCCACGCTGGTCCGGTACCTGCCGGCGGGTCCGCCTGATTTCCTTGCGGGGCTGCGCAGCACGGTCTTCCGGCCGTTGGCGTGGCCGGCCGGGGACGCCCGGGCGCAGAACGGTTTTGTACGCCCTGGAGCAGTCCTGTACCTTCACGGCTGGGCGGACTACTTCCTGCAATCCGAATTGGCCAGGTACGTTGGCGCGCGCGGCTTGCACTTCTACGCGCTGGACCTTCGCAAGTATGGCCGCAGCCTGCGGACCTGGCAGACGCCCGGCTACACCACTGACCTGGAAGTCTACGACGCGGACATTGCCGCCGCGCTCGCCATGATCAGGACGGATGTGGCAGCGCGCACCGGCGTGGATCCGGAACCCGCTGTCCACATGCTGGCACATTCACTGGGCGGCCTGATCGGGGCGCTGTGGGCCGACCGCCACCCGGGCGCGCTCGAAACGCTGGTCCTCAACGCACCATGGTTGGAGCTTCAGGGCAGCAGCCTGATCCGGAACATCGCCATGCACCTCGTCGAACCCATTGCGCGCGCGGATCCGCGACGGCCGTTCCATTTTCCGGAAATGCCCGGCTATTGGGAGAGCGTCAGCGACCAGGCCCACGGCGAGTGGTTCCTGGATCCGCAGTGGCGCCCGACGGCGTCGTTCCCGATCCGTGCCGGATGGACCCGGGCGGTCCTTGCCGGACATGCGGCCGTGGAACGGCGCCTGGACATCGCGGCTCCCGTCCTGGTGATGCTCTCGGACCGAACCAAAATCCAGGCCGAGTGGTCCGAGGAGTTGATGAGCGCGGACGCCGTGATCGACGTGGAGCAGACAGCGCACCGGGCGCTGGGCCTGGGACGCCGGACAGCCGTCTTCCGCTACCCCGGGGCGATCCACGATGTGTTCCTCTCACGCCGGGAGGTCCGCCAGGAAGCGTACCGTGACCTGGTCGCCTGGCTGCATTCGCATCCGGGCTGACCGGTGGTCAGGGCTGCCCGGACTCCGCGGGTTGCGGTTCCTCGGGGCGGCGGTCCGGCCGGGCCGCATCCACGGCGCCGCCGTACCTGCGGTCCCGCCGGGCATAGATTTCGACGGCGTCCCACAGGGTGCGGCGGTCCACGTCGGGCCACAGCGTGTCCATGAAGACGAACTCCGCGTAGGCCGACTGCCACAGCATGAAGTTGGAGAGCCGCTGCTCACCGGAGCTTCGGAGAAAGAGGTCGACGTCGGGAAGGTCCGGTTCGTCCAGGTACTTCTGGATGGTCCGTTCAGTGATGGCACCAGGCTTCAGCCGGCCGGCCGCGACGTCTTCGGCGATGGCCGAGACCGCATCCGCGATTTCCGCACGGCCGCCGTAATTAACACACATGGTCAACGTGCAGGTGCTGTTGCCCTGGGTGTATTCCTCCGCCTCTTCCAGTTCCCGGATCACCGATCCCCAGAGCCTGGGCCGGCGTCCCGACCAGCGGATCCGGACGCCCCACTCGTCCAACTGGTTCCGCTGGCGTCTTAGCACGTCCTTGTTAAATCCCATCAGGAAGCGGACTTCCTCCGGGGAACGCCGCCAGTTCTCCGTGGAAAAGGCGTACACCGTGACGTACTTGATGCCGAGTTCAATGGCTCCCGCGACGACGTCCAGCAGCGCAGGCTCCCCCGCCTTGTGGCCCTCGATCCGCGGCAGCCCGCGCTGGTTCGCCCAGCGGCCGTTGCCGTCCATGACGATTGCCACGTGTTGCGGGATAAATTCCCCGGGAATCGATGGCGGCACGGCCCCGGAACTGTGCGGATACGGCGCCGTCACCGGTGCGGTCCGCTGCCGGACGGGAGTCTTTTTCTTTCCAAGGGCCACTGTCAGCTACGCTCCACATGTTTGAGTGATTTCAGCACCCGTTCAAGATGCCATTGCAGATAGGTGGCCACCAAACCGGCCGCCTCGCGCCGGTGCAGGGCCAGGGACGCATCCGCCGTCGTCCAGTCCCCCGTCAGCAGTGCACCCAGCAGGAACACTGTTTCCGCCGCGGGTGCGGGCGACCCAGGCGGACGGCAAGTGCTGCACACCATGCCGCCCAGCGGCGCCGAAAAGGCCGTATGCGGGCCGGGTGCGCCGCAGCGGGCGCACACCGTGAAGCTGGGAGCCCACCCGCCGGTAGCCAGGGCGCGCAAAAGGTATGAGTCGAGGATGAGCTCCGGGGTGTGTTCTCCCCGGCTCAGCGAGGCGAGGGCCCCCACCAGCAGGTTGTATTGCGCGGTGCCGGCCTCGCCGTCCACGTCCGTCAGCTTTTCGGCCGTCTCGGTCATGGCCGCCGCCACCGTGTAGCGGCCGTAGTCGGCCGCGATGCTGCCGCCGTAGGCTCCCTTGGCCACCGCCTGGGTGACGATGTCCAGTGTCCGTCCGGAAATCAGCTGCAGGTCCGCCACCATGAACGGTTCCAGGCGGGCGCCGAAGCGGCTGCTGGTGCGGCGCACTCCCTTGGCGACCGCCCGCACCTGGCCGTGGTGTTTTGTCAGGAGCGTGATGATCCGGTCTGCTTCACCCAGTTTGTGGGTGCGCAGCACCACGGCGTCGTCACGGTAGGCGCGGGCGGAGAAGGAGGATTGTTGGGCCACGGTTAATCTTCGCACTGACCTTCGGGAAAACGCGGCTGCTGCGCCTCCGGAGTGGTCCGGGGGCGCAGCAGGTCAGCGGTTCGAATGATTGGCCTAGGCCTGTGCGTCCCGGATGGCGCGGTTGACGGCCGAAATGACGGCCTTCAGCGAGGAGGTGGTGGTGTTGGAGTCAATGCCAACGCCCCACAGCACCCGTTCGCCGACTGCGCATTCAACATACGCCGCGGCACGGGCATTGCCGCCTTCAGAGAGCGCGTGCTCGCTGTAGTCCAGGACCCGTACGTCCACGCCGTCCTGGCCGAGGATCGCCAGGAGCGCGGCGATCGGGCCGTTGCCGGTGCCGGTGCGGCGGACCTGGGCGCCGTCGACGGTGACCGTGGCGTGCAAGGTCATGGCGCCGTCGTCGTCCGTTTCCGTGCTGAAGGACCCCAGCGAATAGCGTCCCCACTGGCCGTCCTCCTTGCTGGAGGGCAGGTACTCGTCCTGGAAGATCTGCCAGAGCTGGGCGCCGCTGACTTCGCCGCCCACGGTGTCGGTCCGCTTCTGGATGACGCCGGAGAATTCGATCTGGGCGCGGCGCGGCAGGTCCAGGCTGTGCTCGTTCTTCAGCAGGTAGGCCACGCCGCCCTTGCCGGACTGCGAGTTGACCCGGATGACAGCCTCGTAGCTGCGTCCCAGGTCCTTGGGGTCGACCGGCAGGTACGGAACCTGCCAGGTGTACTCGCCCACGTCCTTGCCGGCGGCCGCCGCGTCACGCTCGAGGGCTTCGAAGCCCTTCTTGATGGCATCCTGGTGCGAGCCGGAGAACGCGGTGAAGACGAGGTCGCCGCCGTAGGGGGAACGCTCGGCCACCGGCAGCTGGTTGCAGTACTCAACGGTGCGGCGGATGTCGTCGATATTGGAGAAATCGATCATGGGGTCGACGCCCTGGACGAACATGTTCAAGCCCAGCGTGACCAGGTCCACGTTGCCGGTCCGCTCACCGTTTCCGAACAGGCAGCCTTCAATGCGGTCCGCCCCGGCGAGGTAGCCGAGCTCGGCGGCGGCAACACCGGTGCCGCGGTCGTTGTGCGGGTGCAGCGAGAGGATGATTCCCTCGCGGGGGTGCAGGTGGCGGCTCATCCACTCGATGGAATCGGCATAGACGTTGGGGGTGGCCATTTCCACCGTAGCCGGCAGGTTGATGATGACCTGGCTGTCAGCCGAGGCCTCGAAGACGTCAGCCACGGCGTTGCAGACGCGGACGGCGTATTCGAGCTCCGTACCGGTAAACGATTCCGGTGAGTACTCGTAGGTGATGTGGGTGTCAGCCAGCGTTTCTTCGTACTTCTTGCACAGGCGGGCGCCCTGGAGGGCGATATCCAGGATGCCGTCCTCGTCCTGGTTGAACACGACGCGGCGCTGCAGGACCGACGTCGAGTTGTAGAGGTGGACGATGGCCTGCTTGGCGCCAACCAGGGACTCGTAGGTCCGCTCAATCAGGTGCTCGCGGGCCTGCGTCAGCACCTGGATGGTGACGTCGTCGGGGATGTGGTTGCCTTCAATCAGCTGACGGACGAAGTCGAAGTCAGTCTGCGAGGCGGAGGGGAAGCCCACCTCGATTTCCTTGTAACCCATGCGGACCAGCAGGTCGAACATTTTCATTTTGCGGGCCGGGCTCATGGGGTCGATCAGCGCTTGGTTGCCGTCCCTGAGGTCCACGGCACACCAGCGCGGGGCTTGGGTGATGACTTTGTCCGGCCAGGTCCGGTCAGGCAGTTCAACGGTGATCTGGTCCTGGAACGGCAGGTAGCGGTGAACGGGCATTCCGGAGGGCTTCTGTGCGTTTCGCATTACTATCGGGGCCTTTTCTGTGGTTCCTGTGTGAAAGGTGGCCGGGCAACACTAACTCCGCGACGAGGATTGGCCTTGCGCTAGATCGCGTCTGAGGCCTCGCCGCGGCAGCTAAGAAGAAGCAGTTCTGCGCGCACCATTTCACAGTAACACGGGTGCGTAAGATGAAGGAGCATCACCTCCAGCAACGTCCACTATGCAGACGCTGCCACCGGGGCCAGCGCCGGCGGCAGCCTTCACCTGAAGGAGCACTTGTGCCAAACTCGGGGATCGACCTGTCCAACATCGACCACACCGTGCGGCCGCAGGATGACCTGTACCAGCACATCAACGGCGCGTGGCTGAAGAGCACCACCATCCCGGATGACCGGCCCCTTGAAGGCACCTTCACGGCCTTGCGGGACGGGTCCGAGCTGGCGGTCAGGGAAATCATCGAAGAGGCCGCCGGGCGCGGCGAAGAAGCCACCGGCATCGAACAGAAGGTCGGGGACCTTTACAACAGCTTCATGGATGAAGCCACTGTCGAGGCCAAAGGTATGGAACCCATCCGGGAACGGCTCGCCTCGGTGTATGCCACGAAGTCCGCGGCGGACGTCATCGAACTGGCCGGAAGGCTCTTCCGTTCCGATGTATCCGGGCTCTTCTACATCTACCCGGCGCCTGACGCGGGAAACCCGGACCGAATCCTGCTGTACACCGGGCAAGGCGGCCTCGGCCTGCCGGATGAGTCGTATTACCGCGAAGAGAAGTTCGCTCCCATGGTGGCGGCCTACCGCGGGCACGTCGGGAACATGCTCGGCCTCGCCCGTAACCCGGACCCGGAAGACGCCGCGGAACGCGTGGTCCGTCTGGAGACAGCTTTGGCCGCCCACCACTGGGACAACGTGACCCTGCGGGATCCGCAAAAGACGTACAACCTGAAATCCGCCGCGGAGGCCCGGGAGCTTTTCCCGCTGATGGATGCCTGGTTCGAGGCCGCCGGAATCGTGCCGGACAAGCGGCAGGAGATGGTGGTCAGCACGCCCGATTTCTTCTCCGGGGCAGCGAGCCTGCTCGAATCCGAGCCTGTGGAGGCCTGGCAGGACTGGCTGGCCATGCGCGTTGTCAGCTCAGCAGCCCCCTACCTCTCGGCAGAATTCGTGGATGCGAACTTCGCGTTCTACGGCACCACCATTAGCGGCACACCCCGTAACAAAGACCGCTGGAAGCGCGGCGTCGCCGTCGTCGAAGCAGCCCTCGGCGAAGCGGTGGGCCAGATTTACGTCTCACGGCACTTTCCCGAAACCCACAAGGCCCGCATGCAGTCGCTCGTGGCCAATCTCATCGAGGCCTACCGGCAGAGCATCACCGGGCTCGCCTGGATGGGCGAGGACACCAAGCTCGAAGCCCTCAAGAAGCTTGAAGCATTCCGGGCCAAAATCGGCTACCCGGACGAGTGGATCGACTACTCCGCGGTGGAGATTGACCCCGCCGACCTCCTCGGAAACGTGGAGCGGGCCCACAATGCCGACGTCGACCGGCACCTGGACGAGGTGGGCAAGCCCGTTGACAAGAACAAGTGGCTCATGACGCCCCAGACCGTCAACGCGTATTACCACCCGCTGCTGAACGAAATCGTGTTCCCGGCGGCCATCCTGCAGGCTCCGTTCTTCACCGCGGACGCCGACGACGCCGTCAACTACGGCGGCATCGGCGCCGTTATCGGACACGAGATCGGGCACGGTTTCGATGACCAGGGCTCACAGTTCGACGGCGGCGGCGCCCTCCGGAACTGGTGGACCGAGGATGACCGGACCGCTTTCGAGGCCCTGACGTCCAAGCTGGTGGCCCAGTTCGATGCATTGTCGCCCACCGCGGCCCCTGGCCACCACGTCAACGGCAAGCTCACCCTGGGCGAAAACATCGGCGACCTCGGCGGCCTCACCATTGCCTACAAGGCCTACCTGATCAGCCTTGACGGAGCGGAACCGCCGGTGCTGGACGGCCTGACGGGTCCGCAGCGGTTCTTCGCGTCCTGGGCTGCCGGTTGGCGGCAGGTGATCCGGAACGAGGAGGCCATTCGCCGGCTTGCGACGGACCCGCACTCCCCCAACGAGTTCCGTACCAACGCCATCGCCAGGAACCTGGATGCCTTCCATGAAGCATTCGATGTGGCAGAACAGGACGGCATGTGGATGCCTGCGGCGGAACGCGTCAGCATCTGGTGACCGACACGTCTCGATGAGGAAAGCGGGGCCGGCCACAGAACGTGGCCGGCCCCGCTTTTCTCTTGCTATCGACCGCTGCTAGCGAACAATCAGTTCAGGGTTCGCCTGCTGGCAGACCGTGTCGCCGGCCGTCTGGTTGACAATGTCGGACGGAAGCGGCGCCGAGTCCATTTTTGTTCCGGACATGAAATCGGCGCCGAGGTAGACCTGAACTCCGCTGACGCCGGCTGCCGGGAGAACCTGCGTGGCCGGTATTTCCAGCAACGCCGCGACGTCCGCGGCCACGTCCTCGAAACCGGGTGCGTAGTAGACCGCCGTCTTCTCGACCGGCTGCGCCGCCAGCGGGGCCACCTGGGTGAAGCCGCCGGCAATAATGGCCTGGGTGATTTCCTGGGTCCGTGCCGGAACTCCCGTTCCGTTCGCCACCGTGACCGGCTGCAGCGCCTTGTTATATGCAGGCGGCGGTGTTTCGGCAGGCGTGGACGGTGAAGGGGCGGGAGCCGACTCGGTCGGTTCCGCCGTGGGACTAGGGGTGGCTGTCGGGTCGGTCAGGTCGACGTCCTTGCGCAGCGCGGCGAAAAGCTGTGACGCAGCCGGCTCAGCAACGGTGAGTCGGTTGGGATCGGTGGGCGCGGGCGTGGTGGGCACGGCCACGAACGCCACCTTGCTGATGTCGATGTTCTTGAGCCGGTTACCGATGGTCAGCAGCGACGGCACGGACGCCAGTCCATCATCCACCGTAAGGTTCCGGGTTACGACGTCGGCAATCTTGAGCATCTTCTGGGGGTCCGACAGCGTGCCGTCATCCTTGATCTTGCGGGTAAGGGATGACAGGAAGCCCTGCTGCGCCTTGATGCGGCCCAGGTCACCGCCGTCCGCGAAGGCATGCCTGGTCCGGAGGTAGGCCAGCGCCTGCTCGCCCTGCACCTGCGAGTTTCCCGCGGGGAGGCGCAGGCGGGAGTCGGGGTCGTAGACGGCGTCACTGACGCAGACTTCCACGCCGCCCACGGCGTTGGAAAGTTCCTTGACCGCGTTGAAATCCGCCATCATGAAGTGGTCGATTTCCAGTCCCGTGATTTTGTTTACGGTATCCACGGCACAGCCAATGCCGGCCTCTTTCATGGCTTCGTTGATCATCACGCCGCTTCGGGCCGGAAAAACCTGCTTGGTCTTCTGGTCCGTGCATTCGGGAATGTCCACCAGCAGGTCCCGCGGGAAGCTAATGACGCTGACACGCTTGTTGTCCGCCGAGATGTCCATCATCATCATGACGTCCGACTGGCCGTAGCCGGTGGAGTCCTCGGCCGTTCCGTAGTCGGAGTTTTTGCCATCCCGGGTGTCAGAGCCCAGGATCAGGATCTGCATCCGGTCCTTGGAGTCGTTGACGGGATCTTCGGTACGGCTGCTGCCGGCACCGAGCGGGGCTTTGCTGATGTTCATCTGCAAACGGATGACCCAGAAGGCGGCGAAAGCCACAGCGCCCACAAGAACGAGGGCCACAACGGCAGTAGTCACCTTGAACCACACCGGCTTTCCGCGCATTGCGCCGAGGTGCCGGGCGGGGCCCATGTCCTTCGTGTCCGAATGCCTGGCAGCGGCGTCGGACGCTGGCGAACCAATGCCTTGTCCGGGAGTGTCTCGGCGTCGCACCACGTGGTGTTACCTTCCTCTATAAAACGGGGTTCGGTCCATTTTAGTGGTCCTGGCTGGGAAAACACCCGATGGGCGGGCGCAGCGGGACAGCCGGGAGCGGCCGTCCGGTCCGGCACCCGCGTCGAACCGCCAGGCAGCCGGGTGGCTCGATGCAGTCTAGAAACCGAGCTTGACCAGCTGCTTTGGATCCCGCTGCCAGTCCTTGGCCACCTTGACGTGCAGGTCCAGGTAGATCCGCGTTCCGAGCAGCGCTTCGATGCCCTTGCGGGCATTGGTGCCCACTTCCCGCAACCGGGCGCCGCCCTTGCCGATGATGATGGCCTTCTGGGAAGGCCGCTCCACGTAAAGGTTGACCCTGACGTCAAGGAACGGGCTGTCCTCGGGCCGGCCCTCGCGGGGAACGATCTCCTCAACCACAACGGCCAGGGAGTGCGGAAGCTCGTCCCGGACCCCTTCCAGCGCGGCTTCGCGAATGAGCTCCGCGACCATGACGGCTTCGGGCTCGTCCGTCAGGTGCCCGTCCGGATAGAGCGGCTGCGACGGCGGCATGTGGCTGATGAGGACATCCGCCACGGTGTTCACCTGGAACCCGTCCGTTGCCGATACCGGCACAATGTCCTTCCACCCGTCTTCGCCGAGGACTTCGCGCCCCAGCGCGGCAACGGCAAGCAACTGCTCAGTCAGTGCCTGCCGGTCCACCAGGTCGGCCTTGGTGACGATCGCAATGATGGGCTTTTTGCCGACCGCGGCCAGCTGCGCGGCGATAAAGCGGTCGCCGGGGCCGATCTTTTCGTTGGCCGGAAGGCAGAAGCCAATGGCGTCCACTTCGGAGAGGGTGTCTGCCACCAGGTCGTTGAGGCGCTTGCCCAGCAGTGTCCGCGGCCGGTGCAGGCCGGGAGTGTCGACGAGGATGAGCTGGGCGTCTTCGCGGTGGACGATGCCACGGATCGTGTGGCGCGTCGTCTGCGGCTTGGCAGAGGTGATGGCCACCTTCTTGCCCACCAGTGCGTTCGTCAGCGTGGACTTGCCGGCATTAGGCCTACCCACGAGGATCGAAAATCCGGCGCGGAAGCCGCCAAAGGCCTCGCCGCCGTCCGCTTTATTCTGCTTGCTCACGTGGAACTCCCTGTTGCGTTGTTTCGGCCTCGTCGAGTAGGTCTTCAAGGTCAGTCTGTTCTGGAAAGGCGCCCTTTGCAACGGGCGCCGCGATGATGTGGCTGACCCTGTTGCGGCGGCCTTCCAGGCGTTCTGCCCGCAGCGAGATCCCGTCCACCTCGACGGTGCTGCCGACAATGGGAACCCTGCCGAGGGCCTTGGCCAGCAGGCCGCCCACGGTGTCCACTTCGTCGTCGTCGAGTTCCACATCAAAAAGCTCACCGAGGTCGTCGATGCCCATCCGCGCACTGACGCGGTAGCTCCCGTCGCCCAGTGCCACGGCCTCCGCGCTCTCGGTGTCGTATTCGTCCACAATCTCGCCGACGATTTCCTCGATCAGGTCCTCCAAGGTGACCAGTCCGGCCGTTCCGCCGTACTCATCGATCACGATCGCCACGTGGGTGGATTCCTTCTGCAGTTCGCGGAGCAGGTCGCTGACCTGCTTGGACTCCGGAACGTAGCGGACTTCGCGGGCAAGGTCGTCGACGATGGGGGGTTCTTCGTCCGGGCCCAGGCTGTGCAGCGCGGCGGCGACATCCTTGAGGTAGATGATGCCCAGGATCTGGTCCGTGTTGTCCCGGATGACGGGGATCCGCGAGTATCCCGACCGCAGGAAGAGGGACATGGCCCGGTGCAGGCTCGAGCCGGCGTCGATGCTGAGGATGTCCGTGCGGGGCACCATCACGGCCCGGACCAGGGTGTCGCCGAAGTCGAACACGGACTGGATCAGTTCGGCCTCGTTGTCCTCGATCATGTCCGACTCGGTGGCGCGGTCCACCAGTTCGCGGAACTCCTCCTCGCTGAAGGAAGCCTCATCGCCGCCGCGTGCAGCAGGTGCCACGGCGCTGCCCAGGGCGACAAGCCAGCCGGGGATGGGGCCCAGTACCCAGCACAGGAACCGGATGATCGGCGCGCTGAACCGGACGACGCCGCCCGCGTGGGCACGGCCAAGCTGCCGCGGTGAAACCCCGACGATCACGAAGCCTACGAGGGCCATGATTCCGGTGGCGGCCAACCCTGCAAGCCATACACTGTCCAACAAGCTGTGCAGAAGGACCGCCACTGCCACTGCCGAGGCCATTTCGAACCAGATCCGCCAGAACCTCAGGGAGCGCATGTGCGCCACCGGTTGGTCCAGGATGCGTTTGAGGGCCTGGCCGTTGCTTCGAAGCACTGCCTCTTCGGCGTCGTGGCGGGGCAGGAAATTAAACGCGGACTCGGCCGCTGTCAGCAGGGCGGCGAAGCTGAGGAAAACCAGCGCCATGCCAACGAGGATCAGTGGGGTCACTGCATCGTCTCTGACGGGGCTTCTTTACCGGTGAATCCCTCAAGCAGTTCCCGCTGCAGGCCGAACATCTCTTCTTTTTCCTCGGGATCGGCGTGGTCGTATCCCAGCAGGTGCAGGATGCCGTGGGTGGTGAGCAACAGCATCTCGTCCTGGGTCGAATGACCGGCGTTGCGTGCCTGGACTTCCGCCACCTGCGGGCACACGGCAATGTCCCCGAGCATGCCCTGGGGTGTCGGCTTGTCAGGTGTGCCCGGGGTCAATTCGTCCATGGGAACGGACAGGACGTCGGTGGCACCGGGCTCATCCATGAGTTCCAGGTGCAGCTTTTCCATGGCGGTTTCGTCCACCAGGAGGATGGACAGTTCAGCCTGGGGGTGGATGTACAGGCGTTCGAAAACGAACCGCGCCAGGGCAACCAGCTGGGCTTCGTCCACCGTGACGCCGGATTCGTTGTTTACCTCGATGCTCATGCGTGCTCTCCCCGCTTCTCCCGGCTCACGGAATGCTTTACCCGGTTCCTCTGTGCCTCGTCCCAGACGCCGTACGCATTGACAATGTCTCCCACCAGCCGGTGGCGGACCACGTCCGAGGCGTCGAGCACGCTGAAGTTCACGTCCTCGATGCCCTGCAGGATCTCTTCCACGATCCGGAGCCCGGAACGCGTGCCGAAGGGCAGATCCACCTGGGTGACGTCCCCGGTGACCACCATTTTGGAGCCGAATCCCAGCCGGGTCAGGAACATCTTCATCTGCTCGGGCGTGGTGTTCTGGGCCTCGTCGAGGATGATGAACGCATCATTGAGGGTTCGGCCGCGCATGTAAGCCAGCGGAGCCACTTCAATCGTGCCGGCCGCCATCAGGCGGGGAATGGATTCAGGGTCCATCATGTCGTGCAGGGCATCGTACAGCGGACGCAGGTAGGGGTCGATCTTGTCGCTGAGCGTCCCCGGAAGGAACCCCAGCCGTTCACCGGCCTCCACCGCGGGCCTGGTAAGAATGATGCGGCTGACTTCCTTCTGCTGCAGTGCCTGGACGGCCTTCGCCATGGCGAGGAAGGTCTTGCCGGTACCGGCCGGTCCGATGCCGAAGATCACCGTGTTGGCGTCAATGGCATCGACGTAATTCTTCTGGTTCAGCGTCTTGGGCCGGATCGTCTTGCCGCGGCTGGAGAGGATGTTGTACGTCAGCACCTCGACCGGGTTTTGGAGCGACTGGCTCCGGAGCAGGGCGGCGAGCTGCTGGAGCACTGCCGGTGTAATGACGGTTCCCCGGTCAACGAGCCCGCGCACTTCGTGGAGCAACCGCATGATCCGTGGAACATCGGCGGCGGGGCCGCTGATGGCCAGTTCGTTGCCGCGTACGTGGAAGTCCACAGCCGGGAACTGTTCCTCGATGAAGCGGAGCGCCTCATCATGGCTGCCAAGGGACTGAACCATCTGTTCGGAGTTGTCAAAGATGACCACCTCCGTCCTGACACCGGGAAGACTATGGGGAAATTCACCTGTGGTGCGCTCTCCGGCGCTGAACCGGGGCCTTCCGTTTGTTGCTTCAGTCATGGTGCCGGCCTGCGGGCCTCTGGTCCCCTCCAGTTAGGAAATGTGTCTCTCTGGCCGGTCAGTTCGCCGTTGCTGCTTTAGCGTCGGGCTCCGCGCCCGGCCGAGTCCTTACATCTTACGCCAGTACGCTGTCCGGGAGCCGCGGACTGCGGGCGCCCGCCGTGCGGATGCAGCCTTTTCGTTGCAGGTTCCCGTCATTAGGTATCAACTTCGTATCGGCCGCATATCGTTCCCGTTGCAGTTCGGGCGACCGCCTGCAAACGCCGCTGGGGGCCGCGCACTCTATGTAATGCTGGAATTCGCTGGCGTTGCGCCGGCCAAAAGACGACTTCACCACCAACGGTGGCAGGGACAGGGCGGGGTACCCGGGAGCACTATGGAGATCAGGAATCCACGACGCCGGAAGGCAGCAGGAGGCGGGCGGACGCGTTCCGCCGTGATGCTTCTTGTGCTGCCCGCCGCCATGGTGCTTTCCGGCTGCGTAGCCACTCCCCAGCCTTCCGCAACCACCGCGGACAGCACGCCTCAGTCGGTGACCGGATCCGCCACCGCCGGAGTGCCCAGCACGAGTGCACCGCTGGAAACCACACAGGCTTCCAATAAAGCTCCGGTGTATTGGATCGGCCGGAGCAACGAGAACGTCTTCCTTTACCGTGAGTTCCGGGACGTCCCCGAAGAGGAAAATCCCGTCACCAGGGCGCTGCGCTCGATGATGTCGGACAAGCCCCTCGATCCCGACTTCTTCACCCCGTGGCAGAATCCGAAGAAGCTCGCCACCTCAATCTCCGGCAAGAATGTGATCACGGTGGACGTCTCACCGGATGCCTTCAACAGCAACCTCGACGAAGACATGGCCAAGCGCGCCATCCAGCAGCTGGTGTACACCGCAACGGCCGCAGGGGCCAGTTCGGGGCTGGTGGACTCCGGCCAGCAGATCCAGGTGGTCATCCTCGTCGACGGACACACGGATTACCTCGCTTTCAACCACGTGAAGCTGGGTGCTCCCACTCCCCGCAGTGCGGGCATGGTGGCCCCGGTCTGGATCATTGATCCACAGGAAGGCGTGGGCGTTGCGCACGGGAGCGTCAAGATCAGCGGCCGAAGCACTCTCCCCGGCGGCAAGCTCCGGTGGAAGATCCTGAAAGTTGAAGGCAGCAGCGACAAGGCGGCCTACTTGAGCGGCGACGTCACCGCATCAGCCGAACCGGCACAATCCGGACTTTTCGCGCTGAACGTGAACCTGGCCCCGGGGAACTATGAAGTGCGGGTGTCACAGATCGATCCGGGTAAACCGGACCGGGAAATGAATGTGGACACCCGCGGCTTCAAGGTCGAATAGCTCCGCCTTTAGCGTCGAATAGCAGCTACCAGCGTCCAAGGATGTCGCTGGCAAGCACGGTGGCGGCCGGCCCTGCCGTGGAGGACCTGAGCACATGGTGGCCCAGCAAGGCCGTCACGGCACCGGCGCCGCAGAGTTTGGTGACCTCACGCGGACTGATTCCGCCCTCCGGTCCCACAATAAGGAGGATCTCGCGCGGCCCCGGCCCCGGTGTGCCGCCGCCGTCGCCGTCGCCGTCGCGCCACTTCTCCAGTACGGCGCGCAGCGGTCGGACGGCATCCTCGTGGAGGATGATGGCGAGGTCCGCCGCGGAGACGGCGGACTGCAGCCCGGCACCGTCCACGGCGGCGCGGACCTCCGGAATCCATGCCCGCCGTGCCTGCTTGGCCGCCGCGGTCACCACGGACTGCCATTTGGCATGCGCCTTGGCGGCACGCTCGCCTTTCCATCGGACGATGGAGCGTTCCGACTGCCACGGAATGATGGCGTCGATCCCCAGTTCAGTCGCGGTTTCGGCAGCCAGTTCGTCGCGGTCACCTTTGGCCAGCGCCTGGACCAGGACCAGGCGGAGGTCCGGGCGCTCCTCGGATTCCAGGGCCGAACACTCCACGGTCAGTTCACCCGGCGCGACGGCGGCGACGGTACCGGAAAGCCGCTTGCCCGCGCCGTCGGCTATGTCAACGGACTCCCCCACGGCGATCCGCTTGACGGTGACCGCGTGCCGGGCCTCGGGACCCTGCAGCACGAAGTGCGAACCGGGAACCTGCTGGTCCAGGGCTCCGGGGGTTGCAAAAAAGACCGGGTTGCTCACCGCTACAGGTTACCGAGCCTGTCCCGGAGCTTTGCGAAGACACCGCCGCTGGCGGCAAGTTTGCCCTCGGTATACTGCTCGCCGCGCAACTTGGCCAGCTGCCGCAGCAGGTCTTCCTGCGCGGCATCAAGCTTCGCCGGGGTTTCGACCTGCAGGTGGACCTTCAGGTCGCCGCGGCCGTAGCCCCGGAGGTGGGTGACGCCAAGCCCGCGCAGGGTGATGATCTCCCCCGACTGGGTGCCGGCCTTGACGTCGATTTCCTGCTGCCCGTCGAAGGTGTCCAGGCTGAGCTCAGTGCCAAGGGCGGCGGCGGTCATCGGGATGTTCAGGGTGGCATGGAGGTCGTCACCGTCACGCACGTATGTGGCGTCGTTGTTGACGCGGATCTCGACGTACAGGTCACCGGAGGGGCCTCCGGCAGGACCGGCCTCGCCCTGGCCGCCCAGCTGGATGCGGGTTCCGGTGGCTACACCGGCGGGTACCTTGACCGTCAGCGAGCGGCGGCTGCGGATGCGGCCCTGGCCGTTGCACTCGTTGCAGGGATCCTTGATGACCGTTCCGAAGCCTTCGCAGGAGCCGCAGGGGGCGGCCGTCATGACCTGGCCCAGGATGGAGCGGACGGCCCGCTGGACCTGGCCGCTGCCGCCGCAGATGTCGCAGCGCTCAGGGTGGGCGCCGGGCTGGCAGCACGACCCCTCGCAGGTGGGGCACGTTACGGCGGTGTCGACCTCGAGTTTCTTGTTGACGCCGAATACGGCGTCGCGAAGGTCGATCCGGACGCTGATGAGGGCGTCCTGCCCGCGGCGGACGCGCGAGGCCGGCCCGGAGGAACCGCCGGCGCCGAAGAAGGTGTCGAAAATGTCCTGGAAGGCGAAGCCCTGTCCCGAATAGCCGGTGCCGCCGAAGCCGTTGTCCGTGCCGTTTTCGTTACCGGTGGTGTCGTAGACACGGCGCTTCTGCGGGTCGGACAGTACTTCATAGGCGTGGGTGACAGCCTTGAAGCGGTCCGAGGCATCCTCACCGGGGTTGACGTCCGGGTGCAGGGTGCGCGCAAGCTTTCGGTAGGCCTTCTTGATCTCTTCGCCCGTCGCTTCGGGTGAGACTCCAAGAACGTCGTAGTGGCTGCTCAAAGTTCGTATCTCTTCCTGGTTGTACTGCCTGTAATGCCTTGGGTGTCCATGATGCTGCTGCCGCGTCCCGGAAGCCGGGACTCGGAGGCCTGGTTGGCTGATGAAGGACCGGTCATGGTCCAAGGATCCTGGAAAGGTAGCGTGCCACGGCGCGGACCGCGGCCATGGTGGTGGGATAGTCCATCCGGGTGGGCCCGAGGACGCCCACCTTGGCGCTGGAGCCCGGGCCGTAGCCCGTGGCCACCACCGAGGCTTCCGCGAGCCCGTCGTAGGGATTCTCCCGGCCAATGCTGACGGTGACGCCGCGGGGGTCCTGCGCCATTTCACTGAGCAGGCGCAGCATGACCACCTGTTCCTCGAGTGCCTCAAGGACCGGGCCGATGCTCAGCGGGAAGTCAACGTTGGACCGCGCCAGATTGGCGGTACCGGCCATGACCATCCGCTCCTCCCGTGTGCTGCTGGCAAGGGCATCCAGTCCACGGGCCAGCGCCTGCGCGGCCTGCCGGCGCGAGGGTTCACAACCGGCGACGACGGCGGGCAGCGCCTGCGGGAGCAGGCTCAGCGGAGTCCCCGCCAGGCTCTTCAGGAACCGTGCGCGGAGGCCGGCGAGGGCCTCATCGCCGAGTTCCTGACCGACGTCGATGACCCGCTGCTCGACCTTGCCGGTGTCCGCGATCAGTACGAGAAGCACCTGCCGCGGCGCCAGCAGCACGAACTCAATGTGCCGCACCATGGCACGGCTGAGGTGCGGGTACTGCACAACGGCCACCTGGTTGGTCAGCTGCGACAGCAGCCGCACGGTGCGCTCCAGGACATCGTCCAGGTCCTCCGACCCTTCCAGAAGCGTCTGGATGGCTCGGCGTTCAGCCTGCGACAGCGGCTTGACGGCGGATATCTGGTCGACGAAAAGCCTGTAGCCCTTGTCCGTGGGGATTCGACCGGCGCTGGTGTGCGGGGCGGTGATCAGTCCCTCATCTTCCAGCGCCGCCATGTCATTGCGGATGGTGGCACTGGAGACCCCGAGATGGTGCCTTTCCACCAAGGCCTTGGAGCCCACGGGTTCGCGGGAATGGACGTAGTCCTCCACGATGGCCCGCAATACTTCAAGCTTGCGTGGCTCGCTCATTCTCCACCTCCGATCGGCTTTCCCGGGCCCGCGGCCCGGCATTGCGCCAAGCGCATGCCCCGTCACGCGTTAGCACTCGTCATGTCTAAGTGCTAACCAGTCTAATATGAGTCGCCGCGTTGTTAGCATTGGTACCGCTCCGGGCGAAACCCGGAGCGGGACGGGACAAGCAACTCCGCGAAGCCGCGGCCGTCCCGTTTCACTTTTCTCTAGCGCAAGGCTGTGTCTATCCGATGTCGTACCAGAACTGGGGCCCGCAGGACATCACTGCTCCGAAGAAATCCGAGCTGCCCGAGGTGCCGGTCGAACGAGGGATGGTGCTGGAGGACGTACAGTCCGGCTGGGTTGGCGCTGTCACCAGGGTGGAAAAGTCCGGCGGCATGCACGTTGTGGCACTTGAGGACCGGCGCGGTAAGTCGCGCACGTTCCGTCTCGGCTTCGGGTTCCTCCTGGAGGGCCTGCCGATCCGGCTGATGCCCCCGGCGCCCCGTCCGCAGGCAGCCGCCGCCGCGTCCGCCAGGACCGCCTCCGGTTCCGTGCGTGTGGCAGGCCAGCGCGCGCAGGTGGCCAAGGCCAGCCGCATCTGGGTGGAAGGCAAGCACGACGCCGAACTCGTGGAAAAGGTCTGGGGTGACGACCTCCGGGTGGAGGGCATCGTCGTCGAACCCCTGCACGGCATTGATGACCTCGCCGCGGCGGTAGCCGCGTTCCGCCCCGGCCCGGCCCGGCGGCTTGGCGTGCTGGTGGACCACCTGGTTGCCGATTCCAAGGAGTCCCGGATCGCCGACGCCGTGATGGCCTCCCCCGGCGCCGCCGGCAACGTCCTGATTGTGGGCCACCCGTATGTGGATGTATGGCAGGCCATCAGGCCCGCCGTCCTCGGCATTGACGCGTGGCCGGTCATTCCCCGGGGCATCGACTGGAAGACCGGCATCCTGACGGCCTTCGGATGGCCGCACGAGACCAAGGAGGACATCGGCCTGGGCTGGCAGAAGCTGCTGGGAGCCGTCCGCAGTTACGCGGACCTGGAACCGTCGCTGCTGGGTCGTGTAGAAGAGGTCATCGACTTCCTCACGGTCCCGTAGGGCGGAGCGGACAACGCCGCAGGCCGAAGTACACGCCACGGAAGGCGCCTGTTGAACTCTTCGAATGCACGCCTGACCCAGTATTCTTGATACGGCGGTTGTTGCTGTTCAAGCAGTGCCCGCTTATCCGGGTACCACCGCACCACTGCAATCCGAAGGACGAGACCGTGGCAGAGAACGCACGTGAACAAAGGGACAACCAGGCCGGCCATGGCCAGCCCCAGTATCATGGCGTCCCCGCCAACGCCCTGCCGCTGACGGCCAACGAAGACCGGCAGTGGGCAACGCTCGCGCACTTCGGCGGCATCCTCGGATGCGTCCCGTCCCTTTTGATTTACCTGATTTTCAAGGACCGCGGACCGTTCACCGCGCAGGAGTCCAAAGAAGCCCTGAATTTCACGCTGCCTCCCACGATCGCCGCGGTCATCTGCAACATCCTGGTGATGCTGCCGGTGGTCGGCAACATCTTCGCAGTGCTGGCCACGCTGATTTGGATCGCTGTGACGTGCTTCTCCGTGGCGGCCGGGATCCACGTGAACCGCGGGCAGCCGCACCGCTACGACTACAACCTGCGCTGGATTAAGTAGCACCGGCCAGGCTAACCGCGCAGCCGGTTCGGCCCGTTAGTCGTGCAGGATCCTTCGGACCACGGCGTCGGCGAGGAGCCTGCCTTTCAGGGTGAGGACGAGCCTGCCCTTGAATGCCAGCGCGGGATCCACCAAACCGTCCGCGATCAGTCCGGCGACGGCGTGCCGCCCGGACTCTCCCAGCCCGGACACCCCGAGTCCGCTGCTCAGCCTGGCTTCAAGCATGACCCGCTCAACATTCCGGGTTTCGGCGTCGAGCGTCTCCCGGCCTGCCGCCGGAGACGCCCCGCCGGCAAGCCTCCCGGCGTATGCCGTGGGGTGCTTGACGTTCCACCAGCGGACTCCGCCGACATGTGAGTGCGCGCCCGGCCCGATGCCCCACCAGTCATCGCCGCGCCAATAGGCCAGATTGTGCCGGCAGGCCTGCTGGGGCGTGCGCGACCAGTTGCTGACCTCATACCAGCCAAGGCCTGCCGCGGTGATGAGTTCGTCGGCGAGTTCGTACTTGGCGGCGTGGTCGTCGTCGTCGATGCCGGGGACTTCGCCGCGGCGGATCTGGGCGGCCAGCTTGGTGCCGTCCTCCACGATCAGGGCGTAGGCGCTGATGTGGTCCGGGCCGTAGGAGAGGGCCGTCTCAAGCGAGTACCGCCAGTCCGCCAGCGACTCCCCCGGGGTTCCGTATATCAGGTCCAGGCTGACGGCGAGTCCGGCGTCCCTGGCCCACTGCACCACTTGCGGCACCCGGCTGGGGGTGTGCGTACGGTCAAGGACCTTCAAGACGTGCGGCACGGCCGACTGCATCCCGAAGGAAACACGGGTAAAGCCGGCATCCGCGAGCAGCTGCAGCGACTCGGGCGTGACGGAATCGGGATTGGCTTCGGTAGTGACCTCGGCGCCCGGCTCCAGGCCCCATTCCGCTACCGCCGCTGCCAGGATACGGGCAAGGTCCTCCGCGGGCAGCAGCGTTGGCGTGCCGCCGCCGAAGAAGACCGTGCCCAGCCGGCGCGGGGGCAGTCCGCTGCCTTTCAGCACCCTCGCGGCAAACTCCACCTCGGCAATGGCAGTCGAGGCGTAGGCGTCCTGGGACGCGCCGCCACCGAGCTCAGTGGCGGTGTACGTGTTGAAGTCGCAATAACCGCAGCGGACGGCACAGAAGGGAATGTGGACATACAGTCCGAATCCCCGCTGCGCAGCGCCGTCAGCGGCCTGCGCAGGCAGCAGGCCGTCCGACGGCGCGGGGTCACCCAGGGGCAGGACGCTAGGCATGGGTGCGGCCCCCGGAGGTTCCGGCCACGGTCATCACTACTTCTTGGCCTTGTCCTTGGATTCGTCCGTGGTGAGCGCTGCGATGAAGGCTTCCTGCGGCACTTCCACGCGGCCCACCATCTTCATGCGCTTCTTGCCTTCCTTCTGCTTTTCCAGCAGTTTGCGCTTGCGGGTGATGTCACCGCCGTAGCACTTGGCGAGGACGTCCTTGCGGATGGCGCGGATGCTTTCCCGGGCGATGATGCGGGAGCCGATCGCAGCCTGGATCGGCACCTCGAACTGCTGGCGGGGAATGAGCTCGCGCAGCTTGCCCGTCATCATCACACCGTAGGCATAGGCCTTGTCCCGGTGGGTGATGGCGCTGAAGGCGTCCACCTGTTCGCCCTGGAGCATGATGTCCACCTTGACGAGGTCGGCAACCTGGTCGCCGTCGGCTTTCCAGTCCAGCGAGCCGTAGCCGCGGGTCTTGGACTTGAGGATGTCGAAGAAATCGAAAACGATCTCAGCCAGCGGGAGGCGGTAGCGGATTTCCACCCGGTCCTCGGACAGGTAGTCCATGCCGCCCATCACCCCGCGCCGGCTCTGGCACAGCTCCATGATGGCCCCGACAAACTCATTCGGCGCCAGGATGGTGGCGGACACCATCGGCTCGCGGACTTCGGCGATTTTGCCGGTGGGGTATTCGCTGGGGTTGGTCACATGGACAACCCGCTTGTCCTCCAGGGTCACTTCGTATTCCACGTTGGGGGCTGTGGAAATCAGGTCCAGCTTGTACTCGCGTTCGAGCCGCTCCCGGGTGATTTCCAGGTGCAGCAGGCCCAGGAAGCCAACACGGAAGCCGAAGCCGAGCGCGGCCGAAGTTTCCGGCTGGTACACGAGCGCGGCGTCGTTGAGCATCAGCTTCTCCAGCGCATCGCGGA
This sequence comes from Arthrobacter sp. SPG23, assembly GCF_000876655.1. Taxonomy (GTDB): domain Bacteria; phylum Actinomycetota; class Actinomycetes; order Actinomycetales; family Micrococcaceae; genus Arthrobacter. Next base: position 146,796 of record NZ_JYCN01000018.1, read on the forward strand.
GCACCGGGTAGTCCGTGCCGTCCAGCGGGTAGAGGCCGGAGAAGACCATGGGTTTGGCGTCCGCATAGCCCGGGAGGGATTCGGAGGCAGGCTTGGCCAGGTTGGTGACGGTGTCGCCCACCTTGGACAGGCGGACGTCCTTCACACCGGTAATGAGGTAGCCCACTTCGCCCACGCCCAGGCCCTTGGAGGGGGTGGGTTCCGGGGAACTGACGCCGATCTCAAGGAGCTCATGCGTGGCGCGGGTGGACATCATCTGGATGCGTTCGCGGGGGTGCAGCATGCCGTCCACCACCCGCACGTACGTGACCACGCCACGGTAGGTGTCGTAGACCGAGTCGAAGATCATGGCGCGGGCAGGAGCATCCGGGTCACCCACGGGGGCAGGCAGGTCGCGGACAATCTTGTCCAGCAGGACTTCGACGCCCATGCCGGTCTTGCCGGAGACACGCAGAACCTCATCGGGGTCGCCGCCGATCAGGTTGGCGAGCTCCTCGGCGTACTTTTCGGGCTGGGCCGCCGGGAGGTCGATCTTGTTGAGGACCGGGATGATGGTGAGGTTGTTCTCCATCGCCAGGTACAGGTTGGCGAGGGTCTGCGCCTCGATGCCCTGGGCCGCGTCCACGAGGAGCACTGCACCTTCGCAGGCGGCCAGCGAACGGGAAACCTCATAGGTGAAGTCAACGTGCCCGGGGGTGTCGATCATGTTCAGCGCGTAGCTGGTGCCGTCAACTTCCCACGGCATGCGGACAGCCTGGGACTTGATGGTGATGCCGCGCTCACGTTCGATATCCATGCGGTCCAGATACTGGGCCTTCATGTCGCGGGACTGAACGACGCCGGTGTACTGCAACATGCGGTCGGCCAGAGTGGATTTACCGTGGTCAATGTGCGCAATGATGCAGAAGTTCCGGATGATGGCCGGATCTGTTGCGGCGGGCACCGGGGCGGTGCGGGCCATGGGAGACACGCAGGGTCCTTACTGTTGGCATTTCCGCGGCTGTGCTCAGGACGGCCGGAGCCGTCGCGGGACCTGCCGCACGTGAACTTATAGTGTCCCACGTCCTGCCGCCACTCGGTGCATTGTTTGCGCACCCGGACGGCGCGGCCGCCAAACGTCCGCCCCGGGCAGTCGAAGTATCGTTGCAGGATGGCATTTAACCTCCGCTCACTCGGCCGGGCTGTCCGCACCGCATTCCGTCTTCTGGAAGGGCGCCCCGGCACGGATCAGCCGGCCCGCCCGGCGCCGTCCCGTTCCAAGCCCGCCCGCTCGACGCCGCCCACCACCGCCGCAGGGGGCATCGGTGGAAAATATCCGGGCGACTTCAAGGGTGCGACGACTATCAAGTACGCACCCTCCCCCAACGGCAAGCCGGAACCGGGCGAAGTTGTGTGGACCTGGGTCCCCTATGAGGAGGACCATTCGCAGGGCAAGGACCGGCCCGTGCTGCTGATCGGCAGCCGCGGGCAGTACCTGCTGGGGCTTATGCTCACCAGCAAGGACCACGACCAGGACCGGGACCGCCGGAACGACGATAGCTATGTGGACATCGGCACAGGCAGCTGGGACCGACAGCGGCGCCCAAGTGAGGCCAAACTGGACCGCATCATCCAGATCAGCCCGGCGGACATCCGCAGGGAGGGCGCCGTCCTGGACCGGAAGCGCTTTGACAGCGTCGCTTCGGCACTCCGCGAACTTCACGGCTGGAGTTGACGAAGGACCGGCACAACCACAACGCAACGCCGCCTCAGCGGGGAGGCGGCAGCATTGCAGGGCGTCTGCTATTATTGACAGCTGTGTGTCCGTGCAGGTCGACGGCCACTGATGGTTGGCCGCCATAGGTATCCCCACGCCGCTCAGTCAATGGCCAATCTGAAAGCCCTCTAGACCATTTCCGCATTAAAAAGAGAGTTCACACGTGGCTAATATCAAGTCCCAGAAGAAGCGCATCCTCACCAACGAGAAGGCTCGCCTGCGTAACAACGCAGTCAAGTCCGAGCTGAAGACGGCCATCCGCGCCGTCAACACCGCCGTTGAGTCCACCGACAAGGATGCTGCTGCTGCTGCGCTGGTTGCTGCAAGCCGTAAGCTCGATAAGGCTGTCAGCAAGGGCGTTCTTCACAAGAACAACGCTGCAAACCGCAAGTCGGCGATCTCCAAGAAGGTCAACGCACTCTAAGGTTTTCCAGTTCAACTGAACTGATGATCGTGGCCGGCACCCCATGCGGGGTGCCGGCCACATCCAGTTAACGGACTATCGGCGGCAGCAGACCGGCGGCGGCTGCCGGCCGCCTGCCCCCTGCCCCGGACCGCACGCCGGCCTGCCGGAACTCAGTTGCGGCGGACCGACGTAGCGATGACGGTCACCGCATGCTCCACCGCGTAGACCGGATCCCGGGAGAGGCCTTTGACCTGGGCGTCCGCCTCGGCAGTCACCTGGATGGAGCGGACGAGGCCTTCAGGCGTCCAGCGCCGGACGTCCCGCTGCGCCTGTTCCACCAGCCAGGGCTGCATGCCAAGCTGGCGCGCTATCTGGGCCGAGGATCCCTGTGCACCGGCAACCTTGGCCACAGTGCGGAGTTTTGCGGCCAGTGCAGCGACGAGCGGGACGGGGTCAGCACCCGTTGCGAGGGCGTGGCGGAGAGTGGATAGTGCCAGCGGACCGTTGCCGGCCAACGCGGCGTCGGCAACCTTGAACGCTGTTGCCTCGATCCGCCCCCCGTAGTACCGGTCCACCATGTCCGTATCAACAGCCGTGGCAGCGTCCGCGATGAGCTGGCTGCAGGCGGCAGCAAGTTCCGACAGGTTGGCTCCCACCGCATTGACCAGCGCATGGACGGCTTCGGGCTCGATGCGCCGCGAGGCAGCCTTGAATTCAGCTGCGACGAATGCCGATTTCTCCGCATCCTTCTTGAGCGGCTGGCAATCGACCACCGGCCATCCGGCGGACTTGATGGCCTCGAGCAGCTTCTTTCCCCGGACGCCTCCACCGTGGCGGACCACGAGGACGGCGTCGGGTTCAGGGTCCGCCAGATACTTGAGGGCGTCAGCGAGGAACGCGTCGTTCATTGCCTCGGCGGACTCCACCTCGATCAGCTTGGATTCCCCGAAGAGCGAAGGACTGACGTTCATGGCGAGGGCCCCGGGTTCATAGCTGCCTGCGTTGAGCCTGGTGATCTCGACATCCGGCTGGGCTGCGCGGACCTGGGCCCTGATGCGGTCCATGGCGCGGATTCCGAGGTATTCTTCGGGCCCGCCGATCAGCACGATGCGGGCCGGGGTCACATCGCGCCAGGTGGCGGTCGCTGACGTCGCCGGCTTGGATCGTGCTTTTTGCGCAGCGGCCACTCTTGGTTCCTCCCGGACATCGGATTAGTACTCCTAAGACTCCCACGGCCCGGGCGCTCATCCAAGCCAGTGAATCGCGGGCACAGTTCCAGCAGATCGATGGTTTTTCGATGCGCCGCCAGGACCAGCGCCCACGCGGCCCGCGGGTGCAGCACAAGCCACAGCGCAAGCACGGTGCAGGCCGACAATGCCACCATGGTGAAGGCGCCGTACGGCCCTTCCGGCCACGGCAGGGCAGCGCCGGGCAGGCCGGCGAAGAACCTGGCAACGGCCGCCACTCCGGCCGAGCAGCCGCCCGCAACCGCCATCGGAGCCACTGCTGCCCATGGGGCCAGCGGCACCACGGGCACGGCGGCCGTGCCGAGGATGGTCACCGGTGCCACGAGGGGGGCCGCCACCATGTTCGCGAGCAGGGCGTAGGTCGAAAACTGTGGTTGCAGCAGGACGATCACCGGGCCGCAGAAGAGCTGGGCCGAGAGCGGAACAGCAAGGCCGGCAGCCAGCCACCGTGGCACTACCGGCGGCAGCCATTCCATGATCGGGGCGCCGGCCACGACGATGCCGAGGGTTGCCAGCACGGACAACAGGAAGCTGAAGCTGGTCCCGAGTGCCGGATCGGCCATGAGAAGCCCGACCACAGCAAGGCAAAGGAAGCTCAGGCCGCGTCCGGCCCGTCCGCCGGACAGGGACACCAGCCCGATCGCCCCCATGAGTGCTGCCCTGAGGACGCTGGCGTCGGGTCCCACCATCAGGACGAACAGGCACAGGCCCGCGACTGCGGCCGCAGCGGCAGGAGCCCGGGGCAGGCGGAAACTCCGGGCGGCGAGCAGCAGCGCCCCCAGGATGAGGCTGCAGTTTGCCCCGCTGACTGCGGTCAGGTGGGTCATGCCGACAGTCTTCATGGCGCTTTCCAGCTGGTCGTCGAGGTAGCTGGTGTCACCCGTCACCATTCCCGGCAGGAGACCGCGGGCATCGCCGCCAATCCATTCCGCAGCATCTGCAAACCCGCTGCGCAGGGCGCCGGGTCCCTCCTGCCATGTCGAGGGACCGACCATCGTCACGGGGCCCGTAGTGGCGGAGAGGGTGCCCGCCTGCGTTTGGCCCCCATCGGCCGGCTTCAGTTTTCCCGTCGTCCGGATCCGCTCTCCGGGCACCACGTGCTGCCAGTCGGCACCGCCCACAATCATCAAGCGGGCGTCCCCCTTGATGAGGCCGCCGTTGGCAGTAATCGCGAAGGCGGTGGCCTGGACTGCCCAGCGGTCCGACCCGGCCCGGCCGGGAACCTTCAGCGGGCGCGGCGCACCAGTAATTTCAGCTTCGACCACCACAGCGGAACGGGCCGTGACGGCATCCGCAACAGGCCCGTCATGCTTCTGGGATGCGGCGATGGCAGAGTGGGAGGCAATGGCTGCCGACAGCACCGCGGAAATGGCGAGCGTGGTCAGGAAACTGCGGGGTGCCCGCCCGGCCCCAGGGCCCCGGAAGCGGCGACGGCGTATCGCCACGAACAGCACCACGGCAGCAAGGAGCAATCCCGCCACCAAGCCACCGAGCGCGGGCAACGGCATCCAGACACCGGCAACGGCTGCCGCCCAGGCGAGGAGGGCAGGAGCCGCCAGGCGCAGGTCGGTCCGGCGCCGGGGCCTGTCACCGGTCGAGGACGCAGCGGGTTGCCGGGCAGCGTGGGCCCGGCCCTCCGGGGCAGGTAGGAGTCGGGCTGCCAGCAGTTCACGGACGCCCGATGCGGTTCGCGGCAGGATGCCCCGGATGCCGGCGGCGCGGACGTCCGATGCGGCACGAGGGGCCGTCCCTGAGTCCCCGGGAGCGAGGGTCGGCGATCGTTGGGCCACATCCGCTTCGCCCCGGACAGCTGCGTCGACGAATCGATGCCAGGGACTCGGACTGCCCATCTCAGGACACCCGCACGAGTGGCAGCAGTGCTTCCAGCATCTTGGGGCCGACGCCGTCCACGGCGTCGAGTTCCTCAACCGTGCTGAACCGGCCGTGTTCCTTGCGCCAGTCGACGATGCGCCGGGCCAGTACCGGACCTACCCGGGGCAAGGCGCCCAGCTCCTCCGCGGACGCCGAATTCAGATCGATTTTCGCGGCGCCTGCTCCCGTGTGGCCGGTTCCTGCTTCACCAGCTCCCGCGGGGCCGGACCCGGATTCGCCGGCCCCGGTCCCGGAGGCATCCAGCGGTTCGCCGATCTGCGGAACGTGGAGCTTCTGGCCGTCGGCCAGGACGGCGGCCAGGTTCAGCCGGTCCAGATCCGCCTCCGGCGTACTGCCTCCGGCGGCCGCAATGGCTTCGTGGACCCGGCTGCCTTCCGGCAGTTCCACGACGCCCGCCCTGTTGACGGCTCCCGCTACATGGACCACGATTTTCGCACCCGCGGCGTCATCCGGCGCCTTCTCCGCTGACGGGCCGCCGGACTCCGCCGGCGGCTCCGCGCCCTGTTCTCCCCCGGGCTGCCCGCGCGCCTCCGGGCTGCTGACCTCGCTGAGCGGCACCACGTGCGGACGACTGGCTGCAACGTCCCACCAGAACCAGCCGCCCAGCAGGAGACTGAGCAGTCCCAGCAGCACGGCAACGCGGAGCCCCGTGCGCCACCGGACTTTCGCGGGTCCCGGCGTCCCGCCGCCGGCAGGGCCGTCAACCACGTGCGGTTCCGGCCGCGGGCCGCCGTCGTACGTAAAAGTTCCTTGGCCGGGAACACCGGCACCGTGCTGCAGCAGCCCCGGAAACCCTGCGTCCCCGGTTCCGTGACCATCGCTCCCGTCACCCTCATCGTCGAGCCCAAGGGAAGCCGTGAGGCGCCGCCGCGCACGGCTGGCCGCGGCAGGGGCTCCCGCTTCCGCGTTCCGGCGTGACATACCCACCACGCTAGGCAAGTGCGCGCAGGACGGACAGCACCAATGGCTGTATGTGGAAACTGCGGCCCGCGGGTGTTCCGGCGACGGCCCCGGGCGGGACGGCTACTTCTGGTAGGTGATGTAAGCCTCGTATTGGACCCGCCAGGCCTCGGGTGCCTTCGGATCGGGAACCGTCGTCGTCAGGAACTGGACGCTGGTCACCTGGCCCTTGAGGTACTTCAGCCAGTTGGTGACTTCTTCGGATACGTCCTTGTCGAGCTGGGCAACGTGGTGCACCTGCATTGTCATGGGAGCCTCCTTGCTTGGTGGGGAGACTGTACTACCGGCGCCGCTATTGGGCCAGAGGGGGATCGTTCTGCGGGGTACTGCTCTCCCCCACGATCACCGCCAGGACTCCCAGTCCCGCGTGGGCAGCCAGCACGGCCGGCAGCGAACTGATTTGCGCCGGGGGCACGTCCGGAAGCGCGGCGGCCAGCCGGTGCGCAAGCTCCGCTGCCTCACCGGGGTTGCCAAAATGGTGGACGGCCAGCCTGGCCTGGCCGGCGGGCCGCGCTGCGGCATCCGCAACGACGATTTCCTCTAGGCGCGCCACGGCCCTCGCCGCGGACCTGACCTTCTCCAGCGGGACGATCTTCCCGTCGTCCACGGCAAGGATCGGCTTGATGGCAAACATCGTTCCCCACAGCGACGCCGCCGCCCCGATCCGGCCGCCGCGGCGCAGCTGCTCCAGGCTGGGTACATAGAAATAGACTTTGGTGCGGGCCATGCGTTCTTCGGCAAAGGCGCGCACTTCGGCTGCCGGGCGGCCGTCCGCGGCAGCTACCACGGCGCTTTGCACGCCCATTCCCAGCGCCATGCCGACGGTTTTCGAATCGACCACTTCCACCGGGATGCCTACGCGGGATGCGGCGAGCCTGGCGGAGTCGGCAGTGCCGGACAGTGCCCCGGAGATGTGCACGGAGACCACTGCCTCGAAGCCGCGGTGCAGCGCGGCGGAATACGCCTGCTCGAACTGGCCCGGGGACGGCCGCGACGTCTTGACCGGCGTTCCGCTGGCCAGCGCCACCGCGATCGTGTCCGTGATGTCGTCTTCGCCTTCGCCGTAAATCTCCGCCCCCACCATCACCGGCATGGGCACCACCGTCAGCCGCCCGTCGGCGGCGAAGTCCCTGACCCAGTCCGCAGGCAGCGCGGCAGCAGAATCTGTCACCACCGCGGTGCGCACGACGGCGGCAGGAACCACTGCTTCCGGCGCAGCCTCCGGCCTGGAAACCTGCCGCAGGCGGACAAGCCGTTCCTTTAGCCACGGCCATCCGGCCGGCTCCCGGTCGTTCACGGCGTCCCCCTGCTGCTGCGGTCAAACATCATGGCCGGCCGCCGGCGATACCGGCGGCCGGTGCCCCGGCTAGGCCGGGACGATGTTGACCAGTTTAGGGGCACGCACGATGACCGTGCGGATACCCCGCCCGTCGAGGGCGCGCTGGACGTTCTCCGACGCCAGGGCCAGTTCACGCAGCTCGTCCTCGCCGATGCCCGGGGAGACCTCCAGCCGGTCGCGGACCTTGCCCTGCACCTGGACCACGGCGGTCACAGTTTCCTGCACCAGGAGTGCTTCGTCATGCGCGGGCCAGCCGGCGTTCGCCACCGAGGCGGGATGCCCCAGCACGTTCCACATGTCCTCGGCCGTGTAGGGCGCAAAGAGGCTCAGGATGACCGCGACGGCTTCCGCCGCTTCGCGGACTGCGGGATCCGCCCCGCCTGCACCCGAGTCGATGGTCTTGCGGGTCGCGTTGACCAGCTCCATCAGTTTGGCCACCACCACGTTGAACTTGTTGCTGTCCAGCAGCGTGGCGGCGTCGGCAATGGTGCGGTGCGTGACGGAGCGCAGCGCCCGGTCGCCCTGCGCGGCGTCCGCGCCGGGCGCGCTGGTGACGTCCTGCGCCAGGCGCCAGGCCCGGGCCAGGAACTTTGCAGAGCCCGACGGCGAAACATCCGCCCAGTCGACGTCGTCCTCCGGCGGCGAGGCGAAGATCATGGTCAGGCGCACGGCGTCCACGCCGTACTTGTCCAGCTGCTCGCCGAGGTCGACGCCGTTACCCAGGGACTTGCTCATGGCTTTGCCCCCGTTAAGGACCTGGCCCTGGTTCAGCAGCGCACTGAACGGCTCGTCGGCGTCGATCATGCCGAGGTCGTGGATGACCTTGGTGAAGAATCGCGCGTACAGCAGGTGCAGGATGGCATGTTCCACGCCGCCCACGTACTGGCCGACGGGCATCCAGTCGTTGATCTTCTCGGGGTCGAACGGACCCTCGGTGTACTCCGGGGACACGAACCGCAGGAAGTACCACGACGAGTCAACGAACGTGTCCATGGTGTCGGTGTCGCGCTTGGCAGGACCCTGGCAGTTGGGGCACTCAACGTTGACCCAGGCTTCGGCGGCGGCGAGCGGCGACGTGCCCTTCGGGGACAGGTCTTCGCCGCGCAGGTCGGCCGGCAGGGTGACGGGCAGCTGATCGTCGGCAACAGGAACCTCGCCGCAGGCAGGGCAGTGGATGATCGGGATGGGCGTGCCCCAGAAGCGCTGGCGGCTGAGCAGCCAGTCACGCAGGCGGAAGTTGACGAACTTTTCGCCGGTGCCCTGCTTCTCCAGCATGTCGATTGCGGCCGGAATGGCCTCGGCCTTGGGCAGGCCGTCCAGGACGCCGGAGTTGATCAGGGTGCCTTCTCCTGCAGTCGCCGTGCCGGTCACAGCGGGGTCGTCCTCCCCCGTGTCCAGTACGGCGCGGACGGGCAGGTCGAAGGTCCTGGCAAAGTCGAGGTCGCGCTGGTCGTGGGCCGGGACCGCCATGATGGCGCCCGTTCCGTAGTCCGCCAGCACGTAGTCTGCAGCCCAGACCGGCAGCTTTTCGCCGTTCAGGGGGTTAACGGCGTACCGGCCGGTGAACACGCCGGTCTTCTCCCGCTCGGTGGACTGGCGTTCGATTTCGGAGAGTGCCTTGACCTGTTCGCGGTAGGCGTCCAGGGCAGCGGCGTGCTCGTCCGTGACCAGCTCCACTGCCAGCGGCGCATCTGCTGCCACCACGAAGAAGGTGGCACCGTACAGGGTGTCGGGGCGCGTGGTGAAGACGGTGACATCCTTGGCGGGCTTGTCGCCGGCGGCCTCGATCACGAAGTTGACGTGGGCCCCTTCGGACCGGCCGATCCAGTTCTTCTGCATGGCCAGGACGCGTTCGGGCCAGTGGCCGCGCAGTTCGTCCATGTCGTCCAGCAAGCGGTCGGCGTAGTCGGTGATCTTGAAGTACCACTGGTTCAGGGACTTCTTGGTCACCGCGGTGCCGCATCGTTCGCAGGCACCGTTGACAACCTGTTCATTGGCCAGCACCGTCTGGTCCTTGGGGCACCAGTTGACCGGGGAATCCTTCCGGTACGCCAGGCCGCGCTCGTAGAAGCGCTTGAAGAGCCACTGGGTCCAGCGGTAGTACTCCGGGTCCGAGGTGTGCAGGCGGCGTGACCAGTCAGCCGAGATCGCGTAGCGCTTGAAGGACGCCGCCTGGGTGTCGATGTTGGCGTAGGTCCACTCGCTGGGGTGGGCATTGCGCTTGATGGCGGCGTTCTCGGCGGGCAGGCCGAAGGAGTCCCAGCCGATCGGGTGCAGGACGTCAAAGCCCTTCTGGCGCAGGTAGCGCGCGACGACGTCTCCCATGGCGAACGCTTCGGCGTGGCCCATGTGCAGGTCGCCTGAGGGGTAGGGGAACATGTCGAGGACATAGCGGCGCTCACGCGAGCCGTCGTCGACGGGGGTGAACACCTTGAGGTCTTCCCACACCTGCGGCCACTTGGCCTCCATCGCGGCGAAGCTGTAGGTGCCCTCCTCGGGACCTTCCGTTGCGACTGCTGCTGTTCCGGTCTCTGTCTCCGGCTGAACGCTCACTGCTGCCCTCTTCTGTTCTGTACCGCTTTTCGTACGGCCGGGCTTTCTGTTTCAGCCCCGGCCCCTGATCCCCTGCTGCCGGCCCCGAGGGGCTCCAGACACACAAAAGCCCCTCGACATGGAGGGGCTGCCGCGCGGTAATCCGAGATGGTTCCGGGATACCGGGCGGCTAGCTAAGCAGAAGGATCGCACGCATAGAACTACTTTAGCGCACCTCCACCATCACCTAAACGTAAGTCGCCACGAGCGGCTGAATAGACGGGCTCGGACATGCCGAGCTGTCAAGGGGGCCCGGGAGCGGCTTCGGGCGTCCGCGAAGCGGGCGGGGCCCCCTTGACAGCGAAGGCATAGGCTCGCCGGGTCTACTTCACGTCCTCGTCGACCCAGTCCATGGACTTCGTCACTGCCTTCTTCCAGAGGCGCATCTGGCGGTCCCGCTCGGCGTCGTCCATCTGCGGTTCCCAGCGCTTGTCCTCGGACCAGTTGGCCGAGCACTCCCCGAGGTCCTTCCAAAAGCCGACGGCCAGGCCGGCAGCGTAGGCGGCACCGAGCGCCGTGGTTTCCACGACCTTCGGCCGGATCACCGGAACGCCCAGGATGTCCGCCTGGAACTGCATGAGGGCGTCGTTGGCAACCATGCCGCCGTCGACCTTCAACTCCGTCAGCGGAACACCGGAGTCGGCGTTGACGGCGTCGAGCACCTCACGCGTCTGGAAGGCGGTGGCCTCCAGCGCCGCACGGGCGATGTGGTTCTTGTTCACGAAACGCGTCAGGCCAACGATGGCACCGCGGGCATCCGACCGCCAGTACGGTGCAAACAGGCCGGAGAACGCCGGGACGATGTAGACGCCGCCGTTGTCCTTGACCGAGGCGGCGAGAGTCTCCACTTCGGGGGCGCTGCTGATCATGCCGAGGTTGTCCCGCAGCCACTGGATCAGGGAGCCGGTGACGGCGATGGAGCCTTCCAGGGCGTAGTGCGGTGCAGCGTCCCCCAGCTTGTAACCAACCGTGGTCAGCAGGCCGTTCTTGGAGTGGACGATTTCCTCGCCGGTGTTGAAGATCAGGAAGCAGCCTGTGCCGTAGGTGTTCTTGGCTTCGCCGGCATCAAACGCCGCCTGGCCGAACGTGGCTGCCTGCTGGTCGCCGAGGATGCCGGCAACCGGCACTTCCCGGAGCAACTGTGAGGTGTGCACGGTGCCGTACACCTCGGAGGAGGACTTGATGGCGGGCATCATGGAGGCGGGAACGCCGAATGCGTCCAGGATCTCCTGGTCCCAGGACAGCGTGTCGAGGTCCATGAACATGGTCCGGGAGGCGTTGGTGACGTCCGTGACGTGCACGCCGCCGTCCACTCCGCCGGTGAGGTTCCACAGCACCCAGCAGTCCGTGTTGCCAAAGACCAGGTCGCCGGCTTCGGCCTTGGCGCGGGCGCCTTCCACGTTGTCCAGGATCCACTTGATCTTGGTGCCGGAGAAGTACGTGGCCAGCGGCAGGCCCACCTGCTGCTTGAAACGCTCCGGTCCGCCGTCCTTGGCCAGTTCATCCACGATGTCCTGGGTCCGGGTGTCCTGCCAGACGATGGCGTTGTAGATCGCCTTGCCCGTTGTCTTGTCCCAGACAACGGCCGTTTCGCGCTGGTTGGTGATGCCGACCGCGGCGATGTCGTGCCGGGTCAGGTTCGCCTTGGACAGTGCGGAGGCAATGACCTCGCGGGTGTTGTTCCAGATTTCGGCGGGGTCGTGCTCCACCCAGCCGGCCTGCGGAAAGATCTGCTCGTGTTCCATTTGGCCGGAGGAGACGATGCTGCCGCTGTGGTCGAAGACGATGGCGCGGGTGCTGGTGGTGCCCTGGTCGATGGCGATTACGTACTGGTTCATGTTGACGTCCTTGTCTGTTGTCTGAAGGGCTTGACGGGGGTGTTGAAACGCGGGGGGATCAGGAAGCTGCCGAGGCGATGATGGGCACGATTGCTGCGACAGCGCCGGCCAGGGTTCCGCCTACCAGCGGCCCGACAACCGGGATCCAGGAGTAGCTCCAGTCGCTGGAACCCTTGCCCTTGATGGGGAGCAGAGCGTGCGCAATGCGGGGACCAAGGTCACGGGCGGGGTTGATGGCGTAGCCGGTGGGACCGCCGAGGGATACGCCGATGCCAACAACCAGAAGGGCCACTGCGAGCGGGCCGAGGCCCGAGGGGGTGCCGCCGAACGTCAGGATGACGAAGACGAGCACGAACGTGCCGATGATCTCCGTGATCAGGTTCCAGGGGGTGGAGCGGATGGCAGGGCCGGTGGAGAACACGGCGAGCTTGCTGGCGGGTTCCGGTTCGGCGTCAAAGTGCTGCTTGTGAGCCAGCCACATGACCACAGCGCCCAGGAACGCGCCCAGGAGTTCTCCGCCGAAGTAGGTCAGTGTGGATGCGAAGTCGACGCTGACGCCGGGAGCATATTCCGCCTTGCCGTTGACCAGCAGGCCAAGGGTCACGGCCGGGTTCAGGTGCGCGCCGGACCTGGCGGCAACATAGACGCCGGCGAAGACTGCGATGCCCCACCCCCATGTGACCATTAGGAATCCGCCGTTGTTGCCCTTGGTGCCTTTGAGCGCGACGTTTGCCACAACGCCGCAACCCAGCAGGGTCAGCATTGCGGTTCCGAATACTTCGGAAAGGAAAACAATTCCAAGAGACATCTTTGACTCCTCTATTTTCTGTTGTCAGCCCTTCGCGATTTGAAGGGCTGTTGGGCCGGCAACGCTGTTGCGTTGCCGGCCGGCTACTGCGCCGGCTGCTCCTCCAGCGGAACCGCGCAGTCCTTGCGCCCGGGCAATTCCTCCCCGGGCACGCAAGATTTCTAAGCGACCAGGCTGTGGACCTGGACGCCGTGGAAGCGTTCAAGCACCTCCTGGGCATAGTGAATTTCGGCTGACCTGGCTGCGGCGTCCCAGCCCAGCGGAGCAGCGAGGACCTCCGCCACCTCGTTGAGCAGTTCACCCGTGACCAGCCCGCGGAAGGCCAGGGAGGTGCGCCGGATCAGTACGTCGACGAGGTGTCCCACCTGCTCGTTCCGGGCCATGAACTCCAGTTCGCGGACACTGAGTTCACGGGTGGAGTGCAGGAGCCGGTCCGGGCCGGCGTCGAGGTACCGGAGAACTTCTTCGGCGCGGGTACCGTAGCGTGTCAGCAGTCCGGAGATCCGGTCAGCGTCGCGGCCGGCGGACATGTGGGCCTTGATCCACTGCTGGACTCCGGCCTGGCTGTCGGGGAACCCGGCGCCGCCGCCAATGGCGAGTTTCGCCGTCGAGACTTTCCGCTCCAGGCCCAGTTCTTTGAGCACGTCGTTTGTGAGGTGCTCGGCCAGCGCCCGGAACGTGGTCCATTTGCCGCCCACCAGGCTGAGTACGACGGCGCCGCCGGCTGTCGTTGCCTGTCCGCTGGACACCGTTTCCTGCCCGCCGGCCCGGCGTTCGATGCGGTAGTCGCGGCTGACGAAGCCGGGCTGGGTGGCGTCGTGCTTCGGCAGCGGCCGAACACCGGCGAAGGTGTAGACGATCTGGTCCCTGTGCACTGTGACATCCGGGAAGACGTGGCCGATCAGGTCGAAGAAGTAGTCGATCTCGGTGTCGGTGCAGACGGCGTCCTCTGCCATGTCCGCGTCCACATCGGTGGTGCCCACAAGGACGCGGTCGCCCATCGGGTAGATGAGCACGATCCTGCCGTCAGTGTGTTCGAAGAAGATTTCGCGGCCGTTGCAGGCGTCAAGCAGCTCGGGGTGGTCCAGCACGATGTGCGAGCCCTTGGTGCCGCCCATGAAGGTGGATGCGGCGCCCATGGCCTCGTTGGTCAGGTCCACCCACGCACCCGTGGTGTTGACGATGACGTCAGCCGTGAAGTCGAAGACCTCGCCGGTGAGCTCATCGCGCAGCTGGACTGTGCTGCCGCCGGTGGAACCGGCGGACGTGCCGGCAGTTCCGCCCATGGCGACGAGTGAGAGGTAATTGCTGGCCCGCGCGTCGCTCTGGCCGCTGGCGCCGGCTTTCTCTCCGTCCTGGAGCACGTCCAGGGTGAGGCGTTCCGGGTTGTGGACCGAGGCGTCGAAGTACGTCGCCGCATATTTGATGCCGGGGTGCAGCCGCGGCAGCTCTGCCAAGGCGCGTTTGCGGCCGCGGAACTGGTGGCGCGGAACTGTGCCGCCGTCGCGTGAGAAGAAGTCGTACATGCTCAGGCCAAGCTTGATGAGGAAGGCTCCGCGTTCCTTCGGCTTGCCCTGCTGCTTGTGGGTGAGGAACCGCAGCGGCGCCGACAGCACGCCGGAGAAGGTGCTGAAGATGGGGATGGTGGTCTGGAGCGGTTTGACGTAGTGGGGAGCGATGCGCAGGAGCCTGTTGCGTTCGACGACGGACTCCTGGACCAGCCGGAACTCACCGTTTTCCAGGTAGCGGATTCCGCCGTGGATCATGTGCGACGACGCACCGCTGGCCCCCTGGCAGTAATCCCCCCGTTCAACGAGTGCAACGTCCACACCCTGCAGGGCCAGGTCGCGGAACGTGCCGACTCCGTTGATCCCGCCGCCGATGATCAGGACTTGTGCGCGGGGCCGCTTTCGCAGGCTCTGCACTGATGACCGCTGGTGGCTGGACGCCTGATGGCCGGATGAATCGTTGGTTCCCAAATCTGCTCCTTTGGGTTTGGTCCTGTGCGGCGCGCCTCACAGCGCGGCGCCGTTCATCACTATTGTTTGGAGTAATGGAAAATGGAGTCAAGCACTATGCACAAACGTGCAGAACGGAAGCCGAATGCCGCGCTCACGCCACTCAGAAGCCCTCAGGGCTGCACAACTGTATTACCTTCAGGACCTCACGATGGACGCCATAGCCAGGGAGCTCCGGACCTCCAGATCCACGGTTTCCCGCCTTCTTTCGGCTGCCCGGGAGACCGGCTTGGTGCAGATCCAGATCCGCAATCCGCTCGACACCGGACCGGAACTGGAAAACATGATCCGCGCCCAATACCGGGTGGATGTCCACGTCGTTCCGGTGGTGGACACACTGAATGAGGCGGAAACCCTTGACAGGGTGGCCATGCAGGCTGCAAGGACAATCGGGCCGCTGGTTGACTCCAACGCGATCATCGGTGTCGCCTGGGGATCCACGCTCAGTGCCGTCAGCCGCCACCTCACCCGCAAGATCACCCACGACAGCGTCATCGTCCAGCTCAACGGCGCCGGCAACATGCAGACCACCGGCATCACCTACGCGAGCGACATCATGCGCAGGTTTGGCAGCGCCTACGGTGCGCGCGTTGAACAGTTTCCCGTTCCGGCCTTCTTTGACCACGCCGCCACCAAAACCGCCATGTGGAATGAACGCAGCGTCCAGCGCATCCTTGAATTGCAGTCACGCATGAGCATTGCCATTTTCGGCGTGGGCTCGGTGGACGCCGACTACCCGAGCCACGTCTACGCCGGCGGATACCTGGACGAGAGCGACCTCAACATCCTGGCCAACTCGGACGTGGTGGGTGACGTGGCCACGGTGTTTTTCCGCGGGGACGGATCCTCTGATGGCATCACGCTCAACGAACGGTCCACCGGGCCTGCGCTGGCGCAGCTGCGGCAGGTCAGGCGGCGGATCTGCGTTGTCTCCGGGGCCTCGAAGATCAATGGACTGCGCGGCGCGCTCGCGGCAGGCCTGGCCACCGACCTGATCCTCGATGAAGCTACCGCCCGGCGCCTGGTCAGTTTTGACGGGCTCTCTTGAAGCCTGCCGCCAGCCTCGCCCGGCCTGTCCCCGGGAGCGGACGGCGCCGAGTCGGTAGAGTCAGTCCTATGAAAAACTCGCCCCGGCTTAGCCTCAACAATGGTGTGCTGATCGACCAACTGGGCTTCGGGCTCTACAAGGTTCCCCCGGCAGACGCTGCCGGCCTGGTGACGATGGCCCTCGAGGCCGGATACCGGCACTTCGACACCGCTGCCATGTACGGGAACGAAACCGGGGTAGGCAAGGCTATCGGCGCGCTTGCCGGATTTGCTGGCGGAGGTCCCGCAGGAGGCTCCGGCGAGGCAGCACCGGCGCTCTCCCGCGAAGACCTCTTCGTGACCACGAAGGTGTGGAACGACGACCACGGCTACGACGCCACCATGCGGGCTTTTGATACGTCCATGTCCAACGTCGGCATGGAATACGTCGACCTCTACCTCATCCACTGGCCGTGCGCCCGCCGCGGACTGTTCGCCGAAAGCTACCGGGCCATGGAAACCCTCTATCGTGAGGGCAGGATCCGGGCGATCGGCGTGTCCAACTTCCAGCCTGCCCATCTGGAGCGGCTGCTCGAGACTGCCGAAGTGGTCCCCGCGGTGAACCAGATCGAACTCCACCCCTGGTTGCAGCAGGACGAGCTCCGCCAACTCCACGACCGGATTGGCATCCGCACCGAGGCCTGGAGCCCGCTGGGCAGGGGCCAGGTGCTGGAGGATCCGGTGGTCCTGGAGCTTGCGGCGGCGCACCGCCGGACCGCGGCGCAGATCATCCTCAGGTGGCATGTGCAGCTGGGCAATGTGGTGATCCCCAAGGCCAGTTCCTATGCCCGGATCCGGGAGAACCTGGACGTCTTTGGCTTCACCCTGGACCCCGCGGACATGGCCGCCCTCGCCGCTTTGGAACGTGGCCACCGCACGGGTTCCCACCCGGACAACGTCAACTAGGATTCGACACCATGGAACAAGTGGACACGGGGCCGGCACAGGCCCCGCCCCTCTTCAGCGGGCAACTGGATGGCAGGACGCGGGCGGCCAGCGTGGACCTGCACGGCTGCAGCGTGGACTACTGGGTATATGAACCGGTGAGCGTCACGGCAGAGACCAGGACCATCCTGGTGGTCCACGGTTTCCGGGGCGACCATCACGGCCTGCTCCGGGTGGCGGACCAGCTCCCCGACATGCGGCTCATCATGCCCGACCTGCCCGGCTTCGGCAGCTCGGATGCGTTTACTGACGGTGAGCACAGCGTCAGGCGCTACGGGCAGTTCATCAGTGATTTCATGGCTGCCCTGGGCCTTGGAGCGGAAACGGTACTCCTGGGGCACTCCTTCGGATCCATCATTGCCAGCCATTTCGTGGCGGCCAACCCCGGCGCGGTGTTCCCCCTCATCCTCGTCAACCCCATTGCCGCACCGGCCTTGGAGGGGCCCAAGGGCGTCATGACCAAACTGGCCGTCCTGTACTACGAGGCCTCGGCCAGGCTCCCCCGCGCACTGGGCCTCTACCTGCTCCGCAGCCGGCTCATAGTCAGGGTCATGAGCATGGCCATGGCAAAGACCAGGGACAAGCAGCTCCTGCAGTTCATCCATGGCCAGCACAACGCCTACTTCTCCGCCTTCGCCAACCGGGACAGCCTGCTGGAGTCGTTCAAGGCCTCCGTGGGGAGCAACGTCTCGGAGGTTGCTCCGGAGCTTGGCCTGCCGGTGCTGCTGATTGCCGGGGAGAAGGATGAGATCGCGATGCTCCCGGACCAGCACAAACTCGTGGCGCTCCTGCCGGATGGCACCCTCGAGGTGATTCCCGGCGTGGGGCACCTCATCCACTACGAGACCCCCGGGCCGGCCGCCGGTTTCATCAGACGTTTCCTAAAGGACCATCCCGCGTGAAAATCATTATCGACGCCCGATTCACCCGCCTGGACCACCACGACGGCATCAGCCGGTACGGGGCCAGCCTGATCGCGGCTACGGCCAAAGTCGCCGACGTCTCGATGCTCATCAGCGACCCCCGGCAGCTGGCTCTCCTCCCGGACGTGCCCTACACGCTGATCAACAGCCCGCTGTCCCCCGCGGAGCTGTTCGTGGCCGGCAAGGTCAACAAGCTGGGCGCCGACGTTGTGGTGTGTCCGATGCAGACGATGGGGACGTTCGGCCGCAAATACGGCCTGGTGCTGACACTCCACGACCTCATCTACTACGAGCACCCTGCCCCGCCGGGATTCCTGCCGGCACCGGTGCGCCTGCTCTGGCGTCTCTACCACAAGGCGTACTGGCCGCAGCGGCTGCTCCTGAACCGGGCGGACGTGGTGGCCACCATCAGCCACACCACCGAGGCACTGATCGCGAAGCACCGCCTGACCCGGCGGCCGGTCCGGATCGTTGGCAACGCGCCGCAGCACGGCCATACGCCGCGCGATCCCGGTGCCGGCGCGGACAGGACCCTCCTCTACATGGGTTCGTTCATGCCGTACAAGAACGTGGAAACCATGGTGCGGGGAATGGCCGAACTGCCCGACATGACGCTCCACCTGCTGAGCCGCATCACGCCGCAGCGGCGGGCGGAGCTCGAAGCGCTGGTGCCGCCCGGTGCCGACGTCGTGTTCCACAACGGCGTGACGGACGCCGAATACGAGGCGCTGCTGGGCAGGACAACTGCCCTGATCAGCCTTTCCCGGGCCGAGGGTTACGGCCTCCCGCTCGTGGAGGCCATGTCCCACGGAACACCCGTGATCGCAAGCGACATCCCGATCTTCCGCGAAGTAGGCCACGACGCCGTGAGTTACGTCCACCCCGATTCCCCGTCGGAGTTCGCCGAAGCCGTCCGAAGGCTGGAAGAGCCGGGAGTGTGGAAGGAACACTCACGCCGTTCCGTGGAACGGGCCGCGGAATTCAGCTGGGACCATTCGGCCCGGCAGCTTGTGCAGCTGGCCGAGGAAGCCGCCGCCATCAACCGCCGCTGAGGCCCTGCCCGCCGGGGCGCATCCAACACGGCACGTCAGCTACAGCACATCCACGCCGTCGAGCCTTAACTGGACGGGATCGTCGCTGCGCCGCGCCGCTGCAGCCGACTTGACTGCCCGCATCACCCGCGTGGCGCCTGCCGCCTGGGCGTAGGGAATGAACAGCAGCGTCCGGACATCCTCGCCGGCCTCCCGCCGGGGTGCGCGTGCTTCCGTCAGCACCAGCGGCGCCGGTCCGGCGGTGCGAAGGGTGATCCCCTGCCGGGCAAGGCTCTGTTCGATGGCGTCGGTAAAGTGCCCGACGGCGGTCCGGCCGCCGGTCACAGAGGCTATCCTCACCGCCGGGGGCAGCTGGAGCTCGTGCCGCAGTGAGAGTTCCCGCTGTGCGTACCCCCCGGCATCCCAGCGAAGCAGGGCGCCTACCCCTGCTGTGTCATCGGCGGTGATAACCACCAGGCCGCCTTCGCGGGCCGGCCTGACCAGCGCGGCGGCATTGAACCAGCGCCGGACGGCGTCCTCCCCCGCGCGGAGGTTTTCGCGGCGCAGGAGCGAGTCCCCGTCCAGGAGCACTGCTGCGGCATAGCCGCCGGGCGCCACGGGCTCCGCTCCCACGGTGGCGACCACCAGGGATTTCGTGTCCGGGACAGTCGCTTTGACGTGGTCCCCTGACGAGGTGATCACAGGCTTGCCGGGAAACGCGCGGCCCAGTTCCTCCGCGGTCCGCAGCACGCCGGTAGCGGAGCGGCGCAGCCTGGGGCTGGTGCAGTGGCTGCAGCGCCACTCCGGAGCAGAAGCGGAGCACCAGCGGCACTGCGGAACTGCCGAGCTGCCGGCGGCACCGGCCACAGCAAGGGGCCCGCTGCAGGCCGTGCACCGGGCCGGCTCCCGGCAGGAATCACAAACCAGTGACGGCGCATAGCCGGAACGGGCCACCTGGACCAGCACGGGGCCGCGTTCCAGGCACTCCTTGGCCGCACGCCAGGCCGCACCCGGAAGCCTCGCGATCCTGGCCAGGGGGTCGCGCTCCTGCTCGAAACTGTCCGCCGTGTTCACGACGCGCGGCACGGTCCGGCGGACTTCCGGGCGGTCGGCTTCCACCGGCCGGGCCCAGCCTGCCTCCACCAGCCGCTGGAGTTCGGTGCTTCGTGTGTGGGCCGCCATCAGGCACGCCGCGCGGTCCTGTTCCGCCCGCAGCAGTAGGACCTCCCGCGTGTGGGCATAGGGTGCCCGCTGTTCGATATGGAGGTCGTCGCCGTCGTCCCAGCACACCACCAGGCCCGGGTTGTGCACGGGAGCATAGGCCGCCGACCGGGTGCCCACCGCAACACCGGCACTGCCGGTGAGCACCCGCAGGTAGTTGCGGTAGCGGGGTGTAGGTCCGTCGTCGGCGGTGAGCCGCGCGATGTCTTCCCGGGGCAGCAGCTCCGCCAGCGCCTCCTCGACGCGGTCCAGGTCGCGGTAGTCCGGAACCACCACCACAGCGCCGCGGCCCGAGGCACGCACGGCCGCGACGGCTTCGGCGATGAGCGCGGGCCAGCCGGCGGGACCGAATCCCTGCAGCGCGCTCAGGACGGCCCGCGGCGACTCGCCGGCCGCAAGATGCTGCAGGAACGCCGCACCGTTGACGTAGCGCGTCCAGTGGCCGGGCGAGGGAGGAATACGGGCCTCCGCCGGTTCCGGGTTCGCCGCGGCTTCCACGGCGGGGACCGGGCTCGGGGCGAGGGTCCCTTCAGCGGCCAGTTCCTTCTCCAGCCTGGCGACCCGCGGCGGAATGGCCACCCGCAGCACGTCGCTGACGGTGCCGGCGTAGCGGGCGGCCACTTTACCGGCGAGTTCGGCCAGTTCGGGTGTAAGCACGCGCACGGGTGAGACCACCTTGTGGAGCGGCACCAGCGTATGCCCGGCGTCGGACTCGGCCAGCCGGTCCAGGATGAAGCCGCTGAGCTCCTGGCCGTTGAACTTGACCTTGACCCGGACGCCCGGCTGCGCGGCGTCGTCAATCGCTGCCGGCACGCTGTAGTCGAAGGGCCTGTCCAAGTGGGGCAGCGAAGACTCGATCAGCACCCGGGCAACAGGCAGCGACGCGGCGAGGGCCGGTCCGGTTGAAGCCGCCGGACGGCCCGGCGGGAAACCATGCAGGAGTGACAGCTGGAGCGGCTCGTCGGTGGCCGATCCGTCGCCGGAAGAAGTAGCGATGGGACCAACCTCCGTTCAGCATCCAGCCAGTAATGGTGCCAGTGGTTGCGGTGCGGGAGCCCGGCAACCACCGGCCGGAAAGCACTGTAGCAGGGCCGCCCGGACGGCGGCCCTGCTACAGCCAAACACGTGGCACCGACATTTACTCCATTGCCACAAAATGCGGGCACTCCGAATTGGGTGCGCCGCGGATGTTTGCGGGCGGCGGTTCTCAGGCGTTGAAGAAAGCCTTAAGCTCGTCCACGCGGTCAAGCCGTTCCCAGGTGAAGTCGGGATCGTCGCGGCCGAAGTGCCCGTGCGCCGCAGTCTTCGTGTAGATGGGGCGCTTGAGGTCCAGCGCGTCAATGATCGCGCGGGGACGGAGGTCGAAGATTTCCGCAATCGCGGCGCTGATGCGCTCGGGATCCACCGTTTCCGTGCCGAAGGTCTCAACGTAGGTGCCCACGGGGCGTGCCTGGCCGATCGCGTAGGCGATCTGGATCTCGGCGCGCTTGGCCAGTCCCGCAGCCACCACGTTCTTGGCAACCCAGCGCATCGCATAGGCCGCGGAGCGGTCAACCTTGGACGGGTCCTTGCCCGAGAAGGCACCGCCACCGTGGCGCGCCATGCCGCCGTAGGTGTCCACGATGATTTTGCGGCCGGTCAGGCCGGCGTCGCCCACGGGGCCGCCGATCACAAACGCACCGGCAGGATTAAGGATGTTGCGGGTGCGGGAGATGTCCAGGTTGGCTGCCGCCAGTACGGGATCGATCACGTGCGTGGCGAGGTCAGCACGCAGCTGCTCGAGGCTGGCGCCTTCCGCGTGCTGGCTGGAAATGACGATGGTTTCGACGGATACGGGCTTGTCCCGGGCGTAGCCGATGGTCGCCTGGGTCTTGCCGTCCGGGCGGAGGTAGGGCAGTTCGCCGTTCTTGCGCACTTCAGTGAGCCGTTCCGAGAGGCGGTGCGCAATCCAGATCGGCACCGGCATGTAGGACGGCGTCTCGTCGCTGGCGTAGCCGAACATCAGGCCCTGGTCACCGGCGCCCTGGAGGTCGTAGTCGTCCTCCTGGCGGCCTTCGCGGGCCTCCAGGGAGTTGAACACACCGCCGGCGATGTCGTTGGACTGCTGGCCGATGGAGACCGACACGCCGCAGCGGGCGCCGTCGAAGCCGTTGGCCGAGGAGTCGTAGCCGATCCCCAGGATGGTCTCGCGCACGATCTGCGGAATTTCAACGTAGGCGTCGGTGGTGACTTCGCCCGCTACGTGCACCAGCCCGGTGGTGGCCAGCGTCTCGACTGCCACACGGGACTCGGGATCCTTCGCCAGCAGGGCATCCAGGATCGCATCGCTGATCTGGTCGCAGATCTTGTCCGGATGGCCTTCAGTCACGGACTCCGACGTGAAGAGACGAAGGGATGGCGGCGTCGCGCCATGGGAAGCGGGAATGTGCAGCGGTAAAGTCACTCAACTACCTTACTGGTTGGGAATCGGTCAGGCTTCAGCATGTGTCCCCCTGCTAAGCAGGCTTTGCACACGCCCGCCTCTCAGGCTCTGGAAAACAGTTACGCCAAAATCAGGATCGCGGGAAAACGCGGCTCAACTCGAAGCTGATGCGGTCAATGACAGCGGCCGCAACATCATCCTTTGAACCGGAAGCCGCTTGTGGTTCGGAGCCGGCACGGGAAAGGATGACCACTGAGTTGTGGTCCTGACCGAAGACCAGGCCCTCACCCACATGGTTCACCACCAGCAGGTCGCAGCCCTTCTTGCGCAGCTTGGCCTCGGCATAGCCGAGAACGTCACCGTCGGCGTCTCCGGTTTCGGCCGCGAAACCCACGATCAGCTGCCCGGGCTTGTTCGCCGCGCGCACTTCCACGAGTTCCTGCAGGATGTCCGGGTTGCGCAGCAGGCTGATCACCGGATCGGCGGTGTCGTCACGCTTTTTGATCTTGGTGTCCGAAACGTCCGCGGGGCGGAAGTCCGCCACGGCCGCGGCCATAATGACGACGTCGGAATCAGCTGCCGCGCGCAGCGCCTCTTCCCGGAGCTGCAGCGCCGTTTCCACCCGGACCACCTCCACGCCGTCGGGCACCGGTACCTCCATGTGGGCGGCGAGCAGCCGGACGCTTGCGCCCGCGTCGCGTGCCGCCACGGCAAGCGCGACGCCCTGCTTCCCGGAGGAGCGGTTACCGAGGAACCGCACCGGGTCCAGTGGCTCACGCGTGCCGCCGGCGCTGATGGTGACGGTGCGGCCTGCCAGCGGCAGCTGCCCGGAAACCCTGTTGTCCTGCATCAGAGCCAAGGCGGCCGCGAAGATTGCCTCGGGCTCGGGCAGCCTGCCGGGACCGGAGTCGGAGCCGGTGAGCCGGCCGCTGGCGGGTTCGAGGACGGTGACGCCACGGCCGCGCAGCGTTTCCACGTTGGCCCGGGTGGCGGCATGAAGCCACATTTCGGTGTGCATGGCAGGCGCCATCAGTACGGGACCGCTGGCCATCAGCAGGGTGTTGGTCAGGAGGTCGTCGGCGTGGCCGCCGGCGGCACGGGCCAGGAGATCCGCGGTGGCCGGAGCCACGACGATCAGGTCCGCCTCATGCCCCAGGCGTACGTGGTTGACCGACGGAACGTCGTCGAAGACGCTGTTGCTCACGGGGTTCCCGGACAGGGCTTCCCAGGTGGCCGCTCCCACAAAGCGGTTGGCCGCCTCCGTGGGGATCACCGTGACGTTATGTCCGGCTTCAGTAAAAAGCCGGAGGAGCGATGCCACCTTGTAGGCGGCAATCCCTCCCCCGACTCCGAGGACTATGCGCACGTGACCTCCGTCAACAGGCAGTCTTTTAAGCTGCGGAGATCTACTCTGCAGGTTCGATCGGCGTGGAAACGAGCTTGCCTTCGTTGATCTCGCGCAGGGCGATGGAAAGCGACTTCTCGTTCAGCTTGGTGTCAACCAGCGGACCCACGTATTCGAACAGGCCCTCGTGCAGCTGGGCGTAGTATGCGTTGATCTGACGTGCACGCTTGGCACCGAAGATCACCAGGCCGTACTTGGAATCGGCTGCCTTCAGCAGCTCGTCGATCGGCGGGTTGATGATGCCTTCAAGGTTCGTGGACACGAATTCTCCAAATTCTAACGGGCTGATCCGACCCGGCGGCTAGTGCGGGTGCGGGGTCAGCCCCATGAGTGAAACAAGCTCGTCCGCTGCGCGTCGAACGTCATCATTGATGACGGTGTGATCGAACTCCGGCTCAGCGGCAAGTTCTAGTTTAGCGGTTTCCAGTCTCTGCTGCTGTTCCTCGGCTGTTTCGGTGCCGCGGCCCACCAGCCGGCGGACCATTTCCTCCCAGCTGGGCGGCGCGAGGAAGACGAACTGCGCCTCCGGAACGGCCTGTTTGACCTGGCGCGCGCCCTGCAGGTCTATCTCCAGCAGGACAGAACGGCCATCAGCGATCGCGGCGTCCACGGTGCTGCGGAGCGTCCCGTAGCGGTTGCGGCCATGGACCACAGCCCACTCAAGCAGCTCCCCGCCGGCCACCAGGGCATCGAATTCCTCGGCGGACTTGAAGAAGTAATGGACCCCGTCCTGCTCCCCCGGGCGCGGCGCGCGGGTGGTGGCCGAGACGGAAAGCCAGACTTCGGGGTAGTTGTCCCGGATGTAGGTGGACACAGTGCCTTTGCCAACAGCCGTCGGGCCGGCGAGGACTGTCAGTCCCGGTTTCTTGCTCACATATTCCTTTGGGCGTTATTCGGATGGGCGTGTTTCTCGTTCATAAAATCTACCAGCGCCCGGCGCTGGTGAATGCCGAGTCCCCGCAGCCTGCGGGACGCGGCAATGCCCAGCTCGTCCATGATGGCGGCCGCCGTGACGCGGCCGACACCGGGCAACGCCTCCAGCATCTCGGAAACCTTCATCCGGGCGATGGCGGAATCGCCGTCGCCGGCAGCGAGGAGGTCCGCCACGGAAAGCGTTCCGGACTTCAGCTGCTCCTTGGCTTCCGCCCGGGCAGCCCGGGCCGCTGCCGCCTTCCCCAGGGCGTCCGCGCGTTCCTGGTCTGTCAGGGGCCGCAAGCTCACTCAAGTCACCCCCGAATCGTCCCATCTGAACAACGGCAAGGGCCGTTGGAGTCCTCCTGAACCTACCCTTTGCCCGGCGCGGAAATCAATGGATCAGCTGGTCAGCAGGGGTTCCAGCGTACGCAGTGCAGCATCCCGGAGTCCGGCGGCGGAGGGGCCCGCTGAGAGGATGTCGCGGCTTGAGGTGCCCAGGACCTGCGAATAGGCGGCACCGAACGTTGCCCGCAGATCAGCAGCCGTGGCGCCCTGCGCGCCGAGCCCGGGCGCGAGGATGATTCCGCGCACCGCGGCCAGGTCCAGCTGGAGGTCCTGCAATGCAGCGCCTACGGTGGCGCCAACCACCAGGCCCACCGAGCCCAGGGTGCCCGGGTAGCGGGCGTTTTCCCCGGCTGCCGCCTCGGTGATCCGGCGCGCCACGGAATCCGCGCCGCCCACGTGCTGGACGGACGCGCCTTCCGGATTGGACGTCAGTGCCAGGACGAAGACGCCGCGGCCGTACTCTGCCGCAAGGTCCAGCGCCGGCCGCAGCGACTCGAAGCCGAGGTAGGGGCTCAGGGTCACCGAGTCCGCGGCCAGTGAAGAGCCGTCCCGGAGCCAGGCGTCGGCGTAGGCCGCCATGGTGGAGCCGATGTCGCCGCGCTTGGCGTCCGCAATGGTCAGCACGCCGGCTTCGGCAGCAGCTGCGAGCGTACGTTCGAGTACAGCCATGCCCACGGAGCCGTGGCGTTCGTAGAGCGCCACCTGCGGCTTCACGGCGGCAGCGAGCGAACCCACTGCCTCCACGACGGTGAGCGAGAAGCGTTCCAGGCCGGCGGCGTCGTCGTTCAGTCCCCAGGCCTTCAGCAGCGCCGGGTGCGGATCGATCCCCACGCACAGCGGACCGCGGTCCGCCATGGCGCGGCCGAGCCGGGAGCCGAAGGACTGCCGGCCGGCCGTCATTGCTGCCGCTGGCTCAGCCATTCTGCAGGGCCTTCAGGTTCTCGGCGTGTTCCTGCAGGCTGGTCACGGACCATTCGTAGGTGCGCTGCGCTTCGATGGCCTGGACCGCTGCATTGAACTCGGCCACCGTGGTGATGCACGGAATGCCGATGGAGGTTGCCGCGGCGCGCAGTTCGTAGCCGTCGATGCGGGCCTCGCCGCCGGAGGGCGTGTTGAAGACCATGTCGATCTCGCCGGCGATGATGAGGTCCGCAATGGTGCCTTCACCCTCGGCGCTGCTGCCCTCGGCGACCTTGCGGACCGGGGTTGCCTGGATGCCGTTACGGCGCAGGACGTCCGCGGTGCCGCCGGTGGAGACGATCTCGAAACCGAGGTCGGAGAGGCGCTTCACGCCCATGATCACCGAGCGCTTGTCCCGGTTGGCCACGGACACGAAGATCTTCCCTTCGGTGGGCAGCGCGTTGTTGGCGGCGGCCTGGCTCTTGGCGAAGGCGGTGTCGAAGTGCTTGTCGATGCCCATGACTTCGCCGGTGGAGCGCATCTCCGGGCCGAGGAGCGAGTCCACAACCTTGCCCTCCGGCGTGCGGAAGCGGCTGAACGGCAGCACGGCTTCCTTGACCGAGACAGGGGCGTCGAACGGCAGGGTGGAGCCGTCACCCGTTTCCGGCAGCATCTTGTAGGCGCTGCGGAGCTGGTTGATGGTGACGCCGGTGCCGATCAGCGCCGCCGCCTTGGCCATCTGGACGCCCGTGGCCTTGGACACGAAGGGCACCGTGCGGGAAGCGCGCGGGTTGGCTTCGAGGACGTACAGGACGTCCGAAGCCAGGGCGAACTGGATGTTGATGAGGCCGCGGACGCCCACGCCCTCGGCGATGGCCAGGGTGGCCGTCCGGACGCGTTCGATCACGTTGTTGCCCAGCGTGATCGGCGGAAGGACGCACGCGGAGTCGCCGGAGTGGATGCCGGCCTCTTCGATGTGCTCCATGATGCCGCCGAGGTACATATCGGTTCCGTCGTAGAGCGCGTCGACGTCGATTTCGACGGCGTCCTCCAGGAACCGGTCGATCAGCACGGGGTGCTCGGTGGTGATCTCGGTGGCGTTGGCGATGTAGCGGGAGAGGTTGGGCTCGTCATAGACGATCTCCATGCCCCGGCCGCCCAGCACGTAGGACGGGCGCACCAGGACCGGGTAGCCGATTTCGTCGGCGATCTTCTTGGCGTCCTCGAAGGACACGGCGGTGCCGTTCTTGGGCGAGATCAGCCCGGCCTCGTCCAGCACCCGGGAGAAGGCGCCCCGGTGTTCGGCGAGGTCGATCGCTTCAGGTGACGTGCCTAGGATGGGCACGCCGGCGTCGGCAAGCTGCTGCGCGAGCTTGAGGGGGGTCTGGCCGCCGAGCTGGACGAACACTCCCATCACCCCGCCGGTGCGCTCCTCCGCCGCGATGACTTCCAGTACGTCCTCGAGGGTCAGCGGCTCGAAGTAGAGGCGCGTGGAGACGTCGTAGTCGGTGGAGACGGTTTCCGGGTTGCAGTTGACCATGACGGTCTCGTAGCCGGCCTTGCGGAGCGCCATGGAGGCGTGCACGCAGGAGTAGTCGAATTCGATGCCCTGGCCGATGCGGTTGGGCCCGGAGCCCAGGATGATGATGGACGGCTTGGAGTGCAGCGCAACCTCGTCCTCCTCGTCGTAGGACGAGTAGTGGTACGGGGTGTAGGCGGCGAATTCGGCGGCGCAGGTATCCACGGTCTTGTAGACCGGCCGGATGCCCAGGGCCTGGCGGACACCGCGGACCACGGCTTCCGGGTTGTTGGTGAGCGCGCCGATCTGCTCGTCGGAGAAGCCGTGGCGCTTGGCGCGCTGCAGCATTTCCTGCGTCAGGGCGGTTGACTTGCGGATCTCCTGCGAGATCTCGTTGAGCAGCTGGAGCTGGTCAAGGTACCAGGGATCGATCTTGGTGGCCTCGAAGAGCTGCTCCACCGTGGCGCCGCCGAGCAGGGCTCGCTGCACCTGGTGCAGGCGTTCGGTGGTGGGCCGCTTGGCCTTTTCGATCAGCTCCGGGACTTCCCATTCCGGAACGTGGCTGAAGTCCAGCTGCGAACCCTTCTGTTCCAGGGAACGCAGGGCCTTCTGCAGCGCTTCGGTGAAGTTGCGGCCCATGGCCATGGCCTCGCCGACGGACTTCATGGTGGTGGTGAGGGTGGGGTCCGCTGCCGGGAACTTCTCGAAGGCAAAACGGGGAACCTTCACCACTACGTAGTCGAGCGTCGGCTCGAAGGAGGCCGGCGTCTTCTGGGTGATGTCGTTGGGGATCTCGTCCAGCGTGTAGCCCAGGGACAGCTTGGTGGCGATCTTGGCGATCGCGAAGCCGGTGGCCTTGGAGGCCAGCGCCGAGGACCGGGAGACGCGCGGGTTCATTTCAATCACCACGACGCGTCCGGTGTGCGGTTCGACGGCGAACTGGATGTTGCAGCCGCCGGTGTCCACGCCCACTTCGCGGATGACCGCGATGGAGATGTCGCGCAGGCGCTGGTATTCACGGTCCGTGAGGGTCAGCGCGGGAGCCACCGTGATGGAGTCGCCGGTGTGGACGCCCACGGGATCGAAGTTCTCGATGGAACAGACAACAACAACGTTGTCGTTCTTGTCCCGCATCATCTCGAGCTCGTATTCCTTCCAGCCGAGGATGCTCTCTTCGAGCAGGACCTCGCTGGTGGGGCTGTACTGCAGGCCCTGGCCGACGATCCGGCGCAGGTCATCCTCGCTGTAGGCCAGGCCGGAGCCGAGGCCGCCCATGGTGAAGGACGGGCGGACCACCATCGGGTAGCCGAGGTCCTCGGCAGCCTTCAGTGCTTCGTCCATGCTGTGGATGATGTGGCTGCGGGCGGACTCCGCGCCGCAGCGCTCCACAACGCCCTTGAACTTCTCGCGGTCTTCGCCGAGTTCAATCGCCGCGATGTTCGCGCCGATGAGTTCCACGTTGTACTTTTCCAGCACACCGTTCTTGTCCAGCGCAATGGCGGTGTTGAGGGCCGTCTGGCCGCCCAGGGTGGGCAGGATCGCGTCCGGACGTTCCTTGGCGATGATCTTCTCCACCACCTCGGGGGTGATGGGCTCCACGTAGGTGGCATCCGCGAACTCGGGGTCCGTCATGATGGTGGCCGGGTTGGAGTTGACCAGGATTACACGCAGGCCTTCCTCCTTGAGGACGCGGAGAGCCTGGGTGCCGGAGTAGTCGAACTCGGCGGCCTGGCCGATCACGATGGGGCCGGAACCGATGACCAGGACGCTCTTAAGGTCAGTTCTCTTGGGCATTACTTCTTGTCCTCAGTCTTGGATTCGGTGGGAGTCTTTGTGGACGCTGCCTTCTTCGTGTCCGCCATCAGGTCGATGAAGCGGTCGAAGAGGTAGGCGGCGTCGTGCGGTCCCGAGGCTGCTTCCGGGTGGTACTGCACCGAGAAGGCGGGGATGTCGAGGCAGGAGAGGCCCTCGACGACGTCGTCGTTCAGGCTGACGTGGCTGACTTCGACGCGGCCGTACCGCTCCTCGGGAGCCTGGGTGGCGCCGTCGAGCGGTGCGTCCACGGCAAAGCCGTGGTTCTGTGAGGTGATCTCCACCTTGCCGGTGCGGCGGTCCATGACGGGCTGGTTGATGCCGCGGTGTCCGTAGCGGAGCTTGTACGTGCCGAAGCCGAGGGCGCGGCCCAGGATCTGGTTGCCGAAGCAGATGCCGAAGTACGGCAGCTTTTCGTCCAGCACCGAGCGGAGCAGCTTGACCTGGTTGTCCGCCGTGGCGGGGTCGCCGGGGCCGTTGGACATAAAGAAGCCGTCCGGGTTGACCGCCTGGACGTCCGCCAGGGTGGCGGTTGCGGGCAGGACGTGGACGCGGACTCCTCGTTCGGCGAAACGGATGGGGGTCATGCGCTTGATGCCGAGGTCGATTGCGGCGATGGTGAAGCGCGGCTCGCCGTCCCAGCCCCAGTCCTTGGGCTCCACCACGTAGGCCTCGTCAACGCTGACTTCCTCGGCGAGGCGGGAGCCTTCCATGGGGGCGCTGGCCAGTACGGCGTTGAGGAGTTCCTTGTCCGTGGCGCGGGCGGCTTCGCCGGAGAAGATGCCGGCCCGCATGGTCTTGTGCTCGCGCAGGTGGCGGGTGATGGCGCGGGTGTCTACGCCCTGGATGCCCACGATGCCCTGTTCCACAAGCTCGTCGTCCAGGGAGCGCTCCGAGCGCCAGTTGGAGGGCCGGCGCGCCGCATCGCGGACAATGTAGCCGGCCACCCAGATGCGGCGTGATTCGGCGTCGTCCTTGTTGACGCCGGTGTTGCCGATGTGCGGTGCGGTCTGCACCACGAGCTGGCGGGCGTAGGAGGGGTCCGTGATGGTTTCCTGGTAGCCGGTCATGCCGGTGGCGAACACCGCCTCGCCGAGGGCGGTGCCGGTGGCGCCGTAGCTGGTGCCGCGGAACGTGCGGCCGTCCTCGAGCACCAGCACCGCGGGCGCGGAAGCCCCTCGTTCAGGTGCAGTATCTGCGTTTGCTGTTACTTCGGTTTCTGTCACGTTGTTACTTTCCACTATCGGCATCTGCCTGAGGGGCTGCGGAGATCAATTCTTGAAAAGCTGCGAGGACCGCGGGTTTGTCGGCGGCGCGGCGGGTCCGGAATCCGGTATCGAGTTCCCGGCCACCCAGGGTCCAGCTGGCCACCAGGAGTCCGTCTTTCTCGACGAACTTCCCGGCCATGCCGCTGTCCTGGCGGACTCCGGTGAGCCGGTCCGCCGGGATGAAGAGCGGCGCGGCGCCGGAGCGCTCGAACAGGACACCCTCCGGGTGCACGGTGAGTTCGGCGTCGGTGCGGATCCCCAGGCCGTGGACGGCGATGCGGTCCAGCCAGTCGCCGGCCGTGGTGGTGGCAACATACTGGCCGTCGGCGGTGGCCAGCGGCAGGCTCAGCCCGGCCGGGACCGCGGGCAGCTGTTCGACGTCGGACTGGCGCCGCAGGCGGTTCCGCCAGCCAACGCCGAGCAACACGAAGACCACCGCAATGATCGCCAGCATCGCGATTCCGGGGAGTACTTTGTCCATCAGTACCCGCCCGCGGGGGCCGTTGATTCGCCGTGGGGCCCGTGGCGGTACGGGGTGTTGAGCTCGCCGTTCAGGACGGTGGGGTGGCCCTTGAAGAACGTTGCCACCACCCTGCCCGGGAGTTCCCTCCCGGCGAACGGAGAGTTACGGCCCATGGTTGCCATCTTAGAAGGGTCCACGGTCCAGCGCGCAGCCGGGTCCACCAGCGTGACGTTGGCGGGTTCGCCTACTTCCAGGGGACGTCCCTGGTCGGCCACCCGTCCGATCACGGCAGGAGCGGTGGACGTCACCCGGGCGAAATCCTCCCAGCCCATGAGGCCGGTCTCGATCATGGTCTCCTGGACCACTGACAGCGCCGTTTCAAGGCCGGTCATGCCCATGGCCGCCTGCGCCCATTCGCACTCTTTGTGTTCGCTGGGGTGCGGGGCGTGGTCCGTGCCGACGACGTCGATGGTGCCGTCCGCCAGGGCGGCCCGCAGCGCCTGGACGTCAGAGTCCGTGCGCAGCGGCGGGTTGACCTTGTACACGGGATCGTAGCTGCGGACCAGTTCGTCGGTCAGGAGCAGGTGGTGCGGCGTCACTTCGGCTGTCACGTTGATCCCGCGGGCTTTGGCCCAGCGGATGATCTCCACCGAGCCGGCCGTGGAAACGTGGCAGACGTGCAGCCTGGACCCGACGTGCTGGGCCAGCAGGACGTCCCGGGCAATGATGCTTTCCTCTGCCACTGCCGGCCAGCCAGTGAGCCCGAGAACGGCGGAGACGTCGCCTTCGTTCATCTGGGCGCCGGCGGTGAGCCTGGGTTCCTGCGCGTGCTGTGCCACCACGCCGTCGAACGCCTTGACGTATTCAAGCGCACGGCGCATGAGCACGGGGTCGTGGACGCAGATGCCGTCGTCGGAAAAGACGCGGACCTGGGCGCGGGAATCTGCCATGGCACCAAGCTCGGCCAGCTGTTCGCCTGCGAGGCCGACGGTGACCGCGCCCACCGGGCGGACATCCACCCAGCCGGCCGTTCGTCCGAGGGTGTGCACCTGTTCCACCACGCCGGCGGTGTCCGCAACAGGGTTGCTGTTGGCCATGGCATGCACTGCGGTGTAGCCGCCGAGGGCTGCGGCGCGGGTGCCCGTTTCCACCGTTTCGGCGTCCTCCCGGCCGGGCTCGCGGAGGTGGGTGTGGATGTCCACCATGCCGGGCAGCGCCACCAGGCCCGCGGCCTCGATGACGGTGGCTCCGTCAGCTGCGTCTGTGCCTGCCAGGTCGGTGCCCCGTGCGGCGATGATGCCGTCGCGGATCAGGAGGTCTTCGGCTGCGCCGCCGAGAATCGATGCGCCGCGGACGAGGTAGGCCCCGGTGGTGGCTGCATCCTGTTGATCGTGTGCCATCAGTGGCTCTCCTTGGTGGAATAGGCGGCGTTGGTGGTGGCAGCTGGTTCGCGGGTGTCCCCGGAGAGCAGCAGGTACAGTGCGGCCATCCGGACGGACACACCGTTGCGCACCTGTGCCAGCACTGTGGAACGGGGTGAATCCGCGGCTGCAGAGGAAATTTCCAGTCCCCGGTTCATGGGGCCCGGGTGCATGATGATGGTGTCCTTCAGGCCCAGGCTGTCCAGGGCGCGGAGGCGGTTGTCGTCGAATCCCCAGCGGCGGGAGTATTCGCGGGTCGTGGGGAAGAAGGAGGCATTCATCCGCTCCCCCTGGACGCGCAGCATCATCACCGCGTCCACACCCTTCGCCAGGGTTTCGTCCATGTTGTAGCTGACGCTGCACGGCCATTGTCCGACGCCGATGGGCAACAGGGTGGGCGGCGCCACCAGGGTGACCTTTGCTCCGAGCGTGCGCAGCAGCCAGACATTCGAGCGGGCCACGCGCGAGTGCAGGACATCGCCGGCAATCGCGACGCGCATCCCTTTCAGGTCCGCCCCGGCAGACGGCGTCCCGTGCAGCCGGGCCCAGTGCCGGCGCATGGTGAACGCGTCGAGCAGCGCCTGGGTGGGGTGTTCGTGGGTGCCGTCGCCGGCGTTGATGACAGCGGCGTCGATCCAGTCCGTGGCTGCCAGCCGGTGCGGCGCACCGGAGGCCCAGTGGCGGATGACGACGGCGTCCGCGCCCATTGCGGCGAGCGTCTGGGCCGTGTCCTTGAGGGATTCGCCCTTGGAGACGGAGGACCCTTTGGCGGCGAAGTTGATGACGTCCGCGGAGAGCCGCTTCGCTGCGGCTTCGAAGGAGATGCGGGTGCGGGTGGAATCCTCGAAGAAAAGGTTCACCACGGTACGTCCCCGAAGCGCGGGAAGCTTCTTGACTTCCCGGTCACCCACCGCCGCCATTTCCTCTGCGGTGTCCAGGATGCGGATGGCGTTGGCCAGGCTGAGGTCTTCCGTTGAGAGCAGGTGTTTCATGCGCCTGCCTCGATGACCACTTCGTTGACGGGCGTGCCGTCCACGGAATCGGTCTCTTCGAGCCGGACCCGGACCTTTTCGGAGGACGACGTTGGGAGGTTCTTGCCAACGTGGTCCGCGCGGATGGGCAGTTCGCGGTGCCCGCGGTCGATCATGACGGCAAGCCGGACGATGCGCGGACGGCCGAGGTCCACGATGGCGTCGAGCGCTGCGCGGATGGTCCTGCCCGAATAGAGGACGTCATCGATCAGGACAACAACCTTGTTGTCGATGCCGGTGCGGGGAAGTTGCGTGGGGTACGGCGGCCGGGTGGGCTGGTGGGAGAGGTCGTCCCGGAACATGGTGACGTCCAGCTGGCCGACGATTGCGGCGGCATCCACGGTGGAATCGGCGGCGGCGATTTTCCTGGCCAGGCGGACGGCCAGCGGGTAGCCGCGGCGCGGAATGCCCAGCAGCACCAGATCCTGGGAACCTTTGTTGGCCTCGAGGATCTCATGGGCGATACGAGTGAGTGCACGGTCAATGTCCGCAGAGTTGAGCACAACCCTGGCCGGAACCGGTGCTTCTGTGACTGATGTCAACGCTCGTCTCCCCTTTCCCCGCCTCACGGGACGGAATTAAAAAAGGAACATTTGCCCTTCAAAATTACCACACGCTGCATCCCCGGCCCGCTGCCCGCCGGGCGCCGGTAAGGCGTTTAACATCACACCCGGCCGGTGGTGAGGGCTGCCACGTCCCCGCGCCTGTCGCCTTGGTAGCGGCAGTTACAGGGACATAGGCTCAGTTCCATGACATCGAACGCGCCCTGGCCGCAGCACGATCCGTCCGGCGGCCACGGATCCGGGCAGCAGCCCGCCTGGCCCCGGCAGGACCTTCCGCAGCAGACCAACCCCACCTGGATGGGCCAGGTCCGGCCCGATCATTACCATGCGGCGCCTGCCAGCAACTACGCGGCTGCGGTGAACACCATGATGCCTCCGGCCGCCGTGCGCAGCCGCTCCGGTGCAGGAGTGATCGGCCTCGTGGGCGGCGGCGGCTTCCTGGCTTTCGCCAGCCTCTTCCTGGTCCTCCCCTACCTCGTGGGCAACACCGGCGTCACCGGGTTCGTGATCGGTTTCATCGCTTCCCTGATTCCCTTGAGCGCCGTACTCCTGGCCGTCTACATCATTGACCGCTGGGAGCCCGAGCCCAAGCGCCTGTTGCTCTTCGCCTTCGTGTGGGGCGCCGCCGTCTCCATTTCCGTCACGCTGCTGCTCCAGCCCGTCTTTGCGCTGGCGGCGGCGGCGCCGCCTGTCGGCATGGACTACACCACCTTTGCCGTCACCGTGCAGGCTCCGGTGGTGGAGGAATTCGCCAAGTCCCTGGGCCTGTTGCTGCTCCTGGTGCTCGCGCGAAAGCATTTTGACGGTCCCGTGGACGGCGTGGTGTTTGCCTTCACCATTGCCGGCGGCTTCGCCTTCACGGAAAACATCCTCTACTTCGGCCGCGCCATTGCCGAGTCCGCCACACCGGGGACTGACCTGGCGATGGTGTTCTTCCTGCGGGGTGTGATGTCCCCGTTCGCCCACGCCATCTTCACGGGCACCACGGGACTCATCCTCGGTTTCGCTGCGCGCCGCTGGCACCCCGGGTTGTCCGTCGTGGCGTTCGTCGTCGGGCTGGTCCCCGCGATGCTCCTGCACAGCATGTGGAACAGCATGGGACAGGACTTCCTGGTGCAGTACATCGTGGTCCAGGTACCCATTTTCCTGGTGGCAGTCGTCGTTATTGTGCTGCTGCGCGTGGCGGAAAGCCGGCTGACCCGGCAGCGTCTCCTGGAATATGCCGCCGCTGGATGGTTCACGCCGCGGGAAGTGGAGATGCTGGCTACGGCCGGCGGACGCCGTTCCGGGGTCCGCTGGGCGAAGCAGTTCGGCCGGGGGCCGCAGATGAAGGCTTTCCAGCGCTCCGCCACCCGGCTTGCCTTCATCCGGCAACGGATCCTGAGCGGGCGGGACGTTCGGGCCCACCAGTTGGACGAACACCGCCAACTCGCGGAAATCGTGGCCCGCCGGGACGCCGTGCTCCGCTAGCGGGCGTAAAGGAAAGGACCGGCACCCGCCTGTAGCGGATGCCGGTCCTTTGTCTTGTTGCTACGCCAGCAGCGAGGGCTTCAGCTGCTGGAGCCGGCCGAGCAGGCCGTTAATGAACGACGGCGACTCGTCCGTGGACAGCGTCTTGGCCAGGGCGACTGCTTCGCTGACCGCCACGCCGTCGGGAACGTCGTCGTTGTAGAGCAGCTCCCACGTGCCGATGCGCAGGATGATGCGGTCCACCGACGGCATGCGTTCCAGCGTCCAGCCCTGGGAGTAGGTCTCCAGGAATTCGTCGATGGCAGCCTGGTGGGATACCACGCCTTCGACGATCTCAAGGGTGTAGGGGTTGACGATCTGGTCGGTTTGTTCGCGGCGCGACCGCAGCACATCGAAAGCCGAGAGGGAGCGCTGCTCCGCCTCGAAGAGAACATCCAGGGCCCGGTTACGGGCCTTACCGCGGGCGCTCACTAGTCGCTGACCCGGCCAAGGTAGCTGCCGTCGCGGGTGTCGACCTTGACCTTGGTGTTGTTCTCAACGAACAGCGGCACCTGGATCTCGTAGCCGGTTTCCAGCGTGGCCGGCTTGGTGCCGGCAGAGGAGCGGTCGCCCTGCAGGCCCGGCTCGGTGTAGGTGATTTCGAGCACGACGCTCGGCGGAAGTTCGATGTACAGGGGGGTGCCTTCGTGGATGGCGATGTTGACCATCTGGTTTTCGAGCATGAAGTTCGTGGCGTCACCCACGGTGGCGCCGGAGACGGTGATCTGGTCGTAGTCCTGGGTGTCCATGAACACGAAGTCTGCGCCGTCCTGGTACAGGTACTGGTAGTCGCGGCGGTCCACCGTGGCAGTCTCGATCTTGAGGCCGGCGTTGAAGGTCTTGTCAACCACCTTGCCGGACATTACGTTGCGCATCTTGGTGCGGACGAAAGCGCCGCCCTTGCCCGGCTTGACGTGCTGGAACTCGATGATGTTCCAGAGCTGGCCCTCAAGCTTCAGCACGGTTCCGTTCTTGATGTCGTTTGTGGTTGCCACGGGTATCCTCTGGTTTGTATCTGACTGCTTCTAGCCGCCAGCCGGTTATGTCAGGCAGGCACGCCAAAAGGCAGCCAGCGAGTATTTGTCAAAAATCCAAGAACCATTCTACCGGTAATGCCGGCGGGCTGCTGCGACGGCCCCTAGGACGACATTTCCAGGACTTTCCTGGCCCGCTGCAGCGCAACGGTGGACGAGTAGATCAACGCCGCGTCCGCGGCCCCCGCTACGCGCAGGTCCAGGGCCTTGGCGAACTCGTCGACAGCCGCTGCGGTGTTGCCGCCGGCGTAATAGGCACGTCCGAGG
Organism: Arthrobacter sp. SPG23; assembly: GCF_000876655.1. GTDB lineage: Bacteria > Actinomycetota > Actinomycetes > Actinomycetales > Micrococcaceae > Arthrobacter. The sequence continues at coordinate 183,733 of NZ_JYCN01000018.1, forward strand.
TGCTGGTGCGCCATGGCCTCCAGCTCGGTGCCCTGGACCTCTGCCAGCAGTTGGCGGTAGAGATCCACGGCACGGTCATAGCGCTTGGAAACCCGCAGGACCTCGGCTTCGAAGGCACGGAGCCGGAAGGACTCGGGATCGTTGTAGCGTGCTTCGGCCAGGAGCTCCGCGGCATCCCCTGCGTGGCCTTCCGCCAGGAGGACCATGATGCGGTCCGCGGGGTCGGAGGACGCCTGCAGCGCCAGGTTGCAGGCTTCTTCGTTGACGATTCCGGGCATGAGGGTGTCAGGGTTGATCTTGACACCCGGGAACCCGCCGTCCGGCCACTCGCTCGTGCCGCCCATGGCATCAATCATGACGTCGCCCATCATCAAGAGGCAATCTCCTGGTACGCGGCGAACAACAGGGACGTGTCCGGAACGTCCAGGATTCCCGGGCGTGCAACGCCGTCGAGGACCACAAAACGGAGGAGGTCGCCGCGGGACTTCTTGTCCCGGCGCATCCCGTCCAGCAGCCCCTGCCACCGGTCCCGGCGGTAGGTGATCGGGAGTCCGAGCAATTCCAGGATGGTGCGGTGGCGGTCGGCGTCGGCGTCGCTAAGGCGCCCCACGCTGCGGGCGAGTTCAGCCGCGAACATCATCCCCACCGACACGGCCGCGCCGTGGCGCCAGGAATAACGCTCCACCAGTTCGATCGCGTGGCCGAGGGTGTGACCGTAGTTGAGGATCTCGCGCCGGCCCGTTTCCTTGAGGTCCTCAGACACGACGTCGGCCTTCACGGCGATGGCGCGCTCGATCAGTTCGCGGAGGACTGCCGACTGCGGGTCGGTCACGGCGGACGGGTCCTTCTCCACGAGGTCCAGGATGGCGGGGTCGGCGATGAACCCGCACTTGATGACCTCAGCCATGCCCGAAATAAGCTCGTTCTTCGGCAGCGTGGTGAGCGTATCAAGGTCGGCGAGGGCCGCGGCCGGCGGGTGGAATGCACCCACCAGGTTCTTGCCCTCGGCCGTGTTGATGCCGGTCTTGCCGCCGACGGAGGCATCCACCATGCCGAGGAGGCTGGTGGGCATGTGGATGACCTTGACCCCGCGGAGCCAGGTGGCAGCCACGAAACCTGCGAGGTCCGTGACGGCGCCGCCGCCGACGGCGACTACGGCGTCCGAGCGGGTGAAGTCGTTTTGTCCCAGGACCTGCCAGCAGAACGCGGCGACCTGGATGTGCTTGCCTTCTTCGGCGTCCGGGATTTCCGCAGTCAGCGCAGTGAAACCGGCCGACTCCAGTTCGTCGCGGACAGTGTCGCCGGTGAGCCGCAGGGCACGCGGGTGTATGACCAGGACCCGTTTGACCCGCTCCCCCAGCAGCGCCGGAAGGCGTTCAAGCAGGCCGCGGCCCACAACGACGTCGTAGTTCTCAGCCGGCGACTTGCCGGTGACTTTGATGACGGTTGATTCGCTACTCACTTTTCAACTTCCTTTGTTGCGGCCACTGGCTCCGCCGCCGCGGTCTGTACCGCCGCGTACTCACGCAGCGCCTCTTCGAGCCGATGCCCAAGATCCGCGACGGATCCGTGGCGGACATCGAAGACAAGGTCGGCAAGCCGTTCATACACGGGCTGGCGGGTGGCGAAAAGCGCACGCCAGCGTCCCATGGCGTCTCCGGCCAGGAGCGGACGGCCCGAGTTCCGGGCAATCCGCTCGGAAACCGTGTCGGCGTCGCACTCAAGGTAGACAACGGTGCAGCGCCGAAGCAGCTGCTGGGTGCCGGAGTCGAGGACGGCACCGCCGCCGAGGGAAATGACGGTTCCGGTGTTCGCGGCCTCCTCGATGATGCGGGCGACGGTCCGGGCTTCAATTTCCCGGAACGCACGCTCGCCGCGGGCGGCGAAAATGTCCGGAATGGTGCCGTGGTTTTCGACGATCACGACGTCGGTATCCACAAAGGCCGCCCCCAGCTGTTGCGCAAGCTGGTGGCCGATTGCCGATTTGCCGACGGCCATGGGTCCGATAAGCGCAATGGGCCGCCCGGCCGCAGCGCCTTTCCTGCTGCTGGCCGGCACTACTGGCCGATCGAGTCCAGGGACGCCGGAATGTTGTCCAGGTAACCCTTGATATTGCGTGCCGTTTCCGCGACCGAGTCGCCGCCGAACTTCTCCGCCACTGCCTCGGCCAGCACCAGCGCCACCATGGCTTCAGCCACTACGCCGGCGGCCGGAACAGCACAGACATCCGAGCGCTGGTGGTGAGCCTTGGCTGCTTCCCCGGTGCTGACATCGATGGTCTTCAGTGCGCGCGGAACGGTGGCAATGGGCTTCATCGCCGCACGGACGCGGAGGACGTCGCCGATGCTCATCCCGCCTTCGATGCCGCCGGCCCGGTTGCTGGTGCGGATGATCCGGCCGTCGGAGTCCTTGACGATTTCGTCGTGGGCGGCCGAGCCACGGCGGGAGGCGGTCAGGAAGCCGTCGCCCACTTCAACCCCCTTGATGGCCTGGATGCCCATCAGGGCGGCGGCGAGGCGGGAGTCGAGCCGGCGGTCCCAGTGGACGTAGCTGCCGAGGCCGGGCGGAAGGCCGTAGGCCAGCACCTCCACCACTCCGCCGAGGGTTTCGCCTTCCTTGTGGGCGGCGTCCACCTCGGCCACCATGGCGTCCGAGGTTTCCCGGTCAAAGCAGCGGAGGGGATCCGCATCCAGGGCGATCACGTTGGCGGGTACGGGCAGCGGGCGCCCTTCCGGCACGGCGACGCTGGCGATGGACACCGTGTGGCTGACCAGTTCGATGCCCAGTTGCTTGAGGAACTGCGACGCCACGGTGCCCAGTGCGACGCGGGTGGCGGTTTCGCGGGCACTGGCGCGCTCCAGTACCGGGCGTGCTTCATCGAAGCCGTATTTCTGCATTCCCGTGAAGTCCGCGTGGCCGGGACGCGGACGCGTCAGCGGTGCATTGCGCGCCTGGTCGGCGAGGACTTCAGGGGCAACCGGGTCCGCAGACATGATCTGCTCCCACTTGGGCCATTCAGTGTTGCCCACCTGGATGGCCACGGGGCCGCCCTGGGTCATGCCGTGGCGCACACCGCCGAGGACGGTCACCACGTCCTGCTCAAACTTCATCCGGGCACCGCGGCCGTAACCGAGGCGCCGACGGGCCAGGGCATCGGCGATCTGGCTGCTGGTGAGTTCAACACCGGCAGGCACGCCTTCAATAATTCCGACCAGTGCCGGTCCATGGGATTCACCGGCAGTCAACCAACGCAACATAAAATCCATCCTGCCACGTAGGGCGGTTAGAACACTCGTCGGGGTGCCCCGACTGCGTCACACATCACATCTATGACTTCGGCCGTGACGCGGTCGCCGAGGCCGCTGAAGAACCGGACCTGCTCCACCGCCTGGTACAGCAGCATCTCCAGGCCGGGAACGACGGCGCCTCCTCCGTCCTGCCAGACCGAGGCAATCCGGCTGGGCCAGGGATCGTAGGCGACATCCAGCAATACCCCGGGAGTCCGGGTCCCGAGGGCCGCGAGCTCATCGGCCAGGGCGTCCGCCCCGCGGGGCGGGAGCGTGGTAATGACGACGTCGGCGGCGGCCATTGCCGCGGCCGCCCCGGACAGCGGCAGGATGCGGACAGAAAGGCCCACACCTTCGGAGGCGGCGCGGGCTTCCGCCGCCCGGCCCACGTCACGTACGAAAACATCGGCAGACGGGGCGCCGAGATCCTTGAGCGCAGCGATCGCCGCGGCAGCGGTGCCGCCGCCGCCCAGGACAACAGCTGACGGCGCGGACACCACGCCGGCATGCTGCACGGCGTTGACGATGCCTGCGACGTCGGTGTTGTAACCGATCCGTCGCACTGATGCCCCGTCGGCTTCAAACACAACGGTGTTGACCACTCCGAGGATGCCGGCCACGCCGCGCACCTCATCCACCTCGGAAACCATGGCGGTCTTGAGCGGCATGGTGACGGACAGGCCGCGCCAGCCGGGCTCGTCGCGGACCGACGCCATGAACGCGGGAAGGTCCGCGACGGTCACATCGATGGCGGAGTACTCGACGTCCACGCCCAACCGGGCGTAGGCAGCGCGGTGCAGGGCCGGGGACTTTGAATGGCCGATCGGGTGCCCAAGGACGGCAGCCTTCAAGGTCACGTGCAACGTCCTGCGTTGGCGGCGCACCAGGCGTTGTACTGCTCCACATACTGGTTGTGCTCAGCCAGCGTCTTGGAGAACTTCGTCTCCTTGGTGTCCAGGTTGATGGTCACCCAGTACATGTAATCGTTCGTCTTCGGCTTGGCCGCCGCATCGATGGCGTTCTTGCCCGGCGACCCGATGGGGCCCACCGGAAGTCCCTGGTTGGCGTAGGTGTTGTAGGGGTTCGACTTGTCAGCCTTCTGGTCCTCGTCGATGTGGAAGCTCTTGATTCCCAGCCCGTAGGTCACCGTCGCATCGGACTGGATCAGCCCGGCCGTCTCGGTGTTGTTCGGCTTGAGCCGGTTGTAGATGGCGCCGGCCACGTCGCCGTACTCGGCCTGCCCGCCCTCGGCCTGGACGATGCTGGCGACCGTGACCACGTCGTATTGCTTCGCGGGATCGGTGACCCCCTGGGCCTTGAGCTCGTCGGTGGTGGTGGTCACGAGGTTCTGGAGGATCTCCTTGGCCGGCGTCCCCAGCGGGAAGCGGTGCTCGCCGGGTGCCAGATAGCCCTCAAGGTTCTTGGCCTTGGCCGGCAGCCCGAACTGGGCCGGGGAATCGCTGAGCGTCTTGAGCTGGGCGATCGGAATACCCGACCCCTGGGAGATGGCCTGCAGCGATTCGCCGATCCGCAGTCCGGCGCTCAGGGCAAAGTACATGACCTTGCCTTCGCCCTTGCCCAGCAGCACGGCCACGGCGTCGGAATTCTTCATCTCCTGGCGGAACTGGAATTCGCCCGGGGCGATGGTGCCGCCGGAAGCCGTGAGCTCCCGCAGGAACGTGTCCGCGTTCGCGACGACCTTCTGGTCAGCGAGCTTGGTGGCAACGGACCTGGTGCCTTCACCCGGCTCAACGGAAACATTCACCTCGCCGGTGCCCGGCCCCGGGTAATCGGCGATGGTGTCGCCGCCCAGCAGGGGTTTGAGGAACTGGGCTCCTACCACCAATGCGGTGACGAAAACCGCCAGCGTCAGCAAAAGCGCCAGCCAGCGGCGACGGCGGCGGACCTTTTTCGACTTGGCCGGAACGACAGCCACTGACGAACTGCCAGCCATCAGCTGGTGTGCCGGCTCCTCATAGTGCTCGTCGGGGTGCTCCCCCGCCGCGTAGAGGTCGGCGTCGTCGTAGACATGGTGCGCCTCGTCCTCGTGGTGCCCTGCGAAGTCGTGGTGCCCTGCGTCCTCGTGGTGCTCCGCGTAGTCCTGGTGCCCGGCGAAGTCGTGGTGCTCCGCGTAGTCCTGGTGCGCCCCGTCCTCGTGGTGAACGGCGTCTCCGTGCTGCTCAGCCGGCGCCCCATGGGCATGCGGAGCCAACTCCGCGGAGCTTTCGTGGTGCACAGTCCCGTCGTGGCGAAGTTCCGCGTCCTGCTGGACTGTGGGCGGCTCCGCCGGCATGGCGGGCGGGACCTGCGGCGAGTGGCCGGTTTCGAACGCCTGCGGTGGGACCACGTCATTGCCTTCGGTGGTCAGGGATTTCTCCCTGGCACGGACTTCCTTGCGCGTCAGCTGACGTCCGGAGTCACTGAATTCCTCACCTGAGGACTCGCCGCTGTTAACCGGGCTCACTGTTGCCTTCCATTTTCTGAAGATTGCACATTGACTCCGGGGACTGCCCGCTCAGCGTTTTCCGCTGCGGCGTCCCCGGGAAGCCCCGGCTGGGAGACCGCGAACACGCGGCTTCCCACATCCGTTCCCCTGGCTTTTTGCATGTCGATTGCGTGCTGGAGTATTCCTGCTGCCGCAACCTGATCCACTACCTTACGGTGGTTCCGGCTGCTCATGCCAGCTTCGTGCAGGTTGCGGTGGGCCGTCACCGTGCTCAAGCGCTCGTCCACGAGCTGTACCGGAATGTCACAGCCGTTGGCCGCAAGCGCGTCCGCCAGCAACTCCGCGTAGTCCGTCGCCATCCGCGCCGAAGCATGCTCTTCGCCCTTGAGCGTCCGGGGCAGCCCGACGAAGACCTGCACGGCACCAAGCTCGGCGGCCAGGGCCGCAAGGACACGGACATCCGTATTCTTCCTGGCGTTCCGTTCCAGCGTCTTCAACGGTGTGGCCAGGATGCCGTCAAGATCGCAGACGGCGACGCCCACACGGACCGTGCCTACGTCCACCCCCAGTTTGATGCCCCGGGGGTAGGCGTCGGTTGCAGCAGATTGATTCACGGTTCAGCTATCGCCTCGTAATGGCGTCCACGACGGCGGTCAGCGCCGCCGGCACCTTCGACGCATCGGTACCGCCGCCCTGCGCGACGTCGTCCTTGCCACCGCCGCCGCCGCCGAGGATTCCGGCTGCGAGCCGGACAAGGGCTCCGGCCTTCACGCCCGCCGCGCGGGCCGCCTCGTTGGTGGCGACCAGGATTACGGGGCGGTCGTTGCTTACACCGGCCACCGCAACTGCGGCGGCCTCGGAGCCCAGGCGGCTGCGCAGGTCGAGGGCCAGCCCGCGGAGGTCGTCAGCGCCGCTGACCTGTCCGGCGTCATGCGCAATGACCTTCACCCCCGCAGCGTCCTTGGCCGTACCGACCAGCTGCGCAGCGGCAGCGGTCAGCTGCTCCTTGCGGAGGCGCTCCAGTTCCTTTTCCACGGTCTTGAGCTTGGTCAGGGTGGTGGCAATGCGGTCTGCCAGCAGGCCTGAGGGCACCTTCAGCATCTCGGTGAGCTCCGTGACCAGCGCGCGCTCGGCGGCGAGGTGGCGGAACGCCTCCATTCCCACGAAAGCTTCCACGCGGCGGTTGCCCGAGCCCACGGACTGGTCGCCCAGCAGGGACAGGCTGCCGATGAGTGAGGTGTTGGCCACATGGGTGCCGCCGCAAAGCTCGCGGGACCAGGCGCCGTCGATCTCCACGACCCGGACTTCGTTGCCGTAGTTCTCGCCGAACAGCGCCATGGCGCCGAGGGCCTTGGCCTCGGCCAGGGCCATTACCTTGGTCTCCACCTGGAAGTTGTTGCGAATGGCAAGGTTGGAAACTTCTTCGATCTCGGAGCGCGTTGCGGCGCTGAGTCCCTCGCCCCAGGCGAAGTCGAAGCGCAGGTAGCCGGCCTTGTTGTAGGAACCGCGCTGCAGGGCCTCAGGGCCGAGGATCTGGTGCAGGGCCGCATGGACGATGTGCGTGCCCGTGTGGGCCTGCTCTGCGGAGTGGCGCCGCTCGCGGTCCACCGCTGCCTGCACGAGCGAGTCGGCACCGATTTCGCCCTCGCGGACGATCGCCTTGTGCACGCTCAGGCCCTTGACGGGACGCTGGACATCCAGGACCTCGACGACGAATCCGTCACCCGTGATGAGCCCGGTGTCGGCGGCCTGGCCGCCGGCTTCCGCGTAGAACGGGGTCTCTGCAAGGACGAGCTCGATTTCCTCGCCCGTGGAGGCCTGGGACACCTTGCGGCCGCCGGACAGGATGCCGCGGACCTTGGACTCGCCTGCGAGCTCGGTGTAGCCGGTGAAAACCGTCTCACCCTCTGCCAGCAGCTCCTGGAAGGCGCTGAGGTCGGCGTGCGCACCCTTCTTGCCCTTGGCGTCCGCCTGGGCGCGCTGGCGCTGCTCGAGCATCAGCTTGCGGAATTCGGGTTCGTCAACCTTAAGTCCGGCTTCTTCCGCCATTTCCAGCGTCAGGTCGATCGGGAAGCCGTAGGTGTCGTGCAGGGCAAAGGCATCGGCACCTGAGAGCGGCCGGCCGGCTGCCTTGGAATCCTTCACGGCGTCCTCCAGGCGGGCCGTGCCGGACGCGATGGTCCGCAGGAACGCCTTTTCTTCGGCGTAGGCGATGCGGCTGATGCGGTCGAAGTCGGTCTCCACCACCGGGTAGACGCCCTTCATGGCGTCGCGGGAAGCGGGGAGGAGATCCGGCAGGCAGGCCTTTTCGACGCCGAGCAGGCGCATGGAGCGCACGGCACGGCGGATCAGGCGGCGCAGCACGTAGCCGCGGCCTTCGTTGGAGGGGGTGACGCCGTCGGCGATCAGCATCAGGGCGGACCGGATGTGGTCCGCCACCACCCGCATCCGGACATCGTCGGTGTGGTGCGGATCGTCGGCGGACTCGGCCGAGGTGTATTCCCTGCCGGAGAGTTCAGCGGCCTTGTCGATGACGGGACGGACCTGGTCGGTCTCGTACATGTTCTCGACGTCCTGCAGGATCATTGCCAGGCGTTCCATGCCCAGTCCGGTGTCGATGTTCTTCTTGGGCAGTTCACCCGTGATGTCGAAGTCCACCTTCGAGCGGACGTTGTCGATCTGGTACTGCATGAACACGAGGTTCCAGATTTCAACGTAGCGGTTCTCGTCGGCAACGGGGCCGCCCTCGACGCCGTAGGACGGGCCGCGGTCGTAGTAGATCTCGGAGCAGGGGCCGGCCGGGCCGGGCTGGCCGGTGGACCAGTAGTTGTCCGCCTTGCCCATCCGCTGGATCCGTGCGGCGGGCATGCCGGTGTTCTTGAGCCAGAGCTGCTCGGCCTCGTCGTCCTCTTCGTAGACGGTGACCCAGAGCTTCTCGGGCGGCAGTCCGTATCCGCCGTCGTCAACACTGGTGGTGAGCAGTTCCCAGGCGAACTTGATGGCGTCTTCCTTGAAGTAGTCGCCGAAGGAGAAGTTGCCGCACATCTGGAAGAAGGTGCCGTGGCGGGCGGTCTTGCCAACTTCTTCGATGTCGCCCGTGCGGATGCACTTCTGCACGCTGGTGGCGCGGTTGTAGGGCGCCTCTTCGCGGGCCGTCAGGTACGGAATGAACGGAACCATGCCGGCCACCGTGAACAGCAGGGAGGGGTCGCTGGAGACCAGTGATGCGGAAGGCACCGCCGTGTGGCCCTTACTGACAAAAAAGTCGATCCAGCGCTTGGTGATCTCCTGCGACTTCATAACCTGGTTACTTACCCTTCTTGGTGTACTGCGTGTAGTTCTGATGCGTGTGGTTCACGCAATGAAACGCCTGGCTGCCCTGGCACATGCCGGAGCCACCGGTTTAATTCTCCCCTACGCCGGGCATTGCGATGTCCGCGCGGGTACCGGATTGGCTACCGGGCCGCCCTGGGACGGCTTTTGGCGCTGCGGGCTAGCGGCGCACCAGGTCCTGGCTGTCGATGCCCAGCGCTGCCCTCAGGTCCGTCTCCCGTTCCTGCATGCCGTCGCGGACTGCGTCAGCGAAGTCGTAGATGCCGTCGGCCAACCGTCCCACCGCGCGGTTGAGGCCTTCGGGGCCCAGGGTGGACTGGGCCTCGGTGATCTTGCGGAAGGCGATGACGCCAATGGCGACGCCGATTCCCATCCAGAGGATTCTTTTCATTGAGTGCTCCGTCGGGATTAGCGGCTGCGGCGGCCGGTGGCGGGTTTCTTCTTGGCAGAGAGGGCGGAGCGGACTCCGTAGCTGAAGGCTGCCACCTTGATCAGCGGAGATCCCACGGTTGCCGCCACAAGGGACGAGAGTGCGGAGATATTGGCTGAGGCGTCCGAGACATTGGATGAGATGCCGTCAACTTTTTTGAGCTGCTGGTTCGTGGTGGAAACCGTGGCGGTGACTTCGTCCATGAGGGGCGTGGCACCGTCGCTAATGGAACGGATGGACGTCCGGACTTCGTCAAAAACCCGTCCGAGCTTCAGGATCGGCACGGCGAGTAGCAGCACGAGGAGCGCAAACACCCCTGCCGCGATCAGGCCGGCAATATCGCCACCAGACATAGACGTTCATCTCCTTGTATTTCCGTGGACTGCTGCGGGTTCGGCACTGGTCCGTGGCCGCTCTTGCGGAACTCCCCCCAGTACCTTACATACAAAGAAGCCCGCGGCGCTTGCCACGGGCTTCTTTGGATACGCTGCTTTTATTTAGCGTGCGTAGAATTCGACGACGAGCTGCTCTTCGCAGGTTACGGGAACCTCGGAGCGCTTCGGGCGGCGAACCAGGCGTGCCTGCAGGGCGTCAAGCTTGACGTCCAGGTAGGCCGGAACCTGGGGCAGGACGTCGCGGTGAGCGCCGGCTGCTGCAACCTGGAACGGAGGCATGGTTTCGCTGCGGCTGTGGACGTGGACCAGCTGGCCCTCGCCGACGCGGAAGGACGGGCGGTCAACGCGGATTCCGTCAACCAGGATGTGGCGGTGCACAACCAGCTGGCGGGCCTGGGCGATGGTGCGGGCGAAACCGGCACGCAGCACGAGGGCGTCGAGACGCATTTCGAGCAGTTCGATCAGGTTTTCACCGGTCAGGCCCTTGGTGCGACGTGCTTCTTCGAAGGCACGGGTCATCTGGGCTTCGCGGATGCCGTACTGGGCGCGCAGACGCTGCTTTTCGCGCAGACGTACGGCGTAGTCGGAGTCCTGCTTCTTGCGGGCACGGCCATGCTCACCGGGGCCGTACGGGCGGCGCTCCATGTACTTGGCGGCCTTGGGGGTCAGAGCAATGCCGAGTGCACGCGAAAGGCGTGCGGTACGGCGAGCACGAGTGTTGTTAGCCACTTGTGTCCTTCCAATATCTGCGGTGTGTCAGTGTTACTGGCCTCCACGATGGAGAGCATCGGCCAACCGCTGCCTTTTGCTACTGGGCACCGGCCGACAGCCCACCAAAAACATCAAGACAGCATGAAATGCTGAATAATCAGTGGATTGTGCGTCCGTGCCTTGCCAGACAACGAACTATCCTACCATGATGCGGCCGGCCGCCCCGGCCGCCTGCTGTCCGGGCCGCCTTCAGGTCCGCGCGTGGCCGCCGTGGCTGGCCCGGCCGAAGGAAGCGGCGCCCAGGAACTCGACGGCGATGAACGGCTCGCTACCCACCACCCACTCATCATGCCCGGGAGGCAGGGTGTACGTGTCGTTGGCGCGGATGACGGAACGGACGCCGTCGGAGGTTTCCACTTCCAACACTCCGGAAACGCAGAAGCCGAGGTGGTTGTGCTGGCAGAAGTCGGTCTTCTCGAAGGGCTTGATGCTTTCGGACCACCGCCAGCCGGGAGCAAGGATCAGCCGGGCCACCGAATAGTCATTGACGGTGACGAGGTCGAACTCCGCTTTGTCGGGGCAACGCTTTTTGTCCGGGACATCGAAGGACTTCACGGACATTGCTGTGACGAAATTTACGGACATGTGACACGACCTGGGAGATGGGAGGGGGCGCATGAGGGTTGTGCCAAGGCGATTCCGTGCCGGCCGCCGACTTGGGGCCTGGGTGTATGAACAACCGGCATGTGTGCTGATGTCCCCCTCAAGACACGCACGTACAACAGATCCATGCTGACGTAATTCAACGTTAGCCCTCCGCCGCCGGAAGTCAACGGCACATTGTCCCGGCCTGTCCGGACAGGCCGCTCAGCCGCCGCGGATGATCTTCCGGAGCCGCTCCAGCCGGGTGGAAATATCGCGTTCGGCGCCGTTGGCCGTGGGCTGGTAATAGTCCCGGCCAACCAGGTCGTCCGGCGGGTATTGCTGGGTGGCAACCCCGTGCGGGGCGTCGTGCGCGTATTTGTAGCCCTGCCCGTGACCGAGCTGTTTGGATCCGGGGTAGTGCGCGTCCCGCAGGTGGGCGGGGATGCCGTTGCCCAGGCCGGCGCGGACATCGGCGGTGGCTTTATTGATGCCCATGTAGGCGGCGTTGGACTTCGGGGCCGTTGCCAGGTGGACCACGGCCTCAGCCAGCACGATCCGCCCCTCGGGCATGCCGATGAGCTGCACGGCCTGCGCCGCCGCGACGGCGGTCTGCAGGGCCGTGGGGTCCGCCATCCCGACGTCCTCCGCGGCCGAGATCACGATGCGCCGGGCGATGAACCGGGGGTCCTCCCCTGCTTCCAGCATGCGGGCCAGGTAGTGGAGTGCGGCGTCCACGTCGGAACCGCGGATCGATTTGATGAAGGCGCTGGCGACATCGTAGTGCTGGTCCCCTGCGCGGTCGTACCTGACCGCGGCAACATCCAGGGCGCGCTCGGTGTGCCGCAGTTCCACCGTGACGGGACCGTCGTCGGCGTCGTCGGCATCACCAAAGGCCACTCCGGCGGCCGCTTCCAGCGCCGTCAGCGCACGGCGCGCGTCGCCACCGGACAGCCTGACCAGGTGGGCCAATGCCTCCTCGCTAAGCGTCACCGTCCCGTTAAGCCCGCGGGAATCAGCCACGGCCCGCTGGACCAGTCCCTCGATGTCGGCATCTGTCAGGGGGCGGAGCGTCAGCAGCAGCGAGCGGGACAACAGCGGTGACACCACCGAGAAGGACGGATTCTCTGTGGTTGCGGCCACGAGCACCACCCAGCGGTTTTCGACCCCCGGCAGCAGCGCGTCCTGCTGGGCTTTGTTGAATCGGTGGATTTCGTCGAGGAAGAGCACAGTGGTGGTTTTGTACAGGTCCCGCGCCGTGAGGGCTTCGTCCATGACCCGGCGAACATCCTTCACGCCGGCGGTGATGGCGGAGAGTTCGACGAACTTCCGCCCCGGCCCCTTGGCGATCACGTGCGCCAGAGTGGTCTTGCCGGTGCCCGGAGGGCCCCACAGGATGAGCGACGTCGGGCCGGCCGGGCCCGCCGAATCGGCACCGGCGCCGGCGGCCAGTTGGCGCAGCGGGGACCCCTGCCCCAGCAGGTGCTGCTGGCCTACCACGTCATCCAGGGTGCGGGGACGCATCCTGACCGCGAGCGGGCTCCGGGGCTGCGTCCGGCCGGCGGCCGGCCCGGAAACTGCCGACCCGGACGGCGTCACCGTCCCGCCGTCGTCGTCGTTGTCCGGCCCTTGGCCAAAGAGATCATCCACATAGATAGGCTACTTCTAGTTCAGGACGCCCCTAGCAACGGAGAACCACGCGATGCCTACCCCAGAGTCCCGTGTGGCGTTCGTCTCCGGTGAACGGCTGCCGGGGTGGGTGGAGCGGTTTGCCGCAAGTCACGGCCCCCTGGTGGAGGAAGAGCTCGACGGCGGCCTGCAGCTGTCCGCTGCGGACGGTGCCGTGGCGCTGTTGCAGCCGCCGTGGCCGGCGGACGGCCGGCCCGGCCGTGGCGGGGACGCCGTGGCGCGGATTGCTTCGCTGGCGGCGCAGTCCCGGACGCTCGGGCTGGTGCTTGTCCGCCGGGGCGGGTACTCAGTGGCGGTGGTCCGTGACGGCGCAGCCCTGGCCTCGAAGACCGGCACCCGCCACATCCAGTCGAAGACTGCTGCAGGCGGCGGGTCCCAGCAGCGGTTCGCCCGGCGCCGCACCAACCAGGCGGACGCCTTGGTGGAGGCGGTCGCCGGGCACGCCGACCGGATCTTCGCGGAGCACCGGATCGAATATCTGGCGCCGGGCGGCGACCGCGCCCTGGCCGGGCAGGTCCTCGCGGAACCCGTGCTGAAACGCTACGCGGCGCTGTCCAGGCTGCCGTTCCTGGACGTCCCGGACCCGCGCGCTTCTGTGGTGAAGCAGGCTGCGGCCGCCGCGTGCTCGGTCCGGATCCTGGTGACCGACCCGCCGGCTTAGCACCGCATACTCGTTGGCCACTCAAGCAACAGGGGTCTCAGCAGCCTACTCACGTAGATAATGCTCCCTTCGAGTGCATGCCCGAAAAGAACAAGTAGTCACCACTCGTTTCTGCCTTTCATTCCCAAAGTTAGACTCGCTCATCAATTCATCTCGGGTCTGGAATAACTGCGGGGGTAGATCAGTGGATGCCTTTTTGGAATTATTACTGCACGTTCCGCGTAAACTGCGCCGGACTGCTTTTATATTGCTCCCAAAAAGTTTGATAATGGTGGCGGGTGCGGGGCGATGAAGAATTCACCTCGAAAAACCACCATCATTGCCGCGACGCTGACCCTCCTCTTTACCGTGAACTGTTTCGCCGGCGACCCACTGGTCGCGTCTGCGGCCGAACCCGTCAATCTTGTCAAGAATCCTTCCGTTGAGGCAGGCACCGGGTATCCCACCTGCTTCAAGGCCTCCGGCTGGGGCACCCCTGGAAAGTGGTCCTTCGCCGAGGGCCGCAATGGCGGCCGGTCCTATGCGGTGACGATCTCCGGTTATACGCAAGGGGATCGAAAACTACTTCAGACGGAGAGCGCGGATTGCGCCCCGGCGGTCACGCCGGGACAGAGCTACGAGATGGGCATCTGGTACAAGTCCACCGCACCGGTTTCTCTCACGATTTTCCGGCACACAGCCCAGGGCTGGAGCTACTGGGGTGATGTCGAACGGCAGGCACCGGCCGTCGGCTGGACGCTTGCCGCGGCGGTGACGCCGGTAATTCCGGAAGGTACCGACCAGGTTGCCTTTGGCCTTTCGCTCGCGGCCAACGGAACCCTGGTCACCGACGACTATTCCCTCATGCAAAGTGCGGGCACCGGCCCAGTGGGTAACACTGGAGAACTGATTGTTAATGGCAATTTGGCTGCCGGGGCACAATTGCCAACGTGCTTTAGCATCGGCGGTTGGGGGAACCGCCAGCTCACCTCTTCACTTTCCACTGACGTCCCCGTGAATTCACCAGCAGGCACGCGGTCGCAAGATCTGACAATTTCGTCCTATGTTTCCGGCGACGCTAAACTCATTCAATCGGAACAGGCTGGCTGCGCACCCGCGGTAGTGCCCGGAGCCCAGTACGACCTCGAGGTCGACTACAAGACAAATGCCGTTCCCGGCACAAACCTGACTGTCTTCGCTCACCATGCCACCGGGTGGCAATACTGGACCGACTTGAAGACCCTGCCGGCCAGCACGGCCTGGACGACTGCCCAGGCACGGACTCCAGTGATACCCCAAGGCGTTGACCGGATCTCCTTTGGCTTGTCCCTCAGTGCCAACGGGTCCCTCAAGACCACCAACTACTCAATGATGAAGTACGATCCTGCACCGCCGCCGGTTACCGGCGGACCGGACCTCGTCGGCTCCTGGGAGGTGCTGACCACCGAGCTTCCCATCCGTGCGATCCACTCGACTCTGCTTCACGACGGACGCCTGCTGCTCGTGGCGGGTTCGGGCAACGACGGGGCAGCCTTCACCGCGGGTTCGTTCAAGGCCGTGGTCTGGACACCCGGCACCAACACCTTCCAAGACGTCCCCATCCCCTACGACATGTTCTGCGCCGGTCATGTCACCCTGCCTGACGGCAAGGTCCTGCTCGCCGGCGGCACCGAAGCCTTCCCCGCCAACACTGACGGGCCCACCGCCTTCAAGGGCGCGAAAAAGAGCTACTACTTCGATCCCGCCGATAACCAATTTCACCAGATCGGTGACATGACCGGCGCCCACTGGTACCCGTCGCTCACCAAGCTCGGCAACGGGGACGTCTGGTCGGCCGGCGGCATTGACGAGCAGGCCCAGGGAACTGTCCTCACGGAGATGTTCGATACCTCGGCCATGGACTGGCTGCCGCAAAACCAGGTGCCGCAGACCTGGAGCTACTGGGGCACCTACCCGCACATGTTCCTGCTCGACGACGGCAAGATGTTTTACACCGGCGGACATACCTTCGGAAACGGCCTCCCCGGCACAGGAGCCCGGGTGTACGACTGGACTACGGCCAGGATGTGGGACGTTCCCGGGCTTCGGCAAAAAGACATGAGGGACCAGGCAGGTTCCGTCTTTATCGGGCCTGCCCAAGACCAGAAGCTGATGATCGTGGGCGGCGGAAATACCGACGGAAACACTCCAAGCATCAACCTCGTGGACATCATCGACTTCAAGCAGGCGGCCCCCGCTTATGTACCCGGCCCGGATCTCCCCGGCCCCGGCAAGACCTACGTCAACCTCGTCAACCTTCCGGACCGAACGGTCCTGGCAGCGAACGGCGCACAGCTGAACCGTGCAGGAAATGTCCAAACCGCCTCTCTCTACAACCCCGCGACCAACTCGTGGAAGGAGATCGGGGCCGACCCGGTGGGACGCAACTACCACTCGACGTCGATCCTGTTGCCCGACGGCAAGGTGGCCATCATGGGGTCGAATCCGCTGGATAACTCCTTTGAACTGCGGATCTCCGTGTACAGCCCGCCCTACATGTTCAAGGGAATCCGCCCTACGGTCACTGCCATTCCTGGATCAGCAAGTTACGGGCAGACCATCGAGCTGGGGGTCACGGGAAACGTGGCATCAGCTTCCCTCATGTCGCCGATGTCCGCGACCCACCAGACGGACACCAACGCACGGCTCGTCGACCTTCCCATTGCGGGAACGGGCGGCAGCCGCACGGCCCAAATACCGAACAACCCGAATCTCCTTCCGCCGGGGCCCTACATGCTCTCAGTCCTCGACACTAACGGCGTCCCGAGCATCTCCAAGTGGGTGTGGATCTCATGACGACTCTCAAGAAATCAAACCGCGCCAGGCACTGGACCGCTGTGCTTGCCACTTCCGGCCTCGCCGTGGCGGCAGCAGTGACATGGGGCGGCATTTCGGCCGTCTCAACCGTGGCAACGGTTGATGCCGCCACGCACCGGACGGCGGCCCCGGTGCTGCCCGTTCCGGAACCGGCAGCAGTCTCCGGTACCACGGCCGGGTCGCCACACCACGGCCCCACCGCGGCGCCACTCGGCGGACAACCGCAAGAACTGCCGAAGCCTGCCGGGAACGACAGCCCGGCGGCGGCCCGCGCGGACGAAGCCACTGGAATCGGCAGCAGGGCAGAGGTGTCACTGAATGAGGCGGCAAACGCGGAAGTCGGTCCGGCAGCAGGAGCCAGTCGCGATGCCAGGGACCGTTCCTCCGGCCTCGCGGAGCAGGCGGCCGTGGACCCGGCAGCGGTGCTGGGGTCCCGGGAAGTTTCCCTTGGCGGCTGCCTGCCCCAGTACGGCGAGGACGGCCAGTGCCTGCCCGCGGTTCCGCCGAGCCAAAGCCAGCACCTCCAGGATATGAAAAACGCCGGCCTGGATCCCGGTTCAATGGCGCACGACTGGAACTGCGCCGAAGTCCGCGAATACTTCCCGAATGGCATCGCCGTCCGGCAGGTAAGCGTCGACCCCCAGAAGCTGGACCCGAACGACGACGGGATGGCCTGCGGCCCCGCCGACTGACCACCAGCGCTAAACCCCGCGCTGACCGCCTGAACTTCATCCCACGATCCATTCCGAGCCCGCCACCTTTCATTGGAGCTACCCCATGCCTGTTTCCGTGCTGGCCAGCGCCCTGGTCGTCCTGATTGCTTTGGCTCTGTTCGCCATTGCGTTGTCCACCCTGTACCTCAACACGTATGCGTGGTGGGATCCCAAGACCCAAATCCGCACGTCCTACTCTGGCCTGCAGGAGTCGGAAGCGTGCTCTTTCTCCCTGATCATGCCCTGCAGGAACGAGCGTGAGGACGTGATGCGGGCAACCCTTTCAGCGCTACTGGGTCAGACGCATTCCCGTAAGGAAGTGATCATCTCGGTGGGTCATGACGACCCGGAGACCGTTCAGACGGCGCATGCGCTCGCCCGCGAATATCCGGACTTCGTCCGCGTCAGCGTGGACGTCAGCGAGACCAAGAACAAACCGCGGCAGCTCAACAAGGCGCTGTCCATGTGCCGCAACAGCGTGGTGGGTGTGTTCGATGCCGAATCGATAGCGGCGAAAGAGTTGCTCGCACACATCGACAGCGTCTTCGCAACGAAGAACGCAGACGTGGTCCAAGGGGCCGTCCAACTCATCAACTACCGTGACACCTGGTACTCACTGCGTAACTGCCTGGAGTACTTCACCTGGTTCAGGTCCCGGTTGCATGCCCACTCGCGGCAGGGGTTCATACCCTTGGGCGGAAACACGGTGTTCATTAAACGTGAGCTCCTCGACGAAGTCCGCGGCTGGGACGGGAACTGCCTTGCCGAGGACTGCGACCTGGGTGTCCGACTGTCCACCCTCGGGCGGAAGATCATCGTTGCCTACTCCCCCGAACTGGTCACCCGCGAAGAAACTCCGGACACCCTGAAGGCCCTGGTGCGCCAGCGGACCCGCTGGTCGCTGGGCTTTATGCAGGTCTTCGCCAAAGGCGACTGGAAGAACCTGCCCACCCGAAAGATGCGTGCCATTGCCTGGTGGACCCTGATGCAACAGCACTTCATGGCCTTCGCCGGCGTCTGCATTCCCGTGGCAATCTTCGCAGCCGTGTGGGGCGGGTTCCCGCTCGTTGTCACGCTCGTGGCTTTCCTTCCCCTGGTCCCAACCCTGGCGACCATTGCCTTCGACATCTGCATGCTCCAGGAATTCGGCCGGGACCATAAGTTCACCATCACCTGGTACGACTACTTGCGCCTGATTGTTGGCACTCCCCTTTACCAGCTGGTGCTTGCCTTTTCCGCCCTGCGCGCACTGATCAAGTTCATCCGCCGCGACTTCGGCTGGGAAAAGACCGACCATTCCGGCGCGCATCTTTCCTACCTCGAACCCGCAGTGACCGCAGCTGTCCGTCCCTAGATTCGGCACTGTCCGTCAGTGCATCAAGCCAGACTAAGAAGGAAGAAATCATGGCAGTTGCGGAGCTCGAACCGTCCGTCATAGAACGCAAGACCAGCGGTTCACCCCAGCACCGGGGCCCGGGACCCGATGCACCGTTCTCGCTGACGCAGCTTTCCTTCTGGGACCGCGTCACGCTGTGTCTGCTAACTGCAATGGCAGCTGTTCTCAGTCTGTGGAACCTGACCGGCGCTCCCAGCTACCAGGACGACGAGGGGACATATACAGCCCAGGCCTTTGCCGTTCATTCCGGAAGTCTGGCCCCGTACACGTACTGGTACGACCACCCTCCGCTCGGGTGGATACAGATCGCGGCCATTAATTGGCTTCCGACATTGCTGGGCCTCGGCGACGGGACCGCGATCGGTGCAACGCGCTACGTCATCGCTGCATACTTCGTTGCCAGCGCTGTCCTGCTCTACATGGTCGCCAGGCGCATGAAGGTCCGCGTTCCATTTGCCGCCCTGACCACCGTGATTTTTATCCTTTCTCCGCTCTCCCTAGTCCTTGGACGGCAGATCTACCTCGACAACATTGGGGTCCCTTGGCTGTTGCTGGCCTTCTACCTTGCCCTGTCATCCCGCGACGCCCTGTGGCACCACGTGTGCGCGGGCATCTGCTTCGCCGTCGCAGTCCTTTCCAAAGAGACCCTCGCGATTTTCGGACCGGCGCTGCTGATTGCGCTCATGTACCGTCCCCGCTGGAGCAACCGTTCGTTCTCCGTGGTTGGATTCCTCACGGTAGGAGGGCTGATACTCGCCTTCTACCCCCTGTCGGCGCTGCTGCGGAACGAGCTCTTCTCAGGACAGGGCCATGTTTCCCTCCAAGACGCCCTGACGTACCAGTTCCTGGAGCGCTCAGGGTCGGGAACGATTTTCGAAGCCGGTTCCAGCCGTGCGGAACTGTTGGCAGGCTGGCTCTATTTCGACAAATACCTCATTGCAGCCGGTCTCGCCGCAGCCGTCCTCTGCCTGCTGAGAAAACAGTCGCGGGTGTTAACGGTGGCCATCTTTTCTTTCGCCATCCCGATAATCGTGGGCCAAGGTTACCTGCCGGCGATGTACATCATAGGAGTAATCCCCTTCCTTGCCTTAGCGCTCGGCACCGGCGTCGACATTGCGTGGTCCTGGCTGGAGAAGCTCGGCGGGGCCCGACCGGACCTTACGCGACGACTGCGGGCAGTATTTGTGGCGGTCCTTTGCTCCGCTCTGGTCCTCATGTCCGTGCCGCAATGGTTCGAACAGGACAGGGACCTGCTGACGGCCGAAAATAACGCCAACTGGCGGCAGACCCTCTCCTGGGTTCAGGACAACATCTCCCGCGAGGACGTCGTCCTGGCCCCCTACTCCATGTGGTACGACCTCAATTCCAGCGGGTGGAACGATTCCTGGACCATGATCGCCACGGAGAAACCTGACCTTGACAAACAATTTGAAACAGCCCACCCCGACGGCTGGCAGGAGATCGACTGGATCATCGTCGGACCGTCTGTATCGGCCAACATCGACAGTCTGGGCCTGAGCCGGGCAGCTTCCGCCCTGAGCCACTCCACGCCTGTCCGGACGTTTGGCGAGTGGACTATCCGCCGCGTGGAAGTTCCCGTCCCACCGCGAACCAACGAGCGATAGGAACAGCTGCAGTGAGACTTTCGGTGATCGTACCTACCGCCAATGAAGCACCCAACATCGAGCAGCTCGTCAACCGTGTGGCGGGGGCCTGCAAGGACCTGGATGCCGAAATCATTTTTGTTGATGATTCCTCCGACAACACGCCTGAGGTCATTTGCCGTGCCGCAACGGCTGCGTCGCTCCCGGTCCGCTTGATCCACCGGGCAGAGCCCAATGGCACTTTGAGCGGCGCCGTCGTCGGGGGGCTGCAGTCCAGCTCAGCGGACTACTGCCTTGTCATGGCCGGTGATCTCCAGCACCCGCCTGAGATGATCCCGGTCCTGCTTGCGGAGCTCGAAGGCAGCGGCAATGACGTCGCCCTGGCCTCCCGGTATTGCGGTCCGGGAAGTAGCGCCTACGGGCTCGCCAACCTTTACCGGCGGATAGTCTCCGGCAGTGCATCGCTGCTGACACGATGTCTGTTCCCGTCGAAACTGGGCGACTGCTCCGACCCTTTGACCGGTTTCTTCGCGCTGCGCCGCTCGACCGTGGATTATGACCGGCTCCGCCCAGGTGGATTCAAAATCCTTCTTGAGATTCTGGGAAGGCATCGCCTGGCTATCTCGGAAGTTCCCTTCATCTTCGAAAAGCGCGCGGCCGGAACTTCCAAGGCAGGCGTCCGCGCGGGCATGGGCTTCCTCCATCAGCTCTTGCATCTCCGCGTCGGCCGGGCCGGGCTTTTCGCAGGCGTCGGCGCAGTCGGCGCCGTCCTCAACCTCCTGATTATGGGCCTTCTGCTGGCTGCAGGGTCACACTACGTTTTAGCGGCCATTGTCGCTGCGGAACTAACCATCGTTTCGAACTTCCTGATGCAGGAACGACTGGTTTTCGGCGCAACGCTGCACACAGCGAATTCGCGGACGACCCGTTTCCTGTACTCCTTCGGGTTCAATAACGCCGAGGCACTGCTCCGGCTGCCCATCCTGATGTTCGCCGTCGAAACGCATATGATCAACAGCGTCATTGCCCAGGGAATTACTCTTCTGGCCGCGTTCACCTTGAGGTATCTCTACCACTCCAAGGTCGTCTACCGGTCAAGGCAGGCTACACCGGCCGCGGCCACCGCGCTGGGCAGCCGTCGCGAGCCTTTGGTGCCCCGGGCGCAGGGCGACCCTGTCGTGTAAGGAATCCGGCCACGACTGATACCATTTCGACGGTTCCGTGCCCATTCGACCTTGCTGCGACAACAGCTTAAACACCGGCCGGACATCCAGTGCGCAGGGAACCGTCGAACCGGGCGTGCTAGTCCTCGGGTGCCAGGGTGACGGTTACTCCGTTGAGTTCCCGGCTGAAGTCGAGCTGGCAGGAGAGCCTGGAACCGCACTCCTGGTAGCCCTCCGCTTCGACGAGCAGTTCCAGTTCGTCCTCGCTGCGTTCACCCAGCGTGTCGAAGACCTCCTTGTCGAGGAAGACGTGGCACGTCGCGCACGAGGCGGTGCCGCCACAGGAGGCCAGGACGGGCAGGTCGTTGTCACGGAGGGCCTCCATCATCGTCTGGTCCGGCTCCCATTCAAGGCGGTGGGTGGAGCCTTCGCGGTCGATTACGGTGAGTTCGTTGTTGCTCATGCTGGTGGTTCCTTTAGATTCGGGCCGGTGCAAGGTCGGCGTGTGCGGGAGCGGGGTCGTCGAGAATGGTGTCCGCAAGGGGGACGCCGGGGTCCGCCGCGAGCCCTGGGTCTATCAGGGCTCCCTGGGCGATCAGTTTCCGGGCCGGCCGGAAGTCGGCGAGGCCTGCGACGGTGTC
This sequence comes from Arthrobacter sp. SPG23, assembly GCF_000876655.1. Lineage (GTDB taxonomy): Bacteria > Actinomycetota > Actinomycetes > Actinomycetales > Micrococcaceae > Arthrobacter. The sequence goes on from NZ_JYCN01000018.1 coordinate 205,679, forward strand.
CACCGCGGCGAGGCGCCCGTCCCGGGCATAGATCACGGAGAAACTGCCGCCGGCGGGATCGCCCCGCACGATCACGTCGTCTTCCGGACGGCGCACCCCGGCAGTTTGCAGCCGGACGCCGTGCTGGACGGTCCAGAACCAGGGGATTTCCGGCGCTGCTGCCGGCTGGCCGGTGATGTGGGCGGCGACCCGGTCTGCTTGCGCCTGGGCGTTCTGGATGCATTCCAGGCGCTGGCTTGCGCCGTCAATCGGGCTGGTGAACCGGGTGACGTCACCGGTGGCGTAGATCGCCGCATCGGACGTCAGGCAGTCTTCATCCACGAGGATGCCGTCCCGGCACTCGAGACCGGCTTCCGCGGCGAGTTCCTGGTTGGGGATGACGCCGATCCCGGCCAGTACGACGTCGGCGTGGAACACGGCGCCGTCGGCCGTGACCACGCGTTCGGCGCGCTGGCCGCCTTCAATTTCCGTCACCGCTGCGCCGAAGACGAACCGGACACCGTGCCGCTCGTGGAGTTTTTCGAAGTGCCGCGATACCGGCACTGAGGTGACGCGGCTCATCACCCGGTCCTGGAACTCCAGTACCGTGACGTTGCAGCCCTTCGCGGCCGCCGCGGCGGCTACTTCCAGGCCGATGTATCCGGCACCGATGATGGCAACCCGTGTTCCGGCCACCAGGAGCCGCTTGAGCTCCAGGGCGTCGTCCCGCGTTCTCAGCGCCTGCACCCCGGGAAGGCGGGCGCCGGGCACCGTGAGGGGGCGGGCCCGGGAACCCGTAGCGAGGACGAGCCGGTGGTAGGCGTGGCGGCTGCCGTCGGACAGGAGAACTGTCCGGCCCTGCCGGTCAACCGATTCGACGGCGGCGCCGGCAACACGCTGGATGCGCTTGTCCTGGTAGAACTTCTCCTTCCGCAGCACGGCGGACTCGTCGGGCGCGCCGGCCTTCAGGAGTTCCTTGGACAGCGGGGGCCGTTCGTAGGGTGTCTCTTTCTCCGCGTCGAGCAGCAGGATGCCGCCTTTCCAGCCCCGGGCCCGGAGCCCGGCGGCCACTGCGACACCGGAATGGCCGGCCCCCACGATCACCACCGGCGCGGTGGCCGCAGATGCGAAATGGGCCATGTGGTCCTGGATCGCTGTCTGCTCACGCATTGGACTCCTCCAACAGGACGTGGAGGTGTTCAGGACCCGAGTTGGTCAGATTGTTGCCCCGTACGTATTCAATGGGCTTCTCCGGGTCCAATGCCAGGGATCCCAGCCTTTCGGCGAGGAGCTTCACGGTCACCAGGACCTCAAGCCGTGCAAGGGGCGCGCCGAGGCAACTATGGACGCCGTGGCCGAAGCCGAGATGGCCGTCGGTGCTGCGGTCCATATCGAAGCGCTCGCCGTCGGGGTATTTGTTGCTGTCCCGGTTAGCTGCGGCAGGCAGCAGCCGGACGATGGCGCCTGCCGGAATCGTCACCCCGGCAACCTGTACTTCTTCCGTGGTGATCCGGCTGGCCCGCTGCACCGTGCCGCGGTAGCGGGCAAGTTCTTCGACAAAGAGGTTCGCATCCTCCGGATTCCTGCGGATCCGTTCCAGCAGTCCGGGCTGCTCGCTGAAGACGCGGAATGCATTGGCCAACAGGATGGTGGTGGTGTCGTGCCCGGCGACGAAAACAAAGGCGCAGAGTTCCTTGGCTTCCTTCTCGCTGAGCAGGCCGTCCTTCCACATCCGGGCAATGTGGCCGCCCACGGAATCGCTGTCCTCCCGGTAAAGGCGCTCCATGGTGTCCTTCAGATACGCGAAGAACTCGAAGGTGCTTTGTTCGTCGGTGCCCGTGCCCTGCGCGTTGCGGGCAAGCCGGCCGAAGTAGCTGAACGTCTCGTCGGACCAGAACTTCATCTTCTCGAAATCCTCGGCCGGTACATCGAGGAGGGCGCTGATGGTGGACATGCTGAGCGGAATGGCGTAGTCGTCCACGGCATCGCCGCCGCCGGCTGCGAGCATCGGAGCCAGGTACTTTTCGGCGTTTTCGCGGACGCGGTCCTCGAAGCGGGCAATGGCCTTCGGGATGAAGGCCTGCGCCACCACCTGGCGCAGCCGGGTGTGGTTGGGGGCGTCAAAGAGGGTCAGGAAGGTCAGCGGGACCGGGTCCACCACCTGGGAGGAGAAGACCTTCGGGGCACGCATTGCCTTGCGGACATCGTCATAGCGGGAAATGAACCACACATCCGATACGGGCGAGTGGGCACGGAGCACAGGGGCGTTGTCCCGCATCCATTCATAGTGGGCGTACGGGTCACCCTGGGTCCCGTCATCGACCACCTTGAACGGGGCCATGCCCTCAGGCCAGCTCAGTTCGTGCGAATAGGGAGGCAGTTCCGAAGCCTCGGCATGCCGGCTTCCGAACGTATGGGTTGCTGAAATCTCTGTCATGGCGGAAGACATCGTTGTCCTTCTTTCGGAGTTTTCGGACGTGATTTACGTCTCAACCCAACAATGCCGACCGCTTCCCCGCCGGCCCCATAGGACTTCCGTTCATCGGATGTGAAAGACCTGCGAAGGCTAGCGCCGGGGCGGCCGGGCGGTCTTCAAGGCCCGCGAAATCCCGTGCGCGGCGGTCAGCAGCGCGGGCACGGTCAAGGGGACGGCGGCTTCCCGCCGCGGAACGATGGCATTGAGCGCGGCGGCGATGGCATTGTCAGGGCCGAAGACGGGCACAGCGATGCCGGTCCACTCCGTGACGCCAATGCCTGGCAAAGCCACATAGCCGCGCTGCCTGATTTCTGCCAGATGCTTCCGGATGAGCACCGGGTCGGTGATGGTCTCGGCGGTCACCGCCGCCAGGGGGCGGCTGAGCAGCTCGTCCTGGTCGGCAGGCGGCGAGAAGGCCAGCAGCACCAGCCCGGACGAGGCCGCGTGGATGGGCATCCGCTGGGCAATATGGGCCGCATCCAGGCTGGACTCAGGCGACGACAGGCGTTCCACGTAAAGCACGGTGCCGTGGTCAAGGACGGCCAGTGTGGTGTGCTGGTGCACGGCCGCCTGGACATCGCCCATGAAGGGAAGTGCCAGTTCACGAAGATTCAGCGCACGTGATCCCCGGGCGGCGAGTTCCCACATGCGCATGCCCGGACGCAGGTTCCCGTCCGGGAAGCGCTCAATCAGGCCGTGCAGTACCAGGTCATCCACGAGCCGGTGGACCGTGGTCAGGGGCAGGTCTGCGCGGCGGGCGAGGCCGGAGAGCGTCATGGCGGGCAGGTCCCGGTCGAACGCGCTCATGAGCCGCACGACGCGGCTGATGACCGATTCACCCGATGGTGAGTTTGCCATTGACGCCTCCGGCCCGCTGCCCTAGCCGGCTACGACGCTGGCGGCGCGGTCCGCGTCCCGGGCGGCTGCGAGGCTGGCGATGTCGCGGCCCGCCCGGTAACCGAACACGAGGGCCGGCCCGATGTGCGAGCCGTACCCCGGATAGCCACCGCCGAAGACGCTCACGGCGGCCGCACCAACGGCGATCAGCCCGGGAATGGCGGTTCCTTCGCCTGTCACCACCTCGGAGCGTTCGTTGACGCCGATGCCCGCGAAGGTGCCCAGGTCGCCCATCTGGATCTTGGCCGCGTAGTACGGGCCCTTGCCGACCGGGGCGAGGTTCGGGTTCGGCTTGTGCTCAAGGTCCCCGCGGAAGTGGTTGTAGAGAGTGGAGCCCCGCCCGAAGGCCGGATCCTCACCGCCCTCCGCTGCAGGGTTGAATTCAGCCACTGTCGCCTGCAGGCCGGCGGCGTCAATGCCAAGTTTGCCGGCCAGCCCCGCCAGGGTGTTCGCCTTCACGAGGTAGCCGGTCCTGTAGAAGTAGCCGCGCGGCATCGGCCACGGCTTGGCATAGCCGATGCCGTACTTGTGCATCGTCTTCGCGTCGCCGATCACATACCCGAACGTCTTGTCCTCGTCCTTGTTGTGCCCGATCATTGCGCCACCGAAGTCGTGGTAGCTCAGGGCTTCATTTCCGAAGCGCCTGCCGTGGCGGTCGACGGCGATCAGGCCCGGCAGGCCGATGGCCCGCAGGTGCGGAAAGAGCCGCTCCTTGCCGTTGAGGTACTTGAAGACTGTCACCGGGGCCCAGGAGCCCACGCTGAACACCGAGTCATCGATGTGGCCTCCGGCACTGATCGCCAGGGTGGCGGCATCCCCGCCGTGGCCCACCGTCGGCGTGAAGTGGTCGTCGCCGTCGGCGTCGTGCGGGAAGTACTGCTGCCGCAGTTCCCTGTTGCCCGAAAAGCCGCCGGCGGCAAGGACCACGCCGAACCGTGCCGTCACCGTGGTGGCGTGCTCGCCGCCGATGACAGCCCCGGTGATGGTGCCGGAGTCGTCCCGGGTCAGGGAAAGTGCGGGCGAAGACTTCCACAGCCGCACACCGAGGTCATCGGCGCTCTTCACCATGCGGGTCATGAGGGCGTTGCCATTGGACCGCAGGACGGGACGCTTGTAACGCGCGGCGTCGGCCCATGTCCGCAGCAGCTTCTTCGCCACGTATACGAAGGACTTGACCGACTGGTTCACATGGAAGAACTCGTTGATGTCAGGGCCCACCTGCGGCATGTAGCCGAACACTGTGTAGGAGCTCATGTACGGCTGCATCAGGAGCCGCTTGTCCCCCAGGACGCGCGCATCAACGTCCTGCGGCAGGATGGCGCGGCCGAAGAGCTTCGCTCCGGGCAGGTCCATCTGGTAGTCCGGGGACTTTTCCGGGTAGGTGAACTTGACCTCGGTTTCGTTCTCGAAAAAGGAGATCGCCTCGGGCACGGTGTCCAGGAAGTCCCTGACGCCCGCTTCGTTGAACGTCTCCGGGGCCAGGTTCTTCAGGTACGTTTCGGCTTCCTCGCGGGTGTCGCCCTGGGCCACACCCTGCTTGTTGCCGGGGACCCACGCCCAGCCGGCGGAAATGGCCGTGGTTCCGCCAAAGTACTGTTCTTTTTCCGCAACGATCACTGTCAGCCCCTGCGAAGCGGCTTTCAACGCGGCGGCCATCCCGGCCACGCCGGAGCCAATGACGAGGACATCACAGACGGTCTTGCTCGTGGTTGGCGCCTTGCTCATGGTTCCTGCCTTGCTCATAAATCGTGCTCCGTTCAGTCGGCTGCCCGCATCCTCGCGGCAGCCGGGTGGAAGGCTAAACCCCCAGTAGACCGGGTGGTACCGGCGCCGGCGAGGAGGATTACCATTGAGCGGGAATCCGAAGGAGCAAAGTGGCTAATTCCGCATCGGGCGAGTCGATCATCGGCCGCCTCGTGAAAATCGTGAGCGCGTTCGACGACCGCCATACCTCCATGAGCGTCGCCGAACTCGGGCGCAGGACCGGGCTGCCGGTGACCACCACCTACCGGCTGGTCAACGACCTGCTGCAGGAACGGCTCCTCGAACGCGAACCCGGCGGAGACATCCACATCGGCACCCGGATGTGGGAACTCGTCTCCCGCGGGTCCAAGATGCTGGGCCTGAGGGAAGCCGCCCTGCCGTTCATGGAGGACGTCCAGGCAGTGGTGCAGCACTCCACCACCCTGGGCATCCTTGATTCGGACGAGGTTTTGTACATCGAGCGGCTGGGCTCGGACAAGACCATCGTGGACATCACCAAAATCGCCGGCCGGCTTCCGCTGCACGCCACGTCCTCGGGGCTGGTTCTGCTGGCGCACTCCCCGTCGTCCTACCAGGACAGCTTCCTGGCCCGGCCCCTGACGAAGTTCACCGAAACCACTCTCACTGACCCTGCCCAGCTCCGGCGCCACCTGGCCGGGATCAGGCAGCGCGGCTTTGCTGCCATGCCCGGCGTGATCGTCCCCGAATCGAGCGGCATCGCTGTCCCCGTGTTCGGACCGGACAACACCGTCCGCGCCGCACTCAGCGTGGTAGTGCCGCGCAACGAGGAGAACGCAGCCTCCCGGGTCCCCGTCCTGATGGCCGCGGCCCGGGGCATCTCACGGGCCCTCGGCTGGCGGGGCGAGCTGAAGGGCACTCTTCGCCAGAGCCACTGAACGTAGTTTGCCGTTCATCGGCAATCATGTGGTTCCAGTCACACGTGTCCTGCGACTCTGGCTAGGACGCAGCAAAGAGGCTGCAAGAGTCACGAGGAGCACACCACATGAACACCACAGCGAACCGCGTGGCCGGGAAAACCGCAATCGTTACGGGCGGCCGCGGCGACCTGGGCAGCGCCACCGCCGCCCTGCTGGCTGAGCACGGAGCGGTCGTCGCCAGCCTGGACGTCGCCGGCATCCCCGCCGGTGCGGCCCACCCAAACGTCAGCCAGTACGACGTCGACGTCACCAGTGAGGAGAGCGTTGCCGACGCCATCCGCCGGGTACGCGACGATCTGGGCACACCGGACATCCTGGTGAACGCCGCCGGCATTATCGGCCCCGCCGGAGCCTCCCACACCGCCTCGGTGACGGATTTCGACACGATCTTCAACGTCAACGTCAAGGGCGTCTGGCTGATGACCAAGCACGTGGTCCCCGGCATGATCGAAAAAGGCGCCGGCAGCATCGTCAACTTCTCCTCCATCCACGGCATCACCGGCGGACGGAACGTGCCGCTGTACCACGCGACCAAGGGCGCCGTCCGGCTCCTGAGCAAGTCCGATGCGGCGGCGTACGGCGGTCACGGCATCCGGGTGAACTCCATCCACCCCGGCTCCATGGACACCCGGATGAGCCGCCGCTCGGCCGAGCAGTCCGATATCGGCGCGGAGGCCTACTACAAGCAACTCGTTGGCTCCAATCCCCTGCCGCGGCAGGGCAAGCCGGACGAGATCGCGTACGGCGTGCTGTACCTGGCATCCGACGAATCCCGCTTCACCACGGGGTCCGAGCTCGTGATCGACGGCGGATACACCGCCGTCTGACCCGGGCCGCCGCCGTCTCCCACTTCTTTACTCCTGAAAGGCAACACCCATGAAATTCGTCAATGGAACCGCAGCGGAAGGCTACGACGTCGTCGTCGTCGGCTCCGGCGCCGGCGCGCTCACCGCCGCGGCCACGGCCGCCCGTGCCGGCAAGTCCGTCGTCGTCCTCGAGAAAAGCGCCCTGCTGGGCGGGACCTCCGCCGTGTCCGGCGGCATGCTCTGGGTGGCGGACAACCACCACGCCCGGGAGGCCGGCATCGCCGATTCGAAGGAAGCGGCCGCAGAATACGTGCGGGCCGTTGCCCGGGGGCGCGGCCGCGATGAACTGCTCGATGCGGCCCTGACCTACGGGGACCAGATGCTCCGCTTCGTGGAAGAAGAGTGCGGGCTCGCCTTCATCTTCCTCGACAACTTCCCCGACTACCGCCAGGACCTGCCCGGCGCCGTGGAAGGCGGCCGCACCGTGGAGCCGCAGCTGTTCAACAGCCGGGAGGCCCTGGGGGACCTCACAGCACACGTGCGCAGCGACGGCCGCGCCCCCTTCACCATGCAGGAATACGAAAACTGGGGCGCATTCACCAAGTTCCCCTGGGACGATCTCAACCAGCGCCAGGCCGACGGGCTGGTGGCCAAGGGCCAGGCCCTCGTGTCCATGCTGCTCGCCAGCCTGGTCCGCGACGGTGCGGCGCTCGTTACCGGAGCCCGCGGCCACCGGCTGCGGACCGACGGCACCCGGGTGACCGGCGTCGAGCTCGAATCCGGTGAGGTCTTCCACGCAAACGACGGCGTGGTGCTGGCCACCGGCGGCTTCGAATGGGACAAGGCGCTTGCCGACTCGATGCTCGCCTCGCGGCTTTACACCATGTGCTCGCCACCCTCGAACACCGGCGACGGCCTGCGGATGGCCCAGCGGATCGGCGGCCAGACCCGCGGCACCCGCGAAGCCTGGTGGGCCCCGATGTCAGTCACCGGAGACACCCGTGACGGGCAGCCGATCGGAACGCTGCTGCGCTTCGAACGCCAGGGCCCGGGATCGATCATGGTGAACCGCCACGGCCGCCGCTTCGCCAACGAATCGCAGAACTACAACGACCTCGCCCGCAGCCTGCAGTCCTGGGACTCGGCCGCGAACCAGACCCTCAACACCCCGGCCCACGTGATCGTGGACCACGCCTACATGGAGCGCTACGGCATCCTGGCCCACCGCGCCGGCCAGCCCACCCCGGGCTACCTGATCGAAGCCGCAACGCTGGAAGAACTCGCGGCAAAGATCAACGCTCCCGCGGCGAACCTCAGCGCAACGGTGGCACGGTTCAATGAGTTCGCGGTCAAGGGCGAAGACCCCGACTTCGGCCGCGGCGAAAGCGCCTACGACAAGTACTGGGGCGACGACGCCAGCCCGTACCCGAACCCGTCGCTGGGCCCGCTGCAGACCGGGCCGTTCTACGCCATGGAAGTAGTCAACGGCGCCTTCGGCACCAACGGTGGAGTGGCCACCGACGGGCTGGCCCGCGTGCTCGACGTCGACAACCGGCCCATCGAGGGCCTGTTCGCCGCAGGCAACACCACCGAAAACGCCTACGCCGCCGGCTACCCGGGCGCCGGCGCCACTCTTGGACCGATCATGACCATGGGCTACCTCGCCGGCCGCACCCTGGCCGGCCAGTCCGCGGATTACCTCCTGGCTGAACAGACCGAATCGGCACCGGAACTGGTGGGTGCCTGAGATGATTCGCCACACCGTACTCTTCAAGTTCAAACCGGACTTTCCGCCCGCGGACAAGCAGGCCTGGATCGCCGGCCTCAACAGGATGGCCGGAAACATTCCCGGCATGCTCAGCCTGACCCATGGCCCGGACCTGCTCGAGACCGAGCGCTCCTTCGATTACGCCATTGTGGCCGACTTCCAAACGGTCGAGGACATCGCGGTGTACAACACGCATCCGCTGCACGAGCCGCTCAAGTCCTACTCATTCCCCAACAGCCAGCAGATCCTCTCGGTGGACTTCCACCTCGGGGATTCCCAGCCGGCTTCCACTAAGACACCGACGTCTTAAGGAGATCCCCATGCAGTCTGCATCCGCAACGCAAATCCCACCACACAAGACCCAGAGCACGACCCCGCGCAAAACCCCGGGCAAGGCAGCCTTGGCATCATTCCTCGGCAGCACCCTGGAGTATTACGACTTCTTCATCTACGGGACCGCGGCCGCACTCGTGTTCCCGCACCTCTTCTTCCCTGCCGCCGACCCCGCCATCGGCCTGATCGGCGCCTTCGCAACCTTCGGCGTCGCTTACGTGGCACGGCCGGTGGGCGGCCTGGTGATGGGCCATTTCGGCGACAAACTAGGCCGGAAGAAGATCCTGCTGCTGACACTGGGCATCATGGGCCTGGCCTCGCTGGGCATCGGGTTCCTGCCCACCTACGAGCAGGTCGGCGTCTGGGCGCCGATCCTCCTAGTGGCCGGGCGGCTCGCACAGGGCTTCTCCGCCGGCGCCGAGTCCGCGGGCGCCTCCACCCTCACCCTGGAACACTCGCCCGAAGGCAAACGCGGCTTCTTCACCAGCTTCGTGATGACGGGCTACGCCTCGGGCATGGTGCTGGCCACCCTAGTGTTCATTCCGGTCACGGCCCTGCCGCAGGAAGCGATGATGAGCTGGGGCTGGCGCATCCCGTTCTGGCTCTCCATCGTGGTCCTGGCGATCGCCTACTGGGTACGCACGCACCTGGACGAAACACCGGTCTTCGAGGAGGCCCAGGAGCACCGGCAGGTCGCCCCGATGCCGCTCAAGGAGGTGCTCAAGTTCCAGGGCACCGATGTGCTGCGCGTAGTGGGCATGTCGATCATGTCCGTCATGCAGACCATCTTCACTGTCTTCGGACTGGCTTACGCCACCTCCACGGCAGGGTTTGACCGGGCCTCCATCCTGACCGTCAATGCCGTAGCCATCGGACTGTCGATGTTCGCCATGCCGCTGGCCGCGAAGCTCTCGGACCGGATCGGACGGCGCCCCCTGCTGCTGACCGCCGCGTTCGGGTGCTCAGCCACGATCTTCCTGTACTTCCTTGCGCTGTCTTCCGGCAACATCGTGCTGGTCTTCCTGGCCGCTTTCCTGAACATGACAGTGCTGTACTCGGGCTTCAATGGCATCTGGCCCTCGTTCTTCGCCGAGCAGTTCGCCGCACCCGTGCGCTATACCGGCATGGCGATGGGAAACCAGCTGGGACTGGTCCTGGCCGGGTTCGCGCCGATGATCGCCGGCATGCTCCTGACCCCGGGTGTCACCGGCTGGGTTCCCGTGGCTGTCTTCGGCACCGTGTGCATGCTCATCGCTGCGGCCTCGGTGTACTACTCCCGCGAGACGTTCAAAACGCCGATCGAGGAGTTGGGTGCTCCGTACCTGGCCGGTACCGCCGCCCGGCGGGATCTGCAAAGCCGTTGAGTCCGAGCACCAGCCCGAAAGGAACCACCATGCCGCGCCACACCAGCCGCCCCAACCAGTGCCCCGGCCACTGGCGGGTTCACGCTTCCGGGGTGCCCCGAGGCCGGCAGCACCTGCCGCAACCGGGTGCTGCGGCGGCCGTGGAGGCAATCCCCGCAACTGCAGCCCTGGAAACCCGCGAGTTGGCAGCCTCTCCTTGGGTCGGACTGCACTATGAGACCGAAAACTACGCGACCGAGGAAACCTAGCAGCCGGTCAGGTGCCGTTTGGGCCGCTCCTGCCGGTAGTAGTAGCGTCCGGCTTCCGCGAATCCCGAACGGGCATAAAGTGTCTGGGCGCCGGCATTGGCCGCGGTCACGAGCAGCCAATAGCCGTTGAGCCCCCGGGCGTCACCTTCCCGCAGCAGGGACCGCAGAATCCGGGTCGCGTGGCCGCGGCGCCGGGCATCCTGACGGGTGGCCATGGCGTACAGGCCGCCCCGGCTGCCCTCCCCCACGGACGGAAGGGCAAGGCGTCCGACGGCGGCGGGCACGCCGTCGTCGTCCCTCACCAGGGCGTAGAGCGACCGGCAGCCCTCCAGGATTCCGCGGGCGGTGGCGAGGGAATCCTCGCCGCCGCGGCCGTCCACGCTCCACCAGAGCTGCAGCCATTCACCTGACGGCTCGGTGGATAGTTCGACGCCGGCGTCGGGCGTCTCGTCAGCGGACGCTGGCACTGCGCCGGCGTCGCGCACCAGGATCAGGGTTTCGGACTGCCGGGTGAAGCCTTCCTCGTCGAGGATGGCGTTCAGGGCGGCGCTGCGGGAGTCGTCGAAGACCTGGAAGATCACCGGAAGCCGGCGTCTGCGGTACCAGGCCGGGGCGTCCCGGAGGTTAGCCATCCGGTCGTGGCTCGTGCCGGCAGGCTCCGAACGCGGCCAGATCGAGTTCGCACGCTGGGTGACGCCGGCGGCAGCACGCAGCGCCCAGCCGCCCGATTCCTCCCGGTCGGAGGCGGGCCACGCAGCGTCCATCAACGCTTCGAGTCCGGGCATCGTTTGCCGGTCCATCCGGTTCCTCACTTCAGGGTTTGGGGGACAGCAAAGGCTCCCCGGTTTCCGGGGAGCCTTTGCTGGCATTCAGGTCACTCTACTTGGCTGCGTGCACGGCCTTTCGGCCTGCGGCCGCTGCCTATTTCGCTTCGGGCTTGAAGTCCACGCCGGCTTCCTTGCGCTGCTGCGCGGTGATCGGCGCCGGCGCCTGGGTCAGCGGGTCGTAGCCGCCGCCGGACTTCGGGAACGCGATGACGTCGCGGATTGACTCCACTCCTGCCAGCAGTGCTACAACGCGGTCCCAGCCGAAAGCGATGCCGCCGTGCGGCGGAGCGCCGAACTTGAAGCCCTCCAGGAGGAAGCCGAACTTCGTCTCGGCGTCCGCCTTGTCCAGACCCATCAGTTCGAAGACACGCTCCTGGACGTCACGCTCGTGGATACGGATCGAGCCGCCGCCGATTTCGTTGCCATTGCAGACAATGTCGTAGGCGTAGGACAGCGCGGACTCCGGGTCCTGGTCGAACGAATCCATGAACTCCGGCTTGGGCGACGTGAAGGCGTGGTGGACCGCGGTCCACTTGCCTGCACCGACGGCCACGTCACCGGAGGCCACAGCGGCGGCGGCGGGCTCGAACATCGGCGCATCCACGACCCAGCAGAACGCCCAGTCCGCGGCGTTGATCAGCCCGGTGCGGTGTCCGATTTCGACGCGGGCGGCCCCGAGCAGGGCGCGGGAGGGCGTCTTCTCGCCGGCTGCGAAGAAGATGCAGTCCCCGGGCTTGGCACCGACAGCGTCGGCAAGGCCGGCCCGCTCGGTTTCGGTGAGGTTCTTGGCCACGGGACCGGCCAGTTCGCCGTCTTCCTTGAACAGGACGTAGGCGAGGCCCTTGGCGCCGCGCTGCTTGGCCCATTCCTGCCAGGCGTCCAGCGCACGGCGTGCCTGCGAGGCGCCGCCGGGCATGACCACGGCACCGACGTAGGGCGCCTTGAACACGCCGAAGTTGGTGTCCTTGAAGAACTCGGTGAGTTCGGTCAGCTCCAGGCCGAAGCGGAGGTCCGGCTTGTCCGAGCCGTAGCGCGCCATGGCGTCGGCGTAGGTGATGCGCTGGATGGGTGTGGGGATCTCGACGTCGATCAGCTGCCACAGGGCTTTGACGATGCTTTCGCCGAGCGAAATGATGTCGTCCTGCTCCACGAAGCTGGCTTCGATGTCCAGCTGGGTGAACTCCGGCTGGCGGTCCGCGCGGAAGTCTTCATCGCGGTAGCAGCGCGCGATCTGGTAGTACTTCTCGAACCCGCCCACCTGCAGGAGCTGCTTGAAAAGCTGCGGGGACTGCGGCAGTGCGTACCAGGAACCCGGCGCCAGGCGAGCGGGGACCACGAAGTCGCGGGCGCCTTCCGGCGTCGAACGCGTGAGGGTGGGTGTTTCGATCTCCACGTAACCGTCACGGTGGAGCAGTTCGCGCGCCACCCGGTTTGCCTCGGAGCGCAGGCGCATGTTGCGGGCGGGGCCGGGGCGGCGCAGGTCGAGGTAACGGTGCTTGAGCCGGGCTTCCTCGCCCACCTCGACGTGCTCGTCGATTTGGAAGGGCAGCGGATCGGAGGTGTTGAGGATGGTCACCTTCTCGGCGATGACCTCGATCTGGCCGGTGGCCAGCGCGGGGTTCTCGTTGCCCTCCGGACGCTGCGAAACCGTACCGATGACCTGCAGCACGTACTCGTTGCGGAGTCCGTGGAAGACCTCTTCTTCGCGGACCACCACCTGGGAGACGCCCGAGGCATCGCGAAGGTCAACGAATGCCACACCACCGTGATCACGACGCCGGCCCACCCAGCCGGCCAGGGTTACGGTTTGTCCAATGTGCTCGGAGCGAAGGGATCCGAGGTCATGTGTGCGCAGCACAGCACGCCTTTCTTAGGGAGACAGCAGGAATACAGAGATGATATTGAATGGGACCGATACGGGAACGGCCCCGTTCGAGTTTACCCGTTGGAGAGGCTTTCCTTCCGCCATGCAGACCCATCAGCGGCTACAGCGCCGGCTCGGCGTGTTCGACGCCACCGCCATCGGGCTGGGCTCCATGCTCGGTGCCGGAGTGTTCGTTGTCTTCTCCCCCGCCACCGCCCTGGCCGGCCCGCTCATGATCGCCTCCGTGCTGATCGCCGGCGCGATTGCCTACTGCAATGCTGTGGCGTCCGCCCAGCTGGCCACCAAATACCCGGCCAGCGGAGGGACCTATGTGTACGGCCGGAAGCAGCTGGGCGAATGGCCCGGCTTCATTGCCGGCTGGGGTTTTGTCACCGGAAAGACCGCCTCCTGCGCGGCAATGGCCCTGACTTTCGGCCACTACGTGGCGCCGGACTATGCCACGCCTGTGGCTGTTGCCGCCGTGGCTGTACTCACGGGCGTCAACCTCATGGGGATCACCCGGACCGCGCTCCTGACCAGGATCCTGCTCGGCATCGTCCTCGCCACCCTGGTGTTTGTGGCGGTTGCGGGCCTCATGGGCCCCCATCCGGGGCCGGGAGAGTTGGCGGGGAGCCCCGGCAGCGCCTGGGGTGTCCTCCCCGCCGCCGGGCTGATGTTCTTTGCCTTTGCCGGGTACGCCCGGATCGCCACGCTGGGCGAAGAGGTCAAAGATCCCACCCGAACCATTCCGCGGGCAATACTGGCCGCGCTGGCCGCCGCCTTTGTCATCTACCTGGGGCTCGCCGTGCTGCTGCTGTGGCACTTGTCTCCGCGGCGGCTGGCCGGGTCCCTGTCGCCTCTGCTGGACGCGGTGGCCGCCTCCAGCATGAGCGCGGGTGGCCCTTTTGTCCAAGCTGGCGCCGCCGCCGCCTGCCTGGGAGCCCTGCTGGCGCTCATCACCGGAGTGGGCCGCACGGCCCTGGCGATGGCCCGGGAGCGGGATCTCCCGGCTCCGCTTGCCCGGGTGGGCGGACGCCACACCGTTCCGGTTGTCGCCGAGCTGTCTGTTGCCGCCGTCGTTGTGGCACTGCTCGTCACCACGGACGTCCTCACCGTGGTGGGCTTCTCCAGTTTCGGCGTGCTGATCTACTACTCAGTGACGAACGCTGCCGCCTTCACCCTGGCCGACCGGCCGGCTACCGCACCGCGATGGATGAACGCTGCCGGGTTCGCGGGCTGTTTGCTCCTGGCCGCCACCCTGCCGGTCGCGTCGGTGGCGGGCATGGCCGCAGTACTGGCAGGCGGAATCGCCGGCCGGTTCCTGGTGCTGCGGTTCCGGTTGCGCCGAGGTGCAGCCTAGGCCTTGAGGACCCGGACGTGCAGGTCCTCATCCGCCGGAGTCCACGTGGCGGGGTCGGCATCTGACTGTTCGCCTGAGCGGATGTCCTTTACCTGGTGCTTTCCGTCATCGTCGGTGAACCAGACGAAGGGGATGCCCCGACGGTCGGCGAACTTGATCTGCTTTCCGAATTTTTCCGCCTTGGCGGCCACCTCGGTGGAAATTCCACGGCTGCGCAGCTGTGCTGCGACGTCCTGGGCCGCGCCCCAGCTCTCATCGTTGTTCAGGGCAACGAGAACTGCGGTCGGCACCGAACGCGTGGCCTGCGCCAGTTCCTGGCTCAAAATCCGGGAGACGAGGCGGGTGACGCCGATGGACAGGCCAACGCCCGGGAACTTCCGGTTTCCCTTGCTGGCCAGCGCATCGTAGCGCCCGCCGGAGCAGATGGAGCCAAGCTGCTCATGGCCCACCAGGACTGTTTCCACCACGGTGCCGGTGTAGTAGTCCAGGCCGCGGGCGATGCTGAGGTCCGCCACCACCTTGCCCGGCGCCCGCTGCACCGCGGCGGCGATGACCTGCTCCAGCTCGTTCAGGCCCTCCTCCAGCAGCTCGTCCTTCACGCCCAGGGCGCGGACTTTGTCAACGAACGATGTGTCCTCGGTCCGGATGCCGGCCAGGTTCAGCGCCGCCTGGGCCTGTTCCTCGGAGGCTCCCAGCTCGTTCTTTAGCAGATCGGCCACCTTGGCAGGACCGATCTTCTCGAGCTTGTCGATGCTCCGCAGGACTCCGGCTGTATCCGTCAGGCCGATCCCGCGGTAGAAGCCTTCGGCCAGTTTGCGGTTGTTGATGCGCAGGCGGAAATCCGGGATCGGCAGAGCACTCAGGGCCTCGGCGATGACCAGCGCGATTTCGACGTCGTAGCGGAACGGCAGGTCGCCATCGCCCACGATGTCGATATCCGCCTGCGTGAATTCGCGGGCCCGGCCCTCCTGCGGACGCTCACCGCGCCACACTTTCTGTATCTGGTAGCGGCGGAACGGGAACGCCAGGTAGCCGGCGTTCTCCACGACGTACCGGGCGAACGGCACGGTCAGGTCGAAGTGCAGGGCCAGCGAGTGGTGGTCGCCCTTGGCGGCCTTGGCGTCTTCGCCGTCATCGTCCTGCAGGCGGCTGAGTCCGTATACCTCTTTGTCGATTTCACCCTTGCGAAGGAGCTGGCCCACCGTTTCCACGGCGCGTGTCTCGATCGAGGAGAAGCCGTGCAGCTCAAAGACGCGCCGCAGGGTATCCAGCACATGCAGCTCCACCAGCCGCTCCTCGGGAAGCCACTCGGGGAATCCGGACAGGGAGGCGGTGCGTGCCATGGTGGATTTTCTCCTCAGGTAACAGAAGGCTGGAGTCCTTTGCCCGGTATTCCGATTCCGCCATGTGATCAAAAGCGGCGGTTAGGGCGGGAGTCCAGCCAGTCATGCATAAACTATGTGCGGCAGTCAGTTTATGCTTTCGGCGCCGGCAACTCTAATGGAGCACTGCTCCCATGAGGCGGGCGCATGCATCGCCTGCCACTTGCTGCCGGACACCGGACGTCGCCCTTGGCCCGTTCGGCGGGCCGGCCCGACAACCAGGAGGACTTTTGGCGGCCAGTTCACGGAGCGCCCGCGAGGCAAAGCGGCGCATCCAGCAAATGGAAGCGAAGCGCGAGCTGCGGCGGCACCAGGAGAAACGCCGCAAGCGCGACAATATCCTCGTGGTGAGTGCCGGCGCCGGCGCCGTGGTGCTCGCCGTCGTCCTCCAACTTACTGTCTTCGCAAGCAACCCCACCGAACAGGAATACGCTGCCGCGCAGGCCGGGCTGACCAGCCCGTCGGCGTCGCCCACGCCGGCGGCCACGAACGGCCCCAACATCCCCAAACCGGAGACAGCGGCAGGCAAGGTCTTCACCGGCGAGCTCAAGCTCAACAGCGGAGCCCTGGGCGTTGAACTCGACGGAACCAAGGCGCCGCAGGCAGCGGCGGTCTTCAAATCCCTTGCCGACGAGAACTACTACAGCGGAATCAGCTGCCACCGGCTGACCACGGGCGAGAAGTTCGGCGTCCTGCAGTGCGGATCAAAGACCGGCGACGGACAGGGCGACCCCGCATACACCTGGGGGCCCCTGGAAAACACCCCGGCGGACAACACCTACCCGGCCGGCACGATTGCCGTGGCACGGACCGGCGGCAACGCCTACGGCAACGGCACCCAGTTCTTCATCGTCTACAAGGACACGGCCATTCCGGCCGATGAGGCCGGCGGCTACACGGTGGTGGGCAAGGTGACGTCCGGCCTTGACGTGGTGACCAAGATCGCCGCCGGCGGTATTAAGACGGGCGGAAGCGCAACAGACGGCGCTCCTGCGGAACCAGTCACGATAGACTCGTTCTCTCTGAAGTAACCAGCCCCGGCCTCCACGCTGCGGGCGCTGGTATTTCCCTCCAAGCGAAAGACTTTTAGCGGTGACAGACAGTCAGAAATCCGACGAAACAGTAACAGCAGCCTCCGAAGAAGCCGAGACCGTGGCTCAGGTGGTTGACGACGCACAGGCGGCTGGCAACGACGCAGCTGCCGAGGCTCCGGCAGATGCGCAGTCAGCAACCCAGGAAGTTTCCGCACCGGAGGCTGAGGCCGCACCCGCCGACGACGCCCCCGCGGCTGAGACACCCGCCGCTGAAGCAGCCGCACCGGCCGCCGACGACGAAGCTCCCACAGCTGAGGCGCACGCCGCTGAAGCAGCCGCACCGCGTCCGGCAGCCCGTCCGGCGCCTTCACCGGCAGCCTTCGCGGCGCGGCCGAAGGCAGCGTCCTCTCCTGCAGTTCCCGTCCCCGCTCCCGTTTCCTCGGCTGCTTCCCTGGCCGAAGCCGCACGCTGGGGCCGCGTTGAAGGCGACGGCCACGTCTTCCTGACCATCGACGGCGAAGAACACCCCGTGGGTCAGTACCCGGACGTCAGCGACGAGGAAGCCCTCGGCTACTTCGCCCGGAAGTACGACGACGTCGTGGCCCAGATTGTCCTGCTCGAACAGCGGGTGGGCTCCAAGGCCCCCACCACCGACATGCAGAAGACGGTGACGCACCTTCGCGAGCAGCTGGCGGAACGCAACATGGTGGGCGACCTCCGCGCGGCCGAAGCCCGCCTGGATACGCTGTCCACCCAGATCGCGGAACTCGAGAAGGCCGAAAAAGCCGAACACGACGCCGTGCGCGCCGCCGAGCTGGCCGCACGCGAAGCGATCGTTGCAGAGGCGGAAGAAATTTCCGGCCACGATCCTGCACAGATCCAGTGGAAGACCTCCAGCGCCCGCATGAACGAGCTCTTCGAAAGCTGGAAGACAGCGCAGAAGAACGGCGTGCGGCTGGGCCGCAGCAACGAGGACGCCCTCTGGAAGCGGTTCAGGGCAGCGCGGACGGTCTTCGACCGCCACCGCCGTGCCTACTTCTCCCAGCTGGACAGCAACAACTCCGCAGCCAAGGCCGCGAAGGAAAAGCTGATCGCTGAAGCCGAGGCGCTGTCCACGTCCACCGACTGGGGCTTCGCAGCCGGCGAATACCGCCGCCTGATGGATGAGTGGAAGGCCTCACCGCGGGCCAGCCGCAAGGACGACGACGCCCTGTGGGCGCGCTTCCGTGCCGCCCAGGACGTCTTCTTCACCTCCCGGCAGGCAGCCAACGATGAGATCGACCAGGAGTACGGTGCAAACCTGACCGTCAAGGAAGCCCTCCTGGTCGAGGCGAACGCCCTGCTGCCCATCAAGGATCTGGCTGCCGCCAAGAAGGCCCTCCAGTCCATCCGTGACCGCTGGGAGGAAGCCGGCAAGGTTCCCCGTGCGGACATGGGCCGGATCGAAGCCGGGCTCCGGAAGGTGGAGGACGCCGTCCGACACGCCGAGGACGAAAACTGGAAGCGGTCCAACCCGGAGACCAAGGCGCGGACCAACAGCGCACTCTCGCAGCTGGAAGCCGCCATTGCCGGGCTCAAGGAAGACCTTGCCAAAGCGGAGAAGGCTGGCGACCAGCGTAAAATCAAGGCCGCCCAGGAGGCCTTGGAGGCCCGCCAGGCATGGCTGGACCAGATCTCGCGGTCGGCCAGCGAACTTTCGTAGACGCAGCGGCTGAAAATACAGGCCCCGTTCCGGTTATCCACATAACCGGAACGGGGCCTGTACGCGTCTAAGGCAGCAGGAAAAGATAGCTGAATGGCTACCCCGTCCCCCGTCCCCGCAAATGCCGGGCCCGCAGTTACCAGGCGCACCATAACCGGACGCACAACAACCGGGCGCATCGATTCCGGAGCAGCTGAGAACGGGCCGCCGGAGCTTTATTCACCCGGCCGTGTTTTCTCGTGGCCGGAATTGCAGGCCATGGCTGCAGACGGCATCCTGAGCCAGCTGTACCAGCGCGGGTACATGCTCCCCGGGACTGCCGCCACTCCCCAGTTGCGGGCCCGCGCAGCCTCGTTCGCCGTGCCGCCTGCTATCCGGCAGCGGGTCGTTGCGGGCCGGATGACTGCAGCCTGGATTTACGGCTGCGCCGGGGAACCGGACCGGCTTGCCCTGCTCGTGGATGCCAGCCGGCGAGTCTCCAGCCTGAGGTCCACCCGCGGTTGCACCCTGCACGAGGTGAGGCTCGGTCCGTTCGATGTTGTCAGCCTCGGCGGCCTGATGGTTTCCAGCCCGCTGCGGACCGCGTTGGACATCGCCCTCCACGTGGACGCAGAGCGGGCACTGCCTGCCCTCCGAAAAATGCTGGCGAGCCCCGAACTGGACGTGAGGCTGCGGCTGCTGACCCTCGCTGTCGAAGCCACTCCCCGCGTTCCGCACAAGAAGGCGGCCCTCGAAAAACTCTCAGCCCTCCAAGAACAGCCTGGTTAGAAGCGAGCAATGCGCGCGAGTAGCACGGAGCCCGCCTGTACGTTAGCTGCGCCGGCGGTTTCCGGTGGTCCGGTACACGTCGAACACGCCGTCGATCCGGCGCACCGCACTGAGCACGTGGCTGAGGTACTTGGGATCGCCCATTTCGAAGGCGAACTTCGAGATGGCCACCCGGTCGGTGGATGTGTGCACACTGGCAGCCAGGATGTTGACATGGTTTTCGGAGAGGATCCGGGTGACATCGGAGAGAAGTGACTTCCGGTCCAGCGCCTCCACCTGGATCTCCACCAGGAAGACGCTGGACTGGGTGGGCGCCCATTCGACCTCCACGATGCGGTCCGGCTGGTCCTTCAAGTCCGAAACATTGGTGCAGTCCGTGCGGTGCACCGATACTCCGGATCCCCTGGTCACAAAGCCAAGGATGGGATCAGGGGGTACCGGCGTGCAGCAGCGGGCCAGCTTGACCCACACGTCGCCCACGCCACGGACAATCACGCCGGAGTCGGAGTACTTCGTCTTGCTGACCTGCGTGGGGATGCTGACCTCTGTCAGGTCATCCTCCGGCCCCTCATTGCCGCCAAGTGTCTCCACGAGGCGTTCCATCACGGACTGGGCTGACGTGTGTCCGTCGCCCACACCGGCATAGAGGCCGGAGATGTCCACGTACTTGAAGTGCTGGGCCACCTCAGCGAGGGCGTCATGGGTCATCAGGCGCTGCAGGGGAAGGTTCTGCTTGCGCATCGCCTTCGTCAGGAGCTCCTTGCCGCGGTCAATGGCCTCTTCGCGGCGCTCCTTGCTGAACCATTGCCTGATCTTATTGCGCGCGCGGGCGCTCTTGACAAAGTGCTGCCAGTCCTGGCTGGGTCCGGCGCCCTCTGCCTTGGAGGTGAAGATTTCCACCCAGTCGCCATGGTTGAGTTCGCTGTTGAGCGGAACCAGCTTGCCGTTGACCCTGGCGCCGATGGTCCGGTGGCCCACTTCGGTGTGGACGGCGTACGCGAAGTCGACGGGGGTCGACCCGGCCGGCAGTGCCATGACCTCACCCTTGGGCGTGAACACAAACACTTCGCGGGCGTTGATTTCGAACCGCAGGGAGTCCAGGAATTCGCCGGGATCGGACGTTTCCTGCTGCCAGTCAACGAGTGACCGCAGCCAGCCCATGTCGCCGTCGCGCGGGCTTCCGGGGCCGGCGGCCGTCCTGTTCGGCTGGTCCTTGTACTTCCAGTGCGCCGCGACACCGTACTCGGCGCGGCGGTGCATCTCGTGGGTCCGGATCTGGATCTCCACCGGCTTGCCGCCCGGACCGATGACCGTGGTGTGCAGGGACTGGTACATATTGAACTTGGGCATCGCGATGTAGTCCTTGAACCGGCCCGGGAGCGGGTTCCAGCGCGAATGCAGCGTACCGAGGGCTGCGTAACAGTCACGGACAGAGTCCACCAGGACCCGGACGCCCATAAGGTCGTTGATGTCGTCGAAGTCCTTGTCGCGGACAATCATCTTCTGGTAGATCGAGTAGTAGTGTTTGGGCCGGCCCGTGATGGTGGCCTTGATCTTGGCCGTCCGGAGATCTTCGGTGATCTGGTTCCGGATAACGCTCAGGCTCTTTTCACGCTCCGGGGTCCGGTCCCCCACCATCCGCACGATTTCCTCGTACACCTTCGGGTACAGCGCCGCGAATGACAGGTCTTCGAGCTCCCACTTGATGGTGTTCATGCCGAGCCGGTGCGCCAGCGGCGCGAAGATTTCCAGGGTCTCGCGGGCTTTGCGGGCCGAGGACTCAGCCGACACGAAGCGCCAGGTACGGGCATTATGCAGCCGGTCGGCGAGTTTGATCATCAGCACCCGGATGTCCTTGGCCATCGCCACGACCATCTTGCGGACCGTTTCGGACTGGGCGGCTTCACCGAAGCTCACCTTGTCCAGCTTTGTGACCCCGTCAACGAGCATGGCCACTTCGGGGCCGAAGTCCCTCTTGAGGTCCGCCAGCGTGTACGGCGTATCTTCAACGGTGTCGTGCAGGAGGGCGGCTGCCAGCGTGGTGCCGCTCAGCCCCAGTTCGGCCAGGATGGTGGCCACTGCGACAGGGTGGGTGATGTACGGATCGCCGCTCTTGCGCTTCTGCCCCCGGTGGCTCTGTTCGGCCACCACGAACGCACGCTGGATGAGGTCGAAATCCTCTTTGGGGTTGTTGGCCCTGACGGTGCGGAGCAACGGTTCGAGTATGGGTGAATACGTCGCCGTACCGCGGCCTGTCAGCCGGGCCAGCCGGGACCTGGTGCGTTCGCGGCGTCCGGGGAAGGTCGGCCGGAACCCGGAACTGTCAACCGGCACGCCTGCGTCCGGGCGCCCGGACGCAACCAGACCGGTCTGCGGCCCCTGGCCCGGACCTTCACCACCGTCGGCCGTTGGCGCCGACGTCGAACGTTCTTCCAATGAAGCACCCCTCACGACCCGTTAATTATTCCAGTCTATTCCCGCGGCAGGGCACTTCTGTAACCGTAACGCAGATGCGAAGGGCCGGACCCCGTCAGAGTGACGGAGCCCGGCCCTTCAGGCACGGACAGCTCAGGTTGTTGCAGTCTCCGGCGCTGCCGTTTCCTTGGCAGCAGAATCGGCCCGGCGGCGATCAACGCGTTCGGCCTGCTTGACCAGCTGCGGTTCGCCCTGGCGCAACCATGCGTACAGCGGGGCCGCGATGAAGATGGTCGCCGCGGTACCGATCAGGATGCCAACGAAGAGGGCCAGCGAAAGATCGCGCAGGGTACCGGCGCCCAGGAGGCCGGCCCCGATGAACAGGATCGCACCGACGGGAAGGATGGCAACCATCATCGTGTTGATGGACCGGACCAGGGTCTGGTTGACGGCCAGGTTGACCTCCTCCGCAAAGGTGCGGCGGGTGGAGGCCTCGATGTCTGCGGTGTTTTCGCGGATCTTGTCGAACACCACCACTGTGTCGTACAGCGAGTAGCTGAGCACCGTCAGGAACCCGATGATGGCGGACGGCGTGACTTCGAAGTCGCTGAGGGCGTAAACGCCCGCCGTAACGAACATGGTCACGAGCATGCCGACCAAGGCCGAAAGCGACATCTTCCAGGTGCGGAAGTACAGCGCCATCAGGACCGCCGCGATGACAACGAAGATCACCAGACCCAGGAGGGCCTGCTTAGTGACATCCGCGCCCCAGGTGGGACCGACGAACGTGGAGGTCACCTCGTTGTCCGTGACGCCGTAGGCGGTGGTCAGCCCCTCCTTAATCCGGAGGGTTTCGTCATCGGTGAGCTTGTCCGTCTGGATCCGCATGGTGTTGCCGGCAACGTTGGCCACGCGGGGAATGCTGCCCTCCACAACATCCTGGACGGCCTTTTCGCCGAGGGACGCATCCGTGGTCTTCACGTTGGACACGGTGAATTCGGACCCGCCCCGGAACTCGATGCCGAGGTTGAATCCGCCCTTGGCCACCGGGAGGAGGATGGACAACGCCACGGCAACGGCCGCAATCAGGAACCAGATCTTCTTGGCGCCGACGAAGTTGTACGAGCGCTTGCCCGTGTAGAGCTCATTACCGAACGTGGCAAAATTCGTGGTCATTTACTTACCCTCCTTGGACGTGCTCTTGGAGGAACCGGCGAGCTGCTGCTGCTTTTCCGCCAGTCGGCGTTCTGCAATGGTCATCCGGCGCTCCGCTTCGGCGGCTGCTCCGGTGTTCTTGGCGCGCACCACGGCCGGCTTGTCCTCCGGTGTGCGGATCCTGCCGGCACCGCGGTAGAGAGGCACGGCGCCGAGGCGCTTCGGGTCGAGGCCGGAGAACTTGTGGCCCTCGCCGAAGAACTTGGTGCGGGCAAGGAGCTGCAGGGTCGGGTGGGTGAACATGAACACGACGATGAGGTCGGCAATGGCCGTGAGGCCCAGGGTGAATGCGAAGCCGCGTACGTTGCCCACGGCCACGAAGTAGAGAACCAGTGCTGCCAGCAGGTTCACTGCCTTCGACGCCAGGACGGTGCGCTTGGCACGCTTCCAGCCGTTCTCCACGGCGGAGACCAGGCCGCGGCCTTCGCGCAATTCATCACGGATTCGTTCGAAGTAGACGATGAAGGAGTCGGCTGTCTGGCCGATGGCCACGATGAGGCCGGCGACGCCGGCGAGTGACAGCCGGTAGTTTTCGGTCCAGCCCAGGATGGCAATGGCCAAGTAGGTCAGCGCTCCGGCAACCACGAGGGAGAAGATCGTGACAAATCCCAGCGCGCGGTACTGGAAGAGCGAGTAGACCACCACCAGGAGCAGGCCAATCAGGCCCGCGAGCAGACCCATCCGGAGCTGCTCACCGCCCAGCGTTGCGGAAATCTGCTGTTCGCTCTGGATATCGAAGCTGATGGGGAGTGCGCCGAACCGGAGCTGATCGGACAGTGCTTTCGCTGTATCCTCCGTGAAACCGCCCGTGATCTGGGGACGGCCGTCCGTGATCACTGCGAGGGAACGCGGGGCGGAGATGACCTGGTCATCGAGGACAATCGCGAACTGGGCCTTGGGATCGTTACCGGATTCGCCGCCGGCCGCCACGAAGAACTGGTACAGGCGTTCGGTGACTTCCTTGAACTTGGCGGTGCCTGCCTCGTCAAACTGGATGTTCACTGCCCATTCATTGGTGACGGCACCCTGTGCGCCCTGCTGCAGCTGGAAGGAGGAGGACTTGATGTTCGAGCCCTTCACTTCCACCGGACCCAGGATGTACTTGATGGCCGGGGACGTGGCCGTTGCAGGCTCACACGTGACCAGCGGCTTGGCGGGGTCCGAGCGCTCCTGCTTGTCCTGCGACGGGTTGTCGCAGTCCAGGGTCTCGAACTTCTTGTACACGTCCGGCGTCACCCAGTTGACGTCGCTGCTGTTGGTCGGCGCGGCCGTCGGCTTGGGCAGCTTGTCTTCCGGCGTCTGTGATTCCGCGGGCACAGCGGCGCCGGGGCCGGCCTGCAGCACGGGCCGGAAGTTCATGTCGGCGGAGGCCTGGATGAGGGCGCGGGTCTCCTTGGAAGGCGTGCCCGGGAGGCTGACCACCACATTGCGGCCGGACTGCGTACTGATTTCAGCTTCCGCCACGCCTGAGCCGTCCACGCGCTGGCGGATGATCGCAACGGCCTGGTTGAGCTGATCCTCGTTGATGTCCGAACCGCCCTCCACCTTGGGCGCCAGGATCATCTGGGTACCGCCTTCAAGGTCGAGGGCAAGCTTTGGTGCCCAGCTGGCCTGGCCGGACATGGTGCCGCCGGCGAGCACGGCTGTCATGACGGCGAGGATAACGCCGAGCCAGACCAGCACTCTGCGTGCTGAGTTTTTGGGGCCAGTACGTGCCATTGTCGATCTTTCTATTGTTTACGGAGGAGCCGCCGGGGTGAGCTGGGCTCACACACCGGCGGCAGCCCGCGGCCGTCGTTCGTTCTACTTAGCGGGACTTGGCGGGAACGCCAGACTAGCTGTCTTTCTTGCCTTCTTCGTTGAGACGCTTCAGCGATTCTTCCGGCGTCTCATTGATGGGTTCCGGGCGGTTGACGGCGTCGGCGCGGTCAGCTTCCGCAACGGTCAGGGACGAAGCATCGCCCGGAACAACGGTGGGCTCGTCGGCGACGGCGACTGGCTCAACGATCTTAGTGACGGCCTGGCGGTGCACGGTGGCCAGGTTGCCGGGGGAAAGTTCCAGCACAACCTTGTTTTCGGCTTCGTCGATCTCGACGATGCGGCCGAAGAGTCCGAAGCTTGTCATGACGTCAACGCCGACACCGAATTTCGACTGGAGCTCCGCTTGCTGCTGCTGCGTCTTCTTGTTGCGGCGGAACATCATAAAGACGAACACGCCAAGCATGACGAACAGGAGAATTGTCATTGGATCCAAGGGGAAATTCCATTCTTTTGCTTTTGTAGCCGGTATTCAGCAACCTCGGCTTTGCTCCGGCTGCGGCCCGGCGGATGGCCCGGCAACACAACGCGCTCTCCGGCGCAGCGGACATCCCAACCGGTCCAGAGCGGCTGCATGCAGCCGCGCACGGAAACAAAGACCCGAACGTGCCGAGCGTCATCCCAGTCTAAAGGGAAAGTCAGCCGGACGCTGCTATTGGCCGTTGGGGAGCCACTCCGCCACCGGTTCGACGCCGAGGTCTTCAGCTTCGAACAACGCCAGCGCTTCCTGGCCGAATACGCCTTCCGGAACCGCATAGCCAAGGTGTGTCCAGGCCGGCGCCATGGCGATGCGGCCGCGGGGTGTCCGCCCCAGCAGCCCCTCACGGACAAGGTAGGGCTCCGCAACGGTTTCCACTGTCTCCGGTTCCTCGCCCACCGCAATGGCCAGTGTGGAAAGTCCCACCGGGCCGCCGCCAAACTTGGTGATCAGGGCTTCCAGGACGGAACGGTCCAGCCGGTCCAGGCCCCTCTTGTCCACTTCGTACATGTCCAGGGCAGCCGACGCGGCCCGGGCGTCGATTTGTTCGATGCCATGAACCAGCGCCCAGTCGCGGACCCGGCGAAGCAGTCGGTTGGCAATGCGGGGCGTGCCCCGCGACCGGCCGGCGATTTCGCTGAAGCCCGCCGAATTGACCTTGAGGTCCAGAAGCCCGGCCGACCGCCTGAGGACGAGCTCGAGTTCCTCCACGGAATAGAACTCCAAGTGGCCCGTGAATCCGAACCTGTCCCGCAGCGGCCCCGGAAGGAGTCCGGCCCGGGTGGTGGCGCCCACGAGCGTGAAGGGAGGAAGTTCGAGGGGAATTGCGGTGGCGCCCGCGCCTTTACCCACCACGATGTCCACACGGAAATCCTCCATGGCCATGTACAGCATTTCCTCTGCCGGACGTGACATCCGGTGGATCTCATCCAGGAACAGGACTTCCCCTTCCGACAGGGAGGAAAGGATGGCGGCAAGGTCGCCGGCATGCTGGATGGCCGGTCCGCTGCTGATCCGCAGCGGAGCATTCATCTCTGCGGCGATGATCATGGACAGGGTGGTCTTGCCGAGGCCGGGCGGGCCGGAGAGCAGGACGTGGTCGGCACTGCGTCCGCGCATCCGCGACGCTTCCAGGACCAGTGACAACTGCTTGCGGACCCGGTGCTGGCCGACAAAGTCGTGGAGGTTCTTGGGCCGGAGGGCCGCCTCAATGACTCTTTCCTCGGGCTCCTCTCCCCCGCCCACCAGGGAGGAATCAGCCACGGCTGCCTACCCTGTTGCCCGCACGCGCGCCGTCCTGGCCCAGCCAGCGCAGCGTGGCCCGCAGGATTTCGGCCACCTGGCCGGCGGCTTCGAGTTCCGGGGAATCCGACAGTGCTTTGTCGATACTTGCCGTGGCGTCCTTCTCGGACCAGCCAAGACTCGTCATGGCCGCTACCACCTGCGGCTTCCACGGTGCGGGTGCAGATGCTGCCGGAGCCGCCGTTGCACCGGTCCCGTGCGGCACCAGTTTCCCGGCCAGTTCCAGGACGATCCTGCCGGCGACCTTGGGTCCGATTCCGGGGACTTTCGTGAAGGCCTTGCCGTCCCCGGTGTGCGCGGCTACGCGGATCGCCTCGGGATCGTGGACGGCCAGCACGGCCAGGGCAAGGCGCGGCCCTACGCCGCTGACGCTCAGCAGGACATCGAAGACCTCGCGTTCGTCGTCGCTGGCGAAACCAAACAGCGTCAGCGAATCCTCGCGCACAATAAGGGACGTGAAGAGCTTGCCCTCTTCGCCGGTGCGCAGCGCGCTCAGGGTCTGCGGTGTGGCGTTAACGCTCATGCCGGCGCCGTTGAGGTCGATCACGGCGGACGACAACCCGACGTGCGCTACGGTTCCGCGGAGAAAACTGATCAAGGCCGGGCTCCTGGGTCTACAGCAAAATGCAGCCGGCACGAAACCGGCTATCCGAACATATCTACGAATACCCTAGCAAGTGGCGCCGACATTCACCGTGCACGGCGCGCCTTGGCTTCCGCCTCAGCCCACGCACGCTGGGCCGGCGTCAGCGACTGGCTGCCGGGACCGGTAGTGGCTATGGCAGCCCCGCTCCCGGCCCGCCACGCATGCGTGATCGCCAGCGCCAGTGCATCGGCGGCGTCCGCCGGGCGGGGCGGGGCATCCAGCCGGAGGATCTTGGTGACGAGTTTCGTGACGGCGTCCTTGTTGGAGGTACCGCTGCCGGTGACGGCGGCCTTGACTTCCGACGGCGTATGCAGGGCAACGGGGATACCGCGCCGGGCGGCCGCGGCAATCACGACGCCGGACGCCTGCGCGACCCCCATCACCGTGCTGACATTGAGCTGGGAGAACACCCGCTCCACGGCCAGGACGTGGGGTTCGTAGCGGTCCAGCCAGTCGTCGATGGACGTGGCAATAACGAGCAGCCGCTGGTCCAGGCTCTCATCCGGCGACGTGCCCACCACACCGACGGCCACCATGGTGGCGCGCCGGTTCTTCTCGACGTCCACGACGCCGATGCCGCAACGGGTGAGGCCCGGGTCGACTCCCAATACTCGGAGGGTCAAGGCCGGGCCTCAGTTTCACAGCAGGGCTGCAGGATCACTCGGCTTCCAGTGCGGCCTGCACTTCGTCGCTGAGGTCGGCATTGCTGTAGACGTTCTGCACGTCGTCGAGCTCTTCCAGTGCGTCCACGAGCTTCATGAACTTCTTGGCGGCGTCGAGGTCCAGCGGAACCTCCATGGAGGGAACGAACTCCGCTTCGTCGGTGTCGTAGTCGATCCCGGCTTCCTTGAGGGCGTCACGGATGGCCTGGAGATCCTTCGGGTCGGAATGGATCTCGAAGGTTTCGCCGTTGTCCTTGACTTCTTCGGCGCCGGCGTCCAGGACGGCCATCAGGACGTCGTCCTCGCTGAGGCCGTTCTTGGGCAGCGTGACCACGCCCTTGCGGGAGAACAGGTAGCTGACGGAGCCGGGATCGGCGATGGTGCCGCCGTTGCGGGAAATAGCGAGGCGGACCTCGGAGGCAGCACGGTTCTTGTTGTCCGTGAGGCACTCGATCAGCAGCGCCGAACCCTGCGGGCCGCGGCATTCGTACATGATCTCTGTGTAGTCCACCACTTCACCGGTGAGGCCGGCGCCGCGCTTGATGGCGCGGTCGATGTTGTCCGCGGGCACGGACGTCTTCTTTGCCTTCGTGACGGCGAGTTCCAGGCTGGGGTTGCCCGCGAGGTCCGGGCCGCCCATCCGGGCAGCGACTTCGATGTTCTTGATCAGCTTGGCGAACGACTTTGCCCGGCGGCTATCAAGGATGGCCTTCTTGTGCTTGGTCGTCGCCCATTTGGAGTGGCCTGACATGCTTTACGCTTCTCCTCTGATCATTCGAATAAACAGTTGATGCACGCGCTTCTCCCCCGTCACTTCCGGGTGGAAGGAGGTGGCCAGCAGGTGGCCTGAACGCACTGCAACAATTCTAGCCGTCCCCTGCAGGGCGGCCGCATGCGAAGCATGCGCCGGGTCCGCGGGTTCCACCTGGGCCAGGACCTCCACGCCCGGGCCTACACGCTCCACCCAGGGGCCGCGGATGAAGACCGCGTGCACCGGGGCAACGCCGGAACCGGTGTCACTGAAGCCCAGCCCCTGGAACTCCAGATCGGTTTCGAAGGATTCCCGCTGCCGGCCGAACGCGTTGCGGCGGACGGTGATGTCCAGTCCGCCGAACGTCTGCTGCGGGTTCCCTGCCAGGTCAGTGGCGGGGTCTGCGATCTCGTCGGCGAGCAGGATCATGCCGGCGCAGGAGCCGTACACGGGAAGGCCTTCGGCGATGAGCTTCCGCAAGGGGTCGGCAAGGTCAAAGGCGCGTGCGAGCTTGTCGATGGCGGTGGACTCGCCGCCGGGGATGATCAGGCCGTCGATGCCGTCCAGCTCGGACGGGCGCCGGATTCCGATACCCGTGGCGCCGGTCGCCTCTGCAGCGCGCAGGTGCTCGCGGAAGTCACCCTGGAGGGCCAGGACGCCGATTCGCAGGCCTGCACCCGCGCGGGAATAGTCAATGGAAGGGGGGTTGGTCATCCAATCAGCATAGTGGTCCCCGAGTCCCGGGACGTGCCGGAACGGGCCGCCCGGCCCGGTTCCATGCCGTGACTGGGATATATTACTGAGCATGCTTTACATCAGCGTTCCGCTCGGTAAGCTCGTCCGCCGGGTCTCCCGGCTCAGGGGCGGAGGCTCTGCCCTCCCCGGCCTCGTGGTGGAGAAAATCGACCCGGGATTCATGCAGCGGACACTGTCCACCCTCCCGCTGGGCGTCGCCGTCGTCAGCGGAACGAACGGCAAGACCACCACCACCAAAATGGTGGTGGAACTGTTGGAAAGCCAGGGGCTGAAGGTCTTTACAAACCGCACCGGAAGCAACTTCACCCGCGGAGTGGCCGCGGCTTTGCTGGGCGACGTCGACTGGCGGGGCCAGCTGAAGGCGGACATCGCCGTGCTCGAGCTGGATGAGGCGCACGCCGTCCACTTCGTCAACAAGGTACCGCCGCGCTACAGCCTGCTGCTCAACGTGCTCCGCGACCAGCTGGACCGCTTCGGCGAGATCGACAAGACCGCCCAGCTCCTGCAGCACATCGCGTCAAAGACCACCGGGACAGTGGTCTTGAACCGCGAGGACCCCCGCGTCGCCCGGATCGCCGACACCCTGGACGGACCGGAGGTCCGCTACTTCGGCCTCGACGATTCCCTGCTGAGCACGTTCCCGAACGACGACGACCTGCGCGCCGGGCCCGGAAGCCCGGTGCCCGCGGCCCCCGCAAAGCCGCACGCCGACGTCGTGCTTCGCCGGGTGGGGACGGACGACGCCGATTTTGAGTACGACGGCGCCACGGTCACCACCGGGATGAAGCTCCGTGGCGTGTACAACATCTTCAACGCTGCGGCCGCGCTTGTCCTGGCCCGCTGCATCGCCGGAAACGGCGCCACTCCGACGGATCACGACGGTCTCCTTAAGGCCCTTTCACAGGTTGCGCCCGCCTTCGGCCGCGGCGAAAGCCTGGTGGTTGACGGCCTGCCCCTGGACCTGGTGCTCGTCAAGAACCCGAGCGGTTTCCGCCTGGGCCTGAAGTCCTTCCCGGCCGGCGGCTACGCCACCATGGTCGCTATCAACGACAACTACGCGGACGGCCGCGACATGTCCTGGCTGTGGGATGTGGAATTCGATTCACTGCGCGAAGGCGGCGTTGACCAGTTGACCGGTTCCCGGGCCTACGACATGGCCCTTCGCCTGCAGTACGACGACGTCGCCATCGGTGCCGTGAACCCGGAGATCGCGCCCGCCCTCGCGGCGTTTATCCGGGAGGCGAAAGGCAAACCCAAGCGCATCTTCTGCACTTACACCGCAATGCTGGCCATTCGCCGCGAGCTCGCCAAAATCACCACAGTGGAGGTGGTCTCATGAGCAAGGGAACCATTCGGGTCCTGCAGCTGTATCCGCGCGACATGAACATCTACGGCGACTGGGGCAATGCGCTGGTGCTCCAGCAGCGCCTCCGCTGGCACGGCTACACCCCGGAACTCCTCGAATACAACGTCGGCGACGAGTTCCCGTCCGGCGTTGACCTCATCGTGGGCGGCGGCGGGCAGGACAGCGGGCAGCTGGTCATCCAGGACGACCTGCTGTCCCGGGAATCGACCCTGAAGGAACTGGCCGAAGCCGGTACGCCCATGCTGCTGATCTGCGGGCTCTACCAGCTCTTCGGAAAATTCTTCAAAACCCGCACGGGATCAGTCATTCCCGGCATCGGCGTGCTGGATGTCGAAACCCACGGAACCGACGAACGCCTGATCGGGAACGTCACTGTGTCCTCGCCCGAGTTCGGCGACATCCTGGGTTACGAAAACCACAGCGGACAGACCACGCTCGGCCCCGGGGTACAGCCTCTCGGGACCACGCCGAAGGGCACCGGCAACAACAGCAAGGACGGCCAGGAAGGGGCTCGCTACCGGAACATCGTGGCCAGCTACCTCCACGGATCGCTCCTGCCGAAGAACCCGGCCATTGCCGACTTCCTGATCCGTACCGCCGTCGAACGCAAATACGGCAGCTTCAGCCCGGGGGCCCCGGATGACCGTTTTGCGGTATTGGCACGCGAACACGCCGCACGGCGGCCGCGCTAGTACCCGCCGGCTCGGTCGCCTTGCCTTTCCGGCCGCGCGAAGCGCCGGTGACGCTGTGTGACCGGCCGCGCAACGGACCGTGGGAAACTGGACCCATGGACACTGCATCCGCCGGCCTCCCGGAACACCTCCGCAACCCGTCCCGCCCGCGCGATCCAGGCGACGCCTGGGTGGAAGGTGCAGTAGGCAAATTCTGGGGCCGCTTCGGATCGGCCGGGCTCCTGGTACAGGATCCCGCCAAAGGCATCCTGCTGCAGCACCGGGCCACCTGGAGCCACCATGGCGGCACCTGGGGCCTGCCCGGCGGGGCGCTGCACCAGGGCGAAGACGCCATAGCCGGGGCACTGCGCGAAGCCCACGAAGAAGCGGCCGTCCCGCCGGACAACGTCCGCGTCCTCTTTACGTCCGTGTTCGACGTCGGATACTGGTCCTACACCACTGTGGCGGTGCGCGTCGTCGAATCCTTTGAACCGGCCATCAACGATCCGGAGAGCATCGAGCTCAAGTGGGTGCCGGCCGTTTCCGTGGAAGACCGGGAACTCCATCCGGCGTTCGCCACAGCGTGGCCGGAACTATGGCGCCGGCTGCTGCATGACCACCGCTGATTTCCCTCCCTTGATTTCCCTGAGTGTTTCTCTGACGGCGTAGCTTTGCCCGGACTACAGCCGCGAACACAGCCGTTGACATAGGTAGGCACCATGTCAGGAGGCACACCATGGCGGCAGTCAGCAGCGGAGTCAACGGAACCAACGCCACCGAAGACCCGCTGGATTCCTATTCCGCAACCGTCATCCGCGTGGCGGAAACCGTCACGCCTCACGTAGCCGCCGTCGAAATGGCCGGCACGGGACGCAACGGCCGGTACCGGGCGGGCGCAGGCTCGGCCGTTCTTTTTACCTCGGACGGCTACCTGGTGACCAACGCGCATGTGGTGGGCTCGGCGGGAAAGGGTCACGCGGTGTTTGCCGACGGCACCCGGACAGCAGTGGAAGTGGTGGGCGCCGATCCCCTGTCCGACCTCGCCGTCATCCACGGCAAGGCGCCCATGGTCCAGCCGGCCGAGTTCGGCGACGCTGAACTCCTCAAGGTGGGGCAACTGGTCATCGCGGTGGGCAATCCGCTGGGGCTCTCCGGTTCAGTGACCGCCGGAGTGGTCAGCGGCCTGGGCCGCTCCATCCCCGTGTGGTCCGGACGCAACCGCCGGGTGATCGAGGACGTCATCCAGACCGACGCCGCGCTCAACCCCGGCAACTCCGGAGGAGCCCTGGCGGACGCACGGGCCAGGATCGTGGGCATCAACACGGCGGTCGCCGGAGCGGGACTCGGACTGGCGGTTCCCATCAACGCCACCTCGCGCCGGATCATCGCCTCCCTCCTTTCGGACGGAAGGGTACGGCGCGCCTACCTCGGCCTCGTGAACACGCCCGTGCAGCTTCCCGTCAGTTCGGTGGTCCGAACCGGCCACCGTGACGGACTCCTGGTGGTGGAGGTGCTTCCCGGGTCCCCTGCCGAACGTGCAGGCCTGCGCGCCGGGGACGTACTGCTGAGCGTCGGGCGGAAGTCCGTTTCGAATGCGGAGAGTCTCCAGAAACTGCTCTTTTCGGAGGCCATCGGGGCGCCATTGGACATTTCAGCACTCCGGGACGGCAGGGAGTTGCAGGTTGTGGCCGTGCCGGACGAAATGAGCGCGCCGTAACATTCGCGGACTCTTGGGGGCGGAACGATGCCGAACGCCCGAAACGGCGCACATTTCACACAAGCCCGACAGAGGCAGATGATGAGCCTGTCCCGCCACGAGAATACCGCAATCCCGGATGTAATAAAGCCCTGCGCCTATTCTGATTCGGGTCACACCGCTATCGTTGTTAGTGGACATTCCCCTGTTTACAGCAACGTGGCGGACAGGCGATGTTCCGGCATTACAGCCGGGTTACCGGACCACTGTTCCTGGAACCCGGATAATGGGGTATTGGGGTAGGCACCGGGGGGTGCCCTCATATCGATACCGTGCACCGACGCCGCTATTTCGCAGCGCGGGGTGCGGGGGTTCCCAAAAGCGGCAGGACTCTGCATTGCCGCGATGAATCGAGTCGCCAAAAATGGGGCACAAGCTGATTCACGGAACGTATCGCCGTCAAAATTTGGGGCCACAAACCGCAGGCAAGCATTCGAACAGGAATCTTGAGTCCGGCACCGTCCGCACATGGCGCACCGGAAGTCATGCTACTCAGCACCGGGATTCCGCCTGCCCGGATCAGCCTGCTGCCTTCACCAGGAATGAACCACAGTTAGGACGATCTCATGAAGAGGTCAATGGGACTACTCGCATCAACCCTGCTGGCCGCAGGTCTTGGTATCGGGGGGACGGCAATGGCTGCCGGACCCGCCGCAGCGGATACGGGACTGCAGTCCGTCACGATTTCCGCTGAGAACTACCAGAGCTACACGGACCACAAGAGGGACGATGACAAGCGGGACTGGCGTCACGACCGCAGGTGGTGTGAGCGGAACGGCTACTGGCACCACCACAGGGGTGACAGGGACCATCGGGGTGGCTGGCACTTCCACAGCTATTGCGACGACGACCATCGCCGCGGCCACCGCTAGGCCGCCAGCGGCCGCCTGAGCAGCCGGTCTGACCGGCCGGTCCGAGGCGGCACGGGAGGGGCACCGCATCACAGCGATGCCCCTCCCTTGGGGCGCCACGCCCTTCCAGTTCTGGCGATCGAATGCCAGAGTCAATCCATGAACACCTGGGATCCACAAGGTGCCGGCATCGTCAGGTTCCCCTCCGGACGACTCATCCGCGGCCGGGGACTGCGCCGGCCGCTGCCGCCGGGTCCCGACCCCGACTTCGCCGTGTACCTTCTCGGCAGGCGCCCGGCCCACGCGGGGTGGGAGCAACGGTGGGTGCGCTGGCCGGATTTCTGGCTGCCGGTCGACGAAACCGATGCCATGGATGCCCTGCGGGAAGCATGGCTGCGGGCGGAAGCGGAGCGCGTTGAAATCGCCTGCCAGGGCGGTCGAGGCAGGACAGGAACGGCCCTCGCCTGCCTCGCCGTTATGGACGGCATCCCGCCCGGGCAGGCGGCGACGTTCGTACGTGAGCAGTACGGGCGGGCGGTGGAGGCCCCCTGGCAGCACTGGTTCATCAGGCATGTTGCCCGCAAGATCAAGTGACCCGGCAGCACCTGCCGCCGTCTCTACCGCTCCTCGGAAATGATCAGTTCCCGTGCACCCGCGGCGGCGGCACCCATGGATTCCACCACCGTCCTGGTCCTCAACCGCGTGGCAGCGTCAGCTTCGGCGCCGGCACACGGCCCCTGCGGCGCGTCCGCAGCCACGGAACACCACCGGTAGGGGTCACGGACGATCACCGAGGGCACCCATGCCAGATCTGATGCCCGCCAGTTTCCGGATTCGTCCTGGCTGAACTGCGCCCGCACCAGAAGGCCTTCATTGTTCACCACATACCAGGGGGACAGTTCGGTGACGCCGTTGCCCAGCCCGTAGACGATCCACGTCCCTTTGTAGTTCTCAATAGGCAGCACCGAGTGCGTGTGGTGGCCATAGATCATGGTGAACTCGCCGCTGTCCACCAGGGCATGTGCCGTGTCCTGCTGCTGGGCGTTCGGGGCGCTGGCGTATTCGTCACCGGCGTGCATCACTCCGAGCACGATGTCCGCGCCCAGCGCCCTGGCCTTCTTCGCCTTGGCAATCATCGCCGGAGCGTCCAGCATGTCCACCTGCCATGCTTGCTCGGGGTATTGCCCGTTCAGGCCGTAGGCGGCCTCGATCACGGCTATCCGGGCGGCATTGGTTTGCAGGATCAGGATGCCCTGCGAGTCGGCCTCGGTCCGGTAGGAGCCGGTGTGTTTCAGGCCCGCGGCGTCCAGGGCGTCGAGTGTCCGGATGAGGCCGTTGGTTCCCTGGTCGATGGTGTGGTTGCTGGCCGTGGTGCAGGCCTGGTAGCCGACGTCCTTCGACGCCGTGATGATCTGCGGCGGCACGTTGAACGACGGATAAGCCGAGAAGGGACCCTCCGGGTCCGCGACCGGAGTTTCCTGGTGGCAGATGGCGAGGTCGCTTGCCCCGATATACGCCCGCTGGCCTTCGAGCAACGGGGTGAAATCAAGCCCGGGCTTTCCGAGCGCAGCCGCATCGGCACGGGCCTGGTCCCATAACTGGGCATGCACCAGCATGTCCCCGGTGACCAGCACCGACGTGCACCGGACCGCGGCGCAGGCCGGCCCTTTGCCCGGCGTCGGCTCCGGAGAGGGGGCCGGCACCTCCGGTGCAGCTGACGACGGCGGCACCGCGGCCGCCGTCGTGCTTGCCCCATCTGCGGGACGCTGGCCTGCGCCCTGTTCCGCGATGACGCCGCACGCCGACACGATGAGCAGCAGGACGGCAGCGCCAAGTGCCGCGACAGCCCGTCCCGCGGTTGATTTTCGGTAGCACCCTTGCGACTCCCCCATGGCCGCCATCCTACGGCGGAGCATCCCGGAACCCCGAAAAATCACCATTGAGAACCGCCCCGTTACATGAAAGGGTTGCTTCATGACCAACCCCCTCCTGAGTCCCAGCCCTTTGCCGTTCGGGCTCCCCCCGTTTGCCGAGATTGATGAGTCCCACTATTCCGAGGCGGTCCGTGCCGGCCTTGCAGAGCACCTGGCTGAGATCCAGGCAATCGTGGACAACTCCGAACCTGCGACCTTCGAAAACACGGCCTTGGCCATGGAGCGCTCGGGCCAGCTCCTCCAACGCGCCGCGGCTTCGTTCTTCACCTTGGTCTCTGCCGACGCCTCGGACGGAATCCGCGCCCTCGAGACCGAGCTGTCTCCCGAGTTTTCCGCCCATCAGGACGCCGTCTACATGAACCGGGGGCTCTTTGACCGGTTCTCAGCCGTGGACACCGCCGGGCTCGACGAAGAATCCGCGAGGCTCGTGGAGGAGTACCTCAAGGAGTTCCGCCAGTCCGGCATCCAGCTCGATGACGCGGGGCAGGAACGGCTCAGGACGGTTAACGCAGAGCTGTCCAGGCTTGGCACTGAATTCGGCCAGCGCACCAAGGAGGCCATGAAGACCTCCGCCCTGCTTCTGGACGACGCCGCTG
This sequence comes from Arthrobacter sp. SPG23, assembly GCF_000876655.1. GTDB lineage: Bacteria > Actinomycetota > Actinomycetes > Actinomycetales > Micrococcaceae > Arthrobacter. Next base: position 242,406 of record NZ_JYCN01000018.1, read on the forward strand.
AACTGTCCGGGTTACCGGCAGACGACGTCGCCAGCGCCGCAGAAGCAGCCCGAGCGGCGGGGCACGACGGGAAATACCTGCTGACGCTCATCCAGCCAAGCAACCAGCCCGCCATGGCGTCCCTGGAAAACCGCGAGGTCCGGCGCCGCCTCTACCAGGCATCCATCAGCCGCGGAAGCAGCGGAGGCGCCCTCGACGTCCTGGACCTGGTGAAATCGCTGGTGGCGCTCCGCGCAGAGAAGGCCCGGCTGCTGGGCTTCGCCAACTATGCCGAGCTCACCGTGGACCGGCAGACCGCCCCGGATTTCGAAGCCGTGCAGACCATGATGAACCGGCTGGCGCCCGCCGCGGTCCGGAATGCCGACGCCGAGGCGGCAGCCCTCGCCGAGGTGGCGGGCCACCCCCTGGAGGCCTGGGACTGGGCATACTATTCGGCGAAAGTCCGGCGCGAGCGGTACAGCGTGGACGAGCAGGCGTTGCGCCCCTACTTCGAACTGGACAGGGTGCTGCGCGACGGCGTTTTCTTTGCCGCCACCTCCCTGTACGGGGCCACCTTCCACGAACGCACCGACCTCCAGGGCTACCACCCCGACGTCCGGGTCTGGGAAGTCCGCAACGCGGACGGCTCCGAACTGGGCCTGTTCCTGGGCGACTACTACTCGCGTGAATCCAAACGAGGCGGTGCCTGGATGAACTCACTGGTGGACCAGTCCGCGCTACTGGGTACGCAGCCCGTGGTGATCAACAACCTGAACATTTCCAAGCCGCCGGCCGGAGAGCCCACGCTGCTGACCCTGGACGAACTCCGGACCGCCTTCCACGAATTCGGGCATGCCCTGCACGGACTGTTTTCCAACGTGACGTACCCCCGGTTCTCCGGCACCGCCGTTCCGCGGGACTTCGTGGAGTATCCGTCTCAGGTCAATGAAATGTGGATCATGTGGCCGGAAGTGCTGGCCAGCTATGCCCGGCACCACGTTACCGGCGAGCCCCTGTCCCAGGACATCGTTGACCGGCTCAACGAGTCGCAGCTGTGGGGCGAAGGTTTCGGCACCACGGAATACCTGGGCGCTGCGCTCCTGGACCTTGCCTGGCATGTCCTGGACGAATCCGGCGTCCCGGCGGATGTCCTGGCGTTCGAAGCCAAGGCCCTTGCGGCGGCCGGGGTGGCGCACCACCTGATACCGCCGCGGTACCGCACCGGCTATTTCCAGCACATCTTCGCGGGGGACGGCTACGCCGCGGGGTACTACTCCTACATTTGGAGCGAGGTGCTGGATGCCGACACCGTGGACTGGTTCAAGGAAAACGGAGGACTCAACCGGGCCAACGGTGACTTCTTCCGGGCCGAACTGCTCTCCCGCGGCAACAGCCGCGAACCGCTGGATTCGTTCCGGGCCTTCCGCGGCCGGGACGCCCGGCTGGAGCCGCTGCTGAAACGCCGCGGATTGGACTGACCCTTCACCGATTGCTCCGTAGACGCCGTTTTGGGCGCTGATAAGGGCAGTTACGGAGCAATCGACGGGGAAACGAACGACGGCGGCGGGCCACCTTTGAAAGGTGGCCCGCCGCCGTCGTACTGCTTTGGAGCTGTTACCAGCCGCGCTCGGCGAGGCGGTGCGGCTGCGGGATCTCGTCCACGTTGATGCCGACCATGGCCTCGCCCAGGCCGCGGGAGGCCTTGGCGATGACGTCGGGGTCGTCGAAGAAGGTGGTGGCCTTCACGACGGCGGCGGCACGCTGGGCCGGGTTGCCGGACTTGAAGATGCCGGAGCCGACGAACACGCCGTCAGCGCCGAGCTGCATCATCATCGCGGCGTCAGCGGGGGTGGCGATGCCGCCGGCGGTGAACAGGACCACGGGGAGCTTGCCGGCTGCGGCAACTTCCTTGACCAGTTCGTACGGGGCCTGCAGTTCCTTGGCCGCAACGTACAGCTCGTCCTCGGGCAGGGCCGCGAGCTTGGCGATCTCGGAGCGGATCTGGCGCATGTGCCCGGTGGCGTTGGAGACGTCCCCGGTGCCGGCCTCGCCCTTGGAGCGGATCATCGCCGCGCCCTCGTTGATGCGGCGCAGCGCCTCACCGAGGTTGGTGGCACCACAGACGAAGGGAACCTTGAAGTTCCACTTGTCGATGTGGTTGACGTAGTCGGCCGGGGTCAGGACCTCGGACTCGTCAATGTAATCCACGCCGAGGGACTGCAGGACCTGGGCCTCGACGAAGTGGCCGATCCGGGCCTTGGCCATGACCGGCACGGACACAGCGTCGATGATCTTGTCGATCATGTCCGGATCGGACATGCGGGACACGCCGCCCTGGGCCCGGATATCGGCCGGAACGCGTTCCAGCGCCATGACGGCCACGGCACCGGCGTCTTCGGCGATGCGGGCCTGTTCGACGTTGACGACGTCCATGATGACGCCGCCCTTGAGCATCTCTGCCATGCCGCGCTTGACGCGGTTGCTGCCCGTGACGCTGTTGGCGGACGAGCCGGCTTCGCTGCTTACATCAGGTGTAGACACAAAAACCCCTATGGGTAGCTAGATGTTACGTAGATCCGGTCTCTCGGTCCCGGCGCAGGCGGCGGCACAGACGGGAAAAGCCACGCCGCGCACACACCGGATTACCGGATCCAATGACCAGGTACAGCTAATACTAGTCCCACGCCGCGACGCAGCTGAATTCGGGTTACCCCGGCAGCCCGGTCTCTTCAAGCGACTGCCGGTGGACGGTGGCGATCCGCTGGACCATGGTGACCAGGCTGGCGGCGGCCAGGAGGATCAGCGTCACCAGCAGGACCACACTGGGGAGCCCGATCCCGGTGAATCCGGTGACTACCAGCACGGACACCAGCCGCTCGGCGCGCTCGGCAATGCCCACGTTGGCGTGGAAACCCAGGGCTTCCGCCTTGGCCCGCGCATACGACACCACCATGCCAAGCACCAGGCACACGACGGCGGCGACGGCGATCCCGCGGTCCGCGCCTCCCGTGAAGTACCAGATGGCAAGGCCGGCAAAGAGTGCGCCGTCGGCAACCCTGTCCAGGGTGGAATCCAGGAAGTTCCCCCAGCGGCCGCCGCGCTCCTGCATCCGCGCCATGATGCCGTCGAGGACGTCGGAGAAAATGAAGGCCGTAATAAACAGCGTGCCCCACCACAGCTGGCCCAACGGATAGAACACCAGTGCGCCCACCACGACGCCGGCCGTGCCCACGATGGTGATGGCGTCCGGCGAAACGCCGACCTTCAGGAGCCAGCGCGCCAGCGGGGAGAACAGCGCGGTGAAGAACCCGCGGGCATGCCGGTTAAGCATGTTCGTCTTCCGGCCAGGCCTCGGCGACCTGTTGGCGGACCTCGCCGAGCGTCTGCGTGATCGCTTTTGTCTGGGCGATGATGGGGAAGAAGTTTCCGTCCCCTCCCCAGCGCGGGACCACGTGCTGGTGCAGGTGCCCCGCGATACCGGCCCCGCCCACCACGCCCTGGTTCATCCCGAGATTGAAACCACCGGGGTTGGAGACCTTCCGCAGGACCCGCATGGAGGTCTGCGTCAGTGCTGCGAATTCCGCCGTTTCCTCCACGGTCAGGTCCGTGTAATCCGGAATATGGCGGTAGGGGCAGATCAGCATGTGTCCCGGGTTGTACGGAAACAGGTTCAGCACCACGTAGGCGGTGCGCCCGCGGTAAACAATGAGGGAGTCTTCGTCGCTGCGGGCCGGGGCCACACAGAACGGGCAGTCATCCTTGTTCTTGAACTGGTGCTGCCCGCCCTTGATGTAGGCCATGCGGTGCGGGGTCCACAGGCGCTGAAAAGCGTCCGGAACTCCGGCCAGACCGAATTCATCGGTCACGTCGCCGTCGCCCGGATATCCCCCGCCAGCGCCTGTGTTCTCCTGCACGTCGCCTGCCATTCCGCTTCGCTAGCTGGTCCGGTTGCGGACGGCTTCGACAATCCTCTGGACAGCCTCGGACACCGGTACGCCGTTGTCCTGGCTGCCATCGCGGAACCGGAAGGACACCGCTCCCGCCTCGGCATCCTCGCCGCCAGCGATCAGGACGAACGGAATCTTGTCTTTGCTGGCGGTGCGGATCTTCTTGGGGAACCGGTCGGAGGAGATGTCCACTTCGGCCCGGATGCCTGCAGCCTTGAGCTGGTCGACGACGTCGAACATGTAGTCGTTGAAAGCTTCCGCCACGGGAATGCCTACAACCTGTACGGGTGCGAGCCATGCCGGGAAAGCGCCGGCGTAGTGTTCCGTCAGCACGCCCATGAACCGTTCCACCGAACCGAACAGGGCGCGGTGGATCATCACCGGACGCTGGCGGGTGCCGTCGGCGGCCTGGAACTCGAGCTCGAAGCGCTCAGGCAGGTTGAAGTCCAGCTGGATCGTTGACATCTGCCAGGTGCGGCCGAGCGCGTCCTTTGCCTGGACGGAGATCTTGGGGCCGTAGAACGCGGCTCCGCCCGGATCCGGGACGAGCTCCAGGCCGGAGGCTTCGGCCACCTCGGCGAGGGTGCGGGTGGCTTCCTCCCAGGTGGCGTCGTCGCCCACGAACTTGTCTTCGTTCTTGGTGGAGAGCTCCAGGTAGAAGTCGTCCAGGCCATAGTCCTTGAGCAGGCCCAGCACGAAGTTCAGCGTGGTGGTGAGCTCGTCCTTCATCTGTTCGCGGGTGCAGTAGATGTGGGCGTCGTCCTGTGTCATGCCGCGCACACGGGTCAGGCCGTGCACCACGCCGGACTTCTCGTAGCGGTACACCGAACCGAATTCGAAGAGCCTCAACGGCAGCTCCCGGTAGGAGCGTCCCCTCGAGCGGAAGATCAGGTTGTGCATGGGGCAGTTCATCGGCTTCAGGTAGTAGTCCTGGCCGGGCTTGCGCACGGTGCCGTCCTCGTTCAGTTCCGCGTCGATGTGCATCGCCGGGAACATGCCCTCCTTGTACCAGTCCAGGTGGCCTGAGACTTCGTAGAGGTGCCCCTTGGTGATGTGCGGGGTATAGACGAACTCGTACCCGGCGTCGACGTGGCGCTGGCGGGAGTAGTCCTCCATCGCCTTGCGGATGATGCCGCCCTTGGGGTGGAACACCGGCAGGCCGGAGCCCAGCTCGTCCGGGAAGGAGAACAGGTCCAGCTCGGCGCCGAGCTTGCGGTGGTCGCGGCGTTCAGCCTCGGCGATGCGCTCCTGGTAGGCCTTCAGGGCGTCCTTGGTGGGCCAGGCGGTGCCGTAAATGCGCTGCAGCTGCTGGTTGTTCTGGTTGCCCAGCCAGTAGGCGGCCGAGGACCGGGTCAGGGCGAAGGCGTTGGAGATGAGCTTGGTGTTGGGCAGGTGCGGGCCGCGGCACAGGTCGCACCAGACGCTGTCGCCGCTCTTGCGGTCCACGTTGTCGTAGATGGTGATGTCTCCGGCACCCACCTCGACGTTGACGCCTTCACCGGCGTCGGCGGCGTTGTTCTTCTTGCCCAGCAGTTCGAGCTTGTAGGGCTCGTTCTTCATGGCCTCGCGCGCCTCGTCATCGGACACCACGCGGCGGACGAACTTCTGGTTCTGGTTGATGATTTTGAGCATCATCTTTTCGAGGGTCTTCAGATCCTCCGGAGTGAACGGCTCGGCGACGTCGAAGTCGAAGTAGAACCCGTCCGTGATGTAGGGGCCGATGCCGAGCTTGGCGTCAGGGCGAAGCTGCTGGACGGCCTGGGCCATGACGTGGGCAGTCGAGTGCCGGAGGACGTTGAGTCCGTCCGGGGAATCGATGGTGACGCCTTCAATGTCCGCGCCCTCGGGGAGCGGCTGGTCAAGGTCTTTAAGTTCGCCGTTAACTCGGGCCACTACGACGTCGCGACGCTCAAAAAAGAGTTCCGCGCCGGTGGTCCCGGTAGTCACCTTGGTCTCTTCGCCGTCGACGATGAGGGTGATCTGCTGGGCATCTGACACGGGTGTCTCCTATTCAAAGTTAAGGCTTCGTAGCTTGTGGCGTACGGGGACCACAGCCAGCCTCGTCCATGCTATCGGTTGAGAGATGGGGCGACCAAAGCGGCCACGTCGGCGTGCGTGCCTGATGCACCCGGAGTGAAGCTCAGCTGCCCAGCCCGGTGATGGCGAGGTTGCGGCTGATTCCGTCCAAGGGGCCGGGCAGCTCAGGTTCCCGGTGCTCCGGGATCCCGGAAGCCGGGACCGGGTAAGGGAGGGTCTCGGTGCGGCTGAGGTCCCACGCCATGGTTGCGCTGATGCTGATCCCCCGCGGTCCGGTCCGGCGGGTGTTGCCCCGGATCAGCAGAAGCCGGGTGCCGAACAGCAGCGGACCGGCCAGTTCCTGGGCCTCATGGAAGAACACGGAGTCCACGCAGCCGGTGCCGTCATCGATGCTGATGAAAACCACCCGGCGTCCTCCACGCATCGGTGGCGTCTGCGTGGCGACCCGGACCCCGGCCACCAGTACTTCGGTGCCGTTCCTTAGCCCCAGGAGCTTATCCGCCGTGGTGACTCCCAGCTTGTCGAGCAGGGGCCGGTGGCTTGCCATCAGGTGTTCGCTGACATCCACTGCCAGCAGGTCAAGTTCGGCCCTGACGTTCTCCATCATGCTTGGAGCAGGAAGTGACGGTTTCAGGTTCCGCAGTTCAACATCACCCAGGGGCAGCGACAGCTGGCCGTCGATGACCTCGATGCCTTTCTTGCCCGGGCGGTTCTGGAGGGCCTGGAGGTGGTGGACGAGGTCCGCCCGGTTGGCGGCTCCCCCGGATTCGCGGTGCAGGGTGTCGAAGGCTCCCAGCTGGGCAAGCCGCTTGATGCTGGGCCTGCTCAGCCTGGAGCGGGCACGCAGGTCGGCCAGCGAGTCGTAGGGCTGCCCTGCCACGATCCTTTTGAGTTCAGCCCCTGAGAGCCCGTAGATGCCGTTCAGGCTCAGCCGGATGCCCAGCTTGCCCCGGTCCGGTCCGGACGCGACCCGCTCCACGCGGTACTCAGCCTGGCTCCTGTTGATATCCAGGGGCAGGATGGGGATTCCCATCCGCCGCGCTTCGGCCACCAGGAGCCGTTTGGGGTACATCCCGGGATCGTGTTCCCACAGGCCGGCCAGGAACGCCTCCGGGTGGTGGGCCTTCAGCCAGGCAGACTGGTAGGTGGGCACGGCGAAGGCAGCCCCGTGTGCTTTGCAGAAGCCGAAGCTGCCAAAAGCCTTCAGGGTTCCCCACACCTTGTCCACCACGTCGGGGGCGTATTTCCTTTCCCGGGCTTCCTTGCGGAAGAACTTCTCCACTTGCGGCTCCAGGAGTTCGTTCCCCAGGGCGCGGCGGAACTCATCAGCCCTGGCCAGCCCGCAGCCGGTCATAACATCGAAGGTCTTCAGGATCTGTTCATGGAACACCGTCACGCCGTGGGTTTCCTGGAGCACGGGTTTGAGGTCCGGATGCGGATAGACCTCCGGCGCAAAACCGTGGCGGTGCTCCAGGAAGGGCCGCACCATGTCCGATTTCATGGGCCCCGGACGGAACAGCGAAATATCGATGATGAGGTCATTGAATTCACGCGGCGCCAACTTGCCGATCAGCTCCCGCTGCCCCGGGGATTCGATTTGGAAGCAGCCCAGGGTGTGAGTGCTCCGGATCAGCTCGTAGGTTGGTTCGTCGTCCAGGGGTACGGCGTTGAGGTCAATGTGCCCGTCAGCCGCTATGAAATCAGGCCCTGCGCCGTCCGGCCCGGTTGGATGCGCGCCGGCCGCCGCCACTTCCGCTTTGGACGGGTGCAGCCTGACCACTTCCCTGACGGCAAAGGCCATGGCACTTTGCATCCGGACCCCGAGGACATCCAGCTTCAGCATCCCCATCGGGTCCATGTCGTGCTTGTCGAACTGGCTCATGGGCAGGCCGAGGCCGCTGGGCTGGACGGGGGTCCGGTCAAGCAGGGTGGCGTCGCCAAGGATCACACCGCAGGGGTGCATGGAGATGTGCCTCGGCAGGCGGTCCAGCCTCTCGGTCAGGTCGACGAGCAGGTCCAGTTGCTGGTTTTCGGTGAAGTCGCGCTGCTCCACCCGGCCAGCGAACTCTTTCAGCTCGGGTTTCTCCACCAGGGCTTCACGGAAGTTCCGGGCAGAGAATCTCCATAGCTGCTTGGCGATTTCACCGATGTCGCCGTCATCCATGCCAAGCGCCATGCCGGCATCACGGACAGCACCGCGAGCGCGGTAGCCGTTTTGCATGCTCATGAGGGTGACGCGTTCCGCTCCGAAGCGGTCGAAGATCCGCCGGTAGACATTGTGCCGCTCGGCACTTTCGACGTCGATGTCGATGTCCGGAAGTGTTGCCCTGTCGCGGGAGAGGAACCGCTCGAAGATGAGGTCGTGCTGCAGGGGGTTCACCTGGCTGACATCGATGAGGTAGTTCACCAGGCTGGACGCGCCGGAGCCCCGGGCTGCAGCCCTGACCCCCATATCCAGGATCATCCGGGAAACCTCGGCCACGGTCAGGAAGTAGGAGGCGAACCCGAGGTTGGCGATGATCCGCAGTTCGTGGTCCAGCCGACCCCGCATTTCCGCCTCTGCCCGCCCTGATATCCCCGGAAACCGCCGGCCGATCCCCGCTTCGCAGCGCAGGGTCAGTTCAACCAGGGGATCGCCCTCGATGCCGATGACGGATGCTTCAGGAACCACCGGCTGCTTCCATCCCATATCCGTCACGGGATCCATCCGGCAGCGGTCCGCGAGCGCCTCGGTTTGGCCGAACAGCCGTGTTAGGTCAGTTGTGCCGTATCCCGCGGCATGGATGATTTCCCGACCGAGTTCGAGCATTTGGGCGGAAGTTTTCAGCCACCCCCGTCCGTTGGGCTGCAACAACGGCTCCGCCGTCAGTTCGGGCAGCGATTTCAAGGTGCGGGCTGAATCCAGCACGTCCGCCGTGGCCGCGCCGTCCTCCGCGCAGTACCGCACCGCGTTGGTCAGCACTGCCGGAACGCCGTACTCGGCGGCAAGCTTGAGCATGCGCACGGCATGGGCGGTGCTCAGCGGTTCTCCGGGTGCGCTGAGGTGTGACACCACTTCGGCTGCCACGGTTCCTTTCGGCATACCGTCCAGCCATTGTTTGAAGAGTGTGCGGGGGCGAAGGTACCGGCGCCCGCCCATTGCCCGGCCGACGTCTGAATCCGGCCCCACCAGCACGGTCAGCACAGGTTCGAGGGTTTCCGGGTGCAGTGCCCTGGCTGCGATTTCGGCGCGGGTCACCGCGACGGGCACCGCTCCCCCGGCTTTGCCGGAGGTACGGGCATGGGCATCCGAAATCAGCCGGCAAAGGGCGCGGTAGCCGGCACCGTTGTTGTGTCCATGGGCAAGTACGACGACGCGGCCCGCGAGCCGGGTGCGGAGGTCGCCGTCGTCGTCAAAGACCGCCAGGTCAACCCCGACGACGGGGTCCAGACCGGCCGCCATGCAGGCTTTGAGGTGTTTGACGGTGCCGTACAGTCCGTCCCTGTCGGTGCAGGCAAGAGCAGTTGCCCCGTCGGCGGCAGCCGCCTGGGCGAGCTCATCCGGCCAGGAGACACCATAGTGGGCGCTGAAGGCGGTGGAAACGTGAAGATGCGTGAAACTCATGCTGATTGCGGCCTCAGGGCATCGTGGATCTTCAGCAGCCTCCACCGCCCGCTGCCGATGTTCCGAGTCAGGTCCAGGGTGAGGGTTTCCCGGGGTTCCGGTACTGCTTTGGCATCGGCAGGCCGGACCTGGACGCGCCAGATCTCGTGATCCACCAGTCCCGGGCCGGTCCCCAGCGGTGCCCGGGTTTCCTCGACCCACCACTGCCGGCGTTCAAACCAGTGCACGGGCTCTGCGCAGACCGTGTAGTGCCGCCCTGCCCAGGTGAGTGAGGACGGCTGGCCGGCGGGCGTGCAGACGACGTCGACACCCTCGCTGAACAAGCCCATCGGCGCCTCCCGGAACTGCACTCCCCTTCCCGCAACAGGCGATCGCACCGCCGGGAAGTAGAAACCTGAAATGATTAGTTCGAATATATCTTCGAATAAATCAAGTCTACGCCGGAGCCCGGACAAAACCTACCCATACTCCCGGTCCGGCCCGGCTTCAGCGCTGCCAACGATAGGGGATGGGTGTTGACACACGGACAAACTCATGGCGTTCAAGGATGGGCCGTGAGTACTCGGTCGCTTCCGCGTTCTTGACCGACGCCGGACCGCCGAAAACTTCGGGAGTTGCACCTCGACGCTCAAAGCGCTGGCGTTGCCGATCATGATCGATTCCGGTTCATCAGGCTCAAATCCATTCGCCAGCAACGCCTCATGGAGCCCGGGCGCTTGCCCGGAGACGCGCGCCTGCGGATTGAAGCCACTCCGGCAACCCGCCAATATTCGAATGTATATTCGAACTTAGTGAGGCGGCGCTGATGCCACCACAAAACGTGGATCAGGGGTGGACGGACGGGAGCGCAGGGAGCAAGATGAAGCCATGAGCTCCCATAACGCACTCCTGAAGCACGTAGCCATCGCCGCCAAGGACTCCACCTTGGTGGCGACTTTTGATATAGACGGCAACATCCCCGGGTCGGGCGCCTACGTAGTGGGCCTCGTGGCGGCCACACCGGATCATTCCCATCAACGAAGAATGGGAATCGAGTTCATGAACGGCGAAGCTGTGTCCTTCTATTGCTTCAGCCACGACGGCACGGAAGAGAATTTCGACCTCAGCGGCGTGGAGCATTCAGGCAGCACCATCACCGGCAACTTTCCCATGAGTACCGTCCTGGGGCTGGAGAAGGGCCACCTGATGACCGCCTTCAGCGACGCTGACGGCAGGGAGTACCAGGCCAACGTCCCTGTGGAGGAAGCCCTCTGAACAAAGTGTTGCCGGCACAAAGTCCTGCCGGCAGCTAGTTGCTGGCGTTGTGCACTTTCATTTCAAGCTCAGTGAAAGCCGTGATCATTGCCCGGTAGGTCTTCTCCACGATGTCCGGGTCGATGTCCTTTTTCTCGGCGGCGGCACGGACGTGTTCAATGACCTTTTCCACCCGGCCGGGAGCCCGGACCTCCGCGTCGTCGCCTTTCAACGTGCCGGAAATCCTGATCAGGCGTTCACGGCGGGCAATCAGGGTGACAATCTGCTCATCAACTTCATCGACGGCCACGCGGACAGCTGCGAGCTGCTCCCTGTCGGCCTGGGCGTCTTTGTCGTGTCCGTGATTTGTGGGCATGTGCATGACAGTATCTAAGAATGCAGCCTCGAGTCGACTTCATTTCACTGGGCGTCCGCAGTGTTGATGCCTCCCGCGCCTTCTACATCAACGGCCTCGGCTGGCCGGTTCACCGGGAAGTCCCCGGCGAAGTGGTGTTCATCCAGGCAAACCATGGCCTTGTTCTGTCCCTCTGGGACGCCGGCCAGATGCAGGCCGAGGCCTCCGTGGACAGCCCTGCCGGGGTCCCCTGCATCACCCTGAGCCACAACGTGGGCAGCACGGCGGATGTGGACCGGGTCATGGCCGATGCCGAGGCTGCCGGTGCCACCGTGGTGGCTTCGCCGACAACCCAGCCCTGGGGCGGGTACACCGGATACTTCGCCGACCCGGACGGCTTCCGGTGGGAAATTGCCTTCAATCCCACATGGACCGTGGACCCCGCCGGCAACGTCACGGTCTGAAGGGCGGCTAGAACAGGCTTCCGACCGGCTGGATGAGTTCCGGCGAGTCATTTTTTACGTTTCCGACGGCGGTGCCAACCGCATCGATGGTCCAGCCTTCAGCGACGTCGTGCGCACCGGCCCGGACCAGATCCACCAGGCCGGCGGCATCGTCCGCCTGCGGATCCAGCCAAGCCTGCATCGTCTCGCGGTCCATGGGCAGCGGCACCCTGTCGTGCAGGGCGGTGAGTTCGGCCAGCACTCCCCCGGCGTAGCCGTCCGGCGGCGAGTCGGTGGTCATGATGGAAGTGGACAGCATCCAGCGCTGCGGATCCCCCTCGGGCTTGGACGGATCCTTCCACCATTCATACAAGCCGGCGAATACCAGCGGCCGGCCGTCCTTCGGGTGCACGTAGTAGGGCTGTTTGCCGCGCCCTTCACCCTTCCATTCGTAGTAGCCGTCTGCCGGGACCGCGCAGCGCCTGGACCGGGTCGCCTTGCGGAACGCCGGCTTCTCCAGGACGCTCTCGCTGCGCGCATTGATCATTTTCGAGCCGATGGAAGGGTCCTTGGCCCAGGACGGCACCAGCCCCCAGCGGGCCACGTGCAGTTGCCGGACCGGGCTGCCGTCCACCACCCGCTCGAGCAGGATGGGCACGTCAGCGGTCGGGGCAACGTTCCACGACGGCGGAACCACCAGCTCCTCTTCCAGTTCGGCGTCAAACTCTGCCAGCAGGTCCCCGACGGCCCTGGCCATCACGTAGCGTCCACACATGGCACCAGCATGCCACCGCCCGCAGGCGGTGTCACCCGGCGTAACCCGCGCATGGCAGCGGCGTCCGGGCGCCCGGGGAATACCGGCCGCCGGGTTACGGTTGAGGACAAAGACATCTGCTTTGATAACGACGAGCAATTACGAGCTTGAGGAGAACTCCGTGGATTTCACTCCCGAATCCGGCACCATCACCATGTTTTCGACCACCTGGTGCGGCTACTGCAACCGGCTGAAGAAGCAGCTGGACGCGCAGGGCATCGGCTACACCGAGATCAACATCGAAGAAGTCGAAGGCACGGCCGACCTCGTGGAACAGCTCAACGGAGGCAACCGCACCGTCCCCACCGTCCTCTTCCCGGACGGTACCGCCGCCACCAACCCGTCGGCCGCCGAAGTGAAGAGCCGGCTCGCGGCCTAGGCGTTTCGTTTATGGCAGAAGGCCGGGCACCTGGTGCCCGGCCTTCTGTATGCCCCGCCCATGTCGGGGCGGCCCGGCCCCGGAAGACCGGCCCCGGGAGCTAGCCCCGCAGGCTGGTGAAGTCAGCTTGCTCCAGCTGCGCATAGCCGGCGTAGGTGTTGATGACGGCGGCCTCGATGGCCGCGACGTCGAGTCCGGGGACGAGGTCGTCCACCGCGCCGGCAGTTGCCGGGTCCCAGTCGAGCCCCAGGGCGGCGTAGCTCGCTTCCAGGACTTTCCGGATGGGTGCCGAATTTTCCACCACGATGACCGAGCTGAACAGCCAGCCGCCGGACACCACCCGCTGGGCCGTGCCGATCAGTTTCACCCTGTGCTGCGGATCTGCCGGGTCCAGGCCGTGGACACTGAACTCCCCCGGGCAATACTCACCCGGGATTTCGCCGACGGCGGCGTGGACCCCTGCGCTTCGGAGCGCGTCCGCCAGCAGGCCGCCGAAGTAGGCGAAGCGCCCCTTGGCTCCCGCAATGGCATCGGCATGCGGTTCCACATGATCCACGATCAGCGTTCCCTGGTGGTAGGCCGCGGCCCGGCCGCCGGCCTTCCGTACGAGCGGTTCAAAACCGAGGTCCCGGCAGGCCCTGGCAGCAGCCTCAAACCCCGGAAGGTGCGCGTCGCGCTGGCCGAAGGCGACGGTGGGAGCCGGGCGGTAGAGCCTGAGCGTCGGCCCGATCCGCCCGGTCCTGGCCATGCCCAACAGTTCAATGCCGAATTCCAGGTCCCGGGCCGCCCCCAGCGACTCCTCCTGCCGGACAATGGTCAGCGTGGCTGGTGCGCCGGCCGCGTGCTGCATCTTGCTAAGCTCCCTTATGGTCATTCTGCAATTCCTGGTCGTCGCCGCTGCGTTTGCCGTCATTGACGCCATCTGGCTCAAGACGATGAACCCCTTTTACCGCGGACAGATTGGTGAGCTGCTGGCCGACAAGCCCAATCTAGGGTACGCGGTGGTGTTCTACGTGATCTACATTGCCGGCATTGTCTTCTTCGCCCTGCGCCCCGCGCTCGACGGCGGCAGCTGGCTCAGCGCCGTGGGCTACGGTGCCGCCCTGGGCGCCTTCGCCTATGCCACCTACGACCTCACCAACGCCGCGACGCTGAAGACGTGGCCCTTGCAGCTGATTATCGTGGACATTCTGTGGGGCGCAGCGCTGACGGGCCTGGCCACGCTGGCCGGCTGGCTGGTGTTCCACAAGAATTAAGCGCAGCAGGACCAGCACACGAACAACAAAGCAACAATAAAGGGCTTTCCGCGGGCGGCTACGTCTTACGGAGGGTCAGGATCTGTTCTGCCCGGCCGAACGGCCCGGCGAGGTCGTGGAGCACTGTTGACGTCAGCCCGATGCCGTCCGCACCGAAGGAGACGGCGTTGTCCAGGCCAAGCCAGTCGCCGGCGGGTTTCCGGTACATGTGGATCTGCAGGTCAAGGTTGGGGAAGGCGAAGCTGTCCTTGCCCGGAGGTACGCGCGCCGCGATTCCGTTGGCCGTGTCCACCAGGCCCATCAGCCGCGCCAGGTCACCGCTGTCCGCCTTGTCAGTGAGCGGATGCCCGGTACGGAGCCACACCGTTCCGGAGCCCGGCCGGTGTCCGTCCGCTACGCGCATTTCCAGGGAACGGATGTAGCCTCCGGGCCAGACGCTGGCGCCGTCGTACGGAGAGCAGTCTTCCGGGCCGGGAATGCGTCCATCTTCCACAGCGGCGACTGCCGAAGTGTCGGAGGTGATCATCCGCCATGCGGTGGCACGGATGGCCACCCGCCCTGCAGCGACGAGTTCGGCCTGCAGCAGCTCAATGGTGCGGCCGGGCCGGAGCGTGGAGGTGACGACCTCGAAGTCGCCGCCCGGGATCAGCCCCAGGATCTCGTAGCTCAGGCGCGCCATGCGGACGTCGTCCCGCGGCGCATGCCGCTCCAGGCAGTCCGCCATGATTCCCGAGGCCGGCGCCATGTGCTGTTCGTGCTCGTTCCAGGCACCCTGGGCGTGAATCGTGGAACGGAACCGTCCGCCGCCCAGTGACTCGTAATAGAACCCGCCCTCGGCAAGTTCCGGAAGTGCAGCAGTCAACGTCGACCCTTTCGCATGGCTGGTGATGATCCCAGAACACACTATCGCCTGCCGGCCCACGGCTGCCCATATCCTCACAGCTCCCGCATATCAGGGCCTCATGGCCGGCATAAGTCCGAAGCCTGGAAATAATGGCATGACTCCTCTCAAGAACAAACAGCACAAGGGCAGCCGCGTACGGCGCGCCGTCGTGGCCGGGGCCGTTGCCCTCACGCTGTCGGCCGGCGGAGCCACTGCCTGGGCGCTGACCCGACCGCGACGGATCAGGGCACGGGACGACGGCAGTGCCGCGTCGGCCGCCCTGAGCCTTGCCAGCTTTCTCGGGCGTTTTCTGTGCTGTCTTTCTGTGCGCAGCACCCCGCACGGACTAGACTCAGGAGTCGGTTCTCCTAACTACGCTCGGAAGAGGTAATCCCCTGATACGAGTCATCAGCTACAACCTTCGCAAGCACGCGGCACGCGGCGAACTGCTGGATCTGGCCCGCGACTTCGGGATAGATGCCTTGTGCCTGCAGGAATGCGACACCACGGATTTGCCGGACACACTCGGGCCGCTGCATCTGGCCGACTCAACCAAGGGCAACAGGCTGGGGCTCGCCATCTATTACCGGATGGACCGCTTCACGGCCTTCGACACCAACACTTTCGCGTTAAAGAAGTCTTTGCACGACCGAGTCCTGGCCCCCGCGCACGAGCGCCTGATCGGCACCCGGGTGGTGGACAACGAAACAGACCACGAGCTGGTGATCGCTTCCTTCCACGCGGCGCCCCTGACGGCCTCCAATTCGCTGCGACGCAAACAGATCAAGGCGGCACACGCGGAGCTCCTCGGGATGGGCAGCGGGCTGATGACGCTCATGGTGGGTGATTTCAACTACCCGTTCTTCACCAAGAACCTCACCGAACACATGAAGAATTCGGGCTACGAACTCTCCCTCAGCGACCGGAGGACCTACACGAGGTACAAGGTCTTCAAGGGGCATTTCGACTTTGCCACATCCCTCGGCCTGGACATCGAGAGCGTGGAGACCTTGCCGCGAGGTGCCTCGGACCACCTTCCCATCCTGGTATCCGCTGAATACGGCCAGGATTACGGCCCCATCCAGGGAACACCGCAGCCCTGACGCCACCCACCAGCCCGGGAGGCCCCCAGTGCGCCGCGATTGGATCCTGAAAGCCGTTCCCGGCATCCAGCTGGCACGGACGTACCAGCGGTCCTGGCTCAAGGCCGATCTCGCCGCCGGAGCAGCCCTCAGTGCCGTGTTGATTCCCGCTGGCATGGCCTATGCGGAAGCCGCCGGCCTGCCGGCGGTCACCGGCCTGTACGCGTCCGTGGTTCCGATGCTGTTTTACGCAATATTCGGCCCTGCCCGGATCATTATCGTGGGGCCGGATTCGTCACTGGCTCCCATGATCGCTGCCGCAGTGCTCCCGCTGGCGGGACGGGATCCGGCCCACGCCGTGGCGCTCGCAGGCGTCCTGGCAATCCTGATCGGAATCTTCCTGGTTGCCGGCCGGATGTTCAGGCTGGGTTTCGTCACCGGACTGCTGTCCAAGCCGATCCGGGTGGGCTACCTCAATGGCATCGCACTGGCCATCATGGTCAGCCAATTGCCCAGGCTGCTCGGGATCACCGTCTCGGGAGACTCGCTGCCGGCGCGGGCCACTGAGACAGCCGAAGCCGTACTGCGGGGAGGCACCAATCCTCTGGCGTTGTTGTTTGGCGCTGGCACGGTGGCCATCATCGTCGCCGGCCGGCTCCTTCCAGGAAAGGTGCCCGGCGTGCTGCTGGCCGTGGCAGCCTCCATCGCAGCGGCCGCCGCCCTGGACCTCACGGACGACATTTCCATGGTCGGAGCACTCCCGCCGGGCCTTCCGGCACCGGCCCTTGGCGGCATCACCCTGCATGACGTCGCCGGGCTCATAGGGCCAGCGGCGGGTATTGCACTGATCGCCTTTGCCGATACCTCCGCTTTGTCCAAAAGCCTGGCAGGACGACGCGGTATCCACACGAGCGGCAACCAGGAAATGGGGGCGCTGGGCATCGCCAACGTGGCCAGCGGCATGCTGGGCGGCTTCCCGGTGTGCGGCAGTTCGTCCCGGACTCCCATTGCACTCGATGCCGGGGCGCGCACCCCGTTCAGCGGCATCGTGGCCGCGGCGCTGGTGGTCGTCTTTATGGTGGCTGCACCCGGGGTGACAGCCTTCCTCCCCACCACCACACTGGCCGCCGTCGTTATGGTTGCGGCGGCCTCGCTGGTGGATATCAAAACCCTGCTCCGGCTGCTCCGGATGAGCCGGATGGAAACGGCCCTCCTTATCACCACGTTCCTGGGGGTCGCCTTCGTGGGTGTGCTGCAGGGCATCGTCATAGCCGTTGCGCTGTCGCTCATCGCATTTGTCCGGCGGGCGTGGGATCCGTACCGCACCGAGCTGGCAAGCCTGGCGGACGTCCCGGGCTATCACGACCTCAGCCGGCACCCGGAGGGCCAGCGCGTCCCGGGCCTGGTAATCGCCCGCTTCGACGCGCCGCTCTTCTTTGCCAACGGGGCAGTGTTCGCGGAGCACATCCGCAATCTCGTGGCCAAAGCCCCGGGGCCGGTGAACTGGGTCATTGTGGCTGCCGAGGCCATTACGGACCTGGACACCACAGCTTTGGACGACCTCGTGGAACTCGACGACGAACTGGCAGGCCGGGGAATCAGCCTGGTCTTTGCCGAATTAAAGGGACCGGTCAAGGACCGTCTGCTCAGGTTCGGCGTGAGCAGCCGGTTCGGTCCGGACCACTTCTTCCCCACGGTCAACAACGCAGTGCGCACCTACAAGCGGACGTTCGGGATCTAGCCGCTGTTGTTCTCCGGCTCAGTCGGAACCCAGCGGAATCACCTCGATGCGGGATCCCGGGCCCGTGACCACCAATACGCGATCCGCTGCTACGCCCTCCAGCGCCTGGGCCAGCCGTTCGGGCAGGTCGCCCGGGGTCGCCTCCGCAGCGCCGGAGGTCCCGGCGTCGGGGGTCAGGGCTTCCGAGGTCCCGGCGTCGGGGGTCCGGGCTTCGGCCTTCCGGGCTTCGGCCTTCCGCCACACGACGACGCTCGCGCCGGTAACCTCTGCCGCGGCGCGCACCAGTGGCTCCGGGTCACCCGAGGCCACCAGGATCACTTTCCGCACCGTGCGCTTCCGGGGCGCGGCGGCGGCTGTGAGGGAACGGTCATGCCGCCACACCGCGAAGTGGTATCCGGCGGCGAGTCCCGTGGCCACGAGCAGTCCCAGGGGCGCCCGGATGCGGTCCACCAGGCTTCCGCCGCTGACGTCGTCGAGCAGGAATTCGAAGACGCGGTATCCGATGACCAAGAGCGTGATGACAGCGACCACCGCGCTCAGGCCGAATACTGCAATCAGGTACACGCGCCGGCCACGGCGGCCAAGTTCGGTCGGCTCCGGCGGAACCCATGGCTTCCAGGTAAGCCACCACAGCGGCCCGCCAACGGCCAGGGCACTGATGCCGCCCAGCAGGAGCGTACGAATGCCGTCGCCGGCCAGCGGCGTGGCCGCGATGCTGAGGACGGAGTTGACCACAATGCCGATTCCGGAGGCCGCCGCCACCAGGCCGACCCCGGATGTCACAAGCTTTGCCGACTGCCGGGTGGTTTCGGACCGTCCCGTGGAGACGATCCGGTGGTAGGCCCAGACGAGGGAACCCACTGCGCCTGCCGCAATTGCCGCGCCGAGGGGTTCCAGGATTTCGCTCACCGGGTCGGTGCGGTCAAAAGCAAGCCGGAGCAGGACGAGCAGGGCGGTTCCGCTGCCGCCGACGGTCAGGAGGACAGTCCCGAGGATTCCGACCACCACCAGTGCCACGTCGGCGAAATCCGTCTTGAGCCGGCGTCCGCCGTCGTGGATCCAGTGCCACCACCAGATGGCGGCGCCACCGGCGCCCCAGGCCAGCGACTGCAGAACGAACCTCCACCACGGATTTCCGATGGACGCCGACGCGGTAAAGCCCTGGATGGCGGTGTCCAGGAGATTCGCGAGCGCAGTGACGGTGCCGCCCACACCGATGATGAGCCCGAATACTGCCCCAACAACGGTGGGGACGTCCGGAATCAGCGACGGGCTCTTGCGCGGATGGTGCCACATCCAGCGGTGCCATGCCAGCACTCCTGCCCACACCAGTCCATTGGACAGCGCCAGCTGCCAGCCCAGCCGTTCGCCTCCGATCAGGGCTGCCAGTGCGCTGAGTAGCCCCGTGGCCGATGTGATGAGCGAGACCGCATACATGCCGGTCAGGTACAGCCCCCAGCCCGCGGACGACCGCTCAACCGCGTCGTCGAGCCGCCGCCACACGAACCACCAGAGCACCGCAGCCATGGGGCCGCCGATCAGCGTGAACGCAAGCGAACGGGCGAGGCCTGCAACATCGCCGGCGACCAGCACCGTGCCTGCGCCCAGGACCCTGCCCAGCAGGCCGCTCAGGCCGATGGCCGTCACCACGACCAGCGCGAAGAGCAGCGTATACACAATGAGTCGTCGGACCGCCGGCTGGGCGGACCCGGCCGCGGGTGCAGGCACTGTCCGGGCGGCGGTCATTGCTTCACCGTCCTGTTCGTGCAGATCCTGAGCTGCCACGGGGCTGAATCGATCAGCCATTTTCCGTCCGTCTTGACGAGATCGAACACATCCTCCATTTCGTATTCCGAGTTACCGAAGGGTCCGCCCCCGTTCGACACCACAATCAGCACCCGTACGTCGGCGGACGAGGCGCGCTCCGTGGTGGACACGAGTGTGACCCGAAGGTTGTCCGTGGCAGCCCGCTCAAAGTCCACGCACTGCGTCCGCGCGGATTCCGTGAGGTAGGCGGAAGCGGCGGACTCATCGCCGTCGATGACAGCGGCGGAGTAGCGCTGCACCACTCCCTGGGGCGTGGATTCGTCCAGCAGGGCCGGTTCGCCCCGCGAGAAGACCACGGCCAGGGCAGCCACCGCCAGGACGGCAATAACTGCCAGGATGATCACGAGTATCCTGTTCGGTCTTCCCGCCGCTGCTTCCATGTGGTCAGTATGTCGCACTGCCCGGACCCTAGCTACGGTACTTTAGGCCCTATCAGCGGTGGCGGGCATCCACGAGGCTGGAGACAATCGTTGCCCCATGGGAAAAGGAATCATGCGCCGAGCACCGGCTGTCGTGTTGCTTATACTGCTCGGACTGCTCTGCGGTTCAGCCGCCGCCCTGGCGGATCCGCCGGTGGGGATCGTGGTGGAGGACGGCGCCGGAGTACTGGACCGCACCCGGCTGGTCTCCGCGGTGGAAGCCATTGACTTCTACGAACCTACCCGGGTTGCCGTTTTCACGTACAGGGGCTCGGCGGATGCCAACCTCAATGAAGAAGTCCTTCGCTTCGCCCGGGCCGAACATCCGGAATGGATCAGCGGGGACGGCCAGAAATGGGCGGACGGTCTCTTCATCTTCGCGGTGGACCCGGTGGGACGGCACGTGGGCACCTACATGGGTGAGGACCGCAAGGTGTCCCTGGAGCAGCGCGAGGACATCCAGAACGCCTCCAAGGACTTGCTTCGGGATGCCCAGTGGACCGACGGAACCATCGCCGGCATCCGTCGGGGAGCGGAACTGATCAACCAGCCCTGGTACCGGTCCACGGCATTCTTGGTCACGGCATGGAGTTCCCTGGCCGCAGCCGTCCTCGGGGCCGCCACCTGGCTGATTGTGCGCTGGCGGACCAGGGCGGACAGCCGCAGGGAGCTTGCACGCGGGGACACCAGCTATGCCAACGTCAGCATGGATCTGCAGGTCACGGAGCTCAACGCCGGCACTATCCCGGAGTCCTCACGGTACGGCAGCACTGTCCTGGAGAAGCACCGCAGCTTCCTGGCCAAGTACAACGCCGCCACCCAGCTGGCCAACCAGGCGCACGCACTGACGCCACGGGCGCTGAGCCGGCGCCCGAACCTGAAGCTGGTCCGGAATTACGCCGACGCATCGGCTGAACTGGATGCCCTGGATGACGTCATCGCCGACACCAACGCCCTGCTAAACCGGGGGTCAGCATGGGCATCCGCGTGGGACCGGCAACTGGCGCCCTTCCGCAGTGACCTGGCTGCCCTCGAACAGATGCTCAGCAAACGGCACGCCGCGGGCGACTCGGCGACGGCTGCGGCACTCCGATCATTCCGCGACCAGAGCCACCGGGAGATCGAGCGGTGGTCGGCTGAACTCGCCGACGGCACCATATCCCCTGAAACGGCACTGGACCGGCTGCGGGATGCGCGGACGCACCTGACCGAGCTGCTGAAGAACCACGCCGACACGGTAATCCAAGGCTTCGCCAAGACCGAGCGGGAAGCCAAACTGATGCGCGAGGAGATGGAAAGCGCGCAGGCCGGCACCAAGGTCAAGCACGGCCGCACCTACGAGCCCAGCATCCTTGGCACGGTCTATCCGTCGTACTACTTTTTCTCGGTCCCGGCCTTCAACACGGGATTCAGCACCGGGGTGGGCAGCGTCAGCACGGCCCGCGGCGGTGGCAGCACAACCGGCTACGGCGGCAGCGGCGGCAGTTTTTCCGGGTCCGGGAGTTCCTCCAGTTTCTAGGCCCGCTTCCGGATACGGAACTGGCGGCCGGCGGGCAGATGAGACCTGCCGCCGGGTCTCGACAAGGATCCCTGATCGGAGGAAGCTGGGCATCGTAAAGCGATCACTCCATTGGTTCGCCGCGTCGATTAGGACCTGGCAGACCGACTCCGCTGTCCGGTCGCGATTGCGGGCGCGGACAGCCCTATCCGCAACTCCCGATTGATGGAGAGAGCCATGACCACGAACGTTGTCGCTCAACTCGCAGTAAAGTCGCACAATTCACCGGACGAAAAGCGCCGCCCCGACAAGACGGAAGTGGATCTTGTAACCGTCGACGCCTACACCATCGGAAGATTCACCTTCCAACCGGGCTGGCGATGGTCCGACTGCATCAAGCCCGTAGCCAAGACAGATTCATGCCAGCTCAGCCACGTTGGCTTTTGCGTTTCCGGCAGACTCACGGTCCAGACCTCTGAAGGCAACCAGATCAACATCGCCGCTGATGACTCCTACACCATCCCGCCAGGGCATGACGCATGGGTCGAAGGAGACGAACCCTTCACGGGTGTCGAGTTCGTCAGCGCCGCCGTGTTCGCCAAGGCCCCGGAATAGCAGACCGGCTGCGGCGGGGCGCCCGGTTCCCTGCGCGCTCCCGGTTCACTGCGCGCTCCCGGTTCAAGGCGCCGGGTGAATCCTGTCAATGACGAAATCCCCGCCGGGAATGACGGTGGTTTCATGGCCGTCGTCGAACCGCACCACGTAGGGCGGAGCTCCGTCGGCGCCATGAACCTCAATGATCTGGCCGTGCCGCACCGCGGATCCGACCGTCTTGCCCCGGATTGTGATCCGGTCTCCCTGGGTTGCCTTCATGGCAATCACCTCCAAGCACCAGACTACGAGGGTGCGGGCGGCGAAAACAGGGCCGTTGCGCACTGGCAGTTGGCGGGTGCCGGACGGGACGTCACGCGGGATCAACCTGCATCTGGCGCCAGCGGGCGCCTGGCAGGATTATTGGGATACTACGGATGACCTTGGCAGAGGACCCAGGGGGAACGGCTATGGCGGAGGAAAAGCCCACGAGCTGGTGGGCTACGCTGCCCGGTCTGCTGACCGCCGCCGCCGCGGTGATTACCGCCGTGACGGGGCTGCTGCTCGGCCTGGGACAGCTGGGGGTGTTCGACGCCGGCCGGCCCGCCGCATCGACGGCGGGTGCCTCCGCAAGCGGCCCCGCCCGGCCAGGCGGCGTTGTTCCGCCGTCCGTTACCGCATCCGGCACCGGTAACAGCGCGGAGTGGGCCGTTGCCCTGCCGGCCGGGCGCAACTACAGGGCAGCCGACGTCGAATACGAAATTCTCGACGCCCGTGCGCGCCCTGATGTGTCAGGGAAGGTCGCACTGACTTTCACGCTCAGATGCACCAACCACGGCAGGTACGACATCAACTTTTGGGACGCAGCGTTCAGGCTGAACGTGGGTGGAGTCAGCCATTCCCCCGATTCGGGGCTGAACGAAGTGGTGGCAGGCGATTCAAGCACGTCGGGCGAGGTCCGCTTCACTATCCCTGCGGACACGCGCACCGCAGTGCTGCGCATCAAATTCGCGCAGGGCGAGAGCACGGTTCAGGTCGGGATGTCGCCGATCTGAACACCGGCCGCCACTCGGCTACAGGAAGGGCCGGTGACCTGCTGCCCCCAAGGCAGCCGATCACCGGCCCTTCCGCCGGGTCTTCCCTCCCGCCGGGGCGGGCCGGGCGGGAGTGCTAGGCTCCGGCCCGGACGAAGGTAACGCCGCCGGTGGCCGTCAGCCACGACAGCGGGTGCGTCACGGTGGCATTGACGCCGTTCATTCCGCCGCTGATCACCTGGCCGTCGCCGATGTAGATGCCCACGTGGCCGGACTGCACCACCATGTCCCCGGGCTGCGGCTCCCCCACCACCGAGCCGTAGTTCATGAACTGCATAGGTCCCAGGTCGCCGACGGGAATGCCTGCGGAGCCAAGTGCCTTCTCCACCATGGCCGTGCAGTCCTGGGTGATGCCCAGTTGCGCATAAGCAGCAGAAACCATGGCGGCATTGACACCGCCGGCGGCCGGGGCAGCGGCGGGAGCCGGCGCGGCCGCCTGTACCTGGACGGAAACGGCGGGAGCCGCCGGGGCGGCAACAGGAGCCGGAGCTGCCGCGGGAGCGGCCGCCTCTGCCGGAGCGGGCTCTGCGACCGGCACTTCCACGGGAGCGGGCGTGGTGCTGACGTCCGGACGTTCGAAACTGATCCGGACGTGGGAGTCTGCGCTGAGCGGGGCACCCACCTGGGCCTTGGCGTCAAGGGCGGACGCCGGAGCCGAGTCGCGTTCCACGGGGGCTTCGGCAGCCTGGGCCGCCATCCCGCTGGACAGGACCAGGCCTGAAGCGGCTGCAATAACCGCGGCCTGGCGGCCGACCCTGCTCCTACCGCCGGTCGTGGTGAAACCTGAGCGCCCCGCAGGCGCGGTGAAGCGATGATGAGCGGGCAGTTTGCGTGAAGACATGAAGTAACCTCTCCCGATGCCTGCGAGGTTAGCTGTCGGATTCGGATGGGAGACACCCGGCCGCAGGTGCCTTCCGCTTGGCGGAGGGCTTGCGGCTTCACCCCGAAGGCCTGCACAACTCTGCAGGCCAAAAATGGTTTCCCCGTCCCTGCCGGTCAGTTTCGGTTGGATCCCGGGCCGCGGCAGGGTTAGGCAATCCGCCCGGGAGTGCCCCTATCCGGGATAACGGCACTGTCCCACCGTACGCGGGCCGTGCACCCGATGTCACATTCAGGTAACGGCGCCGCGGGGACGGGGACGCGCCAGCAGGTAGCGGCGGTACTCGGGTACTGCGTTGATCAAAGTCGAGTGTTTTGCCTTGGCGCCGCGAGGCGTAGTCTACGTGCATGTTCTTGCGGGGGGACTCACACGCTTGGAGGCATCATGCGTTGGTCGAATCAGCCTGCCCGCAACCCCGCACGTCACGTAGCGGACCCTCCTGAGCCTGAGCCGGGAGGCCGGCACGGCCGGCGCTGGGTGGCCATCCTGGGCGCTTTGCTGCTGGCCGTCAGCACACTGGTGGGCGTGGCCGGCACCTCGAGGGCCGCGGGGCCAACCATCGTCAGCCTGACGTTCGACGACGGCCTTGGCAGCCAGTTGGCGGCCGCGCAGGAGCTGAAGGCCCACGGGCTGGTGGGAACGTTCTTCATCACCACCTCCTTTGTGGGCCAGTCCGGTTTCCTCACCCGGGCAAACCTGGACACTCTCGCGGCCGACGGCAACGAAATCGGCGGCCACAGCGTGACCCACCCGGATATGACAACGCTCAGCGCAGCGGCCGCCAGCGCGGAGGCCTGCAACAGCAAGTCGACCCTCGAAGGCTGGGGCTTCACCGTCCGGAACTTCGCCTACCCGTTCGCGGCCGTGAATGCGACAGCCCAGTCCGCAGTCAGCGGCTGCGGGTACGCCAGTTCCCGGGGCCTCGGAGACATCCGCTCTCCCGCCAGCTGCGCCGGCTGCCCTGTCGCCGAAACGCTACCGCCGCTGGAACCCATGGTCACCAGGGCCCCTGACCAGGTGGCCGCCACCTGGACCCTGGCGGACCTGCAGGCCACCGTCACCAACGCCGAGACGACCGGCGGCTGGCTGCAGCTGACCTTCCACGAGATTGCCAACGGAACGGATCCGTCCCTGTCCATCAGCCCCGCCTTGTTCAAGGAGTTCGTCACGTGGCTGGCTGCGCGGACAGCAAACGGTACGACGTCGGTCCGAACAGTGGCGCAGGCATTGGGCCAGTCCCCCGTGACGTCACCCCCGCCGCCTCCTTCCCCCTCACCGTCTCCCTCCCCGTCCCCGTCGCCTTCACCAACCCCGTCCCCGTCTCCCTCGCCGTCGCCAATCTCGTTTGCTGACGTACCCCCGGGCGCGGCGCTGTACACCGAGGTCAACTGGATGGCCGCCCAAGGCATTTCCGTCGGCTGGCTCGAAAGCGACGGAACACGCACGTTCCGTCCCGGGGTTGCGGCAAGCCGGGACATGATGGCGGCGTTCTTCTACCGGCTGGCCGGGAGCCCGGCATATTCGCCCGGCGCATCGCCGTTTACGGATGTCACGCCGCAGACTCCCTTCTACAAGGAAATTCTCTGGCTTGCGTCCCGGGGTGTGACCACCGGCTGGACCGAGTCCGACGGCTCCAAGACCTTCCGTCCAACACTGGCCGTCAACCGGGACCAGGTCGCCGCGTTTGTGTACCGTTTCGCCGGTAGCCCGACCTACACGCCGGGGGCATCGCCCTTCGCCGACGTTTCCCCGCAAACCGCTTTCTTCAAAGAGATCTCATGGCTGGCGTCACAAGGAATCTCCAACGGCTGGACCGAGGCGGACGGCACGAGGACGTACCGGTCCGCGTTGCCGGTCAACCGTGACCAGGTGGCTGCTTTCCTCTACCGCTACAACAGCGCCTTCCCGGCGTAAGAGCCGGCATGAAGCGGATACGTAGGTGAAACACTATTGCGTGGCCATCTGCCAGCTGAGCGATCAGCCGCAGGAGGATTTTGACGTCAACACGGAGCTCTTGATCCTTGAGGGCAAGGAGCTCCATGTAGCGACGTGGGACGCCGAACCGCGGGACGGCGGCTTTGACATCCTGGTACTCAACGACCGCGTCAGCGCGCTCGGGTTCATGGTGGTCACCGACTGGGAGTTCCTGGAAGGCAGGGCCTACGCGGTGGTGGAGCGCCGGGCCCGCGGCTGAGGGCCGTCCGCCACCGCCAGCACGGCCGCGCGCCTCAGCCAGGGATCAGGATCCCGCGCCCAGCGGTCCAGCACCGCATCCGCCCGCGTCCTTGCCTGCCCTTGCAGCCCCGCAATTAACGGACGGACGACGTCGGCAGCGATCGGGTCCACCAGCTCACCCAGCTGCGCCTCCCGCACAAAGCCCTCGATCCGGGTGAGGTCTGAGTTGTTGAGCAGCGCCACCCGGGACTGCAGCAGCACAACCGCCGCCAGGCGGCGTTCGAAGACTGGCACAGCCCACAGCTCGCTGCTGAGCGCGGTGACGTCGTCGTGAACGAGGTCACGATGGCGGCGCAGCATGTCGCGGACGGTCCCCCGCACCGCACCAACTGATGCTCCGTAGTACTGAAGCCGGTCGCCCAGGCGGGCCTGCGCCTCTTCTGCCCTGAGCCAGGAGCTCTCCCGCTGCAGCGCGGCATCCACAAAGTCGCAGGCGTCTGTCACCCGACTATTCTGTCCCAATATTGCGACCCGCACATGGGCCCCCGCTCACCCACGGCCCGCGAGCGCGTTCCGCGGCAACGTGGGACACTCAATCCCATGCACGAACTGGTTGTCCTCGGAACCGCCTCGCAGGTTCCCACGCGGACCCGCAACCACAACGGGTACTTGCTTCGCTGGGACGGCGAGGGGCTGCTCTTTGATCCGGGCGAAGGCACCCAGCGGCAGATGATCCACGCGGGCGTCTCATCCAGCCGGATTACGCGGATCTGCCTCACCCATGTCCACGGGGACCACTGCTTCGGCCTGCCCGGCGTACTGTCCCGCATGGTCCTCGACGGGGTGCAGCACCCGGTGGACCTGCACTTCCCGGCCTCCGGTAGGGACGTGGTCAGTTCCCTCGTATCCCTCGCCTCCCCCGGCCTGGACCTGCGGCTGCACCCGCACTCAGGTCCCGGCCCGATCGCACCCGGCTTGGAGGTGCGGCCGTTGCGGCACCGCATCGAGACCTTCGGCTACCGGCTTGCGGAGCCGGAGGGCCGCACGCTGCTGCCGGACCGGCTCGCCGCGGCCGGGATTGCCGGTTCGGACATCGCACGGCTGCAGCGGGAGGGAAACCTGGGCAGGGTCCGGCTGGAGGACGTGAGCGTTCCCCGCCCCGGCCGGAGTTTCGCCTTCGTTATGGATACCGCGGAATGCGACGGCGCCGGGGAACTCTCCGACGGCGTGGACCTCCTCGTGGCGGAGTCCACCTTCAGCGACGACGACGCCGGGCTGGCCGCCCGGTATCTTCACCTGACCGCCGGCCAGGCCGGCGCGCTGGCCTCCTCTGCCGGGGCCGGAACCCTGGTCCTCACGCATTTCTCGTCACGGTACGTCGATGTGGGGGTGCTGGCGCACCAGGCCGTTGCCCGCGCAGGCCGGACCGCCGTCGTCGCCGCCCAGGATCTGGACAGCATTCCGTTACCCAAACGGCAGCGGGACTCCTGGTTTGCGGGCGCCCTGCCAACCTCAGTAGACGAAGATGTCGATCCAGGCGCGGTTGTGGGCATGCAGCAGGACAAGGAACAGCACGAAGTCGAACAGCAGGTGGACGGCGACAATGTAGGACAGTGATTTCGTCCGGGTGAAGATGAACGCCTGGAGCATTGCGAAAGGAAAGATAAAAACCGGCGCCCAGGCGTGGAAGCCCAGTTCCCACAGGAACGACGTGAAGAGGACGGCCTGCAGCACGTTGGCCTGCGCAAGCGGCAGGTGCCGGCGCAGGAGCGCAAAGACCGTGCAGATAAAGAAGAGCTCGTCCCAGATGCCCAGCGCATTGGTGCCCAGGAAAAGGCGGAAGATTCCCTCGGGATCCGACACCGCGGGCCAGTTGTTGTAAACGCCGGTATTGACCATGTAGGCCGGCAGCACTGCGTAGCCCATGACCACGACGGCGGCCAGGTACCACTTCTCCGCCCGCGTCCACGGGTGCCCGGTCAGCACGGGAAACCTGACCGCGTGGTCCCTGAAGAGGAACCGCGAAACCGTGTAGGGAACTCCCACTGCGATGACCATCGCCGTACCCATGACCACCATGTGCCCGGTACTGATGTCGGTGGTGATGGGAACAAGGCTGATGGCAACGAGCCCGGCAGCGATGAGGGCCAGGTCGCGCAGGAGCGCCCGGTCGACGAATCCGGCCAGTACCAGGGCCAGCGCCAGCAGGCCGTACCCCGGGATTTTCTGTTCCAGGACGAACAGGACGAACCCGGACAGCGACACGAGTGCCGCGGGAAGCAGCTTCCACGTGAGGCCGTTGCGGACGCTGGTTCCGGCCGCGGGCGCAGGGCTAGACATACTTGCCGAACCAGGCCAGCGTGTCGTTCCAGGCTGCGGTGGCCTGTGTTTCGTTATAGCGCTCGCCGGTGTCGTTGTGGAACGCATGGTCGACGCCGGGATACACCTTCAGCTCGTGCCGGACGTCCGTGGCCGCAAGGGCATCCCGGAGGTCCGGCATCGCGCCGGTGATGCGCTGATCGAGTTCGGCGTAAATGCCAAGGACCGCCGGCTTCATGGCGGGGACCTTGTCCAGGTCGGGGGCAGGCCCGTAGAACGCCGACGTGGCCTTCAGCCCGGACAGCTCCGTAGCCGCCTGCCAGGTGATGCCCCCGCCGAAGCAGAAGCCCGTCATGGCGATCCGCCCGGCGTCGACAAAATCCTGCCGGTCCAGGAAGTCGAAGGCTGTCGCAAAATCCGCGACGTGTCGCTGCACTCCCGCCTGGGTCAGGGCGCCGGGGACGGCGTCCCGGTCCAGGCTCGCCGTTCCGCCCTCCCTGCTCAGCAGGTCCAGTGCGAGAGCCGCGTAGCCGGCCTTGGCGAACCGCCGGGCCACGTCTTCGATGTGCGGGGTCAGCCCACGGTTCTCGTGGCAGATGAGCACGGCCGGGCCTGCTTTGTCCCCCGCCGGCCGGGCAAGGTAGCCGCCGATCTCGATGCCGCCGGCCGGGAACCGCACCCATCCCGTCACTAGTCCGGCCGCACCCTCGGGAACGGACAAGGGGCTCTTGGCGCCCGGCACTGCGCCAGCGGAAGCGGGGCCCGAGGCGGTGCCGGTTGGCGTTGCCGACGGGGTGGGCGTCGGCATCGGGTCGGTGCCGCGCGGAAGTTCCTGCGGCGTGCAGCCGACCAGCGACATGGCGGCCGCCGCGGCGGCCATGCTGCCGGTGATGAACGCCACCCGGCGCGTGAACGTGTGCCGGCTCATGGCACCGGCACGGTAATCGTCGAAGAATTCCTCGATCAGGTACTTCTCAAACTTGCCAAGCTGCTGCCGGGTCATGGAGGCCTCCTGCTGTTTGCCACATATCCTCCCCTGCCGCCCGTCACGGGGCAAGGGGAAAGGTGTTCTGCCGCTGATCCGGCGGGTTAGGCTCATGCCATGCCGCCCGACCGCTACCTCGCTGAACTTGCCGGTTCCCTCGAAAGGCTGACCGCGCTCGCCGGCCAGCCCGGCGAGGTGCTGGCCCGTTCCGTTCCGGCGTGCCCCGGCTGGACGTTGGAACACCTGCTCGGGCATCTGGGTTCCATCGAACGCTGGGCTGCGGCGGTGGTTCAAGGCGGGATATACGTCGAGGAGCCGGAGCCGCCGGCCACTGGTGCCGCCGCGTGGTTCGTCAGTGGCACGGCACCGTTCTTGGAGACGATGGCTGCCGTCGAACCCGGGGCACCGTGCTGGAACTTTGGACCGCCGCCGCGCACGGCGGGCTTCTGGCTTCGACGTCAGTCGCACGAGCACGCCATCCACCTCATCGACGCCAGCCAGGCGTCCGGACTGGCAGCGCCGGTTATCGGCGCGGAATTCATGCTCGACGGTGTCGATGAGGTCCGGGCGATGTTCACCCCGCGACAGCTGCGGCTGAATAGGATGCAGCCGCCGGAGCAGGCCGTCATCTTCCACGTGTCCGGTTTCGACGTGCCCGGGGCGGGCAGCTGGAGCGTCGGCAGCGGCCCCGCGGCGGCGTCTGTCACCGCCCCGCTAACGGACATGTACCTCGGATTGTGGGGCCGGTCCAGCCTCAGGGACACTGCCATCATCGACGGCGACACCGCCCTTGCGCTGCGCGTCCTCCGGGGCCCGCTCACACCGTGAGCGGGCTGACCTCCCTGGCCCGCCGCCCGCCGTCGCCGGTTCAGTGCCGGGGACGCAGGCTTTCGGCCCGGCGAAGCCTGCGAGCGCGCACCGCTCCGCTGATCCGGCCGTGAACCAGCAGCAGCCGCGGAACGGCAAAGTAGACCGCTGTGGGGACGACCACCAGGGTCAGGACGAATGCGCGAAGGCGAGTCGCTGCCCCCAGCGGAGAAGGCAAAGGAGTTAAATACCCCATGGGGTATACTGATGAGACTATCCACGAATACCAAGGGAGCCACCAGATGTGCCGTGCAGTGACATGCAAGAAATGCGGTAAGACAACCTGGGCGGGCTGCGGCCAGCACGTCGAGCAAGTCATGCGCGGGGTCTCCAGCTCCGATCGATGCCGCGGCCACGAGCACCAGAAGCCGACAGGGACCGGCTTCTTCGCCAAACTGTTCGGGCGCTAGGTCGGCCGGCCCGAAGTCCTACGACAACCACAGCCCCGGAACCAGCCCCGGACCTCAGGGGATCAAACGACGGATCGAGAAGCACCCATGAGCAGCGAACCACTCACCGCGGCCTCCGGAAGCACCAACCCCGCTCCTGGCCCTGCAGCCCGCGATGTCCAGCCAGTACACGTCGTGCATCAGGGCGGAGACCGCTTCGACATCAATGTCCGCGGGCACGTCATCCGGACCGACCAGCCAACCAGCGACGGAGGGGAAGACACCGGTCCCACTCCTACAGAGCTGTTTATTGCGAGCCTCGCAGGCTGCGTGGCATTCTATGCCCGCCGCTACCTGGACCGGCACGGACTTCCCACCGAAGGCCTGGCCGTGGAAGCGGACTTCCAGATGGGCTCGCGTCCTGCACGCGTCGCCCGGATCGAGGTGCGACTCACTATCCCCGCCGGCGTGCCCGCCGAGCGACGTGAGCCGCTGCTTGCCGTTGCCTCGCATTGCACCGTTCACAACTCGCTGATGGTGACCCCTGAGATCTCGGTGGCCTTCGCGGGCAACGGGTGACGGCCGGACGATGACCGGGTAGCGCCCTCCCCTCGTTCTTTTCCCGCGTCAGGGATTCATTCCGGCCCGGCGGGCGCAGAATTATAGGGACAGGCAGGGCCTCACGGCCCTGGTTACCGGGGTCGAGGGCAGTAGACCATGAAAGCAATTCAGGCCCGTGCCGCACTTCCACTGACAGCGGCGCTCCTATTGGTGGGGTGCGCTTCCGGCGGCGGAAGCCCCGGAGCGTCCACCGCGCAGGGTACCGCGACGGCGTCCGCGACGGCGACGGAAACGACCACCGCGACGACGGCCGGCGCAGCCATCACCATTAAGGACTTCGACTACGGCGCCCCGCTGACGGTCGCACCGGGCGCCGTCGTCACGGTCACCAACAAGGACACGGCAGGGCATACCGTCACGGTGGACGATGGCTCGGCATTTGACGTGAATGTCCGGGGCAACGGCGGAACTGCTACGTTCACGGCGCCGTCCCTACCGGGCACCTACCCCTACCACTGCACGTACCACCCCAACATGCACGGGACGTTGACCGTCAAATGAAGATTGCCTTGAGGGTACTAACCGCCCTGGCTTTGTTCATCGATGCCGGGGTGCACATTCATCTGGCCCCCGGCTACCAGGGCGCCTCACCCGCCGGGATCGGGCAGGGCAACCTGTTCCTGATCGAGTCGGCCGCGGCTATCCTGGCCGGGCTTTACGTTCTGGTCCGGGGCAGCAGGGCCTCGTATGCGCTGGCCCTGGTAGTGGCTCTCAGCGCTTTCGCCGCCGTGGTGTTGTACCGCTACGTTGATGTTCCGGCGTTCGGTCCGTTCCCGGCGATGTATGACCCGGTGTGGTTTTTTGAGAAGTCCCTCAGCGCGGTCGCGGAAGGAGCCGGGGCGCTGCTGGCCGCAGTGGGCCTCGTCCGCGTCGCCACCGGGGGTCCGGCCGGCGCTCCACGGAGGTCCAGCCGCCGGCGCACAACCTGACTGGATCGGCCAACCGGACCATAACCAGGGGCATTGCGCGGCACTGTGTTGGCCCTGACCACGGCGCTGTGGTTAACATGTGGGCGAGGTGGCTCATGGAAAGCGGGACTGAAGCGCGGGCATCAACCGATGCGATGACGGCAGTTGCAGCGTACTGCGCGGCTGGCATCTGGCTTTCCACGGTGCACTCCCCCTGGTTCGGACTTCAGTCCGTCGGCCTGGGCGCCGGCGCCGTGGTCATCGGAGCCGCTGCCGTCTCCGTCCTGCGGCGCACGCCCCGCTTCTGCACGCCCGCCGACCGGATAACACTGTTGCGGGCCGTCTTAGTCTCCCTGTGCGCCGTGTTGGCTCTTCCGGCGTTGTTCACTGGGCGCCCCGCGGATCCTCTCCTCGTTATCCTGGGTTGCGCCGCTTTCCTTCTCGACGGACTCGACGGTCCCGTCGCCCGGCGGACCGGGACGGCATCCGCGGCGGGAGCACGCCTGGATACCGCTACTGATGCCGCCTTGGTGCTCGTTCTGTCCGCGGCAACGGCGGGGGCTGTCGGGCCTTGGACCCTGTGCATCGGGGCCCTCTACTACTTCTTTGTGGCCGCAGCTCATTTTCGTCCCCATCTTCGGGAGCCGCTCCCGTCGAGCTGGGTGCGTAAGGCCATCGGAGCTTTCCAGCCGATCGCGCTGCTTCTTGCACTGACCCCGGGATCCCACCGGCTATTGCAGCTGCGGCGCCGGGTTTGGCTCTTCCACTACTCGTGTTCTCCTTCGCCCGCGATGTCGTCGAGCTGGAACAGCGCCACCACTCCGGCCGCCGGTTTTCGGACGTGGCAGGACGGTGACGTCGGACGGCCCCGGGCTTCCGCCCGCCGGGTCCGGTCGTCGGGATTGCCGGCCCGGGGTGGAATGGCCCGCCCTGTGCAATGCCCTGAGCCAGAGGCATACTGAGGGGTATGACCGACGCCGACGACTTTTTAGCCTGGGTTAGATCCGCGCTCTACCGGGCGGAAATGGCCCTTCACGACGGCGACGCCGACCCGCGGCGGGCGCTCTGGTCCCGGAATGAGCCGGTGAGCATCCTTGGCGCGTGGCGGAATGCGTATGGGCAGCAGGAGATCGACGAGGCCTTCGCTGTCCTCGAGAGGGCTTTCTCCAACTGCACGTCCTACAGTTTCGAACTGCAGGCATATGACGTGGTCGGCGCCATGGCCTACACCGCGGGCCTGGAACATATTTCAACTTCCGTGGACGGTCAGCCGCGCAGCTACACGCTGCGCGCCACCCAGATCTACCGCCGCGAAGACGGAGAATGGAAGGTGGCGCATCGCCACGCCGACACCGTGGCCGAGTGAGGGCGACGGAGACTCACGGGCTGAACACGGGGGAATAAGACGACTATGACCGAAGCACCGAGGTTTAGCGGACCGCACTGGCGACGGGTGGTGGCAGCCCTCGGCAACGAGGATGCTCGGACGGCTTACGCCCAAGTAGTTCTCGGCGCCAGGCTCCCCGAAGCGATCGCTGACTTGAACGAACGGCGGCGAAACCGGGCCATCGCTGCCCTGCTCGAGTCCGGGCTCGTCGAACCCAACGCTGCCGGCGAACTCGAGGCGTCCGGGGCGATCTTCCGCCTCCTTCTCACGCAACAATCCCGGCGACAGCCGCAGAACGGACACGCCCGCTTTATGCGCTTGGGCCGGATCGAGAGGTATCCGGCCAACAACGCGGAGCGACGGGAACTCCTGGCATGGATTGTCAGCGATGCGGTCGAAATTGGCGAAGACCTATCGGAAAGACAGGTCAATGAACGGCTTCTCAGTTATACGGACGACGTCGTGTTGCTGCGCCGCTACCTCGTCGACTTCGGGCTGTTGGAACGCACCCCCACAGGCTCCTCCTATCACCGGCCGAATGAAACGTAATACCCTGCACGGCAAGGGCTGATGGCGATTCCAGCAGCTGCATCAATAATGTCGGTGCCTCCTGCGATGCTTAGGCGATGGGCAGCAGAACAGCTTGGAGTGCGGAGAGCAGGGCGGCCATGGCGGCCGTCTCTGCCTCCACTGCTGAGCTGGAGTCCCTTATCGAAACCGGCGCAGACCGGGCCGGTTCGCCCTGCGTCGCTCCCCTGCCGGCCACCGATCCGATGCGGAATCTGGCGGATGCATGCCTGGAAGGTCTCGCCGAAATAGCTCGCCAGGAGGCCCGGACCGCCGCGCTGAAGGTGAGGCTGACCGCGGAATATCTGCAGGCAACCCGGGCCTTGGCCTCACCGGCGTCGTCCCCACGCGAACGCGCCGTCCAGGAGATGGCCCTAGTGGCCGAGGTCGCCTGCGTCCTGACCGTCAGCGAACGTTCCGCCGGAGCCCTCCTGTCCGAATGCCAGACGCTGACCACGGTGCTGCCGCTGACCCTGACGGCGCTTCAAGCCGGGACGATCTCCTGGCAGCACGCCCGGATCATCGTCGACGAAACCACCACCCTGGATCCCGACGGCGCGGCCGCACTGGAAGCACACTTCCTGGACACCGATGCGCCAACCCCCGCCCGCGGTTGCCCGGCCGGGGACCTCGTGCCGACCCGGTTCCGGGCCAAAGCACGCTCCTGGCGTGAACGCCACCACCCGGTCAGCATCGAAAAACGCTTCACCAAAAGCGCCGCTGACCGGCGGGTCGAGTACGTCCCGGACCGGGATGGCATGGCCTGGCTCTCCGCCTACCTCCCGGCCCACACTGCCTCGGGCATCTGGGAACGGACCACCGCCGCCGCCCGCTCCATGCAAGGCCCGGACGAGGCCAGGACCCTCACCCAGCTCCGCGCCGACGTCGCCGCCACCTGGCTCCTCACCAACGGCACCGGTGCCGCCAGCGGCACGGCCGACGGCGGCACCGGGTTGGGCGGTGATGTCCCGTCCCCGAGGGCGCAAGTCCTCATCACTGTTCCGGTCTTGTCACTACTGGGCGCTACGGACGAACCATCCCTGCTGGACGGGTACGGCCCGATCCCGGCGTCCATGGCCCGCCGGCTGATCGCCGACGGCGCCGATTCCTTCTACCGCGTCCTGACGGACCCCCGAGACGGGGCACCCTTGGAAATCGGACGGACCAACTACCGGCTCACGAAGGCCCAACGTCAGTGGCTCCGCCTCCGCGACGGCAAATGCCCCTTCCCCGGGTGTAACAACCCCTCCCTCGACAATGAAGCAGACCACCTGCTCGCCTGGGCGGACGGGGGCACCACCGGCATCTCCAACCTGGGCCAGCCGTGCCGCAAGCACCACCGCCTTAAACACAATTCGAAATGGAAGCCAACCGGTGCCAGCATGAACAACCCGCCGGGGTGGACTTCTCCGGCTGGGCGAGACTACCCCAGCGAGCATCAGGACTGGGAGCCACCCCACTGGCCGGACCACATTCTGGCCACCGAAGAGACCGGCCGGGATCCCGACCTCGAACCGCCCGAGGACCCGTTTCCGGAGTGGCACCAATTTACGGCCGCGCACGAATTCCCGGCCGCAGACATGGACGGTCCGGGTTGGCCGGCGCCCTTGGATGACTTCCTCCCCGAGGCGTTCGTACCCCAAGGCGTCTGATCGGCTACTGTCGCCATGCCGGGACTCTTGCCCTTATAGCCGGCTACGCGTATGAGAGAAGCATGGGTTCGCAACGAGACGTCCTCCGTGGACGCGTGGCCGTCATAACTGGCTCGACACGCGGTCTGGGGTTTGCCATGGCCCGGGTGCTGGGGCATCAGGGTGCAACGGTGGTGCTTGCGTCCCGCTCGGGCGTTGACGTCGCGACCGCCGTCGAGCGGCTGCACGCGGAAGGGATCTCGGCGTCCGGACGTTCCTGCGACACCGGCGAACTGGCCGACGTCGAGGCCCTGCGCGACGAAGCCCTCCGCCGCGGAACGCTCGACATCTGGGTCAATAACGCCGGAACCTCCGGTGTTTTTGGGCCCACGGCGTCCACTCCGGTCGACGACTTTACGCGGGTGGTGCACACGAACATCCTCGGAACGTTCCACGGGTCGAGGGTTGCGCTGCCGGTCTTCCTGGGCCAAGGCCGCGGCGACCTCGTCAACGTATACGGCCAAGGCGACCGGGGGCCGGTGGCGCTTCAGAACGCATATGCGTCAAGCAAACGATGGGTCCGCCAATTCACCGAGACGTTGCGGCGGGAGACCCGAGGCACCGGCGCTCGGGTGCATGGCATGAACCCGGGCCTGGTGGTGACGGACCTGCTGACGCACGTCACGTCCCAGCCGGGGTATGAACATCGACTGGGCGGGCTGCAGGTCGTCGTCGGACTGTGGGGTCAGACCCCTGACGAGGCCGCGCGCCCCCTCCTGGGCCTCGTCACCTCGGACAGGGCCGAGTTCCGGTATCTGACCAAAACCACCATGGTGACCCGTGGGGTGCGCAATTTAGTCGCCGGACGCCTCCGCCGCGCCAACCGCATGCCTCTGGAGGTCACCGTTCTCGACACGGATCGCCAGGGCTGACGGAGCGGGAATTTCCCGGCTGTAGCTCCATTTGCCCTTGGCTGCCGCCTTCGGGAGGACCGCTTATCCCGACGGCGGCGTGAACTGGCTGACAGTGAACTCCGCTCCCTGGGGGTCCCGGATCAGCGCCGTGCGCGTCCAAACCGTGTCACCTTGGCCAAGGACCGTGGCGCCGAGTCGTTTGGCCTCAGTCACCGTCCGGTCCCGGTCGGCGACGGTGAACGAGACGGGCCAGTGCGGCGCTTCGTCGGGGGCCGTGGTCCCGACCCAGGCGATCGCATCCTCGAAACCGGGTGGGGCCGCCAGCCCTGACTGCCTCGCCCTGATGCCCGGATCCACTGTCGCCTCAAGGTGGTCGCCATAACCTGGCCTGCGGATCATCTTCGCGAAGCCAAGGTCGTCGACCTGCCAGCCGAACGCATCCTGGTAGAACGCAATGGCCGCGCCGGGGTTGGCCGTGTGGAGGTCGCTGAAGTTCCAAGCCGCCGGCAGGTTGACCACTTGCGCCCCTAAGCGTCGCCTGGCCTGCCAGATGCGGAATTCGGCACCCTCCGGATCGGTCAGCACCGCACTGCGGCCGCCTTCTCCCGCATCCGCGGGCGCCGATCGCACCTTGGCGCCGGCGGCGACCAGGCGCTGCACTGCGGCATCCGCGTCCTCGACGGATATGTAGGTGCTCCACATCGCGGCCCCGCCATGGGTGCTGGCCATGCCGCCGACGTCCTGGCCCTCGAGCTTCGCTATCAAGTAGCGGCCCGGCGCTCCCGGCGGCATGACGTCCTCGAATGTCCAGCCGAAGAGTCCGGAGTAAAACGCTACGGCGGCTTCGACGTCAGGCTGCTCGGTATCGATCCAACATGGGACGCCTTGCGGGTAGGTCCGCTCAGTCATGTCTGGCTCCCGTCCATCATCGCCGGCGGCCTGGTTCGGACTCTCAGTCGTGTTTCATCGCAGGGCTTCGCAGTCCGCTGTAGGCTACCCCGACCCCTGCCAGGAAGATCAGGACAGTGAGGTATACCGGCCCGAGGTGCCCAAGCGTGGCCAGGCCCCACGGGTAATGTGCGGGGAGGGCCACTGCGAGTCCGACGGTCGGAACCACGATGGCTGTGGCGAAGGCCCACCGTTCTCCTCGGCGCACCCCGTACCAGGACAGGCCCGCGATGGCGAGTCCTGTCGCAGCGATGAAGCCGCCGAGTGCAATGTGCAGATGGCTGATGTAGTGATGCAGCTGCGGGCTGAACGCCTCGATCTCCGCCATCCCCTTATCCACTTGATCGGGGCCGATACCAAGCTCGAGGAAGGCGCCCGTAAAGTTGAGTCCCAGGAAGACTACGGCGTACGCAACGAAGGCCAGCCCGGCAAGCGTCATGAGAGCTGCTCCGGTCCGGAGGCGGGCCTTGTTCTCCGGGGTGGTTTGGATGGCAGGCATAGCCGCCTCCCCTTCTCTTATTCATGCAGGTACTCGATGAGAGCCCCCTGATCGTAGGGCTGTCAAGAGAGATTAGGAATGCACGCCCGACACATCGTTGTGCGCGATCCCACAAGAAAGCCGCGCCACAAGATGCGGCGCGGCTTTCAAGGGCGGTCGGCTAAACCTCGACGCCGAGGATGACGACTGTAGATGGGCAGGCCACTTGGTCCCGAGGACCATCCCCCTCCCCTGTGTCGACGCAGCGGCACGAGCCCGGCCGAATCTTCCCGTGGTCAAACTAGTTGGTCCTTTTTGCATCGGACTCGTCCACTGATCGGTTGGGCCTAATTTGCTTAGTCCAGGGAACGGAGGTCAGCGGTCGCGCTGCTGACCGTCGTGCTCATCTTCGGCGAACGGCAACCTCTCATCAGCCCGCGCACGCACCGGATTCCTCGTCTCCGTCGGAGCCGCCGCCCTCGCCGGCCTCGGCGCCACCTGGGTCAAATTCCTGCTCGGCGTCGGCGCGGGCATCTGATCCTGCCTATGGAAGTCAGGAGCGGCGCGCAAGGATTCCGATGGAGCAGTCGTCCTTGGTTGCCTCACGGAGCCTGGTGTCGACCACCCGCCGCAGTCGCTTCTTGTGCTCCGGGCGTTTCACTTGTCGCGTCGGAGCGACCGCGACCGCCTCGATCAACTTCGCGCAGGCAGGGGCCAAGGTTTTCGAGCGGTGGTCGAACAGGCTCGCACTCGTGCCATCGCTCATCAAGATGAAGCCGGACACGCCCTCTGTCGCACCTCGGAACAACCGCGTCGAACTCGCGGCGTCAGGAGACGTGACGAAGGTGGTCTGATTTGCGAACTCGGCGTTGTCGGGTGCTGAGATGACACGCAGTTCGCCATTCTTGACGTAGCCGATTACGCCATCCCCGATGTGCACGACGACGAACCTCTCCGCCGAGACCGCGATAGCGAGGAAGGTCGACGCCAGATCCGCGAACGTGCAACCTAGCCGCCGACCCACACCCGCGAGACGCTCGTGCAGTCGTTCGAGAATCTCCTGCCGTGCTTGCTCTGCATCGGCACTGGTGTCGAACTGCGCGAACTGCTCGATGAGCAGCGCGCAGCCTTCTTCCACTACTGCCTGAGCGCCGAACTCCGATTGAGGGGCCGAGCCCGCGCCGTCAGCGAGACAGAGCACTTGGACACCGCGGCCGGACAGGTAGGCGGTCCTGTCCTGTCCGCGCGTGCCGTCTAGTTCGTGCCCGCGTCCTCGCACTTGATAGTGGAACTCGTTGAACACCTAGAGCTCCGCCCAGCCAGCCAACCCCTCGAGGTCCGGCTTGACCGTGTCGCCCGGCGTCGAACGAGATACCCGAGAGACCGACTTCGACAGCCACTCGAAGAACTCCTTGAAACTCAGCCCGCGCAGCCGCAGCGGCGGGTGGTTCGGGCTGAACTTCGCCAGCACGTCCATGTCGGCGTCAGTACCGATGCCGATCGGGAACACCGTCAGCTTCTTCTGCGCAACGAGGTCGGTCACACGCTGGATCGCCCGCTCCAGTTCGACGGCGCTACCGTTCGGCTGTCCGTCCGTCATGAGCACGAGCCAGGGCTGGTAATAGAGGACGCCCGCGCCTGAATACACCAACTTGCGCTTCTCCAACGTGTCCAGCGCAAGGTTCACCCCTTCCCCGAGTGCCGTGCCGCCCGTGGCGTCAAGCGCATCGGTGCGCTGGAGCCGCTCGACACTGGAAAAGTCCTGTATCAGGCTTGCCTGGGAGTTGAACGCGACGATGCTCACCTCGGCGGCATCGTGTGCGTCATCGTCCTCGTCGATGGCGTCATAGAAGAGGTTAACGCCCTGTACGAGTTCGCGGATCTTGTCGCCCATCATTGACCCGCTGGTATCGAGGCAAAGGGTTACGGGAACCCTTGGCGTCGGGTTCTCTACGAGGTCATCGGCGCCTATTGCGAGTGCCATGTCAATAGTCCTTTTCAATTCGGATGGTTCGTGGGTGCTGTTCGGTTATGACTT
Organism: Arthrobacter sp. SPG23; assembly: GCF_000876655.1. Lineage (GTDB taxonomy): Bacteria > Actinomycetota > Actinomycetes > Actinomycetales > Micrococcaceae > Arthrobacter. Next base: position 282,695 of record NZ_JYCN01000018.1, read on the forward strand.
CCACCACTCCGCGAGACGCTCCCAGAGGGACTTCCTGGGTGCGGTGCTCTGCGGACTGGCCGACGTCGCGGTTGCGCGCGACGGACGCGGACGCGGACTTGCCGCTGGCCTCGGAGGGCACGTCTTCCTGATCGCGGCATGCGATTTTGGAATGTCGAGCCCCCTGCTCGTGAACCAGCTTGCGTGGTTGAAAGTGATGAAGGGCTGGCGGCAGTCGGCGCAGAGCCTCACAGGGTCGAGCTGTGCCGCCTTCGTTGCACAAGAGGCGCAGCGCCCATACGTCAGCTCAGTCTTAGGAGTAGGCGTTCCGCAGTCCTTGCAGGCGACGAGCTGGCAGTTGGAGCAGCGGCCGTCGATGAGGTATCGGCGTGGCGTGTCCTTCCCGCAGTTGCTACAGGCGGCGAAGTTCCGCTTGCGGTTGCACTCCCAGCAACGCCCGTCTCGCAGCGCTTCGGCAGGCTTCGGTTTGCCGCAGTCCGAGCATCGGGTCTGGTTCTGGCGACAGTCGTCGCAGAGCTTTGGAGTCCAATAGCTTCGCTTATACTCCTGCCAGCGCCCGATCATCGAGGTGCCGCACTGAGCGCACTCGTACTCGGGTGTCTCCGCGTCCTTCTTCTTAAACCGAGTGGGGTAGACATCGTGCGACATCTGATCGAAGTCGTCGAACCCGCCGAAGAACTGCTCGTACTCGCGGAACACTCGCAGCCACTCGTCCGCGGTGGGACGCTTGGAGTACCTCAGCCCGTCGCGGTGGAAGGTATTCCAGAACGTGCGCTTCACGGGGAAAGGCAGGTGACTCCACATGTACTTCCAGTTGCCCTCGGGCTGATCCCGGTCGGAAGCCCCACGGAACTGGAACGCGAACTTGCCCTCCTTAATGAGCGCCGCAAAGTCCCCGCCGTCCGCACCTGCCCGCGCGTAGGGGAACTGGCCGGTGATGAGAATCATGAAGAGCATCGTGGCGACGGCAAACAGTTCCTCCTCTTCCGTGCGCAGAGCGTCCGCGTAGTCTCCGGTCACGGTGGGAGCGGTGAACATCGGCGTCCCTACTGGACACGGGTACCCCTCCAACTGCCAGGAGTCAGCGTCGATGATCCAGACATCCTTGTTCGCGTCGACCATGACGTTCTTCGGGTTGATGTCGCCGAGCAGGATGTTGAGGGAATGCAGGTAGGAGACCTTCTCCAGGAAGGAAATGCAAACGTCGACGAGATCCGCCTTCGTCCAGTTGGGATAAGTCTTCTTGAACCGGGCGGGCCGCATGACCGTCGCCTGGAGTTCCTTCCCCGTGGCCCGCGGCATGGCGTAGCCGACGAACTCACCGTCGCTGTTCGTGATGAGGCTTGTCGGGAAACCGATGCCTTCCCGCTCGAATCCGCGCGACAGGAGCAGGGTCAGCTTCTCCTTGCGGTGCCATGTCCGGTGTTCGGCGTCGAAGACCTTGACGACGCTGTTCGCCGCACCTTCGACTGCGTAGACTCGCCCCTCGCCGCCCTCACCGAGCATCGCACCGAGCACAAGTGTCCCGGTGTCTCCGCGAGCCGACGTGAAGAGCACGGTATCCCCGGCCGCGGGCAGGACTGCGCTCCCCTCCAGCACGCGGTCAGGAGCCTTGATCGCCGCCGAGGGGTTGAAGGCACCCGGAACGCCTCTCGCTGTTCCGACCGCGGAGCGTTGCTGCCGCGTCGTTCGGCGTGCGCCAGGCGCGGCGACGACCGGGGCGACCGCGAACGTCTGCTGGAAGTCGGGGAGCAGCAGTGCGAGCTCTGCGACGTCTTTCTGGTCCTTGTCGGTGCCAAGCCCCTGCTCGACACGCCTCGTCAGGCGTGCGTGCTTGCGCAAGGCTCGCTCATACAGGGCCTGATCGCTATCCACCTCGATCAGCCCGTCCTTGGTGAGAACCCCGGCGACGAGACGCCGATCCGTCTCCGCTGCGACCAGCCGAATTCGCAGCCGCAGAGCGGTGTCGTTCGTCAGAAGGCACATCTCATAACGGTGGGCTGCACGTTTGAAGACCTCGACAAAGAGGTCGTCTGCATAGGGGTTCGAGACATCGCCGAGGTCCGTTCGGATGAGTCCCGCGCCCACGGCCGCGTCGAGGAACACCAGGGCATTGCCGGCCTTCTTGATCGAGCCCACGCGCTCTTCGCTCAACCCGGAGGTGTCGATCAGACTCTGCTTGGTCAGTTCATCGACGACCTTGCTCGGGACCACGACGGGATTCTCGTGCGCACGGATTGCCTCAGCGCATCGCTTGAAGAGTCGCTTGAGCCCACCCTGGTGTGCCGGGTCCGTGTCCATGAAGACGTTTGTGTCGACGAACAGCCTGTGTTCCGGTTGCACGAAGTCCTCTGGTGTGATCGCGCCCACCGCGGTTTCTATGGTCACTAGGACTCCCGCCCCTCTCCGAGTACGTGCTGAAGTCTCGGCGCATCAGCACGGAAGGTCACGATGCTCTGGAAGCCGGTCGATCTTGACAGCTTCGCTTTCGGTCATTTACGTTGTCCCCCTCTAAGTCACAGGCTCAACCCCGAGCCTTTCTACCAACCCTGCAATTCATTCCACGGCAGAGGAGCCCAAGACACCACAGCCGCGCCGTCATCAGTGTCCCGCACGATGCGACCGCTCTCAGCGCGCCACGCGGCACCGCTCCGCCCACAGCTACTCCTACTACAACTCCACCCGGTAGTTAGTACCGTCCTCATATGGAACGAAGCCTTTCGATGTGACGGCGCTGTTCCTTGTCGTCTTGCTTGACGTGCACGCTGACGAGGACGCGGTCGCCATCCGGCTTGTAGTAAATGCGACCCATGTCTTCACTCCCAGCAACCCCGGTGGCAAGCTTCGAAACCTCGCGCCAGCCGCGCAGGCCTTCCAAATCCTTGCCCACAACCTCGCCCATATCAATCTGCACCAGCGATCGCATCATAGACGCTGATGAATCGAGGTTGGCCAATACTTCAACGCTGTCGAGAACAAAGGTCAGCCGCGAGAAGGCCACCTCCAAAAATCCAGGAACACCACGACGAGGTGCCCGGGCCGTCACGTTACCTCTACGCCGCTCTCGCTCCTGTTCCCCGAATTCTTGGAGCCGTTCTTGTAGGCCGACCACAGTTGCCTCGAGCGTCAAAATCCGTACGTCGCCTTGCTCCGCCTGATCACGATAGTTCGCCAGGCTGCTACGAAGTTCGGAGTTTTCCGCGAACGCCAGTTCAAGAAGTTCTTCGGTCTCGGCCTGACGTTTCAGGAGTATTTTCGTTTCAGCAGCTTGCCGCGGATCACGGCTCAGCTCTGCAAGCTGATTTTGTAGTGTCTTTTGATGATCTAGGGCCCGATCTATATCGTCGGAGAGTTTTGACTCCCGGCTCGAGGCGGCAATGAGCCGCCCTCGTAGGAGCGAAGCTTCCGACTCAGAGGTGCTGAGACGCTCCCTGAGTTCGGCCGTCAGATCGACCAATTGCTCGACCTGTGCTGCGAGATCCTCTAGCGGCGAGACTGAAGGTGCCGGAGCGGGCGCAGCTGTTGGCTCGGCTGGGGCGGGCGAAAAGACGGCGGAGATCTGAGCCATGACCTCTTCGTGGCTGCCTTTAAACCGGAGCCGGGCAAACCAGTCGTAGAACTTCCCCTCGTTTGTGGGACGATGGCTGACGTCCCACCGCTGGACCGAAAGACCTCCGGTCTCGAGTGCGTCGACGACCTCCGTTGCAAGTCGCTCAGGGGCGTTAAAGACAAGGTAATGACCAAAGCGATTGGTCTCGACCTCCCACTCACCGTGGAAACCTAGAAAGGTCTGCTGCTCACCGACGTCGTCAAATTGCGGCGCGTATGGGATAGAAGCTCCTGCGAAAAGGAACCTGCTGCAGTCCTCGACTTCCCACGATGCTCCGGAAATGTCGACCACGTCGTGGACAAACAAGGGGTAAACGGCGCCATTGTAGACAATGCCGGCATATCCGTCCGGAGTTAACCGGACCGGTCGACGAACAAGTTCAGCGACTACAGACGCACCCTCTTGGATACGTACAACGACTTGCTGAGAAGCCATTTCAGGCTACCGAGGCGCACCTGCAAGCGGGATCGCCCCATTTGCGCTTACAGACGGCACAGGGCTTGTAGTAGAGGTGCTCGATCAGTTGCTCATCAGTGGCTTGGTCCGGGCCAGGGAGCCGAGAAAACGCATGAGGCCGATGCTGATAAAGCACGTCTCCGGGAACCAGCCTCGTATCCTGTTGATCGGCTACGTTGGCACGGGCGATCAGGCCGTCATTGGGTACATAGGCCTCGGTGTCAGCAATATCAATTGGCCCCAGGTCATTGCTGCCGGGGAGGCCGATGCCAAACTCCAGGTCAAAGTAGGACGCATGTGCTTTGTCGCCCCGCTGCTTGGACATAGCGCTAACAGACAAGATGAGGTTGTCGTCGACCTTTACGTCTAGTTCCAGCCGCTCGACGAGAGGTGGTGCCGTCTTGTCAACAGCAATGGCTACCATTCCGAGAGACGTTCTCGGATCGCTGGCTTGGGGTTGATCAGCAAGCTCAGTTGGCGCCACTATGGAGAACTTTGCCGCGCCGTCAGTCGGATCGGTGCAGTACAAGTGAAAGCGGTCTTGACATACCTCGCCATCATTCGGCATGGCCGTTCCGGCCCTCAACAATGGAAGGCGTGAACCACGCGCCATTTCCAGCTCAATGGGCTTTGCCAGCACCAGCCGCTGTGAGTCGTGAGCTATGCGCGCCGCTCCCTGCGAAACAAGCGTGGCACTGTTAGCAGGGACGAGCACTCGTTCAGGCCCGAATAGCTCGTGCAGCCGACTCCGTATGCTTGGCATCGCGGCCATACCACCGGCAACCAGGCAAAGTGAGACTTGAGCCGGTGCCATGCCGACGCTGTCAAGGAGCGCTTCAATCTCCCTGATGCCTGATGTCACAAGAGGTCGTGTAATTGCGTCCAGCTCTTGCCGCGTTAGCGGGTACTCAAGCGTAGTATCGGACTCTGGGAAGTAGCCTGGACGATAGAAAGTGACGCTCGGCCGCTCCGAGAGCGCAATCTTGTTCCGTTCCGCATCCTGCAACAGTCTCAGGCGCGCTTCCTTCGTGGGGTGATTAGATCTGGAGATCCCGTGCTTTGTAGAGAATCGCGCCACGACTTCGTGACGTATCACTTCATCGAATTTGTCGCCCCCGACTGTGTCAGTTCCCCCGTTGCGGAGCTGGAGGATCCGCCCCGGCTCAATTCGGCAAAGTGTGAGGTCGAGGGTACCGCCACCCCAGTCAACGACCAGTACGTTGCGTCGCATCAGGCCCCGAATTTCACTGTCGGTATCTGCTGCACCGCGGAGGTAGCCATACAGGGCTGCAAGTGGTTCGTGAACAAACTGAGCCACAGAGATTCCGGCATGGGCGAACGCTTCTCGAAGAGCCGCGCGTCTCGGTCCGTTCATGTTCACAGGAATCGTGACCACTGCACGGTCCAGCTCGCCCAGCACTTGTCGCTGACCGCTTCGCCGTGATTCGGAACGGACGTGGCGGATGACATCTGCCACAATCTCGATGGGGCTGCGGTCGACCCCTCCGACAGTCACTGACTCCTCGCCCAGGAGAAACTTTGGGGAGCGCACGGTGTTGCCATAGACGCCGAGACCGACTTCTTCAAGCGCATGGCGGGCCTCGCGTCCGACGACGACTTCCTCGCCCTCGTATCGAACGACAGATGGGTGCGGCAGGCCCTCATCGTCCAAAACGTCAATAACACGGTCGCCAACGACCACAGAAACCAGACTGTTAGTCGTTCCGAAATCAAAACCTGCAATCATTGCACTCCCCCATCCAGTTCCTTAAGGCGTGTGACCTCACCACCGATTGCAGTGAGTGCCCTGTCCACGAACTCCTCCGCTACACCTGTGCTTCCATGGCGAAGGGCGTGAAGCCCGTCCCCTAAAAGCTCAGCCTGAGTAGAGAGCCGTCGAATCACCTGAGTTCTGAGAGCCTCATAGTCATCGACGTGGTGGCTCTTATCAACCACGCGGTTGCTTTGCTCTACCGAAAGCCGCAGCTCAAGTTCATTGGCTTTAGCTGCCAACTCCGCGGCATGTGCTCTTGCCTTTTCTAGATCTGCTGCCAGTCCTTTTCCCAATCCCTCGGCCGTTATGGCACGAAGCTCCTGCTCCCGTGCTTGTGAAATGGCCTTCTCTGTTTCCCTCTTCGAGTTATGGAGAGCATGCTCGAAGTGCCGTGAGACCTGGCTCAGGGCTTCCGTATTTCTTGCTGTCGCCAGAAGAGCAGCCGTCTTGTAAGCACTCGGCAGTGCCGGAGTGTCCCAGACAGTGGCACTCATGTCCTCGATGAACTGTCGCGAAGTCCACCGATCGCGGAGAACGCGGAAGAGTTCCAGAGCGGACACCGCGTTGGCGCGAAGCCGCGCCCGGCTTGCGTCGCTGAATTCGGATTCATCTTTCAGCCCCAAAACGCTGAATGTTATGTTCTGGGCTGCACGATTGACTTCTTTAGCCGTAAGCATTTCCTGGGGTCGCTGTTCCGTTAAGCGCTGAATCTTTCCCTCGAAAAGTTTGTGGCTTGCGAAAGCCACGACAACCAGATCGAGAATCCGGCCACGCACGAGCTTTTCTGATCCCAGCTCAGCCAGTGATGACAATAAACTCGGCGGGACGGCAAATAGCGTATCTCTCCCAGCTAATTGCCGAACAGTATCGATTTCTGCTTGCTCATCCTCTGGTCGTATCGACAGCTCGGATATGTCCTTGCGGGACAAACTGAGCTTTCGTCCCGCTTCGCTATAGGCATATTCCATCAATGCGAGGACCGTCTTGGGCCGCTCCCGCTTGCTGCTTTGATCCGAGTTGGGCGGTTGCGGGCCCCTTGCCGCAGATTCCCTGGGCAGCGGCGAGACCGAGCCATCAGCCGGATGGACTCCGGTGGGTCCGTCGTCTGTTGTCACTTTTTAGGAACTCCTTGACGTTGAACTCGAGGTCGGAAATTTCTGTACCATTTCTCGCTGAGACGGCTGTGTCGAAGGCTCTCGGCATGTCGCAGCGCCGCAGGGAAGTCTCCTACAGCCAGCGCATGCTCAGCCGCCACCAGATGGAGCTTAAGCGCGTCGTATGGTCGCTGCGAGCCAATATTGGCAGCCAGCTCAGCCATGGCATCGGCTGCTGTGCCGTCAAGGGGCAATGCAGTCCACCTGAGCACTTGTTCGATTATCGAGTCGCTGAGCGCGACATCCAGGCTCGGGTGTGGCGACTGCGACAGCGCATCGGGCAACCAGCTTTCCCCTTTAACGAGCGCCTGAAAACGTAAAGACACTTCCGCAACGCGCTGGCTCTTGGTTTTCGTCATGGCGCGTTCGAACTGGTTGTAATGGAAGGCAACGATGCCACAGATGGCCTCGGCAGGAGGGCGGTCGAAACTTCTCAAAATTCCTACAGCCCGATCGTATTTGCCCTCATAGTCACTGCTCGCACCCGATAGCTCGGAAATATCCGCCCCAAGAGCGTCCTCGCGTGCCAGGACGCCGTAAAGGTAGTCTGCAAGGCCGGATTGATACCGGACAGCAGTCGGATATTGCTTGCAGCGCATGATGAAGTCGTCGATGGACCTACGACTCAGCTCCCCCCCATCAACTAAGCGGGCCAAGGCAGCGTCTACGCCATCAAGGTCCTCCATATCAGCGAGAGCAAACTCGAACTGGAAAGTCTCCACAACACCCAGATTCGAAAGCGTCACGTCCACAACACCGCTCCGCTGAGATGACAGAAATTCTCCAGCGTCTCCAACAGAGAATGTCTTGCCGTTGATACTCACAGCGTCGGCTGTGCGAATCACCCAATCCTTCGGCAAGGTCTCGCTTGTGATGATGAGCCGACTCCTGCCGCATTCACGCCCATTGAAAACGAGAACAGGGCGTCGCACGGGGTGACCCTCAAAGGTGTGTACGCGGAGATCCCGGGCCGTTGAAAACTCCACCCCGCAGGTCGTACACGGAAAGGTCACCGGTTTGGGCGCCGCGAATGGACTTGAACCTTCACCTGTAGGCTCATGAAATTCCATGTAGCCGGTGTGCCAAAAACCCACTAGCTTTCGACCTGCCCAGGAGACAGTTGAGAATCAGTGGGCGTAGGGCGGCGAGGGTCCTGCACCCAATGCCTTTTCTCCGTGTGGCGCCCTCGCAGGTCTCCGGACCTACTCATGCCTTTCCTTTCGACGAACCTCCACCGCCGATCAGCCATAGCTGAGCAAGCCGTTTTCATTTGTTCGAGATCATATCCCTGCAGGGAGTCGCGTCGCATACGCGACGCTCCCATTACGATTTTAGGACTCAACTCTTCCCCCCCCTGTCCGGGTCGTGGTCATGCTGCACTATTCGTGCTTCCCAGTTTCTGTTCTTATCCATGAGGGGTTGCTCACCCGCCACGTGGCTCCTCCTGCGATTAGGGAACCTTTCAAATCGGACGCCTTGTGTGAGTGTCCTGCCCCGAAGAGAGCCGACCAGTTGCGCATACGGCAAAACGTGCTCGTCGTTGATGCTCGCGGAATTCCCCTAATTGAAAATGCGCAGCTGAACAGTTGAACCGTAGGCGCTGGGAGGCTGCCCGGCGTACCGGACGCGCCCCCAGCGTTCCCCTGCCTTTACCCCGGAATCTGGATGCGTGCGGCTTCCTGCATCAACGGCGTGGAGATCATCACTGTCGCAGCACCGGGCGCGATGTCGAAAGCGACGAATCCTCGCGCCTTGTCACCAGGCAGAACCTCACCGGAGCCTAGCTGGTTGTCCGCGAAAAGACTCAGGTCCGCCTTGCGCCCGTTGGCATCCTTTGCAGAGAAGTAGAACGGGTTGGAGCTGGTCTTTCCCGACTCCGTTTCCCACAAGACGTCCAGGAGCAGGTAGCTACCGTTCTTGGGTGCACTGGCGAACGCCGTGGTGGTGACGGCTTCCGGCCGAACGGCCGACACGATCGTGATCCGTGCAACGTTCCCGTTGCCCATTTTCACGCTGAAGGGAACACCGACGGCGGGCGCTGCCGGAGCGGCCGGCGCCGGCGCTGCGGCCGGTACAGGAGCCGCCGTAGTGGCAGGCGCTGCTGGTGCTGACACCGCAGTGGAGGGCGAGGTCGCCGCCCCGGTGTCGTTGGTCTGCCTGGATCCACCCGAGCAAGATCCGAGTGCGATGCCGAGCACGAGGACGCCGGCGGGGATGAGGAAGCGCTTCTTCTTGAAGAACGGCCGCGACTGAGGCGCTGCCATTGGAGCGGGGAAGGGCTGGGAGTAATTCTCGTGGGACATGTGGTGCCTTTCTACAGGTGAATGAATGGTGTGAGTGCGAGGGTTGTTACTGCTTTTCCCACTTGCCGCACCGGGTGGACTTGAAGTCCTGTCCGCCGGACAGTGCCACGGTGGGCCGCCCACCGCCGGGGAGGTCGTTTTCGATGATGTTGCTGCCGTTGCTTCCGGTCGCGTAGATGCCCCAGTAGCAGGAGGATCCGACGTCGGCTGCCGCCCGGTAGGTCCCGGCCTCGATGTCCTTGCCGACCGTCCAGGTGCCGTCGCCGATGGTGTTGGCAGCCTTCGTCTTCTCGGCGCCGGTGACGGCCTCTTCGCGCACCTTGACGGCGGCTTCGGCCGTCTTGACGGCCGCATCGGCCTTCCCGACCTCAGTCTCCCGGGCGGTGACCTTGGCTTCGCGGGCCGCCATGCCGTTCTGCAACGTGTCGTACTTCGACTTCATCGACTCGTAGCTGGACTTCGCTGAGTCGCGCTCCGACTCTATGGACGCCTTCTCCCCCGCTAGCGACGCATAGGCGTCGCTGGACTTCGGGTCCGGCAAGGTGGTGCCGACGGCGGTCGCGCCGGCCAGCAGGGCCAGGACTGCGACTGCGGTGAAGATCCGCTTTTTCCGTCCGGGCTTGACCCTAGCCGTTGGGGGCTCTGCCCCGTCCGAGGGGGGCTTTGCTTCGTTCATGACGTCTTTGATGTGCGCTGCCGGTGCCGGCTCGGTCTCGAAGTTGGACATGATCTCTTCCTCTGTTCACGGATGGCTGCTGAGCGGCGGCGGGATACCGATCCCCCAATGCGTGGTTCCCCGCCGCCGCCGTCGCAGCTCGGAGGATTTCTTCGTAGCTGCAGAACGAAGCTATTGCGGCTCGGCTCAGCAATGGCCAGTGAACACTGATAACCCCGATTATCAGTACCTCCCCGGAAGTGTCACCCCACAACGCTAGGCTGAGGGTCGACGTCCTAAGGAGGCGCAAGTGAACGAAGCAGAAGCCCTGCGCATGACCCTCTCGGACGTTGCCGCCCTCGCTCAGGTCCAGCGTCCGGTCGTTTCCATGTGGCGCAGACGCAGCGCCGCGTCTGCTCGCCCGTTTCCGGAGCCTGTTGGGCTCGACGGCGGGCGGGAACTCTTCGAGGCCGACCGCATCGCCGCCTGGCTGGCCGCGACCGGGCGCGGCAACAATCCGGAGGCCGTGAACGACGTCGCCGCTTTCGCCCGGATGCCCGGCAGCACTGCCGGCGGCGCCTCGGGAAACACCTTCGACGCTCTCACTGCCCTGCTAACGCTCAAGGCTGTGACTGGCAATTCGGTGGGGCAGCTCAGCCCGGATGAACTGCTGGACGTTGCGGAGGAGTGCGATCCCGATGACACGTTCCTGTATTCGGAGCTAGAGGCCCAGAGCACGTCGCTTGCCTCTACGGCAAATTTCGCTGACCGGCTGGTGGACAGTGCCTACAACGCGGCCGCCGCCTTCGAGCAGTTGCTGGCCGCACGGTTCCGGGCGGGGCTGCGGGAGCACTCGGATACCGCCCTCACCGAATCCGCCGTGGGGCTGGTTGCCGCTGCGGCCGTCGAACTAGCCGCGACATTCGGCGGAAACCTCGTGTTTGCCGACTCCACCCGCGGCGGCAGCGACCTCCTGATGGGCGTCGCGCACGCTGCCGGCGAGAGTGCCCCCGTCACGTTTCTGACAGCGGACGACGACGGCGGCGGTGCGGGCCGCCTGGTGCGTCGCCGCCTGCGCGTGCACGGTGTGGACGGCGGACAGATCCGTGTCGATGCAAGTGGCGAGTTCGCCGTCCATGGACCTGTAGTCCACGTGGCGCAGTACCCGTCCCCTGGCCAACCGGGCATGGACGCAGTTCAGGTTCTCTCGGCGGTGGAACACCTTGTCCTGCAGATGGACGATCAGCAGCGGGCTGTCGTCATCGCCCCGGCCCGCGTTCTTTGTGATGTGCCGCTGGCCGCCGGGGCCGCCGGCCTCCGGTCCGGACTTCTGCGCACCGGCCGGGTGCGTGCCATCGTGCGGCTGCCGCAGGGATTGCTGCGTTCCAAGCCACGCGAAGCCCAGGCGCTGTGGGTGCTGGGGCCGTCGTTCGCTGAGGTACCCATTGCGGAGCGATGGACCATGGTGGCGGATCTCAGCTCCCGCGTCCTCGCTGAAGACGTCAGCCAGGACCTCATCAGCGACATCGTCGCGTCGATGGGTGACCGCGCCACCATTCGTGCTCACTCCTTCCGCTTCGCCCGGCTGGTACAAACCAGACTCCTGCTGGCCAACCGAAAGTCCTTGGCGACAGCGCCATCCCATGGCTCGGCTCAGAGTCCCTCCGGCGCCGAGGCAGCCCTTCGGGTGGAGGAACTCGAGCGCATGCTGCAGACGACACGGCCCGAGCAATCCGGTGAGGTGGCTGTGCTCCCAAGGGATCCAAATGCGAAGGCGCGACCCGTCTCCGTCCAGGACCTCATCATCTCCGGCAACCTCAAATACATCAAAGGGAACCGACTCGAGGATGCGGACTTGACGCCACGCGGTGGTACGCGAGTCCTGGGGCCGGCCGAGCTGCTCAACCCGCACACCGCCCCGCACCGCCACCTCAGCCTCATGGACTTCGCCGCCAGCAATCCTTCCGGCCGCCTCACCGAGCCCGGCGACGTCGTCTTTTGCACCAGCCCAAGGCCCGCCGCCCTTGTAGATCGAGAAGGTGGCTCCGCCGTCGTCTTCCCAGCCCGTGTGCTGCGGATCGATGCCGGTGACCCCGGCGGACTTCTGCCCGACGTCGTCGCCACGGACATCAACGTCCTCCCCGCGGCGGACAAGTCCTGGCGCCAGTGGCGCCTGCGCCGCGTCCCCGAGGCCCAACGGACCCAGCTCGCCGCGTCGCTTGCCCGGCTGCAACACGGGCAGAATCTGGCGCGCGAACGCCTCAAACGGCTTGAAGAACTCGCTACCCTGATTACGGACGGCGTAGCGGGCGGAAGCCTCACCCTGACAGACCCTATGACCCACGCCGGACCAGAAGAAGGAACTGCATAATGCCCCCGAAACTGAAGGTGGACCTCGCCCCGTCCACCATGAAGGAACTCAAGGACACGCTCTGGAAGGCGGCGGACAAGCTCCGCGGCTCGATGGATGCCTCGCAGTACAAGGATGTGATCCTGGGGCTGGTGTTCCTGAAGTACGTGTCGGACGCGTTCGAGGAGCGGCGGGAGCAAATCCAGGCCGAGCTGGAAGCGGACGGGCTGAATGAGGAGCAGATCGCCCAGCTGATCGACGACGTTGACGAGTACACCGGCCGCGGCGTGTTCTGGGTATCGCCCCGCGCACGCTGGACCTACCTGGCGGAGAACGCCAAGGGCCTGGATGCGGTGGACGGCGCGGCCCCCAAGTCGATCGGGCTGCTGATGGATGAGGCGATGGAGCTCATCATGACCGACAACAAGTCCCTGGCCGCCACGCTCCCCAAGATCTACAACCGCGACAACGTGGACCAGCGCCGCCTCGGCGAGCTGCTGGACCTGTTCAACTCCGCCCGCTTTACCGGCCAGGGCGCAAGCAAAGCGCGCGACCTGCTGGGCGAGGTGTACGAATACTTCCTGGAGAAGTTCGCCAAGGCCGAGGGCAAGCGCGGCGGAGAGTTCTACACCCCGGCCGGCGTGGTCCGGGTGCTCGTGGAAGTGCTCGAGCCGCACCGCGGGCGGGTCTACGACCCCTGCTGCGGTTCCGGCGGCATGTTCGTCCAGGCCGAGAAGTTCCTGGCCGCGCACCACCTGGAGGGCTCCGACATCTCCGTCTATGGGCAGGAGCTCAACGAGCGAACCTGGCGGATGGCGAAGATGAACCTCGCCATCCACGGCCTGAACGCCAACCTCGCCTCGCGCTGGGGCGACACGTTCGCCCGCGACCAGCACCCGGAGCTGACCGGCAACAACGGCGCCGACTTCATCATGGCCAACCCGCCCTTCAACATCAAGGACTGGGCCCGCTCAGAGTCGGACCCGCGCTGGAAATACGGCGTGCCGCCGACCGGCAACGCGAACTACGCCTGGATCCAGCACATCATCTCCAAGCTGGCGCCCGGCGGCAGCGCCGGCGTGGTTATGGCCAACGGCTCCATGTCCTCCAACTCGGGCGGCGAGGGCGAGATCCGCGCCCAGCTGGTGGAGGCCGACTTGGTCTCCTGCATGGTTGCCCTGCCAACCCAGCTGTTCCGCAGCACGGGTATCCCGGTCTGCACCTGGTTTTTCGCGAAGGACAAGGCCGCCGGCCCGCGCGGCTCGGTGGACAGGACGGGGCAGGTGCTGTTCATCGACGCCCGGAACCTGGGCTACATGGTGGACCGCGCCGAGCGCGCGCTGTCCGACGAGGACATCGCCAAGATCGCCAATACGTACCATGCCTGGCGGGGCACAGCTTCGGCTGTTGAGGCAGGGCTGACGTACGACGACGAGGCCGGCTTCTGCTATTCGGCGAGTCTTGCAGAGGTCAAGGCAGCGGGTTACGCGCTGACGCCTGGGCGCTATGTCGGAGCGGCGGATGTCGAGGACGACGGCGAACCGATCGAGGAGAAGATCGCCAGGTTGTCGAAGGAGCTGTTTGAGCAGTTCGAGGAGTCGGAGCGACTGGCAGCTGTTGTGCGCGAGCAGTTGGGGAGGGTTCTGTGATTCAGACTCTCCAAGAGATTTGCTCGCACGTAGTCGACTGCAAGAACAGGACAGCGCCTGAAGACCCGACCGGCGAGTACTTCGCTGTGGGCACGCCCGCTATGCGCGGCAACGTGATCAACTACGCGGAAGCCCGTCGGATTAGTGAGGCCACGTTCGCCGAATGGACCGCACGGTTGCTTCCAAGAGAAGGAGACATACTTTTTGCCCGTGAAGCGCCAGTAGGTCCGGTCGTTTCCATACCTGCCGGCGGGAACGTGGCTGCCGGTCAACGGACAATGCTGTTGAGGACGGACCCGGAGAAGGCCGATTCGGACTTCTTGCGCTTCTATCTCAGTGCACCAATAACACAGGCACGCATTCTCGCTTTAGCGCACGGCTCGACCACGCCGCACCTGCGGGTCGCTGACGTACGATCTTTCCCTGTCGATCTGCCGCCGCTCGACGAGCAAAAGGCCATTGCAGAGATTCTGAGGCCTCTCGATGATAGAATCGCCGCCAACGCCAAGCTTGCGCAGACGTCGGCCCTTTTGGCGCAGACCCTATTTGCAGGTTCAATGCGCGCCGCTGACCATGACGTCGCGCTTTGCGAAGTCACCGAGCTCCTTAGTCGAGGCGTTGCACCAAAATACTCGGACGCTGAGGACTCGGTCGTGGTCCTCAATCAAAAGTGCATACGCGACCAGCGCGTCAATTTGGATCCGGCTCGGCGAACACTCATATCGAAGGTCCGTGAAGACAAGATGCTGAGGATGGACGACGTCCTTGTGAACTCCACGGGCCAGGGAACCCTTGGCCGGGTAGCACGTTGGACCAACAGCGGCAGCGTTACCGTGGATTCACACATAACTATAGTCCGGTTCGATGAAGAAAAAGTTGATCCGGTTTGCGCGGGAATGGCTCTCCTGGCTTTGCAGAAAACCATCGAAGAGATGGGCGAAGGAAGCACCGGGCAGACCGAGCTATCACGAACTGAACTTGGCAAGCTTCGTATGAGGCTCCCCGAGAGGAGCCTGCAGTCTGAACTCGGGCACAGAATCAAGGCGATGTCGGAGATGGAGAGCTCGCGCCTGAGCGAAAATCAGACCCTCGCCGCGACCCGCGACACGCTCCTCCCTCAGCTGATGTCCGGCAAACTCCGGGTTAAGGACGCGGAGAAGGTCCTGGAGAATGCCGGGGTGTAAACGCCCAGCGCGGTTGTAGTGGGCAGCCGGGGTAGCCGCCCGAAGCCTGAGTATGCTGAACAACAAAGTCGATTTTGGGGGAATCACCGTGACAGCACCAGCAGTAGCCTTTTCCGAAGCCGACTGGGAGGGCGCCGCTAAGGAGCGACTCGGCGAGTTGGACTGGAAGCCACTCGAAGGCCAGGCAATTGCGCCCGGCACCGGCGAACGCGAGTCCTGGTCCGAGCTGCTCCTCCGGCCCCGCCTGCTTGCCGCCCTCCAGCGACTCAACCCGGCAGTCCCCGCGCAGTACCTGCAGCAGGCCTTGGCGGAAATCGCATCACCCGAGTCGAACGACGCAATGGCCGAGAACCACCGCATCCACAACTGCCTCGTCGACGGCTACCGGCTGACCTACATCGACTCGGACGGCGACGAAGCCAACCCGACCATCCGGCTGCTCAGCCAGGCACCGGACCAGAACGACTGGCTCGCCGTCAGCCAGGTCACCCTGGTGCAGGGCGACTACAAACGGCGCTTCGACGTCGTGCTCTACTGCAACGGCATGCCCGTCAGCATCATCGAACTCAAGAAGGCCGGCAGCGCCCACGCCGACCTCCCCGGCGCGCACGCCCAGCTGCAGACCTACCTCCGCGAATTCCCCATGGCGTTCCGCTTCTGCGTCTTCACGCTCGCCACCGACGGAATCCAGGCCAAGTACGGAACGCCGTTCACCCCCTTCAACCACTTCTCACCTTGGAACGTTGACGACGACGGCGTCCCCGTCCCCCAGGGCTACATGGTCGACGGCGATGCCGTCACCGCCCTGGACACGGCGTTGGACGGCCTCTACAACCAGGAGCGCTTCCTGCAGCTCGTTCGGAACTTCACCGCGTTCGATCAGGGCTCGGGCGGGTTGGCCAAGCGTATCGCCAAGCCCCACCAGTACTATGCCGTCACCAAGGCGGTTGCCAGCACAATCCAAGCGGTGGAGAGCAACGGCAAGGCCGGGGTTGTGTGGCACACCCAGGGGTCGGGCAAATCCATGGAGATGGAGCTGTACGCCAACATGGTGGCGCGTGCGCCCAAGCTGAAGAACCCCACCGTCGTGGTCATCACCGACCGGAACGAGCTCGACGGCCAATTGTTCGAGAGCTTCGACCGGAGCCTGCTCCTCGCCGAGCAACCCAAGCAGATCAGGAAACGCTCCGAGTTGCGGGACGAGCTGAGCAACAGGACCACCGGCGGCATCTACTTCACCACCCTGCAGAAATTTGGCCGCAGCAAGTCGGAGAAGGATGCCGGCGCCGACCACCCGCTGCTGTCCGACCGCCGCAACATCATCGTGGTGGTGGACGAAGCACACCGTTCTCACTACGACGATCTGGACGGCTACGCCCGCCACCTCCGCGACGCCCTCCCCCATGCCACTCTGATCGCCTTCACGGGTACGCCCATCTCCTTCGACGACCGGAACACGCAAGAGGTCTTCGGCGACTACATCGACATCTATGACCTGTCCCGGGCCGTGGAAGACGGCGCCACCGTGCCGGTGTACTTTGAGCCGCGGCTGATCAAGGTGGGACTTTCCGAAGGAGTCACGGAAGAGGACCTGGACAAGTCCGCCGATGAACTGACACTGGGGCTCGACGATACGGAACGTGCGCGCATCGAGGCGAGTGTCGCCGTCGTCAACGCCGTCTACGGCGCGCCGCAGCGGATCGCCGCCCTCGCCGAGGACCTGGTGGCGCACTGGGAAAACCGGCGCGAGCGGATGGGCAAGTTCATCGAGGCGCCGGGCAAGGCAATGATCGTGGGCGGGACGCGGGAGATCTGCGCGAAGCTGTACGCGGCGATTGTGGAGCTGCGCCCGAACTGGCATTCGGACGACCTGTCCAAGGGCAGGATCAAGGTGGTGTACTCCGGCGACGCGACCGACGTACCGCCGGTGTCCGACCATGTGCGTCGGGATTCGCTGAATGCCCAGGTGAAGGAGCGGCTCAAGAACGTCGACGACGAGCTGGAGCTCGTGATCGTCAAGGACATGATGCTCACCGGCTACGACTCTCCCCCGCTGCATACCCTGTACCTGGACCGACCGCTCAAAGGCGCGCTGCTGATGCAGACCCTTGCCCGGGTCAACCGCACGTTCCGCGGTAAAGAGGACGGGCTGTTGGTGGCGTACGCGCCGCTGGCCGAGAACCTGTCCAAGGCGCTGAGTGAGTACACGCAGTCTGACCAGGCGAACAAGCCGGTGGGCAAGAACATCGAGGAAGCTGTGGGTCTGACGGTTTCCCTGGTGGAGACTTTGCGTTCTCTGCTGGCCGGCCACGACTGGAAATCCGTCCTGATGAAGGGTGGGCCCAAGGCCTTCCTGAACGCCGTAACCGGAGCTGTTAGTTACCTTCGGGATCCTGCTACGCCCGGAAATCAGCCCTCCGATGGTGAAGAGTCACTCGCCGCGAAGTACCGCAAGTTCTCCGGCCAGCTGTCCCGTGCATGGGCGTTGTGCTCCGGCTCGGACACTCTGGCCGAGCTGCGTCCCGAGATCCAGGTGTACGAGGAAATCCGGGTCTGGATGGCGAAGTACGACGCCGCGGACCGGCAGGCCAGCGGCGAACCAGTGCCGGAGGAGATCCAGCGGCTCCTGGGGAACCTGATTGCTTCCGCCACGTCCTCCGGTGAAGTGCTCGACATTTACGAGGCCGCCGGTATGCCCAAGCCGTCGCTGGATGACCTGACGCCCGAGTTCATCGCCAAGACGCAGCAGGCACGGAACCCACAGCTGGCCATTGAGGCACTGAGGAAACTGATTGCCGATGAGTCTGCGTCTTCCACGCGGAACAACGTGATCCGGCAACGGGCGTTCTCGGAACGGATCACCGAGCTGATGAAGAAGTACACGAACCAGCAGCTGACGTCAGCCGAGGTGATCGCCGAGCTGGTGGAGCTGGCGCGGGAAGTCGCCGCAGAGGGGAAACGTGGTGAGCAGTTCACGCCCCCGCTGAACTCGGACGAACTCGCGTTCTACGACGCGGTGGCCCAGAACGAGTCGGCCGTAGAGGTCCAAGGCGAAGGCGTTCTGGCCGACATCGCCCGTGAACTGGTAGCTGTCATGCGTCGCGACGTCCGCACTGACTGGACCGTGCGCGACGATGTTCGCGCGAAATTGCGCTCCTCCATCAAGCGGCTTCTGGTGCGATTCGGATACCCGCCGGACAAGCAGCCCGAGGCCATCAAGCTGGTTATGGAGCAGATGGAGTCAATGGCGCCGCGGTTCGCGGAAGCACGGCGATGAATCCAGCCATGACTTACTTATCCCGTATGCAATGCGCAATCCGCGACGTGATCGTCGCTCGCAGGAGGAAGAACATATGACGGCGAACCTCGCACCGACACTGGAGGCGCACGAGTTGTCTCTCGAAAAGATCTTTTCTAGTGACTTCGCGTTCTTCATCCCGGACTACCAACGTCCCTACTCCTGGTCCACCGATCAGTCGGGTCAACTGCTCGACGATCTGAAGGACGCCATGGATCAGAACGATGGAGAACCCTACTTCTTAGGGTCCATCGTTCTTGTGAAGTCAAAGGGGAGCCCGGCCGCCGATGTAATTGACGGTCAGCAGCGGCTAACAACTCTAACCATATTGTTCTCGGCACTTCGCGCCCTGGCCACGGAAGAAACCGTCGTCAACCGCATAGAAAGCTGGATCCACGCCCCCATCGACCCGTTCGACGATGCGCCATCTCAGCCACGCGTGATCCTACGAAATCGTGACCAAGAATTCTTTTATCGCAACATCCAGTCCGCAGCGGGTCTAGACACAATCCTTGATATGAAGTCTCCACGCATGGATGCATCCGAGTCGCAACAGAGAATCTTCGAAAACTTCAAACACTTTCACGAAGAGCTTAGCTCCTGGAGCCCAGAAAAGCGTAAGCAGCTAGCGGCACTGCTCTCTAAGCGGACTTTTCTCGTCGTGGTCAGCACACCTTCAACTGAAAGCGCACATCGCATCTTCAGTGTGATGAATTCGCGCGGCCTTGAACTGTCCCCGGCCGACATCTTCAAGTCACGGGTCATCGGCTCAATATCTGACGAAACCGCGAGAAAGCAGTATGCGTCGAAGTGGGAGCAGGCTGAGGTGAATATAACCCGGTCGTCCTTTGCTGATCTATTCCTCCACATCCGTACAATATTTGTACAGGAACGCGCCAAAACGTCCCTACTCAAAGAATTTCAGGATCTGGTGTTGTCCAAGTTCCTACCCGACCGAGCCACCCATTTCGTCGACACCGTTCTGGTCCCGTATTCGCAGGCTTACGAGATCGTTACAGGTTCTTCCTTTCCGGGTCGCACGCGGTCGGTCGAAATCAACTCTGCTCTTAGACGTTTGAACGCATTGAACAATAAAGACTGGTTGCCACCTGCGCTTTGGGCAATTCATAATCAGGGCGATGATGAGGACTTCCTCGCGGATTTCTTTCGGCGATTCGAGCGCCTCGCCGCCTCTATGCTCATTCGCCGGGAGTACGCCACCCCACGGGCCCAACGCTATGCTGAGCTCTTGCGACATCTGGAGAGCGGCAACGGTCTCGAATCTCGTGCTCTCCAACTCTCAGAACAAGAAAAATCCGCAACGCTGGAAGCACTTGATGGGCCGATTTATGGAGCCAATCCCGTTGCCAGGTACGTCTTGTTGCGTACCGACGAGCTTCTGTCCGGTGAAGCAGGCGTCAGCTACAACCACACGGTGATAACCGTCGAGCATGTGCTCCCACAGAGACCGGCCCCAGAATCGTCTTGGCGTCGAATATTCAGCGACGAAGAACGAGCGACTTTGGTGAACCGTCTGGGAAATTTGGTCTTGCTGAATCAGAGAAAGAACTCCCAGGCGGGCAACGCTGACTTCGACCTGAAGAAGTCGACGTACTTCAAGACATCTAAGGGCGTTTCAGTTTTTTCAGTTACAACGCAGGTCATCACCCAGGACCGGTGGGACGCCGACACCATTTTGCAACGGCAGCAAGCACTTCTTTGCATGCTGGAGAAGGAATGGAATCTGAAGCCCGACGCGACCACCGCCAACGTTTCGACTGTGGCTACAGAAGGACTCGGCCTCAGACTGTACGGCACAGAGGGATCGTTCGGAGAAGCCCAATTTTGGAACGGGCAATTCCAGTTGACCAAGGCCCGGCTGCTCCGAACTACGAAAGTCTCTATGCGAGAAACCCTAATAAATCGCAGAAGAGAGTTGATCTCCCAAGGAGTGCTGACACCTGACGGGCCACACCACCTGCTGCTTGAAAAGCCGGTCGAATTTCCATCGCCCAGCGCAGCGGCCATGTTCGTCCTCGGAAGGTCCGCCAACGGAAGAACGGAATGGAAGACTGAAGACGGCAGGTTGTTGCAGGACGTAGATTTCAACAGCGGACTATCTTAGAGACGTCGCCGCCGTAGGGGCTGTGAACGAAAAATGAACCGTCCCGGGAATCATGCCGCCTGTTTGTTGGCGGCGGCGTCGGGTAGCGAGCCGGTTTGTAGATCATAATATGTTTGCTCGTATTCCTCTGGTGTCTGGTGATCCAGTGCGGAATGCAGGCGTTCGTTGTTGTACCAGTGGACCCACTCGAAGACGATCTCCATCACGTCGGTTTCGGTCTTCAGCGCCCCGGTGCGGAACGGTGAATCCTTCGCAATGGCCTCGTTCTTGAACAGCCCCATCACGGTCTCGGCGGCGGCATTGTCATAGGCGTCACCCACGCTGCCGATGGAGGGCTGCAGGCCCTCCAGGGCCAGGGTGTCTGTGTACCGGATGGAGGTGTATTGGCTTCCCGCGTCGCTGTGGTGAATCAGTCCCGCCGGTGCCGGCCGGCCGGTGTGTTCGCGCCGCCACAGGGCCATCCGCAGGCAGTGTTCGACGAACGTGGTGTCCTTGACGGTTGAGGTTTCCCAGCCGACGATCGCCCGGGAGTACAGGTCGATGACCAGGGCGACGTAGACGAATCCTGAGTAGACCGGGACATAGGTGAAATCAGTGACCCAGATCCGGTTCGGGGCCGGGGCGGTGAAGTCCCTGTTCAGGAGGTCGAGCTTCGGCGCCAGTGCCTTGCAGGCAGCATAGACAGACGGGTATTCGGACAATCGATCCAGGGCATGCGCACTGCACGGTCACGGACTTCGGGCGGAAACTGCTTGGGCATAATCACTATCCTTCTCAAAGAAGATAGCAGCATCAAACCCGGGACGGTTCAGCCCGTGTTCGGAACGATCTGTTCGCTCTTCCTGGTGTCCCGAGGCAACAACCGTGACTATCGGGGCCACGGCCTCCGCTACATTGAGCATGCATTTAGATGTCTGAGAACGAACACCCATGGCCGGCGGCCTGCTGGCCACCTGAGCAAATTGGAAATGACTTGAGGAATCCTGGAAGTATTAGGCGGAGTGCTGGTGAGATCGCGCTGTCAACTCCGTTGCCTTGCCAGTTCTTTCCCCGCTTCTATGCCCACAGTAATGAAAAACCGCTTGGCATAAGTCTCTGCTTGTTCTGTAACCCACTGGTCGCGTACCACGATGCCCCAAAAGCAGGCCAAGAATATTTGGAGGATCAAGGTGATCACCCCTACCAACATCTGGTCCTTTATTACGGCTAGGTAGAGATTGGCAAATGTTGTTGAGGCGAGAACGGCAAGTGCAAAGCCCTTCAGTGCGCGGGCATTGCGTCGAAATCCATACGAGGCGTTTTCTGCGTTAAGCCGTCCGACGTCGATGCCTGTCTCGCGTATCCGAGCTATCGAAGAGTAGACGGCCTGTTCATAACGTTCGGTCGCCTCAATGGGATTTGACCGTTCCTCCGACTTTGTTGGAAGCCTACGACCGCTTACGGCCTCAACGTCACGTCGCCGTTGCTTACGGAGACTCGGTTGCACCCCATCAAATCGGCGGAGCGCCCGCGTCGTCGGTAGACCGCCCCAACTCGATACCAGTCGCTTCTCGGTCCGTCTTCCCAAGGGCCGGACCCACTCTGCAATACAAGCAGCTAAGCCCAGTGAAACCATGAGAGACGCCGCCGTGCCGATCCAGGCAAAATCTGAAACCCAGTAGGCGCTCAAGGCTAACGCGGGGACGACCGTGATTCCGGCGGGACCCCAAAGTGCCTTGCGGGCATAGGCGTCCCAGCCGGAAAACACGCTCTTAGTCATCAGTCATCGTCCTCTACGAGAGGACCAACAGCCGTCGCGGTGGACCAGCCGGCGCGACGCTCGGCGTTCCAGTGATGGGCGATTACCTTCCCTTCAGTGACGTACACCTTTCCGCCCCTCCGTCCAAACGCATTCGTGACCCGTGGGGACGGATGTTTCTCGGAAAGGCGCGCACTGGAGATGAACACCGTAGGTGTGCTGAACCCTTTGTCCTTGGGGCCGAGCCAGCGATCCAAGACCGAGGGGCCGACATTGTGGTGACTACCATGATGCGGGGCTTGGATGAAGGACAACGGCGCTTGGCTCACTGGTCCATATGAGCTCTCGTACACGTCGGCTGCGTCATTCAATCCGCGGATGCCCGTATCCCCTGTTAGTAGGAAACGCCGCTTATCCACGTCCAGGAGGGTGATCACGGAAGCTTGGTTTCGGGACGAAGTGTCGTCGGTGTCGGTCAGAGTCTCGACAGGAAACAGCGCCAAGACCTGTTCCAATTTCTTCGTTAGCGTAACGAGCGGACCCGCGGACGCGAACAACGAACCGAAGGCAGCTTTTGATGAAGCTTCACCCGAAAGTTCTTCAGCAAGGTTTTCTTGGTAGAGGTCCTTGGTCGGCCCTAGTACCTGCAGAGCGCCACCGCACCGAGTGACCCCCGTGAACGGTTCGGTGATCGTCACACCCAATTCCTTGGCCTTTGTATACAGTTCGAGGATCTTTTCGATATTACTCAACTTGAGGTAGGTGCTGGTGTGCAGCCATGGCTGATGCATGAACAGCTCCCCTACCGTGCAACGGTCGAACAAGGTGATCAGGCCATTGATGTGATCCGCGTCAGGGTGGGTGGACACGACGTAATCAACATGGCTCGTGTTGTAGTGCTTTGCGATGTGATCGGCAAGGTCGTCCCCGATGTCAGTAAAGCCCGCGTCAAAGACAACTACGACGGGCGATGAACCGCCGGGAGGGATGAACCTGGCGGCGATGGCGTCCCCACTTCGCGTTGAGGATTCGTCCGGATTCTCGACAGGAAGGAAATCAATCTCGATCAAGAGGGTTACTCCAAAATCTGTTGGCAAGGTGTGCCGATGCTTGTGAAAAATGCCGCCCGGACGGGTAAGTCTGGTTTATTTTGGCGGGAGAAGGCCGCCTAGACCTTGAGTCTCTTCCAGATGGGATGCCGTTGTTCCAAGCGGGTGGGCATCACCTCTCAGCAGCCGTTATTCCGCACAGCAGCCACCTGAGATGATGAGGACCAGAACCCGAGCAAGTTGAACCGAGGTCAAGTTGACCAGAATCGGTCCAACTTGATCCGAAAGAGTTCAACTAGCTCCGAATCTCACAGGGTTTCTTAGGTGAAGGTTTGTATTAAACTCAACCCTCGGTCAACAAGAAGTCTAGAAGTCCCAGTCCTCGTCCTCAGTGTTGACAGCCTTACCAATCACGTAAGACGAACCCGAGCCCGAGAAGAAGTCGTGGTTCTCGTCAGCGTTCGGGGACAGGGCCGACAGGATGGCCGGGTTCACGTCGGTGACCGAAGCCGGGAACATGGCTTCGTAGCCCAGGTTCATCAGGGCCTTGTTGGCGTTGTAGTGCAGGAACTTCTTGACGTCCTCGGCCAGGCCGACGGAGTCATAGAGGTCGTGCGTGTACTGGACTTCGTTTTCGTACAGCTCGAAAAGCAGTTCGAAGGTATAGTCCTTGATCTCCTGGCGCTTCTCCTCGGAGACCTTCTCCAGGCCCTTCTGGAACTTGTAGCCGATGTAGTAGCCGTGCACGGCCTCGTCGCGGATGATCAGGCGGATCAGGTCTGCCGTGTTCGTCAGCTTGGCGCGTGAGGACCAGTACATGGGCAGGTAGAAGCCCGAGTAGAACAGGAAGCTCTCCAGCAGCGTGGAGGCCACCTTCCGCTTCAGGGGGTCGTCGCCCTGGTAGTAGTCCATGACGATCTGGGCCTTCTTCTGAAGGTTCTCGTTCTCGGTGGACCAGCGGAACGCCTCGTCGATCTCCTTGGTGGAGGCCAGCGTCGAGAAGATGGAGGAGTAGCTCTTGGCGTGGACCGACTCCATGAAGGCGATGTTCGTGTACACGGCTTCTTCGTGGGGGGTGATCGCATCCGGGATCAGCGAGACGGCGCCGACGGTGCCCTGAATCGTGTCCAGCAGTGTCAGGCCGGTGAACACGCGCATGGTGAGCTGCTGCTCGTCCGGGGTCAGCGTTGCCCATGACTGGACGTCATTGGACAGCGGCACCTTCTCGGGCAGCCAGAAGTTGTTGACCAGGCGGTTCCAGACATCCACGTCCTTGTCATCCTGGATCCGGTTCCAGTTGATGGCCTCGACGTGGCTAAGCAGCTTGACCTTTTCGGTCATGTCATCCCCTAAAGGTTGGGTTCTTCGTTAAGTTAAGCGTACGACGGCGGGCGGGCGCCCGCCGTCGTACTTCACAAGTTAGTTGACGCTTCAACTAGAGCATGCAGCTGACGCAGCCTTCCACCTCAGTCCCTTCCAGCGCGAGCTGGCGGAGACGGATGTAGTAGATGGTCTTGATGCCCTTTTTCCAGGCGTAGATCTGGGCCTTGTTGATGTCGCGCGTGGTGGCGGTGTCCTTGAAGAACAGCGTCAGGGACAGGCCCTGGTCCACGTGCTGCGTGGCAGCGGCGTAGGTGTCGATGACCTTCTCGTAGCCGATCTCGTACGCGTCCTGGTAGTACTCCAGGTTGTCGTTCGTCAGGTACGGCGCCGGGTAGTACACGCGGCCCAGCTTGCCTTCCTTGCGGATCTCGATCTTGGACGCCACCGGGTGGATCGAGGAGGTGGAGTTGTTGATGTAGGAGATCGAGCCCGTCGGCGGGACGGCCTGCAGGTTCTGGTTGTAGATGCCGTGCTCCATGACGGAAGCCTTCAGCTCGCGCCAGTCATCCTGGGTGGGGATGTGGATGTTCTTGAACAACTCAGCAACCTTGGCGGTCTGCGGTACCCATTCCTGCTCCGTGTACTTGTCGAAGAACTCGCCCGACGCGTACTTGGACTTCTCGAAGCCGCCGAAGGTCTGGCCGGTCTGGATGGCCAGCTTATTGGAGGCGCGGACGGCGTGGTACACCACCGAGTAGAAGTAGATGTTGGTGAAGTCCAGGCCCTCTTCGGAACCGTAGTGGACCCGCTCGCGGGCCAGGTAGCCGTGCAGGTTCATCTGGCCGAGGCCGATGGCGTGGCTCTGGTCGTTGCCGCGGGCGATGGACGGCACCGAGGTGATGTTGGACATGTCCGACACTGCCGAGAGCGAGCGGATGGCGGTCTCGATGGTCAGGCCGAAGTCCGGCGAATCCATGGTCTTCGCGATGTTCAGCGAGCCCAGGTTGCAGGAGATGTCCTTGCCGGTCTGGTCGTAGGACAGGTCATCGTTGTACGTGGTGGGCTGCGAAACCTGGAGGATCTCGGAGCACAGGTTGGACATGATGATCTTGCCGTCGATCGGGTTTTCCCGGTTCACGGTGTCCTCGAACATGATGTACGGGTAGCCGGATTCGAACTGGATCTCGGCGAGTGTCTGGAAGAACTCGCGCGCCTTGATCTTGGTCTTCTTGATCCGGGAATCGTCCACCATCTCGTAGTACTTCTCGGTGACCGAGACGTCGGAGAACGGCATGCCGTAGACGCGTTCGACGTCGTACGGGGAGAACAGGTACATGTCCTCGTCCCGCTTGGCCAGTTCGAAGGTGATGTCCGGGATGACGACGCCGAGCGAGAGGGTCTTGATGCGGATCTTCTCGTCCGCGTTCTCGCGCTTGGTGTCCAGGAAGCGGTAGATGTCCGGGTGGTGGGCGTGCAGGTACACGGCGCCGGCACCCTGGCGGGCACCAAGCTGGTTGGCGTAGGAGAAGCTGTCCTCGAGGAGCTTCATCACGGGGATGACCCCCGAGGACTGGTTTTCGATCTGCTTGATCGGGGCGCCGACCTCGCGGATGTTGGTCAGCGCGAACGCCACGCCGCCGCCGCGCTTGGACAGCTGCAGGGCGGAGTTGATGGACCGGCCGATCGACTCCATGTTGTCTTCGATGCGGAGCAGGAAGCAGGAGACCAGCTCGCCGCGCTGCTTCTTGCCGGCGTTAAGGAACGTGGGCGTGGCCGGCTGGAAGCGGCCCTCGATGATCTCGTCCACCATCTGCAGTGCAAGCTGCTCGTCGCCGCGGGCCAGGTGCAGGGCCACCATGCAGACGCGGTCCTCGTAGCGCTCCAGGAAACGCTTGCCGTCAAACGTCTTCAGCGTGTAGGACGTGTAGAACTTGAACGCGCCCAGGAAGGTCTCGAAACGGAACTTCTTCTTGTACGCGCGGTTGAAGAGCTCGCGGATGAAGTTCATCGTGTACTGGTCGAGGGTCTCGCGCTCGTAGTACTGGTTCTTCACCAGGTAGTCGAGCTTCTCTTCCAGGTCGTGGAAGAACACGGTGTTGTTGTTAACGTGCTGCAGGAAGTACTGGTGCGCGGCCTCGCGGTCGGCCTCGAACTGGATCTCGCCGTTCGGTCCGTACAGGTTCAGCATGGCATTCAGTTCGTGGTAACCCAGCCCCTTGTAGGCGGCGGGCAGCGCGGGCTTTTCTGCGGTCTTCTCGACGGCGGCCCCCGCGCGGGAACCCTGACCCTCAGGCATGGTTACTTCTGTGTCTGCGACAGTAGTGTCCAAAACTTGTCCAATCCTTGGTTTACCAGGCGGACGTCTTCAGGCGTCCCCATGAGTTCGAAGCGGTAGAGGTGCGGTATCTGGCATTTGAAGGCGATGATGTCGCCCGCCATGCAGTAGTTGTCCCCGAAATTCGTGTTTCCTGCGCCGATCACCCCGCGGATCAGAGCCCTGTTCTGCGGGTTGTTGAGGAACCGGATGACCTGTTTCGGCACTGAGCCCTCGCCGCCGGTTCCACCGTATGTGGGAACCACCAGAACGAAGGGCTCGACGGCCACAAGTTCAGCTTCACGCTGATGCAGGGGGATCCGGGCTGCATCCCGGCCCAGCTTCTCAACGAAGCGCCGGGTATTCTCGGAAGCCGAGGAAAAGTAGATGAGGTGACTGGAAGTCCGGTTCATGGGCGTCGTCTTCGCGGCATCTGCTGCGAGCGGCGCATCGGCAAGTGCCGGCGCTGCCATGGGGGTCACCTCATCTACGTAAAGTTCTTTGCCGGAAACGGCGGATGAAGCCTAGGCCACGGAGGCGGCTGCGCTCAGCGCCAGCTCCTCGATCTTGTCCGGGCGGAAGCCTGACCAGTGATCCTGGTCCGTGACCACGACGGGGGCCTGCATGTAGCCGAGGGCTTTCAGCCGCTCAAGGGCATCCGCGTCCTGGGAGATGTCGACGCTCTGGTAGGTGATGCCCTTCTTGTCCAGCGCGCGGTATGTTGCGTTGCACTGAACACAGGCCGGCTTCGTGTAAACCGTAACGGTCATGGTTCCTGTCCCCTTTGTTGAAGTCACTGCTTTTGAAGTCTCTGGATCATCGTTGCGGTAGACACTGCCCGGATCTGAAACCCCTGCTCGATGCCGGTCCTGCGTCCCGCTCAATCTGTATGTCGATACTACATGTAGTGCACGGCCCCGATGAGGACCCCAACATGATGTATTACAAGTATGTCATTTAATGCACCGTTAATCCACAGGCCGGGGGCTGGAAAATGTCCGTGTTTCAGCTGTTTTCACGGACGAAATCCACACCCTGTGGAGGAGTTAGCCACAATTAATCCCCCCGCGTGTCGTCCTGCAGACGGCGTGTCGCCACTCTGCGGCGGGCGTGTCGGAGGGCACACGAAAGGGGCCCTAAAAGCTTTTTTCAGGGCCCCGATGTGATGAACGGTACGTCGGGTCAGCGGACCCGACAGGCGGCGCGCGGCTTAGCCGTCTGCGGCCGGCCTGCTGCAGAGGATCTGTTCCACGCCCATCCTGCCTTCGGCGAAGCTGCGCAGGGCACCGACGAGGTAGAGCCGCCAGACGCGCGCTATTTCCTCCCCCATCATGTCGACGGCGGCTTCCTGGTTCGCCTCGAAATTGGCGTACCAGGCCTCAAGGGTGCGCACGTAGTCCGTCCGCATCGCCTCCACGGCCTGCACCTCAAGGCCGGCGTCCTCCAGGAACCCGAGGGTCTCGCCCACCGGACGCATGTGCATGTCCGGCGCGATGAAGGATTCAATGAACGGCCCGCCACCGGGATGCTTCCCGCGCCGGGACATCTGCTGGACCAGCACCCGGCCGCCGGGAACAACGTTGGTGAACAGCGCCGCGGCGTAGACGGGATAGTTGCGCTGGCCCACGTGTTCGCCCATCTCCAGGGAGGCGACGGCGTCGAACGGACCGTCCGGTATCTCACGGTAGTCCTGGATCCGGATGTCCACACGGCCTTCCAGTCCACGTTCCCGGATCCGGGCGTCAATGAAGGCCTTCTGTTCCGTGGACAGGGTGACGCCCACGACGTCGGCACCGTAGTGCTGGGCGGCGTGCAGGCTCAGCGAGCCCCAGCCGCAACCGACGTCGAGCAGGCGCATGCCCGGCTTGAGCCCGATCTTCCGGCAGACGAGGTCCAGCTTGTCCCGCTGCGCGTCCTCCAGCCCGTAGTTCTCGGACGAGTCCGTCCAGTACCCGCTGGAGTACGCCATCTGCGGGTCCAGGATCAGGCCGTAGAACTCGTTGCTGAGGTCGTAGTGGTGGCTGATGGCAGCACGGTCGCGGAGCACGCTGTGGAGCTTCCCCTTCACCCGGGCCTGGCTTGCCGGCGGCTGTGGCGGAGTGCCGATGGCGCCGGCCGCCTTTGCGATCCGGCCTACGCCTGCGAGTATGGCCGGCGTGGGCCGGATCCCGGAAAGTTCGCGTTCCCGGACCACTTTCCACAGATGGGCCAGTGCGGAGTTCAGGTCCCCGTCCACGTCCAGTTCACCCGTGACATACGCCTGCGCAGCCCCGAGCTCCCCCGGCGCCCACAGCAGCCGGCGGATGGCGTCGGGATCCTTCAGCCGCACCACCGGAGCGTCGGCCGGGCCGGCTTCGCTGCCGTCCCACACCTTGAGCCGGACGGGAAGTTCCCCGCCGACCACCGGGCGCAGGACCTCGGCGATGGTATCCGCAAGGGGCGGCGTCATACTGCGGCTCCGCCGGCTGACCGCTTGGCGGCTGCGTGGTCCAGGACGATCTGCTGGACGTCGAGGTAGCCCGTCTCAAAACCCGCCCTGGAGTAGCAGAGGTAGAAGAGCCACATCCGCTGGAAAATCGAATCGAAACCCATGGCCGCCACCTCGTCGGCGCGCGACATGAACCGTTCCTCCCAGAGGCGCAGGGTCTGCGCGTAGTGCTCACCCATGGCGAGGCGTTCACGGACCCGGAGCCCGGTCTGTTTCTCGGTGATTTCCTCGATGGCCCTGACGGACGGAATGACGCCGCCGGGGAAGATGTACTTGTGCACCCAGGTGTAGCTCGTCCGGGTGGCGATCAGCCGGTCGTGCGCGATGGTGATGGCCTGGATAGCCACCTTGCCGCCGGGGGCGAGGACGCGCTCGATCGTCTGGAAGTACGTTGCCCAGTATTCGTAGCCGACGGCTTCGATCATTTCCACCGAGACGACGGCGTCGTACTCGCCTTCCACCGCCCGGTAGTCCTTGAGCTCAATGGTGACGGCGTCGGCGTAGCCGGCCTCGGCGACGCGCTGGCGGGCCAGTTCCTGCTGTTCGCTGGACAGCGTGACCGAGTACACGGTGGCGCCGCGGGCCGCTGCCCGCAGCGCGAGTTCGCCCCAGCCGGTGCCGATTTCCAGCACGCGTGTTCCCTCGCCGACGCCGGCTTTGTCCAGCAGCCGGTCGATCTTCGCCTGCTGCGCGGCAGCGAATCCGTCCCACGCGACGGTCCGCAGGGCCTCGCCCCGCTCCGGGAACAGCGCGCTGGAGTAGGTCATGGTGCTGTCCAGGAAGGAAGAAAACAGTTCGTTGGAGAGATCGTAGTGCCGTGAGATGTTGGAGCGGGTGTTCTGCTCGGTGTTCCGTTCCCTGCGCGGCTGGCGCGGCAGGTAGAGGGCGCGCAGTTTCTGCAGCGGCTCGGGCACGAGGGTCCCGACGCGGGCTGCGAAGACTTCCATGACGGCGGTCAGGTCGTCGGCGTCCCAGTCACCGGCCATGTAGGACTCACCCAGTCCGATCAGCCCGCCGTCGCCCAGCCGGGCGGCGAAAGCATCCGGCCTGTTCATCGTCATGACCGGGTATGGGGCGGCGGGTGCGGGATCGAACGCCGCTTTGCCGAGCACGGTGCCGTCCGGGTACCGGACCTCCAGCGGAAGGGTCCGGACGGCGGCTTTGAAGATGGCATCCGCAATCCGTCCGGCCACCCGCGCCTTGAGGCTGTCCGGCGTCGAGGCGATGCTGGGCCAGATGGTGGCGTCGATAGTGACGGGCGGCCGCGGAACCGTGTAGGGAACCCGGCCTGAGTGGCCTTCGCCCTGTCCGCGTCCCGCTGCGGATCCGGTAGCTTCGGTGATGGTCACTGTACTGCCTCCTGTGAGGGGTGGTGGGGTCTTTTGATGATGGGCAGCCGACGTGCCCAAAGCTTGATGCCCTGCCAGCGGATCTGCGCGGACACGCGAAGCGGCGCCAGCGGAACTGCGAGCGCGGCTGCCAGGATGTTCGGGACGGAAGCGTCGTACCGTTCGCCGCCGACTGTGGCCACGAAAGGCTTCTGCCCCTCGCGCTCCAGCACGATGGATACCGCGAGCCGGTCCCCCGGCTCCGGAAGTTTCATCCGGTACTGGCCTTCGACGTCGTTGAACGGGGAAACGTAGAACGCTTTGGGAACGCTTGCCCTGCCGGTGTGGTCCGTTTCGAGCAGGTAGCAGTGCCGTTCCCCATAGGTGTTGTGGACCTCCGCAACCACGCAGCGCAGGCCGCCGGACGCGTCGTGGCACCAGAACAGGCTGAGCGGATTGAACACGTGGCCGAACACACGGGCGCTGGCCAGCATGGTGATCCGGCCGCCGTCGAGCTCTATCCCCCGGGTGCGCAGGAACCGTTCGACGTTGCCGCGGAGCGTCCCGGCAGGATCGCCAAGGTGATCCGCCACGCGGAACCCGGCCAGCGGCCGGAGCGGCCATGGCAGTGACGGAAGCCGGTCGACGTCGACGTACCAGCTGTAGCTGCGGTAGGTGAACGCATTGTGCAGCGGTGTGCGCCGCACATGCGCTATCGACGTCCGGTAGATGGCTGCCGCTTCCATCACGCGACCTCCGCGGCGACGCTTTCCAGGCCGGGACCGGATACCGCCGCCTGCTGCTCCCCGCCGCGCTGCTCCCAGTTCCGGCCAAGCCGAGCGGCCGCCTTGACCCCGGAAAGGGCACCATCCTCGTGGAAGCCCCAGCCGTGGTAGGCGCCGGCGAAGGCCAGGCGTCCGTCCCCCAGGGCCAGGATCTGCTGCTGCGCCCGGAGTGAATCCGGCGTGTACTGCGGGTGCTCGTAGACCATCCGGTCGAGGACCGTCCCGTCGGCGATGAGGTGGGACTCCCCGAGGCTCACGATGTAGCGTCCGCCGTCGGCAGGTTCGAGCCGCTGCAGGCGGGTCATGTCGTAGCTGACCAGCACCTTGTCCGGACGCGCATCGCAGGACGGCAGCCGGTAGTTCCAGGATGCTTGTGCGTTTGCGCTGCGCGGCAGGACCGCTTCGTCGCGGTGGAACAGTGTCTGGTTCACCGAGTAGGGCATGCCGCCGAGGGCCGCACGCTCTGCTGCGGAGGCATCTGCCAGCATGCGCAGCGCCTGTGCGGGGTGGGTTGCAATCACGACGGCGTCGAACGTTTCCGTGCCCTGCGCGGTGGACAGCTCAACGCCCTCAGCGTGGCGGCGCACCGACGTGACCGGGCTGGAGAGCCGGATGTCCGTGAGCGTGGCGGCCAGCTTGTCCACGTAGGTGCGGGAGCCGCCCTTGACCGTCCGCCACTGCGGGGAGCCTGACACTCCGAGCAGGCCGTGGTGGGCCAGGAACGTGAACAGGTAGCGGGCCGGGTAGGCCAGCGCCGTGGCGGGGTCGCAGGACCAGACGGCGCTCACCACGGGGGTCATGAAGTGCGAGATGAAGTAGCTGCTGAACTTTTCCCGGGCGAGGAACTCCCCCAGCGTCAGTTCCGGTTCCGCCGAGCTGTCCGCACCCCCGGGTGCCCCGGCCAGCAGGGCGCGGGCACGGCGGTGGAAGCGCGTCACTTCCAGCAGCATCAGCAGGTACCGTCCGCGCAGCAAGGTGGAGGGCCGGGGAATGATGCCGCGCCCCTTGGCACGGGCACCGGCATATTCGAGGCCGCAGCCGTCGCAGCGGACCGACATGCTCATCTCGGAGTCCTGCGTCTCGACGC
The DNA here is from genome assembly GCF_000876655.1 of Arthrobacter sp. SPG23. GTDB lineage: Bacteria > Actinomycetota > Actinomycetes > Actinomycetales > Micrococcaceae > Arthrobacter. Next base: position 315,365 of record NZ_JYCN01000018.1, read on the forward strand.
CCAGCTCCGCAAAAAGCCGCAGGAGTGTCGGGTAGGTGCGTTCATTGTGGACGATGAAACCCGTGTCCACCCGGAGGGCCGGGCCGCCCTCCTGCTGTACATCGTGGGTATGGGCATGTCCGCCCAGCCGGGAGTCCGCCTCGAATACTGTCACGTTGTCCCGCTGGTTCAGGACATAGGCTGCGGTCAGTCCTGCCACGCCGCTGCCAATGACGGCTACCCGCCGGCCGTCCGGAATCCTTGCTGCTTGCGACACTGTTCTGCTCCTGTTGGCTTCGCCTGAATCGTCCTGATGAATCGTCTTATGGACAATTCGTCGCCGACGGGCGCCCGGATGACTGTGAATTCCAGCCGGGCACCTTGACGCGATTCTGCCCCATGAACGCGGGCCGCCTGGCGCGACATTCCGGGGCCGCGGGGCGATATGCCACAATGAAGCGGGATTTCCGAGGCGAAGGGCAACCATTGATCAACCCTGTTCATCTGCGGACCCTCGTGGAGGTCACCCGCCTTGGTTCATTCGCGGCAGCCGCCAACAGGCTGGGCTACACGGCCTCCGCCGTGTCGCAGCAGATGTCCGCCTTGGAGCGGGACACGGGTGTGGACCTCTTCCAGCGTTCGGCCAGGAGCATCCAACCCACCGAAGCCGCCCTGGTGATGACGCGGCACGCCGCCAAGGTCCTGACCGACATCGAGGCGCTCATGGCGGCCGCCTCCCGGACGCACGACGCCACCCACCAGGAGCTCAGGCTGGGCATCTTCCCCAGCCTGGCCACGTACGTGCTGCCGCGCATCCTGCAGAACCCGAAGTGGAAGGACCTGGGCATCGACCTCAGGGTGTCCGTGGCTGAGCCGTCCCAGACCATCCAGGGGCTGCGCACCGGCGGCGAACTCGATGTGGCCCTGGTTTACCAGGTGGGCCAGTCGGGCCTGGCGTGGCCCCACACCGTGAACCGGCAATGGATCGGCGACGACGAGTTCCGTGTGGTGCTGCCGGCGGCCTGGGGCTTCCGCGCCGAGGCCAAGGTGGCGGCGGACCACCTGTCAGACATGCCGTGGATCGTCCATCACCCGGGCACCAGCGACGCCACGGTGATTGAACGGCTGTTCGCCAGTTGCAACCTGCACCCCCGGGTGGTGGCCTACAGTGACGACTTCCATGCGAGCCTTGAAATGGCCGCCGCCGGCCTCGGCGCTGCACTGGTTCCCGAACTTGCACTCCGGCACCGGCCCGCCGGCGTGGTGGTCCTCGACGTTCCGGAGATCCGGCTGGCCCGGAACGTCTTCGCCCTGCTCATCAATGACAAACGGACGGCCCGGGTCCAGCTCTTCGTCGAACTCCTGGCCGATACGCTGCACAGCCTGGGAACCGCGCGCAAGAATTAGCGTGCCTTGGAACGGCGGGCTTTGGACCCTCGGAATGTCGGAAGCCCCGGCGCCCGCCCGGCAAACGACAACAGGGCGGACACTACCTTGTCCTTCGCCGTGCCGTAGGGCGGATAGGCCAGTCCCAGGGTGTCCGGCCACATCGGCTTGTCCAGGCCGGCCCGCTCGTGCGAGAACGTCCGCACGGAATGTTCGCCGTGATAAGCCCCCATGCCGCTGCCGCCAACCCCGCCGAACGGCAGGCCCGGCACCGTCAGGTGCGCCGCCGGCGCCCCGTAGCCCAGCGCACCGGAAGAGGTTTCCGATGCGAACGCGCTGCGCACGCCGTCGTCCTCGCTGAAGACATACACCGCCAGCGGTTTGGAGCCGGAATTAATCATGCGGATGGCTTCGTCCCGCCCGGACACCGGCACCAGCGGCAGCAGGGGTCCGAAGATCTCCTCGCCCAGGACTGCATCCCCGGGAGCGGGGCGCAGCAGCGTCGGTGCGAAGTACCGGCTGCCCGGATCCCGCTGACCGCCGTGCACCACGGTGCTGCCGTCCGCCAGTTCAGCGATTCGTTCGAAATGCCGGTCATCAACGATCCGGCCATAGGAAGCGCTGCGCGCCGGGTCCTCGCCGAACATGGCAGTGATGGCGTCCACAAGCAGGGGTTCCAGCGCTTCCAGCACCCCGGGGGCGGCCAGCACGTAGTCCGGTGCCACGCACGTCTGCCCGGCATTCATGAACCGGCCCCAGGCGATGCGGCGGGCAGTGGCCCCGAGGTCGGCGGTCCCGTCCACGTACGCCGGGCACCTGCCACCCAGTTCCAGGGTCACCGGCGTCAGGTGCTCGGCCGCTGCACGCATCACCACGCGGGCCGCGTCCTGCCCGCCGGTGAAGAAGATGTGGTCGAAGCGCTCAGCCAGCAGCGCCTTGGTTTCCGGGATTCCTCCGGGCACCACCTCGGCGGCACCGCCCAGGTACTCCGGCACCCACCTCACCAGGGCGGCTGATGTGGCAGGGGCGTGCTCGCTCGGCTTGACCACCACGGTGTTCCCGGCCGCCAAGGCGCCGGCCATCGGCGCCAGCGTCAACTGGACCGGGTAGTTCCAGGTCCCGATCACCAGCACCACTCCGAGCGGAGTCAGTTCGGTCCATGCCCGGGCCGGCTGCACGGCCAGCGGCACGTCCACCCGTCGGGGCCGAAGCCAGGCCGCCAGATGCCGCTCCAGGTGGGCGGCTTCCGCGGCCACAAATCCGATTTCGGTCAGCTGTGATTCGCTCGGGTGCTTGCCCAGGTCGCTGAGCAGGGCGCCGGCAAAATCCTCCCGGTGTTCAGTCAGCATCCTGCGCAGGTTGCCCAGTTGCTCCAGCCGCCAGGCCAGGGGGCGGCTCACCCCGCTGTCGAAAAGCTCGCGGGATCGGGCGACGGCGGCGGCGGGAGTGTGCATCCGATCAATGTACCCGTGCCGGGACGCAGGACGGGCTACACCCCGGGGATACAGCGCCAGATAAAAACCACCGATGCTGGAATGGACTGGCCGAGAGGACTATGTTGAACATATGAACAAGGTAGCGAGCCGGCACTTTGGTGAGATCGAGCTCAACCATGGCCGGGACCACAACATCGCAGCGCGGCATGAACTGGCCGGCCAGCCGGTGGAGCTGGACCTGAACATCAATGCGCACGACCACTTCGACGAGGCGGCCATGCACAAGGTGGACTACCGGCTGCGGTACTTGCCCGAGCTCGTGGACCAGGTCCGGGACATGATCGCCGAGGAACTGGAGCAGGAGGGCACCAGCCCCCAGGAGTACCGGCACTTCCACTGCAACGCCATCAAGGACGAACACCTCAAGAAGGTCTTTGGCGTGGAAGACAAGAGCCAGCTGACGAATGCCGTGTTCCTCAAGGCGCTGAAGCTCGGCCACGTGGGAATCTACCCCGGCCAGCCTGAACGCTACTTCGTCCTGGATTTCACCCTGGGCGAACATTTCACTGACGAAGTCCTGGTGGCCTCCGCCGACGAGGACGGCGTCGTGGACGACGAAATCGTCTGGGAGTCGTAAATCGACTGCTCCGTGGGCGCCCTTTTGAGCGGTCAAAAGGGCAGTTGCTCAGCAGTCGATGCCCTTAAAGCCCGACGACGGCGCCCGGTCACCGAAAAGGTGACCGGGCGCCGTCGTGCTTGAGTCAGTGGTTGTTACCTGGCTGCTTGCAGCAGTTCGGCGCGGACCGTCTTGGTGGCCGCGACCAGGTTACGCAGGGACTCTTCGGTCTCGGCGTAGCCGCGGGTCTTCAGGCCGCAGTCCGGGTTGACCCAGAGCTGGCGGGACGGGACGTGCTTCACGGCGGTGCTGAGCAGCTCGGTGACTTCCTGCTCACCCGGAACGCGCGGCGAGTGGATGTCGTAGACGCCCGGGCCGACGCCGCGGCCGAAGCCGTGGGACTCGAGGTCGTGGACAACCTCCATCCGTGAGCGTGCGGCCTCGATGGAGGTGACGTCCGCATCCAGACCGTCGATGGCGTCGATGATGGCGCCGAACTCGGAGTAGCACAGGTGGGTGTGGATCTGGGTGGAATCGGCAGCCCCGGCAGTGGCGAGGCGGAACGAGTTCACGGACCAGTCCAGGTAGGCGGCCTGGTCGGCCTTGCGCAGCGGAAGGAGTTCGCGTAGGGCGGGCTCGTCCACCTGGATGACCTTGATGCCGGCTGCTTCGAGGTCCGCGATTTCGTCGCGCAGTGCCAGGCCAACCTGGTTGGCGGTCTCGCCCAGCGGCTGGTCGTCGCGGACGAAGGACCAGGCCAGGATGGTGACCGGACCGGTGAGCATGCCCTTCATCGGCTTGTTCGTGAGGGACTGTGCGTACTCTGCCCACTTCACGGTGATGGGGGCGCTGCGGGTGACGTCGCCCCAGAGGATGGACGGACGGGTGCAGCGTGAGCCGTAGGACTGGACCCAGCCGTGGACCGTGACGTCGAAGCCTTCCAGGTTCTCGGCGAAATACTGGACCATGTCGTTGCGCTCGGGCTCGCCGTGGACCAGGACGTCGTAGCCGAGCTCTTCCTGCAGCTCCACAACCCGCTTGATCTCGTCCTTCATGAGCTGCTCGTACTGCTCGTTGGTGAGGTCGCCCTTGTTGTTGCGGGCACGGGCCGAACGGATTTCGGACGTCTGCGGGAAGGAGCCGATGGTGGTGGTGGGCAGCGGCGGCAGGTGCAGGGCCTCTTCCTGGGCGGCTTCGCGGACCGAATACTCGGAGCGGTTGAAGTCGGCCGGGGTCAGTGCGGCGGTGCGTGCCCGGACGTCGGCGCGCTGGACACCCTCGGCTGAGGCACGGGATCCGATGACGCGGGTGGCTTCGTCGATGGCCGGCTGCACCGCGCTTTCACCACCGGCGGCGTCGGTCAGCAGGCCGGCGAGAGTAACAACCTCAACGGCCTTCTGGTCGGCGAACGCCAGCCAGCTGCGGAGCTGCTCGGACAGCTGGGTCTCTTCCTCGACGTCGTGCGGGACGTGCTGGGTTGAGGTGGAGGTGCTGACGGCCAGCTTGGCCACGGACTTCTTCAGTTCGGCGATCTTGTCCGCAGAGGCGGCAAGATCATTACGCCAGATGTTGTGGCCGTCCACGACGCCGGCAACCAGGGTCTTGTTGCCCAGTGCGGCGAGTGCCGCTGCGGAGGGAACAGCGCCCTTGAAGACGTCAATGTGCAGGGCGTCGATGTTGGTGGCGGCGAGGGTGCCGAGCTGGCCGTTCAGTGCGCCGTAAGGGGTGGAGACGAACAGCTGCGGACGCTGTGCTGCAGCGGCGAGGACCTCGTAGGAACGGGCAACCGCAGCCTGGATCTCTTCGGCGGGGGTGTCCTGGTCAACCACCAGGGCGGGCTCGTCCAGCTGGACCCAGCTGGCGCCGGCGGCCGCCAGCTTCTCCAGCAGCGCGGCGTAGACCGGCAGCACGTCCTCGAGGCGGGAGAGCGGGCTGAAGCCGGCCGGGGCGTCGTCGGAAGGCTTGCTCAGGAGCAGGAAGGTGACCGGACCGACGATGTACGGGCGGGTCTCCACACCGTTGGCGAGGGCGTATTCGAATTCCTCGACGATGCGGTTGGAGGTCAGCGCGAAGTTGGTCTCCGGGCCGATTTCCGGCACGAGGTAGTGGTAGTTGGTGTCGAACCACTTGGTCATTTCCAGCGGCTGCTCGTCCTTGGTGCCGCGGGCCAGGGTGAAGTAGCCGTCGATGTCCAGCTGGCCCTCGGCGTTGAGGAGGTTGCCGAAACGGGCCGGCACGGCGCCGAGGTGGGCGGCGGCGTCGAGCACCTGGTCGTAGTAGGAGAAGGTGCCCGGCACAGCGGCGGCTTCGGTCAGGCCAAGGCCCTGCAGGCGCTTGGCGGTGCCCAGCTGGATGTCCTTGGCGGCGGCGTCAAGGGCGGCTGCGTCGATTTTGCCGGCCCAGTAGGCTTCGACGGCCTTCTTCAGTTCGCGGCGGCGGCCGATGCGCGGGTAGCCCAGGATCGAGGCGGACGGGAACGGGGTGGTCACGGCAGGGGTGCTCTGCTCAGTCATGTGGAATTCCTTGGAAGCGTTGGTGAAAAAAGGGGGAGAGTTGGGTGCTGGAAAGCAGTGCTGACGGGCGGGGCCCGACGTCAGCTCGCCATTTCCTGGTGGCGCCGGGCAATGGCGTTAAGCCTGCTCGCCGGACGGGCGGGGCGGGGCAGGGCCATCTTGTCCAGGACCTCCAGCGCACAGGCGTGTTCGTTGAAGGTGTACAGGTGGATTCCGGGCGCACCGGCGTCCAGGGCGGCATTGGCCAGGTCCACTGTTGCCCGGACTCCGATCAGGCGCCGTTCGGCGTCGGTGTCCGCAGCGGCCAGCCGCGCCATCAGTTCCGGAGCGGGTTCGACGCCGGTCAGCTCGGCCAGGCGGTTCAGCCGGCGCACGCTGGTCAGGGGCATCACGCCCGGGATGATGGGGATCGTGACCCCCGCCCGGCGCGCCCTCGTGATGAGGTCGGCGAACTGTTCGGTGTGGAAGAACACCTGCGTGATGGCGAAGTCCGCACCGGAGCGCTGCTTGGCCAGCAGCACCTCGACGTCGTGGGCCTCAGTGGGTGATTCCGGGTGCCGGGTGGGGTACGCGGCAACGCCGACGGCCACCTTGCCGGCACACAGCAGCGCCGAACGGCGCTGCTCCACGCGGCGGATCAGTTCGATCAGGTCCTGGGCGTACCGAAGGGACCCGCTAACCGGTGCTGCGCCGTCCTTGGGCCGGTCACCGCGGAGGGCCAGGATCCCGCGGACGCCGACGTCGAGCAGCTCGCCGATGATCTCGGACAGTTCCTCCGGCGTGTTGCCCACGCAGGTCAGGTGGGCCAGCGGGCGCAGCGTGGTCTCCAGCAGGAGCCGGTTGATGAGCTCGACGGCGGTGTCCCGGTTTGATCCGCTGGCGCCGTACGTCACGGAAACGTAGTCCGGGTCCGTGGCTTCCAGCTCACCAATGGTGGTCCAGAGGGACTCGGCGGCCGCCGGTGAACGCGGCGGGAACAGCTCGTACGAAAGCGCCACCGGAGCGGCGTCGGAGAGATTCGGATGTGTGTCAATAAGGCTAGGTGGAGACATTTGCGTCCTTGGCTTTGGGCCATTGCCGGCAGCTGTTCCTCAGTCCAGGGGACCTCGGAAACGACGAACCGTCAATGAATTTGAGTTTGGGAACACGGAGTGAACTTCGGCAGGGCGCAGCCGCGACTGTTACGCCTGACAGGAAGTTGTCCGTGAGCAAATGTCAGGCCCACATGGGGGCACCCACACCCTCCTGGCGGAGGATCGCTGACACGTTACCTCGGTAACTTGTATAAGACTCTAGGGCCCGGCTCCGGCGCGTTCAAGCTGGCTCCCGAATTAAGACGCACCTTTACGCTCTGTTGCGGCACCGTACAGAACATTGTTCGCCGAAAGCCTCCTGATTGACCAGCGTCCGGAAGCTGCGGCTCCGGTGCCCGCGGTTTCAGGCCGGGCGGCGGGCCGCCCTCCGCAGCCGACGGCGCGCCCCAACCAGACAGCGGCGACCATCGGGCCCAGGACATCGGCGAATCCGAGGATCGCCACAGGACAAGGACGTTCCGGACCAGCGCTAAGGCCACGGCGTACAGCACCCCCAAGGGTGAAGACCGTGAATGCCAGTCGGAACAGCACAACGACGGCGAAGTACAGTGCCGCGACCACGGCCAGGTCCAGGAACGCCAGCGAAAGCATCGCCGCAACCAGCCACGAGGCCCACATCCATTGAGGCCTGTTCACATTCCTAGCAAACTTCATATGGAGCCGCCGCTCTGTCGTTCCGCCTCCCCCGTTATCAGCGTGGTCCGCGCCGCTGCTTGGCGCTAGGGCGTTTGGTCGCAACTCCCGCAGATCACCAGGGCTTGTCCGTTCGGGACGCGGTATCGGTGTTCCCGAGGTACTCATCCCGCTGCATGCCGCCGTTGCGTTCCCGCTGCGCGGACTTGGCGGACTCCTCCAGTTTGTCCAGCTGGCTCTGCTGCGGTTCCGGATCGGGCTTGGACTGGGTGCCGCCGGTCGCGGGTTCAGCACCGGCCGCCGCTTTTCCGAGTTTGTCCGCTTTGCCCTGCAGCCGTTCCGCGGCTTCCCGGAGGCGGTCGCCCTCGCCGTCCGCACCGTTGGCGCCGTCCGGGCCGGCCTCGCGGCTGAAGCAACCGGACGGGGCGGCCTTGATCACGGCCAGGCCGTCGTCGTACAGCTTTGCGGCGTCTGCGCCGGGATCTCCGGACTCCGCGGCCTTGTCCGCCAGCCGCTCGATGCTCAGGGTCAGGTTGACGCGCACCTTGCATTCGTCGCCTGGCGGGGCGTCTGCCAGGGATGCTTCGAAGAGGGCCCGGGCGCCGGCGAAGTCCCCGCCCAACACCAGGGCGTCGGCTGCGGCAAAGGGAGCCTTGTGGGGTTCCACGATGTTCGCAATCCCTAGTCCGGAGGCGGCGGATGCCAGGGCCGCCTGGTCGCCGCGGGCGAATGATCCCGCCGCTTCGCCGCCCAGGTAACCGACGCTCAGGAGCTTGACGGCGAGCGCCACCGCCACCAGCAGGGGCGCTGCGGATCCGAGCAGCAAACGGCGCCGCCGCCGGCGGAAGCCCGTGACGGGTGGCGGGCCGGGTACCAGGTTCATGCGCGGACCTCCGGCCGTGCAGGCCTGAGCTGCCTCAGTTCGCGGAGCACCCGGAGGCTCTCCCACAGCGCCAGTACGAAGACACCCAGCGCCGGGACCCAGTACAGCTCCACCCTGCCCTGGAGTGACTCCGAGGTCTCCTTGAGGGCCCCGGGCTTGGCCGCCTGCATCATCGGTGCCACTCCATCCCCGGCCGTTCGGTGGACGTAGGGCACACCGAGCTGCGCTGCGATATGCCGCAGCGTTTCCTCGTCGATTCGGGACACCGCGTCCCCGGCGCCCCCGCCGCTGCGGTCCTGGATATAGTCGGCGGCTTCGTCGGATGAGTAGTCCGCTTTCTCCTTCATCCGCCCGCCCTGGACGGTGCCGTAGCCGAGCACCGCGCCGCCGTTGACCAGCGAAGCGTCCACGGTCATGGCTTCCGGCGCCTTGCCGCTGGTCTGCTCGCCGTCGCCGAGGTAGTAGACAATCCGGGCGCGCTCGGGGTGGCTCTCCCGTGCAGCCCTCAGCCGTTGGGTAAGGACAGTCCGGGCGGCGGTGACGCTACTGCCCGTCGAATACACGGTGATCTGGGGTTCAAGCACACTGGTCAAGATGCCAAGGGCTGACGCGTCCGTGGTCAGGGGCATCCGGACCACCGCTTGGGAGTCGAAGGTGATCATGGAAAACCGGGCCCCGGCCAGCTCCCCGGCGATGGCCATGATGTCCTTCCGGACGCCCTCGAGCCTGGGGCTGCCGTCCCCGTAGTCTTCGGCAGCGATGCTGCTGGTGGTATCCACCACGAAGAAGACGTTCAAGTCGCTTGCCGCTGCCCGGACGCTGCCGCCGGGTAAACCCGGGCGGAGCGCCGCCAGCAGCAGCAGGACAACAAGGCCGGAGGACAACAGCCAGCCGCGAAGTCCGGCTCGGCGGAGCCGGTCCCGGTGTGCCGTCCATGCCAGGAAACCGACGACGGCGACAACAAGCGGAAGCATGGCCCACCACGGCCAGATGGGCTGGAAGGTCATGATCTGAGCCTCCACGTGGCACCGGCCAGGACGAGTCCGGACACCAACGCGATGCTCAGGGGGATCTCAGTACGGTCCGACACGACGGCCTGCGGGGCGGCTTTGAAGGCAGTGGCCTGCGTTGACTGGACTCGGCTGATTATGTCCGTCACCGCTTCCGGGCTGTCCAGCGGGTAGTACGCCCCGCCGGTCCCCTCCGCGGCGGCGCGCAGCTGAACGCCGGGCTGGTCGGGGTCAGACCCGTAATCGAAGTCTCCGGGGTTGAGGGCATAGATACGGACGTCCTTCTTCTTGGCCAGCGCCGCCGCTTCCTGCAGGGTGAAGATGGGTTCGCCTGAAATGAAATTGTCGGTGGCCAAAATGACGGAGCGGGATCGTTCCCCGGTGCCGTCCCCTGCAGCCTGCCCACCACCGCCGTCTGCCGGGAAGCCCTGAACGCAGGAGGCCAGCCCGTCACCGATCAGGGAGGAGCCTGCGCCGTTCCATGTGCCGTCCAGGAACGCGGCGCTGCCGGGTGCGCCGTCGAACGCTTTCCGGGCAGCCTGAAGCTGTTCCTGCACGAAGTCGTAATCGTCAGTCAGCGGAAAGACCTGCACCGCGCTGCTGTCGAAGACGGTCAGGCCCAGCCGTTCGCCGTCGAATCCCTGTGCCAGCCGGGCGAAGACCTCCACCACCGCCGCGTCCGCGCCGCTCATCGATCCGGAGGCATCGAGGCACAGGATGATATCGCGGTTGCGCTGTTCGGGGCTGACGGTGGTTCGTTCTGCGGGCCGTGCTGCTGCCACGATGGCAGTTGCCATCAGCACTCCCCCGGCGACGGCGGCAACTGTGAGCCAGCGCCGGTGGCGCCGCACGGCGGCCTGGTACTCCGGCAGTTCGGTGAGCCGGTGACCGTGGGCCACGGGGCGCCGGGCGGTGGGGTCGCCGTCCTGCCGTTTCCGCGCCAGCCAGTACGTCGCCGCGCCAAGAAGGAGGGCCGCAGGAATCATCCACCAGAAGATCAGTTCCATGTCCGGACCACCTCCCGGGCCGTTTCCGCCGCAATCGCTACCGAGTCGCGGGGTTCGGAGGCGCGGGGTCCAGAGGCGCGGGGTACCGAGTCGCGGGGTTCAGAGGCGCTGGGTACCGAGTCGCGGGGTACCGAGGCGCGGGGTCCAGAGGCGCGGGGTTCAGTGTCGCATGGTTCAGAGTCGCGCGGCGCGGGGCCGAATTCCGCCGGATAAAGGCTGCTGACGGCCCGGGCGGCCGCAGGGATGTTCTGCTGCTGGAGCTCCGCCAGCGTCATCCGCGGTGCGTCGATCCCGGCAATGTCGCGGACAAAGCTCCTGATGAGCAGGCTGAGCTCCTGGTGCGAGGCACGTGCGGACAGCCGGCCGGCCCCCGCCTGGGCTGCCACAGCATCGATCCGGCGCAGGTAGTCCTGCTTCAGGCTGGACGGATCCCGCGGCCGCGGGGAGGGTGCTGCGGCGGATACGTGCCTCCGTGGCCGGGTGCTCAGGAAGACGTATGCCAGCCAGCCGGCCACGATCAACAGAAGGCTGAACCCGGCCCAGGGCAACCAGGCACTGTACGAAAGGGGGGCATAGAAGCCTGCGTCATTTTCCACGGCGGTGCCGTTCCAGCAGGGTGAACACGGCAGGCATCACATCATGGCTGCTGCCGGCGTGGACGTGGGCGATGCCCAATCGCCGCAGTACAGCCTCCCGTGCCGCGTCGCGTTGCTCCTGGGCCGCGGCATAGGCGCGAATGATGGCTTCCGACGCCGCGAGGCGTCCGGGGAGCAGCATGCCGTCCGCAACGTCGTAGCGGACGGCCGGTCCGGTGGCGGCCCCCTGTGTCCCGGCGGTGTGTGTCCCCGCGGCATCGGACCCGGACCCCGCGGCGTTGGACCCGGCGGCGTTGGACCCGGCCAGCTGTGCGTCCCGGACGGTCAGCCAGAGGACCTCGTGCTGTGCGCGCAGGCGGCGCAGCATCCGCTCCATCCCGGGATCCGGCGCCAGTTCGTCGGCCACGACAAAGAGCAGCATGCGCTGGCTGAAGTTGCGTGCCACATAGGAGAGCTGCTCGCCGATGCTGCTGCGGGGCGAGGTCAGCGCCGTGGCGTCGTTGACTTCACGAAGGAGCCTTTCCAGGTGTGCTTCGCCGGCTTTGGCGGGCAGGGACCGGGTAGACGTCCCGTCACCGCACACGAGCCCCACCACGTCGCCGTGCCGCTGGGCAAGATAGCCCACAACGCCCAGGGCCATCACCGCAACATCCTTCTTCTCTTCGCCGCCGAGCGAGGAAGCAGCCATATTGCGTCCGGTATCCGTGACCAGCAGCACGGTCTGCCGCCGCACGGCAAAATAGCGCCGGATAAGTGGGGATCCGTGCCGGGCGGAAGCTTTCCAGTCGATGTCGCGGACTTCGTCGCCGGGAATGTAGGCCCGCAGGTCATCAAAGTCCAGGCTGCGGCCCTTGAAAACGGAACCGTACTCGCCGTCGAGCATTCCGCGTGCCTTGCGGTGGGCGAAGATGGACATCTTCGATTTCACCCGGGTCAGGAGGCTGGGCATGCGGGCGCGTTCAGGGAGTCTGGACGGACGCCACAATGGCATCGATGACGGTCTCCACCGGTACCTGCTCCGCCACTGCCTCGAAGCCGAGGATGATCCGATGCCGGAGCACGCGGTGGGCCAGTGCCTTCACGTCCTCGGGAATCACGTGGTCCCGGCCGTTCAGGAGGGCGACAGCGCGGGCGGCCTGGCTGAAAGCGATGCTGGCGCGCGGGCTCGCTCCAAATTCAATGAAACCCGCCAGCCGGCCGTCGATGTACTGGGCGGCGTTCCGGGTGACAAACACCAGCCCCACGATGTACCGCACAATCGCGGGGTCGATGTAGACGCGTTTGACCAGTCCCTGCACTTCCGAGACGGCGTCCAGCGATGCCGCGGCGGCCGGGCGCTGTTCATCGGTGAAGACGCCGGAATCAATCCTGCGGATGATCTCGGCCTCTTCGGCCGGCGTGGGGTAGTCCAGGACGTCTTTGAGCATAAAGCGGTCCATCTGCGCCTCGGGCAGCAGATAGGTGCCCTCCTGCTCGATGGGGTTCTGCGTCGCCAGCACAAGGAACGGGGACGGCAGCGGGTGCACCACTCCCCCGATGGACGTCTGCCGCTCCTGCATGGCTTCGAGCATGGCGCTCTGCGTCTTCGCACTGGAACGGTTGATCTCGTCCAGGAGCACAATGTTGGCGTGGACCGGGCCCAGTTGGGTGACGAACGTGCCCTTGGCGGCATCATAGATCTGCGTCCCCACGATGTCGCTGGGGAGCAGGTCAGGGGTGCACTGGATTCGCCGGAACTCTGCGCTGACGGCCTCCGCAACTGTCTGTGCGGCGGTGGTCTTCGCCAGCCCGGGCACGCTTTCCAGCAGGATGTGGCCTCCGGTCATGAGCCCTACCAGCAGCGATTCCCGGAGTCTTGCCTGACCTACGACCTTGGCGTCGAAGCTGCGGGAGATGCTGGCCATGACCTGTTGCGCCCGGGCCAGTTCCCCCGCTTCGATCCGGGCGGCGGCCGTAGTCTGAAGCATTGGAAGTCCCCCTGGTTGCTGTTCAAGAACGGCCGCTGCTGCTGCCGGATTGCCGGCGTTCACAAGGCGTCCGCCACGGGCCATACTATCCAAGCTCCGGGCGGTGGATTCCACAATGGGGAGCCCTCCCCATGGAGGCCGCGCAGGACTATCCTGAGGGCATGATCCAGCTTCCAGCCAGCTACCAGGAGTATCTCGCCGGCAAGAGCGAGAGTTTCATCAACACTGTCCGGCCGATCCTCATGCAGTCGGCGGCGGAAAAGATGCACGGCGTCAGGGTCCTCTACAACCCCGGCCCCACCGGCCACCAGGCCCACCTGGACGACACGATCCCGTTCGGGACCGTGGTCGAGGACATCGACTGAAGGTGCGCCTACCCCTTCACCGCCCCGGACAGCGCAAAAGATCCGCCTGCTCCCCGTGCCACCAGCACGTAGAGCACCAGGACCGGAACTGAATAGAGGATCGAGAATGCGGCCAGCTGGCCGTAGGCAATTGCGCCGTGCTGTCCGAAGAAGCTGAAGATCGAAACTGATGCCGGCTGCTTTGACGGGGACAGCAACAGGATGAAGGGGACGAAGAAGTTCCCCCAGGTCTGGATGAAGACGAAGATGAACACCACTCCCAGCCCCTGGCGCATCAGCGGCAGCACCACGGCACGCAGGGCCGTGAGCCCGGAAGCTCCATCCACCCACGCGGCCTCCTCCAGTGAAAGGGGCACCGCGTCCATGAAGTTCTTGGCCATCCAGATGGCCATTGGCAGCGCCGTTGCCGCCATGAAGAGGACTGTGGCCGGCAGGGAATCCAGCAGGCGCAGCTGGACGAACAGGCCGTAGACAGGCACCATGATGGCGGTAACCGGCAGGCAGGTGCCGCACAGGATCGAGTACATGAACGGCCTGTTGAACCGGGACTGGAAACGGGACAGCGGGTATGCGGCCAGCACGGCCGCCACCAGGGTGACCGCTGCCGTGCCGCCGGACAGAAGGAAGCTGTTCCAGAGTGGCCCGAGCAGCAACTCGGGGGGTGAGGACGGCCGCGAAGTTGTCGAGCGAAGCATTGGCCGGCACCTGTGTCTGGTAGCCGGCTGTTGTGTCCAGGGAGGCGAACACCAGCCACAACAGCGGCAGCACGAAGCAGGCGCCAATCAGCAGCAGCGCCGCATCAGCCGGAATCCGGGCCCGGCGGAATCCCGGCGAGGCAACCCCACCGCGGGCGGGCTGCCGTGAAGCTGCCTCAAGGGGCCGCCGGCCCGCCGTCGTCACCGCTTCTCCCCCTTGAGCAGCCGGACGTAGGCAATCCCGAACACCAGGCCCAGGACAATGAGTACCGAGGCGATCGCCGTGCCGTAGCCGATGTCTCCGAACTTGAAGGCCTCCTGGTAGGCAAGGACCGGCAACGTGGTACTGGCATTGGACGGCCCGCCGGCAGTCATCACCCAGATGAGAGTAAACACAGCCAGCGTCTGGAGCGTCACCAGCATCAGGTTGGTGGCAATACTGGACCTGATCAGCGGCAGGGTGATGAAGACCAGGCGCTGCCAGCCGCCGGCGCCGTCCATAAGGGCGGCCTCGGAGATGTCACGCGGAACGTCGGCGAGGGCTGCCCGGTAGACCAGCATGGAGAACGCGGTGCCGCGCCAGATGTTCGCCAGCACCACGGCCACCATAGGGTAGGCGTACAGCCAGTCGGCCCCGGCAGCGCCAACTCCGCCCAGCAGCTGGTTCAGCGTCCCGTCCTTGCTGAAATAGGCGTAAGCGGCGAAGGCGGCAACGATCTCGGGAAGCACCCAGGCCGCAACGACGGCGGTGCCCACGGCGGCCGACACCGGCTTCCGGGCGCGTGTCATCAGGCCGGCGATCAGGAGCCCCAGCAGGTTCTGGCCCAGAACAGCTGACGCCACCACAAAGGTAACTGTCAGGACAACCGCGGCCGGGAACGCGGAGTCCCCGAGCAGCCGTGCGTAGTTCTCAACCCCGGTCCAGGTAGGGTTCCTGGCGTTGCGGCCGGTGAGGGCGGCGTTGGTGAAGGAGGCGTGGAAAGACCACAGGACAGGCGCCGCCAGGAAGAGGAGGAGCAACAGGACAGAGGGCACAACCGGCAGCAGCCGGAGCTGCTGCCGGACCGTTCTTCGTTCACCCATGCGTTATTTCTGCAGGACCTTGGCGTCACCCACCTGGTCCCTGACTGTCTTGTCGTACTGCTCGGCTGCCTCCTGCGGCGAGAGTGCACCGGTGATTACGGCTTCAGTGGCCACCTGGATTGCGGCGGAGATTCGCGGGTAGTCCGCTGTGGCGGGCCGGTAATGCGTGACGGATACGAGCTCGGAGACGTCCTTGACGAACGGATTCGCAGCCAGGTACTCGGGGTCGGCGGCGACGTCCGTTCGGACGGCGATCTGGGAGCCTGACACGGTGAAAGCCAGTGAGTTCTTCTTGCTCAGGGCCTCGGAAAGGAACTTGAACGCCAGGTCCGGGTTCTTGGAGTCGGCGCCGACGGCGAGCGTCCATCCGCCGGACATGCTGACGCCGCCCGGTTCCTGGCCGCGCTGGGTGGGGAACTTCGCCACACCCATGTCCTCCGCATAGCTGTCCCATTCGTAGTTGCCGCCCTTCTGCCAGAACGACGGCGTGTAGGAGCCCTCCACGGTGGCGCCCATCCTGCCCTTTGGCAGCCATTCACCGAAAACCTTCTTCCAGACGTTGGCGTCAAGCGCCTCCGCGGGCGTGACGGCAAGCCCTTCGTCGTAGAGGGTTTTCAGGAAGGACAGGGAATCAGTGAACCCTTGGGAGCCGACCACCCATTTCTTTTCCTGCTGGTCATAGAGTTCGCTGTCCGTGCCGTAGAGCAGCTCGTAGAAGCTCTGCATCACGGTGCCTTCGCCGGTGCCTTTGCCGGCGTACATGTGGAACGGGACCAGGGACGGGTCCGATGCCTTCATCTTGCGGGCGGCCTCGAGGATTTCGTCCCAGCTCCGGGGCTGCCATGGAACGGCGATGCCTGCTTTTTGCAGGACTTTTTTGTTGTACCAGATGGCGCGGGTATCTGTCCCGAGGGGCACAGCGTAGATCCCGCCGTCGTCTCCGGTACCGGCAGCCTTGGCGGCCTCGTTGTACAACTTCCAGTCGTCCCATTTTTCGAGATAGCCGTCCAGTTTCAGGAGGTATCCGGCGTCGACGTCGGACCTCACTTTAAACGTGTCCTCGTAAAAGACGTCCGGGGCGGTCTCGGCCGAGCGAAGGCTCAGCGCCAGCTTGGTGCCATAGTCGTCATCATTGGCTTCGATGGGCTGCAGCTCCACGGTGGTCCCCTGGTTGGCAGCTTCGAAATCCTTCTTGGCGTCTTTGAATAGGGTGTCGAGGGCGGAAAACGAATCAGTCTTCTGGTAGACGATCTTCAGCGTCCGCTTCTCGGCGGCCGGCTGTTCCGCGGAGCAGGCTGATGTGGCCAGCAGCGCTGCCGCCGACATCAGCGCCGCAAGGATTTTGGCAGGGCGGTGCATGACGCTCCAATCTTTCGAGCGGCTGCAGCCCCCAATGTCCTCCAGCTGGCCCCAGCCTTTAGCCGATATGCAATTTCAGGTTAGTACTACCCACTGACAACACAGCGGAACGGAGGCGTCAGCCTTCCAGCAGCAGCCGCTGTGCGCGCGGGGCCAGCGTATGCTCCAGCACCAGGCAGGCCGCGCCGATGGCACCTACGTCCTCTCCCACGCCGGTTCCGACAACCTCTATGCCGTGGATCTGGCGTGCAGCGCTGTTGTCCGCCAGCAGCTGGGGAACACGGTCCAAATATCTCCGTGAGAGGCGCGTCCAGAAGGGGCCTCCAAAGACCACCCGTTCAACGTCCAGGGTGTTCGTGACCACAGCGACCGCACGCGCCACCAGGACGGCGGAGTGGTCTATGATCTCGGCCGCCTGGCTGTTTCCGGCGTCGGCTTCGTCGCAAAGTTTTGCGAAGCTCTCCTGGATGTCCAGGGCACCGGAGGAATGGCGTACGACGTCCAGTACGCCGGCGGTTTCAGCCTGGGCCACGAGGACCTGCGGGATGCTGCTTGACTTCACGCATCCACGCAGCCCGCAGTCACAGGGCGGCCCGTCCGGGTCGACAATGATGTGCCCGATTTCGCCGGCATTCCCCGAGGTCCCGCGCACCACTTCATCGTTCAGGACGATGCCGCAGCCGATGCCGGTGCCCATGTACATAAAAACGAAGCTGCCGGAGCCGCTGGGGCCGCCGGCCCAGGTTTCAGCTACAGCGGCGCTGGTGACGTCCTTGTCCACCAGGGTGGACAATCCGGTGGCCTCCGCGAGGGCGTCCCGCAGCGGCACACGGTCCCACCCGAGCAGCAGCGGCGGATCAACCACGGTCCCCTCATCCAGGTTGATGGGGCCCGGGGCGGCGACGCCGAGACCGGCGATCTTGTCCGGGTCCACGCCGGAGGCAGCCACCAGGTCCTTGATCTCAGCGGCAATGGTGGCGATGATGCCGTCGGGGTCGCTGGCGCCGGGCGTGTTGATCCTTGAGTGCCTGACGACGGATCCGACAAGGTCCAGAACAACGAATGTGGTCACGGCCGGATCCAGATGGACTCCCACGGCATACATTCCGGCGGGGTTCAACCGGAGGATGGTGCGCGGCTTACCCGGACCGCTCCCCTCCTTGCCGGCCTCGACGATGAGGTTCTGGTCGAGCAGCCGCCGGGAGATGTTGGAGATGGTCTGCGGGGAGAGCCCTACGATCTGGGCGAGTTCCACCCGGCTGAGGCCGCCGGAGGACCGCCGGATGGCATCCAGGATCACCGTGAGATTGAAGTCCCCCATGCGGGGCAAATTGGTTCCGCGCCTCGGCGTTGGCGTGCGGATCTCAGTCACGGATTCCCCTAAACGTCTTCGGTTATGCACTACTGATGCTTGAATCGTACGTTACCTGTGCGCGCGGCGGTACGCTCACACGCGGACTTGTGGGACGGTGCTTTCGCTTCCGGGGCGGTGCCGCACCGGCCCCGCCCCCGCGGCACTTGTACCGTCACTCGTGCGGGGCGCGTCCGGTGCTGACAGCCACCGTGAACTTGGCGTTCCTGCCCGCCACGCGGGTGGGACCAACAAACCTTTCGAGGGCCGGAAGATATTGCAGGTGGCTGTTGTAGACGGTCCACAGTTCCCCGCCCGGCGCCAGCACTCTTCCGGCGGCACGGAACATCTTGATCCCGGCCCCGGCGTGGACGCTGGCACCCAGGTGAAAGGGCGGATTCAACAGGATGAGGCCGGCGCTTCCGTCCGGCAGGGAGGCCATTGCATCGTCCTGGAGAACGGTGATCCGGCCGGCCAGGCCGTTGGCTTCCGAGGTGGCCCGGGCGGAGTCGACCGCGGCCGCTGACTGGTCTGTCGCCGTGACCTTCGATTCCGGATGGCTTCTGGCGTACATGGCGGCCAATATGCCTGTCCCGCATCCGAGGTCCACCACGTTCCCCGCCGACGGCATGTCCGGCAGGTACCTCAGCAGGAACCGTGTGCCGATGTCGAGCTTGGTGCCGGCAAATACCGCGCCCCGTGCGCAGACCGTGAGATCGATTTCGCTGTT
Source organism: Arthrobacter sp. SPG23 (assembly GCF_000876655.1). GTDB lineage: Bacteria > Actinomycetota > Actinomycetes > Actinomycetales > Micrococcaceae > Arthrobacter. Next base: position 334,068 of record NZ_JYCN01000018.1, read on the forward strand.
GCGGTCGGCCACTGGAAACGGCGCCGGTCCGGTGACGGGCTTGGGGTCCCTGGCGATCAGGATCCGGGATTTCTGCCGCGCCAGCTGTGGCTGGACGTTGTTAAAGTGGCGTTGCAGGACGGCGTTCATGCCCAGGCTCATGTGCTTAATCCGCCCGCCTGCCAGCAGGATCGCGTGCGGCGCGGCGTAGCGGGCGACGGCGTCGGCCACTTCCTCAAGCTCCGCGAGGGTTTTGGGCAACTGGAGCAGCACCACGTCGGCACCGTCAAACAGGGCCGCACCGAGCGGCAGCTGGTCAAAACCGGCGACGACCCCAAGCGCCGCGGCGTTAGTGCGGAGCGCACGCTCCCCCGTGATCAGGTCCTGGTGCACTTTCACCTGCCGGACGCCGAAGGCGGCCAGCGCCGCGAGCGTGAGGGCGCCGTAGCGGTCACCGACCACGGCCACGCAGCTGTCCGGTCCCAGAAGTCCGGCCGCCGTTTCGAGGAGCAGCTTGTCAGTGGCATCCCAGGCCTGGAGGTTGGGGGCTTCAACGTCAGGGAACCGGCGCAGGCCGGAAAATACTGATTCCACGCTGTTTTCCGCCACGTCCAAGCTGCCTTCTTCCCTGTCCATCGTTATGCCGCTGGCAGTCGCTCCGCCGACCGGGAAGGATCCACCGGGCGAAAAGCTACCCGGTAAACCTACCGCGAAACAGCCCCGTCTGATGCCGCCGGGATTCCGTCGGGGCCCCGGCGCCCGAGCATCCTCACGATGCCGGCCACTGCCGCACGGCCGGCGCGGTTGGCACCGATGGTGGACGACGACGGGCCGTAACCCACCAGGTGGACCCGTTCCTCCGCTGCCACCTGGGTGCCGTCCATGGCGATGCCCCCTCCGCTGCCGCGGAGGTGCAGCGGAGCAAGGTGTTCCAGCTCGGCCCGGAACCCGGTGGCCCAGAGGATCACGCCGGCCGCCAGGAAGCTGCCGTCGTCCAGCCGGACACCGTGGGGCTCTATGGCGGTAAACATCGGGTTCCGGTACAGGGCGCCGCGCGCAGCCGCCGCACGCAGCGCGGGAGTCCAGATCAGTCCCGTGACTGACACCACGCTCTGCGGAGGCAGCCCCTGCCGGACCCTCTCTTCAACGAGGGCGACGGCGTCATGCCCGGCCTTCTGGTCGAAGGCGGCATCGCGCCACACCGGTTCCCGGCGGGTGAACCAGCTGGTGGTGGTCACCCGGGATATCTCGTCGAGAAGGCCAACAGCCGATATGCCGCCGCCCACCACAATGACGTGCTGTCCCCGGAATTCCTCGGCGGCCACGTAGTCGGCCACGTGCAGCTGCCTGCCCTTGAAGGTGGACTGGCCCGGGTAGATAGGCCAGAACGGCCTGGTCCAGGTGCCTGTGGCATTGATGACAGCCCGCGCGGACCAGTTGCCGGCGGAGGTTTCGATCCTGAGCCGCCCGGAGGGCTCGTCGTCTTCCCGGGATACCGAGCGGACTTTCACGGGACGAACGATGTTCAGCCCGAGTCCGTCCTCGTAGTCGCCAAAGTAGCGTGAAAGGAATCCTGAACTCGGCTCCGCCGGGTCGACGTCGGGTTTGGGGATGCCGGGCAGGTCGCTGATGCCGTTGACGGTGGCCATCCTGAGGCTTTGCCAGCGGTGGCGCCAGGCCCCGCCGGCTCCGGCTTCGGCGTCGAGCACCACGTATGATCCCGGAGATCCCTGTACGACCGCTGCGTCGGCGGTCTTTCCCGCCGGCAGGAAGCCGCGCCGCTGCAAGTGGTAGGCAGCGGACAAACCGGCCTGGCCCGCACCGATCACCACTACATCTGCGGCCTGCGGTTCCGCCGCCTGGGCATGGGCGATTTCGGGACCTGCCTAGACCTTCTTGACCACGCTGGATTTGAGCTGCATGGGGCCGACGCCGTCCACCTTGCAGTCGATGTCGTGGTCTCCCACGCCGTCGGTGAGCCGGATGCCCCGGACTTTCGTCCCCACCTTGATGACGGTGGAGGTCCCCTTGATTTTGAGGTCCTTGATCACGGTGACGGTGTCGCCGTCGGCAAGGACATTTCCCACCGCGTCCTTGATGACCGCGTCCGCGGTTTCTGGCGCCTCCGCGGCTTCGGCGGACCACTCGTGGCCACACTCGGGGCACACCAGCAGCGCTCCCATTTCATAGGTGTACTCGCTGGAGCATTCGGGGCAAGGCGGAAGGGATTCGTTCACGCTCCCATATTAGTCGAGCGTTAAAACAACAGAAGCCGCCCGGTCGGGCGGCTTCTGTTGTTTAGTCCGGGTGGAGCTGAGGGGACTCGAACCCCTGACCCCCTGCATGCCATGCAGGTGCGCTACCAGCTGCGCCACAGCCCCAAACTCATGTTTCTTTCGAAGCGATCTCCGTAAGCAACTTGATTATCTTAAACCACAATCGTGTAAGACGCCAATTCGGCTGCGGAGCACGGCGGGCCGTCCGCGAACGCCGCCTGAAACCGAACAGTGGGCACCGAAAACAGGGCGGGGGGTCCGGGTGTGGAAACAAAAAAAGTCCGCCGGAATCTTTCGATTCCGACGGACTATTCGGTGGAGCTGAGGGGACTCGAACCCCTGACCCCCTGCATGCCATGCAGGTGCGCTACCAGCTGCGCCACAGCCCCGAATTTTCATTGCTCCGGCACCTTCAGTCTGCACTGTCGGGCCCGTTTTTTGTCCGGATCTCTCCGAAGCAACTCAAATATCTTAGAACAGCCCTTCAGAAAATTCCAAATCGGGCATATTCAGTGGCCGAGTCGGGACTACTCGCTGTCCGAGGAAACGGCCGCTTTGGCAGAGGTGTCTTCCCCGAGCTGGAGATCAACCACTGGGCAGTCCTTCCACAGGCGCTCCAAGGCGTAGAAGACGCGGTCTTCCTCATGCTGGACGTGGATGACGACGTCGGAGTAGTCCAGCAGGACCCAGCGTCCGCCGGAGCGGCCCTCGCGGCGGACAGGGCGGAGGTCCTGCTTGCCCAGTTCTTCTTCGATGCCGTCGACAATTGCGTTGACCTGGCGCTCACTCGGCGCCGAGGCGATCAGGAAGACGTCCGCCAGGGCCAGCCGCTCACTGACGTCCAGGCCAACGATGTCCTGGGCTATTTTGTCCGCAGCAGCGCGCGCGGCGACGCGGGCTATGGCGATGGATGAATCGGTTGCAGTCACGGGACTCCTTGTTGTGGTTAAAAGCTATGTAGGACCGGCGCCGTTGATGTCAGCGTCGTAATGCGGGAGGGCAGCAGCGCGTGCTGCGCCGGTGCGTTGAATCAGGGCGCCAGGCCGCTGATGATCATGGTGACGCCTGCAATCAACGCCACGATCCCCAACGCGAGGACCGCCAGCTGCAGCAGCCGGATACGGTGCGCCCTGCCCAGCCCGGCAGTGACGGCGTCCAGCGGTTCCAGGCCGTAGGCGGTGTTGGCGGCCACGCGCGGCCTGTCCACGAAATTTTCGCCGGCGTCAGCTGCCCAGGGTTCCCCGGAAGCCTGAACCGTCGCTGCCGCAGGATCGGCTGCAGCCTGGGCGGCTGCCTCGGCACGGGCAAGCACCCCTGCCCGGCCTGTGGCAGGGCGTTGGGTACGCCTCGCGGGACCAGGCTTACGCGCCCCCTTGGTGCCGGCGGGCTGCAGCCTGGGACCGGGATTGGTGACCACCGGAACATACGAGGTGGCCGGTTTCTTCATCACCGGCCGGTCAATTCCCGGAACCTTCTCGAACTCCAGCGGCGTAACCATCGCGAGGTTGCTGACGGCTGATGGCTCGGTCTTCGGATGGGCCGGCTGGTTGGCCTGCTCAGCCAGCTTCTGCTTGGCCATGGCCCGCTTGTTCAGGATGGCGGCACGCTCGGCCAGGGCGATCTGCTCCGCGAGGATCTCCGGATCCACCGCTTCAGGATCGTTCGCCGCGATGTGCTCCATCTTGGCGATCTGGTTCCTGGCCTGTTCGGCGATGAGGGAACGCGCCGCGAGGGCCTGTTCCACCGTCATGCCCCCGGGGAGCTTGCTGTCCGGGTTGGCCGCTGCAGCTTCCGTGGCCGGAACTTCTGCTTGCTGGGACTTGGGGCGCGGCACCGGCTGACCCGGGCCAGCCTGCGGCGCCGGCTGACCCGGGCCAGCCTGCGGCACAGTGCGCTGCGCGGAGGTGCGGGCCGGCGGAACGATCAGGTTCGCAGCGGTGGCAGGTGCGGCCTCGGCCTGGAGCTGCTGGAGGCGGAGCTGGCGGCGGGTAGGCGGTCCGCCGCCGGACAGACGCTCCTCTTTCTGCGCGAGTTCCTTGATGGTGCGCAGGGCGGCACGGTCCCGTGCGCGGCTCTGCGAGGACCGCTCGGATCCTGAGGGCGTACGGACCGAATCGACCGGACCAGGAGCCACTCGGCGGATGCGGCCGGTGCCGTCCTCCCTGGCAGGGGCCGGTGCTCCGTTCCCGGGCACCTTTGAGGCAGGGGCCGGTGCGCCGTTCTCCGGCACCTTTGAGGCAGGAGGAACCTGACCCGGTGCACTGGGCACCGTGTCCTGGCGTGATTCCGCGCGCTCATCTCTTGCCTGCCGCAATTCGCGGCGGCTGCGGAGGGGAGGCTGTTCCTGGCTCATCTAACAACTCACTCGGTACTGGCTGGTTCGTGTAACTCGGTAAGTGCGGCACTGGTGTCGGGGTCGGACTGCCCGGCGTACAGGCCGTATTTCGCAATATACTGGACCACCCCGTCGGGCACGAGGTACCAGACAGGGTTGCCGGCTGCGACGCGCGTCCGGCAGTCAGTGGAGGAAATCGCCATTGCGGGCACCTCCAGGAGGCTGACGTCTTTCCTGCCCATCCCGTCGAGGACATGCCCCGGCCGGGTCACACCGACGAAGTGCGCCAGCGACCACAGCTCATCGATGTTCTTCCAGGACAGGATCTGTGCCATGGCGTCCGCGCCGGTGATGAAGAAAAGGTCAGCATCCGGCCGTTGCGTACGGAGGTCGCGCAGGGTGTCGATCGTGTACGTGGGTCCGGGACGGTCCACATCGACCCTGCTGACGGTAAACCTGGGGTTGGACGCCGTGGCAATGACTGTCATGAGGTACCGGTGCTCCGGCTCGCTGACCTTCTTGCTCATTTTCTGCCACGGCTGGCCGGTGGGTACAAACACCACTTCGTCGAGGCCGAACTTCGCCGCAACTTCGCTGGCCGCAACAAGGTGGCCGTGATGGATGGGATCGAAGGTCCCACCCATCACACCTAAACGCAGGCGGCGCTTGGCGCCGCGCCGCTTCAGGACCGCAGTGATGTTAGTGGCCTTGGCTGTGATCGTGCTTGTTCGGGTGCTGGCGGTGGGGATCCGAGTGCTCCTCGACAGCCTCGTGCCGGTTGCCAAGGTTGCTGTAGGACAGGGTCACGAACATCAGGACCAGCATGATCGCAAAGATCGACACACCAAAGACCCACGGTTCGGCCCACAGCGGAGCCAGTTCTTCATGTTCGGCGACGGACGCGCCCACCTGCTGCAACAGCATTTTCTCCCCTAAAGAGTTCACACATTGACGACGGCGGTCATCCCCGCCGTTCCGGACTTCTGTTCCATGTTACAGCGTTGTCAGCTGCGGATCTGGCCCTCGCCCTGGACGATCCACTTCGTGGTAGTGAGTTCGGTAAGCCCCATGGGACCGCGGGCGTGGAGCTTTTGGGTGGAAATGCCCACCTCGGCACCCAGGCCCAGTTCACCGCCGTCCGTGAACCTGGTGGAGGCGTTGACGATAACCGCGGCTGAGTCGATTTCGGAAATGAAGCGTTCGGCGTTGGCGAGGTCGTTGGTAAGAATGGCCTCCGTGTGGCCGGTCGACCATTTACGGATGTGCTTCACTGCCTCGTCCAGGCTATCCACCATGCCGACAGCGAGGTCCAGGTCCATGTACTCGGTGGCCCAGTCCTCGTCGGTGGCCGGAACGGATTCCACGGACGCAGGCAACGCGGCGCGGACCCGCTCGTCGGCGTGCAGGGTGACCCCGGCTTTCCGGAGGGCAGCCGCGACCGCGGGCAGCACCGTGGATCCGGAATGCACCAGGAGGGTCTCCACGGTGTTGCAGACGCTGGGCCGCTGCGTCTTGGCGTTCAGGAGGATATCCACCGCCATGTCTTCACTGGCGGATTCGTCGATGAAGATATGGACGTTGCCTTCGCCGGTCTCGATGACCGGGACGGAGGAATTGGTCACCACCGTCTGGATCAGGTCCCTGCCGCCGCGGGGAATCAGGACGTCCACCCGGCCGCGTGCCCGCATCAGCACGTTGGCCCCCTCACGGCCGTACTGGTCCACGGTCTGGACGGCGTCTGCGGGAAGGCCGACAGAGTCGAGGGCATCGCGGAGGACCCGGATGAGGGCCTCGTTGGTGGCTGCTGCGGCCGTGCCGCCACGCAGGATCACGGCGTTGCCGCTTTTCAGCGCCAGCCCTGCAATGTCCACAGTCACGTTGGGACGGGCCTCGTAGATGGCCGCAACCACGCCCATGGGCACGTTGACCTGGCGCAACCGCAGGCCGTTCGGAAGCGTCTGGCCGCGGACCACGTTTCCCACCGGATCGGGCAGGCCGGCAAGGTTTTCCAGCGCGCCGGCCAGGGCCTCAATCCGTGCGTCGTTCAGCGTCAGGCGGTCAAGCAGGGCCGCGGACGTTCCATTGGCGCGGCCGGCCTGCACATCCTTGACGTTCGCGGCCAGGATCTGCGCCTTGTTCTGGAGCAGGGCCGCGCCGATGGCACGGAGTCCCTTGTCCTTCCAGGCGCGGTTTGCGCGTGCCATGCTGCGGGCAGCATGCCGGGACCGATCCGCGATGGCGTACACGGCAGCCTCGACGTCAGCCGGTGTCAGCTGGGCATTTTCCGGCGTGGAAGATGCCTCCGTGGAGTCGTTGGATTTCTCGGCGGCTTGGTGAATCAGTGCCTCAGTCATCATTCAAGTCTAGGGGAACCAGCCCGTTAGACCAGAACCAGGTCATCAACGTGAACAACCTCACGGTCGAAGCCGCGGCCGAGGGACTCCCCCAGTTCCACAGTGGAACGACCCAGCATTTGCGGCAACTCGTCCGAGGAATAGTTGACCAGTCCGCGCGCGATCACGGTACCTGCCGTCGAAACCATTTCGACGGCGTCGCCGGACTCAAAGGTGCCTTCAACGGCCGTTATACCGGCCGGGAGCAGCGAAAAGTGCTGGTCACGGACTGCGGTGACGGCGCCGTCGTCAAGAATCAGCCGGCCCTGCACGTGCGCAAGGTGAGCCAGCCACATCATGCGCACCGACTTGCGGCCGCTGTTGACGGAGAACCACGTTCCGACGTCTTCGCCGTTCAGGGCCGCGGCGGCGTTCGCGGTGGAGGTGACCAGTGCGGGGATACCCGAGTCGGCGGCCATCGTGGCGGCCTCCACCTTCGTCTGCATGCCGCCGGTCCCGACACCGGCCTGACCGGGCTTGCCGATGTTGACGCCCTCAAGGTCCTGGGGTCCGTCCACCTGGGGAATGCGCTTGGCCCCCTTCGAGGGAGGCCCGTCATACAGCGAGTCGACGTCGGAGAGCAGCACCAGGGCATCAGCGCGGACCAGGTGCGCCACCAGGGCGGACAGCCGGTCGTTGTCTCCGAAGCGGATCTTGTGCGTGGCCACAGTGTCGTTCTCGTTGACCACGGGCACAACGCCCAGGTTCAGGAGCCGGTTCAAGGCACGGAAGGCGTTCATGTGGTGGCTGCGCCGCATGAGGTCGTCCGCGGTCAGCAGGACCTGGCTTACCGTCACGCCGTGCGCCGCGAAAGCGTGCGTGTAGCGGGCCATCAGGAGGCCCTGGCCGACGCTGGCGGCTGCCTGCTGGGTGGCGAGGTCCCGGGGACGCTTCACCAGGCCAAGCGGGGCAAGACCTGCCGAGATTGCGCCGGAGGAAACGAGGATGATCTCGGTCCCGCCGTTGTGCTTGGCAGCCAGCGCGTCGGACAGTTCGATCAGCGCCTCTTCGGAGATTCCACCCTTGAGGCTGGTGAGCGACGACGATCCGACCTTGACGACGATGCGGCGTGCCCTGGCGAGCATGCTGCGGTCGTCGGTCCTGGGTTCCTGGATGACAATTGCGGAATTATCGGTCACGTGTGGGGGTTCACTCCTCATTTTCGGTGGTCAGCCCGCTCTCCTGGAGCGGCCGTGCCGCACGGCGCCCGCTGACTGATTCGGTCCAGATCCCGGCCTTGCGCTCGGCTTCCAGCTCGGCCCGGGCCGCTGCCTTGGCGTCGCGGCGCTCCTGTTGCTCGTCGCGCTTCTGGCCGCGGGTGGGGCGGTCGCCGATGTCGGCGAAACGCACGTCGGTGCCACGGGGCGAGGCGAGCAGTTCGGCGCCGGCCATCATGGTGGGCTCCCAGTCGAACACCACGCCGTCGTCTTCACCGATTACTACGGTGTCGCCAGGCTTGGCGCCCTGCTTGAACAGCTCGTTCTCCACGCCCAGTTTGGCCAGGCGGTCTGCGAGGTAGCCGATGGCTTCCTCGTTGGTGAAGTCGGTCTGCTTGACCCAGCGCACGGGCTTGTCGCCCAGGACGCGGAACAGCGGCTCGAGGTTCTTTTCCTCGCGGCGGATCTTGAAGCCGGCCTCGTTGACCGCCCGGGGGCGCAGCACGGGAGCGTGCACCTTGGGCGGCGTGGCGGCCACGGCGTCGCGGGCGGCCTTGACGATCTCTGCCATGGCGAAGCCAAGCTGGCGCAGGCCCTCGTGGCTCGTGGCGGAGATTTCAAACACCCGGTAGCCGCGGGACTCAAGCTCGGGCCGAACGAACTCGGCCATGTCCTTGCCGTCAGGCAGGTCGACTTTGTTCAGGGCAACCAGCCGGGGCCGGTGGTTCAGCGGGACGACCTCGCCGTCGGTGCCGGCGTAGCTCATGTCGACCGCGTATTTTTCGAGTTCGGCTTCGATGATTGCGAGGTCGGAGAGCGGATCGCGGTCAGCTTCGAGCGTACCGCAGTCCAAAACGTGTACCAAAGCTGCGCAGCGTTCCACGTGCCGCAGGAAGTGGTGGCCCAGGCCCTTGCCTTCGCTGGCCCCTTCGATGAGGCCGGGCACGTCTGCGATGGTGAAGCGCACGTCGCCGGCCTGGACAACACCAAGGTTGGGGATCAGCGTGGTGAAGGGGTAATCGGCGATCTTGGGGCGCGCCGCGGACATGGCGGCGATGAGGCTGGACTTGCCGGCGGACGGGAATCCCACGAGGGCGATGTCCGCAATGGACTTCAGTTCCAGGACGATGTCGCTGGACTCGCCTTCGATGCCGAGCAGGGCGAAGCCGGGGGCGCGGCGTTTCTGCGAGGAAAGCGCGGCGTTGCCCAGTCCGCCCGGTCCGCCTGCGGCCGCGACGAACTCGGTGCCTTCACCGACGAGGTCGGCCAGGACGCGGCCGTCCTTGGTCTTGACGACGGTGCCTTCCGGAACGGGAAGGATCAACGTTTCGCCGTTTTTGCCGCCGCGCCAGTCGCCCATGCCGGGTCCGCCGTTGGTGGCGTGGCGGTGGGGGGCGTGGTGGTAGTCCAGCAGCGTGGTGGTCTGCGGGTCGACGCGCAGGATGACGTCGCCGCCGTCACCGCCGTTGCCGCCGTCGGGACCGCCCAGGGGCTTGAACTTCTCGCGGTGGACGGAGACACAGCCGTGACCGCCGGTACCGCCGGATACGTGCAGTACTACCCGGTCTACAAAGCTCGCCACGTGAATCTCCTCTATTGCTTAACCTGACCGTCTTGGACGCCCAAATTGATTGTAATGCGGTTAAAAGAACAGTGGAGCGGGCCATCATGGCCCGCTCCACCGGTTTGGATCTTGTTGTTACTCTGCAGCTGCAGCAGCAACGATGTTCACGACTCGACGTCCGCGGCGGGTACCGAATTCAACGGCGCCGGGGGTCAGTGCGAACAGGGTGTCGTCGCCGCCGCGGCCAACGCCGGCACCCGGGTGGAAGTGGGTGCCACGCTGGCGGACGATGATCTCGCCTGCGGAAACTACCTGGCCGCCGAAGCGCTTGACGCCGAGGTACTGGGCGTTGGAGTCACGACCGTTGCGAGTGGAGCTCGCGCCTTTTTTATGTGCCATTTGAAATGCCTGCCTTAAAAATTCTGGGGAATCTGCTGAAAACCTGAAAAGTAACGGAAGGTTACTTGATACCGGTGATCTTGACCTTGGTCAGTTCCTGACGGTGACCCTGGCGCTTCTTGTACCCGGTCTTGTTCTTGAACTTCTGGATGACGATCTTCGGACCACGAAGGTCCTGAAGGATCTCAGCCGTAACCGTTACCTTGGCCAGGTCCGCAGCAGCAGACGTGACTTTGTCACCGTCCACCAGGAGCAGTGCGGGCAACTCAATGGTGCTGCCGGCTCCACCGGGGACGCGGTTCAGGGTAACGAAGTCTCCAACGGAAACCTTCTCTTGGCGGCCGCCTGCGCGGACAATCGCGTACACCACTGGGGAACTCACTTCTCTCGACGTTTATTACTAGATTTGCGTGCGGAACCTGGGTCCAATTGTTTGGCCTGGTTCACGCTGTGCCTCAACGCCGGTGGATTCCCCGGGGGAACCCATGAGTTATCCAAGGAACAATGCCATTTGGAATTCCAAACGGACCGTTCTGAGGTTATAACCCAAGTGTTGGCGTAAGCACCGAAGATCTAGAATACGCTAATTTTGCCTTCGGCCGCAAATGAGGCTGGCTCCGGCGGTAGTACGTGATAGGCGCCACTCTGCGTAAAACAGACTGTTGCCGCAACGACTTCCGGAAACCGTGCCCCACTATCGTACCGGCTTCGGATCGCTTTACGGTGCAGCATGCAACCGCGGCGCGTCGAAGAATTCCACCTCGTACCGGCACGACTGCCGGAAGGCCAGGCGCATGGCCCGACGTTCCGCTTCGGACGCAGCACGGGCGGCGTCGTCTGCAATGCGCACTGCCTGCCTCGTGGCGGCGGCGAACTCTTCATCGGCGTAGGTGCGGAGCCAGTCGGCATAGGCGTGGCCGGACGGCGCTCCTGCGGCGAGGAACTCCCCGTGCAGGGTGGCACCCACCTCGGCATACAGCCAGAAGCACGGGAGCACCGCGGCCACGAGCACCCCGTAGCTGCCTGAAACGGAGGAGGCCAGCAGGTGGTCGACGTAGGACTTGGTGACCGGACCCAGCCCTCCGTCCACGTTCCGCGTGCTGAGCCAGGTCCGGTGCAGTTCGGACTCGACTTCAAGGCACTGCTGCGCCGACCGTGCCCAGAACAGCTGCTCCGCCTCGGTGGGGGCAATCGCGGCAGCACGGGAAAGCACCCGGGAATAGCCGTTGAGGTAAATGGCGTCCTGGGCAAGATAATACGCAAAGTGCTGCTCGGTGAGGGAACCATCGGCCAGGCCACGGATGAAGTCCAACCCGTAAATGGCGTCCAGGTCCGGTCCGGCGTCCTGCCGGAGCGCCGCAGCGAACTCGCCTTCGGCCGGCGCCGCGTGGCCCTTGGGTGCCAGATGGTGGAAATGGTGCACCGGGCCGTTGCCTGCCCCCACGTCCAGGGTTCCGGATTCACGGAGCGCTCCCTGCAACCACGGCTTTACGGTACGCAGGGACGCTTCCCAGTCCCCCAGCCTTGCCTGCGTGGTGGCCATGGCCGAGGACAGGGAGCAGCCTGTGCCGTGGCTGTTCGTGGTGTCAATCCGCTCGCCGGGGACCACCACGACGTCCCGGGCGAGCAGACCCTCCGTGTTGACGAGCGCGTCGGGGCACTCACCGCCGTCGAGGTGTCCGCCCTTGACGAGCACGGTGGTGGCCGCCTGGGCAGCGAGCCGCTTGCCCTGGGCGAGTGCCGCCTCCCAGTCCTCCGCGAGCGGTTCGTTGAGGAGCATCGCCAGTTCTGCCAGGTTCGGCGTGACGAGGTCGGCAAGGGGCAGGAGTTCCCGCAATGCCGCTTCGGCGGCCTCCTGCAGGAGCCTGTCGCCGCTGGTGGCGACCATGACAGGGTCAAGAACCACGACGGCGGGGCGGGACCTCTCCAGCCAACTGCGGACAGCGGCAATCACAGCAGAGTCCCCCAGCATGCCGATTTTGACGGCGTCGATGGTGATGTCGTCGCTGATGGCCTCAAGCTGGGCGGTCAGGAATTCCGCCGGGGGAACATGCACGGCACGAACGCCCCGGGTGTTCTGCGCCGTCAGGGCAGTAATGGCAGCCATGCCGTAGCCGCCGTTTGCGGCAATGCTTTTGAGGTCCGCCTGGATCCCCGCACCGCCGGACGGATCGGAACCGGCGATGGCCAGGACCCGCGGGGTGTTTCGCCGTGCGGCGCCGCCCGTTGCTGATCCGTGGACGACGTCGGAGGCCGGGGTGGGCAGGAAAGATATAGCCAAAGGAGACATCCCTTCGCCGGTGCTAACCGGACAGGTTCAACGGGTGTGGATCTCAGCCGGCCCTGTGCGCGGCACCCCGTGTCAGTCCCCTAGCCTAGCTGTTTCCCCGCAACGAAAACGCGGGTGCGGCCCGGAACCGGCGTATTGCTACGCCGGTTCCGGGCCGCACCCGCGATGTCAGCTGGTGGGATCAGAGAGCTGTGGAATCAGAGCTCGGAGGCCGGCACTCCCACACCGAGGATGATCGGCTCGCTGGCCGGCGCTTTGGCGGGCACGTCCACCTTCGCCGGTTCGGGTGCCTTTGCCTCGTGGGTGTGCCCTGACGCTGCAACCGGAGCAGTCTCGTGGTGTTCCACGGACGTTTCGTTGGCTGCGCCCTGGGCGCGGCTGGCGCTCCGGTTGCGGCGGGGCCGGCGTGCCCGGCCCTGTACCGCGGTGTGGTCGGTGTAGTCGGGTTCAGCAGCCTGCGCTGCCGGTGACTGGGCCGACGGAACACGGGCCTGTGCCTGGGCGGCCGGGGCCTGCTGTTCAGCCGGTTCCGCCGGGGCCTCAGTGGCAGCCGGCTCACCCAGGTGCGCGAAGGCCTCGGCGAGGCGGTCGAGCGTCAGGGCGGCTCCGGTGGCAGGTGCTTCCCCGGCGTGCTCAACAAACGGCAAGGCCACCTTTTCGCCGCCGAAGGTCAGGACCGCCGCGGGGCGCCCTGCAGCAGCCACCTCGGTTTCCGACACCTTGGCCGGCCGGGCCGTGGCGGGCTGCGTGGTGGACGGCTGGGCCGGCGCGGGCTGGGCCGCCCCTCCCCTGACCGGCATTCCCGCCATCCCGGAAGGAGACTGGGCGGCCAGTGCCTGGCCTACTGCTTGTGCGGCACTTGCCTGAGCCGCGGCTGCAGGGGCTGCATGGCCGGTCTCGGCGTCGTGCAGGTGGGCAGCATGTGCTGCCGCTGCGATGTTGGCCAGCGCCACGCGGGTTGCTTCAGCCTTGGCATGGCGTTCGGCGTCGGTGGGCTCATGGTGCACCGGAGCCGGCGTCGACGGGGCAGCCTCGGAAACCGGCTGGCCGCCCTTGCCCCGGCGGCGGCTCTTGCGCTCCGTGCGGGGAGGCTGCGGCGTTTCCGTCCGCTGCACGTGATGTTCGGCGGCAACGGTGTTGGCGCGGCGGTGTTCCACCGGCTCGTCATGGGTGACTATGCCGCGGCCGGCGCAGGCCTCGCACTGCTCGCCGAAGACTTCCAGCAGGCCGGTGCCCATCCGCTTGCGGGTCATCTGCACCAGGCCCAGGGAGGTCACTTCCGCAACCTGGTGCTTGGTCCGGTCCCGTCCAAGGCACTCCACCATGCGGCGCAGCACGAGGTCGCGGTTGGATTCCAGCACCATGTCGATGAAGTCGATCACGATGATGCCGCCGATGTCGCGCAGCCGCAGCTGGCGCACCACTTCCTCAGCCGCTTCCAGGTTGTTCTTGGTGACGGTTTCCTCAAGGTTGCCGCCGCTGCCGGTGAACTTGCCGGTGTTGACGTCCACCACGGTCATGGCTTCGGTGCGGTCGATCACGAGGGAGCCGCCTGAGGGCAGGAAGACCTTGCGGTCCAGGGCCTTGTGGATCTGCTCATCGATCCGCCAGGCCGAGAAGATGTCCGCGTCCTTGGTCCACTTTTCGAGGCGGCCCACAAGGTCAGGGGCCACGTACGTTACGTACGCTTCGATGGTGTCCCAGGCTTCCTCGCCCGAAACGATCAGCTTGGAGAAATCCTCGTTAAAGACGTCCCGGACCACCTTGATGGTGAGGTCAGGTTCGCCGTAAAGGAGCTCCGGGGCGAGGATCTTGGTGGACGTGGCCTGGCTTTCAATGCCTTCCCACTGGGCACGCAGGCGGTTGATGTCGTGCGTCAGCTCTTCCTCGGACGCGCCCTCGGCAGCGGTGCGGACAATGACGCCGGCGTCTTCCGGCAAGCGGTCCTTGAGGATCCGCTTGAGGCGGTTGCGTTCGACGTCGGGCAGTTTCCGGGAGATGCCGGTCATGGAACCGCCGGGAACGTACACGAGGTAGCGGCCGGGAAGGGAAATCTGGCTGGTCAGGCGGGCGCCCTTGTGGCCCACCGGGTCCTTGGTGACCTGGACGAGCACGGAGTCGCCGGACTTCAGGGCATTCTCGATCCGGCGCTGCTTGCCTTCCAGGTTGACGGCGTCCCAGTTGACTTCGCCGGCATAGAGGACGGCGTTGCGGCCGCGTCCGATGTCCACGAAAGCGGCTTCCATGGACGGCAGCACGTTCTGGACCTTGCCCAGGTAGACGTTGCCGATCAGCGAGTCCTGCTGGGTCTTGGACACGAAGTGCTCAGCCAGGACGCCGTCTTCCAGGACGCCGATCTGGATTCTGTCGTCGCGCTGCCGGACGATCATCTGGCGGTCCACCGATTCACGGCGGGCCAGGAACTCGGCCTCGGTGATAACGGTACGGCGGCGGCCGGTGTCGCGGGATTCGCGGCGGCGCTGCTTCTTGGCCTCAAGCCGGGTGGAACCCTTGACGGACGTGACGCGGTTGTTGACCGGCGCCTCGCTGATCGCCCTGGGGGCACGGACCCGGGTCACGGTGTTGGGCGGGTCGTCGTCTCCCCCGCCGGTCAGTTCGAGGTCCTGGTCACCGCGACGGCGACGACGACGACGACGGGAGGTGACGCCGTCGTCCGCGGTACGGGTGGACTCCTCATCGGTGTCTTCGTCGCCCGCGGTGCCTTCGGCTGCTTCGGTGTCACTGGCAGTTTCCCGGTCGGTTACGCGGCTGCGGCCACGGCGACCGCGGCTGCGGCGGCGGCGGGAGCCGCCGGCGTCAACTTCCTCGCTGTCCTCTTCGGTGTCTTCCTCTTCGCTTTCCTTGGCCACGGCTGGCGTCGCTGCCGGGCGGACCACGGTGCTCAGGTCCGGTGCCTGGAAAATCATGGAGGTCACCGAGCCGGGCTCGAGGAAGAGGGCGCCAACAGGGCTGGCGGCTTCGGCCGCTGCGGGCTGCTCAGCCTCATTCACGGGAGCGGCAGGTTCCTGGCCCGCTGTCTCCTGGACTGCGGGTTCCTGGCCTTCAGTTCCCTGGCCTGCGGCGGCTACGTCGTCTTCGGCTGCCGGCTCTGCAACGGTGGCGGCTTCCTGGACGGCGGTATCCTGGGCCGCAGGCTCAGCGACCGGCAGGGCGTCCGCAACTTTTGCGGGGGCCTTGGCGCGCGAGGCGCGCCGGCGGACCGGCTTTTCAACGACTTCGGCCGGCGCTGCTGCTTCCCCTTCGGGTGCAGCGTCAGCCTGCCCTGCCTCGACCGGGGCTGAGGCTTCGGCTGCGAATACCGGAAGCGGCTCGGCAGGCTCCACCTTCTTGCGTGAACGGCTGCGGCGCGCCGGCGGCTTTTCCTCGGGAGCGGCCTCGGCAGGGGCTTCCGCCGATTCGCCGGCTTCAACGGCGTCCGCCTTCGGGGCGGCCTTGCGCCTGGTCCGGATGGCCCGCTTCGGCGGTTGTGGAGCTGCAGCTTCGTCGCCGGCAGCGGTTTGTTCGTTAACGTTTAGAACCTGGTCATTATCCATATGTAGCGACACTCCTGCCCCTGACGCACCGCCACATCCGGCACCCATTGGGGCGCATATTGTCAAAACCCGCAGGCGTTGACAGAAGTCAATTGGATACCCTCAGGTTCGCACCGGCAGTGGGGTGCGGCAGCCCTGGAGGGCCGGTGGCGTTGTTCTGAAACCCGTTGTTCCTGAAAGCCACAACCAGGTGCCGTCCAATGGCATTGCCGGGAGGCCGGGATCTATCGTGGATCCGGAGCGTGCCCTGCTCATCATTGGCGGTCTTACAAACAAGCCACCGGACCGGAATTCGAATGTGGATCGTATTCCAGCCAGCTTCATTCTCTCATACGCTCGCTCAAACGAGGGGGAGGCGGGGCCGGCGGCCCGATAATCGGGGCGCGTCCGGGCGGAGTCTGTGCGGCCCGTCCAGCCTCCGGCGTTACAATCAGGGCGAGGAGCCCTCGAGAAAAAGGACGCGACATCCCATGCCCAGCATCTCCAATTCCATGCAGAACAATTTGGTGGACGGCGACCTCCGCGAGCGTTCAGCAGCGCAGGAAGGCCTGCCTCCGATGACCCGGGACAAGCCGTTTGGCTGGTTGCTGGTGATTACCGGCGCTATCGGCTGGCTCGCCTCCGGCGCCCTGGTCCTGGAAAAGCTGGCGGTCCTCAAGGACCCGAACCACGTAACGGCCTGCGACGTCAATCCGTGGGTCTCCTGCGGGGCCGTGATGCAGACCTGGCAGAGTTCCCTCTTCGGCTTCCCCAACATGTTTATTGGCATCGTGGCCTTCGCCGTAGTGATCACCACGGGCATGGCTGTTCTTTCCGGCGCCACGTTTGCCCGCTGGTACTGGCTTGGCCTGCAGGCCGGCGTCACACTTGGCTTTGCCTTCGTGGTGTGGCTGTGGTCGCAGGCGCTGTACTCCATCCATATCCTGTGCCCGTTCTGCATGGTGGTCTGGGCCGCGATGATTCCGCTCTTTGTGTGGGTCACGGTCCGGAACATCACGCACGGAGTGATCAAGCTTCCGGCCGGCGCTATGAAGATCGCCGGCGACTCCGGCTGGATCGCCGTCGCGCTGCTGTACGTGGCCGTCATCGCCACCATCTTCTTCGCCTTTATCCAGGTGTTCATCGGGACGTCCGGCTACTAAGCCAGAGAAAAGCGCGAGCGTACAGTTGAGGCCCCTGTTTCTTCGGAAACGGGGGCCTCAACTGTACGCTCGCGCTTAAGAGGAGGGACTTATCTGTCCGCTCGCGCTGAAGGCTGTTAGTCCTGGAACCAGATCTTGATCTCGCGCTCGGCTGACTCGACGGAGTCGGAACCGTGGACCAGGTTCTGCTGCACCTTCAGGCCCCAGTCGCGGCCGAAGTCGCCGCGGATGGTGCCGGGCGCCGCCGTCGTCGGGTCCGTGGTGCCGGCGAGCGAACGGAAGCCCTCGATCACGCGGTGGCCCTCGAAGATCGCCGCAACGACCGGTCCGCTGAGCATGAACTCGACGAGCGGCTCGTAGAACGGCTTGCCCACGTGCTCCTCGTAGTGCTGCTCCAGCAGTTCGCGGCTGGCATCGACCTTCTTGAGCTCGGTGAGGGTGTAGCCCTTGGCTTCGATCCGGCCGAGGATGGCGCCGGTCAGGTTGCGGGTCACGCCGTCGGGCTTGATCAGGACGAGGGTGCGCTCAATGCTCACAGCTTCTCCAATGTGTTGGGGGTGGGATTCGGAAACCAGTCTAGTGGCTTTGCTCTTCGGGGTGGGCGGCTTCCCACTCGGCCTGTTCGCGTTCGCGCTGCGCGGCCTCGCGGTCAATCCGGATGCCGGTCCTGATGCCGTACCACCAGGCCACGGCAAAGAGGATGCCCACCACGAACATCATGGGCTCAATGAATCCGGTGAAGATCAGGACGAGCTGCAGGATCCAGCCCAGCGCCACACCCCACGGTTTGGACAGCACGGCGCAGGTGAACACCAGCACCAGGCTCAGGACGATGCCGACACTGAGGATCACGGCCGGCGGGAACTCGTCACGGCGGAGCCCAAAGACCGCCAGGGTGGCGAAGAATGCCACGAACGCTTCGAGCACCAGGACCGTGGAGGCGAACATGACTTTGGTGGAGCGCCGCTTCTTGGGCATGCCGGGCCGCCACTCCCGCTGCGCCTTGGTGAGTCGGGCCATGGTCAGGCGTCCGCCTTTCCGAGCAGGATCCGGGCTTCGGCCACGAGTGTGATGGAACCGGTCACCAGGACACCGCCGGCGAGGTCCTCGTTGGCTTCGGCATGCTCCACGGCCCACTCCAGGGCGTCGTCGAGTTTGTCGGCAACATGGATGTTGTCCTCGCCGAAGCCCAGGTCCAACGCAATTTCCGCGAGGTCCTCGGCCGGTACTGCACGGGGCGAGTTGGACTGGGTGAAGCAGTATTCGGCCGCGAGGTCGCCCAGGGACTCCTTGAGCTGGCGGAGGATCTCTTCGGCGTCCTTCTCCTTCAGGACGCCCACCACCACCACGAGTTTGGTGAAGCTGAAGGCTTCATGGATCGCTTCGGCCGAAACGCGGATGCCCTCCGGATTGTGCGCGGCATCCACGATGATGGTGGGAGCAGTGCGGAGAACCTCGAGCCGGCCCGGTGACGTCACCGAAGCAAAGGCCTCCTGGAGGACTTCGGGGTCCAGCGCCTTCTCCGCGCCAAAGAACGCCTCCAGCGCGGCAATGGCGACGGCGGCATTCTCCGCCTGGTGCGCTCCGTGCAGCGGCACCAGCAACTCCTCGTAGCGTCCGGCCAGGCCCTGGATGGTCACCATCTGGCCGCCGACGGCAACAGTCCGGGATTCGACGCCGAATTCCACGCCTTCGAAGCGGTAGGGGACCTGCACTTCGCGGGCCTTCTCGAGCAGCACCTGGGCGGCGCCGACGGGCTGTGCGGCGCTGACCAGGAAGCCTCCCGGCTTGATGATGCCTGCCTTCTCGAAAGCGATGTCCTCGGTGGTGTCGCCCAGAAGGTCCGTGTGGTCCAGCGAAATGGGAGTCACCACGGCCACCTGGCCGTCACCGACGTTCGTGGCATCGGTGATGCCGCCCAGTCCCACCTCCATGACGGCGACGTTGACCGGCTGGTCCGCGAACACGGCGAAGGCCAGGATGGTCAGGCACTCGAAGTAGGTCAGCCGGGGCTGGCCCTCAGCTTCCAGCTCGCCGTCCACGATCTGCAGGTAGGGGCGGATCTCGTCCCAGATCCGGACGAAGGTCTCATCCGGAACGGGGGCGCCGTCGATGCTGATCCGCTCGGTCACCTTCGATAGGTGCGGGCTCGTGTAGCGTCCGGTGCTCAGTCCGTGGGCGCGGAGACCCGCTTCGATCATGCGGGCCGTGGACGTTTTGCCGTTGGTGCCGGTGACGTGGATGATCGGGAAGGCCTTGTTGGGCTCCCCGAGCACGTCCATGGCCCGGTACAGCGGCGCGAGGCGCGGCTCCATCTTGTTTTCCGGCGCCCGGCCCAGCAGTTCGGCGTAGACGCTCTCTACGGAAAATTCGTCAGTCATTGCTTAGGCCTCTACTTTTTCTGCCGCGGTCTTGACAACGCTGACCTGCGGTTCCTTGACGTCGGCCGGAACGGTGTCCAGCTTGACGGTCAGGGTTTCGGTCTTGACGAGTTCCGCGTTCGCCAACAGGGCATCAACGACGTCCTGTTTCGCGGTGACTGTGGTGTGGATCCGGTCGCTCACGTTGAGTCCGGCATCCTTGCGGGCCTGCTGGATGGCGCGGACCATGTCGCGGGCCGCACCTTCGGCTTCCAGTTCCGGTGTGACTTCGGTGTTCAGCACCACGAAGCCGCCGCCCGGCAGCACGGCAGCTGCCCTTGTGGCAGGACCAGTTCCCTCGCCACCCGCCGCTTCCGCCACGACAGTTTCCAGGGTGTACTCCTGCGGCTCCAGTACGAGGCCGCCTGCGGTGACCACTCCGGCGTCGTTCACGGACCAGTCGCCGGACTTGGAGCCCTTGATGGCCTGCTGGACGTTCTTGCCCAGTCGCGGTCCGGCGGCGCGGGCGTTGACCACCAGCTTCTGTTCGATGCCGAACTCCTCCGGGGAGGCGCTCTCGGCGTCCAGCAGGCGGACTGAGCGCAGGTTCAGTTCATCGGCGACGACGGCGGCGAAGCCTGCCAGCGCGTCCGCGCCGGGTGCCACGACGGTGAGCTCCTGCAGCGGCAGGCGCACGCGGAGGTTCGCTGCCTTGCGCAGCGATGACCCGGTGGAGCAGATCTGCTGTACGCGGTCCATGGCCTCGACGAGTTCCGGGTTGGCCGGGAAGAGTCCCGCGTCAGGCCAGTCGGCCAGGTGCACGGAGCGCCCGCCGGTGAGGCCGCGCCAGATCTCCTCAGAGACCAGCGGCAACAGGGATGCGGCCACGCGGGAGACGGTCTCCAGCGCGGTGTACAGCGCATCGAAGGCGTCAACGTTCTCGTCAAAGAAACGCTGGCGGCTGCGGCGGACGTACCAGTTCGTGAGCATGTCCAGGTAGCTGCGCAGTTCGTCGCAGGCACCGGAAATGTCGTAGCTGTCCAGCTGGGCCGTCATGTTCCGGACCAGGTCCCCGGTGTTGGCCATGAGGTACTGGTCCAGGGTGTCGGTGTAGCCGTCGTACCGCAGTTTGGCGTCGTACCCTGCGCCGCCTGCAGCGGCATTCGTGTAGAGCGTGAAGAAGCTGTAGACGTTCCAGAGCGGCAGGATGACCTGGCGGACGCCGTCGCGGATGCCCTGTTCGGTGACCACCAGGTTGCCGCCGCGCAGGATCGGGCTGGACATCAGGAACCAGCGCATGGCGTCGGAGCCGTCGCGGTCCAGGACCTCGGAGACGTCCGGGTAGTTGCGCAGGCTCTTGGACATCTTCTGCCCGTCGGAGCCGAGCACGATGCCGTGGCTGATGACGTTGCGGAAGGCCGGCCTGTCGAACAGCGCGGTGGAGAGGATGTGCAGCATGTAGAACCAGCCGCGGGTCTGGCCGATGTACTCGACGATGAAGTCCGCCGGGTTGTGCGTGTCGAACCATTCCTCGTTCTGGAACGGGTAGTGGACCTGGCCGTAGGGCATGGAGCCGGAGTCGAACCAGACGTCCAGCACGTCCTCGACGCGGCGCATCACGGACTGGCCCTCTTCCGGGGTGCGGGGGTCGTCCGGGTTCGGGCGCGTGAGCTCGTCGATGAACGGCCGGTGCAGGTCAACCTGCCCGTCCTTGTTCAGCGGCAGCCGGCCGAAGTCGGCTTCGATCTCGGCGAGCGAGCCGTACACGTCGGTCCGCGGGTATTCAGGGTCGCTGGACTGCCACACCGGGATGGGGCTGCCCCAGTAGCGGTTGCGGCTGATGGACCAGTCGCGGGCGTTGGCCAGCCACTTCCCGAACTGGCCGTCCTTGACGTTGCCGGGGATCCAGTTGATCTCCTGGTTCAGCTCGGACATGCGGTCCTTGAACTTGGTGACCTCCACGTACCAGGAGGACACAGCGCGGTAGATCAGCGGGTTGCGGCAGCGCCAGCAGTGCGGGTAGCTGTGCTCGTAGCTGGCCTGGCGGACCAGGCGGCCCTGTGCCCGGAGGACCTGGGTGATGGGCTTGTTGGCCTCGAACACCTGCAGGCCCACGATGTCGTGCAGGTCGCCGTGCGAGAAGAGGGGCAGGAACTTTGCGCCCTCGTCCACGGAGAGCACCACGGGGATCCCGGCTTCCTCACAGACCTTCTGGTCGTCCTCACCGTAGGCGGGCGCCTGGTGGACGATGCCGGTGCCGTCGGTGGTGGTCACGTAGTCGGCCACGAGGAAGCGCCAGGCGTTCTCGGTGCCGTACTTTTCGGTGTCGCTGAAGTCACCCCAGAGCGGCTGGTACTGCAGTCCGGCCAGCTCGGCGCCCGTGTACGTGGCGGTGACCGCGGCTTCCGCCTCTTCAACGCCGGCGGTGCCGTCGCCGTAGCCAAGGTCCTTGGCGTAGGCGCCCAGCAGGTCCGCTGCGAGCAGGAAGCTGCCACTGACCGGGGCATCCGCTGACGCGGCCTTGATGCCGTTGGGTCCGGCCGGCAGCACGGCGTACGTGATGGACGGCCCGACGGCGAGCGCCAGGTTGGTGGGCAGCGTCCACGGCGTGGTGGTCCAGGCGAGCGCCTGCACTCCGGCAAGCTCCTTCGACAGCTCCGACTCCCCCGCCGTGATGGGGAAGGTGACCGTGACGGTCTGGTCCTGGCGGTTCTTGTAGACGTCGTCGTCCATGCGGAGTTCATGGTTGGACAGCGGCGTCTCGTCCTTCCAGCAGTACGGCAGGACGCGGTAGCCGTTGTAGGTCAGGCCTTTTTCATGCAACTGCTTGAAGGCCCAGAGCACAGACTCCATGTACTCGACATTGAGCGTCTTGTAGTCGTTGTCGAAATCCACCCAGCGCGCTTGGCGGGTGACGTAGCTCTTCCACTCGTCCGCGTACTTCATCACGGAGGCGCGGCAGGCGTCGTTGAACTTGTCGATGCCCATGGACTCGATCTGGGTCTTGTCCGTCATGCCCAGCTGCTTCATTGCTTCCAGCTCGGCAGGGAGCCCGTGGGTATCCCAGCCGAAGCGGCGTTCGACGCGGCGGCCGCGCTGGGTCTGGTAGCGGCCCACCAGGTCCTTGGCGTAGCCGGTCAGCAGGTGGCCGTAGTGCGGCAGGCCGTTGGCGAAGGGCGGGCCGTCGTAGAAGACGAACTCGTTACTGCCGGGTGTTCCGCCAGGGAGGTCAGACTCGCGCTGGTCGATGCTCGCCTGGAAGGTGCCGTCCTGGTCCCAGTACTTGAGGATGCGCTCTTCGATCTCCGGAAACTTCACAGAGGCGGAAACGCTGCTAGTGCCTGATGGTGCGGCTGAGGCCTTGGGGTAATAGGTCATCTCGACATCCTGGGTTGAGCTAGTGAACAAGTGGATCATTCAGGATGCGAGGACGGCCCGTACGCTGCTTTGCAACAGCACCGGCACCGCGGTACCACCTCACTTACCGTCGCAGGACCTCCCCACAAAAGTGGAGCCATCCCGGCGTCGGCCGCTCATTGCTGCTGTGACGGGCTTACCCGTCCGGTTCTACTGTTCCGGGTTCCTGCGCCGCAGGGCCCGAAGGTTCTTCCGGAAGCTCACCGGTGATGGCCGGGTCAACGCTGATATTCGATTCTAACCGGAGTTGCGGTGTTCTCCAGTACCCCGGGGCACGAGCCCGCGGCCCGGCCGTATGATTCCATCCGGCCGGGCCGCCGTCATCCGGCCAGGCGGCAGCTAGTCCCGGCTCAGCCCTGCTTGCGGATGAGCTTGTAGTTGGCAGCCTGCGCGACGGGCCGGATCACGATCTGGTCCAGGTTGACGTGGTGCGGCGCCGTGACAGCGTAGCGGACCACGTCGGCCACGTCGTCAGCCGTGAGCGGCTTCTCGACCCCTTGGTATACCTTCCCGGCAGCCTCCTGGTCGCCCAGCCTGTTGAGGGCGAACTCCTCGGTGTGCACCAGGCCCGGAGCAACTTCGATGACCCGGAGGTTGTTTTCCACTTCCTCCAGCCGCAGTGCACCCGTCATGGCGTGCTGGGCGAACTTGGCAGCGTTGTAGCCGGCGCCGCCCTCGTAAGCGGAAAGTCCCGCGGTCGACGTCAGGTTCAGGACGGTCCCCTCGCCACAGGCCCGCAGCATCGGAAGGAAGGCCCGGGTCAGTTTCATGGTCCCCAGGACGTTTACGTCGAACATCCATTCCCAGTCTTCGGTCTTGGCGTCCGCGATCCGGTCGGCACCACGCGCACCGCCGGCGATGTTGATGAGGGTGTCGATTCCGCCGGCCCGTGTCACTTCGTCGAGGAGGCGTTCCACGTCATCGTCGTCGGCAATGTCCGCCGCAATGGCCGTGGCTCCGGTGGCCCCTGCGAGCGCCGCCAGCCGGTCCGCCCGGCGTGCAACGGCGAACACTGTCCACCCTTCGGCCCGCAACGCGCGGACCGTGGCCTCGCCAATGCCGGTGCTTGCTCCCGTAACTACTGCTGCCTTCGTGTGCTTATCCTCAGTCATGGCACCACCCTAGCGTCGCGGGGAAGTCCGTGAAACGTTCCTGCACGTGGGCGAACCCAGTCCGAAGCGACGCCGACTGCTGCAGGGCGCAGCCGGGGAGCATGAAACAATTGCTCCATGGCTGAAGACACTCAGGGTACAGACACGCCCACCACCGCCCCTATCAACGTTCCGGATAAGCCCGCCCTGGAGGGGTTGGAAGCTGCCCTGACGCAGCGCTGGCTTAACGAAGGAACCTACAAGTTCAACCGGGAGACCAGCAGGGAGCAGGTCTACTCGATCGACACTCCCCCGCCCACTGCGTCGGGGTCCCTGCACGTGGGGCACATGTTCTCCTACACCCAGACCGACGTCCTGGCGCGCTACCAGCGCATGACCGGCAAGAATGTCTTTTACCCGATGGGCTGGGACGACAACGGCCTGCCCACCGAGCGCCGCGTCCAGAACTACTACGGCGTGCGCTGCGATCCGGCTATCCATTACGACGCCGACTACCGACCGCCGGCTGAGCCCGCCAAAAACCAGCGCGACTTTGACGTCATCTCGCGCCGGAACTTCATCGAGCTGTGCGAGGAACTCGCCGTCGAGGACGAGAAGGTCTTCGAGAACTTGTTCCAGACCCTTGGCCTGTCCGTCGACTGGGACCTGACGTACCGGACCATCGACGACAAGTCGCGTGCCATATCCCAGCGGGCCTTCCTTGCCAACCTCGCCGCCGGCGACGCCTACATGGCCGAGGCCCCCACGTTGTGGGACGTCACCTTCCGCACCGCGGTGGCCCAGGCCGAACTTGAAGACCGCGAGGTCGCCGGAGCCTACTACCGCTACCCGTTCTTCACCGAAGACGGCGAGAAGCTCTACATCGAGACCACCCGCCCCGAACTGCTGGCAGCCTGCGCCGCCCTGGTGGCAAACCCCGACGACGAGCGTTACCAGCCGCTGTTCGGCAAGAAGGTCACCTCTCCCCTGTTCGGCGTCGAAGTGGAAGTGAAGGCCCACCACCTTGCCAAGGCTGATAAGGGCTCGGGCATTGCCATGGTCTGCACCTTCGGCGACCTCACCGACGTGACCTGGTGGCGCGAACTGCAGCTGCCCACCCGGGCGATCGTGGGCCGCGACGGACGCATCATCGGCGACACGCCCGAATGGATCACCACCGACGAGGGGCGCGCGGCCTTTGCGGCGATCGCCGGCAAGACGGTCTTCAGCGCGAAGGAAGCGGTCGTCGAGCAGCTCGCTGCTGCCGAACTCCTCGACGGCGAGCCCAAGAAGATCATGCACCCGGTCAACTTCTTCGAGAAGGGCGACAAGCCCCTCGAGGTGGTGACGTCGCGCCAGTGGTACATCCGCAACGGCGGACGTGACGAGGACCGCCGCGAACGCCTGATCGGGCGTGGCAACGAGATTGAGTTCCACCCGGCCTTCATGCGTTCGCGCTACGAGAACTGGATCTCCGGACTGAACGGCGACTGGCTCGTGTCCCGCCAGCGCTTCTTCGGCGTGCCGGTCCCGGTCTGGTACCCGCTCGACGCCGACGGAAACCCCGACTATGACGCCCCGGTGCTGCCGACCGATGAACAGCTCCCGGTCGATCCGGCCGCCGACGCCGCCCCCGGCTACGAAGAAGCCCAGCGCGACCAGCCCGGCGGATTCACCGGTGACGCCGACGTCCTGGACACCTGGGCCACGTCCTCGCTGACGCCTCAGATCGTGGGCGGCTGGAGCACGGATGAAGACCTCTTCACCAAGGTCTATCCGTTCGACGTGCGCCCGCAGGCCCACGACATCATCCGGACGTGGCTGTTCTCCACCGCCGTGCGTGCCGACGCGCTGCAGGACACCGCGCCGTGGAAGCACGCGGCCATCTCGGGCTGGATCCTCGACCCGGACCGCAAAAAGATGTCCAAGTCCAAGGGCAACGTGATCGTACCCACCGACGTCCTGAACGAGTACGGATCGGACGCCGTGCGCTACTGGGCGGCATCGGCCAAGCTCGGGGCGGA
This sequence comes from Arthrobacter sp. SPG23, assembly GCF_000876655.1. Taxonomy (GTDB): domain Bacteria; phylum Actinomycetota; class Actinomycetes; order Actinomycetales; family Micrococcaceae; genus Arthrobacter. The sequence continues at coordinate 360,049 of NZ_JYCN01000018.1, forward strand.
CACCGCCTACGAGATCGCCCAGATGAAGATCGGCCGCCGCCTGGCCATCAAGCTCCTCAACGCCTCGAAGTTCGTCCTGAACCTGGGTGCCACGGAAAACTCGGTGGTCTCCGCCGACCTGTCGGTGCTCACGAACCCGCTGGACCGCGCCGTGCTGGCGCAGCTCTCGGACGTCGTGGCACAGGCCACCAAGGCCTTCGAGAACTACGACTACGCCCGTGCCCTCCAGATCAGCGAGAGCTTCTTCTGGCAGTTCACGGACGACTACGTGGAACTCATCAAGGACCGGGCCTACGGTGCGGCAGGCGAATCCGAGCAGGCTTCCGTGCTGGCAGCCCTGGCCACCAGCCTTGACACCCTGCTGCGCCTGTTCGCGCCCTTCCTGCCCTTCGCCACCGAAGAGGTCTGGGGCTGGTGGCGCAGCGGCTCGGTGCACCGTGCCGAGTGGCCCGCGGCCCTTGAGGTGTCCGACGGCGACACCACCATGCTCGCGACTGTGGGAATCGCGCTGAGCGGCATCCGCAAGGCGAAGTCCGAAGCGAAGGTCAAGCAGCGCACTGAGGTTCTCTCCGCGACGATTACGGCCACGGAGTCGCTCACCACGCAGCTGAAGGCCGGCCTTGCAGACCTGAAGGCAGCCTCCAATGCCCGTGAACTGACACTCGTGGCAGGCGAGGGCGAACTCACTGTCGGCGACGTTGTGCTGGCAGCTCCCGAGGAGCCCGCCCAGGCCTAGTCCCGTCCAGCGGCGCCCGGCCGCTGCAAAAACGGAGGTGCCTCCGCATGGTTCTGAACACGTGTTCAACCAGGCGAAGGCACCTCCGCTTGCGTTTCCACGGGACTGCTCACATCTCGAATGCGGTCTCGAAGCGCGTCAGGAGGGGCGGCCCGGACAGAATGGTCCCGAGCGTGCTGGCACCGTCGCCGGCACGCCAGGCGCGGTATGCCTCGTCGTGCTCCACGGACGCCCAGCGCTCCACCACCAGGACGTGCGCAGGATCCCTGCTGTCGGTCAGCACATCCACGCCGAGGCAGCCGTCAAAGGCCCGGGTGACGGCAAGGATTTCCCGGAGCATGGCCGGCGCCGCATCCAGCGAGTCTGCTTTGAGGTTCAGGTCAAGGTGGGCTGTGATGGACATGATGCTCCTGTTTTTGGGCAAAGGGGAAGCCCCATCAGCGTTTTGCCGTTGGTGGGGCTTCGACTTTTTCGATTGTCTCGTGACGTCTGTGACAATCTGGCGGAATCCTCGGAAGTCCAGGTCTTCCTACCTCGTCACTGGTAGCCAGCTTCTGACTTTGCCGAAGGCTGCGTCAGATGCGTGTCACTGAATCTTTGGTTTCCGTGTCCCGCTTCTTTCGAAGTGGGTAAGAACTATTGTTGTCCCACCCAGGGGGATGCGCAAGGGTCCGGGAAGAACTACACGGCAGTAATTCCCGCCGCCCGCGAAACGGCCCCAGGAAGAACCCGTCAGTTGAATTCCGGCTGCTCCGTACGGCTGCGCTTTATTTCGAAGAAGTGGGGGTACGCAGCCAGGGTCACTGCGGCGTCCCACAGGCGGCCGGCTTCCTCGCCGCGGGGAATACGCGTCAGCACCGGGCCGAAAAAAGCCGTGCCGTTGAAGGCCACCACCGGCGTTCCCACATCCTGTCCAACCAGGGAGATGCCCTCTTCGTGGCTGGCGCGGAGCTGCACGTCGAAGGCATCCGAGGAGGCCTCGGCCGCCAGGGATGCCGGTAGTCCGCACTCCGCCAGGGCTTTGCTGATCACGATGCCGAAGTCCTTCTCGCCGCCATCGTGGATGAGGCTGCCCATGGCGTCGTACAAAGGCTTGATGACCTGGTCACCGTGCTGCTCACGGGCGGCAATGATGACGCGGACAGGGCCCCAGGCCTTGTCCATTGCCTCACGGTATCCGGGGTCCAGCTCACGGCCCTCATTCAGGACGGCAAGGCTCATGACATGCCATTCCGTCTGGATATCGCGGACTTCCTCCACTTCGCCCACCCACCGGGAGGTGATCCAGGCGAAGGGGCACAGGGGGTCGAACCAGAAGTCGGCTTTGCTCGTGGTGGTCTCAGGCACGGAAGTCTCCTCGTAAAGTCATCAGGGCATGGCGCGGTCCGGGCGCACACCTACCAAGAGCAACGAACTACGCAGATTTATTCCGCCGCTTCGCCACCACATCGTGGGCGATCATGGTGGGCGGGGCCTTCTTGGCCACCACGTCGGCAGTGATGACGACGCTGGCGATGTCGTCCCGGCTCGGGAGATCGAACATGACGGGGAGGAGTACTTCCTCCATGATGGCGCGGAGCCCGCGGGCACCGGTGCCCCGCTCCAGGGCCTGGTCGGCGATCATGTCCAGCGCTTCGTCGTCAAAAAGCAGTTCCACGCCATCCAGCTGGAACATCTTCTGGTACTGCTTCACGAGCGCGTTCTTCGGCGTGGACAGAATCTGGATCAGGGCCGGCCGATCCAGGTTGGAGACCGTGGTGATGACGGGAAGACGGCCGATGAATTCCGGAATGAGACCGAACTTCAACAGGTCCTCCGGCATGACCTCGCCGTAGGAGTCGGAGTTGTTCTTGACTTCGTTCAGCGGGGCACCGAAACCGATGCCCTTGCGGCCGGAACGGGAGCCGATGATGTCCTCGAGTCCGGCGAAGGCTCCCGCAACGATGAACAGCACGTTGGTGGTGTCGATCTGGATGAATTCCTGGTGCGGGTGTTTCCGGCCGCCCTGCGGGGGTACAGAGGCCACCGTGCCTTCCAGGATTTTCAGGAGCGCCTGCTGCACGCCCTCGCCGGAAACGTCCCGGGTGATGGACGGGTTTTCGCTCTTCCGGGAAATCTTGTCGATCTCGTCGATGTAAATGATGCCCTGTTCGGCCTTCTTGACGTCGTAGTCGGCGGCCTGGATGAGCTTCAGGAGGATGTTCTCCACGTCCTCGCCAACGTAGCCGGCCTCCGTCAGTGCCGTGGCGTCTGCGACGGCGAACGGTACGTTCAGGCGCCGGGCAAGGGTCTGCGCGAGGTAGGTCTTGCCGCAACCGGTGGGGCCGATAAGGAGGATGTTCGACTTCGCGATCTCGACGTCGTCGTGGTGGACGCCTTCGGCGAGGCTGCCGCTCTTCGGTGCGTGGCCGGCCTGGATCCGCTTGTAGTGGTTGTACACCGCAACGGCGAGGGAGCGCTTGGCCGGTTCCTGGCCTATGACGTATTCCTGCAGGAAATCAAAGATTTCGCGCGGCTTGGGCAGTTCGAAGCTGCCGAGGTCCGCTACTTCCGCGAGTTCCTCTTCAATGATCTCGTTGCAGAGCTCAATGCACTCGTCGCAGATGTAGACGCCGGGCCCGGCAATGAGCTTGCGCACCTGCTTCTGGCTCTTTCCGCAGAAAGAGCACTTCAGCAGATCCGTGCTCTCGCCAATCCGAGCCATATGTGAACCCCTTAGTATCCTGCTGCTACCGCAGCACTGCACCGGTTGCTGGAATCACGGTGGGTCCGGAAGGTCCGGCCGTGACATGTTCCACTCTAGGTCACATTCGGCCTGAGAGGTGGAACCTTACGCGTTGAAAACGAAAGCCGGTGCGGTCCATTTTCCATGAACCGCACCGGCTCCGCGTGTCGTGCTACTTACCTGGTGATCGCCTGCGGCTTGATCTTGCGGGAATCAAGGACCTGGTCGATGAGGCCGTAGGACTGCGCCTCGGCGGCGGTCAGGATCTTGTCACGTTCGATGTCGTTGTTGACCTGCTCGGAGGTCCGGCCCGAGTGCTTGGCCAGCGTATCTTCGAGCCATGAACGCATGCGCATGACTTCCGCGGCCTGGATCTCAAGGTCCGAGGCCTGGCCCCCCTGGCCGCCGGAGAGCGCCGGCTGGTGGATCAGCACGCGCGCGTTGGGCAGTGCCAGGCGCTTGCCCGGTGTTCCCGCCGCGAGCAGGACGGCCGCGGCGCTTGCGGCCTGGCCCAGGCACACCGTCTGGATCTCGGGACGGATGTACTGCATGGTGTCGTAGATGGCCGTCATGGCGGTGAAGGAACCGCCCGGGGAGTTGATGTACAGCGTGATGTCGCGGTCCGGGTCCGTGGACTCAAGCACCAGCAACTGCGCCATGACGTCGTCAGCCGACGCGTCGTCCACCTGCACGCCGAGGAAGATGATGCGGTCCTCGAACAGCTTGGTGTACGGGTCCTGGCGCTTGAAGCCGTAGGGGGTGCGCTCCTCGAACTGCGGCAGCACGTAGCGGCTGGTGGGCAGGTTCCCGGCAGACGATCCGAAATTGTAGTTCATGTTCATTTCTCCTGGAATCATTTCTGTCTACGCCGGTTACTTTTCCGAGCCGCTGGCGTTTTGCGTTCCGCCGCCGCCGGCCACGGATCCCGCATGCGCGGCGATCTTGTCGAAGAAGCCGTACTCGAGGGCTTCCGTCGCCGTAAACCACTTGTCGCGGTCGTTGTCCTTGAGGATGGTCTCCACGGTCTGGCCGGTCTGTTCGGCGGTGAGTTCCGCCATGACCTTCTTCATGTGGAGGATGAGCTCGGCCTGGATCTTGATGTCCGAAGCCGTGCCGCCAATACCGCCGGACGGCTGGTGCATCAGGATGCGCGCGTTTGGCGTGGCGTAGCGCTTGCCCTTGGTGCCGGAAGACAGCAGGAACTGCCCCATCGAAGCAGCGAGGCCGGTGGCGACGGTGACGACGTCGTTCGGGATGAACTGCATGGTGTCGTAGATGGCCATGCCTGCCGTCACGGAGCCGCCCGGCGAGTTGATGTAAAGGTAGATGTCCTTATCGGGGTTCTCCGCGGACAGCAGCAGCAACTGCGAGCAGATCGCGTTGGCGTTTTCATCGCGGACCTCGGAGCCGAGCCAGATGATTCGCTCTTTCAGCAGGCGGTTGTAGATGTAGTTGTCCTGGGCTGCCGGATCGACAGTAGCCATCCGGGGGGCCCCTGCTTGCTGTGACATATGTACTTACCTCTCGCTGGCGACGGTGACGTCACGGGACGACGTCACTGAAAATCACTACTTGGACACTAACCGGTTTAGGGGCCGTTTTGTTCTCAGGCATCGCGCTGTTCGCTGACGGCGCACGATTGGCGCAACGGCGCCGCACAGCACGGCACAGCCGCCATTCCGGGGTTAAACGGAGGAAGCCCCCGGATCTGGGATCCGGGGGCTTCCATGGAATGCGTGTTAGAACTTCACTGCTGCCGGATCATCGCTCGGCGCGGCTTCGTCGGTGGCAGCTTCGCCTTCAACGGCGTCGCTGTCGACGGCGGGGGCAGCTTCAGCGGCAGCTGCTTCTTCGCCGCCGGGGCGGACGAAGTCGCTCAGGTCAACCTTGTTGCCTTCAGAGTCCGTGACCTCGGCCTGGCCCAGTACTACGGCCAGTGCCTTGCGGCGGCGTACCTCGGAAACCATCATGGGAACCTGGCCGGACTGATCGATGATCTGGGCGAACTGGTTCGGGTCCATGCCGTACTGGCTGGCGGTGGTCACGATGTAGTCGATCAGCTCGTTCTGGCTGACTCCGACTTCTTCCTTGTCAGCGATGGCGTCCAGGATGATCTCGTTCTGGAAGGCCCGCTCGGTGTTGGCCTTGACCTCGGCGCGGTGCTCTTCGGTGTCGTGTTCGCCGTCGCCGTGGGAGTTCTCGGCCTTGAAGTGCTGCTCAAGCTGCTCTTCGACGACCGAAGCGGGGACGGGCACCTCAACGAGCTCGACGAGCTTGTCCAGGACCTTGTCGCGTGCCTCAACACCCTGCTCGACAACCTTGGATTCGGCCGCCTGCTTGGCGAGGTCCTCGCGCAGTTCAGCCAGCGTGTCGAACTCGGATGCCAGCTGGGCGAAGTCGTCGTCGGCCTCGGGAAGCTCGCGCTCCTTGACGGACTTGACGACCACCTTGACCTGGGCAGCTTCGCCGGCGTGGTCGCCGCCAACGAGGGTGGTGTCGAAGATGGCGTCTTCGTCGGCGCTGAGGCCGGTGACTGCCTCGTCCAGGCCTTCGAGCATGGTGCCGGCGCCAACCTGGTAGGACAGACCGGAAGCGGAATCAACTTCGGCGCCGTCGATCGAGGCGGTGATGTCGATCGTCAGGAAGTCGCCGTCGGCAGCCGGACGGTCCACGGACTTCAGCGTGCCGAAACGGCCGCGGAGTTCGTCGAGCGCCTTGTCAACGTCTGCTTCGGAAGACTCGGCAGCGGCGACCTCAACCTTGATGCCCGAGTAGTCGGGCAGTTCGATCTCGGGGCGGATGTCAACCTCGGCGTGGAACTTGAGTTCGCCGTCGGTCGCGGTGGGGTCCGGGACCTCGGTGATTTCAACCTCGGGACGGCTCAGGGGGCGGATGCCGGTTTCCTGGACAGCCTCCTGGTACCAGCCGTTGAGGCCTTCGTTGATGGCGGTCTCCAGCACGTAGCCGCGGCCGACGCGCTGGTCGATCAGCTTTGCGGGGACCTTGCCCTTGCGGAAGCCAGGGACCTGGATCTGCGAAGCAACAGTCTTGTATGCCTCATCGATGCTGGGCTTCAATTCCTCAAAGGGGACCTCAACATTGAGCTTGACCCGCGTGGGGGTGAGGTTCTCGACAGCGCTCTTCACAGTCTAAGTACTCCTGGTTTTGTGGGATGGGGTTCTGCAAACGCAATGATCTGACAAGCTGCAGAGTCGGGGTGACAGGATTTGAACCTGCGACTTCCTGCTCCCAAAGCAGGCGCTCTAGCCAAGCTGAGCTACACCCCGTAAGTGCACAGAACAGTCTACGGTCATATCGGCCGGATATGCACATTTGACACTGGGGCCCTGAATTAGGTTTAGTTATATCCGGCTCGAGCAGCCGACCGGAAGAAATGCACCAACAGCCCTGCGGATCAGCAGAACGGCTTGATGCCTTTCCACGGGGACGTAGCTTAATGGTAAAGCCTCAGTCTTCCAAACTGATTACGCGGGTTCGATTCCCGTCGTCCCCTCCAGGACACAACAGGAAAGCCCCTCTTCGGAGGGGCTTTCCTGTTGTTCCGGCGACTTCGCCTCAGGATGCCTGCTGGCACACGGGGCACCAGTAGAGCTTGCGCGCGGCAAGGTCCGTCAGGGCGACCGGGGAACCACATACGCGGCAGTCGAGGCCGTGCCGCCGGTACACGAAATGGGACTCCTCCGGCGCCGGAAGTCCAGCGGCGGGCTCGGTCCAATAGCCGGGAGGCGTGGTGATGATCCTGCCGTCCCGGACGCCGTCGGACATCATGGCGACGGTATCCACCCACAGACCTGCCGCCGCTTCCGCGTCCAGGGAGCGTCCGGGCAGCCAGGGATCCAGGCCCTGGCGGAAGAGCAGTTCGGCGCGGTAGACGTTCCCGACGCCGGCAATCACCTTCTGGTCCATCAACAGTGCCGCGAGGGGCGTTTTCCGTGCGCGCACCCCGTCAATGAAATGGTCCTTGTCCTTGGAAAAATTCCGCAGGGGGTCGGGCCCCAGCCGGGCCAGGACAGCGTCAGCCTCCGCCTCGGTGATGGCCTGGCACGTGGTGGCGCCCCTGAGGTCGGCCCAGCCGTGGGCTCCGGCAAGCCGGACACGGACGGCGCCGACGGGCGCCGGCGGCCGCGTGTAGCCTGGGACGCCGTCGTCGATGCCCACGCCGTCGTCGAACACCTCCCGCTCCCCCACCTTCCGGGGCGCACCGATGCTTGACGCACCCCGGAACGTGGCGTCACCGCCGAAGTCCCAGGCGCCGTAGAGGCCGAGGTGCACGTGCAGGACCAGGCCGTGGTCGAAGTGCAGGAACAGGTGCTTGCCGTGCGCCACTGTGCCGACCATGGTGCGGGCGTCCAGCAGCGCTGCGCCGTCGGCGAACCGGCCCTGCGGGCTGGAGACCGCGAGGCGCTGGCCGGAGAAGACGTCCGCGAACTGGCGCGCCAGCCGGTGGACCGAATGCCCCTCGGGCACTAGGCGATGACCTCGCCGGTGTTCTCGTAGGCCGCGATCTTGCCGATGCGGCGGACATGGCGTTCATCGTTGCTGAACGGTTCCTGCAGGAAGGCTTCGATGATTTCGGTTGCCTCGTCCACGCTGTGCTGGCGGCCGCCGACCGCAACGACGTTGGCGTCATTGTGTTCGCGGGCAAGGGTTGCGGTGGACAGGTTCCATGCCAGTGCCGCACGGACACCCTTGACCTTGTTGGCAGCGATCTGCTCGCCGTTCCCCGAGCCGCCGAGCACAATGCCCAGGGCGTGGATTCCGGCAGCCTGGTCCGCCACGACGGCGAGCGCAGCGTGGATGCAGAAGGACGGGTAGTCGTCCAGCGCGTCGTAGACCTCGGGCCCGTGGTCCACCACGGTGTAGCCCTTGGCCGTGAGGTGGGCTACCAGGTGGGCGCTGAGCTCCATGCCGGCGTGGTCGGTGGCGATGTGGACGCGCGGGAAATCGGAGGATGTTGTCACGGCAAAATCCGTTCAGTCATAAGCGCCGGTAGGCTTCCGGGCTGCTTCGGGGGTCGGATCCAAGGGTACTAGCCCGGAGGTGCCGGCTGCCTGCCATGAACACTCTGCGGACGTCCGGCGGCGAAACCAGGGAAGACCCTCAGGGCTGCGGCGGGCGCTTCTCGCCCCGTGCCCGGGCGGCCACGCGTGACAGGACGGCGGCCACTCTTTCGGCGGAGTCTGCGCTGCCGCCGCTGACAGCCAGCTTCTTGCCGTCGGCGCGGTTGACGACGACGGCGGGACCGCTGCTGACCAGCATGGCCGTGGTGCCGCCGTGGTGCCGGTAGCCCCAGCCGCCGTAGTCCGCTGCGCGGACAACCGCCGGCGTGGCCGACGAAATCGCCGACGCCGGCACTTCCATCACGCGGACGAATCCCGCGGCGAAGACCCGCAATCCGCTCCGGTCAACGATGACCCGGGCAAAGAGGAAGGCGGCTGCAAGTACCGCCAGCGCCACCAGGAGGGCACCCAGCCACGGGACGGCGATGGAGAGGAGGGCTGCAGGGAAGAGCGATGCGACGCCCAGCATCACGAACACCGAGCTGCGCGCATGGACCCACAGCCGCACTGAATCCGCCGCCAGCTCCGGGTCCGTTTCGAGGGCCAGCGCCTCCTGCAACGCGCGCTCATCGTCCACTGACCACCGCTCGTCGGCCTTGAACACGAAGCCCATGACGACGCCGAGCGGAAGTGCCGCCCCGCTCCCGAGGGCCAGCACGGTGAGATCCACCCGTGCTTCGCGGACATCGGCGATTCCCGCCTGGCCCACCAGGACGGCCGCCAGCACGGTGGTCACAAAGAGGCTGAGGCTTAGTCCGATGCCCATCATGAGACGCCGCATGACGGCGGGCCGGCTCAATGGGACGGCCTGCCCCAGGACCAGCCAGCCCACCACCGCGATGATCAGGCCGCCGAAGGTCACGAAGGCCGGGAACGGCGCAAATCCGGCCGGTCCGGCGTCGGACCACTGCACCGCCATGGGGTCCGGCACGTCCGTCCGGAGCAGGAACGCGCAGACAACAAATGCCAGGGCCAGCAGTGCAGGGAACCCCACCGCGAAGCGTAGCGCCCTGATGTCCACCGAATCCCGGAACTTTCCCATACCCCAACGCTACTCCGCGCCGGTGCCTTGTGATCCACCTAACTTGCCATCGCCCCACGAAGTGAAAGAATAACTTCACAGTGCCGGCAATGACCGTTGCCGGCCGGCAACCGCAACCTTTTCTGGAGGCCCCACTTTGCCAGGCATGAACCTGACGCGCGCCGAAGCCCGTGAGCGCGCCGACCTCATCTCCGTTGAGTCCTACGACGTCAGCCTGGACCTGACCCGGGGCGACAAGGTCTTCGGATCCACCACCGCCGTCAAGTTCAGCGCGCGGCCGGGGTCCTCCACCTTCATCGACGCGGTGACCCACAAGGTCCACAGCGTGATGCTGAACGGCGAAGAACTGGACCCCGCTGAAGTGTCCGACGGTGTCCGCATCCAGCTGCCGTACCTGGCCGCGGAAAACGATCTGCTGGTGGTTGCCGATGCGCCGTACATGAACACCGGCGAAGGGCTCCACCGCTTCGTGGATCCGGTGGACAACGAGGTCTACCTGTACACGCAGTTCGAGGTTCCGGATTCGCGCCGCATGTTCGCAGTGTTCGAGCAGCCCGACCTCAAGGCGAGCTTTACGTTCACCGTCACAGCGCCGTCGCACTGGGACCTGGTGTCCAACTCCCCCACGCCTGTTCCCATCGAAACCATTCCCGGCGAGGACGGCAGCGCCCGCTCCGTTTGGGAATTCGCCGCCACCCCCAGGCTGTCCTCCTACGTCACGGCACTGGTCGCCGGTCCGTACCAGTCGGTGCGCAGCGAGGTGAAGTGCGCCGACGGGCGCGTCGTTCCGCTAGGCGTTTTCGCACGCAAGTCGCTGATGCAGTACCTGGACGCGGACAACATTTTCGACCTCACGCGCCAGGGGTTCGAGTTCTTCGAAGCGCAGTTTGGCTGCCCCTACCCGTTCGAGAAGTACGACCAGCTCTTCGTCCCCGAGTTCAATGCCGGCGCGATGGAGAACGCGGGAGCCGTCACGATCCTGGAAGGCTATGTGTTCCGGGGCAAGGTCACGGGCGCGCAGGTTGAACGCCGCGCCATCACCGTGCTGCACGAGCTCGCGCATATGTGGTTCGGGGATCTCGTGACCATGCGCTGGTGGAACGACCTGTGGCTCAACGAATCGTTCGCCGAATACATGTCCCACCTGGCCGCAGTGGAGAACACCGAGTTTGACCATGCCTGGACCACGTTCGCCTCGGTGGAGAAGTCCTGGGCCTACCGCCAGGACCAGCTGCCCACCACGCACCCCATTTTCGCCGAGATCAACGACCTGCAGGACGTTGAGGTGAACTTCGACGGCATCACGTACGCCAAGGGCGCCTCGGTGCTGCGGCAGCTGGTGGCCTGGGTGGGCCCGGAGCAGTTCATGGCCGGGGTCCGCGAGTACTTCAGCAAGCACGCCTGGCAGAACACCGAGCTCAGCGACCTCATGGTGGAGCTGGAAAAAGCCAGTGGCCGTGACCTGGACGAGTGGGGCCGGCTGTGGCTGGAAACCGCCGGCGTGAACACGCTCACTCCCGACCTTGCCGTGGACTCCGCCGGAGTCATCACTTCCTTCGCGATCGTTCAGTCCGCAGTGGCCGAGCAGCCCACCATCCGGCCGCACCGGCTGGCGGTCGGCTTCTACAATGTCACCGACGGGCAGCTTGTCCGGGTGCACCGCGAGGAACTGGATGTCGACGGCGAACGAACCGAGGTGCCTGCCCTCGCCGGCCTGCAGCAGCCGGACCTGGTCCTGCTCAACGACGACGACCTCGCCTATGCGAAAGTCCGGCTGGATCCGAAGTCGCTGGCTACCGCAACGGCCCACCTGAAGGACTTCCGTGAGAGCCTGCCGCGGACGCTCGTCTGGGGTTCCGCCTGGGACGCCGCGCGCGACGGCGAAACACCCGCCCGGGGCTACGTGGAGCTGATCCTCGCCAACATCGCGTCCGAATCGGATTCTTCAGTGATCCTGGTCCAGCTCCGCCAGTTGGCCACGACGCTCAGCTACTACGTTGCCGAAGAGCACCGGGAGAAAACCTCGGAGGCCACCGCGGACACCCTCTGGGACCTTGCCCGGACAGTTCCGGCGGGATCGGACGCGCAGCTGCAGTTCGTGAAGTCATACGCCCTGCTGGCCCGCAGTGACAGCCAGCTGGATTCCGTGTCCGCGCTGCTGGACGGCTCGGCATCCCTGGACGGCCTCACGGTCGACCAGGACCTGCGGTGGGAGCTGCTCGCTTCGCTGGTGGCCGGCGGCCGGGCCGGCCAGGACCGGATCGACGCCGAACTCGAGCGGGACAACACCGCCAATGGCCAGAACGCGGCCGCGCTGGCCAAGGCAGCCATCCCCACGGCCGAGGCCAAGGCTGCGGCCTGGGAGTCCATCGTGGTGAGGGGCGAGCTGTCCAACGCCCTCCAGGCCTCCGCGGTGGCAGGGTTTACCCGGGTCCTGGACCCGGCGCTGCTGGCGCCCTTCACGGAGAAGTATTTCGACGCCGTGCCCGGCATCGTTGCCAACCGCACCCACGCGCTCGCCCAGCAGATCGTCGTCGGGCTTTATCCGGCACAGCAGACCACCCAGGCCACGGTGGACCGGACGGACGAGTTCCTGGCTTCGCTTCCCGACGACAGCGCCGCCCTGCGGCGCATGATGCTGGAAAACCGCGACGGCGTGGCCCGTGCGCTGCGGGCCCGCCAGGCCGACGTCGGGTAGCCCCGGCATGAGCCTTGACGAGCACCGCTACGCCGTGACCGTGCGGTGGACCGGGAACCGGGGTGAGGGAACGTCGACGTACCGCGGGTACTCCCGTGAACACGACATCGAACTCCCCGGGCTTCCGGTCCTCAAGGGATCCGCGGATCCCACGTTCCATGGGGACAGAACCCGTTACAACCCCGAGCAGCTTCTGCTGACCGCACTGTCGCAGTGCCACATGCTTTCGTTCCTGCACATGGCGGTGAAGCACGGCGTGGTGGTGACCGCCTACGAGGACCGCGCCGAAGGGCTGATGCGGACCAACCGGGACGGCAGCGGCCAGTTTGAATCCGCCACCCTCAGGCCCATGGTGACACTAGCCGGGGATGTGGAACCCGCGCTCATGGAGCGGCTGCACGAGGAGGCAAGCAAGGTGTGTTTTATTGCCCGGAGCGTGAACTTTCCCGTCCTGCACGAGCCCTCCGTGCAGGTGCAGGACCGCTGACCGCGGCCTGGAACTCCTCTACGAGCCGTCTCTCCGTTTCCGGGCTCAGCCCGGCTTTCCGTTCCCGGTCCAGGCCGCGGCGGCGTTCGTCCTCGAGCGTGTCCTGCAGGGTCTCCTGCCATGGCCGCATGCTGAGGCCCGCCGCGACGGCGGCATCGTTGGAGCGGGTGGCAAAACCGTCATGTCCCGGCGGGAGCCAGAGCGGCAGGGAATCCGGTCCTGCCCAGTAGTCAATCCCCCGGGCAACCAGCCACTCTTCCGGGACGGTGTACGTCCGGCCCGAGTACTTTCCCTGCAGCCGTGATTCGTCCACGTAGTCTCCAAACTGCACGACGCTTCCCACCGCGTTCAGGGCGCCGGCAAGCTTCAGTCCGGCGGCCGTCAGGACCCACGAGGCGAGGTCGCGGACGTCGATGACCTGCGTCGCACTGGAGCCGATGTCCGGAACGAGGACGGGGCCTGCGCCACGGGCAAACCGTGCCGGCCAGTAGCCGTAACGGTCCGACGTGTCGCCGGGGCCGCCGATCAGCCCCGCCCGGCAGAGGTGGGCCGTCCCGCCGGTGACGTCGGTGGCGTAGTGCTCGATAGCCGACTTCGCCTCACCATAGTTCTCCGCTGCGAGGACGGTGCCCGGCGTGAGCGGCGGTAACAAAGCGGCGCCCTCGTCCGCATGGGGCACCGAATGGTCGGCGTAGACGGAGCAGCTGGACACCACAGTCCAGTGCGCTGCCATGGGCGCCAGGGCCTCGAGGGCGTCCCGGGCCCGTCCCGGATCACGGGTGACATCAATGACGGCGTCCCATTCCCCTGCCGCCACTTGATAAGCCTGCCGTCCGGTGGCGCGGTCCGCCCGCAGCCAGGCCGTTCCTTCCGGCGGAGTAGCCGTAGAACCACGGGCAAGGCAGGTCACGTCATGGCCGGCGGCGGCTGCCTGGCGGGCGATTTCGGCTGACAGGAAGGCAGTGCCGCCAAGAATCAGGATGCGCATGCGGCCACGCTACGGCGCTAGGGTTGACGGTGAACAGAGTGTTATGCGCCCGGCGAACGCCCGGCAGCTCCGGCGAAAGCCGATAAGCAGTAAGGAGCATCCCTGCCGATGTACAGCATGTTGTCGATCACCCCGCCCGCCACACCGGACATCTCCGGAATCAACGCCGCCGGGATCGTGATCAGCATCGGAGTGGGCGTCACAATCTGGCTCGTAGCTTCGTTTGTGATTGCCGGGATCACCAAAAGCGTGGCCGCCGGAACCACCTTCTTCAAGAAGCCGCACTTCCGCTGGGTCGCCCCGGCCCTGCGCGCCCTGGACCACGAGCGCCGGGTCCAGCGGGCCAGGACCATCGGTTCGCTCCTGAACAGCGTGGCGGGTGTCCTCATCGCCGTGATCACCATCATGTACGTCCTCAAGAACCTCGACGTCGACATCGCCCCGCTGCTGACGAGCGTGGGCATCCTGGGTGTGGCCATCGGCTTCGGCGCCCAGCAGCTCATCCGCGACTTCCTGGCCGGAATCTTCATTACCATCGAAGACCAGTACGGCATCGGCGATATCATCGAGACCAGCGAAGTGGTGGGCACGGTGGAATCCATGGGCCTGCGCATCACCCGCGTCCGCTCCGACGACGGCGCCATCTGGTACCTGCGCAACGGCGAGATCCTGCGGGTGGGTAACCGCTCCCAGGGCAACTACGTGGCCCCTGCGGACGACTCCGCCGACGTGCCCGACCCTGATACCGCACCCCAGCAGAAGGCCGGAGAGTAACCATGAGCACGCCAACCCCTGAACAGCGCCAACCGAAGATGCTGATGCAGAACGATCCCTTCACACAGCCCGGGTACACGGACAACTTCTACGACGCCGTGGGCGGCCACGAGACCTTCGTGAAGCTCATCGACGTGTTCTACGACGGCGTGGCCGCCGATCCGGTGCTCCGGCCGATGTATCCGGAAGAGGACCTGGGCCCGGCCAAGAGGCGCTTCCTGATGTTCCTCGAGCAGTACTGGGGAGGCCCCACCACCTATGGCGAAGAACGCGGACACCCGCGGCTGCGCATGCGCCACATGCCGTTCAGGGTCACACCCGAAGCCAAGGACAGGTGGCTGCACCACATGCGCACAGCAGTGGACGCGTTGGAACTGCCTCCGCTCTACGAAGGCACGCTGTGGGATTACATGGAGCGGGCTGCGCTGTCCATGGTGAACAGCCCCTCGGACGCCTGAGCGACGATCCCGCGATCCCCGGTGCGGCGCAGGCCGGCGGTCAGCGCCGCCCGTGCCGTACTGCCAGCGCGGCGCGCGCATTGCCGGCGAGGTGCAGGAGGACCGCCACGATGAGGAAGGCGACGAGCACCTGCGCCGTCGTCGTCAGCGCGGCCGGCCAGCCGCCGTCGAGCGTCGGATCAAGGAAATTGTAGACGTACCAGCCGTCGATGGCTCCGCGCACCCACGAGAAAACAAGGAAAGCGGCCGGATATCCGAGCCACACGAACGGCCGCGCCCATGTGCCGCGCACGGTCCTCGTCACGAGGAGCCAGTCAAGCGCGGCGAACAGCGGAGCCAAACGATGGTGCACGAGCTGGGGCCAGTACATGTCCAGGCTCCACCACGGCTCGCCGGGCGGGGCCACGAGGACCACATAGATGAGGCCCGTCATCACCAGGTACAAAGCCAGCGGGCCGAACAGACGGTCCCACCATTCCGGCAGCCGGGTCCGCGGCAGGGCGGCGGATGCGACGAGAACGAGTCCGAGGACAAGGTTCGACTGGACCGTGAATTCCGAGTAGAGCTGGGCGACGTCCACGTCATTGCCCGGGAGCGTCGCGTCATACGTCTTCCGGACAAGTGCGAGCAGCACAAAGACGCCTACTGCGAAACGGAGCGCGCGGATCCACATGCGGTCCGGATGCAGCGCATCGTTAAAGCCAAGGTGCCGCTCGACCGGGGGATCCAACACCGACATGACGCTCATGCGCCCAGTATGGCAGGCCCGTTCAGACCCTTACGAGGGTCTTAAAGCCCTGAACCGGTGCGGGCCAGGACGTGTCCGCGTGGCCCGCTGAGCCGGAACCAGCGCCCCGCCCGGTAGAGCTGCTGATCGCCGTCGGCCAGGAAACCGAGCGTCAGGGCCGCGAAGGCGGCACCCAGCGGGAGCCCGGCGGCACCCGGCAGTTCCCGGCCCCAGACCGAGGCACGGGCGTTGTTGACGATCAGGGCGCCGGGCTTGTCCGGGATAATGGCGGCGATTTCGGTGATGCCCGCCTCGGCGGCCTGGCGCAGGGTGGCGTCCTGCAGCGTAGCGACGGATTCCCAGCCGGTGCGCGGCGCACCGACGCCGGCCCACGACTCGGTGACTGTCACCGGCGGCAACGGCAGCTCGACGTCGTCCTCCCCCGCCCGCGCCAGCCGGTCCAGCACCGCCGAAATCGGGACGGTGACGTCGGTGTCCGCCGGCTGCGCCAGGGCCATGGTCCGCAGCCCGAGGATCGTGGGCGTCGCCTCGCCCAGCAGCCGGGGACGCAGCACGCACACCCAGGCGGCAAGCACCGGACCGGAGGCCTGGAGGCGGATGGCGCCGTCGTCGATCGACTTGGCGCGGGTGGCAAAGGTGCGCAGATCTGCGAGGTCGCGGGGATCGGTGAACTGCAGGGGCTGGGTTAGGACGTCAGACACAATATCGACTCTACCGGCTCCGCCTCTTTGGGACGGTGCGGGAGTGACGTCTAAAGTCGAACCATGACTGAAGCCGATGCCGGACTGCCGGGACCGCCCGCACAGGACCCCACCTCCTCGCTCATTGAACTCCTTGACCTAGGCGAGCTTGAGGGTGCCCGGACCGATGAAGACATCTTCATGGGCCCTTCCCAGCGCCAGCCGCGGCAGCGCGTGTTCGGCGGCCAGGTCCTGGCGCAGTCGCTGATCGCCGCAAACCGGACAGTTGATCCCGCGCGCAGCGTGCATTCCATGCACGGATATTTCCTGCGCCCGGGGGACGCCAACAAGCCCATCACCTTCGGCGTGCAGCGGTTGCGGGACGGCCGGTCATTCTCGGCCCGGCGGGTCCACGCCTACCAGGACGGTATGCCGATCCTGTCCATGATCGCTTCCTTCCAGGAGGAAGACGAGGGAATCGACCACCAATCCCCCACTGCCCGAGGGCATCCCCGACCCCGAGTCGCTGCCCAGCACGGCGGACCTGCTGGGCAAGTTCGACCACCCCGTGGCACGGCACTGGGCTTACGAGCGTCCTTTCGACATCCGGCATGTGGACGCGGCGCTGTACGTTTCCGCCAACGGTGAAAGGGAAGCCCGCAACGCCGTCTGGATGAAAACCTTCGGGCCCATGCCGGACGACGCCAATACCCACCGCGCAGCCCTCGCCTACGCCAGTGACTACACGTTGCTGGAATCCATCCTGCGCAGACACGGACTCAGTTGGATTACGCCCGGCATGAGCGTGGCAAGCCTCGACCACGCCATGTGGTGGCACCGGCCGGTGCGCGTCGATGAGTGGCTGCTCTACGTGCAGGAATCCCCCAGCGCCCAGGGCGCGCGCGGACTGGCCACCGGCAAGATCTTCAGCCGCGACGGGCAGCACGTCGCGACGGTGGCCCAGGAGGGAATGGTACGGGTGCCGACCGACCTCAAGAACAAGGTGGTGGGCGCCTTCCAGACGAAGGTTCTGCAGCACCAGATGCGCAAGGCCGGGAAGGACTAAGCGGCAGTTTCCGGCGTGCCGCGGGCAGCGACCCCGATCCTGACCCCGGCATGCGCACGCAAAAGGCCGGTTCCTTGGGGAACCGGCCTTTTGCGTGCCTTAGCCGTGCGTGCGGTGCCTAGTCGCGGGTCAGGCGGCGGTGCGTGACGCGGTGCGGCTTGGCTGCGTCGGGGCCCAGGCGCTCCACTTTGTTTTCCTCGTACGACTCGAAGTTGCCCTCGAACCAGTACCACTTCGACGGGTTTTCCTCGTCACCTTCGTAGGCCAGGATGTGGGTCGCCACGCGGTCCAGGAACCAGCGGTCGTGCGACACCACGACGGCGCAGCCGGGGAATTCCAGCAGGGCGTTTTCCAGGCTGCTGAGCGTTTCGACGTCGAGGTCGTTGGTCGGTTCGTCAAGGAGGAGCAAGTTGCCGCCCTGCTTGAGGGTCAGGGCCAGGTTCAGGCGGTTGCGCTCACCACCGGAGAGGACGCCTGCCTTCTTCTGCTGGTCCGGGCCCTTGAATCCGAACGCTGCCACGTAGGCCCGTGACGGCATTTCAACGTGGCCCACCTGGATGTAGTCGAGGCCGTCCGAGACAACCTCCCACAGCGACTTGTTCGGGTCAATGCCGCCGCGGCTCTGGTCCGCGTAGGAGATCTTGACCGAGTCACCGATCTTCAGGTCGCCGCCGTCGAGCGGTTCCAGACCCACGATGGTCTTGAACAAGGTGGTCTTGCCGACGCCGTTGGGGCCGATGACCCCGACGATGCCGTTGCGGGGAAGCGTGAAGGAGAGGCCGTCGATGAGCGTCCTGTCCTCGAACCCCTTCTGCAGGTTCTTGGCTTCGAGCACCAGGCCGCCCAGGCGGGGTCCCGGCGGAATCTGGATCTCTTCGAAGTCGAGCTTCCTGGTACGGTCCGCTTCCGCTGCCATTTCCTCGTAGCGGGCCAGGCGGGCCTTGGACTTGGTCTGGCGGCCCTTGGCGTTGGAGCGCACCCACTCGAGTTCCTCGGTGAGGCGCTTCGCCTGCTTGGCGTCCTTCTTGCCCTGGATTTCCAGGCGGGCGCGCTTCTTCTCCAAATAGGTGGAGTAGTTGCCTTCGTACGGGTAGAGGTGGCCGCGGTCCACTTCCGCGATCCACTCGGCCACGTGGTCGAGGAAGTACCGGTCGTGGGTCACGGCGAGGACGGCGCCGGCGTAGCTGGAGAGGTGCTGTTCCAGCCAGAGGACGCTTTCGGCGTCGAGGTGGTTGGTGGGCTCGTCGAGCAGCAGGAGGTCCGGCTTCTGCAACAGGAGCTTGCACAGCGCCACGCGGCGGCGCTCACCACCGGAGAGGAGTGTGACATCGGCATCCGCCGGCGGGCAGCGGAGGGCATCCATGGCCTGCTCGAGCTGGGAGTCGAGGTCCCAGGCGTCGGCGGCGTCGATGGCTTCCTGGAGCTGGCCCATTTCTTCCAGAAGCGTGTCGTAGTCCGCGTCGGGGTTGGCCATTTCCTCGGAGATCTCGTTGAAGCGCTGGATCTTCCCGTAGATCTCGCCTACGCCTTCCTGGACGTTGCCCAGGACCGTCTTCTCCTCGTTTAGCGGCGGCTCCTGGAGCAGGATCCCCACCGTGTAGCCCGGGCTCAGCCGCGCCTCACCGTTGGAGGGGGTGTCCAGGCCAGCCATGATCTTGAGAATGGTGGACTTACCGGCACCGTTCGGGCCAACAACACCAATCTTGGCCCCCGGGAAGAAGGACATGCTTACGTCGTCGAGAATAAGTTTTTCGCCAACGGCCTTTCGGGCCTTGGTCATTGTGTAGATAAATTCCGCCATGGTTCCAAATCTAGTGGGTCGGCGGGGTTAACTCACATTCGTGGCTGCCATTGGCAGGACGGTTGCGTTCAGGCTCAACCGCCCACAAAGCACTTTCCGGACGCCAGCACGGGCAGGACAGTAACTACCACTCCCCCGTCACGGATCTGGCCGATCACGCAATCCGCACCCTGCAGGGCAGCTGCCTCGATGGCGTCGACCTCCAGGCCGGTGGGCGTGCTGCTGGCCGAGACCTGCAACGAACCGGCGGGTATGCCGGCGCCGGTGAGGGCCGCAGTCACCTGGTCCTGGCCCGGCTTGGGGTTGGCCGCGGCGACTCCCCGGAGCGCAGCGCCCACGGTTTCACTGAGCCGGGCGGTGGCAGCGTCGAGTACCGGCTGCACGGCGGCGGGAGATGCCCCGGGCCCGGCAGCAGCTGACGCTGCCGGCTGCGCAACCTGGGCTCCTGGCACAGTGGCGGCAGCCTGCGAGGGCGACGCCGATGAACCCGTACCCGCGCCACTGCAGCCGGCGACCCCCGCCGCAAGCATGGACGCCGCGAAGAGCAGAACGGGCGCGCCGCGCAGGCGCCGCGCGGTTCCGGACCGTGGCGTTACGGACTGGCGGCCGTACGGTGGCTGGGGGGTCTTTGCTCGGATCACCTTGCCATTCTGCCATGCGGCACCGCAGGGGGACGGTGCCGCACTCCCGGCATCAGAAGGGCATGTTCACGCGGCGGTGTCGGTAAGTTCGCCGGTCTCCGAATCGAGCTGCAGGACGTCACCGTTTTCGTCGTCGACGAAGATCCCCCCGGCTGACGGATCTCCGTGGTCCTCGTCCTCCCTGGGATCTCCGCCGTCATCAGGATCCTCCCCGCCGGGTCCGCTGACGTCCTGCGGCCCGGTCGCATGGCCGTGCTGACCCTGCGTCCCGCCGGGCTGGGCGGCGTTCCCGGCCGTACGGGTGAAATTGGCCGAGCCCCACATGAGGTCATGGCCAACCGACTCGGCGTCGATTTCGGCAACGTGGTGGATCCGGCCGTCCTTTTCCCAACTCCGCATCTTGAGCCGGCCCACAATAATGACGCGCTGGCCTTTCTTGATGCTGCAGCCCATGTTGCCCGCAAGCTGCCGGTAGCCCTGAACAGTGAACCAGTTGGTGTTGCCATCGACCCATGCGCCCGATGCGCGGTCATAGCGCCGGTCCGTGGAGCCGAGCCGAAACGATGCGGTGGGGACTCCCCCGGGCGTGGTGGAACTCTTGATCTCCGTGGCAACGAAGCCCCGGACGGTGATGTTGTCGGTCATCTTGGTGTCCTGTCTCGAATGGTGGTGCCCTAGCAGGCATCTTCAGCTTCAGGCCGTATAAGCGCCGGGGCGAGGGGCACGCGTCGCTATGTGCACAAGTCCGGGTGAAACCGGGATGTTGGGGACGAGTCGAAACACCGCCAAGGGGCTGACTGGCCGAAGGCGCCTAGCACTGTAAACTTTTCTAGGCGCTGCCGGAATGGTCCGGACACGCCCACGTGCCCCAGTAGCTCAGGGGATAGAGCAGCGGCCTTCTAATCCGCCGGTCGGGGGTTCGATTCCCTCCTGGGGCGCAAAACAGGAAGCGGCACCCGCCTGCGTCAAAGCAGAGGGGCCGCTTCCTTCGTTCCCGGGCAGCCGATGCCGCAGCCACCTTTCCACACGGCGGTCCCGGGAGGACAGTATTAACTGACATGCCGGAAACATTAACTGACATGCCGGAAACGGGAGCATGCCCTCCTGCGCACCATCCACGGTAAGCATGCTTATGATTTGATGGCGGCGCCGACTCATTTGAAGTGGTGTCGGCGCCGCAACTTCCACGACGGTGGATCACCTCACAGAGGATGGACCGAATGACCCAGCAATCACCGGACTACGAGCCGAATGAAGCAGCCGCAGTTTCGCCGCAACCCGGACCTGTCCCGACCCACGGCGTAACCGCAGAGGGCACACCCGCCGAGCGCCTGCCGGCAGAGGGCACACCCGCCGAGCGTGTGCCGGCGCCGGGTGCACCGGCCCAACCGGGCGCACCGGCCCAACCAGCCGCACCGGCTCCGCCGGAGGAGCGGCATGTGACGCGAGCAGGCATGGTCTGGGCCGCCGTCGCCACCGCGTTGGTGGTGATGATCCTCTTGATCATCTTTATCCTGCAGAACCAGGACTATGTGCAGGTCAGGTACTTCGGTCTGGAGGGCGCGGTTCCGCTGGGAATTGCACTCTTCATCGCGGCTGTGGGCGGCGGGGTGCTTGTGGCTGTTGCCGGCGCGGCCAGGATCATCCAGTTGCGCGCGGCGGCCCATCGCCGCCGGGTGCTTGCGCAGCGCGTGCGCTAAAGCACGGGCGGCGGGTGCGCCTATGCATCCTGCAACGGGTCCGCGTCACCCGAAATCGACGTCGCCCCGGTGTCCTTCGGGTGTGTCGTCCAGGTCCGCGATATCGGGTTCAATCGTGGCGGCCAGGTCGCCGGCGACGGAGTCACGCGCCGCCTCTTCCGCCGGCCGGACCGTACCGTCGTCGCCGCGAGCGGTGCGGTCTTCGTCTGGAATCTCAGTCATGTGCCCAAACTAGTCCTGAACGTTCGGCTTGTCGACGCGTTGTCGACGCGTCGCGCCTGCGGCCCCGGGCAGCCACTCCATCGGGCAGGAACTGTCAGCGTTCCAGCAACTCCTTGAGGTTTCCCAGCACTGTTTCCCAGAGCTTTGCCGACTCTTCGGCCTCGGAATCACTCTTGTTCTTCCCCTGCGTGATGGTGACCTGGGTGCCGTCGGGCTTCGCTTCGAGCCGGTACTCCACGGTGTGGTAGTTTTCCGGCTCATCAGGTAGCCCCGTCAGCGGGCTGTAGTGGGTGATGCGCAACAGTTCCTCGTGCCGGTTTACCAGCACGATGCCTTTGTCCTCGTAGCGTTTGCCTTTCCACTCCCCGGCGAAAGTCACCGGCTCGCCCTCGCGCCAGGTGGTGGTGACATTGGTGCCGAGGAAATACTGCCGGACGATTTCCGGGTCGGTCAGCGCCTGCCATACCCGGCTGCGCGGGGCTTCCACCAGCACGGATGCTTCCGCGTCCTTGATCTGATCATTCATGCGTGCCTCCTCCGCACGACCATACGCGCGACGGCAGGCCTTGTTAAGGACCAGGCAAACGCCAGGACCCCGGAAAACGGCCCGGCACCGCTTGCGCGGTTCCGGGCCGTTCCGTGGGGCGCGGGCCCCGGCCGTGACGAAGCAGGGGCCCGCGGTCTGTATCAGGCAGCGCACCGCTAGGATGCGCGCCAACACGGGAAAGCGCTGCGGCCGGTCAGGCGTACGGAAGGACGAGTCCCGCGTACCGCTCCTTCATGGTCGCCAGCACGCTATCGCCGTCGGCGTCCCAGATTTCCTGGTTGAAGATTTCCACTTCGATGTCGCCCGTGTAGCCGGCGTCCCGCACCCAGGTGCCGATGGTGGCGAAGTCAATGACGCCGTCGCCCATCATGCCGCGGGACAGCAACGCGTCTGCAGCGATCGGCAGGTTGAAATCGCACACCTGGTAGGACGCGATGCGGTTCTCCCGGCCGGCCCTTTCGATCTGGGCCTTCAGCTCCGGGTCCCACCACACGTGGAAGGTGTCGACGGCGACGCCGACGGCCTTCGCCTCGTAAGGCGCCGCCAGGTCCAGCGCCTGGCCGAGGGTGGAGATCAGGGCGCGGTCCGCTGCGTACATCGGGTGCAGCGGTTCAAGCACCAGCCGGACGCCGTTCTCGACGGCGAACGGAACCAGGTCCGCCAGACGGTCGGCCACGCGCTGGCGGGCGGCCACCACGTCCTTCTCCCCCGGCGCCAGGCCGCCGACCACCAGGAACAGCTCCCGGGTGTCCAGCGCCACGGCTTCCAGGATGGCGGCGCGGTTGTCGGCGAGGGCGGCAGCCTGCCCTTCGGCGTCGGCTGCCGTCAGGAAACCGCCGCGGCAGAGCGAGGAGACCCGCAGGCCGGCGTCCTTGATGAGCTTGGCGGCCTTGTCCACGCCGGCTTCGTGCACCCGGTCCCGCCAAGGTCCGATCGCGGGAATGCCGGCACGGGCGCAGCCGTCAACTGCCTCGGCCAGGGTCCATTTCTTAGTGGTGGCGCTGTTCAGCGACAGCCTCGTGAAGTCGCTCATACTCCCACTCCGTTGATTCGCAGGTAGTCGGACATCCGGAACGCAGCCAGGGCCGGGTCCTTCAACAGTCCGGCTTGGTCGGCAAGTTCGAAGGTCCTGGCGAGGTGCACCACGGAACGGCCGGAGTGCAGTCCGCCCACCATCTGGAAACCGGGCTGCTTGCCGTTGAGCCAGGACATGAACGCGATGCCGGTCTTGTAGTAAAAGGTGGGGGCACTGAAGATGTGCTTTCCGAGCTCACGGGTCGAGTCCAGGATGGCACGCGCCTTGACGGCATCGCCGGCGTCGTAGCTTTGCAGCGCCGCCGAAGCGGCCGGGTAGATGGCGGCGAAGATGCCCAGCAGGGCGTCCGAATGGTGCGTGCCGTCGCCGTCAATCAGTTCCGGGTAGTTGAAGTCGTCGCCGGTGTAGAGCCGGACGCCGTCCGGGAGTGCGGCGCGCAGCGCCACTTCGTGGCTGGCATCCAGGAGCGAAACCTTGACGCCGTCCACCTTGTCCGCGTGCTCGCGGATCAGGGAAAGGAACGTGTCAGTGGCCGTAGCGACGTCGTCGGAGCCCCAGTAGCCGGCGAGGGCGGGATCGAACATGGTGCCGAGCCAGTGCAGGATGACCGGCTGGTCCGCTTCTTGCAACAGCGTCGAGTAGACGTGCAGGTAGTCATCCGGCCCGCTGGCCACTTTGGCCAAGGCACGTGAGGCCATCAGGATGACCTTGGGGCCGGCCTCGGAGACGACGGCGACCTGTTCGCGGTATGCATCCAGGACGGCCTGGATGCCGGCGGCACCTGTTGGTACGGCAGCCGGATCCAGCTGGTCGGTGCCGGCGCCGCACGAGACGAGGTCGCGGACGGACTTGTCGGCCGTGGCGGCGGCGCCCGAGGAAACCACCGACGCCGCTTCGACGCCGGTGCGCTTGATCAGCTGCTGGGTGGCGGCCCAGTCCAGGCCCATGCCGCGCTGCGCGGTGTCCATGGCGTCGGCCACCCCGAGGCCGTAGGACCAGAGCTCGTGCCGGTAGGCCATGGTGGCGTCCCAGTCGAGGCTGGCCGGCGCGCCCGGCGTGTTGTCAGCGGTGACTTCCGGGATGACGTGGGCTGCGGCGTAGGCGTGCCGCGAGGTGATGGGGGCTGAGGGCTTTGCCCAGGCGGGCGCGGACTGAAGGCGGTATTCGCGGGTTCCGCCGTCGCCGGCGGGAAGGATCAAGGATGTCATCAGAGCGAGATCTCCGGGACGTCGATGGTGCGGCGTTCGTCGTTGGACTGCAGGCCGAGCTCGGCGAGCTGGACGCCGCGGGCGGCGGAGAGCAGGCCGAAGCGGTGTTCGCAGCCGGCGACGACATCGCGCAGGAATTCCTCCCACTGCAGCTTGAAGCCGTTGTCCAGCTCGGCATTGGCGGGGACTTCCTGCCACTGGCTGCGGAAGGACTCCGTTACGGGCAGGTCCGGGTTCCAGACGGGCTTGGGGGTGTGGGCGCGCTGCTGTGCGACGCACTTGTTCAGTCCGGCGACCGCGGAACCGTGGGTGCCGTCGATCTGGAATTCCACGAGTTCGTCGCGGTAGACCCGCACGGCCCAGGAGGAGTTGATCTGGCCGACGACCGGCTCGCCGGCCGGCGTTTCCAGTTCGAAGATGCCATAGGAGGCGTCGTCGGCCGTGGCCTTGTATTCCTTGCCGGCTTCATCCCAGCGTGCCGGGATGTGGGTGGCGGTCTTGGCGTTGACGCTCTTGACCTTGCCGATGATGCCTTCGAGGACGTAGTTCCAGTGACAGAACATGTCCGTGGTCATGCCGCCGCCGTCTTCCTTGCGGTAGTTCCAGGACGGGCGCTGGGCTGCCTGGATATCGCCTTCGAAGACCCAGTAGCCGAACTCGCCGCGGATGGACAGGATGCGGCCGAAGAAGCCTTCGTCCACGAGGCGGCGCAGCTTGACCAGGCCGGGCAGGTACAGCTTGTCGTGCACGACGCCGGCGGTGACCCCGGCTTCCTGGCCGATCCGGGCCAGTTCGATGGCCTCTTCCAGCGTTTCCGCGGTGGGCTTCTCGGTGAAGATGTGCTTCCCGGCAGACATGGCCTTCTTCAGGGTGGCCGCGCGGAGGCTGGTCATGGACGCATCAAAGACGATGTCGACAGTGGGGTCGTTGATCACAGCGTCAAGGTCGGTGCTCCACTCGGAGACCTTGTGGAGTTCAGCCAGCTCCCGGATCTTGGCTTCATTGCGGCCAACCAGGATGGGCTCCACCTGGACCTTGGTGCCGTCCTCGAGGGTGAAGCCGCCCGCGTCGCGGATGGGGAGGATGGATCGCAGCAGGTGCTGGCGGTAGCCCATCCGGCCGGTGATGCCGTTCATGGCGATGCGGATCGTCTTTGTTTCGAAGCCCATGTGTCCTCCACGGTGAGTTGGTTCAGTACAGGGTGTTGGGAAAGCGCATTCCCACTGCATTTATGATGCATCCTCGCGCGCCACATGGCAAGCGCTTTCCCGAAAGTCTCACAAACTGCCATAATGACCAATACGCGCACGTTGGCTGAACAGGAGATATCAGTGGCTGCAAGTACCCTCACCGAGGTGGCCCGATTGGCCGGGGTCTCACCCGCCACAGCATCGCGCGTCCTCAACGGTTCGGCCCGCAAACCCGGCCCGGGAGTTTCCGAACGGGTGCGGCAGGCAGCCGAGACCCTGGGCTACATCCCGAACGCCCAGGCCCAGGCACTCGCGAAATCCAGCTCGGGACTAGTGGGCCTGATTGTGCACGACATTGCTGATCCGTACTTCTCGGCCATAGCCCGCGGGGTCCAGGAGGTGGCCCGCGAACAGCACAAGATGGTGCTTCTGGCCACCACGGGCGGAACTCCTGCCGATGAGAAGGAAGCGGTGGCCGCGTTCGCCGCCAGGCGCGCCGACGCCATTGTCATCGCAGGCTCACGGTCCAGCCGCCCTGAGGACGAACAAGCCAACGCGGAACTTGCCGCCGAACTGGACCGCTACTGCCGCAATGGCGGGCATGTGGGCGTGGTGGGGCAGGCAATCGTCGGAGCCGGCGCGCTGGACGGGTATCACCTTGTGGAAGTGCCGAACGAACCGTTGGCTGCGGAACTTGCCGGAACGCTGGCGGCTAGCCATGCGGGCCATTTCGTCATCATCGGCGGCCCCGAAGGCCTGATCACCTCCGACGACCGGATCCGCGGCTTCCAGTCCGGCCTTGCGTCGGCCGGCCGCCCCGAAGCCGAAGTCCTCCGCGCATCTTTCAACCGTGCCGGAGGCTACGAGGCCGGGCTCGTGCTGGCCGAACGGATCCGGGACGCCCGGAAAGCCGAAACGGCGAACGAGGGCGAAAAGCCGGACCTGTGCATCTTCGCCGCCAACGACGTCATGGCTATCGGCGCCGCTGCAGGGCTTCGTTCCCAAGGATTCAGAATTCCCCGCGACGCCCTGATCGCAGGGTTTGACGACATTGAAACACTCCGGGACTTCCGTCCGGCGCTTTCAACTGTCCGCCTTCCACTGGAGGACATCGGACGCCTGGCCACCTTGAGCACGGTGGGCTCCGGGGCCTTGGGCGGAGCAGACGGAAACCACGACGACGGCGCGGCCGTCACGGGCCAGGTGACACTCCGGCGGAGCACTGAGTGGACCCCCTGACGGGCAGTCCGGGGATACCGGCCGGCCTCAGCGTGGTGCCGGCCCGCCGGAGTCCGGCCCCACCGGCCGCCGACAGGTCCCCGGCGAACCCGAATGCGGGGCCCCGGTCCCCTGCAATCCTGGTCCTTCCGGGCGGGGGCTACGAGCGCCATGCGGACCATGAGGCAGAGCCGGTGGCGGAATGGCTGGCGTCGCTGGGCATACACGCCTTCGTGCTGCGCTACCGGGTGTCTCCGCACCGGCACCCGGCTCCGCTCGCGGATGCAAAGGCGGCCCTGGCCTGGATCAGGCGCGGCGGCCACAGACTCGCAGTGGATGCCTCGCGCGTGGGGGTCCTGGGGTTCTCTGCCGGAGGGCACCTGGCTGCCACGCTTGCCGGGAGCGTCCCTACCGGCGACGACACCCTTGACGTGCCGGAGTCCCGGCCGGACCTCGCCATCCTGTGCTACCCCGTGGTGTCCTTCGAAACGGCCGTCCACCAGGGCAGCATCAATAACCTGCTCGGCGCTGAACCGTCGGGGAACCAGTTGGCAGCACTGTCCGCAGAGCTTACGGTGACGGACCGGACTCCCCCGGCCTTCATCTGGCACACCTTTGACGACCCGGCAGTCGATGTCGAACACAGCCTGCGCTATGCCCTGGCGCTGCGCAAGGCAGCCGTGCCCGCAGAGCTGCACGTCTTTCCGCATGGCCGGCACGGGCTGGGTCTCGCTGCCGGGGTGGCCGGCGTGGAGCAATGGACCGGGCTGTGTGCCACCTGGCTTTCCGGACACGGCTGGCGCCCGTGAGCACAAGACCCGTGACCACAAGACCCGTGACCACAGCGCCGGCCGACTGGCCCGGCGTCGAACGCCTCTTCGGAGCGCGCGGCGAGCCGTCGCGTTGCTGGTGCAGGTTTTTCGCCCTGACGGGGGCAGATTGGAATGGTTCGACCGCCTCGGACCGCAAAAACCAACTGCAGGCAAAGTTCGACGCCGGCACTCCGGCACCGGGGGTCCTCGCCTTCCGCGATGGAAAGCCGGTGGGCTGGTGCGCCGTGGAACCGCGCGACTGCTACCCGCGGATCCTGCGTTCGCAGGTGTTGAAGGCGGCCGGTCCGGCGGCGCACGGCGGTACTGGCGGAAAGACCGAAGGACCCGTCTGGTCGGTGAGCTGCTTCGTCGTGGCGCCCGGCCACCGCCGCAGCGGTGTTGCTGCAGCGCTCCTCCGCGCCGCCGTCGGCCATGCCGTGAGCCATGGCGCCGGCATCGTGGAAGGCTACCCCGTGGATCCGGCGTTGCGGCCCAAGGCCGGCCCGGCCGACCTGTACCACGGAACGCTCAAGCTGTTCCTGGACGCCGGCTTCGAGGTGGTCAGCGATGCAGTGCCCGGCCGGGCGGTGGTCCGGCTGGCCGTCCGGACCCGACCCTAGCCGGCGGGCGCAAGGCTGTAGGGGGCGGCCAGGACAGAGCGCAGGGCGCTCCCGGCTGCGCCCAGGAGGGCGGCCGACTGGCCGAGTTCCGAGACAGCCACCCGGCCGGGACTTACGAGGCCCGGCGCATACTCGGCCAGGCCCCGCACAACGGCCGGTGCAATCCACGGCCCCATCCGGGTGAAGTGGCCGCCCAGGACCACGGCGGAGAGATCCATCAGCCGGGCCGTGGACGCCGCCGCAATGCCAAGGTAGCGCCCGGCACGGGCAACTGCTGACGTGGCGGCCGTGTTTCCGGCACCAAGTCGTTCTTCGAGTTGCTCGAGCCGCGCGGAGGCTGTCCCCGCCGGGATCCCGGCCTCGGCAAAGATGGCCTCCTGGCCGGCGAACGTTTCCAGGCAGCCGCGGCCGCCGCACGAGCAGTCGGGACCCGACGGATCCACCACTACGTGGCCCACTTCGCCCGCCTGCCCGTGCGGTCCGGCAAAGAGCCGGGAGCCGATGACCAGGCCGCCACCGACGCCCACCTCACCGGAAACAAAAAGGTAGTCGCGGAAATCCAGTCCGTGTCCGTACCAGAGCTCCGCCAGGGCAGCGCAGTTTGCCTCGTTATATAGAGCGGTGCCCAGCGGGGCGTCCGGCAGCAAGCCGCCCAGCCCAAGGGCGACATTGTGCCACTGCAGGTTGGGGGCGCTGGAGACAGTTCCGGAGGCCGTTTCCACGAGGCCGGGCACCGCCAGTCCGCCGCCCAGGATTTCGATCCCGGCGGCTGCCGCATCAGAGGCGACCTCGCTGACAAGGCCTGCCAGCAGGGCCATGACGGACTCCGGCGACCGGCCGCGGTTTCCGCACTCCAGTGTCTTGTCGGCGCGCAGGGTTCCGCCGAGGTCCAGAAGGCCCGCCGAGATGTAGTCCACGTTGATTTCCATGCCCACCACGCCGCGGTTTGTGCTGAGCTTGAGGCCCACCCCCGGCCGGCCGCGTTCGCCGTCGCGGGTAGCGCCCGATTCCATAACCAGGCCGGAGTCCGCGAGCTCCGCCACCAGGCTGGACACGGACGCCTTCGTCAAACCGGTCAGGGAGGCCACGTCAGCGCGCGTGGGATGGCGCTGCGGATCCGTCCGTGCCTGCGCAATGGCAGCGAGGACCCGGACGAGGTTGCCGCGCCGGACATCCTCCACGCGGGCAGGCACCGGCCGCGCGGCACCGCCGTCGGCATTTTTTTCCAGTGACATTTCCGCCGCCTTAATCATTGACCCAAGTCAATCATGGTGCATATAGTTCAGATTGAAAACTAATTCATCGGCCGACTTTCAACAGCCGGCCGGGAGCTCGAATCCCACCTCTGAACCAAGGACGCTTCATGACTCTTCAGCCCACCCCTGCAGACCGCTTCACCTTCGGCCTTTGGACCGTCGGCTGGACCGGCTCGGACCCCTTCGGCGTCGCCACCCGCCCGGCACTGGACCCCGTGGAGGCCGTCCACAAACTCAGCGAACTGGGCGCCTACGGCATCACCTTCCATGACAACGACCTGGTCCCGTTCGACGCGACAGCCTCCGAGCGCGAGCTCATCCTGAAGAACTTCAAGGCAGCCCTCGCCGAAACCGGCCTTAAGACCCCCAT
The DNA here is from genome assembly GCF_000876655.1 of Arthrobacter sp. SPG23. Classification (GTDB taxonomy): domain Bacteria; phylum Actinomycetota; class Actinomycetes; order Actinomycetales; family Micrococcaceae; genus Arthrobacter. The sequence continues at coordinate 390,153 of NZ_JYCN01000018.1, forward strand.
GGTGACCACCAACCTGTTCAGCCACCCCGTCTTCAAGGACGGCGGCTTTACGTCCAACGACCGCTCCGTCCGCCGCTTCGCGCTCAGCAAGGTCCTGCAGAACATCGACCTTGCCGCCGAGCTGGGCGCGGAGACGTTCGTCATGTGGGGCGGGCGCGAAGGCAGCGAGTACGACGGTTCCAAGGATCTCTCCGCCGCCCTGGACCGGATGAAGGAAGGCGTGGACACGGCCGCGGCCTACATCAAGGACAAGGGCTACGGCCTTCGGATCGCCCTGGAACCGAAGCCCAACGAGCCCCGCGGCGACATCTTCCTGCCCACCGTGGGCCACGGGCTGGCCTTCATCGCCCAGCTGGAGCACGGGGACATCGTGGGCCTCAACCCGGAAACCGGGCACGAGCAGATGGCCGGACTGAATTTCACCCACGGCATCGCCCAGGCGCTGTGGGCCGGCAAGCTTTTCCACATCGACCTCAACGGCCAGCGCGGCATCAAGTACGACCAGGACCTCGTGTTCGGGCACGGCGACCTCACCAGCGCCTTCTTCACCGTGGACCTTCTTGAAAACGGCTTCCCCAACGGCGGCCCGAAGTATGACGGCCCGCGGCACTTCGACTACAAGCCCTCCCGCACCGACGGCTACGACGGCGTCTGGGAATCCGCGAAATCCAACATGTCCATGTACCTCCTCCTGAAGGAGCGTGCCCTCGCCTTCCGCGCCGACCCGGAGGTCCGGGAAGCCCTGAAGACCTCCGGCGTCTTCGAGCTGGGCGAGCCCACGCTCGCCGCCGGAGAGACCACTGCGGATCTACTGGCTGACGCTTCCGTCTTCGCAGAGTTCGACGCCGATGCAGCCGCCCAGCGGTCATTCGCCTTCGTCCGCCTCAACCAGCTGGCCATCGAGCACCTGCTCGGTGCCCGCTAGGCCAGGCTCCCCCAACCAGCCAGCTCCACTGCCGCCGGACCCGGATTGCCGGGGCCGGCGGCAGTCCGTCAGAAAGACTTCCGCCATGCCGTTGGTAGCAGGAATCGACAGTTCCACGCAGTCATGCAAAGTGGTGATCCGGGATGCGCACACCGGCACGCTCATCCGCCAGGGCCGCGCCGCCCACCCCGACGGCAGCGAGGTCCACCCCGACCACTGGTGGGACGCCCTCCAGGAGGCCATCGCCCAGGCCGGCGGCCTGGACGATGTGGCCGCCGTCTCCGTCGGCGGCCAGCAACACGGCATGGTGTGCCTGGATGCCTCCGGCGCGGTGGTGCGCCCCGCCCTGCTCTGGAACGACACACGGTCCGCGGAAGATGCGGAGCAGCTCATCGCAGAAGCCGGCAACGGCGACGCCGGGGCCGGGGCCGCCTTCTGGGCGGAATCAACGGGTACCGTTCCGGTGGCCTCGCTGACCATCACCAAACTCCGGTGGCTGGCACGGGAGGAACCGAACAATGCCCGCCGCGTCGCGGCCGTCTGCCTGCCGCACGACTGGCTCAGCTGGCGGCTCGCGGGCCACGGACCCGGCTCGGGCCCCTCCGCGCTTCAGCTGCTCCGGACAGACAGGTCCGACGCCTCCGGAACCGGATACTTCTCCACGGCGTCGGGCACCTACCTCCCGGAACTCCTCGAAAAGGTGCTGGGCCACGTTCCGGTACTTCCCGCCGTCGCGGGTTCACTGGAGGCCGCTGGCACCACGCCGGCGGGCGCAATCATCGGCCCCGGCGCCGGCGACAACGCGGCTGCGGCACTCGGCGTCGACGCCCGCCCGGGCGACGTTGTGGTGTCCCTGGGGACATCGGGGACCGTTTTCGCAGTCTCGGAGACGCCGGCCGCCGACGCAACAGGCCTCGTTGCCGGATTTGCTGATGCCACCGGCAACTTTCTCCCGCTGGCCTGCACGCTGAACGCCACCCGGATCTTCGATTCCACTGCCGCGCTGCTCGGCGTGACGCTGGCGGGGCTTACCGAACTGGCTCTTGCCGCCCCGGCGGGTTCCGGCGGTCTCACGCTTGTTCCGTACTTCGAAGGCGAGCGCACGCCCAACCTGCCGCACGCCACCGGCTCCCTGCACGGCGCCACCCTGGCCAGCTACACGCGAGCCAACCTGGCCCGGGCCGCCGTCGAAGGCGTCGTCTGCTCCCTCGCGGACGGTCTTGCAGCCTTGCAGGCCCAGGGAGTTAAGGCCTCCCGGATCATTCTGGTGGGAGGCGGGGCGCAGTCCGCTGCCGTGCAGCAGATTGCCGCGTCCGTCTTCGGCCTTCCCGTAGTGGTGCCCGACCCCGGGGAATACGTGGCCGACGGCGCCGCCCGCCAGGCGGCGGCCGTCCTCACGGGCCGCTGGCCGGAGTGGGAGTCATCCGGCACCGAAGTGTCAGCGGCCGACGGCGGCGCCCCGGAGGTGCTCGACCAGTACCGGCGGTACGCCAGCACCTATCTCAACACCTGAACCCGGCCTCGTTGGCAATTGAGCCGTGCCTCAACTACTGATGGCCCGGATGGTCCAGCCGGCCTCGTGGGACTCCCCCGGAGCCAGCCGGAGCACATCGGTTCCGCTGTTGAAGGCATCAGGCGGGCACGTCATGGGTTCAACCGCGAGGCCAAGCCGGGACGGCCCTGCCGGCTTGTCCGCAGTATGGATTTGCAGCCAGGGCCAGGCCCCGTCCCATTCCAGCTCCACTCCCGTACCGGAAGGGTCATGGACGCGCACCGCGGCAAGACCATCAGGTCCGGGGATCAGGCCCGTGAAAGCATGGTCGATTTCCACGGCCCCGAGAGTCTTTCCCGTCCGGAAGTCGAAGGCGTGGCCCTCCACACCGGCCATGCCGCGCGGGAGCAGCCGGTCCGCGGAGGCCTCCATGAATTCCGTGGCGGGGATCTGCACAGTCCACTCGTCGAGAGGTGCGGGTCCGGCGACAAGGTACGGGTGCGGGCAGACGCCGTAAGGCGCCGCATCCACGCCAACGTTCTCGGCGCGAACAGTGCTGTGCAATCCGTCGGCCCGCAGCTCGTAGTCAACGGATACGTCAAGACAGCCCGGATAGCCGTCGCCCGGCTCAATGCGGGTTCCGAGGCGGACAGAAGACGCGGTGTGCTCCTGCAGTTCCCACTCCGCCCGGAACACCAGGCCGTGCAGGGCGGTCCCCCGCTCCTCCTCGTTGACCACCGCCTGGAAATCCTTGCCCTCGAAGCTGTACCGGCCGTCAGCCAGCCGGTTGGGCCACGGGGCACAGATGACGCCTCGGTAGTCCGGAATTTCGCCGTCGGCACCGAAGCCGATCACCAGGTCGCGGCCTTCGTGCCGCAGTTCGCGGAGCGCGCCGCCACGGGCCGTGGCGATGGCGGTATAAGGGCCGAAATTGATCCGGTGTTCGGTGCGGGTCATAGGGTATCCAATGCTGCGCGGAAAGTGTGTGTTAGCGCTCACTATTCTAGCGCACAACCCTCCGGCCTGTCAGGGCAGGGGGAATAACAAAACCGTCCGCGGTGACGGCAACTGTAGGTTGGCTGTGGGCCTGCCCGGCGGCCGGCACGCAAGTAGAGTTTCCGTCATGGCCAACGAGGAACTGACCGCCGGGATCCGCCGCAGCCTGAGGTCCGCGGCGGATCCGGTCCGGGCCGCGGGAAGCCAGGCCTACATGAAATCGGACATGCCGACGCTGGGAGTCAGGGTTCCCGAAGTCCGGAAGATCACGAATGGTGCCGCCGCGCAGTGGCCCTGCAGTTCATTCGAGGAACTGCGGGACACTGTCCTGGAGCTTTGGCGTTCAGCGGAGTTCCGGGAAGAGCGGTACGCCGCCATTGACCTGACGGATGCGCGGCTGGCCAGGGGCCGGCTGGAGATGCTTCCCGTGTACGAGGAAATCATCCGGACCGGCGCCTGGTGGGATCTTGTGGACGGAGTGGCGCACCGGATCTGCGCGCTGCTGCAGGCACACCGCCCGGAGCTTGACCGGATGCTCCGTTCCTGGAGCAGAGACCCCGACATGTGGGTCCGCAGATCTGCCATCACCGCCCAGCTCGGCGCAAAGGCCGCTACCGATCGGGGTCTGCTCGCCTCGGTCATCGAGGCCAACCTGGCCGACCGCGAGTTCTTTATCCGCAAAGCCATCGGCTGGGCGTTGCGCGAGTACGCGAAAACCGATCCGGCCTGGGTCCGGCGGTTCGTGGCCGGCCACGAAACCGCCCTCAGCCCGCTCTCCCGCCGCGAGGCCCTCCGGAATCTCCCCGCGGACTGAACAGCGGCGGCAGACGCCGTGAGAACGTCTGTGTGGGCCGGGCGCTGCGTTCCGGGACACAGCACCCGGCCCGCACCCGCGCCGTGGTGGGGCGCCGCCGTCGTGCCGTCTGCTCCGGTCAGATCACCGGCCGGGTGGTCACCGGTTCGTCCGGTTTGCTGAACAGCTGCTTGGTTTTGGGATCCAGAAAGATCAGGTATAGTGCGAACATCAGTGCGATGATGGCCGCGGCGTTGCGCGCCAGGGCCAAGGGAAGGCCCAGGTCCTCGGTCTGCAGGTAGGGGAAGACTTCCAGCTGGTCCGAGATGGCGTAGACCATGAAGAAGGACACGATGAAGTAGAGGGCCTTCACCTGCCAGTCGTCCCGGATGCCGGTGACGGCGAATAGCGGGATGAGCCACACCACGTACCAGGACTGGATCATGGGGGCGAGCAGGACGACTGCCGCGAACCCCAGGGTGAGCCGGCGCATCAGGCGGTCGTGGTCGCCGCGGAAGATCTGCCAGGCGACGATTCCGACGGCGAGCAGTTTGCCGGCGTCGTAAACCCATTTGGCCAGTCCCCAGCCGTCAAGTCCGAACGCGTTGAAAATGGAGGCCACCACGAGGCCCAGCAGGCCGACCGGCGCATACCAGATCCAGATGCTGCCCGGAGCGGACAGCCCGTTCACCCAGCCGAAGCCGAAGCCGTTCACCAGGCTCATGGCGTACAGGATGCCCAGGCTGATCCCGGCCGTGAGTCCCCAGAACACGAACTTCCGCGGCCAGCCGGCGTTCTTGCCGGCCCAAAGGAGTCCGATGAAAGGCAGGAACACAATGGTGATCGGTTTGACGGAAATGGACAACGTCACGAGGACCAGGCCGAACACCACCCGCCTGGTGGCGCAATAGTAGAGGCCGGCCAGCGCCAGTCCGATCATGAGCGCATCGTTGTGGACACTGGCGATGAAGTTGGTGAGGAACAGCGGGTTGGCTGCGGTCAGCCACAGGGCCCGGTGCGGATTCACGCCATGGAGCTCCGCCAGCTTGGGGACATAGACGATGCACAGCACCACACCGACCAGTGCGGCGACGCGGAACAGCATGATACTCGCCTCCGGCTGCACGTTCGTGGACCACACCACCAGCTGTTCGATCCACAGGAACAGCTGGCCATAGGGAACCGGCGCTTCGGTCCACATCTTGTCGGCACCGAGCTGGAAATAGTTGGACAGCGCCGAAATCCCGTTTTCGTAGGGATTGAAGCCTTCCACCATCAGGCGGCCCTGCCCGATGTAGGCGTATACGTCCCGGCTGAAGAGCGGGACCGAAAACATCATGGGCAGCCCCCACAGCGCCACAGCCTGCAGGGTGGCCCTGCGGGCACCCGCACCCCAGACCCGGACGCGCTGGCCCAGGCGAAGCCAGGCTCGCACCAGGAGCATGCCGCCCACGGCCAGCAGCACGATGGAAAGCGCGACGCCTACCGCTTCGGTGCGCATCCAGATGAACAAAGGCAGGCGGCGAAGTTCCGACACCGGCGCGAGCCAGCCGACGCCCAGCGAACCGATCGCCATGAACATCGAACCGGCGAACCCCGAGAGGAGCGGAGAGAGGGCGTTGTCCACTTCGGCCGTAGCCGGCTCCGGTGACGTACCGGCAGCCACATTTCCCGCCGCAGGCACACGCGCCGTCATCTCAGGATCGTCCAATCTGTTGTGGGGCATTTTTCACCCGCTGGTAGCCGGGCGGACCGGCAGGGGTGGGGCCGCAGCAATGAAAAAAGAGGCACCGCCACGTATCCGAAATCCTAGCATCGGACAGCTCTGTGGCAGCTGAACGGTAGGCTGGTCGGGTGCCTATAACTAACGAACGCATTGTCTGGATCGACTGCGAAATGACCGGCCTGGACATCAAGAACGACGCCCTCATTGAGGTGGCCGCCCTGGTGACCGACTCCGAACTCAACATCCTCGGTGACGGCGTGGACGTCGTCATTCGTCCGGATGACGCCGCACTGGCCCAGATGAACGATTTCGTCCGCGACATGCACACGCGCTCCGGGCTCCTCGAAGAACTTCCGCACGGGAAGACGATGGCCGAGGCCGAGGCAGTGATCATGGAATACATCGCGAAGTGGGTCCCGGACCCCCGCAAGGCTCCGCTGGGGGGAAACTCCGTGGGCACGGACCGCGTCTTCCTCGCCCGCGATATGCCCGCAGTGGTTGAACACCTGCACTACCGGGTCATTGACGTGAGCACCATCAAGGAACTTTCCCGCCGCTGGTTCGCCCGGGCCTACTTCCAGGCGCCGGCCAAGCACGGCGGCCACCGCGCACTCGGGGACATCAAGGACTCCATCGATGAGCTTCGCTACTACCGCGAGGCAATCTTTGTCCCCGCACCGGGGCCGGACAGTGCCACCGCCCAGCGGATTTCCAAGTCCGTGATGGCCTCCGCTGAGCCCCTGGCAGAATCCTCGGAAAAGTAATCTGCGCCACGTTTGAGGGAAATTTCCGCAAAACCGGCAAAAGTGGCAAAAACACCTCCGCGGAGCAGGTAAGCTATATGACGTTGCCTTTCAAGACAGCCGGTTAGCCGGCTGGTCTGGCAAGGCACATGGTGGGCTTAGCTCAGTTGGCAGAGCGCCTGGTTGTGGTCCAGGAGGTCGCGGGTTCAACCCCCGTAGCTCACCCTCATGAAGGGCATGATTTTCCGCCCTTGCGCAAAGGCCGCACCGGTTATCGGTGCGGCCTTTACTTGTTCCCGTACTGCATCAAAAGGAACCCACCTGACATGACCGTTCTGCCGATCACCATCTGGGGCGAGCCGGTTCTCCACCGCCGGGCCGCCGAAGTGGAAGTCTTCGACGACGAACTCCGCACCCTCATCGCCGACATGTTCGAGACGAACGACGCCGCCAACGGCGTGGGCCTCGCCGCACCCCAGGTAGGAGTGGGCAAGCGGCTCTTTGTCTACAAATACGCCAACGACGACGGCGTCCCCCCTGCCGGGGTTGTGGTGAACCCGGTCCTGACGCTGTCCAAAGTCTCCGGCGCACTCCCGGACCCGGATGAGGAAGTGGAAGGCTGCCTGTCGTTCCCCGGCGGCCAGTATCCGCTCAAGCGCGCCGAGTGGGCGCGGGTGCAGGGATTCGACGGCGACGGGAACCCGGTGGACTTTGAGGCGACGGAATGGTTCGCCCGGATCATCCAGCACGAGTACGACCATCTGGACGGCAAGCTCTACGTGAACCGGCTGATGGACCGGTACGCCCGGAAGGCCATGAAGCAGGCCAAGCGGAGCGGCTGGGGAGTTCCCGGCTTGACGTGGATGCCCGGCGTCGACCCGGACCCGTTCGGGCACTAGGGCGCAGCAGGGCCCGTCGCGCCCCTACCGCGGAATGACAGTCTGCTGCTGCGGACATGAGGCGAGGACGCGCTTCATGGCGTCCTTCTCCGCCTGAGTCACCCACAGCGTGTACGCGGCTTTCACGGAGATCTGGCGTGCTACGTAGTGGCACCTGAAGGCTTTGTTTTTCGGCAGCCAGCTGGCAGCATCCGAGGCGCTTTTTTCCTGGTTGGCCGGACCGTCCGCGGCCACGAGGTTAAGCGGATCGTTGGCCAGGCTTTGGCGCTGTTGCGGCGTCAGCTGCTGGGCGCCTTTCTGCCAGGCGTCCCCCAGCGCCACGACGTGGTCGATCTGGACCGCCTTGCTGCTCTCCGCTCCCCTGGTGAACGTGACTACCGCTCCGGTGTATGGCTCGTGGAATTCACCGCCTGCCACACGGCAGCGGGAGCCCTCCGTGAACTGTGTGCCGTCCAGGTCCCGCCGCAGGATGTCATTGCGGGTGTCGCAGCCGTTGCGGTCCACGTCCAACCAGGCCTGGCCGAATGCCGTGCGCTCGTAATTGCCGTTGGCCGCGCGCCCTTTTACCGCCAGGGTCTCCAAGGCATCCGCGGCACTGCCCTCGGGCACCGGCCGGACCGAGGGAACGGCTTTCATCCAGGCAGTGTCCAGCACGGGGGCTTCGCTGGGGCCGGTGACGGGCGGCTCTGCGGCGGCGAACTGGCCCGCCGTGAAAAACCAGCACACAGCTGACACAAGCCCCGCGGCCAGCACGATCAGGACAGCCCAGGCCTGACGGGAGCGGCGGCGGGCACGGCGGTACGCCGCCCAGCTGATGGTCATGGTTGTACTGCCCGGTGAAAATTCCTCTGCACCGGACGAGCCTAGGGCAGGCCACCGACAACGTGGCCGCTTTCCACAGTGTGGAGGAGTACTTACTGCTCCTTCAACACGCGTTTAAGGTCGTCGGCGGCAAGGTCGAGCAGCTCCTCAAGCTGTTTGATCCTGCTGTCGGGAATCTCTCCCGCGGCATGCGCCACTCGCGCCTGGTCCAGGAGGCGGGCAGCTTCCTTATGGTTCTTCCGCGCTACGTCGAGGGCGTGTTCGAGGGTGGTTTCATGTTCGAGAGTCGATTCGTGTTCCATGACTCCATTTTGGGTCCGTTTCCCGGCCGATGCCAGAGCATCGGCCGGGAAACCTAGGACCCGGACTTCCAGGGAACTAGACCGCGATGGCTGCCAGTGCCGCAGCCGGTTCCTTGACGGGGAACGACGGCGGGTTGACGCCGGCCATTTCCTCCATCACGCGGACCACCTGGCAGCTGTAGCCGAACTCGTTGTCGTACCAAACGTAGAGAACCAGGTTTTTGTCGTTGGAGATGGTGGCCAGGCCATCAACGATGCCTGCGCGGCGCGAACCGACGAAGTCGGTGGAAACAACCTCGGGGGAATCGATGTAGTCGATCTGCTTGCGCAGCTCGGAGTGGAGGGACATCTGCCGCAGGTAGTCGTTGACCTCGTCCTTGGTGGTGCCGTGCTCCAGGCTCAGGTTCAGGATGGCCAGCGACACATCCGGGGTGGGAACGCGGATGGAGCTGCCGGTGAGCTTGCCCAACAGTTCGGGCAGGGCCTTGGCCACAGCCTTGGCGGCACCGGTTTCGGTGATCACCATGTTCAGCGCGGCGGAGCGGCCGCGGCGGTCACCCTTGTGGAAGTTGTCGATCAGGTTCTGGTCGTTGGTGAAGGAGTGGACCGTCTCGACGTGGCCGTGGACCACGCCGAACTTGTCGTTGATGGCCTTCAGGACCGGGGTGATGGCATTGGTGGTGCAGGAGGCGGCCGTCACGATCTTGTCCGAGTCAAGGATGGTGCCGTGGTTGATGCCGTGGACGATGTTCTTCAGCTCGCCCTTGCCCGGTGCCGTGAGCAGGACGCGAGAAACACCCTTGCTCAGGAGGTGCTGGGACAGGCCTTCGGCGTCGCGCCAGCGTCCCGTGTTGTCCACTACGAGGGCGTCCTTGATGCCGTAGGCCGTGTAGTCCACCGTGGAGGGGTTGTCCGAGTAGATGACCTGGACCTGGACCCCGTTGGCCGTGATGGTGTTGTTGTCGGTGTCCACCTTGATGGTGCCCTCGAACGAGCCGTGGACGGAGTCCCGGCGGAGCAGGCTGGCGCGCTTGGCGAGGTCGTTGTCCGAGCCGCGGCGGACCACGATGGCCCGGAGCCTGAGGCCGTGGCCGCCACCGGCCTTTTCGATGAGGAGGCGCGCCAGCAGGCGGCCGATGCGGCCGAAGCCGTAGAGCACGACGTCGGTGCTGGTGCGGTCGTCGCCGCCGCGCTTGCCGACGATGTCGGCGAGTTCGGCGCGCAGGAACTCATCCAGGCTTGCACCGTTGGCCTCGGTCTTGAACTTCTGGTTCAGGCGGGCGATGTCGATTGCCGCAGCGCCCAGGTCCAGCCCGGCGAGGGCATCCAGCAGCGGGGCCGTCTCTTCCAGGAGCAGCTCGTCCTTGCTCATCCGGCGCGCAAAGCGGTGCGCTTTCAGGATGTTCATGGTGGACTTGTTGATCAGGCTGCGGCCGTGGATCGAGGTCACCACGTTGTTCTCGCGGTACAGCCGGCCGATGACCGGGATCATGGCCTCGGCTAGCGCCTCACGGCCCATCCACGTATCAAGACAAGAATCTGACGTCTGGCTCACAGAACTACCTTCCTTGGGTCAACCACATACGTCCTCGTATGCGGATGTCGGCCACCGGAGGTATTCCGGGGCACAGGCATCGGCGGGGATTCGGTCCACCCCGGACACCTTGGAGAATCGCAAAGAAAAACCGCCGGCTGCGAACGCAGACCCGGCGGCAGAACTTCTACGTTCGCTATCCATTCTAGGGCGGCGGCGGGTTCCCCGGTGCCCCGAAGAGCGTGAAGTCACTCACACAGAGCGGCGGCTCCCCTTGCCATAGGATGTCCGAATGGGACTCATAGTTGCACTACTTGTCATTTGGCTCATTCTTTCGATCCTGGGGTTCGTCGTGAAGGGCCTGCTTTGGCTCGCCGTCATTGGCCTCATCCTGTTTGTCGCTACGGCGGCCTGGGGCTGGGTGAAGCGGAAGGCCAAGGCCTGATCCGAACCCCGGTCCCGACCGACCGGCGGGGGCTGGCACCACACGGTGCCGGCCCCTTTCTTTTGCATGTAGGGTGGCCGGCTGTTGCACGCAGGGTTGCCGGTGCCGTGGCGCGGTCCCGACGGCGGTGGTGGATGGGTTGACCGATACGCCGGGTTCTGTGTTCCCGCGCCGTTGCCGGTGCGGGAATAGCGGCCATCCATCTACGAACGCCGTTGCCGACGCCCTCCAGCGGCCTACCCGGACACTCGGGCGAGCAGCCCTCGAACGTGCCCTGTCTGGCCTTGCTCCGGGTGGGGTTTACCTAGCCTTCCCGGTCACCCGGGAAGCTGGTGGTCTCTTACACCACCGTTTCACCCTTACCTGTCCACGGCCCGTGCGGACACGGACCGCGGCAGGCGGTCTGTTCTCTGTGGCACTGGCCTGCGGGTTGCCCCGAGTGGGCGTTACCCACCACCCTGCTCTGCGGAGCCCGGACGTTCCTCGAGCCACTTGCGTGACGCGCGGCCGCCTGGTCAACCCATCCGCCGTCCATTCTACGGGCATCCCCGGCCGCCCGGTTCCGCTGCGGGTGCCAGGTGCTTTTCGACCCTCCGGTGGGACAATTGAACAAGATCAACCCCGGCAAGAAGGAGGGGATCCTGATGGACCCCACCAACACGTTCATCGCCATCGCTCTAGCAGTGCTGCTGCTCATCGTGCTGAAGATGTCCATCCGGATCGTGCGGCAGTATGAGCAGGGCGTGCTCTTCCGGCTGGGCAGGGTCATTGGTATACGGCTCCCGGGCCTGCGGTTCATCATCCCGGTGGTCGACCGCCTTCCGCTGGTCAGCCTGCGGATCGTGACTATGCCGATCCAGTCGCAGGGAATCATCACCCAGGACAATGTGAGCGTCGACATTTCCGCGGTGGCCTACTACCGCGTGGTCGATGCCGTGAAATCCGTCGTGGCCATCGAGAACGTGGCGGCCGCCATTGACCAGATCGCACAGACCACCCTGCGGAAGGTGGTGGGCAGGCACAGCCTGGACCAGACGCTGTCCGAAACCGAGCGCATTAATAGCGATATCCGGGAAATTTTGGATGCCCTGACACTGGAGTGGGGTGTCGAGGTGACCTTGGTGGAACTAAAAGACATCCAGCTTCCTGAAAGCATGAAGCGCGCCATGGCCCGTCAGGCCGAGGCCGAGCGGGAGAAGAGGGCCAAGATCATCGCTGCGGAAGGCGAAGCCATTGCCGCAGCTGCGCTCGGTGACGCTTCGGACACCATGATGGCCCACCCGCTGGCCCTGCAGCTGCGGAATTTGCAGTCCCTGGTGGAAATCGCCGTCGACAAGAACTCCACGGTTGTTTTCCCTGCACCGCTGATGAGCACCATCGGCGAACTATCAGCCTTCCTCGCCCGCGAGAATCAAGCGGCCACGGCTGCCGCCAAGCCGCCGGTCAAGGCGGCCTGACCTGCCGGCCGGTGTCCGGAGCCTGCGCGTCTATGATCGGCGTATGGACTTCCCGACGCTCGGACGCCGGCGGTTACTGGAACTCGGAGCCGGCGGCGTCACTGCAGCCGTGATGGCCGCCTGCGCGCCGGTCCCCGACGGCCGCGAGGCTTCGACCGCCGGGGTGCACAGCGGATCCTTCACGTCGAGGTTCCGCCCGGACACGGACACGAACTGGTCCCTGGCGGTTCCGGCCCGCGGCTCAGGCAGCGCCCAGCGGCCCGTCCCCGCTGCCCTCTTCCTGCACGGGACGGGCGCCGACCATCGGATGGTTTTCGACGACCTGCAGGCGGACAGGTTCCTGGCACAGCACGTGGCCCGCGGCGGCACCCCGTTCGCGATCGCGGCCGTGGATGGCGGCGAAAGCTGGTGGCACCGCCGCGCAACCGGCACCGACACCCAGGCCATGGTGGTGGATGAATTTATCCCCCTCCTTGCCGGCCAGGGCATCGACACCGGCAGGCTCGCCGTCTTCGGCCTCTCCATGGGCGGCTTCGGCGCACTGCTCCTCGCCTCGCAGCACCGGATTCCCGGACTCCACGCCGTCGCAGCGATGAGCCCCGCAGTCTGGAGCATGTACGACGCCGGACGGGCTGACAACTTTGACAGCGACGCGGACTTCGAGGCCAATGACATCTTTGCCCTGAGGCCGGAACTGGGCATGCTGCCGACGAGGATCGACTGCGGCACCTCGGACAACCTGCTTTACAGCGTCAAGGACTATGTGAGCGGGCTGCCGGGCGGACACGAGGGCGGGTTCCAGGACGGCGGCCACGACAGCGGCTACTGGCGCTCCATCCTTCCGGACGTCCTCTCATTCCTGGGCCGGAACCTGACCTGACGCCGGCACGGCACCCTGCCAATCTGTTCGCCGGTAAGATCGTACGGTGCTGATTCTGCTCCCGCCGTCCGAAGGCAAAACCCCCGCTGTCCAAGGAGACGCCGTCGACTGGACCGCGCTGAGCTTTCCCGTGTTGAACACCTACCGTGCAAAGGTTCTGGAGGCGCTGGGCAGCGTCAGCGCCCACCGGGACGCCTTGGCATTGCTGGGCGTGGGCGCTTCGCTGAGTGCCGACGTCGAACGCAACACCCGGCTCCACACGGAACCGGCGGCGCCGGCGCACCAGGTCTATTCCGGCGTCCTGTACGACGCCCTGGGTTATCAGTCGCTGACGGCGGCGCAGCGCCGCAAGGCCGATGAATCGGTACTGGTCATTTCCGCGCTCTGGGGCGCCATCCGCTTCGCCGACCGGGTGCCCGCCTACCGGCTGTCGATGGGAACGTCACTGCCCGACGTCGGCCGCCTCGCCTCGTTCTGGAAGCCTCAGATTTCGGCGGCCCTGGCTGCCGCAACCGAAGGGAAACTTCTGGTGGACTGCCGCTCCAGCACCTATTCCGCCGCCTGGGCTCCCCCGCCGGCGCAGACCGTCGCTGTCAACGTCTTCACCGAAACGAACGGCGTGCGCAAGGTGGTCAGCCACTTTGCCAAACACACCCGCGGCGAGCTGGCCCGTCACCTGCTGACGCGCCGGGGCGCCGCTCCCCGGACCCCGGCCCAGCTGCTGAAAGCGACCCGCGAAAAGTGGGATGCCGAGCTGGTCGAAGGCTCCGCGCGCAAGCCGCACGCCCTCACCATCATTCTGGAGGCTTAGGCCCACTCCGCCGAGCGGACCAGGATGCACCCGGAGTCAGGGCAAAAGACGACGTCGTCTTCCGCCGCTGCCTTGATTTCGGCGAGGTCGCCGGGGCTGAGCTGCATGCCCGAGCCTTCGGACTTTCCATGGAAGAGCCGGGCTGCACCGACTCCGCGCTTAGCCAGGGTCTTTTCGTAAATGGCCAGCAGGCCGGCATCAAGGCCGGCGGCGAACTCTGAACGCTTCGCACCCACCTCGGCAGCCTCCGCGGCAATCTCCGCCAACGCGGCGTCCAGCTCCGCACGGATCCCGCCAAAGGATCCCTGGACATCGTCCACGATCTTCTGCTGGGCTTCCTGGCGCTCACGAAGGCCCTCAAGACGTTCCATGACCTCCAGCTCTACGTCCTCGAGGGCCGACCGGCGTTTGTTGAGCGAGGCAATGTCACTTTGCAGGGCAACCAGGTCCTTGGACAGGCCGGTGCCGCTGTTCAGCCGCGCTTCGTCCCGTTCGATCCGCGAGGCCACCTGCTCCACGTCCGCTTCGGCGCGCTTGAGCTCAGTTTCGGCGTCGTGAACGGCCACTTTCGCCGCTCCGAGTTCGCCGTTGGCTACGGACAGGGCCGCCTGAAGGTCGCTGATCCGGGGATCGCTTTCAATGGTCCGGCGGCGGTTGGACAGCGATTTGAGCCTGGCGTCGAGTCCTTGCAGTTCGAGCAATTTCAACTGTTCTGCCGGTGCTGCCTTGGCCACTATTACCTCCGCTTGTTCCTACCGGCCGCAGCCGGGCACCGGACCGGCGCAGTTTAGACTCTAGCGCCTAGCGTGCTCCCCTGCCTCGCTACGATCACCCGGGGGCCCCGCGCACGCCAGGCTTAGCCCGGAGTCAGAATGAAGTCCCACGGATCGCTGTTGGTGGTGCTGACCCGGATGTCGACGTTGTGGCCCTGATCGCTGAGGACGTTACCCAATGCCTCGGCAGCCGCCGGCAGCCACAGCCACTCGCTGGCGAAGTGCGAAACGTCGATGAGGTAGGGACGGTCATTCACGGCATTCTCACGGGCCTCGGAGGCCGGGTGGTGGCGGAGGTCCGCCGTCACGAAAAGGTCGGCGTTGCTCGCCCGGACCTCGTTGAACAGGGAATCCCCCGCGCCGCCGCACACTGCGACGCGCCGGACCAGGCCGTCCTTGTCCCCGGCGACCCTGACGCCGCCGGCGACCGAAGGCAGGATGCCGAAGACGCGGGCGGCGAAGTCCCCCAGCGTCATGACGTCTTCAAGATCGCCCACCCGGCCGATCCCTTCCTCGGGCAGGCCGTTCGGGGCGGGCGTGAGGGGCACTACATCATGGAGGCCCAAGGCGTCCGCCAGGACATCGGAAACGCCCCCGACGGCGGAGTCACCGTTCGTGTGCACGGTGAGGAGCCCGGTCCCGGACTCGATCAGGCGGTGGACTGCCTTGCCCTTCGCAGTCGTGGCGGCGACGGAGGTGACTCCCTTGAGCAGCAGGGGATGGTGCGTGATCAGGAGGTCGGCACCCCACTCAATGGCTTCCTCGATGACCTCAAGGGTGGGATCCACCGCGAACATGATCCTGCCGGCCTCTGCCGACGGATGCCCCGCGACCAGGCCCACCTCGTCCCATTCCTCGGCGAGGGACTCCGGCCAGAGCTCTTCCACAGCCAGCAGGATCTCGCCGAGAGTGGGTACAGCGGATGATTCGGTGGCTTCGGCGGGCTCGGCACCGGCGGGATCAGCAGTATTGCGCGCGTCTTCTGCAACGTCGGTGTTCACAGGTTCCATACCCTCATTTTTACCCTATCCGCCGGCTTCGACTGCACGCGTAACAGTCTCGTAAGGTGGTGGGGGAATCATCAGCGCGCTTCAACCATTGAAGAGGACATGAGAACTTTTGTGCTTGGCGGAGGCTGCTTCTGGTGCCTTGACGCCGTCTACCAAAAAACCAAAGGTGTCACGTCGGTCATTTCGGGCTACACCGGCGGCCACGACCGCCATCCGGACTATTATTCGGTCTGCTCCGGCACCACAGGCCATGCCGAGGTGGTGGCGGTGAGCTTCGATGAGGACGTGATCCCGGCCGAGGTCATCCTGGACATGTTCTTCGCCCTCCACGATCCCACCACCCTCAACCGCCAGGGATACGACGTCGGCACCCAGTACCGCTCGTCCATGTTCTACGAGACCACGGAGGAAAAGATCCTCTTCGAAGAGGCGATCGAACGGAACCAGGAGCTGTGGGCGCACCCGATTGTGACCGAGGTCAGCCGGCTGCCCGTGTTCCATGTGGCCGAGGATTTCCACCAGGATTACTACGCCAAGCATCCGGAGCAGGGCTACTGCCAGGTGATCATCAACCCTAAGCTGGCGAAGGCACGGAAATATTACTCTGCATGGCTTAATGCTTAGCAGCGCTCCTGCCGCCCTCGTTAGGCTGACCTCAGTATTCGCTGTTCAGAGAACTCTTCAGAGATAGGCACAAATACATGGCACGGATCTACGACGACGTCACCCAGCTTGTCGGCGGCACCCCGCTGGTGAGGCTCAACCGGCTGACCGAGGGCCTCGACGCCCAGGTCGCGGTCAAGCTCGAGTTCTACAACCCGGCCAACAGTGTCAAGGACCGTATCGGCGTGGCCATTGTCGACGCAGCCGAAAAGTCCGGTGCCCTCAAGCCCGGCGGAACCATCGTCGAAGGCACTTCAGGCAACACGGGCATCGCCTTGGCCATGGTGGGTGCGGCCCGCGGCTACAAGGTCATCCTGACCATGCCCGAGACCATGTCCACTGAACGACGTGTCATGCTCCGCGCTTTCGGTGCGGAGATCGTCCTGACCCCCGGTTCCGAGGGCATGCGCGGCGCCGTGGAGAAGGCCCAGGAAATCGTGGCCAACACGGAGAACTCCATCTGGGCCCAGCAGTTCGCCAATGAAGCAAACCCGGAGATCCACCGCACCACCACGGCCGAGGAAATCTGGTCCGACACTGACGGCAAGGTGGACATCTTCGTGGCCGGCATCGGCACCGGCGGCACCGTCACCGGCGTCGGCCAGGTCCTGAAGGAACGCAAGCCGGACGTCCAGATCGTCGCGATCGAACCGAAGGACTCCGCCATCCTCAACGGTGGTGCTCCCGGCCCGCACAAGATCCAGGGCATCGGCGCAAACTTCATTCCCGAAATCCTGGACACCAACGTCTACGACGAAGTCCTGGACGCCACCTTGGAGGACTCCGTCCGGGTCGCCCGCGATCTCGGTGTCAAGGAAGGCATCCTGGGCGGCATTTCCTCCGGTGCAATCGTCTGGGGAGCCCTCGAGCTCGCCAAGCGCCCGGAGAATGCCGGGAAGCTCATCGTCGCGGTTGTCTGCGACTTCGGTGAGCGTTACATCTCCACCGTGCTCTATGACGACATCCGGGGCTAAGTCTTAGCCCGACCTTCACCGCTTCCTGTAGAAAGGTCTTTGTGAGCTTTTTCGCAAGACTTAAAGAAGACCTCGACGCCGCCCGGTCGCACGACCCGGCGGCTCGAGGTTCTTTTGAGAACTTTTTTGCCTACTCCGGCCTCCACGCCATCTGGGCGCACCGCCTCACGCACAAGCTGTGGCAGAACCCCTCGCTCCGATTCCCGGCGCGCCTGATTTCGCAGCTGGCACGCTTCCTGACCGGGATCGAGATCCATCCGGGCGCCACGATCGGCAAGCGCTTTTTCATCGACCACGGCATGGGTGTGGTCATTGGCGAGACGGCGGAAATCGGCGAGGACGTGATGATCTACCACGGCGTGACGCTTGGCGGCCGCTCACTGGCAAAGGTCAAGCGGCATCCCACCATCGGGGACCGCGTGACAATCGGCGCGGGTGCCAAGATCCTGGGCCCCATCACCATCGGACGCGACAGTGCCGTGGGCGCCAACGCCGTGGTGGTCAAGGACGCGCCGCCGGAGTCCATCATCACCGGCGTTCCGGCAACCTGGCGCCACCGGGATGCCCAGCGTGAGACCAAGCCCGCCGTAGATCCGGCCGAGTACTACATCGAATACCGGATCTAGGCGGCAAACCGCTTATAGATTGTCCAGAGCACCAGGTCGAACACGGTGTCCGGCAGGATCCTTCGCAGGGCCAGGATGGCGCGTGCGCCCTTGCCCACCGGATACCGTGTTTTTGGCCGGGCGGCGGTCGCGGCGTGGACAATGGCATCGGCAATGACTTCCGGATGTGTTGACATGCCCGAGCCTTCAGTGGAGGCCAGCGCCGCAGCGACGACTTTCGCCTGGTCTCCGTAGGGGCCGTGCCCGGATGTCTGCAGCAGGCTCTCCCCCGAGATGCCGCCCCACTCCGTCTGTGTTCCCGCCGGTTCGATGATTGACACCTTGATGCCGTGGGGCTTGAGTTCCAGGCGCAGGGAGTCGCTCAATCCCTCCACGGCGAACTTCGTGGCGTGGTACCAGGCGCCCAAAGGCTCGTACATTTTGCCGCCGATGGAGGAAACGTTGATGATCCTCCCCTGCGCCGCGGCCCGCATGGCGGGCAGCACCAGCTGGGTCATGCGCGCCAGGCCAAAGACGTTTACGTCGAACTGGCGCCGGCCCTCTGCCAGTTCCACTTCTTCCAGCGATCCGTAGGAGCCGTAGCCGGCGTTGTTCACGAGGACGTCGATCCTGCCGTGCGCCTCCAGGATTCCGCCCACCGCAGCTGCCATGGACGCTTCATCCGTGACGTCCAGTTCCAGCACCTGCACCCCGAATGCTTTCAGCGGCTCCATTTTGCCGACCCGCCGGGCACCCGCATACACAGTGAACCCGTGCTCACTGAGCTTCCTGGCGGCTTCGAACCCGATGCCGGTGGACGCACCGGTGACAAAGGCGACTGGCTGGGACATGTGCTGCGCTCCTTAAGGACAACGGCCGGCCAAACGACAACGGCCGGCGCCTCCCAGACTATCCGGGAAGCGCCGGCCGTTGATGTCACCGTTGGTGTGGGAACCGGTGTGGCGTCGAAGCTAGTGGGTGTCCACTGCCTCGATTTCGGACTTGTCCTCGCCCCACAGGGTGTGGAAGGTGCCTTCGGCGTCGACACGGCCGTAGGTGTGCGCGCCGAAGAGGTCACGCTGGCCCTGGATCACGGCCGCCGGCAGGCGCTTGCGGCGCAGGCCGTCGTAGTAGGCCAGTGAAGATGAGAACACCGGTACCGGGATACCCAGCTGCACTGCGGTTGCAACAACCCGGCGCCAAGCCGGCAGGACGTCGGCGATCGCCTTGGTGAAAGCCGGTGCGAACAGCAGGTTGGCCGGCTTTTCGTCCGCGGCGTAGGCCTTGGTGATTTCCTTCAGCAGTTCCGCACGGATGATGCAGCCGCCGCGCCAGAGCGAGGCGATCTCGTCCAGCTTCAGGTCCCAGCCGTATTCCTTCGCGGCCGAGGTCAGCATGTCCAGGCCCTGGGCATAGGACACCAGCTTGGAGGCGTACAGCGCCTGGCGGACGTCCTCAACGAACGTTTCCGGGACCTCGACGGCGATTTCCTCGCCGGCGAGCAGTTCCTGGGCCAGCTTGCGCTGTTCGGCCTGGGACGACAGTGCGCGTGCGAAGACGGATTCGGCAATGCCCGACGTCGGGGATCCCAGCTCGAGAGCGGAGATGACCGTCCAGCGGCCGGTACCCTTCTGGCCTGCGGCGTCCACCACGACGTCGACGAACGGCTTGCCCGTGCGGGTGTCCACGTGGCCGAGGACCTCGGCGGAGATTTCGATCAGGAAGGAGGCGAGTTCGCCCTTGTTCCACTCGGCGAAGATCTTGGACTGCTCGGCCGGCTCGATGCCTGCGCCGGAGCGGAGGAGGTCGAAGGCTTCGCCGATGACCTGCATGTCGGCGTATTCGATGCCGTTGTGGACCATCTTCACGAAGTGGCCGGCGCCGTCGGTGCCGATCCAGGCGCAGCAGGGCTTGCCGTCCACGTGGGCCGCGATCTTTTCCAGCAGCGGTCCGAGCGCGTCGTAGGACTCCTTGGAGCCGCCGGGCATGATGGACGGGCCGTTCAGGGCGCCTTCCTCACCGCCGGACACGCCGATGCCCACAAAGTGCAGGTCCTTCTTCGCCAGGGCGGCTTCGCGCCGGCGGGTGTCCTCGTAGTGCGAGTTGCCAGCGTCGATGATGATGTCGCCTGCCTCCAGCAGGGGCTCAAGCTGCTCGATCACGGAGTCGACCGGCTTGCCGGCCTTGACCATGATGAGCACGCGGCGGGGCTTTTCCAGGGAATCCACAAGCTCCTGGAGGGTTTCGGTACGAACGAAGTCGCCGTCGTGTCCGTGCTTTTCCAGCAGCGCGTCAGTCTTCTCAACAGACCTGTTGTGCAGGGCAACGGTGAAGCCGTTCCGGGCCAGGTTGCGGGCGAGGTTGGCCCCCATCACCGCAAGGCCGGTGACACCGATGTGTGCTGACATCAAAACTCCAATTCATTTCTGTGCAACGTGTGCATTCTGTTCCGCACTTCCTGCGGAACACGCTTTAAGAACCAGTGGCTGTCAATAAACCATATGTATTTCCGCGGACAACGGGAAAGTTGCGCCCACGTTTTGGAAGGTGGCGCGTCACAAAACAGTCTATGATGCTGCCGGCGTTCAACCGGGCGGGGCGGGACGGTTCATGCTCATCACCGGTGGGACGGCGCATGCGCAGGACGGCAGCGCCGGCCCGATTATGCTTACGACTATGTCAACCAGCCTCCATCACCGCGCCATCGAACACCTGGGCACCCGCATCGTGAGCGGCGCGCTGCCTACGGGCCACGTGATGCTGGCTGAGCAGCTCGAGGACGAACTGAAGGTCTCGCGCTCCGTGGTGCGCGAAGCGGTGCGTGTGCTGCAGTCCCTCGGCCTGGTGGAAACCATCAAGCGCGTGGGAATCCGGGTGCTGCCGGCGAGCCGCTGGAACCCCTTCGATCCCCTGGTGATCCGCTGGCGCCTGGCCGGCGAGGGCCGGGGCGCCCAGCTCAGGTCCCTCGCGGAGCTGCGCTCCGCCGTCGAACCCGTCGCCGCCGAACTGGCCGCCAGAAACGCCCCGGAGGAGATCCGCAGGGAACTGCTGGATGTGTCGCTGGCAATGCGCGACGCCGGCCAGGCCGGCAACGTTGCGGAATTCCTGCAGCTGGACATCCAGTTCCATTCGCTCCTCCTCACCGGTTCCGGCAACGAAATGTTTGCCAACCTCGTAGGGCAGGTGGCCGAAACCCTGACCGGCCGGACAGTCCACGGACTCATGCCGGACCATCCGCGTGAGACGGCACTGCAGTGGCATGTGGATGTTGCTGAGGCCATCGCCGCAGGGGATGCTGCCGCGGCCCGCGAGGCTTCCAGCCGGATCATGCGAGAGACGATCTCCGAGATGGAAGCCGGCTGGCGGGACCAGCCCCGCGTTTTCATTCCGCGGCAGCAGGGCTGAAGTCCAAGAGCACTTTCCCTGATTCTGCCGAGTTCCTGGCCACCTCGAAAGCCTCGAGCCCGCGGTGGAGCGGGAAGGCGTGGGTGACCACGGGATCCACAAACAAGGTGCCGTCCGCCAGCGCCGCAATGACCTCGTCGATTTCTCCGTTGAAGCGGAACGAGCCCAGGAGTTCCAGCTCGCGGGTGATGGCCAGCGAGATCAGGACGGGCTGGGGGCCGGTGGGCAGCAGGCCCACCATCGCCACCTTGCCGCCGCGGACGGCGCCCCTGATGGCGGAGGCAAGGCCGTGATGGCTCCCCGATGACTCGATGACGACGTCCGCCTCCACCGCGGCGATGGCGTCGGCTTCGTCCCCCTTGAGGACGTCGTCGGCGCCGACCGCCCGGGCAATCTCCAGGGGTTTGGGGTGCATGTCGACGGCGACGATCCGCCGGGCGCCGGCCCGTTTGAGGACCGCGACGGCAAGCGCGCCGATGGGGCCGCTGCCGATCACCAGGCTGTCTTTCCGCTGACGTCCCCCGCGCGGGCCACGGCATGCCACGCCACGCTGGCCGGTTCCGCAAGCGCGGCGGTCCGCAGGCTGAGGCCCGCCGGCAGCGGACGGAGCATCCGGGCGGGCAGGGTGGCGTACCGGCTGAACGCGCCGTCGGTGTGCGGGTAGCGGGCGGCGCTGCCCAGGTAGGTGCATCCCGGGGACAGGTTGGGCCGGTCCGCGGGATAGCGTGCGGCACCGGGAGCGGGTGTGGCCGGATGGACTGCGACCGGGGTTCCCGCCGCAGGTCCGGTGCCGTCCGCGGCCGCGTGCAGGACCGTTCCCACAATTTCGTGCCCCAGCACCATGGGCGCGCGGAGGATTGATTCACCTGCGGCACCGTGGAGCCAGTAGTGGAGGTCCGAGCCGCAGATGCCTCCGAAGGCCACCTCCACCACTGATTCATCAGAAGCGGGCGTGGGGACAGGCACGTCTTCGACCCGCAGGTCGCCGGCCGCGTGGGCCACAACCGCAGCCGACGTGGCGGGGAGCTGGAAACCGGGCATCAGACCACCACCGTCATTCCGCCGTCGATGAAGATGGTCTGGCCGTTGACGAAGTTGGAACCGTCCGACGCCAGCCAGACCGCCGGGCCGGCCAGGTCCTGCACCGTTCCCCAGCGGTGGGCCGGGGTGCGGCCCAGGATCCAGGCGTTGAATTCTGCGTCATCCACCAGGTTCTGGGTCATTTCAGTGTGGATGTAACCCGGTGCGATGCCGTTGATCTGCAGGCCTGAGGCCGCCCATTCCGCCGTCATGGCGCGTGTGAGGTTCCGCAGCCCGCCCTTCGCGGCGATGTACGGGGCGATGGTGGGCCGGGCCAGGTCGGTCTGCACCGAGCAGATGTTGATGATCTTGCCGTGCCCGCGCGGGATCATATGCCGGGCCGCTTCGCGCCCCACCAGGAAGGCGCTGGTCAGGTCCGTGGAGATGACCCGTTCCCAGTCCTTCGCATCCAGCTCCAGCATGGGCACCCGGTGCTGGATGCCCGCGTTGTTCACCAGGATCTCGAGCGGCCCCACATTGTCTTCCACCCAGGCGACGCCGCGCGCGGCCTCGGTGTCCTTGGTGACGTCGAACGCGCAGCTGTGCACCCGGCCCGGCGGGTAGTCGGCGGCCATGGCCGCTTCGGCCGCTTTCAGCCGTTCCTGGTTGATGCCGTTCAGCACCACCGTGGCGCCGGCATCGGCAAGGGCCCGGGCCAGCGCGTTGCCGATCCCCCGGCTCGAACCGGTGACCAGGGCAACACGCCCCGTCAGGTCAAAAAGTGCACTCATCGTTTTGCTTTCCCTCACGTGGTCTTGGCTATTGGTTATGGCTGCTGGTGGCGACTGCATCGGCGCTGAGATTCGCGATGGCCTGCCGAACGGCGGCGAGGTCCAGGTCCCCGAGTCCCTGGCGCTTCAGTTCGGCGTACAGTTCGACGGCGGCCGTTGCCATGGGTACGGCGGATTCCACGGCTGCGGCACTTTCCAGCACGAAGGAAAGGTCCTTGTGCATGAATTTTGCCGGTCCGGTGGGTTCGTAGTCCTTGGCGGCGAGGCGGGGCCCGACGATGTCGAGGACCCTGCTGCCGGCCAGGCCGCCGGAGAGCACCTCATATAACGCCGCAACATCCATGCCCGAGCGTTCGGCGAGCTCGGCGGCTTCGGCGAGCGCCGCCGTCGTGGTTCCCACGATGAGCTGGTTGCAGGCCTTCGCCAGCGATCCGGAACCCAGGGGCCCCAGCCGCCGGACGGTGCGGCCCATGGCGCTAAACAGGGGAAGCAGCCGTTGGAAGTCCTGTTCCTCCGCGCCCGCCATGATGGCGAGGGTTCCCTCCTCGGCACCTTTGGTGCCGCCGCTGACGGGTGCATCCACCACGGCGGCGTTGCCCCGGCTCGCGGCGGTTACCTTCGCCCCGAAGTCGCGCACGGCCGCCGGTGACACGCTGCTCATAACCACGACGGCGGTACCCGGCGCGGGCGGCTCTTCGGCCCAGCCGGCAAGAAGCCCTGCCGCTGCGTCGTCGATGTAGGAGAGGTCCGGGAGCATAAAAATGATGACCGGTTCGTCACGCAGCGAGGCGACATCCGCGGCGCGGATACCTCCGCGGGCGGCGAACTCGTCCAAGGCCGCCGCTGAGCGGTTCCAGCCGGTGACGTTCCAGCCGGCCTTCAACAGGTTGGCTGCCATGTGGCCGCCCATCAGGCCCAGCCCGACGAAACCGGCTCTCTTCGTACTCAACTTTTCCATCAAGTCATGGTCTGTCTGCACACCCATCGGCAGCGGCACCTCACATCGTCGTGGTTGATCGTCGTGGTTAGCGGGAAGAAATCTGTTCAATATCCTAGCCTCCATTCAGTATGATGAACACCATGACGACTAAAACCACCGTCGCAATCGCCGTCCCGCTCGAAGCTGAGCTGGTGGAGCGCATCCGCGCCGTAGATCCTTCCGTGACCGTCCTCTATGAGCCGGACCTCCTCCCGCCTGAGCGCTTCCCCGCAGACCACGCCGGGGACCCGGACTACCAGCGCACCCCGGAACAGGAGGAACGGTACTGGGACATGCTGAACAAGGCCGATGTCCTGTACGGCTTCCCCAACGAGAGCCCGGCGGGACTGGCCCGCATTGCCGGAAGCAATCCCCGGCTCCAATGGATCCATGCAATGGCCGCAGGTGCCGGCGGAGCCGTGAAGGCATCAGGGCTGGACCAGGAAACCCTGCAGAAATTCAAAGTCACCACCTCGGCCGGCGTGCACGCCCTGCCGCTGGCCGAGTTCGCGGCGCTGGGCATCCTCAACGGCTTCAAGCGCAGCGCCGAGCTTGCCGCGGACCAGGCAGCCAAGGTCTGGCCCGAGCTGCGCACGCCGACGCGCCTGCTGAACGGTTCCACCCTGGTAGTGACCGGCCTCGGCGAGATCGGGCTGGAGACAGCCCGCATCGCCCGGGCACTGGGCATGAAGGTCAGCGGAACCAAGCGGAACGTGGAGCCGCTCGAGGGCATCGAAGAGGTTGCGGACAACGACGGCCTGGCCGGCCTGCTCAAGGCGGCTGACGCCGTCGTCAACACCCTGCCCGGGACGCCGTACACGGAAAAGCTGTTCAACCGTGGGGTGTTCGCCGCCATGAAGCCGGGAACGGTTTTCGTCAACGTGGGCCGCGGCACCGTGGTGGACGAAGACGCGCTCCTGGAAGCGCTCGACAACGGCCAGGTAAGCTACGCCTGCCTCGACGTGTTCGCCGTTGAGCCCCTGCCGCAGGACAGCCAGCTCTGGAACCATCCGAGGGTCATGGTGTCCCCGCACACCTCGGCGCTGAGCTCAGCGGAGAACCGGCTGATCGCCGAACGCTTTAGCAGCAACCTGCGCACGTTCCTCGACGGCGGGGAACTCCCCCACCTCGTGGACACCGTGCACTTCTACTAAGCCACCGCATGGAACGTGGTGCCGGCACCAGCGGCACGCGGGAACTGAGGGGCGGTTCCTCCGGCAACGGAGGGCCGCCCTTGTTGGGCTGCCCTAACATTGTGGACTGCGGCTGTCAGGGACCCCGTCTCGCCGGCGCAGGATTGAGGCGGACCCGGACAGCTGCGCCGGCGCAGAGGATGACGGCCACGCCGCCGATGATGGTGGTCCAGGTCAGGTCCTCGCCCAGCAGGAGGGCGGCCCAGCAGATGCTCAGCACCGGCTGGACGAGCTGGATCTGGCTAACCTGGGCCATGGGCCCGATGGCAAGGCCGTGGTACCAGGCGAAGAAGCCCAGGAACATGCTCACCACGCCGAGGTAGGCGAACGCCGCCCACTGGACCGCGGTGGCCGACGGCGACTGCTGGGCCACGGACAGCATCGTCAGGAACACCATCAGCGGCGACGCCAGCACCAGCGCCCAGGAGACGGTCTGCCAGGGGCCGAGTTCGCGGGCCAGCAGGCCCCCTTCCGCATAGCCGATGGCAGCGGACACCACGGCACCGAGGAGCAGCAGGTCCGCCCAGTGCAGCATCCCGAAGCCTCCCGACTGCATGGACGCGAAGGCGATGGCCGCCAGCGCGCCCGCGCCGGTGATCAGCCAGAACACCGGCCGTGGACGCTCACGCCCGCGGAGGACTGCCGCTGTCGCGGTCGCAGCCGGGAGCAGTGCGATCACCACCGCGCCGTGGCTCGCCGGGGTGGTGGCGAGCGCGAAGGACGTCAGCAGCGGGAACCCGGCGACGACGCCGCCGGCCACCACCGCGAGGCGTGCCCACTGAGCGCCTTGAGGAAGCCGCTGACGGGTGAGCGCGAGGGCGAGGGTGGCGAGTACGGCCGCCACCACCGCACGGCCGGAGCCGATGAACAACGGCGACATGCCTGCGACGGCTGCCTTGGTGAACGGCACAGTGAAGGAGAAGGCCGCTACTCCGAGGAGTCCCCACCAGAGTCCGGTGGGGCGGGAGGACGATACCACTGGCCGGATTCCTATAGTAGCGCTACTGTTATGTTTCATGACCAACGATAGCAGTTCCCGGATTACCGCGCGCCTGCGGGACGTGATCAGCCTAGCCGCCCCGGGCTCGAAGCTGCCGTCCACACGATCCCTGGTGACGGAATTCCAAGCCAGCCCCGTCACGGTACAGAAAGCCCTGCAGACCCTCACGGCGCAGGGCCTGATCGAGAGCCGGCCCGGCGTCGGCACCTTCGTGCGGGCCGTCCGGAGCGCCCGCCCGTCGGACTACGGCTGGCAGACGGCGGCCCTGCGGTCACCGCTGGCGCCGCTTCCCGCGCCCTCCACCACCATGCGCGACGTGCCCAACAACACCATCGCCTTTCACTCCGGCTACCCGGACCGGGAGCTCCTGCCCGAGCGGCTGGTGCGTGCAGCCCTCACCCGCGCAGCCCGGGGAGACGCCGCGCTGTCGCGTCCCCCCGCAGCGGGACTGCCGGAACTGCAATCGTGGTTTGCCCATGAGCTTGGCGCCACGACACCGGCCGGAACCACACCGCCGAACCCGAGCGACGTCGTCGTTCTTCCGGGCAGCCAGAGCGGACTCAGCTCCATCTTCAGGGCACTCGCCGGCCGCGGCCAGCCGCTGCTGATGGAATCCCCTACGTACTGGGGCGCGATCCTGGCGGCGGCACAGGCCGGAGTCCGCGTTGTTCCGATACCCAGCGGTCCGGACGGCCCGGACCCGGCGGAACTGGCCCGGGCGTTCGACGAAAGCGGTGCGCGCCTCTTTTATGCACAACCCAACTACGCGAACCCCACCGGTGCGCAGTGGGCCCCGGGCCGGGGTGAAGAGGTCCTTGAGGTGGTGCGCGGAAAGGGTGCGTTCCTGGTCGAGGATGACTGGGCGCACGACTTCGGCATCACTTCCAGTCCGGTGCCCGTTGCATCCCGCGACGACACCGGCCACGTGGTGTATCTCCGCTCACTGACCAAGAGCGTGTCGCCTGCCATCCGCATCGCCGCCGTCATCGCGCGCGGCCCGGCACGCGAGCGAATCCTGGCGGACCGGGCGGCAGAGTCGATGTATGTGAGCGGGCTGCTCCAGGCCGCAGCGCTCGACGTCGTGACGCAGCCCGGCTGGCAGACGCACTTGCGCGGCCTGCGCCACCAGCTCCAGTCCCGGCGCGACCTGCTGGTCACCAGCATCCGCGAGCACGCCCCGCAGGCGCACATCGAGCAGGTTCCCAAGGGTGGACTGAACCTGTGGGCGCGCCTCCCGGACCGCACAGACCTCGAGCGGCTGGCCCGCGACTGCGCGGACGCCGGAGTGATCATTGCCGGCGGGCGGGAGTGGTTCCCGGCCGAACCTGCCGGCACATTCATCCGCCTGAACTACTCCGGGCCAAACCCGGGAGCCTTCGCGCAGGGTGCGCGGATCATCGGCCAGGCGCTGGACGCCAGCTAGTCCCGGCTACAGCCCGTCGACACCAAAGGCCGTGGCCCCCTCCTTGCGGAGGGAGCCACGGCCTTTGGCGCGGAGTGCGGTTCCGGCGCAACGGTGCTGCGCTAGCTTGCGTCCTCGGTGAGGACAAGGTCGCGGCCCACGGTCTCCGGCGTGAAGAACGTGGTGCCGAACGATATCAGGGCGAGCACCAGCGAGTAGATGGCGAGTACCAACCAGGAGTGATCCGTTGCGGCAAGGAGTGACGCGCCTACCAGGGGCACCAGGCCACCGGCCAAAACGGCGGAGAGTTCGCGGCTCATGGCCACTCCGGTGAAGCGGTACTGGGAACCGAACAGTTCAGGAAGGAGCGGGCACTGCGGGCCGAGCATGGACTGGACGCCGATGGCAATGCCCACCACCATGACCACCCAGACAAGCGTCACATTGCCGAGCGTCACGAGGTAGAACGCCGGAAGGGCGATGACGGCCTGGAACAGGGCGCCGTAGCGGTATACCGGCACCCGGCCGTAACGGTCCGAGAGTGCGCCGAAGGTCACCACCATGACGGCAGCAAAGCCGGCTGCAATGAGCAAACCCACGGGCCCGATGAACTTGTCGCCGGGGAACACGCCGTCCTTGGCCGCCAGGAAGGCGATCAGGAGTGCGGAGTAGATCGAGGAGTTGCCGTTCTCGCCCATGCGCAGGCCGATGCCGATCAGGACGTTCTTCTTCGAGTGCTTCCACAACTGTCCGACGGGGTTCTTGACCACGTTCTTGTGCTTTTCCAGCTCCTGGAACACCGGCGTTTCCTTGAGCCGCAGCCGGATGAAGATGGCTACCGCGATCAGGATGATGCTGGCCAGGAACGGCACGCGCCACAGCCAGCCCTCAAGGACAGCCTTGTCAGCCATGGCGATCAGTGCAAAGGTGCCGGCGCCGAGGAGGGTGCCCAGCTGGATACCGACGAACGGGAGCGACGCAAAGAATCCACGACGGCGGCGCGGCGCCACTTCCGAAATCAACGTGGTGGCCCCGGCCTGTTCCGCACCGGCGCCGAGCCCCTGCAGGATCCGCAGTGTCACGAGGAGGACTGCGCCCAGCATGCCCGCCTGTTCGAACGTCGGCAGCAGGCCGATGGCGAAACTTGCCGTTCCCATCAGGCCGATCGTGAGGATCAGGACCATCTTGCGGCCGAACCTGTCACCGATAACGCCAAAGATGACTCCGCCAAACGGGCGGGCGGCGAACCCGACGCCGTAGGTGGCGAATGACGCGATCAGGGCGCCGTCTTCACCGAGCGGCTTGAAGAAGAGCGGCCCAAAAATCAAGGCCGAAGCCAGGCCATAGATGTAGAAATCGTAGTACTCCAGAGCGGAGCCCACGGAGCTGGCAAGAGTCGCCCTCCGCAGTTGTTCCGGTTCGACGACGGCGCCGTCCGCATCGGCAAGCGGTGATTCAGTACGAGTTGTCACTAGCACTCCCTTAAGAACACTCCAGACCCCCGTTGGTCTGGTGGGATAGTGGCGGCACCGGTGGTGTCGATCACTATAGTGAACAGAGTACAGCACCCTGAACGATTGGCCAATGATGAAATCCGATTTAATTTTTTGGCGTTAATGACCGGCCGCGGGAGCCTTCGCCTAGCCCATGGGGTTGCCCAGGGACCGGGCCAGTTCCTTGAGCTCCTTGACCATCAGGGCGCCCTGCTCCTCGGTGTAGGTGGCCTTCAGGGCCGTGACAGACAACCCCAGGCTCGGCCCGTGGGCTCCCCGGGTCGGGACCGAGACCGCGAGGCAGACAACCCCGGTGGTGGACTCCTCGTCCTCGAAGGCGTACCCCTGTTCCCGGATGACCGGAAGCTGCTTCTTGAATTCTGCACCCGTCCGCAGCGATTTCGGCGTGAGCACCGGAAGTTCCGCGTCATCGGGGAACATCTCGTCGATGTCATG
Organism: Arthrobacter sp. SPG23; assembly: GCF_000876655.1. Lineage (GTDB taxonomy): Bacteria > Actinomycetota > Actinomycetes > Actinomycetales > Micrococcaceae > Arthrobacter. The sequence continues at coordinate 419,742 of NZ_JYCN01000018.1, forward strand.
GTCGTGCAGCCGTGCGATGAGCGCCTTGCCCACGGCGCAGAGCGACACCGGCATCTTGTCACCGATATTCGAAGTCAGCCTGACCGCAGGGTGTCCTTCATAACGGGCCAGGTAGATGACGTTGGTCCCGTCCAGCATCGCGATGCGGACAGTTTCGCCGGAAAGGGTGGGGGCCTGTTCGCAGAAGCGGTAGAACTCCTGGACCTCGTCCAGCCGGCTGAGGTACGCGGCGCCGAGTTCCACGAGTTTGCGCCCGAGGGTAAAGTCGGCCCCCTGGCGGTTGATCAGGCGCGCCTCTTCGAGGGCCAGCAAGAGGTTGGATGTTGACGACTTGGGGATGCCGAGTTCCCTCGAAAGGTCGCTCAGGGTAAGCCTGCCCGTTGCGGAGGCGGCCAAGGCCTCCAGCACGGCGGCGGCTCGCGTCACGGCCGGTGCGGGGGAAGCACTCCCCAGTCCGTCGGAGGTGCGGGGAGCCCGGGAATCGGCCATGATTCTCCTTCAGTTAAAACGCGTCCGTTAACGCGCCGTTCATTCAAACCTGTTCATTCAGCTGAACAGTAACCATCATAATGTCTAGGCGCCGCTTTGTTCTCCCGCGCCCGGCTGCACCCACGGCTGATGCCCGAGGTGCAGGACCTAAGCCTCTGGCAGTACGGACCGCTTTCCGTGGGCGGCGCGGTGCCGACACGGCCCAAAACTGTTTCACATTTCGAAAAATTCACTGTATATTCAATTCAAGCCTTCCACCGCGGCATCCCCCAATAGCCGCGGTGGAAGGCTTTTCCAATTCCCCGGCAGCATCCCCGGGGACAGCGTCACGCCGCGTCGGCTATCGCCTCCCTCAACCGCCAGCCTCCACCGAGTCCGTCGCGGATCAGTTCCATGGTGGTCAGCGCTGAATTCCCGTTCCTGCCCAGCCTCGCCTGGACCCGCCACACCTCGACGTCCACTCTTCCCAGGCCCTTCGGCATCCTGCGCTCGGCCTCCCACCAGCTGACGCGCTCAAACCAGCGGACCGGCTCCGCGCCGATCGTCCATTCCCGGCCGCCGCGGAGAACCGACAGCGGCCTGCCATCCGGGGCCATCCTCATCATGACGTGTTCCATGCCCGTAACCCTAGGGACGGGGTCCGACATTTGATCCTTGGCGCCAACCACAAAAAACCCCGCCATGCGGCCGTAGTGGCCGTCAGTGACGGGGTTTTGCTGGTGGGTCCTACCGGGATCGAACCGATGACATCCACGGTGTAAACGTGGCGCTCTACCAGCTGAGCTAAAGACCCAAACGATGATTTCCGCGCCTCAGCGCTTCAACCAACGAACAGCAACTGTACCGGATGAAAGCCGCGGAAAGCCAATCGGCCGGCCCCTCAACGGGCGAGTGAGGCGCATGTCACAGATCGGGAAGCTCGGCCGCCAGCCAGGTGAGGGATTCGCTGACCCCGGCTTCCAGCTTGATGGTGGCAAGGTCGTCGCCGCGCGTCGCTCCCCGATTGATGATGACCACCGGCTTCTGCTGCTTTGCGGCATGCCGGACGAAGCGAAGGCCGCTCATGACCGTCAGTGAGGATCCGGCAACAACAAGGGCACCGGCTTCATCGACCATGGCGTAGGAGCGTTCCACCCGGTCCTTAGGGACGTTTTCGCCGAAGTAGACGAAGTCGGGCTTGAGGGTTCCTCCGCAGGCCGGGCAGTGCGCCACGACGAAACTGCGGATGAGGGCCGAGTCCTCCACCGTGGCGTCGGCGTCTGGCGCCATCTCCACCACGCCGTCCGCCAGGGCCTGTTCCAGGAATCCCGGGTTCAGTTCCTCCAGCACCCCTGCCAGCAGGGTCCGGCTGTAGCGCCGCGCGCAGGAAAGGCAGGCCACCCGGTCGAACCGGCCATGGAGGTCCACCACGTTGACACTGCCGGCGTCCTCGTGGAGCCGGTCAACGTTCTGGGTGATGAGGCCGGTCAACAGACCGCGCCGCTCAAGCCGGGCCGCCGCGGCGTGGCCGTCATTCGGGTCTGCCCGCCGGAGATGCGACCAGCCGATATGGTTGCGCGCCCAGTACCTCTGTCGGTTGCCGGCGTGGCCGATGAACTCCTGATATGTCATGGGTGCCCTGGGGGCAGCACCGGGCCCCCGGTAATCCGGTATGCCGGAGTCTGTACTGAGCCCGGCTCCGGTGAGCAGAGCGAAGCGCGTTCCTGCGATGGCGTCCCTGATGCCCCGGAGGGCCCCAAGCTCGTCAGGCGCAGGAGTGGCGGCACCCACCGGCGGCAAACTGGCGTATCCAGTCATGCCGAGTCCGGGGTGCCGCTGCCTCATGGAGTCAGTTCCCGCCAAGCTCCGACAGTGCGGCGCGGTAACCGGCCAGGTCGCGGGCCTGGCCACGCGGATTCACCACGACGTACCGGACGATGCCGTCCGCATCGATGATGAATGTTCCCCTTTGGGCCATGCCGCTATTGGGGTCGAAGACGCCGTATTGCGAGGCAACTCCGCCGTGGGGCCAGAAGTCGGCCAATAGATCAAATCCGTAGCCTTCCTTTTCACCGTAGGCCCGCAGGGTGAACTTACTGTCCACGGAGAGGGCCAGGACGGTGGCGTTCGCGTCCTCGAACAGCGAAAGATTGTCCCGGATTTCACACAGTTCGCCCGTGCAGATTCCCGAAAAGGCGAAGGGATAGAAAACGACGACGACGTTGCGTCCCCGCAGATCCGACAGACGGACAGGTTCGCCGTATTGATTGACCAGTTCAAAATCCGGGGCCAGCTCTCCGACCTCCGGAACGGCGGCGGTCGCACCGGCCTTTTCTGCCGCTTGCAGTTGCTGGACCGTCACTTGTTCTTCCTGGTGACCAGGCGCGTGGCGCTCCAGTCCTTGGAAACGCCTGCAGATGTGGTCAGGTGGAGCCCTGCCGTGGGTGCGGCTTCCTGGATCTCCGCCGGCGACACGTAGCCGTGCCGCCCCGATTTCGGAGTGAGTACCCAGACCACACCGTTCTCACTCAAAGTGGTTAGGGAATCCATGAGGGTGTCGATCAGGTCCCCGTCGCCGTCCCGCCACCAGAAAATGACGGCATCCACAACGTCATGGTCGTCTTCATCCAGGAGTTCGGACCCGGTCAGGTCCTCAATATCGTCACGTAAGTCGAAGTCGACGTCGTCGTCGTAACCGAACTCCTGAATCAGATCCCCGTTTTTGAAACCCAATTTTTCCGCCACATTTACCGAAGTGGCGGCGTCGGCCTCGCTCACGTGTTCCTCCAATGCTTAGTCATCTGCATAAATCTAGTGATTTCCATTACTACAAGCCAACACCCTTTGTGCCTGCTCTTCAAGCTGTTGCCCCCGCGATCCCACTTATTCTGCGTCACATCAGGGCCTGAGGACGGACCGCGCAGGCGGCTTTCCGTCACACAACCAGTATGACGTCAAATACGACAGGCACGTCAGGCGGCGGCTACGCATCGGATAGCTCTCACAGCTAGAGTGGCTGATGACGACTATGCCGGCGGGGCGATCGCCCCGGATTTAAGCGGTCATAGACGTGATAGGACCCTGCCCGGCGCACATGACCGGGCTGATGTAACCGATACGTCGCACACGTCGCGTTCACGCCAGGCAGTTACCCTGCCGGACCTGAGGGCGCCGATGCATGCGCGCAAAGAGAGGTTGGACGTGGCTGCAGGAGAAGATACCTCCCATATCCTCAGCGGGTTGACTAACCAGCTGCCTGATCGTGATCCGGAAGAGACCGCCGAATGGATTGAGTCCCTGGATACGCTGATCAGGGAACAGGGCACCGAGCGTGCCCAGTACATCATGCGCAGTCTCCTGCAGCGTGCCGGCGCCCAGAGCGTCGGGGTCCCGATGGTCACCACCACGGACTATGTGAACACCATCCCGGTGGACCAGGAAGCGGAGTTCCCCGGCAACGAGGAATACGAACGCCGCTACCGGGCCTACATGCGCTGGAACGCCGCGGTGATGGTGCACCGCTCCCAGCGCCCGAACATCGGGGTGGGCGGGCACATCTCCACCTACGCCGGTGCCGCGACCCTGTACGAGGTCGGGTTCAACCACTTCTTCCGCGGCAAGGACCACCCCGGCGGCGGGGACCAGGTCTTCTTCCAGGGCCATGCCTCCCCCGGCATGTACGCGAGGGCGTTCATGGAAGGACGGCTGACCGAGGAGGACCTGGACGGGTTCCGGCAGGAAAAATCCAAGGCCGGCCACGCCCTGTCCTCCTACCCGCACCCGCGGCTGATGCCGAACTTCTGGGAATTCCCCACCGTGTCCATGGGCATCGGGCCGATGAACGCGATCTACCAGGCCCAGTCCAACCGCTACCTGCACAACCGCGGCCTGAAAGACACCTCCGACCAGCAGGTCTGGGCGTTCCTGGGCGACGGGGAAATGGACGAGCCCGAGTCCCGCGGCCTGCTCCAGCTCGCCGCGAACGAGAACCTGGACAACCTGAACTTCGTGATCAACTGCAACCTCCAGCGCCTGGACGGGCCGGTGCGCGGCAACGGCAAGATCATGCAGGAACTCGAAGCGTTCTTCCGCGGCGCGGGCTGGAACGTCATCAAGGTCGTCTGGGGCCGGGAATGGGATGCCCGTCCTGGCCAAGGACGCCGACGGGTCGCTGGTGAAGATCATGAACGAAACCCCGG
>NZ_JYCN01000019.1 GCF_000876655.1 Arthrobacter sp. SPG23
AACCGCGGCCTGAAAGACACCTCCGACCAGCAGGTCTGGGCGTTCCTGGGCGACGGGGAAATGGACGAGCCCGAGTCCCGCGGCCTGCTCCAGCTCGCCGCGAACGAGAACCTGGACAACCTGAACTTCGTGATCAACTGCAACCTCCAGCGCCTGGACGGGCCGGTGCGCGGCAACGGCAAGATCATGCAGGAACTCGAAGCGTTCTTCCGCGGCGCGGGCTGGAACGTCATCAAGGTCGTCTGGGGCCGGGAATGGGATGCCCTCCTGGCCAAGGACGCCGACGGGTCGCTGGTGAAGATCATGAACGAAACCCCGGACGGGGACTACCAGACCTACAAGGCCGAATCCGGCGGGTTCGTCCGTGAACACTTCTTCGGGAAGACCCCGCAGACCAAGGACATGGTCGCGGACCTGAGCGATGACCAGATCTGGAACCTCAAACGCGGCGGCCACGACTACCGCAAGGTCTACGCCGCGTACAAGGCAGCCACCGAATTCAAGGGCAAACCCACCGTCATCCTGGCCAAAACGGTCAAGGGCTACGGCCTCGGCCCGCACTTCGAAGGCCGCAACGCCACCCACCAGATGAAAAAACTCACCCTCGACGACCTCAAGTCGTTCAGGGACCACCTGCGCATCCCCATCACGGATGAGCAGCTCGAGGGCGACCCCTACCAGCCGCCGTACTTCCACCCCGGCAACGATGCACCGGAAATCGCGTACATGATGGAGCGCCGTGCCGCTCTGGGCGGTTCCGTTCCGGAGCGCCGCAGCAAGCATGCCGCCATCACGCTTCCGGACGCGAAGTCCTACGAGGTGGCCAAGCGAGGTTCGGGCAAGCAGCAGGCAGCCACCACCATGGCATTCGTCCGCCTGCTCAAGGACCTCATGCGGGACAAGGAGTTCGGCAAGCACATCGCGCCGATCATCCCCGATGAGGCACGCACGTTCGGTATGGACGCATTCTTCCCGACGGCCAAGATCTACAACCCCAAGGGACAGAACTACCTCTCCGTGGACCGGGACCTGGTCCTGGCCTACAAGGAATCCGCCCAGGGCCAACTGATCCACCCCGGCATCAACGAAGCCGGCGCCGTCGCAGCGTTCACCGCCGCCGGCACCGCCTACGCAACCCACGGCGTCCCGCTGATCCCGGTCTACGTCTTCTACTCCATGTTCGGCTTCCAACGCACCGGCGACGCCTTCTGGGCCGCCGCGGACCAAATGACCCGCGGCTTCATCATCGGCGCCACCGCCGGACGCACCACCCTGACCGGCGAAGGCCTGCAGCACGCTGACGGCCACTCCCCCATCCTCGCCGCCACCAACCCGGCCGTCGTCACCTACGACCCCGCCTACGGCTACGAAATGGGCCACATCATCCGCGACGGCATCGAGCGGATGTACGGGCCAGCCTCCACTGACCGGAACCTGATGTACTACATCACCGTCTACAACGAACCCATCACCCAGCCGGCCGAGCCGGAAGAGCTGGACGTTGAAGGCGTGGTCAAGGGCATCTACCTGCTGGCACCGGCCAAGATTGACGGCCCCCGCACGCAGATCCTGGCGTCGGGCGTTTCGGTGCCGTGGGCTCTGGAAGCCCAGCGGATCCTGGCCGAGGACTGGGGTGTCTCCGCGGACGTCTGGTCCGTCACGTCCTGGAACGAACTCCGCCGCGACGCCATGGCAGCCGAGGAAGAGGCATTCCTCAACCCCGGCCAGCCGGCGCGCGTACCGTTCGTCACGGCCCAGCTCGAAGGGGCCACCGGACCCATCGTGGCTGTCACTGACTACATGAAGGCTGTCCCGGACCAGATCCGCCAGTTCCTGCCGAACGAGTTCGCCTCGCTCGGCGCGGACGGCTTCGGCTTCTCCGACACCCGCGCAGCGGCACGCCGCTTCTTCAAGAACGACATCCACTCCATCGTGGTCCGTTCGCTGGAGATGCTCGCACGCCGCAGCGAAGTGGACGCCCAGGCTCCGGCCCAGGCGATTGAGAAGTACCGCCTTCACAACGTGAACGCAGGGTCCACCGGAAACGCCGGGGGCGAATCCTGACGTTCCACCCCTAGCCAGGGAAATTGACGACGGCGGTCCCCACCCAAGGTGGGGGCCGCCGTCGTCGTTCCTGCCCTGCGTTGCGCGGACCTGGCCGGCGCTGTGACGCAGCGCAAATCGAGTTGTAGCCTTTGCACAAATGGAGCTTGGCCTGCGCGCACCGTATGCTCGATGCATGGCAGAGCCAATCCCCACCACCGCAAAGCGCAAGCCGGCCTCGCGCGCCCTGACGCCGGAAAAAGCCCAGACGCTGAAGAAACTCCGGGCGAGCGTGGGGCAGCTGTCCACCACCACCATGCGCGAGCTGGAAAAATCGCTGCCCTGGTACAGCCGGCTCAGTTCCGATGAGCGGTCCGCCCTCGGGATGGTGGCCCAGAACGGCATCGCCGCTTTTGTGACCTGGTACGAGCGGCCCAGCTCGCCGTCGTGGATCCTCACCGACGTCTTCGGGACCGCCCCCACTGAACTGACCCGCTCCATCAGCCTGCAGAAGGCCCTCCAGCTGATCAGGATCGTGGTGGAGGTGGTGGAGGACCAGGTGCCCGTGATCGCGCCGGAGGCGGACCAGCCCGCACTCCGTGAAGCCGTGCTCCGCTATTCGCGGGAAGTCGCCTTTGCCGCCGCCGATGTCTACGCCCGGGCCGCCGAGTCCCGGGGTTCCTGGGACACCCGGCTGGAGGCCCTGATTGTGGACGCGATCCTGCGCGGCGAGAACACCGATGCCTTGCGCTCCCGCATCGCCGCCCTCGGCTGGAAAGCGCAGGAGCGTTTTACCGTGATGGTGGGCAATTCGCCGTCGGAACCCAGCGCCAGTTACGTCAGCGAGCTGCGCCGGACGGCCGGACGGTTCGCCGAAGACGCCTTGGTGGGGATCCAGGGCGATCGTCTCATCCTCATCCTCGGAGGCGTCCAGGACCGGGAGAGCGCCTACCTGAAACTCAGCGAACTCTTTGCCCCCGGCCCGGTTGTCTACGGACCGGAAGCGGGTTCGCTACTGGAAGCCAGCAGTTCGGCCCAGTCGGCCTTCGCGGGGCTGACGGCTGCACGCGCCTGGCCCTCGGCCCCGCGCCCGGTGGCCGCTGACGACCTGCTGCCGGAGCGGGTCATTTCCGGGGATGATGCCGCGCGCCGGTCGCTCATCAAGAACATCTACCGGCCACTGATCGCCGCGTCCAACGGGCTGGTGGAGACCCTGGGCACATACCTGGAACTGGGCCACTCCCTGGAAGCCACGGCCCGTGAACTCTTTGTGCACGCCAACACCGTCCGCTACCGGCTCAAGCGCGTTTGTGACGTCACCGGCTGGGATCCGCTCCTTCCCCGGGAGGCGTTCGTGCTCCAGGCGGCACTCGTGGTGGGTCGGCTTTCCGTGCCGCCCAAGGCGCCTGCGGAACGCCAGCCGTCCCGGAACGGCAGCTGAACCGTTGTAGACTTCCTACAAACTGACCCAGTGAGCTTGGTGCATGAATACACCGAGAATCACGCAGTAATTTGGAAAGCTGGATACGTGCTTGCAATCGTCTGCCCTGGACAGGGCTCCCAGACCCCCGGTTTTCTGGCCCCTTGGCTGGAACTGCCTCCCGTCGCAGGCCATTTGGCCTCCCTCAGTGAAATAGCAGGCATCGACCTCACCGCACACGGCACCACGTCGGATGAGGAAACCATCAAGGACACGGCGGTGGCACAGCCGCTGATCGTGGCGGCCGGCCTGGTCGCCGCGAAGTCGCTGTTCGACGTCGAACTCAGCACCCTTCCCGTCATCCTCGCCGGACATTCTGTCGGCGAGATCACGGCAGCGGCGCTTGCGGGCGTCCTCACCGAGAACGAGGCCATGACCTTCGTGCGGGAGCGCGCCAACAGCATGGCTGCCGCAGCCGCCGTCACGCCCACAGGCATGAGCGCCGTGGTTGGCGGGGACCCGGCAGAGGTCCTGGCAGCCATTGAGGCCTCCGGCGCAACGCCTGCCAACGTCAACGGTGCCGGCCAGACCGTCGCCGCAGGAACGTTCGAGCAGCTCAAGGCCCTGGCGGAGAACCCCCCGGCGAAGGCCCGCGTGATCCCGCTGAAGGTGGCCGGAGCCTTCCACACCTCGCACATGTCCCCGGCCGTTTCCGCCCTGGAGGCGCTGAGGCCGTCGCTCAAGCCCCGGAACCCGCAGGTGCCGCTCCTGTCCAACTTTGACGGCAAGGAAGTGACCGACGGCGACGCAGCAGTCAGCAGCCTCATCGCCCAGGTTTCCCGCCCCGTCCGCTGGGACCTCTGCATGGACACGCTGGTGCAACGCGGCGTCACCGGAGTCATTGAACTTGCGCCGGCCGGAACCCTGGCCGGACTCGCCAAGCGGGGAATGCCCGGGGTGAAGACGGTCGCCGTCAAGACCCCCGACGACCTCTCCGCAGCCCTTGCACTATTCGCAGAACTGGAGGGACAGGCATGAGCGCTCCCGCACTCAAGCAGGCACCGCTGCGGGAACACACCCGCATCCTCGGACTCGGCGCGTACCGCCCCAGCGTCATTGTCACGAACGAAGATGTATGCCAGTGGATCGATTCCTCCGATGAATGGATCCGTCAGCGCACCGGCATCGTGACACGTCACCGCGCACCCGCGGACGTCAGTGTCATTGACATGGCCGAAGGCGCGGCCCGTGAAGCACTGGCGAAAGCCGGCATCGAGGCCAACCAGCTGGGCGCCGTCATCGTCTCCACTGTCACCCACCCATACGCGACGCCGTCCGCTGCTGCGAGCCTGGCAGACCGTATCGGGGCCACGCCCGCCCCCGCATTCGACATCTCCGCTGCGTGTGCCGGCTATTGCTACGGCATCGCCCAGGCGGACGCCCTGGTCCGTTCCGGAGCGGCTGAGTATGTGCTGGTGGTGGGCGCCGAAAAGCTGTCCGACGTCATCGACAACACCGAACGCACCATTTCCTTCCTGCTGGGCGACGGCGCCGGCGCCGTGGTGATCGGCCCCTCTGACACGCCCGGCATCGGCCCGTCGGTCTGGGGTTCGGATGGCAGCAAGTGGGATGCCATCGGCATGACACACTCGCTCCTCGATGTTCGCGAACTGGCTCTTGCCGCGAACAAGTCCGGCGCGCTGAGCGCTGAGGAGGCCGAGGTAACCGACGCCGCAATCTGGCCCACCCTGCGCCAGGACGGCCAGACCGTATTCCGCTGGGCTGTCTGGGAGATGGCCAAGGTGGCCCAGCAGGCTCTTGACGCCGCCGGCATCACCGCGGATGACCTTGCCGCGTTCATCCCCCACCAGGCCAACATGCGCATCATCGACGAGATGGTCAAGAAGCTCAAGCTTCCCGAGACCGTCAAGGTGGCCCGGGACATTGCTGAAGCCGGAAACACCTCGGCAGCCTCAATTCCGCTGGCCACCCACCGCCTGCTGCAGGAAAATCCCGAACTCAGCGGCGGACTCGCCCTGCAGATCGGATTCGGCGCAGGCCTGGTGTTCGGTGCCCAGGTGATCGTGCTCCCGTAGCCGAACCCTTACCCACAACTGAATACGTCCTGAACAGTACGGATTCGCGAACCAAGCCGTAACCGCGGCTTGAATCATTTCCGGCAGCACCTGCCGGCAACAACAAGAAAAGGAGCCATCAATGGCTAGCAACGAAGAGATCCTGGCCGGCCTGGCTGAAATCGTCAACGAAGAGACCGGCCTCGCCACCGAAGCAGTCGAGCTGGACAAGTCCTTCACCGAGGACCTGGACATCGACTCCATCTCCATGATGACCATCGTGGTCAACGCTGAAGAAAAGTTCGGCGTACGCATCCCGGACGAAGAGGTCAAGAACCTTAAGACCGTCGGTGACGCCGTCAGCTTCATCGCGAACGCACAGGCCTAGTCCTGGCTCCTGCCGGCAACGGCCTGCACTGGTGACCGGTCCGGGATGCTGACCAAGCCTTCCGGACCGGGCGCCGCTGAATGACCTCAAGTTTTCCCCACGCATCCCCGGCCAGGCATCTCCCCGGACACGGCATGCGCACCGATAGAGAGTGATCCCATGGCACGCAAAGTAGTCATTACCGGTCTGGGTGCCACCACGCCCATTGGCGGCGATGTCCCCACAATGTGGAATAACGCGCTGAAGGGCGTCTCCGGCGCGCGCACGCTCGAGGACGACTGGGTAGCGAAATATGAACTGCCCGTTCACTTCGCAGCCCGCGCCTCCACCCCCGCCCTGGATGTCCTGAGCCGCGTGGAAGCAAAGCGGATGGACCCGTCCACGCAGTTCGGCGTCGTCGCCGCACGCGAAGCCTGGGCTGACTCCGGCATCACGGAAGTCGACCACGACCGCCTGGCTGTGGCCTTCGCAACGGGCATCGGCGGCGTTTGGACCCTGCTGGACGCCTGGGACACCCTGCGCGAAAAGGGCCCGCGTCGCGTCCTGCCCATGACCGTCCCCATGCTGATGCCCAACGGCGTGGCCGCAGCAGTAAGCCTGGACCTTGGCGCCCGCGCCGGTGCCCACACCCCGGTTTCCGCCTGTGCCTCCGGAACTGAGGCCCTGCACCTCGGACTGGACCTGATCCGTTCCGGCAAGGCCGACGTCGTAGTCTGCGGTGGCGCCGAAGCGGCGATCCACCCGATGCCCATCGCAGCGTTTGCCTCAATGCAGGCGCTCTCCCGCCGCAATGACGATCCCGAGCACGCCTCCCGCCCCTACGATACGGGCCGCGACGGCTTCGTCATGGGCGAAGGCGCCGGCGCCCTGGTCATCGAGGCAGAAGAACACGCGCTGGCCCGTGGAGCCCGGATCTACGGCGAACTCGCCGGAACATCCGTGACGGCAGACGCCTACCACATCACCGCACCGGACCCCCAGGGCCTGGGCGCTACCCGTGCCCTGAAGGCGGCCATGTTCGACGGCCGTATCCAGGCGGAAGAAGTGGTGCACGTCAACGCGCACGCGACGTCCACACCGGTTGGTGACAAGCCCGAATACACAGCCCTTCGCGCCGCCCTGGGAACGCACGTGGACAACGTAGCGGTCTCGGCGACGAAGTCCCAGATGGGCCACCTGCTGGGTGCTTCGGGCGCCGTGGAGGCCGTGCTGACGGTTCTCGCCGTGTACGACCGCAAGGCTCCGGTGACCATCAACCTGGAAAACCAGGATCCGGAGATTCCTCTGGACGTCGTCACGAAGACGGCCCGCGACCTGCCGTCGGGCAATATCGTGGCGCTGAGCAACTCGTTCGGCTTCGGCGGCCACAACGCCGTCATTGCAGTCCGCAGCATCTAGCGTCCGCGATTGCACAGCATGAGGCCCCTGCCGTCAGGCAGGGGCCTCATGCGTTATGGAGGATATTGCTAAGCGGCCCGGTTCTTAGGGCCCGCTTACGGAGGCCTGTCAGCCCACCTGGTGCAGCCAGCGTACGGGCGCTCCCTCGGCAGCGTGCCGGAACGGCTCCAGCTCTTCGTCCCAGGCCTCGCCGAGGGCAAGGGACAACTCATGGTAGACGGCGGACGGGTCGCCGGCGCCGGACTCGTAGGCATAGCGGATGCGGTCCTCAGAGACCATGATGTTCCCATGCACATCGGTGACGGCATGGAAAATGCCCAGTTCCGGCGTGTGCGACCACCGGCCGCCGTCCACGCCCTGGCTCGGCTCTTCGGTGACCTCATACCGCAGGTGCGCCCAGCCACGCAGGGCGGACGCCAGAAGTGCACCGGTGCCCGGGCTGCCGGTCCAGGAAAGTTCCGAACGGAACATTCCGGGCGCAGCAGGCTGAGCAGTCCACTCAAGGTCCGTCCGCTTGTCCACGACTGACCCGATGGCCCACTCAACGTGGGGGCACAGGGCGGTCGGGGCCGAGTGAACGAACAAGACACCGCGGGTCATTGCAACAGACATTCCATCCTCCATAGCTGTAGGTACGTCTTCCCCAACGACCTCTGCCTGGATGTGTGTCTGCCGCGCCGGGTCCGCGTGCTGCCGGTGGTCCCTGCAAGGCTATGAAATTAGTGCCCGGCGACGCTTGAAACTGCTTGAGGGCGAGCTTCAAGCCTGACTTGAAAGTTGCCGGGCGTGACTCTTATTGTGCCGTACCCCGCCTAATTACGCCAGTGCAATTCGGCGCGCCGTGGGCCACCAAGAAATCCTGCCGTCAGGCCGGCTGGCCATGCCGAGCGCCACGAAGGGGCGGGCGGAGGCTGCTGGAAACGATCAGGCGCGCGGATGTGCCTGCTGGTAGCTTTGCCGCAACCGGTCCACCGAGACGTGGGTGTAAATCTGTGTGGTCGCCAGGCTGCTGTGGCCCAGGATTTCCTGCACGGCCCTGAGGTCGGCTCCGCCGTCCAGCAAATGGGTGGCGGCGGAGTGCCGGAGGGCGTGGGGTCCGGTGGCAGCGGTGTCTCCCAGCGCGTCCAGCACGTCTTTCACCACCGTGCGGACCTGCCGCTGGTCCACCCTCCGGCCCCTGGCCCCGAGGAAGAGTGCCGGACCGCTCCCGTCCACTGCCAACGCAGGGCGTCCGCGGCGCAGCCAGTCGTCGACGGCGACCGCTGCCGGCAGCCCGTATGGAACCGTGCGCTCCTTGTTGCCCTTGCCGACTACCCTGAGTGTTCGCCGGTCAGGATCGAGGTCGTCCACGTCCATGCCTGCCAGCTCCCCGACCCGGACACCGGTGGCGTAAAGCAACTCCACCATGGCGCGGTCCCGGAGGGCGAGGGGGCCGCCGCCTTGAGTCGCCGCCTTCAGCCGGTCCACGACGCGCACGACCTGTTGCTGGTGCAGGACGCCCGGCAAGGTCCTTTCACGCTTGGGCGCCTTCAAACGCAGCGCCGGATCCGCTCCAAGGAGCTCCTCCCGCACAGCCCAGGCGGTGAAGGACCTGGCGGTCGCTGCCCGCCGGGCCAGCGTGGACCGGGACATGCCCGCCTCGCTCTGCGCGCCGAGCCAGCTCCGCAACGTGGACAGTTCGATCCCGTCGAGGTCGGTGGCGCCGTCAGCCGCCGCCCTGGTAAGCAGGCTCTGGACGTCGGACAGGTAAGCGCGCACGGTGTGGGGCGACCTGGCACGTTCACCTTCGAGGTAACGGCGGAAGCCGTGGGCGGCATCGGCCAGGGCCGGCGGGAGGTCAGGAGTATCCACGCTCCAACTTTCCCATTGTTCGGGCGCCAATCAAGGAACCACGCAGCAAGGGGGTCCGGTTCGTTGAACCCCGCACCCGGTGGCGCAGGGGGCGGGAGGGAACCTGCAGGCCACAACGCAGGCAGCCGGCGTTCAGCCCGCCTTCCGGGACCGTTTCCAGCCGCCACGTTCGGATTCGGCGAGCCCCAGCAACCCCAGCCTGCCAAGACCCGCCCGGACCGCATCAGCGCTCAGTCCCGCCACGGACGTCAGCTTTTCGACTGAACTGGTGGATCGCAGCGGCAGCGCATCGAGCAGGATGAGGTCCTCCAACGTGAGGCCATCATAGTCAGCGCGCTGTTCCGAAGCCGGTTCGGCCAACGATTCGCCGCTGGGTGAGGCAAGCTCCGCGATTTCCCCGGCGTCTGTAACGCACACGGCTCCCCCTTCGCGAATCAGCCGGTGGCACCCGGCGGAATTGGCGCTGTGCACGGACCCGGGAACGGCACCGACGGCCCTGCCGAGGGTTTCAGCATGATGGGCCGTGTTCAAGGCACCGGAGCGCCACCGGGCCTCGACCACCACCGTGACCGAGGACAACGCTGCGATGAGGCGGTTCCGCTGCAGGAACCGGTAGCGGGTAGGGGCTGAACCGGGCGGCACCTCAGCCAGGACGGCGCCCTGGTTCGAGACGGTCCTGAGCAGGTCTTCGTTGCCGGACGGATAGAAGCGGTCCACTCCCCCGGCCATGACGGCGATGGTGGGCATGGTGCCACCGGCGCCGGCCAGGGCAGCCCGGTGGGCGTGCGCGTCGATCCCGTAAGCCCCGCCCGAGACGACGGTGAATCCCCGCTGGGCCAACGCATAGGCGAGGTCGCCGGTTACGGCAGCGCCATAGCTTGTGCTGTCGCGGGAACCCACCAGGGCAATGGACTTCGCCGCAGCCGGCAGGGGTTGTTCCATTCCGCGCCACCAGAGGCAGATGGGTTCATGAAGGTCAAGGTCAGCCAACTGCGCGGGCCATAGTGGATCGGACGGCATGATCATGCGGCCGCCCAGCCGGTGCATGGTGGCGAGATCCCGCTCCGGAGCGAGGTCCGGGATCCGCGGGGCCCAGCGCTTCAGCGACGCGCTCATTCCAGGCCAGCTCGCCGTGCCGTTCTCCGCCAGCAAGGCCGTGACATCCTGTTCCAGCCGGGGACCCGGGACCAGTTGTCCGGTGGCGATCCGGAGGGCGTCCACTGCCCCGGCAACCCTCACGAGAGCCAGGCCGACGGCGTCCTGCGGCTCCATAAGACGGGACAGGGCAGCCCGGGCTATGCGTTCATGGTCAATCATCGTTTTCCTTTCAGGCCGCAGCCGAGGCCGCTTGCCGGAGTCCCAGCGCCTGCCCGATATCGTCGAGGTCCGGGGTGTCACGGCGCGCCAGGTCCGCCAACGTCCACGCTAGGCGCAGCACGCGGTCGTATCCGCGGGCAGTAAGCACGCCGCGTTCCAGGGAGTGGTCCAGGATCCGCGTGGTGGGCGGCGCGAGGCGCAGTGCCCCGCGAAGGACACGGCCGGGCACCTGGGAGTTGGTTTCCAGTCCCAGGGGGCGGAGTCGCTCCAGCTGCCGTATCCGGGCATCCCGGACCCGTGCGGCGACCGTGGGGGTGTCTTCTTCCGCTCCTGTCCGCCCGAAATCGGCAAGCGACACCCGTTCCACCTGCAATTGGATGTCCACCCGGTCCAGCAGGGGTCCGGACATCCGGGCCAGGTACCGGCGGCGCATCATCGGAGTGCAGGTGCAGTCGAGCCCCTTCCCCGACGCCTTTCCGCAGGGGCAGGGGTTGGCAGCCAGCACGAGTTGGAATCGTGCCGGATAGGCAGCGGTGCCGGCAGAGCGATGTATCACCAGTTCGCCACTCTCCAATGGTTGCCTGAGCGCATCAAGGACCCGCCGTTCGTATTCCGGAGCTTCGTCAAGGAACAGCACGCCACGGTGGGCCCTTGAGGCGGCGCCCGGCCGCGGCAACCCTGATCCGCCGCCGATGATGGCGGCGGCCGTGGCGCTATGGTGCGGATTTTCAAACGGCGGCCGACGCAGGAGTTGCACTGAGGCGGACGGCAGTGCACATAAGGAGTGGATGGCAGTCACCTCCATGGCCTCGGTGTCAGCCAGATCCGGCAGCAGGCCAGGGAGGCGCTCGGCGAGCATGGTCTTCCCGGCCCCGGGCGGACCGGACAGGAGTAGATGGTGGGCACCCGCGGCCGCAACTTCCAATGCCCTCCTGGCGTCCCCCTGGCCCGAGACATCGCACATATCAGGTGCCGCGAGGTCTCCGGTGGCGGCGTCACAGGAGGACTCTTCGTCCTCGGGCTCAAAGTCCAGTGCAAGCTCAAGCGGATCAGCCCCGAAGTCACATGCCAAACGGGCCAGCGTCCTGTAGCCGCGGACCCGGGCGCCGGGCACGAGCTCAGCCTCCGCCGCGTTCGCCTGCGCCACCACCACATCCGGATACCCTGCCTGCACGGCTGCCATCACGGCCGGCAGGATGCCGCGGACCGGCCTGAGCCTGCCGTCAAGGCCCAGTTCAGCGATAAACACTGTCCGTTCTGTTGAGTGGATGTCATTTGCGGCGCGGAGGACGGCCATGGTGATGGCCAGGTCGAAACCGGAGCCCCGTTTTGGCAGCGACGCGGGTATCAGGTTGGCGGTGATCTTGCGCCGGCTCAACGGGATGCCCGAGTTCTGCGCGGCGGACCGGATCCGTTCCTTTGCCTCGTTCAGCGAGGCGTCCGGCAAGCCAAGAATGACGAAGGCAGGCAGGGTCTGGCCAATGTCAGCTTCGACTTCCACGATGTACCCGTTGAGGCCCACAAGCGCCACGGAATACGTCCTGCCCAGCGCCATCTACCCCACCCCTTTGAGGTGTTCGACGCGCGGTTGGCCGACGCCGTCATCAAGGACGGCGATAACGTCTACGCGGCGGAAGGGCATCCGGAGTTCGTGGTCGCGGCACCATGCCGAAGCGAGCCGGTGCAGCCGGGCCAGTTTGGCAATCCCCACGGCTTCGAAAGGATGCCCGTAGGCCAGGGATGTGCGTGTTTTCACTTCGGCGATGACGAGCGCGTCGCCGTCCAGTGCCACGATGTCGATTTCGCCCTCGGAACAGCGCCAGTTGCGGTCGACGATCCGCATGCCCTCTGATTCCAGATATCCGGCAGCGAGTTCTTCACCGCGCCGGCCAAGCAAGTCTTTGGCTCTCATAGTTACCTCCGCCACCAGCCTGCGGGAGGGGCGGAGGCACGCATACCGGCGGAAGCCGCTATGTGGGAAACCTTGGCAATCAGGTGCTGTGGAGGAGGGGTTGGCAATGGCCTTGCGGCCACCGCGCGCGGTTCACTGCAGACGAATCAGGTCAGGCACTTCAGTGCCTGGAGCGGCACTGGGCCGAAGCCGGCCGGACCCGGGCGGAACGCGCTAGGCGCGGGTTCCGCAGCGCATGCAATGGGCAGACTGGTGCGGCCGCTCATCGTAGAAGCCGGCATGGCTGCTCCAGATGTGCCCTAAGAACCAGCAGAGTATTTTCATGGTGAGATCTTCTCTGATTTCAGCCGGGTAGGCAGTGCCAGTACGAGTCCGCGGCGCTCGACTCAAGCACCGCCGGTATTTGTCTGCACGACGCGGGACTCCTCCGCATCGCGGTGGCCGTCGGAACAGAACTACGAATCAATCCCTTACAGTAGTCTCCCGCCAAGGACGGCAGGGATACCAGACCCCGGACAAAAAACAGGTAGTGCAGGCCGCTGATCCGGTGGTCGGGTGGCCGGCTCAGGTGTGCAGCTCAGGTGCCCGGGCCAGCCCGCCGCGTCAGTTGCCGAGATCAACGTCCTTGGGAAGGGCCAGTTCCTCATTGCGGGGCAGCTCTTCCACGTTGACGTCCTTGAACGTGATCACCCGGACGCTCTTGACGAACCGGGCCGAGCGGTAGACGTCCCACACCCAGGCGTCCTGGAGGGTGAGGTCGAAATAGACTTCGCCGTCGGCGCTTCGCGCCTGAAGGTCCACGTGGTTGGCGAGGTAGAAACGCCGTTCGGTCTCGACTACGTAGCTGAACAGCCCGACGACGTCACGGTATTCGCGGTAGAGCTGCAGCTCCATGTCGGTTTCATAGTTCTCAAGATCCTCGGCACTCATGGTTCCATCTTGCACTATTCCGCGCGGCCCCGCGGCCAGGGGCAGGGAACCGGGCTTAGAGAATCTGCCAGCTGACCCGGTGGTAGGGCGTCGGTCCGGCGGCTTTGAGGGCTTCTTTATGGATGGCCGTCCCATAGCCCTTGTTTTCGTTCCAGCCGAAAGAAGGGTACTCCTCGTGCAGCGACCGCATGAGCCGGTCCCGCTCCACCTTGGCCAGGATGCTGGCGGCAGCCACACTCAGGCACTGCATGTCCGCTTTGACAAGCGTATGGACCGGGGCGTCACAGCCCGGACCGGCCGGTGCGTCGTCGAACAGGGAGGGCTGCGCCTCGGGCGATAGCCAATTGTGGCTGCCGTCGAGAAGCACCACGTCCGGGGTGACGCCGCCGGCCAGGATCTGGAGCCAGGCCCGGGTCCCGGCGGTGCGCAGGGCCGCGATGATGCCCATGGCGTCGATCTCGCCGGCCGACGCATGCCCCACCGCCGATGCGACGCTCCAGCTGCGCACCAGGGGCTCCAGCCGTTCACGGTCGGACTCCTTAAGGAGCTTGCTGTCCCGGACGTCGTCAAGGAGCACGGGACGGCTCAGGTCCACGACGGCAATTCCGACCGTGACCGGCCCCGCGATGGCTCCCCTGCCGACCTCGTCAATGCCGGCCAGCAAACGTGCACCGGAACTCAGAAAGCGGTGCTCATAGTCGAGGGTTGGTGCGAGGGACATTATTTTCCAGCCGGTGCGGGAACGTTCCGGAACACATCGGGATAGTTGCCCAGTCCTGTGATCCTGTTCAGGGGCCATGCGATAACGGCCGCCTTGCCCTCAATATCCGGCATGTCGACGAACCCGCCGTTGACCTCCTGGTGCGCACGGGAGTCAGCCGAGTGATTGCGGTTGTCGCCCATGACCCAGATCTTGCCGGCCGGAACGACCACATCGAAGTTGCGGATGTCCGGCACCTCGGCCGGGTTGATGTACGTTTCGTCGACAGGCTGGCCGTTGATGGTGAGTTTGCCGCCGGCGTCACAGCACACTACGTGGTCTCCCGGCAGGCCGATGGCGCGCTTGACCAGGTGCTGCTCGGAGTTGTCCGGGAGCAGGCCGACGAAGGTGAGGCCGTCCTGGACCCAGGTGAAGGGGCCGTCAGCCTTCTCGGGTGAAGGCACCAGCCACCCCTTGGTGTCCTTGAACACCACAACGTCCCCGCGCTCAAGGGCAAAAGGTTCAGGAACGAGCAGGTTGACGAAGATGCGGTCGTTCACATCGAGCGTGTTGACCATGGACTCCGACGGGATGTAGAACGCACGGAACAGGAAGGTCTTGATCAGGAAGGACAGCACTACGGCGATGGCCACCACCGTGAGGACCTCTTTGACCCAGAGGTACACCGGACCGTGGGCTTTGCCTTCTTTGGCAGGCTTTGAGGGGCCGGCCTTCGAATGCGCGCCGTGCGAACCGGCAGCCCTGCTCCCGGCTCCGGCGGGCAAGCCGTCTTCTGCCGACGGACCAGCAGGCGCGCCGGACGGAAGAGCGGTTTCCCCGTCCGTGGCAGTCCCTGCTTTGTCGCGTGCAGCCGGGTCGCGTCCGGCGTCGTGCTTGAACGGATCAGGAGTCCGGGGGTCGGTCTCGGGCATCTACTGTCCGTCCTTCGTCGTCGTGCTTTTTTCTGCGGGCCGGGGCACGGCCGCAAATCTGTCGAGTGGCCAGATGATCTGGACCGGCCTGCCGATCACCCGGTCCAGGGGCACCATGCCGCCGCCCGGCGCGCCCAGCAGGCTTCGGGAGTCGGCGGACATGGAACGGTGGTCTCCAAGCAACCATAACCGTCCGGCGGGAACTATCACGCTGAACTTCTGCTTGCTCGCAACGTCTCCGCCATAGAGGTATGGTTCCCCAAGCACCTGACCGTTCACTGTGAGCCGCTGCTGGTCATCGCAGCAGACCACATGATCCCCGGGCATCCCGATAACCCGCTTTATGTAGGTTGTATCACTGCCCGTGATGCCAAGCCAGTGGCCCGCCGCCGCGGCGGCGTCCTGGAGCGGGCCGTTGCCGCTGTTGAGCGGAGCGAACGTCCCGCGGCCGTCGAAGACCACGACGTCGCCGCGCCGGACAGGCTCGGCCTGGAAGTCGGTGCGGGAAACCAGGATCCTGTCCCCCGCGCCGAAGAGCGGCTCCATGGAGGCGGAAGGTATGTAGTAGACGTCCAGCCAGAGGGCGCGGACAAGTCCGCTGATCAGGACGGCAAGCGCCAGTGCCGGCAATGCAAAACGCCAGCCCGGTTTCCTGGGCTGGCGTTTTGACTGGTCCATAATCCGTATCCTGTGGCGCTCTTGCGGAAGGCTCCGGCGCGGGCCGGATCCGAATTTTGGACCCGCCGTGGAAGTCCGGGGACTTACTTGGCGGTGCTGAAGTCGCGCTTTTCCTTGATCTTCGCGGCCTTACCGCGCAGTGCACGCATGTAGTAAAGCTTGGCGCGGCGGACGTCACCCTTGGTGACGACCTCGATCTTGTCGATGATCGGGGAGTGTACCGGGAAGGTACGCTCTACGCCGACACCGAAGGATACCTTGCGGACAGTGAAGGTTTCGCGGATGCCGTCGCCCTGGCGGCCCAGGACGAAGCCCTGGAATACCTGGACACGGGAGTTCTTGCCTTCGATGATGTTCACGTGAACCTTGAGGGTGTCACCCGCGCGGAACTGGGGAACATCGGTGCGCAGCGAGGCTGCATCTACGGTATCGAGGATATGCATTGATCCACTCCTGGTGAACGCCACAGGTCATCCACTTTGGGTCACGGCGGCCAAGCCCGGGAACAGGCCCGGAAATCACTGCCGAAAATTTTCTGATCCGGCTCCGTCACTGATTGACGGGACCGGGGTGCCGGGCTGTTGGTGGCGCTCCCCCTGTGGCAGGTGCGCACCCAGCAGGCACAAGGACTAATTTTGCCACATCCGGCGGATTCCGGCGAATCCGGAGCCGTGTGACGGCGGCGGCAGTTCCGCGGGCGGTCAGCCGTCCGCCGGTGCGCCGTTCCCGTCCATCTCCGGGCGGAGCCTCAGGCGGCCGTCGACGACGTCGTACCCCAGGTCCCCGAGCGCGGTGCGGTCGGCACGGGGAAGATTGCCGGCGTCGAACGCTGCGAGGAGGTCGGGTCGGCGGTCAGCGGTCCTGCGGTATTGCTGGTGGCGGCGCCACTGGGCGATCTTGCCGTGGTTGCCGCTGAGCAATACCGGCGGAACGTCGCGGTCCCGCCAGCTGGAAGGCTTGGTGTAGACGGGGTATTCCAGCAGGCCGTCCGAGTGTGATTCCTCAACGAGCGACTCCGGGTTGCCCACGACACCCGGCAGGAGCCGCACGATCGCTTCCGTCATGGCCAGCACGGCCACTTCGCCGCCATTGAGGACGTAGTCCCCCAGGCTCATGGGCCGGACCGTGAAGTGCTCTTCCGCCCACTCGATGACCCGCTCGTCAATGCCCTCGTACCGGCCGCAGGCGAATACCAGCTGGTCCTCGCCGGCAAGCTCGTGTGCCAGCGCCTGGGTGAACCGCTCCCCCGCCGGCGACGGCACGATCAGCACCGGCTTGCGGGCCGCGTCACCTTCCCGGGCTGCCGCGACGGACCCGAGCGCCTGCGCCCACGGTTCCGCTTTCATGACCATGCCGGCCCCGCCGCCATACGGAGTGTCGTCCACCGACCGGTGTTTATCCGTGGTGAAATCCCGGAGATCATGCACGTTCAATTCCAGGATGCCGTCCTGGCGGGCCTTCCCGATCAAGGAAAGCTCCAGGGGGGCGAGATACTCCGGGAAGATGCTGACGACGTCGATCCTCATTTAGGTGTTGTCTCCGGCCTCGGTCTTGCCCGGCTCGGCATCGCCCTGCTCCGTGTCGCCGGCACCCGGCGTATCGTCTGACTCGTCAACGTTGATCTCGAACAGGCCTGGCGGCGGGGTGACCAGGATGTACTTCCCGCCAACGTTGACCTCAGGCACGATCTCCTCGACGAAGGGGATCAGGATCTCACTGCCGTCCGGCGCCTCCACCACGATGAGGTCCTGGACCGGCAGCGTGCGGAGTCCGGAAACCTTGCCGACGACGGCGTCGCCAACGCGGACGTCGAGGCCGACGAGCTCATGTTCATACCAGCCCTCGTCGTCGTCCTCGTCAAGCTCTTCGGTCTCGATGAAGAGTTTGGCGCCGCGCAGGGCTTCGGCCTGGTTGCGGGTGTCGATGCCTTCAAAGCCCAGCAGCAGGATGTCCTTGTTCCAGCGGGCACTGTCCACGGTGAGCATCCCCACCGAGGCGGGCTCAACCAGGAATTGCGTGCCCGGAATGAAACGGTCCTCCGGCGCGTCGGTCAGGACCTGGACGGTCACTTCGCCGCGGATGCCGTGGGGTTTGCCGATTCGTGCCACCTGAAGCTGCATCTGTTCCTCTGTTCGGGTTTGATCTGTTGTGGTGCTGCCTGCGGCGGGTGCCGCTGCGGGCCCGCCGCGGCGGTTTCCTGCTGAAAACAGTGCGGCCCCTCCACCATAATCTGGTGAAGGGGCCGGACTTGAGACAAATAGTGCGGGGCGTTTACCGGCGGCGGTCGGTGTCGACGACGTCGACCCTGACCTGTTCGCCGCCGGCCAGCGCCGCCACGACGGTGCGCAGTGCGCGTGCCGTGCGGCCCTGACGACCGATCACCCGTCCGAGGTCGTCCTGGTGAACTCGCACCTCGAGGGTGTCCCCGCGGCGGTTGTTCTTGGCGCTGACCTTGACGTCCTCGGGACTGTCAACGATCCCGCGGACAAGGTGTTCGAGCGCTTCTGCCAGCAATTTACTCAGCCTCGGTGGTCTCTGCTTCAGCTTCGGTGGAAGCTTCGGCTGCCTCGTCCTTCTTGGCCTTCTTGGTGATGGCTTCCGGGATGATCACGGAACCCTTTTCCGGGGTAACGAAGGCAGGCTTGGACTCCTTGGTCTTCAAGGTGCCCTCCTGGCCCGGGAGACCCTTGAACTTCTGCCAGTCACCGGTGATCTTGAGGATCGCGGCGACCTGCTCGGACGGCTGTGCGCCGACGCCGAGCCAGTACTGGGCACGGTCCGTGTCCACCTCGATGTACGAGGGCTCTTCGGTGGGGTGGTACTTGCCGATCTCTTCGATCGCACGGCCGTCACGCTTGGAGCGTGCGTCCATGACAACGATGCGGTAGTACGGTGCGCGCATCTTACCAAAGCGCTTAAGGCGAATCTTTACGGCCACTTTTGTGGTCACTCCTGTTTCTGAAACGGGGTCGAGCCCGGCGTTCTGCACCCGTGGGGCGGGCCGTACTAGGGGGTTCTAAAAGGACAAGATCCGGACGCGGAGAGAGGGGCCACGCAGATCAAGTACCTGTTCATTGTGCCAGATCGACGCCGGGATTTCGACTTGACACACGCCGGCCCCCTTCAGGACGACCAGACGTACAGGCCTGTCCGGGTGTTCGGGTCCACGCTTCCGGCCATGTTCGCGAGGCGCCGGACATAGCCGACGGCCTCTTCGGCACCAAAAGGCATGTCCTCTTCGGCCGCCCACCGGGCGGCCACGTCCTCCAGGACATCGCCCTCCCCTTCGGTTTCGTAGCTGAGGAGGTCCGCGAGCGCCCGGACCATGGCGGCCGGCACTCCGAGGAGGGAATCGCTGGCTACGTCCACCATGGCGAGCTCGTAATCGGCGCCCGATGCGTGCACTGCCGCTCCGGCCAGATCTCCCAGCTGCTCGATCTCGAAATCGCTGATATCCGGAATCCGAAGCGCGTCCGGAGCGGCAGGGCCCCCGCCGTCGAGAGCCGCCGCGCGCTTAAGTGCCCCATCGTGGGTGGAAACAAAGATTTCGGTATAACCCATGGAAATGATCCTCATTCGATCGGCGGCGTGATGGTCCGGCGGCCAGCTTCGCAGCCGCCCCGGACTTCCGGGTTCAGCCTAACCCAGAAGGACGCGCAGGTCAGCGCCGCTTCAGCGGACGGCGACGCGGATCCGGTTGCGCCACGGATCCTCGAACTGCAATTCGGCTCCGGTGTGGTGCGAGGCCACTCCGGCAACCCGCAAGCGGTCGGCGAGGGCACCGACGGCGTCCGTTCCCGGCACCTCGATCAGGACTTCACCCAGCCCCAGCGTGTCCTTGCGGGGTCCGGCGCCCCTGCTGTTCCAGACGTTCATGGCCATGTGGTGGTGGTAGCCGCCGGCCGATACGAACAGGGCCTGCCCGTGCCATCCGGCAGTCTTCTCGAAACCGAGGGTGCCCACGTAGAAGTCGTGCGCCGACTGGACATCACCCACTTGCAGGTGGACGTGCCCGACGCCGGCCGCGGCCTCGCGCTGCCCGCTCACCGCCTCCTCGCTCAGGTAGTCCTGGAGGAAGCGCTGCGGCGGCAGGGCAAGGCTGTCCATGACCACAGTGGTCCCCTCCCAGGACCAGTCGCTGCGGGGACGGTCCCAGTACAGCTCGATGCCGTTCCCCTCGGGATCGTTGAAGTAGAAGGCCTCACTGACGAGGTGGTCTGCGCTTCCGGTGAACAGCCGCGGCTCATACCGGGCGGCAGAGGCCACCGTGGCCGCGAGCGACGGCCGGTCCTCGAAGAGGAGTGCCGTGTGGAACAGCCCGGCCTCGCCGCGGGCCGGGAGGTTGAGGCCGGGGGCCGGCGCCAAGTGGACCAAGGGTGTGCCCCGGCGGCCAAGGTACACGCCGCCGTCCTGCTCAGCCACGGCCTCCAGCCCGAGCGCCCGCTGGTAGTAGTCCGTCATGAGCTTCATGTCGCCCACTTTGAGCATCACCGTGCCCATGGCGAGATCGGCGGGCAGCAGGTCCTTGCTGCTGGATTCCGTGGTCATGGCAACTCCAAACTCCCGATACGTGGCCGCCGGTGACCGGCGACGCTTACATAGAGTAAATTACTTGAAGCTTCAATTTATTCCTAGCGGAGCTGCCGCCCCCGAAGAACGATGTGCTTGAGGTCCCGCAGTGTTGCCGGGTTGACCATGGGGTCCAGTTCGCACAGTACGACGTCGGCGCTGGCGCCTTCGGCGATGCCGGGCGCTCCCAGCCACGCACGCGCAGCCCAGGACGCGGCGTCCAGGGCTGACGCAGCCGGCAGGCCGGCGGCGTGGAGCGCATGGATCTCGTCCACGATCCTGCCGTGGCTGATGACGCTGCCGGCATCGGTCCCGGCGTAGATCGCCACGCCGGCTTCGAAGGCTTCGAGAATTCTCTCGTTCCGCCGCTCCCAGAGCGCCTGCATGTGCGCTGCGTACACCGGAAACTTCGCATTCGCACGGGCAGCGATGTCCGGGAACGTCGCAATGTTGATCAACGTGGGAACGATGGGTACGCGCTGCTCCACGAAGCGGGGTATATGCCGCGGCAGCAGGCCGGTTCCGTGTTCGATGCAGTCGATGCCGGCGTCGAGCATGTCATCCAGCGTGTCCTCGGCGAAACAGTGCGCCGTCACCCTGGCGCCTTCATCATGGGCTGCGCGGACAGCGTCCCGCACCACTGCGGCAGGGAACGACGGCGCGAGATCGCCGGCTCCGCGGTCGATCCAGTCCCCTACGAGCTTGACCCAGCCGTCGCCCGCCAGCGCCTGCTTCCGCACGGCCTCGACGAGGCCGTCCGGCTCAACTTCGACGGCGAGTCCCCGAAGGTAGCGCTGCGTCCTGGCTATGTGGCGGCCGGCCCGGATGATCCGGGGCAGCTCCGGACGCTGCTGGAGCCAGCGTGTGTCGTGGACGGCGCCGGCATCGCGGACGAGCAGTGTGCCGGCGTTCCGGTCCGTGACGGCCTGCTCTTCGGCGAGGGACTCGGGAACATCGCCCGCGGGTCCAAGCCCGATGTGGCAGTGCGCATCCACCAGGCCCGGCAGGACCCAGCCGTCCAGCACCGCGTCGGGCGGAGCGGCCGGCCGAGAGAATGTCAGCTTGCCGTCCACTGCCCAGAGGCCGTGGCGTTCCTGGTCCGGGGCGGTGAGCACGGTCCCGCTGAATTCGATGATGCCGTTCATGGTCCAAGCCTAGACCGGCCGTCCGGCGGCGCTGATGTGACCGCCATGTGACATGGACCCGAACCGGCCCTGTGGTAGCTTCGTCTACGACCACACGGGTGCCCCTGCAAGGGCTGAGATCGGGCTGACGCGGCCTGCGACCGTTGAACCTGTCCGGGTAATGCCGGCGAAGGAAGTGAGTATTCCGTGAATACACAAGAAGCACAGCTGCCCCCTGCCCAAAACGAGTCCGCAGCCGGCAACCCGGGCCCTGCCGAAGCGCAGTCCCTGAAGTCCCACTCGCTGGCGTTCGTGACTGACGACGGCACGGGGATCCGGGTGCCGGTGACCGAGATTGCCTTGGAGGACTCGCCGGGCGGGGCAGCCAACCCGCCGTTCCGCGTGTACCGGACCGCCGGGCCCGGAAGTGACCCCGTGGTGGGGCTGGAACCGTTCAGGACGCCGTGGATTGAATCCAGGGCCGATACCGAGCCGTACAGCGGCCGGGGACGGAACCTGCTCGACGACGGCAGGTCTGCCGTGCGCCGCGGTGCCGCCTCCGCGGAGTGGAAGGGCGCGCAGCCGGTGCCCCGCCGCGCCGTCGAGGGCAGGACCGTCACGCAAATGCATTACGCCCGGCAGGGCGTGGTGACGCCGGAGATGCAGTTCGTGGCCCTCCGCGAAAACTGCGACGTGGAGCTGGTGCGGAGCGAAGTGGCTGCCGGCCGCGCCATCATCCCCAACAACATCAACCACCCGGAGTCGGAACCGATGATCATCGGCAAGGCGTTCCTGGTGAAGATCAATGCGAACATCGGCAACTCGGCCGTGACGAGCTCCATCGCGGAGGAAGTCGACAAGCTGCAGTGGGCAACACAGTGGGGCGCCGACACCGTGATGGACCTGTCCACCGGGGATGACATCCACACCACCCGTGAGTGGATCATCCGCAACTCCCCCGTGCCGATTGGCACCGTTCCCATCTACCAGGCCCTGGAGAAGGTCAACGGTGAGGCCAACAAGCTCACGTGGGAGATCTTCCGTGACACCGTGATCGAGCAGTGCGAGCAGGGGGTGGACTACATGACCATCCACGCCGGCGTGCTCCTGCGCTACGTGCCGCTGACCGCCAACCGGGTGACCGGCATCGTCTCCCGCGGCGGCTCCATTATGGCCGGCTGGTGCCTTGCCCACCACCAGGAGAACTTCCTATACACGCACTTCGACGAGCTGTGCGAAATTTTCGCCAAGTACGACGTCGCGTTCTCGTTGGGCGACGGTTTGCGGCCCGGTGCAACAGCGGACGCGAACGACGCCGCCCAGTTCGCCGAGCTGGATACCTTGGCCGAACTGACGCAGCGCGCCTGGGAGTTCGACGTGCAGGTGATGGTGGAAGGACCGGGCCATGTGCCGTTCCACCTGGTCCGCGAAAACGTGGAACGCCAGCAGGAACTCTGCAAGGGAGCACCCTTTTACACGCTGGGGCCGCTGGTCACGGACATAGCCCCGGGCTACGACCACATCACCTCCGCCATCGGCGCCACGGAAATCGCCCGCTACGGCACGGCCATGCTCTGCTACGTCACGCCCAAGGAACACCTGGGGCTGCCAAACAAGGACGATGTTAAGACCGGTGTGATCACCTACAAGATCGCCGCGCACGCCGCCGACCTCGCCAAGGGCCACCCTGGCGCGCATGAACGTGACGACGCCCTGTCCAAGGCCAGGTTTGAATTCCGCTGGCGGGACCAATTCGCCCTGTCGCTGGACCCGGTCACCGCCGAAGCCTTCCATGACGAGACGCTCCCCGCGGAACCGGCCAAAACTGCGCATTTCTGCTCGATGTGCGGGCCCAAGTTCTGCTCCATGCGCATCAGCCAGGACATCCGGGACGAATACGGCTCAGCCGAGGCCCAGGCGGCGCTTGCCGAGATGGCGGCAGGCATGCGCGAAAAGAGCAACGAATTCCTGGCAGCCGGCGGCAAGGTCTACCTTCCCGAACTGCAGGTTCCAGCCCCCGGGCGTCCGGGCCGGAACAATGCAGCGACGGGTGACGGTTCCGCTACGACGCCTGTGAGTGCTGACGCCTGCTGACTTCTGCGATGAATGACCGGATAAGCCGGTCACCCTCCACCGAGTCCTGGGGCCGGTGTCCGCCCGCGGCAACGCGGTGCAGGGCACCGGTTTCGCGCAGGTAGCCGGCGATCTCCTCGTAGAGCGGCTCCCAGCCGCCGGTGAGCACGAGCGTGGGGACGCCCGGCACGATCTGCAGCGGCGCTTCCCACGGAGGCGCCTGCAGCCGAAGCCGGCGGGCGGCGTTGAGTGCTTCCGGTGTGGACGGCCCATCACTGTGCACGGAAAATGCCCGCCGGACGAATTCCCGCTGGAAGTCGTCGTCGCCGAGCTGGTGCCGGACATCAAACAACGGCTGCATCAGTGCGCGGTGCGCGGCAGTCGCGGGCAGTTCGGCCGTCAGGGAGAGGCAGGCAGGTTCCACGAGGGTGAGCGAGTGCACCAGGTCCGGGCGTTCCACGGCCGCCATCATGGCCGCAATGGCGCCCTGGGCGTGGGCCACCACATGACCGCCGGCAGCGCCCCGGCCCTCGTCCGCCAAGGCGCCCAGCACAATGGCGGCGTCGACGTGGAAGTCCGATTCGACCGGTTCCGCTGAGACGTCAAAGCCGTGGCGGCGCAAAAACAGTGCGTCATAGGCCAAGGCCATGCCGTGTTGCTTGGGCCAGGCGGCAGACCCGAAGGCCCCCGAACCGTGGACGAACACTACGCGCTGCTTAAACATGCACCAACCCTATGGCAATGGCCGGACAATTCGGCTGCGACATTGAACCTGCCTGCAGCCAAAGTAACCGTGCGGAAAACCGCTACGCCTGGAACTACTTGCTCCCGCCGAGGAACTTGTCGAAGCCCTTGGGCAGGTTCAGCTGCGACGGATCGAAGTCCGCGCCCTGCTGACCGAAGGCGGCCCCGGTGGGAAGCGCCTTGCCGGCGCTCGCGCGGCGGGCCTCGGCATCACGCAACTCCTGCGCGGCCTTGGCCGGATTGCCGGACTTGGCCTTCTTCTTGGGCGCGTTCTTGGCGCCCTTGCGGGCCGCTCCGCCGCCGCCCATACCGGGCATTCCAGGCATGCCGGGCATTCCGCCGCCCGCAGCCATCTTCTTCATCATCTTTTGCGCCTGGGCGAACCGCTCCAGCAGGCCGTTGACGTCCGATACGTGCATGCCCGAACCCTTGGCGATGCGTGCGCGGCGCGAGCCGTTAATGATCTTGGGGGCTACACGCTCATGCGGCGTCATGGAGCGGACGATCGCTTCCACCCGGTCGATTTCACGTTCGTCGAACTGCTCCAGCTGCTGGCGGATGTTCTGCGCGCCCGGCATCATCATGAGCATCTTCTTCATGGAGCCCATGTTGCGGATCTGCTGCATCTGGGCCAGGAAGTCATCCAGGGTGAAGTCTTCCTGGTCGGCGAACTTCTTCGCCATTCGGGCTGCTTCGTCCTTGTCCCAGGACTTTTCAGCCTGTTCGATCAGGGTGAGGACGTCACCCATGTCGAGGATGCGGGACGCCATGCGGTCCGGGTGGAACAGCTCAAAATCGTCGACGCCTTCACCGGTTGAGGCGAACATGACGGGCTTGCCGGTGACCGACGCGACGGACAGGGCGGCACCGCCGCGCGCGTCGCCGTCGAGCTTGGAGAGAACGATGCCGGTGAAGTTGACACCCTCATCGAAGGCGAGCGCCGTGTTCACGGCGTCCTGACCGATCATGGAGTCGATAACGAAGAGCACTTCGTTCGGGACGATCGCCCGGCGGATCTGGCGCGCCTGCTCCATCATGTCGGCATCCACGCCGAGCCGTCCGGCGGTGTCCACGATGACGACGTCGTGAAGTTTCTGGCGCGCTTCCTCGACGCCGGCGCGGGCGACTGCCACGGGGTCGCCGGCAGGGTGGTCCAGTTCAGTGGAGGTGGCACCGGGGTGCGGGGCGAAGACAGGCACCCCGGCCCGCTGGCCGACGACCTGGAGCTGGGTGACGGCGTTGGGCCGCTGGAGGTCGCAGGCTACCAGCATCGGGCTGTGGCCCTGGGACTTCAGCCACTTGGAGAGCTTGCCGGCGAGGGTGGTCTTGCCGGCGCCCTGGAGGCCCGCGAGCATGATGATGGTGGGGCCGGTCTTGGCCAGGCGGATACGCCGGGTTTCGCCGCCCAGGATTTCGACGAGTTCCTCGTTGACGATCTTGACGATCTGCTGGCTCGGGTTCAGTGCGCCGGACACCTCGGCGCCGAGGGCACGCTCGCGCACCCGGCCCGTGAACTCGCGGACCACGGGCACGGCAACGTCAGCGTCCAGGAGGGCCCGACGGATCTCGCGGACCGTGGCGTCAACGTCCGCCTCGGTGAGGCGGCCCTTGCCGCGGAGATTCTTGAAGGTTGCTGTCAACCGGTCAGAGAGTGAATTGAACACGCGCCGTGCACTTCTTTCAGTGGATCTACAGCTGGCGGCCGGTGCGGCTCGCCAGAGTCGTGACTGTTGTTGGCCTGGACCAACTGCCTCGACAACGGGACTCGACTATCTAGGGTACCAAGACAGCCCTTCAAGATGGCATGCTGGCAGGATGGCCGCCCAAACAACTGTAAAAACCCTGCTCATCCTCGGCGCATCCGGGGACCTTACCGGCCGGCTGCTGCTGCCGGGACTCGCCCGCCTGGTTGCCAGGGGCCGTGCCGACGGGCTGACGCTCGTGGGAGCAGGCTCGGATCCGTGGACCCGGGAACAATGGCTCGAACGCATCGAAACTTCCTTTGCCGACGCTAACTCCCAGGCCGACGCCGCCGGCAAGCGCGAACTCAAGCGGATCGCGGGATCCACCGCCTACCACCAGCTTGACGTGACTGCGGGCGGGGAGCTGGCTTCCCTGCTGTCCCGCCTCGAGGCTCCGGCGGCTGTGTACTTCGCCCTGCCGCCGCACGTCAGCCAGAAGGCGTGTGAGGTGCTGGCGCCCGGGGAAGTACCCGCAGGCACCCGGCTGGTCATGGAAAAGCCCTTCGGCTCCAGTGAGGATTCCGCCCGCCATCTCAACGAGACCCTTGCGGCGCTCGTCCCCGAGGACCATATCCACCGCGTGGACCATTTCCTGGGCAAGGCCACGGTACTGAACATCCTCGGCCTTCGCTTCGCGAACACCTTCCTGGAACCCATCTGGAACCGCGATTACATCGAAAAAGTGGAGGTCATCTTTGACGAGGACCTCGCGCTCGAAGGCCGCGCCCGCTACTACGACGCCGCCGGCGCCCTCCAGGACATGATCCAGAGCCACCTGCTGCAGATCATGGCGCTGATGGCCATTGAGCCGCCTGCTTCCGTTGACGAGCGTGACCTCCGGGACGCTGTTGCCACACTCCTTCGCGCCAGCAGCATCAAGGCGCCCTACCGGTCAAGCACGCGGCGGGCCCGGTACACGGCAGGGTCCATCGACGGGAGGGACGTACCGGACTACGCCAAAGAAGCAGGGGTGGACGCGTCCAGGAACACCGAAACCCTGGCCGAAGTCCGGGTGGACATCGACAACTGGCGCTGGGCCGGAGTCCCCTTCATCCTCCGTTCAGGCAAGGCGCTCGGGGTAAAACGCAAGGAAGCCGTGGTCACCTTCAAACCGGTACCCCACCTGCCCAAGGGGTTCACCGGCGTCGACTCCCCCAATCAGCTCCGCATCGGGTTCGGGCCCGACACACTCCAGTTCGACGTCGACGTGAACGGCCCGGGCAACGTCCTGAGCCTGGACCGGGCCACCCTGAACGCCGAACTCAGCGCATCCGACCTGCTCCCCTATGGCGAAGTACTTGAGGGTGTCCTCACCGGTGATCCGCTGCTGTCCGTGCGGGCGGACACCGCGGAGGATTGCTGGCGGATCATCGAACCCGTGATCAAAGCGTGGGCCCGCGGCAGCGTTCCGCTGGAAGAATACGCCGCGGGATCATCAGGGCCCGAGGGCTGGCCCGCGTAGGGTTTCCGGAATGCACAAAGCGGGCCCGGTACCTTTTCAGGTGCCGGGCCCGCTTCATGCGTTGCGCGTGGGCTATATGGCGGCCGAGCCGCGTTCTCCCGTACGTACCCTTACAGCTTCGAATACGTCGACAGTCCAGACCTTGCCGTCCCCGGCACGGCCTGTGTTGGAGCTGGCGATGATGACATCCAGGATGTCGTCCGCCTGTTCGTCCGTGGCCAGGACCTCAACGCGGATCTTGGGAAGCAGGTCCACGTTGTACTCAGCCCCGCGGTACACCTCGGTGTAGCCGCGCTGCCTGCCGTATCCGCTGGCCGCGCTGACCGTGAGGCCCTGCACACCGTAGGATTCGAGCCCCTCCCGGATGGAGTCGAGCTTTTCCGGCCGGACGATTGCTGTGATCAGTTTCATGCCCCCACACTTTCCTTACCTGTTGCTGCGTCAGTCTTCTTGCCGTCTTCGGTTACCGGAGCGGACTCGTCGCCCTGCTTGCCGGTGATCAGTTCATGCAGCGGCTGGAAGCTCCCGCCGTGTCCGCCGACGCCGAATTCGTAGGCGGTTTCTGCGTGGAGGCTGAGGTCCACGCCCACCACTTCCTGCTCCTGCGAGACCCGGAAGCCCATGGTCTTGTGGATGGCCAGTGCGATCACCGTGGTCAGGATGGCCGAGTACGCGATGGCGATGCCGGCGGCTGCGAGCTGGGCCCAGAGCTGGGTCAGGCCGCCGCCGTAGAACAGGCCGCCGCCGACGCCTTCAACCGGGAGGGCGATGAAGCCCAGTGCGACAGTACCGATGATGCCCGAAACCAGGTGGACGCCGACGACATCCAGGGAGTCATCGAAGCCCCAGCGGAACTTGAGGCCGACTGCGAGGGCGGAAGCCACACCGGCGACGACGCCGAGGCCCAGCGCACCGATGGGGCTGACGTTGGCGCAGGCCGGGGTGATGGCGACCAGGCCGGCAACTACACCCGAGGCTGCACCCAGGGACGTGGGGTGGCCGTCGCGGATGCGTTCGGTGATGAGCCAGCCGAGCATCGCAGCTGCCGGTGCGGCGAGGGTGTTGACCCAGATGAGGCCGCCCTGTTCCGCCGTGGTTGCTGCGCCGCCGTTGAAGCCGAACCAGCCGAACCACAGGATGGCTGCGCCGAGCATCACGAACGGGATGTTGTGGGGGCGGTGGTTCGGGTCCTTGCCGAAGCCCCTGCGGTTGCCGATGATCAGGACAAGGATCAGGGCTGCAACACCGGCGTTGATGTGGACCACGGTGCCACCGGCGAAGTCGATTGCCGGGCCGAGGGCCTTGCCGACTGCGCCTTCAGGCCCGAAGAGGCCGCCGCCCCAGACCATGTAGGCGATCGGGCAGTAGACCAGCGTGACCCAGACAGGGACAAAGACAGTCCATGCGCCGAACTTGGCGCGGTCCGCGATGGCGCCGCTGATCAGGGCCACCGTGATGATGGCGAACGTTGCTGCGTAGCCGACCTTGATGAGTCCGTCCGGGGCGGTGATGCCTTCGAGTCCGAACGTTGCGAACGGGTTGCCGACGATCTGCATAAAGCCTTCGCCGGAGCTCATGGATGCTCCCCAGAGCACCCACACCACGCCGACCATGCCGATGGAGATGAAGCTCATCATCATCATGTTCAGCGCGGCCTTCGCACGTGTCATGCCGCCGTAGAAAAATGCCAGCCCTGGTGTCATGAACAGCACAAGTGCCGCCGCAACCATGAGCCATACGTGACCTGCGGTAAGTTCCATGGTGCACGTCCTCCCTTGCCTAGATGCTTAGTTGATCCTGCGGATTCATCCGCTTGCCCAACGCCTTTTGCGTTCTTAGACGATTTTTGCCGGGCAGTGTTTCGCCGGCGGAGGATTTAGATGTCCGGGTTGTTACAACAACCTCCCGGAAGTAAATGGTGCATATCTTGCTTGTTACGGTTATGTTTCACCAGTCCCAAACCGCACTTCCACAGCACCCTGCAAGGACAACGGCACCATGACCGATCGTTTCCGCCCCGGCAAGGCACTGCCCCGCCGGAATGGCGGCCATTCCGACCACCCCGATGCTGCAGCACAGCCGTCTCCAACACGGCTCCCGCGCGACATTAAGGTGATGTTGGCCGCAGCGTTCCTGATCGCGCTGGGTTTCGGGCTGGTGGCGCCTGTATTGCCGCAGTTCGCCACAACGTTCGACGTCGGGGCAACGGCCGCCGCTGTGATCGTCAGTATTTTTGCCTTCATGCGGCTGCTGTTCGCACCCGCAGGCGGCGCGCTGATCGTGAGGCTGGGCGAACGTCCGGTGTATGTGTCTGGCCTGTTGATCGTCGCAGCCTCAACGGCGGCGTGCGCCTTCGCGCAGGACTACTGGCAGCTGCTCATCTTCCGGGGCCTGGGCGGCGCCGGCTCGGTGATGTTCACGGTCGCATCCATGGCGCTGGTGGTCCGGCTCGCTCCCCCGGAGAGCCGCGGGCGTGTGTCCGGTGCGTACGCGTCGGCCTTCCTCATCGGCAACGTCTGCGGCCCCATCGTTGGCGGACTGCTTGCCGGCTTCGGCCTCCGCATCCCGTTCCTGGCTTATGCTGCCGCGCTGGTCCTGGCCGCGCTGGTGGTCCAGACGCAACTCAGCCACGTACCCGGCGCGTCCCGAAAGGACAGCGGCCAGGCGCCTGCCATGCGACTGGGCGATGCCCTGCGCGACAGCGCCTACCGCGCAGGGCTCTTCTCCAGCTTCGCCAACGGCTGGGCGACGTTCGGCGTGCGCATGGCCACCGTCCCGCTGTTCGCCGTGGCCGCAATCGGCGCCGGACCGGCCGCGGCCGGCTGGGCCCTGGCCGTTTTTGCCGGCGGCAACGCCGCAGCGCTCACGGTCTCGGGGAAACTGGCCGACAGCCTGGGCCGCAAGCCCCTGATGATTTCCGGGCTGGTCCTCACCGGTGTGGCAACGGCGGGCATCGGGCTGACCCACGACATGCCCTGGTTCCTGGCGGCCTCCGCCGTCGCCGGAATTGGTTCCGGCTTGCTGGGTCCGGCCCAGCAGGCCGCCATCGCCGATGTCATCGGCAACGGACGCTCGGGCGGCCGCGTGTTGGCGGTCTTCCAGATGACGTCCGATGCCGGCGCCATCATCGGCCCGGTCCTTGCCGGGCTCCTCGCGGACCGGCTCGGGTACGGCTGGGCCTTCGGCGTGACCGGGGGCGTCCTGATCGTGGCCGCAGCCGGCTGGGTGCTGGCGCGGGAGACGTTCCAGCGGACCGCCCCTGGCTCAGGGACCTAGTTCAGCAGCCTAGTTCAGCAGCGCGTCCACGAAGCTCTCGGCATCGAACGGGGCGAGGTCATCCGCGCCCTCGCCCAGCCCGATCAGCTTGACCGGAACCCCGAGCGTCTTCTGGATGGCCACCACGATGCCGCCCTTGGCCGTGCCGTCCAGCTTGGTAAGCACGATGCCGGTGATGTTGACTACTTCGGAGAACACCCGGGCCTGGTTCAGGCCGTTCTGTCCGGTGGTGGCGTCCAGCACCAGCAGGACCTCGTCCACCTCGGCAAGCTTCTCGATGACACGCTTGACCTTGCCTAGCTCGTCCATCAGGCCCACCTTGTTCTGGAGCCGGCCGGCGGTATCGATCATCACCACGTCGACTTCCTGGTCGATGCCTGCCTTGACCGCTTCATAGGCGACCGACGCGGGGTCGGCGCCGTCGACGTCGGACTTCACCGTGGGGACGCCCACGCGCTGGCCCCACGTGGCGAGCTGCTCTGCGGCGGCGGCACGGAACGTGTCCGCGGCGCCCAGCAGGACGTCCTTGTCCTCGGCCACGAGGACCCGCGCCAGCTTGCCCACGGTGGTTGTCTTACCCACGCCGTTGACGCCCACAACCATCATGACGGACGGCTTGTCGGCGTGGCGTTCGGTGCGGAGGCTGCGGTCCATGGTCGGGTCCACAAGTTTGATCAGTTCTTCGCGGAGCAGGGCTTTGACCTGCTCCGGGGTCCGTGTTCCCAGCACCTTGACGCGCTCCCGAAGGGCGTCGACCAGCTGCATGGTCGACTCGGTGCCAAGATCCGCCAGCAGCAGGGTTTCCTCGACCTCGTCCCAGACGTCCTCATCAATCTTGTCGCTGGACAGGAGCGCGAGCAGGCCCTTGCCGAAGATGTTGTTGGACCTGACAAGGCGTTCCCGGAGCCTTGTCAGCCGTCCCGCAACAGGCAGCGGCGTCTCCACCGCAATGGTCTCAAGCCCCGCCGCGTCATCGGGGACCTCAGCGGTCTCCAGCCCTTCGAGGTCGACGCCGCCGGGTGCCCTGCGCTCCGGCGATACCGACGGGCTTTCCTCCACCAGCGTTCCGCCCGCACCGCGCACGGGTTCGACAGGATCGTTGGCGTCCCGGGTGCCCGGGTACTTGGTGATGTTCCGGCGGGTCTTCAGGAGGACCGGGATCAGTCCGCCAATGACCACCAGGGCAGCGAGGATGGCAAGAATAATGGGGAGGATGTCATTCACTCCCCTAGCTTCTCACACACGTTTCACACATGTGTCACCCATGAAATGCTGCCGCGCGGGCCGCTAGACTTCCGCGCCGAGTCGCTGGCTGATGACTGTTGAAACCCCGTCACCCCGCATGGTGACGCCGTACAGCGCGTCGGCAACCTCCATGGTCCGTTTCTGGTGCGTGATGACAATCAGCTGGCTGGACTCGCGGAGTTCTTCGAAAATCGTGATCAGCCGGCCCAGGTTGGTGTCATCCAGGGCCGCCTCCACTTCGTCCATCACATAGAACGGCGAAGGCCTCGCTTTGAAGATCGCCACGAGCAGGGCCACTGCCGTGAGCGAACGCTCGCCCCCGGACAGCAGGGAGAGCCGTTTGATCTTCTTGCCGGCAGGCCGCGCCTCCACCTCAATACCGGTGGTGAGCATGTCGGCAGGGTCGGTCAGGACCAGCCGGCCTTCACCACCGGGAAAGAGCCGGGCGAAAACACGAACGAACTGTGCCGATGTGTCTGCGAACGCTTCGGCGAACACCTTTTGGACCCGGTCATCCACTTCCTTGATGATGTCCAGCAGGTCCTTGCGGCTGGATTTGAGGTCCTCGAGTTGGCTGCTGAGGAACTGGTGCCGCTCTTCCAGCGCGGCGAACTCCTCCAGTGCCAGCGGATTCACCCGTCCCAGGGAGGACAGGTCCCGTTCCGCTTTCCGGAGCCGTTTCTCCTGCTCGGCGCGGACGAATGGTTTGCCTTCCAGGATGGGACTGCCGTCCTCGTCCACCGGTGCCCGGAGGGCCGCCCACTTGTCATCGGACGCCCCTGCCGGCACCGGGACCGGCTGGTCGGGACCGTAGTCGGCCACGAGCTGCTCGGGCGATAAGCCGAGTTCCTCGACGGACCGCAATTCGAGGGCTTCGATCCGAAGCCGCTGCTGGGTGCGGGCCAGCTCATCGCGGTGCACCGAATCCGTCAATTCCGCCAGCTCGCGGCCGAGGGCGTCGTTCTGCGACCGTACCTCCAGAAGCTCACGGTCCCTGAGTTCCCGTTCTTCCTCCGCAAGGTCACGCGTGTGCAGGGCGACATCCACGGAAATGTCCATAAAGCCGATGACCTGCTCCACCGCAGCTGAAACGGCCGCCGCCCTGCGGGCCTGGCGCCTGCGGCGGCGGGCACGATGCGCAGCTTCCTCCCGCGCCCGGCGTTCCGCCACCGCTGCCCGTTCCAGGGAAAGGGCGCGATTGCGGGTGGCAGTCAGTTGCTCCTCGGCACTCCGCAGCGAAAGCCTGGCCTCCATCTCGGCCGACCTCGCAGCCGATGCCGCCAGTGCGAGCTCGTCACGGAGCTCGGCCGAAGGTTCCTCATCTTCGGGGACCTGCCGGGCTGCGTCCAGGCGCTCGGTTGCAGCCTGCAGGGCCTCCTCCTCTGCCACGATATTGGCCTCAGCCCTGGCCAGCGACGCACCAAGCCGTTCGCTCTCGCCCACTGCGCTGCGCAGCACCGAGTTCAAATGGCCCAGCCGTTCGGCCACAGCCGCCAGCCGGGCATCTGATTCGTGAAGCCGCTCCAAGGCTGCGTCCGCGCGTTCCTGGGCCTGGGTCTTTCGTGCCCGGGCGGCGGCAAGCGCAAAACGGTTCCGCTCAAGCTCCGCGCTGACGCTGGCAAGCCGGGTTTCGGCGTCGTCGACGGCGGCCTGCACCTCCAACAGTGAGGGTGCACTCGCCGAGCCGCCCCGTACCGTGAAAGCCGTGAAGGTGTCGCCCGCCCGTGTCACGGCCGTCAGACCGGGCTGCGCACGGATGAGCGCCGACGCTGAGTCCATGTCCTCGGTAACGGCTGTCCCGGCCAGCAGCCTGCGCAAAAGGGTGTCGATCAGGTGGCCCGCATCGGGGGTTCCGTCCTCCGGTGTCGACGGGAATCCGTCCGGCCCCGATGCAGAGACCTTGACAAGGTCCGCAGCCCAGCGGGCTTCGTCGGGAAGTTGCCGGGG
Organism: Arthrobacter sp. SPG23; assembly: GCF_000876655.1. Lineage (GTDB taxonomy): Bacteria > Actinomycetota > Actinomycetes > Actinomycetales > Micrococcaceae > Arthrobacter. The sequence continues at coordinate 33,827 of NZ_JYCN01000019.1, forward strand.
CGCACCTACACCTGCGGAGAGCGGGTCCGCGGCGTCGTTCGCTGCCGGCGCCGCCACCAGCATCGAGGCAAGGCCGGCGTCGTCCGCCTTGAGCAGCTGCAGGGCTTCTACTGCGGTTCCGGCGTCCCGAACCACGACTGCATCGGAGGAGTTTCCCAATGCGGCCGCGATTGCCGCTTCATAACCCGGCTCTACGGAGAGCACCGACGCCACCGGCCCTATGATCCCGGGCAGTCCCGAGTCGGCCACGCGGCCCGACCCGTCCTTGCGGTTAAGCCCAAGCTGCAGTGCGTCCCGCCGGGCCAGCAGCGAATCGCGCTCCCGTTCCCCTTCACGCTCGGCAGACTTCAGCGCCTCTATGTCCTCGAGGATTGCGTCCAGTGATGCACTCGCGTCCTCGTAATCAGCGTCCAGCGATTCCTCGCCCTCCTCGACACCGGCAACCTGCGATTCAAGGGCTGTGAACTCGCCCTGGGCGCGGCGCCGGCGTTCCTCGCCGGACGTCTGGGTTTCCCGGAGCCGGCCAAGCTCGGCCTGTGCAGCCTCCACGCGTGAGCGCGCCGCACCCACCTGGCCGGCCAATTTAGCCAGCCCCTCCCGGCGGTCAGCAGCAGCACGGAGCACCGCAGCCAGCCGCTTGTCTTCGGCACTTGCAGCAGTTTCGGCGACCTGCTTGGCTGCCGTGGCGGCTTCCAGTGCAGTGCGCTTTTGCAGGATCCCGTCTTCCAGGGCGGCCTGTTCTTCGCGGACCCGGGCGGCATTCCTTTCAAGCTGTTCCGGATCCCGTCCGGAGTCGGGCATCTCGTCCGCAGCACCCAGAAGCCTGCGGCGTTCCTCCGCGAGCGACCCTAGGGAGCGGAATCTTTCCCGGCCCGCCGATAGCTGGTACCAGGTGTCACGCGCAGCATTGAGCCGGGGGGTGGCTTCCGCCGCACGTTGTTCCAGCGCCGCCTGCCGCTCACGACCGTTTTCGAGGCCCCTCTCAACAACTGCCCGGCGGGCCTTCAGAGCAGATTCATCGGCTACGTCCTTGGCCAGGGCGGACTGCAACTGCACGAGGTCGTCCGCCAGGAGCCTGGCCCGGGCGTCCCGGACCTCAAACTGGACGCTTTGGGCCCGGCGCGCCACTTCCGCCTGCTTGCCCAGCGGGGTCAACTGGCGACGGATTTCACTGGTGAGGTCGCTCAGCCGCTGCAGGTTTGCTTGCATCGCTTCCAGCTTCCGGACCGTTTTTTCCTTGCGCCTGCGGTGCTTGAGGATGCCTGCAGCCTCCTCGATGAAGCCGCGCCGGTCCTCCGGGGTAGCGTGCAGGACCTTGTCCAACTGGCCCTGCCCCACGATCACGTGCATTTCGCGGCCCAGGCCGGAATCGGAGAGCAGTTCCTGGATGTCCAGGAGACGGCAGCCAGCGCCGTTAATGGCGTACTCGGACCCGCCGGTGCGGAAGAGCGTCCGTGAGATCGTCACTTCGCTGTACTCGATCGGCAGCGCGCCGTCCGTGTTGTCGATGGTCAGCGAGACATGGGCCCGGCCCAGCGGCGGCCTGCCGGAGGTGCCCGCAAAGATGACGTCCTCCATCTTGCCGCCGCGCAATGTCTTGGCACCCTGTTCGCCCATGACCCAGGCCAGGGCATCCACAACATTCGATTTACCGGAACCGTTCGGACCGACCACTGCAGTGACGCCCGGCTCGAATTCGAACGTCGTGGCTGACGCGAACGACTTGAATCCGCGGACGGTCAGGCTCTTGAGGTGCAAGGTGGTTCGGATCTCCTGAGTGGCTGAAGCGGGCTGTTCCCGCCTTAAATCTACTGCGTGCCTCCGACAAAGCCCGGATTTTGGCCTGTTGCGGTATGCAGACCCTTGCCACGCCTCGTGGCAAGCCCTTAGACTCGCGGCTAAAGGTTGCTTGACGCTGCTCGACCCGGTGGTCTCACACCGGATCGACTTGGCAGGATCCAGCGGAGCTGGACGGGCCATGATGCAGTGAGGGGCGTTATCGACGCGACCTTTTGCTGGACGACAACTGAATATCTTGGTTTGGCTGCGCCGGGGGGCGGCATGCAGGGCAGTGCACAAAGCACCGCCTGATTCGCAACTGCGCACTCACTCCAGGAGTTCACATGTCTGTACCCTCAGCCGATCGCACGCTCAAAGCCTTCAAGCAGGTCATCTTCCTGCTGGCATTAGCCATGGTGGCCGCGCTCCTGCCGGCTGCAGCACCTGCCGGGCTCTTACCGTTCGCATACGCGGCGGACCCTTGTGCGCCCGTTGTGAACGCCATTGCCTGCGAAAATTCCAAGCCCGGAAGCCCGCCCTCCGAGTGGGACATCACCGGGGCCGGTGATTCGGACATTCAGGGGTTTGCCACCGACATCAGTGTTAACGCCGGCCAGCCGATCAACTTCAAGATTGACACCAACGCCTCCAATTACAGCATCGCCATCTACCGGACCGGCTGGTACCAAGGCCTCGGGGCCCGCAAGATCGCAGACGTCACGCCCCTGGCCTTCCGGCAATCACAGCCCCAATGCCGGTCCGACGTGACAACGGAACTTTACGATTGCGGAACGTGGGCTGTTTCGGCCACGTGGCAGGTCCCGGCCACGGCCGTCTCCGGCGTCTACGTCGCACTGCTGACCCGGCCGGACACCGGCGGCCAAAGCCACATCACTTTTATTGTCCGCTCCGACGGCAGCCATTCCGACGTGGTCTTCCAGACCTCCGACACAACGTGGCAGGCCTACAACACCTACGGCGGGGCCGACTTCTACCAGGGGGCCGTCAACGGCAGGGCCTACAAGATCAGCTACAACCGGCCGTTTGCCACCCGCGGTGAGTCCTCGGGTCGGGACTTCTACTTCGGTAACGAGTACCCTCTGGTTCGGTTCCTGGAGAAAAACGGCTACGACGTCAGCTACATCAGCGGCGTCGACACCCACCGGAACGGCGCGCAGCTCCTCAACCACAAGGTATTCCTTTCCGTGGGCCACGACGAATACTGGTCAGGTCCCCAGCGGGCCAACGTGGAAGCCGCGCGCGACGCCGGTGTTAACCTTCAGTTCCTGTCCGGTAACGAAATGTACTGGCGCACGCGCTACGAACCGTCCCAGGTCGACGGGGCAGCGTTCCGGACCATCACCTCCTACAAGGAGACATGGTCCAACGGCAAGATTGATCCCAGCACCGAATGGACCGGAACGTGGCGTGATCCCAGATACGCCTCACAGGCCAATGGAGGGGGCCTGCCCGAGAACGGACTGACAGGCACGCTCTATATGTCCAACTTCACGGATCTTCCGGTCACCGTGAGTGCCGCAGAGGGCAAGGCACGCCTGTGGCGCAACACTCCGCTCGCGTCGCTGGCCGCCGGAAGTTCAGCCCAGCTGGCACAACATACTGTCGGTTACGAATCCAATGAGGACCTCGACAACGGCTTCCGGCCAGCCGGCACGATCAGGCTGTCCACCACTACCGGCGCCGTCGATCAGTACCTCCAGGACTTCGGCAACACGGTGAAGCCGGGAACAACAACCCATAACACCACGATGTACAAGGCAGCGAGCGGTGCGCTGGTCTTTTCGGCCGGCACAGTCCAGTGGACCTGGGGCCTCGACCAGGAGCATGACGGGAACGGTGCCGCTGCGGATCCGCGGATGCAGCAAGCCCAGATCAACCTGCTGGCGGACATGGGCGCCCAGCCGGGGACGCGGGATACGGCGCTGACCGCGGCAAGTGCCAGCAGTGATGCGGCAGCACCAACAGTATCCATCTCCTCCCCGGCTGAAGGGGCCGTCATCGCGCACGGCGGCAGCGTCACGGTGTCCGGCACAGCCAGCGATACCGGCGGCATCGTAGCCGGCGTCGAAGTCTCCACCGACGGCGGGACCACCTGGCATCCTGCCCAGGGCAAACAAAACTGGACCTACACGTATATCCAGAAAGGGCTCAACACGGCCAGCATCAAGGTGCGTGCCGTCGACGACAGCGCCAACATCGGCACCGCCTCTACGCGAAACCTGCAGCTAAGCGGCCCCTACACCGTCTTCGGCCAGCAGGTCCCCGCGGTGCCGGATTCCCAGGACGGAGGCGCCTACGAGCTCGGTATGAAGATTACGCCGAGCGTGGACGGCTTCATCACCGGTGTCCGCTTCTACAAAAGCACCGGAAATACCGGAACACACACGGGATCCCTCTGGAATTCGGCCGGACAGCGGCTCGCAACCGCTACCTTCACGTCAGAATCAGCCTCAGGGTGGCAGAAGGTCCTGTTCAGCCAGCCGGTAGCGGTTTCGGCTGGGCAGAAATACACGGTTTCCTACACCGCCCCCAAAGGCCACTACGCCATTAAGGACTACCAGTGGGCCAACTTCGGGTTCACTGAACCGCCCCTCACGGTGGCGGGCGGATTCGGGAGCGAGCCAGCCGGTGTCTACGGCGGTCCCGATGCCTTCCCGCAGAACAGTTTCGGCAACGGCAACTATTTCGTTGATGCGGTTTTCGACACCGTGGACAACACCCCTCTGACAGCCTCCGGACAATGGCCCCTGGGCGGATCATCCAGTGTTCCCCAGTCGACCACTGTCGGAGCTGTCTTCTCCAAGCCGGTCACGGCGTCGAGCGTGCAGCTGACCCTGAAAGCGGCCGACGGCACCACAGTTGCCGGCACCACCGCCTACGACTCCACCACACGCAAGGTGACGTTCACACCGGGCGCCGTCCTGGCGCTGGCAACAACGTACACCGTGACGCTGGCCGCCACTGCCGCCACCGGCGGATCCCTGACGGACGGCGGAACGTGGTCGTTCACGACGGTGGTCTCACCGCCGACTCCGGGAAGCTGCCCGTGCAGCTTCTACGATGACTCCGTCCTCCCCGGAATCCAGGAGATCAGGGACGGCGTGCCGCTGACCCTGGGCATCCGCTTCTCGAGCACCGCAGACGGCACCGTGACGGGCGTCCGCTTCTACAAGTCATCGGGTAATACCGGCACCCATACCGGCACGTTGTTCACGGCCGCCGGGCAGCAGCTGGCAACGGTGACATTCGCAAATGAGAGCACCGCCGGCTGGCAGACTGCCAACTTCAACCAGCCTGTGGGGATGTCGGCGAACACCGAGTACATCATGGCCTACAAGACCTCGACCGGAGCATACTCCGCGACGGCGAACGGATTTGGTTCCGGCGGCCTCAGCGTCGGAAACCTCCGGACGGTCTCCGATGCGGGTGCCTATTCCTACACGGGCGACTTCCCCAACGTCCGCTCCACGACGAGCTACCTCGTGGATGTCGTGGTGCAATATCCGGAGCCGGCGTTTGTGGCAGGTGCCCAGACACCGCTTCCGGGTTCATCCAGCGTTGCACTGGACACGACCGTCGGAGCGACGTTCTCCAAGCCAGCCATCGCATCGAGTGTCCAGCTAACCGTCGCCGGACCTGGCGGCACGAACATTTCGGGGACCACGAGCTACGACTCAGCGTCCGGCAAAGTGACCTTCACGCCGTCTGCGCCGCTGGCGGCGGCCACCAGCTATACAGCCGCGCTGACGGCCACTTCCACGACTGACCAGGTGCTCAGCGCCGGCGGTACCTGGACATTCACCACCGTGCCGCTTCCCAGGACCGACGGAGTGTGTCCGTGCACCCTCTACCAGGACACGGTGACTCCGTCCGTCATGGAAATCAAGGACGGAGTCCCGTTGGCCTTGGGCGTACGGTTTGCGAGCTCCACCAGCGGGCAGGTCACCGGTATCCGCTTCTATAAAGCCGCGGGCAACACCGGAACCCACACCGGTAGCCTGTTCAGCATCTCGGGCCAGCAACTCGCCACCGTCACATTCACGGCCGAGTCCACTGCCGGCTGGCAGACCGCAACGTTCAGCCAGCCCGTCACCATAGCGGCCGACACCGAATACGTGGCTTCCTACAAATCGCCTACTGGCACCTATTCCGCCACTCCGGGAGGATTCTCAACGGGCTTTACGAGCGGACCCCTGCGGACCACTCAGGACTCCGGCGGGTTCTCCTACAGCGGCGACTTCCCGGGCTCTTCTTCGAGTTCGAGCTACCTTGTGGACCTGGTCTTCCAGACCTCGGCCGTTGCCCCTCCCCCGGAGCCCCTGACTGTCACGGCACAGTCGCCGGCCCCTAATGCCACCGCGGTGGCGCTCAATGTCCAGCCCAGCCTGACCCTCTCCTCTGCCGTGCAGCCGGGCGCTTCACTGGTCATTGCTGCCGGCGGTACCAACATCGCAGGCACCTCGGCGTTGTCCGCAGATGGCCGCACGGTGACGTTCACCCCTTCACAGCAACTCCCGGGAAATACCGTCATCACTGCGAGCGCCGCGAATATCAGCTCGCTGGCCGGGGCGGCGCTCGCACCCACCTCCTGGCAATTCACAACCCTCACGCCCCCGCCGCCCACCCAGTCCCTCTTCGCGTCCCTGCTTCCGCAGATCGCAGCGTCGACGGATGTGCGGGCGGTGGAGCTCGGGGTGGCATTCAATTCGTCGATAGCCGGCTCCGTCACCGCAATTCGCTTCTACAAGGGCACCAGCAACACGGGAACGCACACAGGTTCCCTATGGACGGCATCGGGAGTGCGGCTGGCCAAGGTGACGTTCACGAATGAAACGGCAAGCGGCTGGCAGACTGCCACACTGCCGACACCGATAGCGCTGACCGTGGGCACGAACTACATCGTGTCCTACAACGCGCCGGCGGGCCGGTATTCCTACACGCCCAACTTCTTCACGAAGGCGTGGACCAGCGGTGCCCTGACCGCCAGGGCGAACAACAACGGGCTCTACCGTTTTGGTTCGGGAACGGCGGTTCCCAACCAGTCAAGCAATAAGACGAACTACTTCGTGGATGTGGTGTTCGCCCCACGATAGACCCGGGCATGCGTTTCCACTACCAGGGCCCCTCGGTTCTTTCCAAGGGGCCCTGGCAGTGGTGCGAGGGCCCCTCGGTGCCCTGGCGGGCACAGCGGCCGGCGGTTCGGAAAGCAGTTAGCGCACCACGGATGGCGACCAGGCGTGTTCTATGAACAGGGACGCCCGGGCGGAGGGGTCAGCCCTGATTTGCCAGATGTCGCTATCGCCCTCGGCGCCGTCGCGGGGCACTCCGTAGAGCAGTATCCCGTCGTCGAGCCATTCGATCTGGTCGTCAATGCTGCGTGCCTCCGCCAAAACTGTTTCGTTTCCGCTGGCCAGGTCCAGGATGGCGATCTTCCAATGGGCCGCCACGGGAGTGCCGATGTTCATCTTGTAGGCCACGCGGGTACCGTCGGGCGACACGGAAGGACATTCGACACCGTCGTGGATTGCCGTAAGCGTCTTGGCCGAGATGCTCCCCTTGACCAGCCAAATGCGCCCTGACGACGCCGCCGTGGCATAGAACACGTCCGCATCCCCGAGGACGAATGTCACGCCCCAGATGTTCCGGTCGGCCGCCGTGACGTGCGCTCCGTTGACGATGAGGGCGAACGCCTCCAGGTTGCCGGTGCCGGCGCCTCCGTCAGTCCGGCTGATGGACGTTTCCGTCGAAAAACCCGAAGCGCCGTAGGAGTGGCCGGTAACAAACACCGTTGTGGACACCAGCGAGCCGTCAGCACTCATCCGTGTTCGGCTGGGCATCCCCGGCAGGGCCCAACGGCTGTTCGGTTGCCACTCCCGGTTCAGCAGCACCGCCTCAAAGTTGGTAACGAGGCCCCGGTTAGTTTTCAGGCAGACGACATTCCGGGAGGTGCCATAGACCCGGTCGCAGGCCTCGGAGGCCAGCAACCGCTGCCCGGCCGGTTCCTCCAGCGGGACAGTCCCGGCCATGCCGTACCCCTGCCCCGGTGCCGTATTCCGGAACAGGACAAAAGGGGCCGCGGGCAGGGCGCGCCCGGAGGCCACGCTGACGGCGGACGCTGCCGAGCGGCTGTCCTGGAAGCGCTGGAAAGCGATAGCGGCATAGGAACCGGCCCCTGCAAGGACCACCACGGTGATCACCAACAGAATGATCCAGTGCTTCCTGCCACTCACGGGGCTCAAGCTTCATGCCTTTGACGCATTCCCGCCCGCAGGATCAGCAAGGCGGCCGGTACGGCGACGGCGAGGCACCCGCCTACTACCACCATCGCCGTGGAAGGACCGAGCGTGAACCACAGGACGCCGAAACCGGCCGAAGCAGCCATGCGGCTCAGGGCAACAACGGTCTGGGCTGCGCCGATGCCCGTGGCCAGCTTCTCCGGCGGCGTGAGCTGGCTTGCGAGGGCGGCGAGCACACCATCGGTGGCGGCATAGAAGGCCCCGAGCAGGACGAGGCACGCCAGCGTGGCACCGAATCCGCCAAGCGGTGCGGCGGCGAGGAGATAGCACAGCAGGAGGGCTACATGCCCCGCCACGAAGACTTTCGCTTTTCCCCAACGGTCCGCCAGCCTGCCCAGCGGGATTGCGAGAATGAGGAATATGACGTTCGTGCCCACATACAGCAGCGGGAACCACTGCACCGCAAAGGAGTCCCGGTCCTGCAGGACCAGGTAGATAAATCCATCGCCCACGGTCAGCAATCCGAGAAGCCCCGCAGCGAGGAGCAGCCTGCCAAGTCCGGGCTCCTTCAGCAGGCTCCAGCGAAAGACGAAGACCTGACCGGGGCGCCGTCCAGGCGCCGGTCCTGCCGGGGTTCCAGTCTTAAGGTTGGGCACCAGCAATGCGAGCGCGGCGACGCCGATCACCGCGAAGGCAAGGGAGACCACAAAGAGCGTGCTGTAGCCGTTGGGGATCAGCATGAGAATGAAGAACGCCAGCAACGGGCCGCCTGCAGCACCGATGTTGTCCAGCATCCGGTGTACGCCAAAGTGGCGCGCCAGGTACTCGGGCTGGGCGGACACCGTAATGAGCGCGTCCCGCGGTGCTGTGCGGATGCCCTTACCGATCCGATCACCGGTGACGATGGCCGTCAGCGCCCAGAAGCCACCGGCGAAAAGGAAACCGACCCTGGCCACCATGGACAGCCCGTAGCCTGCGAGTGCAATGCGTTTCGGATGTCCGCTCCGGTCCGCTGCCCATCCCGCGGCGATCCTGACGATGGCGCTGGCGCCCTGGTTGATTCCGTCAAGTATCCCGAAGGCAATAGCGGAAAGGCCGAGGAATCCGGTGATGTACAGGGGAAGGACTGCCGATACCGATTCGGAGGAGACATCGGTGAACATGCTGACAATTCCCAACCAGAGGATGACCGGCGACAGGCGGAAAGCACGCCGGCGCGCTGCGGGGTCGCTCACTGCCGGATGGGCGTCCTTCTTGCCGCCGTTCCGGTCCGAGACGGAGATGTACATGCCCGTTACCCCGCCGTCGTGTGAAGGTTGCCGAGCAACATAAACCGGGTACTGCCTGTACCGGTGGTTGACGTGGTCAGCGTCACTGAATCGGCGCCCCTGACGAAACGTACCGATCGCTGCCCGTCCGCGGCGGGGGCCGGCTCGGACCAGAAGTTAAGTCCGGCGAGCTTCTGCTGAAAGTGCCCCACGACTGAGTCCTGGCTGGACGCCGAGATGGCATCCGCCGTCACTTGGAGGACGGTATCCGCGGCAGATACTCCTGTGGAGACCACTACGCTTCCGTCAGGGAACGGCAGCGCGGTTTCGGGGAACCCGGCGACGATTTTTCCCTGGGCGGAAGCCGTGGGCGGCAGCGGCGCGCTGACCAGTGCCACTGGCGGGGATGGCAACGGAAGCCCTGTCGGGGCTGCTGCTACAGGGGGAAGCACCTCCCACTGTCCGGACGCAGGCGCGCCGCTTCCCGTTGGTCCCTGGGATCCGGGCGACGTCCCGTTCGCTCCCCCTGCCTCTGTTCCCAGTCCGGCGGACGTCCCCTCCCCAGCAGGCGCGACCCCTGGTGGCAGGGTGCCGCCCGGTCCGGAAGACGAGCCGGGGACGTTGTCTGGCGGCGCGGCCGCGCGAATATCCGCGGCTCCGGCCAGCTGATCGAACACAACGGCAGCGCCCCCGAGCGCTGCCGCGATACTCACCCCCACGATGACAAGCCTCTTCGCTATCATTGGGCCCCCGCCTCCCGTTCAGGCGTTGTAGACCAACGCGCCTGCGATTCCGGCAGCCTAGGCTGCCTTGGGCACAGTCTGACACCGGAAAAGACAGCATCGATAGAGTGGCGATACCTGCTTTTCCCTTGCTTACCACCGGCCGTTGCGGGGGCGCGGCTGGCAGACGGGGCAGGTATAGGACGACCTGTTCATGAATTGTTCGCGCTTCATGAGGCTTACGATGCCTGCATCGGCGCAGCGTTTGCACTGCTGGTTTTCCCTGCCGTACGCATTGAGTGACCGGTCAAAGTACCCGGAGGCGCCGTTGACGTTGACGTAGAGGGAGTCGAAGCTCGTCCCGCCGGCGGCGAGGGCGTCCAGCATGACCTCCCGTGCGGCGTCGAGGACCCGCAGCGCATCGGCGCGGCGGAGCGTGTCGGTGGGCCGGGCGTAATGGAGGCGCGCCCGCCAGAGTGCCTCGTCCGCGTAGATGTTGCCGATCCCGGAAACGAGCCCCTGGTCCAGGAGCGCCCGCTTAAGCCCGGTCTTCCGGGTGCGCAGCCGTCGGTAAAAGGAATCGAAGGAAAAATGCGGGTCCAGGGGATCCCGGGCGATGTGGGAGGCTTCCTCGGCAATGAACGGCGCCGGGGTCTCCCCCAGGCCCCCGGGTCCGCCGTCGGCCGTCGGCACCAGCGTCGTGACGAACAGACCGCCGAAGATGCGTTGGTCCACGAACCTGAGCTGTTCCGGCATGCCGTCGGCGGGGCTCAGGCGCAGGCGGACTTTCAGGTGCTTCTCGTCCGGCACATCGGAGTCCTGCATCAGCAGCTGGCCGCTCATTCCCAGATGGGCCATGAGGGCCACTCGCGGCCGGGACGGGCGCGCCGCCGGACCGTCCCCAGGACCTGGCTCGTCCGCCGTTTCCGCCAGGGGGAGCCAGAGGAACTTTCCTCGGCGCACCACGTCCAGGACCCGGGCGCCCTCGAGGTTGCCGGCAAAGTCCTCGGCGCCGAGCAGGTGCCGGCGGATGGAACGCGGGTCCATGACGTCGACGGATGTGATTGTCCTGCCGCGGACCCAGCTCACCAGGCCGCGGCGGACAACTTCGACTTCCGGCAGTTCGGGCACGGACTACCTAAAGTCCGGCTTCGGAGTCCGCCGGCTGGTTCGGCGCGGCGCCTACGGACAGTTTCCGCCAGGCGTCAGCGGCAGCTTCCTGCTCGGCTTCCTTCTTGGAGCGTCCGGCGCCCTGCCCGTAATCGGTCCCGCCGATCCGGAGCACGGCAACAAACGTACGCGCGTGGTCCGGGCCGGAGCCCTCCACGGCGTAGTAGATGCTGCCCAGCTGACGGCTGGCCGCCAACTCCTGGATGCTGGTTTTCCAGTCGGTGCCCGCACCAAGGGCGGCTGCGTCCTGGAGCAGCGGACCGATCAGACGCATGACCAGTTGGCGCGCCGTCTCGATGTCGTTGGACACGTAGGTGGCGCCAATGAGGGCTTCCATGGTGTCGGCGAGGATGGACGCCTTGTTCTTGCCGTCGGTGAGCTTTTCGCCCTGTCCGAGGTAGATGTACTCGCCAATGCCAAGGCTGCGGCCGATTCCGGCGAGTGCCCGGGTGCTTACCACCGCTGAACGCCGCTTCGCAAGGTCGCCCTCAGGCAGTTCAGGGTTGTCGCGGTAGAGTGCATCCGTTACGGAAAAACCCAGGATGGAATCGCCCAGGAACTCAAGGCGCTCGTTGGTGGGTATGCCGCCGTTTTCGTAGGCATACGAACGATGTGTCAGAGCAAGACGAAGCGTCCCGGCATCAATAGAGACACCGAGACGCTTCAAAAGCTCTTCAGTTGAAGACGTCATGGTCAGCCAGTGGGCCGATTAGACGTCCGCGACCTTGCGGCCCTTGTACTCAAGGAACAGCGCAGTGCCAGCCGAGTCGGTAACGACCTTTGCCTGGTGCGGCAGGCTGTACGTAACCTGGCCGTTCTCAACGGTCTTCACCAGGTGGGGGGCGGTTGCCTTCCACTGGGAGCGGCGGGCGCGGGTATTCGAGCGAGACATTTTCCGCTTCGGGACAGCCACGGCTAACTCATTTCTCTCTAGAAAAACACTTACAAATCAATTTTGCCGGTCAGGCTTAGCCAAGTCAGCTAGGGCAGCCCAGCGAGGATCTACGACCTCGTGGTGATGCCCCGGCTCGTCTTCCAGGCGTACTCCGCATTCGGAGCAAAGGCCCTGGCAGTCTTCCCGGCACACCGGCTGGAACGGCAGCATGGTTACAACTGCGTCCCGCAACACCGGCTCAAGATCGATTACATCGTGCTCGATTCGATATTGCTCTTCTTCGTCTTCTTCGGCGGAGAACTGGGCGTCCTCGTAGAAGAAAAGTTCTTGCACATCGACCTCGAGGTCATACGCAAGGGGATCCAGGCATCGGCCGCACTCGCCGGTTACTTCGACGTGAACGGTTCCTGATACCAGAATTCCTTCGTGTACGGCCTCCAGCCGCAGATCCAGCTCGACATCCGAGCCTTCCTGCACGCCAATGAGTGCCACACCAAGCTCGCCTGGTGCGGGTACATGTTCCTTCAGCGTCCGCATGCTCCCCGGGCTGCGCCCGAGGTCCTTGACGTCGAACGCCAAGGGCGAACTAGCATCTCGTTTAATGAGAACTCCTGTTGAACATATGACCGACGTACTATCTTAGCCTGATCTGCCGGGCGGACTCAAACCGGCTGAATGCCACACAGTTGAGCACCGCGGGACGGACAGGGATTGGGCCGCAAAACCGGCAGGGGCCGTTGCGTACCGATCAAGCCTACCCTCTGCCGGGCTGATCCGAGGACGGCTCGCCCGCCAGCAGGCGTTTCAACACCGATCGCGGCACGTAGTCGGACACATTTCCGCCCAGCGAAAAGACTTCCTTGATCAGCGTGGACGACAAGTGGAGGTAGTGGCCTTCAGTGGGAAGGAAGACCGTTTCCACGCCGCTGAGCTGACGGTTCATGGTGGCCATCGGGAGCTCGTAGTCAAAGTCCGAGGACGAGCGCAGACCCTTCACAATGGCGGACACGCCCCGCTGCCTGCAGTATTCCGCCAGCAGACCCTCACCCACCGGTTCCACCACTATGCCGCGCAGGGACGCGAGGGTCTCGCGGGCCATGTCGATCCGTTCTTCCAGTGAGAAGCGGTACTTCTTGGCGTAGTTGGTGGACACCGCCACAATGACTTCGTCAAAGAGCCCTGCGGCCCGGGCGATGACTTCCAGGTGGCCATTGTGGATCGGGTCGAAGGAGCCTGGGCATACGGCGCGTCTCATGTTCCGAACCTACCGCATCGCCCCGGCGGGATAACATGACTGGATGCCCGAGTCGAACATTCCCTTCACCGTTGCAGGGGGCGTGGTCCTTGTTACCGGCGCAGCCATGGGCATGGGCCGGCTGCACGCACTCCGTGCCGCCGGGGAAGGCGCCGCCGTCGTCATCCTGTGGGATCTGGACCGCGGCGGACTGGAAAACGTCGCCCGCGAAGTCACTGAGCTGGGCGCCCGCGCCGTGGCCCGCCAGGTGGATCTTGCGGACCGGTCGGCCATCGCCGAGGCCGCGCAGGAGTGCAGGGCGGAAGGCACACTGACTCTGCTCATTAACAACGCGGGGATCGTGCGCGGCGCACTCTTTTGGGACCACCGGCCCGGCCCGGACATCGCACTGACGATGGACGTCAACGCGCTGGCACCGATGTACGTCACGCTCGCCTTCCTCCCGGACATGATGGCCGACGGCGGGCGCCCCCGCCGGATCCTGAACATCGCCTCCGCTGCCGGCACGGTGTCAAACCCCCGGATGAGCGTCTACGCGGCATCCAAGTGGGCCGTGGTTGGATGGAGCGACTCACTGCGGATCGAACTGGAGCAGGAAGGCTACCGGCATCTGCGGGTCACAACCTTCTGCCCGAGCTACATCTCCACCGGAATGTTCGCTGGCGCCCGCGGTCCCCTGCTCACACCGCTCATGGCTCCCGATGACGCCGTCCACCGGGCATGGCGGGCCATGGCCGCGGGCCGCCCGCTCCTGATTGCGCCGGCTACGGCCAATCTCGGCAAGGTCCTGCGGGGGATCCTCCCTGTCCGCGCATGGGACCTCATCGGCGGGCGGCTCTTCGGGATCTACGCCGGCATGGAAAAATTCACCGGGCGGGCAGAGGACGCCCCATCCAACGGACAGGCAGGCAAGCAGTGAGTACAACAGTTCCGGCACCGTGGCAGCGGGCAGCGTCCGGCGCCAACCTGCTGGCAGCCAACGGCACCCTCGGGGTCACCATCTTCGAGGAAATGACAACCCTCGCGGTCCGGACCGGCGCCATCAACCTTGGCCAGGGCTTCCCGGACGAGGACGGCCCCGCGGAAATCAAGGCGGCCGCCCAGGCGGCGATCGCCTCCGGCGCCAATCAATACGCACCCGGCAAGGGAATCCTTCCCCTGAGGGAGGCCATATCGGCGCACCAGCAACGGTTCTACGGGCTTACGCCGGATCCGGAGACGGAGGTCATCGTCACCACCGGCGCCACCGAGGCCATCGCGGCGTCGTTGCTGGCGCTCGTGGAGCATGGTGACGAAGTGCTCACCTTCGAACCGTTCTACGACTCCTACGGCGCCATGATCGGGCTGGCCGGAGCCACACACGTAACGGCTCCGCTTATCGCCCCGGACTTCATGCCGGACATGGCCGCCCTGGAAGCAGCCTTCAGCAGCCGCACCAAAGTGGTGCTCATCAATAATCCGCACAACCCCACCGGCGCGGTCTTTCCGCGTGAGGTGCTTCAGCGCGTCGTCGAACTTGCCGCAAAACACGACGCCGTGATCATCACCGATGAGGTGTATGAGCACTTGACGTTCGGAGAGCCGCACATCCCGGTGGCAACGCTGCCCGGCGCGGCAGTCAGGACTGTGACCATCTCCTCCGCGGGCAAGACGTTCTCCTTCACCGGCTGGAAGATCGGCTGGCTCAGCGGACCTGAACACCTCGTGTCTGCCATCCGGACAGTGAAGCAGTTCCTGAGCTACAGCTCCGGCACGCCGTTCCAGGGCGCCATCGCCGTGGGGCTCGCCCTGCCCGACGACTTCTACACCGGAATCTCCGAGACCCTCCGGCGCAAGCGGGACATCCTCAGCGACGGGCTGAAGGCCGCCGGCCTGGACGTGTTCACTCCGCAGGGAACCTACTTCGTAAATGTGGACACGGCGCCCCTGGGCATCTCCGACTCCGTGGACCTCGCCCGGAGGCTTCCGGACCTGGTGGGGGTCGCCGCCATCCCGGTGCCCGTCTTCTGCCATCCCGCGGGCGCCGAACGGACCCGCAGCCTGCTCCGCTTCGCCTTCTGCAAAAAGACGGAGGTCCTCGAAGAGGCCGCATCCCGGCTGGCCACCCTCCGGGAAAGGCTGTGACAAAGCCAGCCCGGACCCCGGCAGGATCACGTTTCCTCCGCACCACCGGACAGCACGCCACCATCGAACCGGATGCCTTCACCGAGGGGTCCTATGTGTTGAGCATCGGCGGCGCTGAGCAATCCCACGTGAACCTCGCCGAGCCGGGCGAAATCTTCTACGAGTACCTCCGCCGGATCGGGCACGTGGTGGATCTGGCGGCGCCTGCCGGCGAGCCCGTCAGCGCCCTGCACCTTGGCGCCGGGGCCCTGACGCTGGCCCGCTACGTCCAGGCGACGCGCCCGGGGTCCCCGCAATACGCCGTGGAGCTGGAACGCGAGCTGCTGGACTTCGTCCTCCAGCAGCTGCCGATGCCTGAAGGAACGGTATTGCACACCATGATCGGCGACGCCAGGGACGCGCTGGCGGAACTGCCGGCGGACCTGCGTTTCGACGTCGTGATACTGGACATCTTCTCCGGGCCGGAGGCACCGGAGCACATTGCCTGCGCCGGGTTCTATGCGGAAGCCGCGGCCAGGCTGACGGCACGCGGTGTGCTGGTCGTCAACGTGGGCGATGAACCGGGGCTGACGCTGGTGAGGAGCCAGGTGGCAGCCCTGCGGCAGGTCATGGGCGGTGTCGCCGCGTTCGCCGAGTCCGGGATGTTCGCCGGGCGGCATCCCGGCAACATCATCCTTGCCGGCACAACGGGCCCGTGGCCTGCGGAATGGACCGCGGAGCTGACGGCACGCGGCCCGCACCCCGCGACGGTGCTGGCGGGCGTGGATCTCGACTCGCTCTCCGGCTAGTCAGCTGCCGCCGCCCACAGGTTCAGCAAACCACAGCTTGGTCTCGCCGTATTTCTTCTCGGCAAACCGTTCCAGAGATGCCGGCCAGGACGGCTCCGGGCTGCGGGACGAGCGCTCCACGACCACCACGGCGCCCTCGGCCAGGTACGGCGAGAGCTCTTCCAGCACCGCGCCCATGGCGGGCTCGTCCAGCGGATACGGCGGGTCCAGGAACACGAGGTCCCACAGGGTGCCCGGCACGGTCCGCTCCAGGAACGACTCAACCCTGGACCGGTGGACCGACACCGCCTTGCGTCCGACGGCCCCGTTGACGAGGTCGGCATTGCGCTGGCACACCTCGCTGGCCCTCCCGTCGAACTCCACGAGGTCGACGGTCTCCGCACCCCGGCTGGCACTCTCGACGCCGAGCGCACCGGAGCCCGCATAGAGGTCCAGGACCCGGGCGCCCGCCACCACGTTGAAGGCCTCAAGCCGTGAGAAGAGCGCTTCCTTGACCCGGTCCGTGGTGGGGCGCGTCATGGAACCGGGCACGCTGACCAGGGGCATCCCGCCGCTGGCGCCGGCGATGATCCGGCTCATGTGCGCACCCTCCCGCTGCCTGCAGCCCTGCGCCAACTCCTAGCCACGCTCAAGGAACGCCTCCTTCTCCGGGTTCAAATACTCTTCGATTGCCTCCGCCAGGGTGGCATGTTCCGTCAGGCCTGGATCCGCGGCCACGATCCGTTGCGCGTCCTGGCGTGCCTTCGCAATGATGGACTCATGTTCCAGCACGCGCAGCAGCTTGAGCGTGGAGCGTCCGCCGGACTGGGAGGCGCCGAGGATGTCGCCTTCGCGGCGCAGCTTCAGGTCCTCCTGCGATAGCTCGAATCCGTCGGTCGTGGCTGCCACGGCGTCCAGGCGGCGGCGGCTGGGATGCCCTGGCTCGAGGGTGGTCACGAGAAGGCAGGTGCCAGGCAACCCGCCCCGCCCCACGCGTCCGCGAAGCTGGTGCAACTGGGAGATGCCGAACCTGTCAGCATCCAGGATCACCATCAGCGTGGCGTTGTGGACGTCGACGCCCACCTCGATCACGGTGGTGGACACCAGCAACTTTGTTTCATTCGCCGTGAAGGATGCCATCGTTGCCGACTTCAGGACGGGATCCTGCCTGCCGTGCAGCGGCGCCAGCGAAACGCCGGCCAGCGCGGGTTCGTCCTGGAGGTGTTCGACGACGGCCGTGACGGACGCGAGCTGGCGGGCGGGCCCGTCCCCTTCCAGGTCGGCTGCGGAAGGCTCCGCTTCGCCGGGGCTGAAATCGCCGTCGTCGTCCTCGCCGATCTTGGGACACACGACGTAGACCTGGTGGCCGGCGTCGATTTCTTCCCGTGACCGGGACCAGATGCGCCCGGCCCAGCCGGGATTTTCGGCGAGTCCCACCACGTGAGTGGAAATGGGGGCGCGGCCTGCGGGCAGTTCGTCCAGCACCGATGTTTCGAGGTCGCCGAACACTGTCATGGCCACGGTCCGCGGAATGGGCGTGGCAGTCATGACGAGCAGGTGGGGCGGTTTGCTGGCCTTGGCCCGCAGGGCGTCGCGCTGCTCCACCCCGAAGCGGTGCTGCTCATCCACCACGATCAGGCCGAGGTCGTAGAACGAAACGTTGTCGCTGAGCAGCGCGTGCGTGCCGATCACGATTCCGGCGGTCCCTGACGCCGCGTCCAGCATGGCCTGCCTCCGGGCAGCCGTGGGCATCGATCCGGTAAGCAGCGTGACCTGCACGGCGTCGGGACCTGATCCGCCCAGCAGGCCGTCCCGGGACAGCGGACCCAGGGTCCTGCGGATGGATTCGAAGTGCTGCGCCGCCAGCACTTCCGTGGGCGCCAGCAGGGCGGCCTGGCCGCCGGCGTCAACCACTTGAAGCATGGCGCGCAGCGCAACAATGGTCTTGCCCGACCCCACCTCGCCTTGGAGGAGCCGGTTCATCGGGCTGTCCTGCGAGAGCTCCTCCGCGAGGGTCTTCCCGACGGCGGACTGGCCGGCGGTGAGCGTAAACGGCAACTGGCGGTCGAACGCCGTAAGAATCCCGCCGGCGACCGGCCGGCGTGCCGTGGCCTCCTCGGCTGCCAGCTGGGCCCGTCGCCGGGCGAGGGCGGATTGCAGCACCAGGGCCTCCTGGTACCGGAACCGGTCCCTGGCGCGCTGCCAGTCTCTTGGCACCTCCGGCATGTGGATCAACCGGTAGGCCCGGGCGGCCGGCAGGAACTTTTCCCGTGACGAGACTTCCGCCGGCAGGGGGTCGTCCAGGAGTTCCAGGTCGACCGTGTCCAGAAGGGTTGAGATCACTTTTTGGATGGACCAGCTGGTGAGCTTGGCTGTTGCCGGATAGATCGGGATGGGCATGGCGGCGAGCTTTTCCGGATCCATGCCCGGGGTGTCCGGGTCCTCATCGAGCAGCTGGAAGTCAGGGTTCGTGAGGCTCAGGCTGCCGGCGTACCGGGTGACCTTGCCCGAGAACAGGGCCCGCCGGCCCGGGAGCAGCTCGGCTTTGGCACGGAATCCGTTGAAGAAGCTCACTTTGAGCGTGCCGGCGTCGTCCGTGATCACGACGTCGGTCAGGGTGCCGCGGCGCGCCCGCATGGCGCGCGTGCTGCTGGACACGACACGCGCTATCAGGGTGACCTCCTCATCCAGCGGGACCTCGCTGATGGGGGTCAGTTCACCCCGGCTGAGGTACCGGCGCGGAAAGTAGTTGAGCAGGCCGCCCACGGTAGTGATGCCCAGGTGCTTCTCGATGACAGCTGCGGACCGTTTGCCGATGCGGCGTTCCAGCCCCAGTTCAAGCTCAGCGTTCATGTCCGTCGGGGTCCCGCGGCAGGGCGAGTTGGCTGACCGATATGTCCGTGGGTTGACCGAGGGAGCCGATCTGCGCCACGGCCGGCTCCGGGGCCGGAACATGGACGTGCACGCGCCAGCGGTACTTTCCGTCGGCGTCGACTGCACCGCCCACCTGGCTCATGATCACCGAATCGCCCATTTCATCCAGCCGCTGCCGCAGCGTGGCCGCGTCCAACGGAGAAAGGCTGATGGTGCACATGACCTCCACGCCCTCGTCGTCGGGCATGTCGGTATGGATGTGGGGGTCCTGGACGTCGTACCCGTGCAGTCCGTCCAGCATGGCGCCCTGAAGTTCTTCACCCAGCACAGCGGAGCGCAGGCAATCAAGGATGAGGAGCATCCCCACCCCGCCGGCGTCCACGACATGGGCCTCGTGCAGCGCTGCCAGCTGGTCTTCGGTGCGGACCACCGCTTCGAGCGCCGCCTCCACCGCCGCATCCAGGGCGAGCCCCAGCACATGGTTGCTGTCGTCGCCGTTCTGGTCGGCGTCCACTCCGGCGGCAGCGCGCGCGGCAGCCTCCATGACCGAGAGCATGGTCCCCGGAACAGGATCGCTCAACGCCGACCAGGCCCGGATCTGGGCGCGGTTGAGAGCAGCTGCGAGCAGCGGGGAGCTCAGGCGGGTGTGGCCGGCCAGTGGCTCCGCGGCGGCACACAGGAATACCGAAAACAAGGTGCCGGAGTTGCCTCGCGCCTGCTCCATGGCAGCCTGGCCGGCGCGCGCAAGCACCGCCCCGACGTCCTGCTGGCCCGGGGCTCCCCCGGACTGCAGCGGAAAACCGGGGTCAGGCGACGTCGCGGGGCTGTTGAGTGCCTGCGCTGCAGCACGGACCGTCAGGTAGAGGTTGGTGCCGGTATCGCCGTCCGCCACAGGGAAGATATTGATGGCATTGAGGCGGTCGCTGTGGTTCCCGAGCACTGTTTCAGCCTTGCCCAACCACCGCTTCATCGCTTGCGCGTTGGCGGCAATCTTAGTCTGCAAAGTGATCCCATCCCACAGTGTCCGCGGGCCGGCCCGCTATCTTGACGCCAGTGCTTTCCGTTGGTGCAAGGGCTTCTACTGAGCCTATCGCAGCGAAACCCGGCGGCAGCTGAACGCCTGCGGGGAATGTGGCAATAAGTCCATGATCTTCCCCGCCGCCCAGCACCCAGGCCATAGGGTCCCCGTCCACCGCATCTGCCGCGGCGGCCAAAGGTTCGGCGAGTTGCTTGAGCACAGCAGGATCGAAATCCAGCACAACGCCGCTGGCGGCGGCAAGGCGGTTGCCGTCCCGGACCAGTCCGTCGGAAATGTCCATCATGGCCGAGGCGCCCGCGGCAAGTGCGGAGGGACCTGCCTCCAGCGGCGGCAGCGGCCGGCATTGCCTGTCCATCATGGTCCGCTGCTCCGGCGTCAACCGTTCTACGGCCAACCCCGACTCCAGCAGGGCAAGGCCCGCCGCCGCGTGCCCCAGCGTTCCAGCCAGGGCGACGGTATCCCCGGGACGGGCCCCCGAGCGCAACACCGGCTCCCGCCCGTCCAAGGTGCCCAGGATGGCCACGGTCACGGCCAGTTCCCGGCCCCGGCCGAGATCCCCGCCAGCCACCGAACACCCTGCCGCACCAAGCTCGCGAATGGCGTGCGACAAGCCGTCCGCGAAATCTTCGACCCAGGAGACCCGCGTTTCGGGAGGCAGCGTCAGGCTTACCACCATGGACACGGACCGCGCGCCCATGGCGTTGATGTCGCTGAGGTTCTGCGCTGCGGCCTTCCAGCCGACGTCGAAGCCTGTGGTCCGGTACCCGTTGCGCCACACGAGCCGGAAGTCCTGGTCCTGGACTTGTGTGTCGATGCTGACCACGGTCCGGCCGTCCGGGGCTGCCACAATGGCGGCGTCATCCCCGGGGCCAAGCAGGAGGGCCGTGCCCTCGGCAGGCCCGTTGTTCAGGCGCGGAAAGATCCTGGCAAGGAGCTCGGCTTCGGAAAGTCCGTCAACGGTGAGGTGAGATTCAGGCACACCACTACGCTACAGTCAGGGACCGACATCCGTCCGGACCGGGATAGGCTTAACCGATGCACCAGCTCCGCACCCCGGCTTCCGCCCGTTCCCTTCGACTGCCGGCAACGGCTGCCGCGGTGGTGCTGGCCCTCACGGCGTGCGCGCCGGTAGTGGACGTCGCACCGGCCAAGGACGCGGCCAACCCTGCCTGCGCGCCCATGATGGTGGCCCTTCCGGACACCATGGGTGATGCTGCGCTGCGGAAGACCAACAGCCAGGCAACCGCGGCCTGGGGCGATCCCTCCAAGGTGATCCTCCGCTGCGGGGTCAACGTTCCCGGCCCCACGACCGACCGTTGCGTCACCGTCAACGGAATCGACTGGGTCATCAAGGAAGGCGACCCCGTCTGGACGCTGACCACCTTCGGCCGCGAACCGGCCACCGAAATCCTCATGGACCCGGACCAGATCAGTTCCGCGACCGTGCTGGCCGAACTGTCCGCCGCGGCCGGGAAGATCAAGGCCACCAGGAACTGCGTGGGCCAGGAAGAACTGCAGAATCTGCCTACCGGGAAATAGCGGGCCGGGCGCCGGGCCCACGCCGACAGGGTTCCCTGGCCGACGCGAAGCGAGGCGTACGGTGGCCGGTGGGGGGCCCACGCCGGCCGGGTTCCCTGGCCGACGCGGAGCGAGGTTAGGGTGCCGGTGGGGGGCCCACGCCGGCCGGGTTCCCTGGCCGAAGCGGAGCGAGGTTAGGGTGCCGGTGGGGACTAGCGCAGCCCGGTCTTCCGGTTCAGCGCCAGGTAGATCAGTTCGTCGATGAGTTCGGCGTAACCCAGCCCGGAGGCAGCCCACATCTGCGGGTACATGCTTTTCGGCGTGAAGCCGGGCATGGTGTTGATCTCGTTGATGATCAGCTCGCCGTCGGGAGTGTAGAAGAAGTCCACCCGGCTCAGCCCCTCGGCCCCCACAGCGTCGAACGCGGCCGCAGCAAGCTCACGGACCCGGGCGATTGCCTCCTCGGGAATGTCAGCGGGGCAGCTCAGCGAGGCGGCGTTGTCTTCCACGTACTTCGCATTGAAGTCATAGAACTCGTGCTCCCCCGGCGCGACGGCGATCTCTCCCGGCATGGAGGTCCGCGGCGGTTCCGTGCCCCGGCCTTCCAGGACGGCGCACTCGATTTCGCGGCCCGTGATCCCGGCCTCGATCACCAGCTTGAGGTCATGCTCGCGGGCAGCCGCGATGGCCGCGTCCAGGCCCTCCAGGGAGTCCACCTTGGAGATGCCCATGGACGATCCCGCCCGGGCAGGCTTGACGAAGACGGGGTAACCCAGCAGGTCGACGCGCTTGCGGACGGATTCCGGGTCAGTGAGCCACTGCCGGTCCGTCACGGCGATGTACGGGCCCACCTGCAGGCCGGCGGCCTCAAAAACCACCTTCATGTAATGCTTGTCCATCCCGACGGCGGACGCCAGGACACCGGCGCCGACGTAGCGGGTATCTGAGAGCTCCAGCAGTCCCTGGATGGTGCCGTCCTCGCCGAACGGGCCGTGAAGCAGCGGGAAGACAACGTCCACGGCACCGAGTTCCTGGGGGACTTCGTTCGGGGACGCCACAATCAGCTGGTGCTCTCCGCCGATTTCGGCAAGTGTGACCGTGCGGGCAGACGGCGCCACCTCGGGAAGCGAGGAAGCGGAAAGGGACCATTGACGGGTGTCCCCGGGAGCGAGGACCCACTGTCCGGTCTTTGCGATGCCGATGGGGATCACGTCGTACTTGTCGTAGTCGATGGCCCCGAGGACACCGGCGGCCGTCACGCAACTGACAGCGTGCTCGCTGGAGCGGCCACCAAACAAAACGGCGATGCGCGGTTTGGCGTGGCCGGGGCCGGTGTGCTTGTTCAATACTTCTTCCGACACAGTCAGTAATCGCCTTCGGATTTCAGGTCCCGGGCCAGCAGTAGCGGTCCCAGTTCGTCAACGGACAGTTTTCCGGCCAGCACGGCAACCACGGCCGCGGTGATGGGCATCTCGACGCCGAGCTTTCCGGCGAGTTCATGCACGGCCTGGCCGGACTTGATCCCTTCGGCCGTCTGGGTCATTTCCGCGGTCACCTGTTCCAGCGTGAGCCCGTTGCCCAGCAGGCGCCCGGCCGTGTGGTTCCGGGACAACGGCGAGGAGCAGGTGGCCACGAGGTCGCCCAGGCCGGCGAGGCCGGCCATGGTCTGCGCTTCTCCCCCGAGGGCGAGGGCAAGCCTTGAGGTCTCCGCGAGCCCGCGGGTGATGACGGATGCCTTGGTGTTGTCACCCATCCTCTTGCCTTCGCAGATACCCACGGCGAGTGCAATGATGTTCTTCACGATGCCGCCGATTTCAACGCCGACGACGTCGGTGGTGGTGTAGGGGCGGAAATACGGTGCGGTGCAGCTGCGGGCGATCCAGGACGCCACTTCCGCGTCCGCGCAGGCCACCACGGAGGCGGTCGGTTCCTCGCGGGCGATTTCCATGGCCAGGTTCGGCCCGGACACCACCGCAATCCGGTCCGGCTTGATGCCCAGTTCCTCACTGATGACCTCGCTCATGCGGGCATCGGAGCTGAGTTCCAGCCCCTTCATCAGGGACACCACAAAGGCATCCGGCGAAATCAGCCGCCGCCACTCGCGCAACTGCAGCCGCAGCGACTGGGCCGGCACCGCGAGAACCACCAGGTCCGCACCGGCGAGCACGTCCGCCACGTCAGTGGAGGCAGTGATGCTGTGCGGGAGGTCGATGTCCTTGAGGTACTGCGGATTCCGGTGCAGGGTGTTGATCTGGTCAACCACCTCGCTGCGGCGTCCCCACAGCCGGATGCTCCGCTCAACGCCGGAGGCCGTGGCGGCGTCTGCCAGGATCTTGGCAAACGTGGTGCCCCAGGAACCGGCACCGAGGACTGCGACCGACGTTGCTGAGCCGGTTACGGTCGGAGCGGGGGTCATTTGCCGCCCTCCTCGATGATCCGTCCGTGCTTGCTCTGGTTGTGGGCGGCCGGATCCCACCGCTCAGCGGGAGGCTGTTCCGACCGCAGAGTGGCCAGCAGCCCGGTGATGGCGTCCATGATGACTGCCGTGGCGGCGGTCAGCGTTGCCTTGTCCAGCGGACGGCCCTCAAAAGCACTCAGGTCCACGGGGTCGCCGACAATGACGCGGGAGGTCCGGCGGGGGAACAGGTGGAAGCGCTTCGCGTAGCGCGGGAAGACCTGGTGTGCTCCCCAGTGGGCCATCGGAACCACCGGAATGCCGCTCTCCAACGCCATCCGGGCAGCACCGGTGTGGCCCTTCATCGGCCACAGCTCCGGGTCCCGCGTCAGCGTACCTTCGGGGTAGATGATAATGGCGCCGCCTTCGTCCACCACTTCCTTGGCGATCTGCAGCGAACGGTTGGCGCCCGCCGTCGAACGTTCCACCGGGATCTGCTTGGTGGCCCGCAGCACAGCGCCTAGGACCGGCACCTTGAAGAGGCCGCCCTTGGCCAGGAAGTGCGGCATCCGCTTCTGGTTATAGAGCATGTGACCGATCACCAGCGGGTCGATCTCGGTGCAGTGGTTGGGTGCGGCGATGAAGCCGCCTGCCGGAAGCTTCTCCATCCCCTCCCACTTCTTGTTCATGAGCAGGTTCATCACGGGCCTGACGATCCCGGCGACGATGACAAAGGTGGTGCGGCTCTTGGCCGTTTCCTTCACTGGGACCCCGTTACTTGGCTGCGGTGATGTCGAAATCGGCGCCCAGGCCTGCGAGCTTCTCGGTGAAGCGCTCATAGCCGCGGTTGATGATATCGATGCCGGTCACCCGGGACGTGCCGGTGGCGGCCAACGCGGCAATAAGGTGGCTGAAGCCGCCCCGGAGGTCCGGGACGTCGATGTCTGTGCCCTTGAGCTGCGTCGGCCCCGAGATGACGGCCGAGTGCAGGAAGTTGCGCTGGCCGAAACGGCACGGCACGCTGCCGAGGCATTCCCGGTGCACCTGGATGTTGGCGCCCATCCGGATGAGGGCGTCGGTGAAGCCGAAACGGTTCTCGTAGACGGTCTCGTGGACGATTGATACGCCTTCGGCCTGCGTCAGGGCCACAACCAGCGGCTGCTGCCAGTCCGTCATGAATCCCGGGTGCACGTCCGTTTCGAGGACGAGCGGGTTTAGCTTGCCGCCCCGGTGGTAGAACCGGATGCCGTCCTCACCGATGTCCATGCCGCCGCCCACCTTGCGGTAGGTATTCAGGAAGGTCATCATGTCCCGCTGGGAGGCGCCTTCGACGAAAATGTCTCCGCGCGTCACCAAGGCCGCTGACGCCCAGGATGCGGACTCGTTCCGGTCCGAAAGGGCACGGTGGTTATAGCCGCCGAGGTCCCTGACGCCTTCGATGCGGATGGTGCGGTCCGTCTGGACGCTGATGATGGCGCCCATCTTCTGCAGCACGGCAATGAGGTCGATGATTTCCGGTTCCGTGGCGGCACCGGACAGCTCCGTGATGCCTTCAGCCCGGGTGGCGCTGAGCAGGACCTGCTCGGTGGCCCCGACTGACGGGTACGGCAGGGAGATTTTGGCGCCCTGGAGTCCCTTGGGCGCGGAAATGTGGATGCCGCCCGGACGTTTTTCGACGACGGCGCCGAACTGGCGCAGCACGTTCAGGTGGTAATCAATGGGGCGGTCGCCGATCTTGCAGCCGCCAAGGTCGGGAATGAACGCCTCACCGATGGCGTGGATCAGCGGACCGCACAGCAGGATGGGAATCCTGGAGTCGCCGGCGTGGGCGTCAATCGCGGTGCTGGACGCGGTCTTGGCGCCCTTCGGATCCAGGGTCAGGTCCCCGGTCACCGGGTCCTTTTCCACCGTGACGCCGTGAAGCTGGAGCAGGCTGGTGACAACCTCGACGTCCTTGATTTCAGGGACGTTGCGCAGCACGGACGGCTCGTTGCCCAGCAGGGCGGCCACCATGGCCTTGGGGACAAGATTCTTGGCCCCGCGAACGGTGACGCGTCCAGTTAGCGGGACGCCTCCGCGGATTGTCAAAACACTACTCATATACCGGTTTCCTCACGACTACTCGCCCCCAAATCCTTACAAAGGCTCCAGCTAAGCATAGGAGCTAGCGTTACCGATCTGAAATGCGGCGCGTTTTTCCAGACGGCGCAGCGGGGCGTGGCCGTCCGGCGGAACCGTCCCGTCTAGGACAGCCGTGCAGGCAGGGTCTTTGGCTTGAAAGCGGGCCTTGTGGCTTCGTAGGCAGTGATGTCTTCCTCATGCTGGAGGGTTAGCCCGATGTCATCCAGGCCTTCCAGGAGGCGCCAGCGCGTGTAGTCGTCGATCTCGAACGGCGCCACCACGTTGCCGCACATCACGGTCTTGGAGCCGAGGTCTACGGTCACTTCGGTGCCCGGGGCGTTCTCCAGCACTTTCCAGATGAGTTCGATGTCGTCCTGGGCGACTTCGGCAGCCAGGAGGCCCTGCTTGCCGGAGTTTCCGCGGAAGATATCGGCGAACCTCGAGGACAGCACGGCCTTGAATCCGTAGTCCTTCAAGGCCCACACTGCGTGCTCACGGGAGGACCCGGTGCCGAAGTCCGGTCCGGCGACCAGCACGGAGCCGGCACTGAACGGTTCCTGGTTCAGGATGAACGCCGGGTCCTTGCGCCAGGCCGCAAACAGTGCGTCCTCGAAACCCGTGCGGGTGATGCGCTTGAGGTAGACGGCCGGGATGATCTGGTCGGTGTCCACGTTGCTCTGGCGCAGCGGGACGCCGACGCCGGTGTGGGTGCTGAACTTTTCCATGGCGGATCCTTTGGTGCTGGGTAGGTGTGGGCTGCTGCGCGTGTGGACTGCGCGGCCTAAGCGGCGTTATCTAGGCGGCGCTGCTGCGGACGGCGGCGGACTCCGGAGCGGGGTCCAGGTCCGACGGCGAACTGAGCGTGCCGCGCACCGCGGTCGCTGCCGCGACTACCGGTGAGACGAGGTGGGTGCGGCCGCCCTTGCCCTGGCGTCCTTCAAAGTTGCGGTTGGAGGTGGATGCGCAGCGCTCCCCCACCTCGAGCTGGTCCGGGTTCATGCCCAGGCACATGGAGCAGCCGGCAAAGCGCCATTCGGCTCCAAAGTCCTTGAAGACCTTGTCCAGGCCTTCCGCTTCGGCTTCGAGCCGGACGCGTGCCGAGCCCGGGACCACGAGCATCCGGATGTTCGGGTCCTTGGTGCGGCCGCGGATAATGTCCGCTGCCGCGCGAAGGTCTTCCATCCGGGAGTTGGTGCAGGAGCCCAGGAAGACGGTGTCCACCCGGATCTCCTTCATCGGGGTGCCGGCTTCCAGCCCCATGTACTGCAGTGCCCGCTCGGCTGCGGCCTTGGCGTTTTCATCGCCGAAGTCCTCCGGCGAAGGCACCTTGGCGGACAGCGAAACACCCTGGCCGGGGTTCGTGCCCCAGGTGACGAAGGGCTCCAGCGTGTCGGCATCCAGGTCCACCTCGACGTCGAACGTCGCCTCGTCATCGGACCGGAGCGTGTTCCAGTATTCGACGGCGGCGTCCCACTCCGCGCCCTGCGGCGCATGCGGGCGCCCGTACATGTAGTCGTACGTGGTCTGGTCCGGAGCGACGAGGCCTGCGCGTGCCCCGGCTTCGATGGACATGTTACAGATGGTCATCCGGGCTTCCATGGACAGCGCACGGATCGCGGAACCCCGGTATTCGAGGACGTAGCCCTGCCCGCCGCCGGTGCCGATCTTCGCGATGACCGCCAGGATGATGTCCTTTGCCGACACTCCGGGGCGAAGGGTTCCCTCGACGTTGATCGCCATGGTCTTGAACGGCTTAAGGGACAGCGTCTGGGTGGCCATGACGTGCTCCACCTCGGAGGTGCCGATGCCCATGGCCAGTGCGCCGAACGCTCCGTGGGTGGACGTGTGCGAGTCGCCGCAGACCACCGTCATTCCGGGCTGGGTGAGGCCGAGCTGCGGCCCCACAACGTGGACGATCCCCTGCTCCGCGTCGCCCAGCGAGTGCAGGCGGACCCCGAATTCCTTGCAGTTGTTACGGAGGGTCTGGATCTGGGTCCGGCTGGTGAGATCGGCGATAGGCTTGTCGATGTCCAGCGTGGGGGTGTTGTGGTCCTCGGTGGCGATGGTGAGGTCCGGGCGGCGCAGCGGACGCCCGGCGAGCCGGAGCCCTTCGAAAGCCTGCGGCGACGTGACTTCATGCACCAGGTGGAGGTCGATGTAGAGAAGGTCCGGCTGGGCGTTGGCACCTTCGCCGTCGCCTTTGCGCACCACGTGCGCGTCCCAGACTTTCTCGGCCAATGTCTTTGCCATGGCCATCTCCCTTCACTGCTGTTGGCTGTTTATATCCACTGAACCAGCACAGCCTCGTAATACGCCAGCCAAATGATTTGCATCTCAGATATTGAGACGGCAATATCATTACATGGACAATTCTAGTGGCGTCGGTGTCATCGATAAAGCGGCCCATGTGCTTGACGCACTTGAGGCGGGGCCCACCACTCTGGCGCAGCTCGTGGCTGCCACCGGACTGGCGCGGCCGACTGTACACAGGCTCGCCCTGGCACTCGTCCATCACCGGCTTGTCAGCCGCGACATCCAGGGCCGTTTTGTGCTCGGCAGCCGCCTGGTGGAGCTCGCCTCCGCCGCCGGCGAGGACAGGCTCATCGCCTCCGCGGGACCCGTGCTGATGCAGCTGCGCGACGCCACCGGCGAAAGCGCCCAGATCTTCCGCCGGCAGGGTGACTGGCGGGTGTGCGTCGCCTCTGCCGAACGTCCCATCGGGCTCCGCGACACCATCCCGGTGGGTACGCAGCTTTCGATGAAGGCCGGCTCGGCCGCCCAGGTGCTCCTCGCCTGGGAGGACCATGACCGGCTCCTCGAAGGGCTGCAGGCGGCGCGCTTCACTCCCACGGTCCTGGCCGGAGTACGACGGCGGGGCTGGGGCCAGAGCCTCGGCGAACGCGAGCCGGGGGTCGCCTCCGTTTCCGCACCTGTCCGGGGTCCGTCCGGACGCGTGATTGCCGCGGTGTCCATTTCCGGTCCGATCGAGCGCCTGACCCGCCAGCCGGGCCGGTTGCACGCCGAAGTCGTCTGCAATGCCGCCCGGGTGCTGACCGAGGCGCTCCGCAAGAACAACGACTGACACCGCGGACACAGGCCCAGTCAGTGGCCGCCCCGCCGGCACCGGGTATTAAGCTGTGCCAATGAACAGCTATGCGGTCTTCCTCCGCGGCGTCAACGTGGGCGGAATCAACATCAAAATGGCGGACCTCAGGAGCGCCCTGGCCGCACGGGGATTCGCCGACGTGAAGACGCTCCTGGCCAGCGGCAACGTTGCCCTGTCCAGCAATCTCGGGGCGGCTGCAGTCAAGGACGACGTCGAAGCCTGCCTGCGCCAGGCCTTTGGCTATGACGCCTGGGTGGTGGTGATGGCTGCCGCCCGGGTTGCCGCGCTGGTCGAGGCCTGCCCGTACCCTGCCGAGGACAAGGCGACGCACACCTACATCACGCTCAGTTCGGACACGGCCGTGCTGGACGAGCTGTTCGAGGCCGGTTCCCGGCTGGACGGAACGCAACAACAGCGCCTGGGTCCTGAGGCCATGGCCTGGCTGGCACCCGCCGGCGGCACGCTGGACAGCCCGTTCAGCAAGCTGTCATCCAAGGCCCGCTACAAATCGACCACCACGACGCGTAACCTTCGCACCGTGATCAAGGTCCGCGACGCCACACAATCGCTGGAACAGGGCTAGACGCGGCGGGCGGATGTCACGGCAGCATTGAAGGACTTGAGCCGGCTGACTTCCACTTCCACCGGCTCAACCACCAGCCTGTCCGCGACCGCGGCCACGGCTGCCCTCAGCTTCTTCCCCGCCGCGGCACCCCGCAGCCGGGCTGCCGCACCGGCGATGACCTTGCCGGCGATGGCCAGCACCATGCCCAGTAACACTCCACCGGCGATCATCAGTGTCGGAACGGGCCACCCTTCCACCCGTGGTACTTCCGGCACGGGCAGCTGGAGGTACCCCAGCCCGGCCAGGACCCCGAGCCAGCCGACGCCGCCCAGAGCCGCAACGAGGGCCAGCCATTGGATCACATTGAACAGTCCCCACCACCACGATGTACGTCCGGCCAGCAGGTCGGTGCCGGCAATGGCTTGATCCAACGCGTCCGGCAACTGCTCCCGGCCCTCACGTGCCGCACTGCGGATGGCCGCGCGCCATGGTCCCGGCGCCCCGTCGCTGGCCGCATCCGCGAAGTCCCGGACGGCGGCGTCTGTCCTGGCCCGTTCCGGAGCACCCGCCGGCGGCAGCGATGTCCTGTTGACTTCGTAGTTGCCGCCCTCGCGCCGCAGGTTCAGCCGCCGCAACGGGTCCGGACGGAAGCGGACCAGCCAGCGGGTCAACGGCCAGCCTGTGCGCCGGGTGGCTTCCTGACGGTACGACCGCGACACAGCATCTACCACGAGCGGGACGTTCGCGGCGGAGGCCAGCTCGTTTGCAAGCCGGGACCTGGTGCCTGCTTTGACACCGGCGGCCTCCCCGGTTCCGGAGGCGTCCACAAGCCCGGCGGAGGCCTTGGAAACATCCGCTGCGAGCCGCTGCGACAACGCCTGCCGTTGCACCGCTACGTGGCGGATGGCCGCCCGGACTTTATCCACGCCCGTCCCCTCCAGCGCAGAGGCGCCAAGGACCTGCACCTTCCCCAGGCCGTCCCGGGCAAGGATGGCTTTGAGGGATTCCAGCACGGGCCCGATGTCCGACGCCGGCAGCCGGTCAACCTGGTTGAGGACCACCAGCGTGACCGCTCCGTGCGAAGCCAGGGGTGTGAGGAAGTCGTTATGCACCGCGGCGTCCGCATATTTCTGCGGGTCCAGTACCCACACCAGCACGTCCACCAGTCCCACCATCCGCTGGACAATCTCCCGGTTGGCGGCCTTCGTTGAGTCGAAATCCGGCAGGTCCAGCAGGATCAGTCCGGTGGATTCGTCGGCGAACCCCGGCACCGCTGAGGAATGATGGCGTTGTGTCACTCCGAGCCAGTCCAGCAGCGGCTCGCTGCCCTCTGCTCCCCAGACACCCGCCAGCGGTTCGGACGTCGTGGGTCGGCGGACCGCCGCCGTCGCGATTTCAGCGCCGCTGACCGCATTGAAGAGCGAGGACTTGCCGCTGCCCGTTGCACCGAAAAATCCCACTACGGTGTGGTCCGAGGACAATGATCGGCGCGAACTGGCGCGCTCAAGGACCTGTTGCACTTCATCCAGCGCCTCGTCCGGCAGCACCCCGCCGGCAAGCTCCCGCGCGTCGTTCAGGGCCTGCAGGCGGGCGTCAAGCCGGGAGGCTTCCCGGGTTC
The DNA here is from genome assembly GCF_000876655.1 of Arthrobacter sp. SPG23. Taxonomy (GTDB): domain Bacteria; phylum Actinomycetota; class Actinomycetes; order Actinomycetales; family Micrococcaceae; genus Arthrobacter. Next base: position 65,300 of record NZ_JYCN01000019.1, read on the forward strand.
CACTGTGCCGGCTCATGCAGCGTCCGCCAGTTGCTGGAGGGCGCGCGCATGATCGGAAAGGACCTCGGGCGGAAGACCGGTGCTGAAGTCGAGGCGGTCAAGGAAGCGCTGCTGCTCTGCCTGCAGCAGCTTGTGGCACCTCGCGTTCAGGTCCTCGCGCGCAGTTTGGGCGAGGCGCCGCACGGCGTCCTCGCCGAAGACGGCTTCCAGGAGCCGCTGACCTACGACGGCGGTACCTCCCGCCACGCCGATCTCCAGCCCGGTGAGCCCGGCAGTCATGGAGAAAACAACGATCATCAGGGCTGCCCCGAGTCCGTTGACACCGAAGGAAAGCCACCGGGCCTGGGTCCGCTTCCCCTGGCCCTCCGTCCGGATGAGCTCCATCAGCGCCCCCTGCCAGGCACGGATCTCTGCCGCCACCGTGTCGGCAAACCCGGCACTGGTGCCGGAAAGGTCGTCCGCGCCCAGGAGCTGGCGGCCCGCAGGGTCGGATCGCCAGCGCTGGTCTGCGTCCTCGGACGCGTTGGCCGCTTCGTCCATGATGACCGCCTGCAGCCCCGTTTCAATGGCTGTTTCCACCTTGACAGCGGGAGCGGGCTCGCCGCGGAAGAAAGCGCCCATCCGGTCCCGCATCCGACCGATGTTCTGTTCCAGGACACGGAAGAATTCCCCGGTACCGACGAAGTCCTGCCAGCGGGCCAGAACTTCGCCGCGCAGGAGGGCACCGTCCCGCGTAGCGTCAAGAATCCTGGCGCCGGCATCCTGATAGGCGTTGTGAACATCCCGGGCCAGGACATCCCGGGATTGCTGTTGCTCCCTCGTGGCCTGCGCCAGGGCGGCCACGCGGCCGCTGAGCGCCCGAACTGTCCCGTTCAGGGTCCGCGTGGCAATGTCGGCCCTGCTGGCAGAGTCCGCTGCCAGTTCACGCAGCCAATGACCCAGGGGGTCCACGGCCCCGCCGGGCAGCATTCCAAGAACGTCGAGAGTCACCTCCGGAATGATGAACAGCCGGGCTGCGCCCAGGCCCTCCCGCTGCAGCATGGTCCGGAGGTCCGCGCTGACCTCCGCCTCGGCGGCCGGGGGCACGCGGTCCAGCACCACCGCCACCATGATGTCCCTCGACGCAGCGTCGAGGAGCAGCTTCCAGGGCACCGCGTCGGCATAACGGTTGGCTGTTGTCACAAATACCCAGAGATCGGCTGCAGCGAGCAACTGGCCGGCAAGCGTCCGGTTGCCGTCCGAGACGGAATCGACGTCGGGAGCATCCAGGATGGCGATGCCTTCCGGCACTGCAGGGTGCCCCAACAGCACCAGGGAGGATATTGACGCGCTCTCCGGAGCAGCACCGGCCCGGTTGGCGGGCAGCGGGGTTTCCACCACTGCGCCCCGAATGCGGCTCAGGTTCGGCAGTACCCGCTGGTCCTCGAACCAGCCGGAATCCGCCGGGTTATGGAGCAGGATCGGCTGCCTCGTGGTCGGCCGGATGGCACCGGCCCTCGTGACCGGATGTCCCACCAGGGCGTTGACCAAAGTTGATTTGCCGGCTCCGGTGGATCCGCCCACGACTGCCAGCAGCGGAGCGTCCAGGCTGCGGAAGCGCGGGAGCATGTAGTCGTCCAGTTGCGCCAGCGCGTTCCTGATGTCGAGTCGGGCCGCGTCCGCACCGGGCAGCGCGAGTGGCAGCTCGGCCTCGGCGAGGTCCCTGCGGACGGCCTCGAGCAGTTCCACGGCTGCGGCCGCCCTGGTGTTCTGCGCAGCCGGGCGCTGGGGCGAACTCTCAAATGGGGATGTCACAGCTTCATCATGCCAGTTCAGCCCGCGTCCGGCCCGGGCATCGCCCCAGGAAGTCCCCACCAGTCGGTCATATCCCCTTCGCAGCTCTAGGGGAAAGGACCATTCCGCGGGGAATGGGCGCGGAAAGTATCCGGCACATAAAAAGCGGCCCCGGGCTATTGCCCGGGGCCGCTTTCGTCGTGACCCCAGCGGGATTCGAACCCGCGTTACCGCCGTGAGAGGGCAGCGTACTAGGCCGCTATACGATGGGGCCGCGTACTTCCAGACAGCATTTCTGCCATCAGGCTCAGTGATTGTTTCATAAACCGAGCCAGTGTTTCAAATCGGATAAACCGCTTGAAACCCCTGATCTTCCGCACCGAAATGCGGCTTTCTCAGAGCTGGGATACCAGGACTCGAACCTAGAATGACGGTACCAGAAACCGTAGTGTTGCCAATTACACCATATCCCATTGACACTTTCGGACCGGATGTTCAGGCCTAAACCTTCGCTCCCGGCGCCTCAGCACGAGTAATTACTTTACCCGAGAGTTTTGGCTGGCACAAATCGAGGCCTCCGGCCTGCCCCGCGGCCAGCGAACCGGCAGCGCCGGCACCCCCGGCCTGCCCGTGGCGCGAAAAAATCCTTGCAAATACAGGGCAGATAAGTTTACGCTCGGTAAGTTACCGAAGAGTAACCATGCCCCTGTCCCCCTCCGGACGGCAGCTCCACGCTCATTTCCGAATGTTAGCTGCATCACGGCCGGGCGCCCGGGGCCAGCCGAGTACCCCACCATCGTCGAGAGGAACCATCCGTGCCACAGAGTCGTGCCACTGCTGTCCTGAATGCCCGCACCCGCGGCCAGCAGATCGCCATAGCGGTCCTTGCCTTGCTCCTGATTGCCTTGCTGGGTTTTTACACCCTGGTCACCGGCCGCATCACTGACGGTTCGGCGCGCCTCAAGGACGGGGCCGGCCAGGCGTCCGCCGGCGCTGACCAGCTCGAGGAGGGCGCCGGGAAGCTCGCCTCGGGTGCCACGCTGGCAGACACAGGGGCAGGGAAACTCTCCGCCGGGGCGCAGAAAATACATGCCGGCATCATCAACAAACTCGCTCCCGGCGCGGACCAGCTCCAGGCCGGCGCCGGGAAGCTCGCGGCAGGCGCGGTGAAAATCGAGGCGGACGTCAACAACAAGCTCGCCCCGGGGGTGTACAAAGTCGATGACGGCGCCGCCAAGCTTGCTGCCGGAGCGGTGCAACTCTCTGCGGCGCTGACCCCCACTGCTTCAGGAACCGCGGAAAACAACCTCGCCGACGGCGCCACCCGGCTCTCCGACGGCGCGTCCCGGTTGGAGGCCGGGGCCGGCCAGCTTGCCGCAGGAACGACTCAGCTCAAGGGCTATCGCGGGGCCAACGGCAGCCCGGAAGCCGGCACGGGAACCGCGGCCCTGGCCCAGGCCTTGGAGCTGTTGCAGGCTGCCGCCGACGATCCCGTCCAGGGGCTCGTGCCGCTCTCCGTGGTCAAGGACAAGATCGCCAAAATCACGGCCGGTGCCCGCAAGCTCGACGCCGGAGCCGCCCAGCTCCAGTCCGGGGCCACCCGGCTCCATGAAGGCTCCGGAGAGCTGCGTGCCGGCGCCGGGCAGCTGACTGCGGGCTTCACCACCCTGAGCGGCAAACTCAACAGCCAGGATCCGGAAAACCCCGGGGTTGTGCTTGGCACGCGACTCCTGGCCGACGGGACCGCCAGAATCAGGGAGGGTATGGACGGCGTACCCGGGAACCCGGACCGCCCGGGCCTGCTCAAGGCGGCGGCCAGCATGACCGAGGGCTCCGCCCGGCTTGCCGCCGGAACCACGGCGCTGAACGCAGGCATCAAGGGCGACCCGGCGGATCCCGCGAATCCGGGGCTCCTGAAAGGTTCCGAGGCCCTGGCCGCCGGAGCATCCGAACTCTCCGAGGGCAACACAAAACTGGCTTCCGGTTCAACAAAGCTCGCCACCGGGGCGGGCAAGCTCGCCGAGGGGAATGCAAAGGTGGCAGCCGGGACGGAAACGCTGCACTCGAGCGCAGCGGCGGTTTCTCCGTCGGACATGGCCGGCCGGCCCGATGCCGGCACCGCGGTGGGCATGGTGGGCGCGCTGGGCCTCGGTTCAGTGGGCGCCTTCATGGCACTGCGGATCAGGCGGAAGGTTGGACAGTCCGCCTGATCCGGCGGGCGCTGCTACCCCAGCAAATCCACGAGTGAACCCACCTGGTGGCCGGAAAACGCCGACTCCGTTTCCCCGCTGCGGTTCAGCCAGACGCCCAGCAGGCCGGCCGCCGTCGAACCTTCCGCATCCAGCAGGCGGTTGTCTCCCACATAGAGCGTCTCAGCGGCACTGCTGCCCAGGAGGCGGACGCCCTCGAGGTAAATGGCCGGATCAGGTTTGGGAACGCCCACGGTGTCCGTTCCCACCAGCACCGTGATCCGTTGCAGGCCCGCGGTATCCAGCTTCACCCTCTGGTAGTCGTGCACATTGTTGCTGACCGCACCGTAGGGAATTCCTGCCGCGTCGAGGGCATCCAGGACCGGGGCCACGTCCTCGAACGCACGGACGTAGCCGTGCTGCAGGGCCGCATAGGACGTAACCCAGGCATGGGACTCTTCGCCGTCTTCCAGTTCCACTCCGAAGTGTCCCAGGGCAGCCCGTCCCCGGAGCAGCCTCTGCTCGTTGAAGGTCAGCTCGCCGGCCAGGTAGCGGTCGTAGAAATGTGTGGTTTCGTGCGTGAAGATGCGCCCGAACTTCTCCCACCCGGCCTGGTCCAGGCCGGGCAGGAGATGTTCGCTGACATCACGCAGCGCCGTGGTCATGGCGTACTCAAGGTCCACCAGGGTGTCGTCAATATCGAACAGGACACCCCGGATCACGCCGAAGCCCGTGTGCAGGACACGGCCGCCGTCGCCGCGCATGGCAGTCATCAGCCGCGGAAGGCGTGCAGGCGGGCCAGTGAGGAAGCCTTGCCCAGGATGACCATGGATTCAAAGAGCGGCGGGGAAATCCGGCGCCCCGAGATGGCCGTCCGGACCGGACCGAAGGCCAGCCTCGGCTTGATGCCCAGATCCTCCACGAGTGCCTTCTTCAGCGCCGCCTGGATGCTCTCGGCATTCCAGTCGGCAACGGCGTCCAGTGCTGCGGTCGCGGCGTCCAGGACCTCGGTGAGGTTTTCCGGAAGTCCCTTGCGGGCGTCATCCGCGACGTCGATGGCGTCGTCGTTCTTGAACAGGAAGGAAATCATCTCCGGTGCCTCGCCCAGCAGGGCGATGCGTTCCTGGATCAGCGGCGCGGCCTCGGCAAGGATCTCCTCTTCGCGGGGGCTCAGGGTCTCCCCCACCAGGTTGGCTGCACGGAGGTACGGAACCAGGCGGCCCCTGAAGTCGTCAGCGTCCAGCATCCTGATGTGGGTGCCGTTGATCGCTTCGGCCTTCTTAATGTCAAAGCGAGCCGGGTTGGCCAGGACGTCGTGGACGTCGAAGTGCTCGATCAGCTGTTCCACCGTGAAGATGTCTTCGTCGGCGGACAGGCTCCATCCCAGCAGCGAGAGGTAGTTGAGCAGGCCCTCGGGGATGAACCCGCGGTCGCGGAGGAGGAACAAGTTGGACTGCGGATCGCGCTTTGACAGCTTCTTGTTGCCCTCGCCCATGACGTAGGGAAGGTGGCCGAACACCGGCATGTAGCTTGCGACGCCGATCTCCATCAGGGCGCGGATCAGCACCACCTGGCGGGGGGTGGAGGACAGCAGGTCCTCGCCGCGCAGCACGTGGGTGATCCCCATCAGGGCGTCGTCCACGGGGTTCACCAGCGTATAGAGCGGGGAGCCGTCGGCGCGGACAATGACGTAGTCGGGGATGCTTCCGGCCTTGAAGGTGATTTCACCGCGGACCATGTCGGTGAAGGTGACGTCCTCATCAGGCATGCGGACACGGAGTACCGGTTCGCGGCCCTCCGCCTTGAACGCGGCAACCTGCTCGGCACTGAGGTCGCGGTCGAAGTTGTCGTAACCAAGCTTGGGGTCGCGGCCGGCGGCACGGTGGCGGGCCTCGACTTCCTCCGGCGAGGAGTAGCACTCGTAGGCGTAGCCGGCTTCCAGCAGCTTGGCAACCACGTCCTTATAGAGGTCAAGACGCTGTGACTGGCGGTACGGCTCGTGCGGTCCGCCCGTTTCCACGCCCTCTTCCCACGAGATGCCCAGCCACTTCAGGGCCTCGAGCAGCTGCTCGTAGCTCTCCTCCGAGTCCCGCGCCGCATCCGTGTCCTCGATGCGGAACACAAAGGTCCCCTGCGTGTGCCGGGCGTACGCCCAGTTAAACAGCGCCGTACGGATCAGGCCCACGTGCGGGGTGCCGGTGGGCGACGGGCAGAACCGCACCCGGACCGGGGTTTCGGCGGTGACGGCAGGACTGGAGACAGCGTTGGACACAGAAGGAGTAGTCATAGTGACTCCAACTTTACCGCCTGCCCGGCGGCTCGGCCTCGCCCTCAACTTCGCCGCGGAGACGAACAGCCGCCCCGGGTATCCCGGGGCGGCTGTCCTGGCTTCGGTGCGGTTTGGGGCTACCGCCGTACGACCGGATTGGAGAGCCGGCCGATGCCTTCGATTTCCACGTCGAAACGGTCGCCGGCTGAAACCAGGCCCACGCCGGCGGGCGTGCCGGTCATGATCACGTCGCCGGGAAGCAGCGTGAAGGCCTGCGACACGACGGCGACGAGCTCACGGACACCCCGGATCATCTGGCTCGTGCTGCCGTCCTGGCGAAGTTCACCGTTCAGCCAGCCCTGGATCCGGAGGTCGTCGGTGTCCAGTTCAGTCTCGATCCACGGCCCCAGGGGCGCCGAGGTGTCAAAGCCCTTGGCCCGGGCCCACTGCAGGTCGGTCTTCTGGACATCCCGGGCGGTCAGGTCGTTGCCGCAGGTGTAGCCGAAGATGACGTCGTCAACGCGGTCCTCTGGTACGTCCTTGCAGATCCGTCCGATGACCACGCACAGCTCGGCCTCGAAGGAAACCTCCTCGGAGAACTCCGGCAGCACGATGGGATCATTGGGCCCCACCACCGACGTGTTGGGCTTCAGGAACAGCAATGGTTGCTGCGGCACTTCGTTGCCAAGCTCCTTGGCGTGCTCAACGAAATTGCGTCCGACGCCCACCACTTTGCTCCGCGGAATGATGGGTGCGAGCAGCCTGACGTCCTCAAGCTTGTACTTGACGGTGCTGCGTTCAACGCCGTTGAAGAATGGGTCACCCTTGATGACAGTGACTTCCTCACTGCCGGGCTCGCCTTCGACAACGCCGTAAAGGGGATCAGAATCAGCTACAAACCGGGCGATACGCATGGCTCCAAGCGTACCGTCTCCGGCGCGCGCGCCGGACTACGCGGCAGGCCGGGCGGCGTGTGCCGGCACCTGCCAAGTCACTGACCCGGAGGCGTTGTGGTGGTGCTGCTGCCCAGGCGCAGGTACTGGAGCTGGGCAGCCACGGAGAGTTCCGCTGCGGGCCGCACGGCCGGATCGACGGCGGCGTACACGGCGTCGGCCACCTCAGCCACCTCGGCGCCGGCGCCAAGGCTCTCAAGGGCCGCGCGAATCTGCCCGAGGCGGTCCTCGCGGTGGTCCCGGTAGGCGCGGACCACCGTATCCAGGGCAGGAAGCATGGGTCCATGGGCCGGGAGGACGGTCGCAGGGCCCAGGCGTTCCAGCCGGTCCAGCGACGCCAGGTAGTCACCCAGGGTGCCGTCGGGATAGTCCAATACCGTGGTTCCGAGGCCCAGGATCGTGTCGCCGGTGAGGACCGAGCCCCGGGCACCGTCCCCGGGCAGATGGAAGCAGACCGAGTCGGATGTGTGGCCGGGTGTTGCCAGCACGCGGATCTCGGCCCCGGCGGCGTGGATGACTTCACCGTCCGCCAGCGGGATTCCTCCGTGGCAGTGCGCGGGGTCCTTGGCGCGCACGGGGGCTCCGGTCAATTCGGCAAACCTGGCGGCGGCGGCAGTGTGGTCCGCGTGCCGGTGCGTAAGCAGGATCAGCTCGACGGCGCCTGCCCGTGCCAGCTCCTGCAGGTGCGGCTCATCCAGCGGGCCAGGATCCACCACAACAGTCCCGGCCACACCGGGGGCCGCAATCACATAGGAGTTGGTCCCGTGCAGGCTCATCGGCCCCGGGTTGGGGGCCAGCCTGAAGCGGGTCAGCGTGGTGCTGCGCACGATGGCGCGGGGGTCGTCCGGGATCACAGTTCCATCTTCCCACCGAAGCCGCAGTCGCACGAGCGGTCATGTCGCGAGCAGCAGTACCGCAATGACTGCCGGCAGCAGGGCTTCGGCAATGGCGCTCGCCCACAGCCGCCGCTCCGACAGCACCAAAATTATGCCCAGCAGTACATGGCCCAGGCTCGTGAAGAGCAACAGCGCCCGTCCGGCGGCGGCGCCGCTGCGTCCCGGAATCGGCCAGGGCCTTCCGGCCCTTCGACGCTGGTCCGCCGGCCGGGCCGTGCTTGTCTGGCTGCAGCTTCCTTGGCCATCAACCACGACGGCGGCCCCGCACCGGAAGGTGCGTGCCGCCGTCGAAGGTTGCCTTGAACTGGGTCGCGAACGCCTAGGCGAGCCGGGTCAGCCAGCCGTGCGTGTCAGGCACGGTCCCGGTCTGGATCCCAAGGAGCTGCTCGCGGATGGCCATGGTGGTCTCCCCTGCCTTGGCATCCTCGGAACCGATGAACTCCGTGGCGTCCTTGAGGACGCCGATCGGGGTGATCACGGCCGCCGTCCCGCAGGCGAAGACCTCGGTGATCTCGCCCGACGCAACGCCGTCGCGCCATTCGTCGAGGGTGATCTTGCGCTCGGTGACGGTACGGCCCATGTCCTTGGCCACCTGCATGACGGACATCCGGGTGACGCCCTCCAGGATGGTTCCGGTCAGGGCGGGCGTGACCAGCGAGCCGTCCTTCATCACGAAGAACACGTTCATGCCGCCGAGTTCCTCAACAGCGTTGTCATTGAACTGGTCCAGGAAGAGGACCTGCTTGCAGCCATGGGCTTCGGCCTCCTGCTGGGCGATCAGGGATGCCGCGTAGTTGCCGCCGCACTTCGCCGCCCCGGTGCCGCCGCGGCCTGCGCGGGCGTACTCACGGGAGATCCAGATCGACACGGGCTTCAGCTCGCCGCCGAAGTAGTTGCCGGCAGGGGACGCGATGACGCGGAAGGAGACTTCCCGGGCCGCACGCACGCCGAGGAAGGCCTCGGTGGCGATCATGAACGGGCGCAGGTAAAGGGCCTCTCCGTCCCCGGCCGGAACCCACTCCCGGTCGGCCTGCACCAGTTCGCGGATGGCACCGAGGAAATACTCTTCCGGAAGTTCCGGCAGCGCCAGCCTGCGGGCGGACTTGTTCAAGCGGGCGGCGTTTGCCTCCGGGCGGAACGTCCAGACCGAGCCGTCGGCGTGGCGGTAGGCCTTGAGCCCCTCAAAGATCTCCTGGCCGTAATGCAGCACAGCCGCCGACGGGTCAAGCGAGATGGGACCGTATGCCTCAATGCGCGCGTCATGCCAACCGCCCTTGCCGTTCTCGTCGACGCTGTAGTCGACGATCGCAGTGTGGTCGGTGAAATAGTTGCCGAAACCCGGGTTCGCCAGGATGGCTGCACGCTCTTCAGCAGACTTCGGGGTTACCGAGGGCTGATGGGTGAATTCGACGCCATGGGCAGTCTGAGTCATGGTTCCTCCACGGTCGGCTGCCTGGTGTGTGAACGTGGTTCAGCGTCGGACCACGGCAGCATTATTGGTGATTCGAGACAAGCTTACGCCCGATGCGGGACCCTACAGGGCGGCGGCGATTGCGTCGCCGATCGCGCTGGTGGTGCGCTCCCGGCCATCGCGGCTTTCGACGTCGGCAATGACTGCGGCCTCGATCTTCTTTGCTGCATCCGCATAGCCGAGGTGGTCCAGCAGCAGGGCCGCCGACAGGATTGCCGCCGTCGGATCAGCTTTTTGCTGGCCTGCGATGTCGGGGGCGGATCCGTGCACGGGTTCGAACATGGACGGGGCGGTGCGTTCCATGTTGATGTTGCCCGATGCCGCCAGGCCGATGCCGCCGGTGATGGCAGCGGCGAGGTCGGTGATGATGTCGCCGAACAGGTTGTCCGTGACGATGACATCGAAGCGTGCGGGGTCGGTGACCATGAAGATGGTTGCAGCGTCGATGTGCAGGTAGTCGTGGGTCACATCCGGGAATTCCTGCGCCACCGCTTCAACGGTCCGCTTCCACAAGTGGCCGGCATAAACAAGCACGTTGTGCTTGTGCACCAGTGTGACGTGCTTGCGCGGACGCTCGCTGGCGCGGCGGAACGCGTCGCGGACAACCCGTTCCACGCCGTGGGCAGTGTTCAGCGAAACCTCGGTGGCAACCTCGTGCTTGGTCCCGGCACGCAGTGTGCCGCCATTGCCGACGTACGGACCTTCGGTGCCTTCCCGGACCACGATGAAGTCGATCTTGCCGGGATTGGCCAGCGGGCTGCCTACGCTGCCGAAAAGGCGCGACGGGCGCAGGTTGACGAAGTGGTCAAGGCTGAAGCGGAGCTTCAGCAGCATCTCGCGTTCAATGATGCCGGACGGGATCCGGGTGTCGCCGGGGGCCGCACCGACGGCGCCGAACAGGATGGCGTCCCGCGTCCGGAGATCGTCAAGGACTTCCTCCGGAAGTGTCTCACCCGTCTCGAGCCAATGCTGGGCTCCCAGCTTGTAGTGGGTCTGGTCCAGGGTGACGCCTTCAGCGGCCACAACCTTCTCCAGTACCTTCAAGGCTTCGGCGATGACCTCGGGGCCGATGCCGTCGCCGGGAATGACAGCAAGATTAATCGTGGATGCGCTCATGTTTTCAGGGTAGCCAAGCCATCCACATGATGGTCAAGTTGTCTCAGTATTCGAACACGCCGCTAAGCGGCGGTGGCCATCAGCGTGCCCGCACGGGTGACGCCACGACCGTTACGTTCTTTCCCCACAGATCCCCGGTGTAGCAGCTGATAAGGACCAGCCTGTTGGGTACCACCTCCCAGATAGGACTGTCCTTCAGCGTGGACTTTGTGTAGGTGGTGACTGAGTCAACCCTGTAGGTCATGGTGCCGGCCGACGTGGTGACGGTCAGCTCATCCCCGGCTGCGGCGGCTGAACTCAAGTGGTTGAACGGCGCATCCAGCCCTTCCCAGCTGTGGCCGATGACATAGCTGGTGTTGGCCGAACCGGCCCCCGGTGTCCCGAAGGGCGTCAGCCAGTAACCGTCCATGGTCTCCGGCGGGACGATGCTGTGGCTGTCTGCATCTGCGGCGGCGGGGTCCAGGGGGTGCACCACAACATCCATGCCGGCGGCCGGATAGGTGATGCGTTGCGGGGCCGAAGCAGCGGGATAGGGAGAGGCAGATTGTGCCACGGGCTGCGCCGGGGCGGAAGCGGCTGGCAACCCGCCGACAGCCAGCGGCACGGCGGGCAGCGCAACCGGGTCCGATGCCGCGGCGTCGGACCCCGGCACAACGGGCGGCGCCAGCGGATCCGGCAAGCGCTCCGACAGGACCGTTGCCTCCGATTGCCCGGTTGCAGGTGCGCCGTGGCTGGCGGCACCGGTCAAGCCGTAGGCCAGCCAGGCTCCAAGAATCCCCGCGACGCAGACCACCAGCACCGTGAGGTCCCTGAGGCTGAGAATCAGGCCGTGGATGCGGACGGCATGCTTCGGCCGGTTCAGCTTCCGGACGTGACAGACCATGCGGGGCTCCTGGAGAGGTTGAGACCTTGTGCTAACCGGAGGGCGGGTGCCGTAACGTCACGGCACCCGCCCCGGCTTTGTTTGTCTAGCTGTGTGCGCCGCGGGACCGCAGGCCGCTCTTTACGAGCACCCAGGCACCTGCCGCGGTAAAGAGGCCCGTCAGAATGGCCAGCCAGGCAGGGATTCCGCTACCGGAGCTGCCAACGGCCGTCTGGACGTTGTAGCCGGCGTTGCTCGCTGCCGGAACGGAAGCTGCCGCAGCCCCCACCGGCGTCGACGCAACCGGGGTCACCGCGACGGGTGGCGGAGTGGTAGCCGGAGGAGTCGTCGGCTGTCCCGTTGGCGTTGCGGTGGGCGATTCCGTCGGGGTTTCCGTGGGGCGCTCCGTCGGAGTTTCCGTGGGGTGCCCCGTCGGAGTTTCCGTGGGGTGCCCCGTCGGCTCGTCCGTCGGTTCATCCGTCGGGTGCCCCGTCGGCTCGTCCGTCGGTTCATCCGTCGGGTGCCCCGTC
>NZ_JYCN01000002.1 GCF_000876655.1 Arthrobacter sp. SPG23
CGGCCCCGCCCACGCTCCCGGCCCCGGCCCCGGCCACGTTCCCGGCCCCGTGACCGGCACATGCAGCCAACACGGCAAGGGAAGCCTCCATGGCCTCCAACGTCTCCGCAACCACCCTGCCCTCCATACCCACAGCATGCCAGCAGGCACCGACAATAAAGCGGCCTCAAAACGCGGCTTCAGAGTTGCCCCGGAACCGCAGCCGCAAGGGCCGGCACCGCCGTTGTTGCCGCAGGCGGCGGCATTCCTGGCCCTCCGGCTGGCCCTCTGCCGCCTCGCTGCGTGCCAACAACATCTCGGCGAATCCGGACTACAGTGTGGCCGCTCATTTCCAGCGCTACTTCGGCGTCGCCGGCGCGCGCCAGCTGTTCGCGCTTGCGGCCAACGGCGAAACCCTGGAATAAACACGCGTAGAATTGGCTACCCGCTGGTGGTCAGGGACTCCACGGCAGCGCCCGCGGCCTGATTTTTCGCACAGCGTGCCGCACATTACACCACTTCGACTTAGTTCGTGGTGGTGGAGCGGGAATAAGGGTGCGATGGTGTAGGTTGCATTCCCGTCAGACAAGAACATCAGAAAAGAGAAACACCCCAGTGGCAACCGATTACGACGAAGTACGATCCGACGTCAAGGAATCCCAGGAGAACTCCCTGGAGGCGCTCCAGTCCGCCAACGCCCCCGATGCGCGAAGCGTCGTCCGGGAACTGGATGAGACCGACGCCCTCGATGACGGCATGGTCCCCGGCGGGGAGTTCGTCGCCGAGGAACTGGTAGTCCAGGTCATCCCGCAGGCACAGGATGAATTCACCTGCTATTCCTGTTTCCTGGTCCGGCACCGGTCCCAGATCGCCCGCGAAAAGAACGGTCACGCCTATTGCGTTGAATGTGAAGGCTAAGGGCCTCCCCGTCGTCTCCAGCCGTCCCTGAAAACGGGAGAAGGGCCCCGGAAATCTCACGGAAATGTGACCGGCCTACTGTGGTTACATAAGCAGTACGTTGAAGGGATTTCCGATGCATCTGATGCCCCGTGAGCAGGAAAAGCTCATGATCGTGGTCGCCGCAGACCTTGCCCGCCGCCGTCAGGCCCGCGGCCTGAAGCTGAACTTCCCTGAATCCGTGGCGATCATCAGCTACGAACTGATCGAGGGTGCCCGGGACGGCCGCACGGTGGCGGAACTCATGAGCTACGGCACCACGCTGCTGACCCGCGACGACGTGATGGAGGGCGTGCCTGAAATGATCCACGACGTCCAGATCGAAGCAACGTTCCCGGACGGCACCAAGCTCGTCACTGTCCACGATCCGATCCGCTAGGGGCAGGCGATGATTCCAGGAGAGTACATTCTCGGGTCCGCGCCCGTGCTGGTTAACGCCGGACGCGAGGCGATCGACGTCGTCGTCGTTAACACCGGTGACCGGCCCGTGCAGGTGGGCTCGCACTACCACTTCGCTGAAGCGAACGCCGCCCTTGAGTTCGACCGCACGGCTGCCTACGGCCGCCGGCTGGACATACCGGCCGGCACCGCGGCCCGGTTTGAGCCGGGGGACAGCAAGACCGTCCGGCTGATCGAACTGGCGGGCAGCCGCGAGGTGTTCGGCCTCAGCAACGCCGTCAACGGCCCGCTGGCAACGGCCGGACAATCCGGAAGGACGGAGGGTGCCAAGTGAGCTTCGAACTGACCCGCAGGCAGTACGCAGACCTTTACGGCCCGACGACGGGTGACTCCATCCGCCTCGCGGACACCGAGTTGTTCCTTGAGATCGAAAAGGACCTCACCGTGTACGGCGAGGAAGTGGTGTTCGGCGGCGGAAAGGTAATCCGCGACGGCATGGGCCAGAACGGCCAGGTGACCCGGGAAGAAGACGTGCCGGACACCGTCATCACCAACGCCGTCATCCTGGACTACACCGGCATCTACAAGGCGGACGTGGCCATCAGGGACGGCCACATCTTCAAGATCGGCAAGGCCGGCAACCCGCAGATCACCGACGGCGTGGACATCGTGATCGGCGCCAGCACCGAAATCATCGCCGGAGAGCGGAAGATCCTCACCGCCGGCGGCGTGGACACACACATCCACTTCATCTCCCCGGACCAGGTCCCCACCGCACTCACCAGCGGCGTGACCACCATGGTGGGCGGCGGAACCGGGCCGGCGGAAGGCACCAAGGCCACCACCGTCACGCCCGGCAAATGGCACATCCAGCGGATGCTGCAGGCCACCGAGGGGATGCCCATCAACATCGGGCTGTTCGGTAAGGGCCACGCCTCCGCCGTCGAACCGCTGGCCGAACAGATCCGGGCCGGCGCCATCGGGCTCAAGGTGCACGAGGACTGGGGTTCCACCACGTCCTCGATCGACAACTCCTTGAAGGTGGCGGACGAATACGACGTCCAGGTGGCCATCCACACGGACACCCTCAACGAGTGCGGCTTCGTGGAGGACACCATCCGGGCCATTGCAGGCCGGGTGATCCACACCTTCCACACCGAGGGCGCCGGCGGCGGCCACGCCCCGGACATCATCAAGATCGCAGGGCTGCCCAACGTCCTGCCCGCCTCCACCAACCCCACGCTGCCTTACACGCGCAACACCATCGAAGAGCACCTGGACATGCTGATGGTGTGCCACCACCTCAACCCGGACATCCCGGAAGACGTGGCCTTCGCCGATTCCCGCATCCGCGCCGAAACCATCGCCGCGGAGGACGTCCTGCAGGATATGGGCATCTTCGCCATCACCTCTTCCGACTCCCAGGCCATGGGCCGGGTGGGCGAGGTGATCACCCGCACCTGGCAGGTTGCGGACAAGATGAAGAAGCAGCGCGGCGTGCTGAAGGACCCCCGGGGGGAGAGCGCGGCCGCTGCCCATGGATCCGAAGACAGCGACAACTTCCGGATCAAGCGCTACGTGGCGAAGTACACCATCAACGCCGCGATCGCGCAGGGCATGGCGGATTCCATCGGCTCGGTGGAGGAGGGCAAGTTCGCGGACCTGGTGCTCTGGGACCCCGCGTTCTTCGGAGTGAAGCCCGAACTGGTGCTCAAGGGCGGCCAGATCGCCTACGCACTGATGGGCGACGCCAACGCCTCCATCCCCACTCCGCAGCCGCGGACCATGCGCCCGATGTTTGCCGCGTTCGGCAAAGCGGTTCAGCAGTGCTCCATCACCTTCCTGTCCCAGGCCGCCATCGACGCCGGCGTGCCCGAGGAGCTGGGCCTGCAGAAGGTCATCCGGCCCGTGTCCGGGATCCGCTCGCTGTCCAAGGCCGACCTCAAGTTCAACGACGCCACCCCGGACATCCAGGTGGACCCGGAAACGTACCAGGTGACCGTGGACGGCGAGGATGTCACCTGTGAGCCGTCGGACGTGCTGCCCATGGCCCAGCGCTACTTCCTCTTCTAACCTCCCGAGCACCGGAGCACCCGTGATTATCGATAAGATCCTCGGCAACCTGCACGACCTCCCTGCCGCTGAAACCGCCGCCTTCGCCGGGCTGCACCAGGAGAAGGTGGTGCTGCCCAGCACCCAGCTGGTGAAGCGCATCCAGCGCGTCACCACAGACCACGGCCAGGAGATCGGCATCCGGCTGCCGTCCGGATCCGGTGACCTCCGCGACGGCGACATCCTGCACGTGGCCGAATCCAACATGATCGTGGTGTCCGTGCTGCCCACCGACGTCCTGGTGGTGGCGCCCCGGACCATCCACGAGATGGGCGTGGTGGCGCACTCTCTGGGCAACCGGCACCTGCAGGCCCAGTTCTTCGATGCGTCCTCGGAGTACGGCGCCGAGGTGATGGTGTGCGCCTACGACCACACCGTGGAGGACTACCTCAAATACGTCGGCGTGCCCTACGACCGCCAGGAACGCGTCATGCCCGTACCCTTCCGCCATGCCGAACACAGCCACTAGCTACCAGCTCGCGCTGCAGCAGCTGACGGACTCCGCCCTGCCCACCGGGGCTTTTGCGCACTCCCTCGGCTTTGAGACCTACATTGAGCGCGGGCTGGTCCACGACGAGGCGAGCTTCGGGGTGTGGCTTTCCGCGTTCATCGGGCAGCAGCTCACCTACTCCGACGGGCTGGCCATCCGGTTCCTCTATGAGGACGTTCCCGTGTCGGAGCTGGACTCGCTGCTCACCGCGCAGCTCCTCCCGCGGCAGCTGCGGGAGGCGAGCACCAAGATGGGCACCCGGCTGCTCGAGATCGGCTCCGAGGTCTTCCCTTCCCCGGAGCTGGCGGAGTACCGGGAGCTGGTGACCGCCGGCCGCGCCGCCGGCCACCAGCCGCTGGCGTTCGCCGTCGTCGCCCGTTCCCTGGGCGTGCCGCGCACAGAGGCGCTGGCCGCGTACCTTTTCGCCGCGGCCACCTCACTGACCCAGAACGCCGTCCGCGCCATTCCGCTGGGGCAGAACGCCGGCCAGCGGCTGCTGCGGACAGCGTCCGACGGCGTCGCTGCCGCCGTCGAACGGATCGGCCGCCTGGCGCCGGACGACTTCGGGGCCGTCAGCCCCGGACTGGAAATTTCGCAGATGCGGCACGAACGTCAACGTGCCCGCATGTTCATGAGCTAGCAGGAGGACACCATGTCTGAACCCATCAAGATCGGCATCGGCGGACCGGTAGGCGCCGGCAAGACGCAGCTCGTGGAGCGGCTGACCCGGCACATGAGCCGCGGAATCTCCATGGCCGCCATCACCAACGACATCTACACCATCGAGGACGCCAAGATCCTGGCCGCCAACGGCATCCTGCCCGAGGACCGGATCATCGGCGTCGAAACCGGCGGCTGCCCGCACACCGCCATCCGCGAAGACACGTCCATGAACACCGCGGCCATCGAGGAACTCAAGAAGCGCCACCCGGACCTGCAGGTCATCTTCGTGGAATCCGGCGGCGACAACCTCTCTGCCACGTTCAGCCCCGAGCTCGTCGATTTCTCGATCTACATCATCGACGTGGCCCAGGGCGAGAAGATCCCGCGCAAGGCCGGCCAGGGCATGATCAAGTCCGACCTCTTCATCATCAACAAAACGGACCTTGCCCCGCACGTCGGCGCCGACCTCGCCGTCATGGAGCGGGATTCAAAGGAATTCAGGGGCAACAAGCCGTTCTGCTTCACCAACCTGAAAACGGACGAAGGGCTGGACGCCGTCATCGAATGGGTGCGGCGCGACGTCCTGATGCTCGACCTGGCGCAATGAGCACGACGGCGGGATTTCGACAGGCTCAAGCACCGGCGGTTGAGCCTCTTGAAACCCCGATGGGGGAGCTGGAGCTTGTCGTCGCTGCTCGGGGTGGCAAGTCGGTGGCCGCGCATCAGTACCATCGGGGCGCCTTGAGGATATTGCGGCCGCATTACCTGGATGACTCCGGGCAGGTTTGTTATGTCATGGTGAATCCGGGCGGGGCCTATTTGGGGGCTGACCTTTACGTCATTGACGTGGAGGTGGCGGACGGGGCGAGGCTCCTGCTGACCACGCAGTCGGCCACGAAGATCTACCGGACTCCCGGCTCCTTTGCCGAGCAGCGGATGACCCTGCGGCTGGGGGAGGGGGCGCAGCTGGAGTTGGCTCCGGACCAGCTGATCGCGTACCGGGAGGCCAGCTACCGGCAGGACACGCGCATTACCGTGCGGCCGTCGTCGAGCCTGGTGATGGCTGAAGTGGTCACGCCGGGGTGGTCCCCCGACAGGGCGTCGTTCCGGTACGAGGAACTGCGGCTCCGCAACGAAATCCGAGTGGAGACGCCGGAGGGCGCCGGTCTGCTGGCGCTGGACAACCTGCTGATCCGGCCGCCCCTCAACGATGTCACCGGCATGGGGTTCATGGAGGGCTACAGCCATCTGGGTTCGCTGGTGGTGGTGGACGCCCGCGTGGACCAGGCGCTCGCCGATGAGTTCCACGCGCTGACGGCCGGGCACGACGCATGCACAGGGGTGTCCTTGACCGCATCCGTCGGCGGAACCACCGGCCTGGTGCTGCGGTCGCTCTCCAATTCCACGGAGGAACTCAACCGGCTGCTGGGCGCGTGCACCGCCCTGCTGCGGGACCGCTGGCACGGGCAGGCGCCCCTGAACCTGAGGAAGTACTGATGACGACGCTGGCAGGGTTCGCCGCGATGTACCGGGAACGGGAGCAGTTGCCGCTCCGGACCCGCCTGTTCTTCGCCTTCGGTGCCGTGGGAGCACTCCATCTTGCCGCCGTCGTACTTTTGCTGGCCGGTTCGGCGGGTGCCGCGCAACCGTTGGCGCTGGGGCTGGTGCTCACCGCCTACCTGGCCGGCGTCAAGCACAGCTACGACTGGGACCACCTCGCCGCGATCGACAATTCGACGCGGAAGTTCGTGGCCCAGCACAGGGACCCGGTGAGCGTGGGGTTCGCGTTCAGCCTGGGCCACAGCTCGGTGGTGGTCCTGGCCGGTGTCCTGGTGGTGGGCGGCGCCGCGATGGTGGGCCGGTTCATGACCGAAGGGACCGCCGGGAACGTGGTGCTTGGACTGATCGGCAGCGGGGTTTCCGGGTTGTTCCTGCTGGCCATGGGCCTGTTCAACGGCTCGGCGTTCGTCCGGGCCGCGCAGGCATACCGCAACGTACAGGGCGGCGGGGCAGTGCGGGACGAAGACCTCGAGGCGAAGGGTTTCGTGGCACGCCTGCTGGCCAGGCCGCTGTCCAAGGTCCAGCGGCCGCGGAACATCTACGTGATCGGCTTCCTTTTCGGGCTGGGTTTCGATACGGCCACCACCATCGGGCTTTTGGTGATGACGACGGCGGCCTCCCTCGCCGGAGTCTCCCCGCTCGCGTTGCTGGCGCTGCCGCTGGCGTTCACCGCGGCCATGACGCTCTGCGACACCACGAACGGTGTGGCCATGATGCGCATCTACCTGTCGGCCATCCATAATCCGCAACGGAAACTTGGCTTCAACGCCCTGATCACCGGGATCTCGGCCGTGTCCGCGCTGTTCATTTCAGCCATCACGCTGGGCGGATTCTTCAATGCGGCGTTTGGTTTGGAGGATCCCCTGACCACCTGGCTGGGCGCGGTGGACCTGGGCGAGGCCGGACTGCTGCTGGTGGCGGTACTGCTGGCCGTGTGGGGCGCTGCGGCGTGGCGGGAGCGGTGGAAGGGCCGCTCACAGGCCGTCTAGCATGATCGGCGACCGATCCCGCGGGAGCCCCATGACGCAGGCCGGAGCGGATGGCAGGATAGGACGCATGGAACTGCACATCACCGGGGACCCGGCTGCCGACAAACTACTCAGCGACGACGCGTTTGCACTGCTCACCGGAATGCTGCTTGACCAGCAGGTGACCATGGAGTCGGCGTTTGCCGGTCCCGAGAAGATCCGGACGCGCATCGGTTCCATGGACCCTGCGGCGATCGCCGGGTACGATCCGCAGGAATTCGTCGAGATGTTCAAGGAGCGCCCGGCCGTGCACCGCTTCCCCGGCTCCATGGCCGGACGCGTCCAGGCGCTCGCGGAGACCGTTCACCAGGAGTGGAACGGGGACGCCACAGCCATCTGGACGCAGGGCGACCCCGACGGCAAGGAAGTGCTTCGCCGGCTGAAGGCCCTGCCGGGATTCGGCGAGCAAAAGGCTAAGATCTTCCTCGCCCTGCTCGGGAAGCAGTGCGGCCTCAAAGCCGAAGGGTGGCGCGAAGCGGCCGGCCACTACGGCCAGGAGGACGCCTACCTGTCCGTGGCCGACATTGTGGATCCGGAGTCCCTGGTCAAGGTGCGGGCCAGCAAGCAGGCAGCCAAGGCCGCTGCCAAGGCCGCGAAAACCGCCGGGGACTGACCGGCCGGCATTGACCGCCCGGCGTCGGGAAGCGTACTAGTTGGGGAAGCCGACTACGTGGAAGGCGGGACCATCAGTGACTGAGCACCTCGCAGGCAGGCCGGGTTCCCTGTGGGTGGCCAGCAGCGCACCGACCGGCTACGCCGCGCTCCGGGAGGGCATCGACGTCGATGTAGCCGTGATCGGTGGCGGCATCGCGGGCCTCACCGCCGCACTGGCACTGAAGCGTGCCGGCCAGACGGTGGCCGTGCTGGAGGCCGCCAGGGTGGGCGCCGGAGTCACCGGGAACACCACAGGCAAGGTCACGTCGCTGCACCGGCTGGCCTACACCGAACTTGCCGCACATCACGGCTACGCGGCAGCCCGCCTCTACGGGCAGGCCAACGAGGCCGCGATCGAGCACGTCGCCGGCACTGTGGCGGACGAAGGGATCGACTGCGGCTTCCGGCGGGTCTCCAACTACACCTACGCCGAATCGGACCCTGCCCTTGCGCTGGTCCGGGAGGAGGCTGCGCTCGCCGGGAGGCTCGGGCTTCCGGCGTCCTTTACCACCGAGGTGCCGCTGCCGTTCGACGTCCGCGGGGCGGTGCGCTTCGACAACCAGGCGCAGATCCACGCACTCAGGTACGTGCAAGGCCTGGCCCGCGCAGTGGACGGCGATGGCAGCTTTGTCTTCGAAGAGTCGCCAGCCACCGGCTTCCGGGACGGATCGCCGGCCGTCGTCGACACGGGGCGAGGCTCGGTCCGGGCGAAGGAAATCATCGTGGCCACGAATATGCCGTTCGGGGACAACGGAATCTTCGCCGGGCGGTGCTACCCGCACCGCTCCTATATCGTTGCTGCCCGCTCCGGCCTGCCGCCGCAGGACGCCACCTTCGTCAGCGTTGACGAGCCGATGCGCTCCATCCTGACCGTCAACGTGGAGGGCGTCAGCTATGTCCTTGCCGGCGGTGAGGGACACCCCGCCTCGGAGCAGGTTGACTCCGCCGAACGGTACCGCAGGCTCGACGCTTTTGCCCGGGACCGCCTGGGTGCCGGGGAGATCGCCTTCCGCTGGTCCACCCAGGACGCCATGCCCGCCGACGGGCTGCCCTTCGTCGGCCGCCTGTCGCCGGACTTCCGGCACGTCCACGTGGTCACGGGCCTGCGCAAATGGGGCCTGACCAACGGAACGGCTGCTGCGCTGATCCTCCGGGACACCCTCTGCGGGACGCACAACCCGGGGGCGGCCTTGTTTGACAGCACTCGGGCCGTCCGCGAGGAGGATACGATGCCGGCTGCGACAGAGGAAGCGCCGGCGCCTCCCGCCGGGCAGGCCGGCTCCGTTCCGGTCCGGCCGGACCTCGTTCCCGGAGAAGGAAGAGTCATGGACGTAGGCGGGGTCAAGACCGCCGTCTACCTCAGCCCCGCGGGGGAGGTCAGCGCCGTCTCGGCGGTTTGCACGCACCTGGGCTGCACCGTGGAGTTCAACCCGGCCGACGTGACCTGGGACTGCCCGTGCCACGGCTCCCGGTTCAGCACCGACGGGACGGTAATCCAAGGCCCGGCCACCAGGAACCTCGATCCCGGCCAGGCGCCTGCCTAGGACAATCATCCTGGCGCCTTTCCCCGGGCCGGGCCCTCTTCCAACGACGCAACGCCGCCATCACACGCATGGACAGCGCCCAGTACGCAACTCCGGCGGCAAGCGAAGCGGCCACGGCCAGGGCAGGGCTGATGTCGACCAGCATCGGATAAGCCAGCCAATGTGTGAGGTAGGCGTATAGGGAGGACGCAGCCAGCAGGCCCACGAAGCGGTGCAGGCGGGCGGGCACCGGGATGCTGGGGAGCCAGATGAGCAGGAGGATTCCGGCAACGAGTGTCGCTTCACGTTCCGGGTTGTCGAAGAAGCCCGGAACGGTGAGCACAGTGATGGTCGTGACAGCGAGCCGCTGGGCCAGGCCTTGCGAACGCGCCACCGCCCAGCCGAGTGCGAACAGCCACAGTACCGGTCCGGTGTTGGGCACCTCGGGGTCCACCAGTTCAAAGCGTTCCAGCAGCCCCATTCCTGTCAGCACCAGGGGGAAAGCCCAAGGGAAGCGTCGCTCCGCGCGATCCGCCCAGGGAACGGCCAGCAAGGCGGCTGCCGCAGCAAGGATGTACACCAACACCTCCACAAACCAGAAGTGCCACTGTGTGGTCACCTCTTCCGGACCGATGATGGCGTTGAGGAGCAGGACGTTGGCGAGGCTGTACCGGTCAGTGAGCAGGTAGGCCGCGCCAATGAAGAGGACGCTGGGAACAACGACCCTGCCGAGGCTGCGCAGTTGGCGGCGAAGGCGGGGCAGCCGTTCGCCGGCGAGCTGGAAGCGGGCAAAGTTGAACCCGGCGAGGGCCATTAGAACGTGCGCGGTGCCCTGCCAGCTGAAAAGCCCAACGTGGGTGCTGACGATGAACACGATCGCAAGCGCCCTCAGGACAATCCCCGTCTCCAGCGGGGCAAAGAACCGCCTGCGCCTTTGCCGCGGGGGCTTCCCGGGGTTCATGAGTTCGCGGACCGTGCGCACATGCCAGTCCGGCGGGAGGTTGCCGAGGGCTTTTTCCAGCCGGACGGAGACGGCCACGTAGGACAGCGAGTCTCCACCGAGGGTGACGAAGGTGCTGTCGTCCGTGACGTCGTCGTGCTCCAGCTGTTCCTCGAAGATCTTCCGGACGTCCGCCGGTCCCTCGTCAGGGGCGGTGGCGGGCGCATCGAATGTGGGTGCGGGGGCCGCCCTCGTGGCGGCGAGCTCCAGGATGGCCTGGTAGTCCACCTTCCCGCTCCCCAGCCGCGGAAGGTGCTCGACGGCGTGCACGTCGACGGACGGGCGCGGCAGGCCAAGGCTCTGCGCGAGGACCTTGCCCAGCAGCCGTTCATCATGGTCGCCTTCCACGGCAACAACCAGGCCATCGTCGGATCCCGCGCAGGCCCCGGCGACGCCCAGCCCGGAGAGGACCTGCTCCACCTGCCCGAGATCCACGCGCAACCCGACCACCTTGACGAACCGGCTCCTCCGTCCCACGATCTCGTAGATGCCGGCGGGATGCTGCCTGGCCAGGTCTCCCGTACGAAGTTCCGCAATAGTTCGGCCCGTCGAGAGGTCGTCCGGGCTCTCGGCATAGCCCAGCATCACATTCGGGCCGGAATAAACGAGCTCGCCGTCGTCCAATCCCGGGACCGGGTCTATCCGGAAGGAGCCGCCCGGCACGGGGATGCCGATGGTTTCCGGCGACGTTTCCGCCAGTTCAGGGGGCAGATAGGCCATCCGGGCCGTTGCTTCAGTGGCCCCGTACATCACAAACAGATCCCAACCCCGCCGCCGGCCCAGCCGTGAGAACTCGCGCACTCGCTCAGGGGCAAGCCTCCCGCCGGCCTGCGTCACATAGCGCAGGTGCGGCAAATCCATCCCGGTGAAACCGACGCGGTCCAAAAGCTCAAAGGTGTAGGGGACTGCTGCAAAGGACGTCGCACCGTGGGCGGCAAAAAGGCCCCAGAAGCACGGGTCGACGACGGACAGATCCGTGAGCACCAGCGCGGCACCGCGTGCAAGGTGGCTGTTGATGACGGAAAGCCCGTAGCAGTAGGACATCGGCAGGGTCGTGGCCGCACGGTCCTCCGAGCGGATGCCCAGGTATTCGGCGATGGACTCCGCGTTCGATTGCAGATTGGCGTGCGAGAGGCGCACGAGTTTTGGCGAGCCGGTGGATCCCGAGGTGCTCAGGAGCAGGGCGAGGTCGGGATGGAGTTCGTGCGATGTGCCGGGCCGCACTTCTTCGACGGCCGGGCTGCCGGCGCCGCCTCCGGACCGGAGGATGACGTCGGGTCTGTAGGCAGCTGCGATGGAGTCAACGGAACCCGGTTTGTTCGCGGGAACCAGGATGAGCGGGTGGCCGGAGGAAAGGGCTGCCAGGTAGGCAACCAGCGAATCCAGGTCGTTCTGAGCGGCCAGCAACACGAGGCGCCGCACGGGACCCAGACGGCCCGCAGCGGCATCGACCAAGTCGGCCAGTTCCCGGTAGGAGAGGGACGCCGCCCCCGTCAAGACGGCAGGGAGATCGCCGTGCCGGGCGAGACTGCCAGCGAAGGTTGCCGGGCAGAGGTCCTGCCCTGTGCCAGGGCCTGCGAGGGGCGGGGCAGGAATCATCGTGGTCCTCAAATCCGTACTTAGGCTGGCCTAACCACGAAACAGTACCGGTAATTGCCGGAATTAAGAAAACTTTATGTGTCCTATTTCTCCAGCCGTTTTTCTAACCCGCAAGTCATCGACATCTATGTGGCCAGCCCCCCGGCGGGCCTCAGCTGAGCGCAGCCGCCGGCCCGAGCCGCGTAACCAGCCGTTCACGCGCCTTCCGTCGGCGTTACCCAGCCAGCTTCGCCCGGAGTCCGCCGATAATTACATCCAAGCCGAAGTCGAAGGCGTGCCCGCCCCGTTCCTCGGATGGGCCGGCATTGCCGAGTGCGCGCTTGAGCGTGGGGTAGCCCTCCGCCGGCGGGTCCCAGACAACTTCCGGAGCCGCGAGGTCCAATGCGGCTCCCAGGGCAAAGCTGTCGATCGTGGAGATGGCCGCCACCACGTCCCGTCCCCGAAATCCTGCCGCCTCAAGGGCCAGCGCCAGGTCCTCGTAAAGTCCGATGACGTCCGGATCGGTGATCGTTTGCAGGACCAGGAGCGGTGCCAGCCGCGGGTGGCGCACGAACGCGTCCCGGTAGGCGCGGATCAGGACCCGCAGGGCCGCTTCCCAGTCGCCGTGGTCCACCGGCGGATACGGCTCTTCGGTGATGATCCGGTGGCGCAGGAGCTCCAGGATCTCGTCCCTGCCGCTGACGTGGTTGTAGATGGAGGACTGGCTGACGCCGATCTTCTTCGCCAGTTTCGGGAAGCTGAAGTCGCCGCTCTCATCGACCAGCTCGAGGGCGGCCGTGGTGAGGGCCTCCACGGATATCAGCGGGAGGAGCGGGCGCCCCATGGGTTCTCCTGACTGCAGCTCTTGAAGGTCAAGCCCAGCCTAGTCGGCGGCCCCCGGCGGCGTCGTTTTCGGAAAACTATTGTGCTCTGCGCCACACGCCTCCATAATAAACGAAAGCCTTTCGTTTAGCAGGGCTCCCAAGAAAGGACGGACTAGTGCCGGATACCCAAACCAGACCACCGACGTCGTCCGCGGACGGCTCCCTCAAGCGCAATGCCCTGGGAACGGGCGGCATCGCCTTCCTCGTCATCTCCGCAGCAGCCCCGCTGACCGTCATGGCAGGCGTGGCACCCGTGGCCATCGGCGTGGGCGGCATCGGAGCCCCGGCCGGCTACCTTCTCGCGGGCATCGTGCTCACCCTCTTCGCGATCGGCTTCATGGCCATGACCCGCCACGTCAAGGCATCCGGCGGCTTCTACACGTACATCTCACTTGCCATGGGCAAGACCGTGGGACTGGCCTCCGCCATCCTGGCGATCGTCTCCTACAACTGCCTCCAGATCGGCGTCTACGGTCTCTTCGCCGTCCAGACCCACGACATGTTCAAGGTGCTGTTCGGGCTCGAGGTGCCCTGGCCGGCCATCGCGCTCGCCGCCGTCGCAGCCGTATGGTTCCTCGGCTACCGGGGGATCGACGTCGGCGCGAAGGTGCTCGGCGTGCTCCTGGTGGCCGAGACGGGCATCCTGGCCGTGATGGGAGCGGGCATCCTCGGCAGCGGCGGAGCCCACGGGATCAGCGTGGGGTCCTTCAGCCCGGAGAACGCGTTCGGTCCTGGCGTCCTGGCAATCCTTGGCATCTGCTTCGCCGCTTTCATGGGCTTCGAGTCCACCGTGCTGTACCGTTCCGAGGCCCGCAACCCGGACACATCCGTGCCGCGGGCCATGTACATCGCCGTCGGCTTTATGTCCGTGTTCTACGCCTTCATCGTCTGGACCGTGGTCCAGGCCTACGGGGAAGACCGCGCCGCCGAAGCCGCGGGTGAAATGGCCGGCGGGATGTTCTTCCAGACCATCAACCGCTATGTGGGGCCGTGGGCCGAAGTGGTGATGTACGTCCTGATCGTCACCAGTGTCTACGCCTCGCAGCTCGCCTTCCACAACGCGATCAACCGCTACGTCTACATGCTGGCGCGCGACGGCGTCCTGCCCGCTTTCCTCGGCCGAACCCACGCCAGGTTCCAATCCCCGCACCGCGCAGGCCAGTTGCAGACCATCCTCGCCGCCGTGGTCATCGCCATCTGCGCCCTGCTCAACGCCGACCCCTACCAGCAGCTGCTGATCTGGGTGAACACGCCGGGGATCTTCGGCATTGTCGGGCTCCAGGGCCTGGTGTCAGTCGCAGCCTTCCTCTACCTGCGCCGGAATCCCGCCGCGGCGACGCACAAACTCATGGTGCCGCTCAGCCTGGCCTCGGCCATCCTGCTCTTCGGCGTGGTGCTGCTGATCGGCCTGAACATCGAGCTGCTCACCTTCGCCGACGCGCTGACCAACACCATCCTCATCCTGGTGACGCCCCTCGTCTTCATCGCCGGGCTCCTGGCCGCCCGCTGGGTGCGCCGCCACCGTCCCGCGACCTTTGCACAGATTGGAAGCTTCGAAACCCATGAATCCTGACGTGATCATCCTCGCCGGCACCATCCACACGATGGATGGCAGGCCCGCCCAAAGTCCCGCGCCGCAGGCGGTGGCCGTCCAGGGCGGCATGATTGCCGCCGTCGGAAGCCGTTCGGATGCCGAGAGCTGGCCGGCAGCGGAGGTCATCGACTTCGGCGCCGCCGTGCTGACTCCCGGCCTGGTGGACTGCCACATCCACCCTGTCTTCGGCCTGGAACTGACGCGCGGCTGCGACCTTTCCGGCGCCACGGATCTTGCCGGGGTGCGCGCACTGTTGCGCACCGAAGCGGAGGCAGCTACCCCGGGGGACTGGGTGCGGGGCTGGGGCCTGGACCCCAATGTGTTCGGATCCGCCGCCCCCCACCGCGAGCTGATTGACGACGTCGTCTCCGGGCTGCCGTGCCTCATCCGCCTTTTCGACGGGCATTCCGCACTGGCCAGCTCCAGGGCACTCGAACTGGCGGGGGTCACCGGACCACGGAAGTTCGACCAGGCCTCGGAAGTTGTCTGCGACCCCGGCGGCAGGCCCACGGGGCTCCTGCTGGAGGCCGCCGCCATCGAGCTGGTGGCGCAGCTGATGCCAGCGGAGTCCTTTGACGAGCGGAAGGCGAGGCTGGCGGAATTCTTCATGCAGTTCTCCCGGTCCGGGCTGACGGGGGCGCACGTGATGGACTGCGGGGAGGGCTCACTGGAGCTCTTCCGGGCGCTCGAAGATGAGGCGCTCGAAGATGACCTGTATGGCGGTCTCCCGCTGCGCCTGCGGATCTCACCGTGGTGCATGCCCGGCAGCGGCGAGGAAGACTGGCGCCGGCTCGCGGAGCAGATCGGGGTGGGCGGAAAGCGCTGGGAGGTGGCCGGCATCAAGCTGTTCGTTGACGGCACGGTGGACAACGGCACCGCGTGGCTGTTTGAACCCGATCTCTACGGGGAGTCCGTGGCCCCGTTCTGGCCGCGCCCCGAGGAGTACGCGGCGGCGGTGCGCTTCTTCGCCGGCCGCGGGATCCCCACGGCCACACACGCGATCGGCGACGCCGGAGTGGCCGCGGTCCTGGATGCCTTCGAGTCGCTGCCTCCCGCGGTGCGGTCGGTTGGGCCGGAAGCCGTGCACCGGGTCGAACACCTCGAAACTGTCCCGGACGCCCTGATTGAGAGGTTCTCCCGGGCGGGTTTGGTGGCGAGCATGCAGCCGTCGCACTGCACCCACTATTCCCGCGCCGACCAGTCGGACAACTGGTCCACGCGGCTGGGCACGGAGCGCGCGAACAACGGCTGGCGGTGCGCGGACCTCCGCGCGGCGGGCACCACCCTGGCGCTCGGCTCCGACTGGCCGATCGCGCCGTTCGAGCCGCTGCCCATCCTGGCGGACGCGCAATTACGACGGCGGGCCGGCAAGCCGGGCGAGCAGCCGGTCGTTCCGGGCCAGGCACTCACTGCCTTGCAGGCGCTCGAAGGCTACACCTCGCATGCTGCCAAGGCTGCGGGGGAGTGGGCGGTCTCCGGGTCCGTCACCGTGGGCAAGCGCGCGGACTTCACAGTGTTCGACGTAGATCCGCTGTCGGTTGCCCCGGATGACCTGGCTGCCGCTCAGGTTCTGGCCACGTTCGTGGACGGACGTGTGCAGCACCTGGCGGTGGGGTCAGCCCGGTAGGACGCGGCCGCGGCGACGGCGGACGCCGCCCGCCCTTACGGGGCCGTGTCGTAGTCAAACCGCTCGACGACTGCGCTCCCGTTGGGCGCGGACACTCCGACGACGCGTCCGGTGAAACCGCCGGCGACTTCGGTGGACACGTACCGTCCGTCCAGCCGCGCCAGCGTCACCGCACGGCCGTCCTGCCGAAAGCGGAGGAGGATTTCGTCCGGACCGGTGTTCTTGCCGGGCTGGCCGGCAAACGGCGCGTCCGTGCAGGCAATCTCCAACTGCACGGTGCCCGTCGAGGCCGAGCCGGACGGATTCCGCGGGACCGTTTCCAGCACCTGGTGCAGGGGTCCGATCCGCGCCACGGCCCGGACTTCGTGTTCGGAGGCTTCAACCGCGTACCAGTGGGAGTCGTCGATCCTGAGGACGAGCCTCACCACCGCGCCTGGCGAAAGGCGGAACGTTGCGCGGGTGGTCCACGCAAGGTCCCTCACCCTGGTGGCCAGCACGGGTGCCTTACCGGGTTCGCCTCTGCTGATGAGCAGTCCGTCGGCAGCGGGGGAAGTGAACGACGCGGGGTCATTTCCGGGCGAGACCCACCGCAGGTGGAGCCGTTTCGCGGAGAAGTCGTCGGAAAAGGATGTGACGCCAGCGGGCACCCGGTACCGGTCCTCGTCGAAGCGTGGCCAGTCCTGGTCCCAGGTGATGCCGGCGACGAAGGTTTCCCGCCCCAGGACGTGAAAGCCCGGAACCACGCCCCGGGGACGGACGCCCAGATAGACCGCCGCCCAACCGCCGTCGGCCGTTTCGACGAGGTCGGCGTGCCCTACATTCTGTACCGTGGCAGCGGTGCTGCGGTGGCTGAAGACGGGGTTGTCCGGAAAGGGCTCAAAGGGACCGGACGGCGAGCTGCTCCGGCTGACGGATACGGCATGGCCCCGTTCCGTACCGCCCTCGGCCAGGACCAGATACCACCAGTTGCCGCGCTCATAAAGATGCGGGCCCTCGGGGAAGGCGAGCCCGGTTCCCTGCCACACCTTTCGGGGAGGTTCCAGCAGCTGTCCCGCCAGGGGATCCAGCCGCGCCTGGACGATCCCCGACTCGTTCTCGCCGGGGCCGAAGCCCACCCAGGTGAGGTAGCAGTTGCCGTCCACGTCCCACGCCATGTCCGGGTCGATGCCCAGCGTCCCGGGTATCTGGACCGGATCACTCCACGGCCCCGCCGCGCTGCTGGCATGCATGAGCAAGTGGCCGCCGCCGAAATCGCTCATGTTCGTGGTGACAAACCAGAACCTGTTGCTGTGGTGCCGGAGGGTGGACCCGAAGATGCCTCCTGACGGGCGCCGGTCGCCTGCAGCGAACTGGCTCCGCCGGGTGAGGATGTTCCCGATCTGCTCCCACGTGACAAGGTCCCGGCTGTGAAAGACCGGCGCTCCGGGAAAGTATTCGAAGCTGGATGTTGCCAGGAAGTAGTCCCCGCCCACGCGGCAGACGGTGGGGTCCGGGTAGAAGCCCGGAATGACCGGTGTGGCGGCGGCCGGGGATGTGGCTGGCCGCGCCAGTTCGACTGCACTGTCAACCAAACCAAAGCTCCGTCCGTAGCAACGTGTTCACTTCCCGTCCTCGTTAGGCGGGGAGTCCCTACGCTACGTCCCCGGTGTCCGCAGCCGAACCGGGTTTGTCAATGGTTGGAAGACCAGCGCCGTGGCTTGCCCAGAACTCGCGGAGCCTGCCCCGGGGATCGGACTCCACCCGCGGCTCGGCGTCGAGGACCATCGTCGGCCGGACTCCGCGGTGATCCCGCGCCCCCGTGTGATCCCGGGCCCCGGTGTGATCCCGGTATTCGGGCCAGGGCGGCAGCCCCGGTGCCGCAGGTGTACCGGACCCGGCAAAGGCCGCCCAGGCCGCACTCATGGACCCGCCCAGCTCTTCGGGCGCCTTCCCCCGGGTCAGGTACGCAGCCTCCGCCGAGTCCAATTGCCGGAACACGAAGGGAATCTCCAGTGCATGGCACGAGCCCAGCTTGCCGCCCATGGCCGGACTCCTCCACGTGAAGAGGTAGCTGAAGTTCCTCCCCGTCGACTCGCTGCGGGCGTCGAGGAGCCTGGTGGTGGGCTGCCGGTATTGCACGTCGGACAGGTAGGCCTCCAGGAGCTGTTTCCCGGTGGGCGCTGTGCCCAGGGTTTCAGCGAGTGCTTCCCCATAGCGGGCCCGATCCCCGCCCGGATCGCCGCTGCGTTCCGCCATCATCTGTTCCACCCGGTCAGCGAGCTCGGCCGGATCCGACGGTGACGCGGGCCGGAGTTCCACGGCGAAGGAACCCTCGTTGAGGTTCGTGCCGGCCAATAGGTCCACCCCCGAGTTGAGCCCCCGGCGGATTGCGTCCAGCGGCGGCTCAGGAACCGCCGGCGTGCCGGTGGCGGGCTGGAACGGCAGGGGAACACCAAAGGTTTCAGCGGCCGCCGCCTTGCCCAACGCCTCCTGCGCTGCCAGCAGCCGGTCCACCGGCAGGGTCAGCAGTTCTGCGGCGCTGGAGGCGTCCAGCCCGCAGTGCCCCAGAAATTCCTCCGTGATTCGGTGGGACGCCTCCGGAGTCCGGACCCGCTCGGCGGTGCCGCTTTGCATGATGGCGCGCCGGAACAGTCCTTCCGACGCCGGCATGCCCAGCAGCGTGCCCACGGCCGCCGCACCTGCGGACTCGCCGAAAAGGGTCACGTTGGCGGCATCGCCCCCGAACGCCGCGATGTTGCGGCGGACCCAGCCCAGCGCCTCCAGGATGTCCAGGAGCCCCGAATTGGAGGAGTCCGCATACTCCGGACCCAGGAGTTCCGGAAGATGCAGGAAGCCCAGTGCTCCTAGCCGGTAATTGACGGCGACCACCACCACGCCCAGCGCGGCAGCCAGCCTGCCGCCGTCGTGCAGTCCGCCGTTGTTGGAACCGGTGACGTACCCGCCGCCGTGGACCCACACCATCACCGGCCGGGCGGCGCCGTCCGCGCCGGGGGTCCACACATTGAGGTTGAGGCAGCTGTCCTCGTCCCACAGTTCCGCGAAACCGTCCGACGGCGGCAGGAACGGGTCCGGGTTCTGCGGCGCCATGGCGCCCGGCGCCGTGCAGTCACGGATGCCATCCCAAGGGCGCACCGGCACGGGCGGCAGGAAGCGTTGCTGCCCGGAAGGGGATTCCGAGTAGGGGATTCCCAGGAAGCGGTGCAGCGTCCGGCCGTCCACAGTATCGGCCCTGCCGAGAATCCGGCCGTCGGGAGTGATGGCAAGGCTCACAGCAACGTCACCCCTGGCGAGGTCACGGCTGCGCCTGGTGCCGCACGCCGCCGCTGGCCTCGGCCTTGAACCCGAGGTTTCGGGACACTGCCCTTGCCGTGGCCTGGACCGCCGGCGCCAGCACGTTCGGGGGAGTGGCGCCGTCCGGAACCACAATCGAAAGCGCGGCCGCGACGGCGCCCTGGGCGTCGAAAATCGGCGAGGCCACGGATACCGTCCGGGAAGGTGCTGACCTTCTGATCATGGCCACGCCCGTGCGGCGCACATCGGAGAGGGTGCGCCTGAGCTGCCCCTCCGGCATGGCGTCCACGCCGGCTTCCACGTCGGCCGGCTGCCGGATGACGGCGTCCTGGAACGCCGTGTCCGCGCCGGCCAGCAAGACCAGTCCGACGGCGGTAGACCGGAGCGGCGCGCGTCCGCCCACCCGGTAGGCCACCTCCGTCGCCTCCTTGGAGGACAGCCGCTCGATGAGCACGGCCTCGTTCCCGTCGCGCACGGCCAGCAGCACGTGGTGGCGCGTTACTTCGAAGAGATCCTCGAGGTACGGCAGGGCGATTTCGCGCACGCCGTGTCCGCGGGGTGACAGGGACGCAACTTCCCAGAGCCGCACGCCCACCACGTACCGCCCGTCGTCGAGCCTTTCCAGCGCACCCCAGGCCACCAGCCGGGCGATCAGCCGCAGCGCCGTTGGCGCCGGCATGTCCGCGTACCGGGCCATCTCGGACAGCGTGAGGGCCCGGCGCCGGTCCGTAAACACGGCCAGCAGGCTCAACGCGCGGTCGATCACCGGTTCGCCCTGCTTGGGCCTCTTGCCGCGCGCAGGAGCGGTGATGACCTGTCCGGTGCCGTTCGGATCCCCGTTCGGGACTGCTGTCATGTCACACCGTTCCTTCGTCGTCGACAGTGACCCCCACCACCTTAGTGTTTCGACCAATGAAACCAGTAGTCAGCACAATGCCGGGCAGGTAGCGTCCTCCGCGAACCTGCCCGGCATTGACCAGCAAACTGCTAGGAAGCGGCCTCCTGCGCCTGGAGCCTGTCCATCCCGTCCGCCAGGATGGTCAACTCGACGCTGTCCGGCCGCTCCACGGTGCTGTTGATGCGTACTGCCGAGCCATTGTGGGCGGATTCGAGTACTGATTCCATGACTTCAAGGACGTGGTAGGCCAGGGTCCCGCCCGCCCGGGGTTCGGCTCCCTCCGGGGTGGAAGCCAGGTCCGCAATGCCAAAACCGCGGCCGGAGTCCACGTACCCGGCGGACACCGGAAGGGTCTCCCAGGCGTCCGCGCCCAGGGAAAACAGGTGGACCTCGCCATCAAAGTGGTTGGGGTCCGGCACCACAAGCGACCCGCGTTCCCCATGGATCTCGATGTTCGGCGACTTGGACTTCACGGCGTCGAAGCTCATAAAGAGGGTGGACAGCGCGCCGGAGGCATGGACCAGGACGCCGGTGACGTGGGAGTCGATGTCTACGGGGACCTTTTCGCCTTGGCGCGGCCCGGAGCCGATGGTGCGTTCATTGCGGGTGTGGCTCGCGGCGCCCACCACGGAGACGACGGGACCCAGCAGGGTTACCAAGGCGGTCACGTAGTAGGGGCCCATGTCCAGGAGGGGACCGCCGCCGGGCTGGTAGTAGAAGTCCGGATTCGGGTGCCAGCGCTCGTGGCCGGGTGTCACCATGGTGGCAGAAGCGGAGATGGGTGCGCCGATCAGTCCGTCATCGATCGCTTTGCGGGCGGTCTGTATGCCCGTGCCGAGGACGGTGTCGGGAGCGCAGCCGACCGCCACGCCTGCCTCGCGTGCTGCGTCCAGCACCTGGCGTGCCTCCGCAGTGGTGGCGGCAAGCGGCTTCTCGCCGTACACGCCTTTGCCCGCCGCGATGGCCTTCAGGGCCACCTCGGCGTGCGCGGCCGGGATGGTCAGGTTCAGGACAAGTTCGACGTCGTCCGCTGCGAGGAGCTCGTCAACGGATACGGCCCGAACACCCTCATACTGTTCTGCCACCGCCTGGGCGCGCGCCGGATCCAGGTCCGCGACGGCCACCAGCTCGATGTCCTTGAGCGTGCGGAAATTAGTGAGGTACTGCGCGATGATGGCGCCGCAGCCGACGATTCCTACTTTCAACGGCTTGCCCACAGCAGGCCCCTTTCGATGATGGTGCGGACGTTGGCGTCCTGGAGGATTTCGACACGGTGTCCGGGGGTGGCGACGAAGATCCGGCCCGTGCCCCATTGCCGCGTCCAGATGGCCGGGGAGGTGACTTCACGGTTCCATGGGTCCCACTCGCGGACTTTCTGGGTGGTGGTGGCGAGTACGTCGATGTAGTCGTCCGAGAGCACCCAGTATTGTTCGGTGACGAGGTCGAAGTCCTTGATCCCCTTGGTGATGGGGTGCTCCGCCGCTGCGGGGAGCATGGTGACCGTGTAGGGCACGTAGTTGTCCGACTGCTCCCCGATGCACTCGTCAGCGTGCTTGCCGGGGTGGCAGGCGAACTGGCCGCCGATCAGGTGAAGGTAGTCGGAGTTGTTCCGGTAGGAATCGGCGATCCCGCCGTGCCAGCCGGCCAGGCCGCTGCCGTTTTCGACGGCGGCGCGCAGCCCGGCGAACTCGTCCTTTTCGATGGTGGTCATGGTCATGCACTGCATGATCAGGTCCACCCCTGCCATGTAATCGGCATCGGCGTACACCTTGGGGGATTCCTCCACGCGGACGTCGTAGCCGTTGTCCGTGAGGAAGGGGATAAAGAGCTCCGTGGCCTCGTACGGCTGGTGGCCGTCCCAGCCGCCGCGGACCACCAGGGCGTTCTTGCGTTCTGTCATGTCGGGGTTCCTTTTGTTTGGCTGCCGGCCGGTGGGGGCCGGAAAGTCTGGGTCAGCGGCTGGAGAATGCGGCGTCGAAAGCGGCTGCCGGCGGGGCGATCCGGGCGAGTTCCTTGACCATGGCCAGCGCCTGTGGTGCGCCGACAAGCCGGTCCATGCCCGCGTCCTCCCACTCGATGCTGGTGGGCCCGTCGTAGCCGATGGCGTTCAGGGTCCGGAAGATCCGGTTCCACCGGACGTCGCCGTGCCCGGCGGTGACGAAGTCCCAGCCGCGACGGGGATCTGCCCAGGCCAGGTGGGAGCCGAGGCGCCCGTTGCGCCCGTCAAGCTGGCGGACCGATTCCTTGACGTGTACGTGGAAGATGTGGTCCGCGAAGTCCTGCAGGAACATGACGGGGTCCAGGTCCTGCCAGATGAAGTGGGACGGGTCGAAGTTCAGGCCGAAGCCCTTGCGGTGCCCGATCGCCTCCAGGGTGCGCTTGGCGGTCCAGTAGTCGTAAGCGATTTCGGACGGGTGGACCTCCAGGGCGAAACGGACCCCCACCTCGTCGAAGACGTCCAGGATGGGGTTCCAGCGGTCCGCGAAGTCCTGGTAGCCGGCGTCGATCATTGCCTCAGAGACAGGGGGAAACATCGCCACCGCCTTCCAGATGGAGGATCCGGTGAACCCTGTCACGGTTTTCACGCCGAGTCGGGCCGCTGCCCGTGCGGTGTCTTTCATCGACTCCGCGGCCCGGCGGCGCACCCCTTCAGCTTCGCCGTTTCCCCAGATTTCCGCGGACAGGATGCCCTGGTGGCGTTCGTCGATGGGGTCGTCGCATACGGCCTGGCCGGTGAGGTGGTTGGCGATTGCGAAGACCTGCAGGTTGTTCTTCTCCAGGATGTCCAGCCGGCCTTGGA
Organism: Arthrobacter sp. SPG23; assembly: GCF_000876655.1. GTDB lineage: Bacteria > Actinomycetota > Actinomycetes > Actinomycetales > Micrococcaceae > Arthrobacter. Next base: position 23,038 of record NZ_JYCN01000002.1, read on the forward strand.
GGTAGTTATCGTCCTCCGCTGCGCGGCGCGGGTCCAGGTGGTCGCCCCAGCAGGCAATCTCAAGTCCATCAAAGCCCCATTCGCCGGCGAGCCGGGCCACCTCTTCAAACGGCAGGTCGGCCCACTGGCCGGTAAAAAGCGTTATTGGTCGTGTCATCAGGTTTCCTTGGTTGTGCTGTCTCCGGGCGGGCCGGCTCAGACTTTCTGCCACTGGCTGGAGTTGGCCGCACTGGACTCCACCGCCGCCAGGACCCGCTGGACCTGCAACGCGTCGGCGAAAGAGGGTACCGGCTGGCGGCCTTCACCGATCGCGGTGACGAGGTCCACTACCTGGTGGGTGAAGCCGTGTTCGTACCCCAGTCCGTGGCCGGTGGGCCACCAGTTCCCGACGTACGGGTGCTCCGGCTCGGTGACAATAATCCGGCGGAATCCGGCGTCGGGGGATTCGGCTGCGTCGTAGAAGGACAGGACGTTCATTTCCTCGAAGTCGAAAGCAAGTGAGCCCCGGGTTCCGTTGAGTTCCAGGCGCATGGCGTTCTTCCGGCCCAGCGCGTAACGGGTGGCCTCGAAGACGCCGACCGCACCCGCGGAAGTAGCTCCGCCGTCGAACCTTGCGCTGAAGATCGCCGCGTCGTCCACGGTGACACGTCCCCGGGGTGCGTCGCTGCTGAGGTCGCCGTGTCCGCCCAGGCCCACAAGGTCCCCGGCAAGGGGGCGTTCCGGGACGAATGTCTCCAGCAATGCCGAGACGCCGGTGATGTTCTGTCCGGTGACCCACTGGGCAGCGTCGATGCTGTGCGCCCCGATGTCTCCCAGGGAGCCGGACCCGGACTTGGCCTTGTCCAGCCGCCAGGTCATGGGGGCGTTCTCGTCGGAGAGCCAGTCCTGCAGATACTGGGCACGGATGTGCCGGAGGTCGCCGAGCCTGCCTTGTTCGACGAACCGTTTCGCCAGTGCCAGGGCGGGAGTCCGGCGGTAGCTGAAGCCGCACATCGAGAGGATGCCCTGCTTGGCAGCAGTCTCCGCCGCGAGAGTCATCCTTTCCGCTTCCTCGACGGAATTTGCCAGCGGCTTCTCGCACAGCACGTGCTTGCCGGCCTCAAGGGCGGCGATCGCAATCTCGGCATGGGTGTCGCCGGGTGTGCAGATGTCGATCAGGTCGATGTCGTCGCGTTCGATCAGGCGCCGCCAGTCCGTCTCAACCGATTCCCAGCCCAGCTTGTCTGCAGCGGCCCGCACGCCGTCGGCGTTCCGGCCGGCAACGGCGGTGAGCCGGGGCTGCAGCGGGAGGTCGAAGAACCGGGGCGCCGTGCGCCAGGCGTGGGAGTGGGCTGCACCCATGAACGCGTAGCCCACCATGCCGACCCGCAGGGGTTTGTGATTCGTCACCGGAGTTCCTTTCTACTTGCTGAAGCCGGCGGTGAGGCCGCTGAGCAGCTGGCGGCGGGCGACGACGTAAATCACCAGGAGGGGGAGGGTCGCCAGCACGACGGAGGCCAGAATGGCCGGGATGTTCACACTGAACTCTCCCTGGAACGTCCAGAGCGACAGCGGCAGGACCCTGGTCGCGGGGCTCTGGGTCAGGATCAGCGGAAAGAGGAAGCCGTTCCAGACGTGCAGGGCGTTATAGATGCCCACCGTGATGACAGCCGGCTTGGTCATGGGAAGGGCAAGGCGCCACATCATGGCCCAGTCGGAGCAGCCGTCCAGCCGCATCGACTCGAACAGTTCGTTTGGCACATCCCGCATGAAATTGGACAGGATGAGGACGCTGACCGGGATGGCAAAAGCCACGGACGGCAGGATCAGTGCCAGCAGTGTGTCATAGAGGTGGGCCCTGGTGATCATCCAGTAGATCGGAATGATGGTGGCGTGAAGCGGGATGGCGAGGCCAAGGAGGAACAGGTTGTTCGTCAGGCTCAGGAACCGTCCCTTGCCCCGGACGATGGCGTACGCAGCCATGAAGGACACCAGCAGGGCAGGGAGCACCGTACCGAGGGTGACGATGAGGCTGTTGGTGAAGTACGTGACGAAGTTGTTTTCCAGCACCAGCTTGTAGTTGTCCAGGGTTGGCTCCGTGGCCGGGAGCATCGGATTGGAGGTAAAGAATCCGGCCTGGTTCTTGAAGCTGGTAATCACCACGTAGTAGATCGGGACGATGATGATTGCCAGCCAGAGCCACCCGCCCAGGCCGCCCAAAAGGTTTGGCCGCAGCCGTCCCGGGCCCTTGGTGCGGGTGACAGGCTTTTCAGCGACACTGCCCGTGGCCGAGGAAGGAGGAACCGGGAGTTGAGTCGTGGACGCCATCAGGCACCTTCCAGTTGGCTAGCGTTGCGGTTCTTGCCGCCCAGGCGCTGCAACAGGAGCGCCAGTCCCAGGCCGATGACGATGAGCATGACACCCAGTGCGCTGGCCGCTCCCATGTCATTGGCTTTGAAGCCCGTCAGGTACATATGCAGCGGGAGGAGCCGGGTGCTGTAGCCCGGTCCGCCGCCGGTGAGCACGAAGATGAGGTCGAAGTAGGCCAGGCTTCCCACCACCATCAAGGTGGAGGATGTGATGACGGTGTACTTCAGCTGGGGCAGGGTGATGTTCCAGAACTGGCGGAAGCGTCCTGCGCCATCAATTTCCGCCGCCTCGTACAGCGACGTGGGAATCTGTCGAACGCCGCCCTGGTAGATCAGCGTGTGGAAAGGAACAAACTGCCACGCGATCACGAAGACCACCACGAACAGCACCAGATCGGAATTCCCGAGCCAGTCCTGGGCAAGGATTGGCAGATGAAATCCGGGACCCAGGCCGAAGTTGGGGTCGAGCAGTGCTTTGAAGGCAATCGCTACCGCGGCAGAGGACAGCAACAGCGGAAGGAAGTAGAGGACGGCCAGGGCGGCACGGTATTTCTGGCCGCCCGCGGTGAAGACGCCCAGCAGCAGGCTGACCGGTGCCTGGACAATAAATGAGAAGAACATGACCTTGGCGGTCACCACCAGGGCGTTGCCCGTTACCGGATCCGTCAGGACCGTGGTCCAGCTGGACAGGCCTTCCAGCTTGATCTCGCCCAGCCCGTTCCAGCTCGTGAAGCTGAGGAAGACGACGCCGATCAGCGGGACGACCGCAAACGCGAGGAAGAAGAACAGTGCGGGGGCCGCGAGCCACCCCGAGGGGCCCGCGTCGCGGACCCCCCGGTTAGCAGAACCAAGAGATGTCACGGTCTCTTACTTCCCGATCGTGGCGTTCATGGTGGTGATGAACTGGTCCGGGCTGATCTTCTTCAGGAAGATCTGGTCCAGGTTCGACAGCATCGCATCGCCCTGTGCCGGGCTGAGGGCCTGGTCCCAGGAGAGCGTGAAGTTGGGCGCGTTCTTGGCCATGCCGTAGACGAAGGTCAGGAAGTCCTTGTCCGGGGAAGCTTCGAGTTTGCTTTCGATACCTGTGACCACCGGCACGGCTCCCGAGCTGATCAAAGCGTCGGTGTTGGCGCCAGTGAACATGCCGTCCTTGACGTAGTCCAGGGCGGCCTTCTTCTGCGCGTCGGTGGCTTTAGCCGAGATGGACCAGAAGTTGGAAGGGTTGCCCACGACGTTGGCCGGGTCCCCCTTGCCGCCGGAAACGGTGGGGAAGGTGGTGTAGCCGAGCTTGCCGCTCTTGACGAAGTCGGCGGCGTCCTTCTTCATGCCCTGGTAGATCCAGCCGCCCTGAAGGATCATGGCTGCCTTGCCGGTATACATCAGTGCCTGGTCGGCGTTGCTGTCAGCGGCAACGGACGAGAAGCCGTTAATGAACCCGCCGGCGTCCACCAGTTCCTGGATTTTGGTCAGCGACTCTTTCACGGCAGGATCGGACCAGGCTCCGGGCTTGTCGGCTGCGATGTTTGCGAAGACGTCGGGGCCGCCAATACGCTCAACGAGGTACTCAAGCCACATCAGATCCGGCCACTTCGACTGTCCGCCGAGCGAAAACGGCGCGACGCCTGCTTCCTTGAACTTCGGCACGAGGGCCATCAGCTCCTCCCAGGTCTTGGGCGGCTGCGCACCGACCTTGTCGAATACTTCCTTATTGAAGTAGAGGACTACCGGCTGGACGTTGTTGTTCGGCAGGGCGTAGGTCTTGCCATCCACTTCGCCGTTCTTCAGCACGGACGGAAGGTAACGGTCCTTCACTCCCGGGTTGTCCTTGACGAAGCTGGACAGGTCCTCCACCTGACCGGCATCCACATAGGACTTCAACACTCCGCCGCCCCAGCCATAGATGAACGTGGGACCTTCGCCGGCGCCGACGGCGGTTCGGACCTTGGTTTTGTAAGCATCATTGGCAAAGAAGTCCAGTTTGATCGACTTGTCCGGATTCGCCTGGTTCCAGTCGTCCACCGACTTCTGCAGTACCGGCTGGTTACCGCCGGTAAGGCCCCACATGCTGGCAGAGTCACTGCTGGCGTTTGACCCGGCAGGACCAGAAGAACCGCAAGCGGCGAGGCTTAGTGCCACTCCGGCGGCGGAAACTGCCAAGGCTACCGAGCGCAACTTTCGAATTTTCATTTCGTTTCCGTTCATCGTCCGGGCTCAACGCTGGGTCCCGGTAACGTGTGACGAGGGCCAGCCGTTCTCTGCTTCGAGGCGGAGTGCCCTGATCAATTGGTCCGTGGTCGCACTGACAATCTTCGAAACATTTCGAAACCTTGCGACCGGTGAAGCAAATCTAACGGTGGCCCGGATCACAGTCAAGGAATTTCTTGCTCGGTTTTGCTGCTTATCCACCCCGCCTGGTTGACGATGCCCAAATCGGAAGTCAAGATAAGAGCAAGCGAAATGTTTCGATAAGACGGGATTATTCCTTGGTCATGAACGCGCGTGTGGAAAAGACGACCCTCGCAGCTGTCGCCTTGCAGGTCGGGGTCTCAACCCCCACGGTCTCCAAGGTGGTGAATGGCCGTGAGGACGTGGCGCCGGAAACGCGCGCCCGCGTTCTTGCCGCTCTGGAGCAGGCGGGGTACCAGTCGCCACTGCAGCGCCGCTCCGCCACCAAGGCCGGCACGGTGGTTGAGGTGGTTGTCGACGTGCTCACCGCGGCCTACACGGTGGAGGTCCTGAACGGGATATTGCAGTTCGCCGCTGGAGCCGATGTTGAAATCCTGGTGAGCGCCACCGGTCCGGCAACCTCAAGGCAGAGCAACCCGGAGCGCCGCGCCCAGCGAATCATAGACGAGGGCCGGGCGGGAATGATAGTGGTGACATCAGCCTTCAGTGAGGCTCAACTGCACGCGTTCCGGCGCCGCCAGGTTCCCGTCGTCGTGATCGACCCGCTCAATCCGCCCCCGGCGGACGTGGTCAGCGTAGGAGCGACGAACTGGGCAGGCGGCAAGGCGGCAACGGAGCACCTGTTGGAGTTGGGGCACCGGAGGATCGCCTACATTGGCGGCATAGAGCGGGCCGAGTGCAACCAGGCAAGGCTGCACGGCTACATGGCCGCGCTGGCGGCTCACGGCGTACCGGTCGACCCCCGGTACGTCATTTCCGGCGGCAGGTTCCGGCGAGACAGCGGAACGGCCGGGCTGAAGGCACTGCTCAAACTTGATCAACGGCCCACAGCCATCTTTGCCGCAAGCGACAGCATCGCACTGGGCGTCTTGAGTGAAGCAGCCCGTCAGGGTATCAGGATTCCGGAAGACATGAGCCTCATTGGCTTCGATGGGACAACCCAGGGTGAGGAGTCTGTCCCGGCCCTAACCTCCGTGGCCCAGCCGCTGGAGGAAATGGGGCGGGCTGCATTGCGGGCATTGCTCCGCCAGGCGCGCGGGGAGGTTCTGGACTCCCGGCGCGTCGAACTGGCCACGCAGGTGATTGTCCGTGACTCCACGGCTCCGCCGGCGGCCTGAGTTCACCTTCTCAAAAGGGAAGAACCCGCGGAGTCTTCTCGAAAGGGAAGAACCCGCGGAGCGGACCCCTGGCCGTCAACCAAAATGGCGTCGGACCAGGGGCCGGGCGGGTGCGCCGATCCGGTCAGGCAGGCTGCACTGTCTTGCTGGCCGGCGTCACCTCACGCTGCGCCGCCTGCGCGTGCGCGTGCGCCTGTGCCTGCCTGCCGAGCCAGTGCGCGCTTTCCTTTGGGGTCCGTTCCTGCGTGGTCCGGTCCACCGCGATGAGGCCGAACTTCGGACCGTAGCCGAAGATCCACTCGAAGTTGTCGAAGGCCGTCCAGGCGATGTAGCCGCGCACGTCTAAGCCGTCAGCCAGGCAGGACGCCACGCCGGCTACCGCTGTGCGGAGGTAGGCCACGCGCTGGGCGTCGTCGTCAGTGGACAGGCCGTTCTCCGTGACCATGACAGGAATCCCGGCGATTCGGGCTGCCTCGCGGATGGTCGCTTCGAGGGCCTCAGGGTAGATTTCCTCGCCCATCTGGTTGGTCTCGGCCCCCTCGGGAGCGGGTACAACGCCGTCCGGCCCGAACACCGTCCGGCCGTACGTCTGGATCCCCACGAAGTCGTCGCCGCGGGAAGCCACCAGGAAGCGTTCGTTGACCTCACGACGGATCCGGTCCGCCCGGTCCTGTCCGCCATCGGCTGCCTGGATGTCAGTGTTGGCCAGGGTCCAGCCGACCTGGAGTTCCGGACGGATTGCCTTGATGGCGGCCGTGCCCTCGCGGTGTGCTGCGAGCTTGATATCGAAGCCTGCCTCGGAAACCGTGAACTGGAACGGTGCCACGCGGCTCGGATCGATCCCGAGCCGGTCTGCCGCGGCCGCCCACATCGGCACTTCTCCACGTTGCTCGGCGGCCTCCCCGCCCAGGCCGAGTTCCTTCAGCAGCCACGGGAGGTTGGCTTCGTTGAGGGTGCAGGCCACACCGATCAGGTCGCCGAGGTGCCTCATGGCGCGGTCGCAGTAGCGGGCGAACAGTCCGGGCGTCCGCGAATCCTCCCAGCCGCCGGCCGCCAGGAGCCACCGGGGCGACGTGAAGTGATGGAATGTGACCACCGGGGTAAGCCCGTGCTCGTGGCAGGCCTCCAGCACGCGGCGGTAGTGGTCGAGCTCCGCCACCGAGAAACAGCCTTCTTCGGGCTCGATGCGTGCCCACTCCAGCGAGAAGCGGTAGCTGGTGAACCCCAGGCCGGCGATCAGGGCGATGTCCTCGCGGTACCGGTGGTAATGATCCACAGCGTCCCCGGACGGTTCGGCGAAGATCGTGCCGGGGAGCCTTTCCAGGAACCAGCAGTCACTGTTGACGTTGTTTCCTTCGACCTGGTGGGCTGCCGTGGCGACGCCCCAGAGGAAATCCTGCGGGAAGGCAAAAGAGTCGGTCATCTGGTTCCTTTCGATGCAAGCGCCAAGCGGCTGTGCATGGGCTGACTGTCCATCCTCGGCGGTCGAGCCGGTCGGCGGGACCGGCACTTTCATTAGTTGGAAGACTCCTCGCCGAAGCACCTGGTCCGCCAAGCGCCTCCTCCGTGACGGCCACCACAGAAGTATTTCAACCAATGAAATCCTCGTGTCTCCAGCAAACAGCCGCCACTGATGCTTGAGGGGAGCCGGCGGCCACACGCCTGGCCCCCACAACTGCTTCCCTCCGTTGTCACATCAGAATGCAAAGGCGCACTACATGAAACTTCTGAACTCCACCGCACGCGGGAGCTCCGCCGTACTGGCCGGAGCGCTCCTCCTGGGATCATTGACCGCCTGCGGCGGCTCCAGCCAGGCGACTGCCAAAGCGGACACCAGCAACCTGACGCTCGCCATCGATAGCGATTCTGCCTCGTTCGGGTTTGATCCGCTGCGTGTTGCCGACGCCCAGCGGCAGTTCTTTGAAGGCCTTTACGACAACCTCATGACCCTGCAGCCGGACGGATCCGCCGGTCCAGGCCTGGCCAAGGAGTTCAGCTACAACGCGGACAACACCGTCCTGACGCTTACCCTCAAGGAGGGAGTCACCTTTACGGACGGGTCCACCCTGGACGCAGCCCTGGTCAAGGCCAACTTTGACCGCCGCACGGATCCGGCGCTGAGTGCCTACTCGGCGGTCGCCAAGGGCGGCGCCCAGGAAATCACCTCGGTTGACGTCGTCAGTCCCACCCAGGTCTCCCTCACGTTTGCGAAGCCCCAGCCGGGTTTTGAAAAGAACCTCACTGCCACCATGGGCATGATCGTCGGCAAGACCGGCGTCGCGGACACCGCCGGCCTGGCCGCCACCCCGGACGGCTCCGGCCCGTACACCCTGGATCCCTCCACGGTGAAGGGCAACAAGTACGTTCTGGTCAAGAACGACAAGAGCCCGGACGCTTCAAAATACGCCTTCAGCAAGGTCACCTTCAGCGTCATCCAGGATCCCCAGGCGCGTGCCAACGCCCTCGTCTCCGGCCAGGCCGACGTCGCCATGCTCACCTCCCCCACGGTGGACTTCGCAAAGTCCAAGGGCCTCGGCGTCTCCCAGATCGGTGGAACCCTGCACACCATGGTCTCCTTCGACAAGACCGGAAAGACCGCCCCGGCCTTCGCCAGCGAGAAAGTCCGCCAGGCGTTCCAGTACGCCATCAACCGCCAGTCACTGGTGGACGCCCTGCACAAGGGTGACATCCCCGCTTGGAACGCCCTGCCCAAGGATTCCGCCGGCTTCACCGAAGAGCTGAACACCAAGTTCGCCTATGATCCGGCGAAGGCCAAGAGCCTCCTGGCCGAGGCCGGCTACAGCGACGGCTTTGAGTTCACCATTGTTGGCAGCGCTGAAACGCAGACGGACCTGCAGGCCGTCCAGAAGGACCTGGCCGCCGTCGGGATCAAAATGAACGTCAAGATGGCCGCCTCAACGGATGAAGCCTTCGCGGCAGTCGCCACCACACCCCTCGGCTACGCCGCGCTCGGCTGGGACAACCCGGTTGGCCTGATGTACGGCGTGGTCCTGAACGGTTTCACCAATGTGCAGAAAGCCACCGATGAGCAGCTGACGGCCGCTACCGGCGAGGCCGCAGCCGCTAAGGACGACGCCGCGAAGAAGACCGCCCTCACCAAGCTCAACACCCGCCTGGTGGAATCCGGCTGGATGATCCCGCTCTACGAGTCACTCACCAACCAGGGCTACAACACCAAGAAGATCAAGCAGGTGGAGTTCGCCGGTACCAACGCCTACCCGCTGCTCTCGTCCTACAAGCCGGCCAGCTAATACCCGGCCAGCTACTCACCGGCCCTGCCGGGGCTGCCCTCCATGCAACGGAGGGCAGCCCCGGCAGGTCCTGACCGATGGAGGTCACCATGGCACTATTCATTTCCAAGCGCCTGCTGATGGCGCTCGCCACCGTGCTGGTGGTTGCGGTGCTGGCATTCCTGCTGGTGCACGCAATGCCAGGCAGCCCCGGAGCTGTTTCGCTCGGAGCCGGCGCGTCCCAGGAGGCCATCGACGAGGTCAACCAGCGCCTCGGCTGGAATGATCCACTGCTGGTCCAGTTCTTCGGCTGGCTGGGTGGTGCGGTCCAGGGCGATCTCGGGATCTCCCTCATCGACGGCCGCTCCGTGTCCGCTGACCTGGCCAACCGGCTCCCGGTGACCGCGTCGCTGGCAGCCGGAGCGACAGGGCTGAGCGCTGCGCTGGGGATCGTCCTCGGCGTGACCGCCGCAGTCCGGGGAGGCATTGTGGACCGGATCGTTGGCGGGATCTGCGGTCTGGCAGTAGCCCTGCCGTCCTTCTGGATCGGCATCATCTTCGTGTACCTTTTCGCCGTCCAGTCCTCGGTCTTTCCAGCCACCGGCTACGTTCCCTTCGAGGTTTCCCCGCAGGACTGGGCCATGTCCCTGGCGCTGCCGGTGATCACCCTGGCCGTGGGCGGTGCGGCGTTCATCGCCCGTCAAACCAGGGCTTCCATGCTTGAGGCGCTGCAGCAGGAACATATCCGTACGCTCCGTGCCACAGCCACGCCCGCTTGGAAGATCCTCTACGTCCACGCCCTCCGCTACGCCAGCCTCCCCATCGTGGCCGGCATCGCCCTGCAGTTCATCGGTTTGTTCGGCGGCTCGGTCATCGCGGAGCAGCTGTTCGCCATGCCGGGCCTGGGCCAGGCAGTCCAGAACTCCGTAAGCACCCACGACGCCCCGTCCGTCCAGGGCGTGGTGGTCATCGCCACTGTTGTGGTGGTGGCTGTGAACCTGGTGCTGGAACTCGCCACCAAGTTCCTCGACCCGAAGTTGCGTGCCTCATGATCCCCTCCGTCGCTCCCGCCCCGCTCCAGCGCAAGAACGCCCTCGCCCGGTTCTCCGCCCACCGCCTCTTCGCCTCCCCGGGCGGCGTGGCAGGCGTCATCTGGCTGGCGGCCATCGTGGCCGCATCGCTGACAGCCCAGTGGTGGCTGCCGTACAAGACCGAAGACCAGGACTTCACCGCCGTGCTGTCCGGCCCCACCGCGGCCCACTGGCTCGGCACGGACGAACTCGGCCGGGACCTCCTGAGCCGTATTTTCGCTGCCGCCGCGGGCACCCTCGGAACCTCACTGATCACCGTGATTGTCGGCGTCGGGCTTGGAACGGTCCTGGCGATGCTGGCGGCCGCCGCCGGCGAACGCGTTGAGGCGGTCATCAGCCGCGTCACCGAAATCATGATGTCCCTGCCCGGCACGGTGATCATCCTGGCCGTCATCGGCGCAGTGGGGACCAACATTCCGCTGATCATGGCCATCCTGGGCGTCCTCATCTCCGCCGGCATCTACCGCGTGATGCTCGGCCAGGCGAAGTCCCTCCAGTCCCAGCTCTACGTGGACGCCGCCAAGGTTGACGGCGTCAGCACGCCGGGCATCAGCCTCCGTCACATCCTGCCCGGACTGACCAACACCATCGTGGTGCAGTCCGCCCTCATCTTCGCCGTCGGCATGCTCATCCAGGCCGGTCTGGCGTTCATCGGCTTCGGCCCGCCCATCCCGCAGCCCAGCTGGGGCGGCATGATCCAGGGCGCGTCCCAGCACGTCTACGATGCCCCGTGGCTGATGGTCCCCACCGGAGCCGTGCTGGCGTTGACTGTCCTGGCCGCCAACGCGATCGGCAACGCCCTGGGCAAAACGCCCAACGCCACCTCCTCCCACCTGCCGTCAGCGGCGGCCCGCCGCCGGCGCGCCAGTGTTGTGGCTGCAGTCGGAGCCGCCCCCGTGGCTGCCGCGGGGACCCACGACGCAGCGGCCAAGGGCCAGTTGAGCGTCCGCGGACTCTGTATAGGGGTCGACGGCGGAACTCCGCTGGTCACGGACGTCTCGTTCGACGTCGAGCAGGGGACCGTGTTGGGGCTCGTTGGCGAGTCCGGTTGCGGCAAGACCATGACCGCGCTGTCCCTCCTCGGACTGCTGCCCTCCGGCGTCTCGGTAACGGGCGGGCAGATCCTGTGGAACGGCAAGAACCTGGCTGCCGCCACGGAACGCGACATGGAAGGCATTCGTGGCCGGGACATCGCGCTGATCTCCCAGGAACCCATGCGGGCCCTGGACCCGATGTTCACCGTGGGCTACCAGCTCACCGCCGCCATCCGGCGGCTCCGGAAAACGGGTAAGGCAGAGGCCCGGAATGAAGCCCTCAGCCTGCTGGAAAAGGTGGGAATTGTGGATGCCGAACGGATCCTCAAGACCTACCCGCACCAGATCAGCGGCGGCATGGCCCAGCGCGTGGCCATCGCCCTGGCCCTCTCGGGCCGGCCGCGGCTGCTGGTGGCCGATGAACCCACCACCGCGCTGGATGTGACGGTCCAGGCTGAAATCCTGTCCCTGCTCCGCTCGCTGGTGAAGGACACCGGCATGTCTGTGGTGATGGTGACGCACGACCTCGGCGTCGTGGCGGATATCTGCGACAACGTCGCCGTGATGTACGCCGGCCAGGTGGTGGAAAGCGGCCGGACCGCCAACATCCTGGACAACCCCCGCCACCCCTACACGCTGGCCCTCCTTGCCGCGGACCCGCACGCCAACTCCGCGGCTGACATGCCTGAACGGCTGGCCACCATCAGCGGCCAGGTCCCGCAGCCCAAGGACTGGCCCGCCGGCTGCCGCTTTGCGGCCCGCTGCCAGTTCGCCGGATCGGCCTGCGCCACCCCGGTGCCGCTGCTGGCCTCCGGCTCCGAGGAGGGACTGGTCCGCTGCGTCAAGGCCGACGAACTGGCCGTGGAAGGCCTGGAGTGGCTTGCCACCGAAGTGCCCACGCACCGAGTACTGAAAATCGTTGAAAAGGACCTGGCATGAGCATCGAGACGGCGGAACGGCAGGACACGGCGGCAGTTGCGCCGGAGCAGCCCATGCTGGAAGTCAAGGACCTGGTGGTCCGCTATGGCCGCGGGCGGAAGGCTGCGGCCGTGCCGGCAGCAGTGGACGGGGTGAGTTTCAGCATCCTCCCCGGCGAGACCGTCGGCCTGGTGGGGGAGTCCGGTTCAGGAAAGTCCACCATCGGCAAGGCGATCCTCGGCCTCCAGAAGAGTGCAGGCGGCACCATCGCCTACCAGGGCGAGGACATCACCCACGCCGGTGCTGCCAAGCGCCGTGCCCTGGGCGGCGAACTGCGGGCCGTCTTCCAGGACCCCAACTCCTCGCTGAATCCGCGGCAGACCGTCGGTGCTTCGCTGGCGGAACCGCTCCGGCTCCGCGGAGTTACTGCCGCGGAGGCGCGGGAGAAGTCCGAAGCCATGCTGGAACGCGTGGGCCTGCCCCGCGAAGCCGTGGACCGCTATCCCAGCCAGTTCTCCGGCGGCCAGCGCCAGCGCATCGCGGTGGCGCGTGCCCTGATTTGCGACCCCCGGCTGGTGGTGTGTGACGAGGCGGTCAGCGCCCTGGACCTTTCCACCCAGGCGCAGGTGCTGAACCTGCTTGCCGACCTCCGGGACGAGCGCGGCCTGAGCTACCTGTTCATCGCCCACGACATTTCGGTGGTCCAGTTCCTCGCCCAGCGGGTGGTGGTCCTGTACCGCGGCCAGGTGATGGAAAGCGGACCCGCGGCCGCAGTGACTGAGGCGCCCAAGCACCCGTTCACGCAGGCCCTCGTGGCTGCCTCACCGGTGCCGAGGCCCGCGGAACAGGCCCAGCGTCGGGCGGCGCGCGAAGCCCTAGGTGTGCGTACTGCCGCCGCCGTGGCGGTATCGCCGGGCGGCTGTCCCTTCAGCCAGCGCTGCCCGCTGGCAACGGAACTGTGCACCTCTGAACGGCCCGCGCTGCGCAAGGTGGGCGCATCCGACGTCGCCTGCCACTACGCCTGAGGAACCCATGTTGACTGGACACTGCGCATCCCGGAATCCCGCCCGCCTTCGGACCAATCATCTGGCAGAAGCCTTCGGCATAACCAACACCGCCCCGCGGTTCAGCTGGACGCCGCCGCACGGCACCGTCCGGCAGACGGCCTACCAGCTCAGCACAAGCAACGGCTGGGACACCGGGCGCGTGGACTCGGACGTGCACGGCTTCGTGCCCTACGGCGGGCCGGCTCTTGGTTCCCGCGACCGCTTCGAGTGGAAAGTCCGGACCTGGAACGTGGGACCGGACGGCACCGAGGCGCTGTCCGGCTGGTCCGAGCCCATGGCCGTGGAGCTGGGCCTCCTGCACCCCGGCGACTGGAGCGCCCGGTGGATCGGCCCCGACGAGCCGGTGATCCCTGCCCCGGCGCAACGCCCGGGCTATGCCCTGCACCGCGACTTTGTCCTGGAGGCCGTGCCGGATGCCGCGCGTGCCTATGCCACGGCGCACGGGATCTATGAGCTGTTCATCAACGGCCAGCGGGTGGGGGACCAGCAGCTCACCCCCGGCTCCACGAGCTACCGCAGCACGCTGCAGGTCCAGACGTTCGATATCGCTCCTTTGCTCCGGCCCGGCTCCAACACCGTGCGTGCCGTCCTTACTGACGGATGGTTCCGCGGTTCCTTCGGGTTCACGCGCGACGCCGACATGTACGGAACGCAGACTGCTTTCCTGGCGCAGTTGGAACTTGGGTCCGGGGGAGGATGGACGGTCATCGGCACCGACGGGTCGTGGCTTGTTTCCGCGACGGAGATCCTCGCCGCGGACCTGATGGCGGGCCAGCGCGTGGACCTCCGGGCGGCGGCTGTCCAGGGTGAAGCAGCCCGGCATGCCGTTCTGCGGGAAGGCAGCTTCAGCACCCTGACCGGTCCGGTGGCGCCGCCCACCCGGATCGTGGAGGAGCTCGCCCCGGTCTCCATCAGCCGCCTCGGCAGCGGCCACCAGATCGTGGACCTGGGGCAGAACATCAACGGCTGGGCCCGGCTCAACCGGCTCAGCGCCGCCGGGACCGAAGTAACGCTGGTGTACGGGGAAGCACTCGACGCCGACGGCGAGGTGACCCGGGACCACCTCCGCCCCATCGACTTCAAGAACCCCGGCCAGTTCCTCGACGCCGGGCAGGTGGATTCGGTGGTCTCCGCGGGCGTGCCAGGCGAGGTGTTCGAACCGCGGCACACCATCCACGGCTTCCAGTTCGTCTCCGTCCGCGGCCTGGCTGACACCCTGCAGCCGGAGGACATCGTCGGCTGCCTGGTGCAGACCGATCTGGAGCGCCTGGGCACCTTCAGCTGCAGCGACGGCCGGCTCAACAAGCTGCACGAAATCGTGGACTGGAGTTTCCGCGGCAACGCCTGCGAGGTCCCCACGGACTGCCCGCAGCGTGAGAAGGCGGGCTGGACCGGCGACTGGCAGCTCTTTGTGCCCACGGCCACGTACCTCTACGACGTGGCGGGCTTTTCGCGGAAGTGGCTCAACGATGTCCGCGCCGACCAGTGGGACAACGGAGTGATCGCCAACATCTCGCCGTCGCCCGGACCCGACGTAACCAGCGCCGAATTCATGGCCTTCACCAACGGGTCCGCGGGGTGGGGAGACGCGATTGTCATGGTGCCCTGGGAGATCTATCTCGCCACGGGGGACACCGGCATTCTCGACGAGAACTGGGACGCGATGAACCGGTGGCTCGGCTTCATCCGTAGCTCCGCCGAGGGGAACCGGCACCCGGCCAGGGCGGCGCTTCGCCCCACCCCCGAGGAACACGAGCAGTACCTCTGGGATACCGGCTTCCATTTCGGCGAATGGATGGAACCGGGCGGTCCGGCGCCGGACCTTTTTGCCTCCCGGTCCATGGACAACGGCATAGTGGCCACCGCGTTCTACCGGCACTCCTCCGCCATCATGGCCGGGATTGCCGCCGTCCTTGGCCGGGACGCCGAAGCCCGCGAACTGCGGGAGCTGTCCGAGAACGTCCGCTGGGCCTGGCAGCACGAATACCTGCTGCCTGACGGAACAGTATCTGACCAAACAGTGCGCGGAGGCACCCAGGCAAACTGCGTGCGGGCGCTCGCCTTCGACCTGGTGCCGGACGCTGCCCGCGACGCCGTCACGGATCAGCTCGCCAGCCTGGTCAGGGACGCGGGCATCCACCTGGGGACCGGCTTCCTTGCCACGCCGTACCTGCTTCCGGCGCTCGCCGACAACGGACAGCTGGACCTGGCGTACGAGCTGCTCATGCAGGACTCCGCTCCGTCCTGGCTGGTGATGGTGGACCGAGGCGCCACCACCATCTGGGAGGACTGGAACGGCATCGGCCCGGACGGCTCCGTCAAAGGTTCACTGAACCACTACAGCAAGGGTGCCGTCGTTTCGTTCCTGCACCGCTACACCGCCGGACTGCGCCAGGCGCCCGGGAGTGCGGGCTGGGAGCGGGTCATCATCGAGCCGCGGCCGGGCGCCGGGCTGACCTCCGCCAGCACCTTGCACTGCGGCCCGCAGGGCCTCATCGAAGTGGACTGGACCATCGACGACGGCGTGCTGGCGCTCACGGCGACCATACCGTCCGGTACCACTGCGGACATCCGCCTGCCCGGTGAGCCGGCCACCGCCGTCGGGCCCGGAACCCATACCTTCGCCGCCGCTTCGGCGCGCAGCGCAGATACCTCACCGGATCTCCTAAGGAGCACACCATGACCCAGGAAACAGGCACCACCACAGCTGCGCCGGCAAGGATGCCCGCACCGCCTCCGTTCCCGGCCTTCCAGGCCCCGGGAACGCCCGAGGAAGTGTCTGAGCACTCCCTGGTGCACCGCGAACTCAGCTATGCGATCGCCGTCGGCTTCCGGCGTTTGGCCATGGACATCTGGCTGCCGCGCACGGCTGCCGGACCCGTCCCGGTGGTGGTGTGGATCCACGGCGGAGCTTTCCAGCTCGGTGACCGCCGCGAACTGCCACCCACCTTTGCCAGGGATTCGGTCTTCCGGCTGCTGAATGAGGCCGGGATCGCGTGCGCCACCGTGGACTACCGCCATGCCCTGGAAGCGCCCTTCCCGGCGCAGCTGCACGACCTGAAAGCCGCCGTCCGGTACCTCCGGGAGCATGCTCGTTCCCTGGGCATCGACCCGGACCGCATCGGTGCCTGGGGCGAGTCGGCCGGCGGACACCTCGCCGCGCTGCTGGGTGTCACGGGGACGCGTGAGGACCTTGAGGGCGGGCTGGGCGTGCAGGGGCATTCCAGCGCCGTGAGCGCCGTCGTCGATTTCTACGGTGTGTCCTCGCTGCCGGACATGCCGGTGATGGATCTGCCCTCCGGCCTGATGTCCGGCGCCCTCGTGGCAGCGGTGCCGCCGGGCATGAGCATGGAGCCCGGCCCCATGCTGGTGGGTGGCAGCGCCGACCCCGCCCTCCTGGCGGCGGCCAGCCCGCTGGGCCACGTCACTGCCGGCGCGCCGCCGTTCCTGTTGATCCACGGTGACAGCGACGGCCTGGTCCCGCTGTCCCAGAGCGAACTACTGGCCGCGGCGCTGACGGACGCCGGTGTCCGCAACGAACTGGTCACCATCCGGGGCGGCGACCACTGCTTCTTCTTTGCCGAAGACCAGCTGGACGGAATCCTCAGCATGGCAGTGGACTTCTTCGTCCGCGAGCTTTAAGTCCGCGAGCTTTAAGTCCGCGGGCTTTAAGGACAGGCCCGACGGCGGACGGTAGCATGCCGCTATGGCTATCGCACGCTTCCCAAGCTTTGTTATTGACTGCCCCGACGCCGGTGCCCTGGCGGGTTTTTACGCTGCCCTGCTGGGCTGGAACACGAAGGTCGACGACGGCTGGACCGAGATCCGCCCCGACGACGGCAGCAGCTGCATTTCCTTCCAGCAGGTGGACGACTACCGCGCGCCTCAATGGCCGGGCCAGGACGTGCCCCAGCAGATGCACCTTGACCTCGTGGTGGCGGACCTGGACGAAGGCGAAAAGGAAGCCATCAAGCTCGGGGCCACGAAGGCGGACGCGCAGCCCGGCACCACCTTCCGTGTTTTCCTGGATCCTGCCGGCCACCCGTTCTGCCTCTGCCTGAGCTGACGGTTCTGTGTAGGCTGACCGTTCCAAAGGTCCATGGACACGGTTTCCAGTCAATGAAACTCCGCTAGCGGGCCTTCGGACCGAACGGCGAGTCTGGAGGAAGTTCCCAGACCACCCGCTACGAATCGAGCCGACGTTGACTCAACCATCCCGCCCCTCCGCCCTCCGCTTTGAACACCACGAGCAGCCCTTTGGCATCGGCGAGGAGCGGCCGCGGCTCTCCTGGCAGGTCACCACCGAAGCACCGGGCTGGGTCCAGACCGCCTACGAGCTGGAGCTCGGCCCCGACGAAGACAGCTTGGCCAGCTGTGGCCGGACCGAATCTGCCGAACAGCTCCTCCAGCCGTGGCCGGCACCGCCGCTGCATAGCCGCCAGCGCGTTGCCGCCCGAGTCCGCGTGTGGGGCAACGACGACGGCCGTCCCTCCGAGTGGAGCCCCGTCACCTACGTCGAAGCCGGGCTCCTGAACCCAACGGACTGGCAGGCGGCCATGATCCGGCCGGCCCGGGACGAAGCGAGCGAGGACACGGAACCCGCCGCCAGACTGAGCCGGACGTTCGAAGTCGCCGGCCCGGTGGCCTCCGCACGCCTCTACGCCAGCGCCCACGGGGTTTACGTCGCTTCGATCAACGGCCGGCGCGTCGGCAGCGACCGCCTGGCGCCGGGCTGGACCAGCTACCACCACCGGCTCCGCTACCAGACCCACGACGTCACGGACTACCTGCAGCCCGGCACCAATGTCATCGGGCTCGAACTCGCCGACGGCTGGTGGCGCGGCTATCTGGGGTTCCAGGACAAGCGCAACACCTACGGTGACAGCACCGCGGCGATCGCCCAGCTGGAAATCGCCGACGACGGCGGCCGGATCACGGTCATCGGAACCGACAGCTCCTGGCTCGCGGGCAGGAGTCCGGTGCTCGGGGCCGATCTCTACAACGGCGAAACGTACGACGCCCGGCTGGAGGACGGCGGCTGGGCGGGTTCCGAGAACGCCGCCCTGGACCCCGTAGCGGTGGAGGACTTCGATGCATCCGTGCTGGTGGCACCGGACGGTCCGGCGGTGCGGGCCACTGAAGAGCTGCCCGTGCGCGCCGTGCTGGGCACGCCGTCCGGGAAGACCATCCTGGACTTCGGCCAGAACCTCGTGGGACACGTACGCCTCCGGGTGAGCGGAGAAGCCGGCACGGAGGTGGTCCTGCGCCACGCCGAAGTCCTGGAACACGGAGAACTGGGCACCAGGCCCCTGCGGGTCGCCAAACAGACCGACCGGTACATACTGCGTGGCGGCCGCGAGGAGATCTGGGAGCCCGAGTTCACCCTCCACGGCTTCCGGTATGTGGAGGTGAGCGGCTGGCCAGGTGACCTTGACCCGGAGGCGTTCACCGCCGTCGTCGTCCATTCGGACCTGGCCCGGACCGGTACGTTCGAATGTTCCGACCCCATGCTGAACCAGCTTCATGCCAACGTTGTCTGGGGGATGCGCGGCAACTTCGTCGACGTGCCAACGGACTGCCCCCAGCGCAACGAACGGCTCGGCTGGACCGGGGACTTCCAGATCTTCGCGGCCACTGCCTCCTTCCTCTACCGGATCCCCGGGTTCACCGCCTCCTGGTTGAAAGACCTGGCCGCCGAGCAGGGAACCGACGGGCCCCCGCCGCTGGTGGTCCCCGAAGTGACGTTCGACAAGCCGCCGTTCCCTGTCCGCCCGGTGATGGCCGCGTGGGGTGACGCGGCCGTGCTGGTTCCGTGGGTGCTGTACCAGCGCACCGGTGACCTGGAGTTCCTGCGACTGCAGCTGCCCGGAATGACTGCGTGGCTGGAGGCTGCTGCCCAGGCCGCCGGACCGGAGCTTAGGTTCGAACAGGGCTTCCAGTTCGGTGACTGGCTGGACCCGGCAGCACCGCCGAACGAACCAGGTGAGGCCCGGACGCCCTGGCAGCTCGTGGCACAGGCCTACCTTGCGTACTCCGCCCGCGTGGCCGGCGAGGCCGCCGAGCTGCTGGGGGAGGACTCCGCCGCCCTTGCTGAGCTCTCGCAGCGGGCCGCCAAAGTATTCCGGGAGCGTTATATATCCGACAGCGGGCTGCTGATGCCGCCTACCCAGACGGCCTACGCTGTGGCGTTGAGCTTCGGACTGCTGGAAGGCGGGGAGGAAGCTGTGGCCGCCGCCGGCCTGGCTGCGGCGGTGGAGGCCGACGGTTACTGCATCGCCACCGGCTTCGTCGGTACACCGCTGGTGTGCGACGCGCTGACCGACCACGGCTATACGACGGCGGCTTACCGCCTGCTGCTCCAGACGGAATGCCCGTCCTGGCTCTACCCCGTGACCATGGGCGCCACCACCATCTGGGAACGCTGGGATTCCATGCTTCCGGACGGCAGCATCAACGAAGGCGAAATGACGTCCTTCAACCACTACGCCCTGGGTGCGGTGGCCGACTGGATGCACCGCAGCCTGGCCGGACTGGCACCGGCTGAACCGGGCTACCGGAAGCTCCTGGTCCGTCCCCGGCCCGGCGGCGGCCTGGGCTGGGCGCAGGCCCGGCACGAGACCCCCTACGGGATGGCCGCGGTCCGCTGGGACCTGGCCGGCCCGGACTTCACGCTGCAGGTGACCGTGCCGGCGGGCTGCACCGCCACGGTGGTGCTGCCCGACGCTGACGCTACGGCCCATGACGTATGTTCGGGGACGCATTCGTTCAGCTGCGTCGCGGCGCTGCCCGACGGCGCCGCCAGGGCACCCGAGCTCGCGGCACGGCCATGACCGTGGATCCGGAGCTGGCCGGCCTCATGCACCATGTGGCCGGCGCCGGCTCCTTCGCCGAGCTCCTGGCGGATCCGTCCGGCCTGCAGCGGCTGGAAGCCTTCAGCGCCGGGACGGCCCCGTATACGGCGCCCGACGTCGCGGTCCGGAGCGAGGACGTGCCCGGCCCCAACGGCCCGGTGCCGGTGCGGATTTACGGCGGGCCGGCGTCGGGCGCTTTCGGTCCGGAAGCTTCCACCGGCTCTCCAATTACAGGCTCTCCAACTACGGATGCGTCCGACGGCGGCGCTGCCGCACGCGGCGCCGGGGGCGGCGGGGGCGGCGGACGCGCAGGCGGGGCACCCGCCCTCGTATGGTTGCACGGCGGCGGTTTCGCCGGGGGCGGGCTGGACATGCGGGAAGCCGACCAGCTGGCGCGGGAAGTGGCCGCCAGGAGCGGCGGGATCGTGCTGTCCGTGGACTACCGGCTCGCCCGCGACGGCGTGCATTATCCGGTGCCGCACGAGGATGTCCTGGCGGCCTGGCTGTGGGCCGTGGAGCACGCCGCGGAGCTGGGTGCTGATCCGCTGACCCTGTGCCTGGGCGGAGCCAGCGCCGGCGGCAACCTGGCAGTCGGGGCTGCCCTGTACCTGAAGGATGCAGGCCGGCAACTGCCCGCAAAACTGGTGCTCGCCTACCCGTTCCTGCATGCGGAGCTGCCGGCATCGGGCGACCCGGAGCCTGCCGGCATGGGGGGTCTTCCGCGGATCCTCCGCTTCACGGCGGACGATTGCCGCGGGATGGTGGAGAACTATATCGGCGGCCCCCTCCTGATGGCATCCTCCTACGCCATGCCCGGGTACGCGGACCCCGCCGGCCTGCCGCCGGCGGCCGTCCTGGTCTGCGAATACGACGACCTGCGCGTTTCCGCCGAGCTGTTCGTTGACGGTCTCCGCTCGGCCGGGATTCCCGTGGAGTGCCGGCTGGAGGCCGGCGCCACGCACGGCTACCTGAACCACTCGGCCGGACTGGGCGTTGTGCAGCGCGGCCTGCAGTTCCTGGCGGACGAAGTGGGCTCCGCGAAGCCGTTCCAATGATTGAAAATTCCCGTTTCCAGCGGGCATTCCGTCCAGCAGGCTTAGGGGAGACGCCGGATCGATCCTGATGCCGGCCATAGCAACGGATGGAGTCGTTGATGACTGCAGGACAAGTCCTGAAGGGGATCGAGTTTTCGCGTCCCGGCGGGTTGCCGTTGCTGCTGGACCTCTACTTGCCGGCGGAGTCCGGACCGGAGGGCGGCTCCCGGGTTACGGTGCCGGCCGTTGTGCATTTCCATGGCGGCGGCTGGCGGGTGGGGGAGCGTTCCTCCCTCGGGCCGGTGACGGACGGTTTTTCGCTGACTCCCTTTGAGCGTGTGGCCGCGGCCGGATTCGTCGTGGTGTCGGCGGACTACCGCCTGTCCTCGGAGGCCGTGTTTCCGGCCCAGCTGGAGGACGCCCTGGCGGCGGTCTCCTGGATCCGGGCCCACGCGGCGGACTTCAACGTCGATCCGGGCCGGATCTACGCCTGGGGAGATTCCGCCGGCGGCCACCTTGCCTGCCTGGTGGGCCTGGGGGCGGACGGTTCGGGCGCCCCTTCCGGCAATGGTGACGACCCTTCCGGCGGTGCGGCGCCAGTTGCCGCCGTCGCCGCCTGGTACCCGCCCACTGATCTGGTACGGATGGGTGCGCAGGCCCTGCCCGACGCCGTCGCAACGGCTGACGACACCGGTTCCCGGGAGGCGCTTCTTATCGGGGCGCAGCCGGCTGAGGCCCCGGACAAGGCAGCCGCCGCGAGCCCGCTGAGCTACGTCGGCCGACACGCGCCGCCGTTTTTCCTGGCCCACGGGACCGCCGACCGGTTCGTCCCGCCGGCGCAGGCCACCACGTTTGCCGCGGCGCTGGAAGCCGCCGGGGCCGACGTCGAACTTCTCCTCATTGAGGGCTCGGACCACATGTGGCTGCTGCCGGACAAAAGCCCGGCCGCAGCACAGAAGGTTTTGGACGCCACCATCGATTTCTTCCGCAGGCAAGCCCAGGCCTCCTGACCCTGCACCTTCTGACCCTGCACCTTCTGACTTCGCACCTCCTGACGTGAACCCAGCCTGACCGGCACTCCGTGTGCCCGGGCTAGACCTGAAAGGCTCCACATGCAGTACATCGGCATCAACTACCGCGGGGAATCCTGGGCAGCTGCCCTGGTGGACTCCCGCGTCTTCCCGCTGGCGCCCGTGGGCGAGTTCTGGGCGGACGCCGCCGGCTGGCAAGACAAGTCTGTCTCGCTGACGGCTGGCAGCTCGCAGCCCGGCGCGCCCGTATCCGCCGTCTCACAGTCCGGCGCCTCACAGTTCGACGACGGTTCGCTGGAGCGCGGCAGCGTCACCGAGGTGCCGCTGGTGCCCGCATCGGCCCGGGTCATTTGCGTGGGCCTCAACTACAAGGCCCACGCCGCAGAAGGCAGCTACAAGGACCAGGACCTTCCCCCGCACCCCACGGTGTTCGGCCGCTGGACGGCCTCGTTGTCGGTGGGAAACGTGCCGGTCCCGGTGCCCGCCGGTGAGGATGGCCTCGATTGGGAAGGCGAAGTGGCGGCCTACATCGGCCGGCGCGTGGAGTCGGCAGACGAGGCCGGAGCGGCTGAAGCGGTCTTCGGCTACTCCACCTTCAACGACCTGACCGCCCGCCGCGCCCAGAAGCTCACCTCGCAATGGACCCTGGGAAAGAACGGCGACTTCACAGGCCCCCTGGGCCCGCTGGTCAGCAGCGACGAAGTAGGCGACCTCCGGGACGGCCTGCAGGTCCGCACCCGGGTGAACGGCACCGAGGTCCAGAACGGCAACACCCGGGACATGATCTTCTCCGTGCCGGCCATCATCTCGCTGATCAGCCAGACCCTCACCCTCCATCCCGGGGACGTCATTGCCACCGGAACCCCGGAGGGCGTGGGGTACGCCCGGACCCCGCAGTGGCTGCTGCAGCCCGGCGACACCGTTGAAGTGGAAATCGACCGCCTCGGCACGCTGACCACTCCGGTCGGCGACATCTCACTCCGCGGCCGTGCCTGATGGTTACCCTGCAATCCGCATCTCCTGAGAAGCTGCCGGAGGAGGTGCAGGTACTGATCTCCGGCGGCGGCCCCAGCGGACTCTTCCTGTCGCTGGACCTGGCATCCCGTGGCATCCCCAGCGTGGTGATCGAACCGCGGACGTCCGTGGATCCGGCCCGGCCCCGCGCCAAGACCACCAACGCCCGCACCATGACGCACCTGCGCAGGCTGGGACTGGCCGACGCACTCCGCGCCGCAGCTCCGCTTCCGGTGGACTACGCCCAGGACGTGATTTTCTGCACCGGCCTCACCGGGCCGGCAGCCCATGAACTGCGGACCTTCAAGCACGCCTTCCAGCTGGTGCCCGGCCGCTACGGTCCGCAGCCCGAATGCGGCCAGCAGGTTCCGCAGCCCGTCCTGGAGGAAGTCCTCCGCGCGGCGGTGTCCGAGGCTCCGCTGGTCACCCTGCTGACCGGGTGGCATGTTGAAGAGGTCGCTGTTCACCCCGAAGCTGCTCTTTCCGGACCAGCTGTGCCCGGAGCTGCTTTTGTCGGACCAGCTGTGCCCGGAGCCGCTGTGCCCGGAGCTGCCGTCGTGGTGGCGGACGGCGCCGGACGTACCCGCACCATCACCGCCGGCTTTGTGATCGGTGCCGACGGCGGTTCGTCCGCCGTGCGCCGCAGCCTTGGCATCCGGCTCGAGGGCGGCTCCGCCGCGCTGTCCAACATCAGCATCATGTTCCGCTCCAAGGACCTGGGCTCCTCGATCACCCTGCCCCCGGCCGTCCAGTACTGGGTGGTGGGTGCGGAAACCGCCGGAATGGTGGGCCGGATGGACCTCGCCGATACGTGGTGGGCCATCATCCAGGGCGTGGACGCCGCCGCAGCAAGCGTGTTGACGGACGCCGCCGCCGTCGCCATGGTCCGCGAACTGGTGGGCGCGGAGGTGGATGTCGAGGTGGTGGCCACGGACCCCTGGACTGCCCGCATGCTCCTGGCCCCCGGCTACGGCCGCGACGGCGTGTTCCTGGTGGGCGACGCGGCGCACCTGAATCCGCCATGGGGCGGCCACGGCTTCAACACGTGCATCGGCGACGCCGCGAACGTGGCGTGGAAGATCGCGGCCAGCCTCGCAGGCTGGGGCGGCCCGGAACTCCTGGCCAGCTACGGGCTGGAACGACGCCCGGTGGCGGCCAGGACCATCCGCGACGCCGCCGCGAACGGCGAGGCCCTCGCCTACCATTTCGCTGATCCGGCACTCCGCAGCGCCGGCGACGACGGCCGCCGGGCCCGGCAGGCGGCCCACGAGGCGCTCGCCGTGAAGCAGAGCGAGTTCGATTCGCTGGGACTGGTGCTCGGCTACGCGTACGGGGATTCACCTGTAGTGGTGCCGGACGGTTCGCCGGTTCCCGCTGAGGACCCCATCCGGTACGTCGCCTCGGCCAGCCCGGGCGCGTTGCTTCCGCACGCCTGGCTGGATGACTCCACCTCCGTCTACAGCCTCCTCGGCCAGGGCTTCACCCTGTTGGCCGACGCCGGCGCCCTGGCCGACGCCGGCGCCCTGGGCGGGGTGCCGGAAGCCCGGGTTTTCGCGCCGGTACTCGAAGCCGCCGCCCGGCAGGGCATCCCCGTGACCGTCACCGCCGTCGGGCCCTCCGATGACGGGACGCCGATGGCCGACCTGTGGGGAGCCGACGCCGTGCTGGTCCGTCCGGACCAGCACGTGGCCTGGCGCGGCAGCGTGCCGGAAGCAGCTGCGGCAGCGCTGTGCGTGGCCGCTGGCTGGGGCAGCTCAGCCGCTATTTCTTCTCAGCACCCGACGCAGTACAACGAGACGCAGTACAACGAAAGGGACTCCCGTGTCAGCGCCGTCATTCCGTGATTTTCTTTTCGCTCCGGACCATCCGCGGGTGGCCGGGATCCGCGGCCTCACTGCCCGGGACTATGCCGAAGCGGCCAAGACCGACTCGTTTGCCGGGCCCATGATCAAAGGCTGGGAGGCGCTCTACCCGGAACCGTTCACAGGAGTAACGAACGACGGCGTGCTCCGCCCGGGGCTGTATCCGCTGGAGCCCGCACGGGCCGGCGAGGAAGCGCCCACGGCGGCAATGGTGGCTGCCGGCCGAAAACTACTGGAGGTGGTCACGCTGCAGCAGGCGTCCCGGTTGAGCTATGCCGTGGACGCCCACGAGTGGCAAAGCTGGGCCAACCCGGAGTTCATGCAGCATGACACCGGGCTGCGGCTGGATGAACTCGATCCGCCTGTCCGCGATGCCGCGCTGGCTGTGGTGGAGGCAAGCCTGAGCCCGGCCGGCTTCGAGTTGGCCAGGAACCTCATGCGGATCAACGGATTCCTCGGGGAACTGGTGGAACTGCCGCTGCTGATGAACGAGTTCAGCTACAACTTCGCCCTGTTCGGCGATCCGTCCGAGACCGAACCGTGGGGCTGGCAGCTTTTCGGCCATCACGTGGCGCTTAACTGCCTGGTGGCGGGCACTCAGCTGGTGATCTCACCGGTGTTCCTCGGAGCGGAGCCTGATGTCATCGACACCGGTCCGCACCGGGGCGTCAAAGTCTTCAAGGACCGTATCGCGCTGGCCCGGCAGCTGATGGGGGCGCTGCCTGACGGGCTCCGGGCTGCCGCCACGGTCTATGGCTCAATGGTGGATCCGATCATGCCCGAAGGACGGATCCACCCGGGGGACGAGCGGCACCTGGGCGGCTGCTTCCAGGACAACCGGGTGATTCCCTACGAGGGCATTCCGGTCAGCTCCATGCCGCCCGGGGCCCGGGCAGTGCTGGATGATCTGGTGGAGGACTTCATCGCCTACCTGCCGGACGGGCCCAGGGCAGCGCGGCGCAGGGAGATCCAGGAGCACTACGGTGAGAGCTGGTTCAGCTGGATCGGCGGCTGGGACGGCCAGGAGGCCTTCTACTTCCGGCTGCAGAGCCCGGTGGTGCTGATGGAACTGGACCACCACACCGGCGTCTTCCTCAGCAACGACGAGCCTGCGCCGTTCCACATGCACACCGTCCTGCGCACGCCCAACGGCAACGACTATGGCCGCGAACTGGTGCGCCAATTCCCATCGATTGCTCCGTAACCGCCCTTTTGGGCATCGAAAAGGGCGGCTACGGAGCAATCGACGGCCCTCGGACCTCACAGACAATGGCCCGGACTTCCTTTCGGAGGTCCGGGCCATTGTGTTGTCCGGTGTAGCTATCCTGTCAGGTGAGGGCGTTTTGCCTGGTGCGGCGGTTTGCCGGGTGCGGCCCGGCTCAGATATCCAGGGCCGCCCGGCGCTGCGGCGGCGGGCCAACCACGGTGAGGTCCATCTCGGCCTGGGCGCGGCCGAACCCTTCCATGTCCATGTACGGCGCGCCGCCTTCGGTGTACATGTAGTCCTCGGTGGGTTTGTTGAAGTACTCAAAGAAACCGTTGAAGACCGACGGCGTCAGGAAGCCAACCATCTGGGTGTTGTGCGAATCGAACGCGAAGGAGTGGACGGTGCCGGCCGGGGCGTGCAGGAAATCGCCCTTGGTCAGGAGTACCTCGCGGCCGTTGGCGTAGAGCCACATCCGGCCCTCGGTGCACAGGAAGTTCTCGGTGTGCTCCGAGTGGAAGTGCAGCGGAATGTACGGGGACTTGGCTCCCTTGGTATGCACCGCGAAGTAGTTCGAACCGGTGTTAGCCGGCCGGGAGAGATAGGTGAACATGGTCTGGTAGCTCACCAGGCGCTCACCTTCGCCGGCGCTGAGGAAGTACGGGCTCTGCGTGGCAGGAAGGCTGGCGTCCTGCTGGAAGGAGGGTGCCACCCGTTCCACGTCCGGAAAACTGATGCCGAATTCCGCGCCAACCTCGGCTTGCTGCTGGGCGCTGCGATTGTGGCCCGCACGCACCGGCGGGACGTGCGAATCGATGGGGGTGCCGACGCGTTCGTAGTATGCCTCGGCGCCGCCCGGGGTCATCCAGTTCAGGAAGCGGGTGTAGTGGCTTGCCATCCGGTAGGCGTGCGGCGTTCCGGGCGGGATCACCACGGAATCACCTGGAGTGAGGATGCGGCTCTCACCAGGCAGCCAGACATGCAGGATGCCGTCGAAAACGTACAGGGTCTTGTGCTCCACCTTGTGGCTCACGAAGGGGGATTCGGCCCCCATGCCGCCGGAGATATAGGCGGCACTGAAGATGCCTCCGGTGTCCGCCGCGCGGGCGATGACGGTGACCAACTGCCCGTTGATTTCGTACCGGGCACCCTCCCCGGAAGCCATGTAGTAGGGGACAGCCTCGCCGGGCAGCGCGTTCGCCACCGGGAGTTGTTTGTTCATTTCCTCAACGCTGAGGGACATTGGTTCCTTCTTTCCAGTCCGGAGCTTCGCCGTGGCGTGGTCACCAGCATGCCTTCAAACCCGCAGTCCAGGCGTCAGGGTTTCCAATGAGTGAAATACATTTCGGCACGCCGGTAGACCAGGGCAGGATCACTCGAGCCTGAAGTAGTTGTTTCGTCGCGGGTGTTGGCGTGGGTCGATGTGGGGTGGCGGGATGAACCAGGGGATCCCGGTGTTGACCTGGATCTGCCACTGCTCTTTATGGATCAGGTGGTGGTGATGGGAGCAGAGCAGGGTGCCGTTCTCTGTGCTGGTGGTTCCGCCGTGTGACCAATAGGTGATGTGGTGGGCTTCGCACCAGGGTGCCGGGATGGTGCAGTTCGGGAAGGCGCAGCCCTGGTCGCGGGCGGTGATGGCTTTGCGGATGTGGGGCGGGAAGATCCGTGTGGTCCGGCCGATATCGAGGATGCGGCCCTCGCTGCCGAGCAGGACCGGGATGATGTCCGCGTCGCACGCGATCTTCCGGACCGTGGCGGCGGTGACGGGGCCCGTGAAGGTGAATGAGCCCGTGCCAGGGGTTCCGAGGCGTTCGAGGAGGTCGCGGTAATCGATGGTGACCATGACCTGAGGGCGGAGACCGCCCGCCGCGGGGAGGTTTCCGGTGGCGAAGGCGACTTTGGCGGCGCCGACCAGGCCGTCCAGGAGTTGCTGGGGCCGGGTCCGCAGGTCCAGATCACCGCCATTAACGGTTCCGTCGTTGCCTTCAGCCGTTCCGGGGCGGGTGCGGGGGTTGGTGGCGGTGTTCATCACGGTCAGGAGGGGCTCGTACTGGTCCTGGGTGGCGAAGATTTCCACGTGGTACAAACCCCGCCGGGGCTTCCGGATGAAGGCGCCCTGCCGGTGCCGCAGTTCCTCCTCGGAGGGTTCTGTGCCGTCCTGGTCGATCGCGTCAACCAGTTGCCGGGCAATCCTGGCGACGAAATCGGTGTCGTTCTCCGCGGCTGTGCGGGTCAGGGTGTGTTCCATCCGGGCCATGGTGTCTTCGGGGGCGTGGTGCCGGACCCGGTCCAGGGCGAGCGTGATGATGGTCGCGGAACGGGAGCCCACCAACCCGGACGTCACCGCCGCGGCCAGCACAGGCCGTTCCGGAGGTTCGGGGTGGCCGGTGATCCCGGTGCGGGGCAACACCGCCTCGGCCAGGGCGAGGCGGCGGCGCGCTTCCGCGGCGCTGATCCGCAGCCGGGCGCGGAGGAACTCGGTGGTGTTCCGGCACCCGTCATCCGCCGGATCCGGATTGTTGGTCTTCGGCGTCTCGGGGCTCGTCTCGGTGCTCGTCCCCGAGTCCGCAGCCGCCTCCGTTCCCTGCCCGCCATCCGCTGGACTGGCTTGCCCGGTAGCCCAACCAATCGGCCCATGCACAGCCGTCTCGCCGCCCCACCCGGTGGTCCAGCCCACCGCCGCCCCCGAGCCGGCCCGCGCAGCAGCGGAAGCCTCCCGCCGCGTCCGGTCCACAGCCCCGGCAGCAACCACCTGCAAATATTCAGCGGCCCGGGAAATCTCCTCGACGTTGGCCGCGAAGTCAGCAGCCTCACGGAAGCGCATCACCGCAGCGTCCGCCACCGCCGTCGAACTCAAAGACACCAGCAGCGCACGGCACCCGGCCAGATCACCGGAACCCCCGCCGTCGGACGCTAGAGCCCCAGGCGGCTGCGGCCCGGCGGGCACACTCCGCAAACCGCGAACCGACCCGGGCGAAGCAGCTGGCGCGGGCGAAGCAGCGGCGGGCAGCCTGGTCCACCGCAACGCCCCTCCTGCTGCACGTTCCCCCATAACTTCCATGGGATAACTCTGCCGCGGGGGTGTGACAATTTAGCCCTGCCGCCCTGGCGAGGTAACACGGCACCCGTCCCGGGAACCCCGAGCAGCTACCTGGCGCCGTATGCCTCGTCGGTGACGTGCTCGCCCCAGGTCGCTTCCGGGCCCTCCTGGCCTTCACCCAGTGCTTCCCACATGGCCAGGTGGCTCATGAAATGCTCAGGTGCAGCGCCATGCCAGTGCCATTCACCCGGGGGCGTGTAGATGGTGTCGCCCGGACGGATCTCGATGACCTCGCCGCCGCGGGACTGGACCAGGCCGCGGCCCTCGGTCACGTGCAGGGTTTGGCCGTTCGCATGCGAGTGCCACGCAGTGTGCGCGCCAGGGGCGAAACGGACCATGTTCACGCGCAGCTGGGAGGGTGCCTCGCCCTTGGCGATGACGTCGAACCAGACGTCGCCGCTGAACATCTCCCCAGATCCCTTGTTGCTTGGCGCTTTCGGCTGGATCTCCAACTGTTCTCCTCTGTTGACGGCTGTGTGCCGCACGGATGCGGCATTCCTCGCCTTCAACACTAGGAGCGTTCCTTCGCCGCAGGGAGGCCCTGCCAGTACCTGTACCAACAGGACCTTCCCCGCGCGTAGAGGACGCGGTTTGCTGGATGGGCAGCGAAAACTTCCTAAAGGAGCACTACCATGGCAACTCAGACCCCTTCGGCGGCCCAGCAGTTGATCGGCGATGTCGCCCCGAAGCTGGTCCAGCTTACCGACGACGTGCTGTTCGGCGACGTGTGGGAACGGCCCGGCCTCTCGCCCCGCGACCGCAGCCTGATCACCGTTGCGGCGCTGACGGCGCTGTACCGCACAAGCCAGCTTCCGTACCACCTGCGCTTGGCACTCGCCAACGGCGTCACGGCCGACGAACTGGTGGAAACGATCACTCACCTGGCCTTCTACGCCGGATGGCCCAATGCCATGAGCGCCGCCACGGCGCTGAAGGAGGTTCTCGCAGAAGAACAGCCGGCAGAAGAGCCGACGACGGCGCACGCCGGCTAAGCAGCCGGGACCCAGGATGCCATTAACACCGCGATCGCCGCCGTGCGCGACGGCGGTGCCGTTGGTAGGGTGGGAGCTGCCCAGTACACCGATGTGCCCATGAATTTCGGCACCGTGATGCGCAATATCACCCTGACCGGCGGCGTGGCCCCGGCCCGGGCCTACATCGAAGAACTCATGCCGGACATCCTCTCGGGAACAATCCAGCCCGGCAGGGTGTTTGACCAGACTGTAGCCCTCGACGACGTCGCTGCCGGCTACCGCGCGATGGCCGGCCGCACAGCGCTCAAGGTGCTCATCCGCCCATAAGACCTCCACCCAACCAAATGAATCTCTCACCCAACATTGGAGAATATATTGCTTACCGCTAACGCATATGCCGCCCCGTCCGCTGACGGAGACCTCGTTCCCACCACCATCGAACGCCGCGACGTCGGCCCGCACGATGTGCTGATCGAGATCAAGTACGCCGGCATCTGCCACTCGGACATCCACACCGTGCGCGGTGACTGGGGACCCCAGCAGTACCCGCTGGCACCGGGGCACGAAATCGCCGGAATCGTCACCGAAGTGGGTGCTGAAGTCACCAAGCACGCCGTCGGGGACCGCGTCGGCGTCGGCTGCATGGTCAACTCCTGCCGCGAGTGCGTCAACTGCCTGAAGGGTGAGGAGCAGTACTGCCTCAAGGGCAACATCGGCACCTATGGCGCCGTGGACCGCGACGGCACCATCACCCAGGGCGGCTACTCCACCCACGTCGTCGTGACCGAAGACTTCGTGGTGCGGATTCCGGAGGGCATCGAGCTCGACGTCGCCGCACCGCTTCTCTGCGCCGGCATCACCACCTACTCGCCGCTGCGCCACTGGGGTGCAGGCCCCGGCAAGAAGGTCGCCGTCGTCGGACTGGGCGGCCTGGGCCACATGGCCGTCAAGATCGCCCACGCCATGGGCGCCGAGGTCACGGTGCTGTCCCAGTCGCTCAAGAAGCAGGAAGACGGCCTGAAACTGGGCGCGGACCACTACTACGCCACCAGCGATGAGAACACCTTCAGCGACCTGGCCGGCAGCTTTGACCTGATCATCAACACCGTCAGCGCGTCGATCGACATCAGCTCCTACCTGCAGCTGCTGACCCTTGACGGTGCCCTGGTGAACGTCGGCGCACCGGCCGAGCCACTCCCCGTGAACGCGTTCGCGCTGATCGCCGGCCGCCGCTCCTTCGCCGGTTCGATGATCGGCGGCATCCGCGAGACCCAGGAAATGCTGGACTTCTGCGCCGAGCACCACCTGGGCGCCGAAATCGAGGTCATCCCGGCCGAGAAGATCAACGAAGCCTACGAGCGCGTCCTCGCCTCCGACGTCCGCTACCGCTTCGTGATCGACACCGCGACGCTGAGCTAGCAGAAGCCACCAGCAGCGCGCCGTCATAGTGCAGCGCGCCGCGGCAAACTAGTAACACGAAAGCAGCGCCGTCCTCAGGAGAGGGCGGCGCTGCTTTCGGTTGTCATCGGCCGGCGGGCTGCTTGCCCGGTCAGGCCAAAGCCGCTATCCGGCAGTCATCACATGGGTGAAGTGGTCGTACCGGATGGTGAGCGGGCCGCCGTCGTGCACCAGGCTGATGTTGGCGCCGTTCGGCGAACCGCCGGCGCCGTAGCTCTCGGCCCAGGACCGGTTCAGGGCCGCTTTGAACTCGTAGTTGCCGGCGGGCAGGTTGGTCACGGACAGCTTCCACACCAGGTCGGCCGGGTCCAGCTTCAACTGCGCCTGGTCGCAGGCGGGCATCCAGTCCTCCGGGCACCCCTGTTCCAGGTTCATGCTGCCGGCCGCAGCCACGGCGCCGGGCTGCTGTGATGCGTAGACCGGACTGAGCAGGTGGGTCGTGTGGTCGTAGCGGAACGTCACTGCTCCGCCCGGGTGCTCCAGCAGAATGTTCGCACCGTTCAGGGCACCCCCTGCGCCGTAGTTCTCGTCCCACTTGCCGTTGAGCGCGGCCTTGAACTCATACGTGCCCGCCGGCAGCTTCGGCACCGTCAGGCGCCAGACTTTGTCCGCCGGGTCCAGCGTCATGAAGGCCGCTCCGCAGGCCGGCTGCCAGTCGTCCGGGCAACCCATTTCAGAATCCAGGCTTCCGGCCACCGTCACGGAGTCAGGCTGCGGGATCTCACCGGCCACTACGGTCCGGATGTCGCTGACCACGCTCTCGGCGCCCGGAACGGACATGGTTGCCCGGTAGCGGACCGCGGTGCCGTCGGCGAGGCCCAAGGCCGCGAGGTCATCGAAGACCGTGTACGCCGGCGAGGAACTGTCCGAACCGATCGCTGCCCACTGGCCGCCGTCCACGCTGCGTTCGAAGTTGACGGTGTAATCAGCTTTCTCGGGGCTGGCCGTGGCGCTGACCTCCACCTTGCCGTCCACGCTGCTGCCCTCCGCCGGTTTCTGCATGGCGAGGACAGGGGAGGGGACCGTGCCGGTGCGGGCCGGGCTGACCGAAGTGTGTCCGCCGTTGTCCAGGACCGCCGCGCGGTATTCCACGGCGGTGCCGGGCTTAAGCCCCGTGACGTCATGGAACACCTGGTACGGAGCGGTGTCGTCCGTGCCGATCGGCTCCCATTCCCCGCCCGCTGTCCGTGCCTGGAAGGTGACCTCGTAGAACGATGAACCGTCGAGGTCGGCCGCCACCCGGATCCTGCCGTTGTCACCTTCCGCCGTGGCCGGCTCCTGGAGGGCGACGGCGGGAGCCGCCTTGGAGTGCGGAATCCGCCCTGACGATTCGTAGACCACCGCGGAGAGCGGCGGAACGGTGACGGTGAGCTTGCCGTCGTCAGCAGTCTTGGACTCGGCAGCGGAACCGCCGGAGCCGCCGTAGATCCGGCTGTAGTTGCGCTTGGCGATATAGGTGGGCACCGCGGCCGTCTGTGCGGTCCCGCTGTTGTTCACTGCCACGACGTACTCGCGCTGGTCCTTCGCATCGGTGCGGGAGAACGCGTAGATTCCCTGGCCCTCCGCCGCGTACCGGTTCTGGTGGGCGCCGTTGCGCAGTGCCGGGTGCTCGGCGGTCAGTGCGGCGAGTTCGCTGATCTTGCTGTACAGCGGGTGGCCGGTGTTGAAGTTGTCCGTGGCATGGGTGGCATCGGTGCCCAGCAGGACATCGTCAAGGTATTCCGGCACCTGGCTGGCGAAAAGCGTCTGGCGTGCATCCTGGTCCCCGCCCGGGCCGGTGAAGCCCTGCTCGTCGCCGTAGTACACCACCGGGTTGCCGCGCGAGAAGTACATCAGCTCGTGGGCCAGCCGGTCCCGGGCGACGCGTTCGGCGTCGTCCGCACCGGGGTTGTCGGCGGCAATGAAGCTGCCGATCCGGCCCATGTCGTGGTTGCCCAGGAAGGTGGGGAGTTCGTAGACGTTGGAGTCGGCATCGGTGTACCAGTCGTCCCCGGCGAAGAACGTCTCCAGCTGGCTGGCGGGCTGGCTGCGGGACGCAAAGTTCCGGGCGGCATTCTGGAACGGGAAGTCCAGCACGGCCTGCATCTTGTTGCGGGTGGTGAACTGGGAGGTGAAGCTCTTGGAGGTGTCAAAGACCTCGCCGAACATAAAGAACTCGTCCTTGCCCTGTTCCTTGGCGTATTGCAGGACCTTGGGCCCGAACTCCTGCCAGAATTCGTCGTTGACGTGCTTCATGGTGTCGATCCGGAAGCCGTCCACACCGAAATCCTTGATCCAGTCTTCGTAGACCTTCGTCATTCCCTCGACCACTTTGGGGTTCTCGGTGAAAAGGTCGTCCAGGCCGAAGAAATCGCCGTAGAAGGAGTCCTCGCCCTGGAAGGTGGTGTCGCCGCGGTTGTGGTACAGCGTGGGGTCGTTAAGCCAGGACGGAACCTTGAGGTCCTCTTCGCCTTTCTCCAGGACTGGCGTGTAGGGGAAGGACTTGGCCGGATCCAGTTCCGGGAAGGTGTCCGTGCCGGCGTAGTCGCGGTCGTCGAACACCTCGCCGGCGGCCGTCTTGTACGGTTCGGCGTCCTTGGACTTGTAGGCCGTGCGGGCGCCTTCCTCGTAGCCGATCACGTCCGCCGTGTGGTTGGTGATGATGTCGAAGTAGACCTTCATCCCGCGCGAGTGGGCTTCGTCGATCAGCGCCTTCAGCTCGGCGTTGGTGCCCAGGTGGGGGTCGATCTGGGTGAAGTCGGTGACCCAGTAGCCGTGGTAGCCGGCCGATTTGTCCTCCGGCTGGACTGCCTTGTTCTTGAAGCTGGGCGTCAGCCAGATGGAGGTGGTGCCCAGGCCCTGGATGTAGTCGATCTTGTCCAGCAGGCCCTTAAGGTCGCCGCCGTTGTAGAAGCCCTTCTTCGTCGGGTCGAAACCGGAGACCATCGGATCGGAACCGAGCCCGCCGTCGTCGTTCGCGCTGCTTCCGTTGCTGAAGCGGTCCGCCATCACGAAGTAGAAGTTTTCGTCCGTCACCGGGGCGCGGAGCGAATGCGAGGCCGACGGCGTGCCCGGGTTTTTCGGCTCCGGCGCGGCGTGGGCGGGGGCTGCCAGCGCGGCGCCGGCAACCAACGCCGCAACCACCGCGGCGAGGCCCCTTCCCGGTTGCTTGCAGGGTGGATTCTTGGGGTTTGAACTGCGGAAAAACACGATAAGGAAACCTTCCGGAAAGCGACGTTGCTGCTGTGAAGGACGACGCGGGAGACCGGCTTCTGAGAGCCAACTCACAACTGTAAGCGCTTGCACCGACTTTTTCCAGCAAATCCCAAGGTTGCTTGGTATCTGTCCGGATTCGATAGCATGAAACCCACCGACCCGGAGCTAAGGGAGCCTGCTGTTGCCGCCAGAACGCTCAAGACAGCCCGGCCGGCCCGGACCTGCCCGCAGCCCGGCAGCCCGCCGCACGGAACAGTGGAGTCAAGAAAACACGGTCCGCCGCCTCAGGGCTGCCGGCTGCGTGTTCGCGGAGGAGGAAGCACGCCTGCTCACCGGCGCGGCTGCCTCAGCTGCCGAGCTGGAAGCGATGATCGAGCGGCGCGTTGACGGCCTGCCGCTGGAGCACATCCTCGGCTGGGCCGAATTCTGCGGGCTCCGCATCGGCGTCACGGCAGGCGTGTTTGTGCCGCGCCGCCGCACTGAATTCCTTGTCCGCCAGGCGGAGCTGCTGCTCCGCGGAACTTTCGGGAGCGCAGCTCCCGACGGTGCAGCTCACGACGGCGGGACTCACGACGACGTGATGTCCGACGGCGCGCAGCGCGCCGTCGTCGTGGACCTGTGCTGCGGTTCCGGGGCCGTGGGGGCGGCCCTGGCGGCGCACGTGCCCGGAATCGAACTGCACGCCTCCGACCTGGACCCGGCGGCTGTGCGGTGCGCCAGGGGAAATATCGGGCCGGCCGGTGGGCATGTCCATGAAGGTGACCTCTTCGAACCGCTGCCGGCGCGGCTGCGCGGCCGCATCACGGTCCTGGTGGCCAACGCTCCTTATGTGCCCACCGCCGCGATCGGCACCATGCCGCCGGAAGCACGCACGCACGAGCCGCTGATGTCCCTGGACGGCGGTCCGGACGGGCTGGACATCCAGCGGAGGGTAATTGCCGGGGCACCGGCCTGGCTTGCCCCGGGCGGGCACGTGCTGATCGAGACAAGCCGGAGGCAGGCGCGGCGGACCGTCGGGCTCATGCGGAGCGCGGGACTCGCCGCCCGCCTGGCCGCCGACCCGGAGCTGGACGCCACAATAGCGATCGGCAGCAGGCAGGGCTGACGCGGGCTGCCTGCGATCCGCTTGCGTCAGTATCCGGCTGCAGCGGTCTCCTCCGCCGCCCGGGGCGATCCCGCCAGGAGCTCCGTATAGAACCGGATGTAGTCACCGACCATCCGTTGGGAACTGAAGCGCTGCTCGGCCGCCCGCCTGCAGTCGCGCCGGCTCAGCCAGCTGCAGCCCTGCAGCGCTTCGGCGAGGCCTTGGACGCTGTCCGCCAGGAACCCTGTTTCGCCGTCGCTGACGATTTCCGGAGCGGAGCCCCGGGGCGTGGCCACCACCGGGGTTCCGGCGGCCAGGGCCTCGATCATCACCATCCCGAACGGTTCCGGCCACTGGATCGGGTTCAGCAGGGCGACGGATTCGCCCAGCAGCCGGTACTTGTCCGCCGTGCCCAGCTCGCCGAGGTATTCAACATCCGGGCCCAGCAGCGGTTCGATCACGTCGTGGAAGTAATCGAGCTCGAACGGTTCGCGCATCTTGGCACCGATCCGCAACGGGATTCCCGCCCGGCGCGCCACCATGATGGCCTGCAGGAGGCCCTTGTTGGGGTGCATCCGCCCCAGGAAGCAGGCGCCGCCCGTGTGCGACGGGCTGTAGCGGACGCTCCGGACGTCGATCCCGTGGTGGATGACGGCGTCGATCTTCACTCCCCGCGCGGTGGAGGCCTGGTGGTGCGAGATGGCCACCAGCGCTGTCTCCCGTTGCATGGCCCGGTAGATCAGGGTGAGTTCGTCGTCGAAAGGCCCGTGCAGGGTGGTGGTGCGGGGAACACCGGGCATGCGCCGCTGGCACAGCGGTCCGAGCAGCGTGTGGTCGTGGATGATGTCCACGTCCTCCATGGCGTCATAGGCGCGGAGCACGTGGAGGATTTCCTGCCGGCCGGAATCCATGCTCAGCCCGGACGAGTCCGGCAGGCTGGGAACCATCGGCACGGGACACGTGCTGTCTCCCGAGGCCGCCAGCACAACATTGTGCCCCGCTTCCTCAAGTCCCACGGCGAGGGTGTGGACCACCGATTCCGTTCCGCCGTAGCTTGGCGGGGGAACGGGTATCCACGGTGGTGCCAGGATGCCAATACGCATTACGCCTCCTACATCAGCCGGCCTTCCGGCCGGGGTCGTGGTGGACCCGGATGAGGTCCGCCAGGGGTTCCTGCGTCCCCAGATGCAGTTCAATGGACGGCGGCAGCCCTGTCACCTGTACGGCGTTGCCCGAAACCTCGATGGTCAGGCGGGAGCCGGCCAGCGGCACCTGTTCCTTCTTCAGGTAGCCGAATCCGTCCGGAAAGACCGGGCTCAGCCAGAGCCGGCCGGTGGGCGCGGAAGGATCAAGGCGCAGCAGTACACGGATGAGGTGGATGGGCGTGGCCGATGCCCAGGCCTGTGGAGAGCACGACGACGGATAGGCCACCGGGGGCCTGCCCGCTTCGCGCGGGAAACCGCAGAAAAGCTCCGGGAGCCTGCCGCCGAACGCCTCCGCGGCGTCGAAGATGGCCACGGCCACCCGCTGGGCTTCTTCGATGAAGCCGTAGCGCATCAGCCCGGCGGCAATCAGGGCGTGGTCATGCGGCCACACGGAGCCGTTGTGGTAGCTCACCGGGTTGAAGGCGCCCATGCTCGACGCCAGCGTGCGGACGCCCCAGCCGGAGAACATGTCCGGCTCCATCAGGCGCTGCGCCACGGAAGGCGCCTTGTCATCATCCACGATTCCCGACCACAGGCAATGCCCCATGTTGGAGGCGCAGGCGTCCACGGGCCGTTTGTCCTTGTCCAGGGCCACCGCAAAGTATCCGCGCCGGGGGAGCCAGAACCTGCGGTTGAACTCCTCCTTCAGTGCGGCCGCCCGGTCACCCCAGCTGCGGGCAAGGACGGCGTCGCCGGCATCCAGGGCAAGCAGCGCCCGGGCCACATAGGCGCTGTAGGTGTATCCCTGCACCTCGCACAGGGCGATGGGCGTTTCGGCGAGTGTGCCGTCCGCGAAGTTGATCCCGTCGTAGGAGTCCTTCCAGCCCTGGTTCTGGAGACCGTGCCTGGTGGCGCGCTCATATTCCACGAAGCCGTCCCCGTCACGGTCCCCATGGTGCGTGATCCAGTCCAGTGCGCGGTCCGCATGGGGCAGGAGCTCCTGCACGGCACGGGGCTCCAGTCCCCAGCGGCTCACTTCACCCAGCAGCGTGACAAACAACGGAGTGGCATCCGCCGTTCCGTAGTAGGTCTTTTCGCCGCCCAGGGACAAGGCGGCACCGGAACCGAGGCGCACCTCGTGGAGGATCCGGCCGGGTTCCTCCTCCGTGATCTTGTTGATCTTTTGGCCCTGGTGTTCGGCGAGAGTCTGCAACGTGCCCAGCGCGATGGCGGGATCCACGGGAAGCGCCATCAGGGAGGTCAGCAGGGCGTCGCGGCCGAACAGTGCCATGAACCACGGGGCGCCGGCGGCAATGACGGTGCGGTCCGGATGCGCGGGGTCCGCGATCCGCAGCGAGCCCAGGTCCCGCTGGCTCTGGCGCAGGATCTTCTCGAGCATGGGATTGTCCATGCTGATGACCGGCGCGGCGGCGCCCCAGGTGCGGTGGCGCAGGGCAGGAGCCGATTCGTGCTGTGGTGTGCTGGCGGAAAACCTGCCCGCCGGTTCGCTGCCGTCGGAGCTGGGCGTGACCACAATGGTGGCGGTCCATGAGCCCTTCGCGGGAACGGTCACTTTGAACATCACCCCGTGGCGGTTTACGTCTGCTCCCGGGGCGCGGATGGTCACGCCGAGCAGCCTGCCG
The DNA here is from genome assembly GCF_000876655.1 of Arthrobacter sp. SPG23. Classification (GTDB taxonomy): domain Bacteria; phylum Actinomycetota; class Actinomycetes; order Actinomycetales; family Micrococcaceae; genus Arthrobacter. The sequence continues at coordinate 61,866 of NZ_JYCN01000002.1, forward strand.
TTGTGGCGGCCGCTGATGACCAGCCGGTCGCCGTCCGGGCGGTGGGAAGGACGGAGCTGCCGGGTCTTCCGGCCCGCCTTGACCTCGAACAGGTCCGCGAAGTCCGCCTCCACCGCCAGTTTGATGGTGCAGGGCGCCGGGCTGCTGGAGTAGTTGTGCAGGGTCAGTGTCTCGCGGACGCCGTCGCCCACCTGGCGGTCCCGTTCTATCACCATCGGCCGGTCGGCCGCCCCGTCCGGTTGCGGCGCCCGTCCGGTGAACACGGCCCGGTATGGCTCCGGGTTCACGGCCAGGAGACCTTCCACCACGTGGTTGTTCACCAGCAGGTTCCAGCGGGACAGGATCCTGGTGTCCTGGTAGAAGACGCCGTGGGCCAGCCCGGGGTCCAGATCCCCGTTGCCGGCGGAAATGAAGAACGATGATCCCTCAACGATGGTCACGGCATTGGGGCCGACGGATCCGGCCGTGTCCAGGTTCCAGCCGCTCATGGGCGCCGCCGGGCAAGGGGCCGCGCCGCAGGTGCCGGGGGAACGGGGGCCAGGCGTCGAGAACTCATGAAATCACTCCGGAACGGGGATTCAATGGCTGACTGCTTAGCCACCCACATTCTAGGATTCCGTGCGGGCCGGCCACAAGGTTCTTTGGACCCTTGCTCAGGCCCTTTGTAGACCTTGGCGAACAGAACGTCCCCAAGGGGAATGCGGGCAGAAACGCGCCGACCCGCCCGGAACCAATGGTCCGGACGGGTCGGCGCGACTGCTGACGGGGTTTTAGGTCCGCTCAGGGTTCGTGTTGGTGGCGGCGCCGGCAGGCGTGGCGCCCCCCTCGTCAGACCAGTCCTGGCCGGTGGAGTCGTTCAGGGCCGGATCGCTGGTGGTGTCCGGGATGCCGGTGGCGGCGGTGCTGCCTTCAGTGCTGCTGCCCGCCGTGCCGCTGTCCGCGGTCCCCAGGTTGACAGTCTCCGGATGCGTGCTGTGGGACGGGACGTAGTCGCCGGCAGGCAGCTCGCCCTCCGCGGTGGGGACTCCGGATGCGGCCGTGCTGCCTTTGGTGCTGTCGGTTGCCTTGTCCCGGTGCACAGCGGAAGTGATAACCGTGCCGGCGCGGCGCGCGGCTTCCGTCAGCTGGTCAGAAACTTCGGGAGCCTTTTCCTTGACCGCCTCCGTTGCCGCAGCCACTTTGTCCTGGACGGGTTTGCTGTCCCAGAACGCCGCTGCCCTTGCCTTGATTTTTTCGTAGGCGGCACGGCCGGACCTGGAGCCCAGGACGAAACCAGCCGCCATTCCGGTACCGAAAAGAAGTTTTGCTTTCATGATGTACTCCTGCTCCGTGAGAAGGTTCCGTACGTGGACGGGCTGGCAAGAAAGGACCCGCCCGCCGCTGTATGGCCGAAAAATTGATGGGGCCCGAATGAAAAAACGGCCCCAGGAAAAAATCCCGGGGCCGTTTCTCAGGCCGGACTCCGCTTTAGCGGGCCGTGCGCTTGGTGATCATGCCGTAAACAAGCAGGACGATGATCGCGCCGCCGATGGCCAGGAGCCATGTGGACAGCGAGAAGAACTCGTTGATGCCAACACCGAAGAGCAGGCTGCCAATCCAGCCGCCGAGGAAAGCTCCTACGACGCCCAGGAGCAGGGTGATGAAAATGCCACCGCCCTGACGGCCGGGGAGGATTGCCTTAGCGATTGCTCCGGCGATAAGACCCAGAATCAGAAATGCGAAAAAACCCATTTTATCGTTCCTTCTTCTTTCATTGAGGAGGTGCCCGGATCCCGGGCACGCTACATCCTTCTACCCAATACTAATCATGCTTAGTATTAATCTGCCAGTCGGTGGACCTGTGATTTCCGTGGAACGCCGATTTTCAGTGGCCTTGGACGTCGGAATTAACTCCGGACCCGTCACCTCCGTCCAGCGTTGCAATGGCTGTTGTGTCGTCCGCGTCCAGGGCAAAACCGAAGATGTCCAGGTTCTCTTTGATGCGTTGTGGACTGGCCGACTTGGGGATGGCAACGAGTCCCTGTTCAACATGCCAGCGGAGCACGATCTGGCCGGGGGTTTTGCCATGCTTGTGGGCGATCCTTCCCAGCACTGGGGCGTTTAGGAGGTCACTGCCCGCACCCAGCGGGCTGTACGACTCAGTGACGATTCCATGCCGCCTGTTGTAGGCGATATCCACGATCCGGGTGATGGCCGGGCTGACCTGGATCTGGTTGACGGCCGGTACAACGTCGCAGGCGGCCAGGAGCCGCTCCAGGTGCGCCGGCTTGAAGTTGGACACGCCGATCGACCTCACTTTGCCGTCCGCCTGCAACCGTTCAAAAGTTTTCCAGGTGGAGATGAATTCATCCCGCCGGGGGAGCGGCCAATGGATCAAAAGCAGGTCCACGTAGTCCAGTCCGAGGCGTTTGAGCGATCCGTCCAGGCCGGCCACGGCCCTGTCCTGACCCTGGAATTCGCCGTCCAGTTTGGTGGTGATGAACAGTTCGGAACGGTCAAGGCCGCTGGACCGGATGCCGTTTCCCACGCCTTTTTCGTTGCCGTATTTCACCGCGGTGTCGATGTGCCGGTACCCGGCGTCCACGGCTTCCACGACGGCGGCAGCCACCTGGCGATCGTCCAGCGGCCAGGTCCCCAGTCCGATCTGCGGAATCCGGTGTCCGTCATTGAGCTCAATCACTGGTGAGAGTGCCATGTGGAAAGTCTTTCCTACCGGAGTCGGTTTGCCCAGATGTCAGAAGGCACGGTATTCCAACGATTCCGCAGCCCTTGCACGGGACCTCGAACGGCGGCCACGTCGAAGTCGCGGCCCCGCAGGGCTTCGCGCACGGCTGCGGTGACCCGGATATCCGCAGTGACCACCTCTGCGCCTTCGGCGACGGACGGCCGGCCGACTTCCCGCGGTTCGGGATGGTCAGCCGGTGGCCCAGCGCGACGGCGTGTTCTGCCGCCGCCGCGCTGATCACGCCGGTTCCGCCGATGAACAGGATGTCCGTCGGCGCAGCCACCTTTGCCGGAAAACTCACCAGGCGTAGTCCTCCGGGGCGGTGCGGTGCCCTGGGAAGATGTCGTCGAGGCGCTTGAGCGCGTCGGAGTCGAGCGTCACGTCCAGGGCCCGGATGGCGGCGTCGAGCTGTTCCTGCGTGCGGGGACCGACGATCGGTGCGGTGACCGCGGGCTGGTGCAGCAGCCACGCGAGGGCAACGTCGCCGGGCTCGTGGCCGAGGTCGTCGGCCAGGTCCTCGTACCGGCGGATCTGGTCCTGGTGCTTCTCCAGCGTTTCGGCCGCCCGTCCTTCGGTGCGCCGGACGCCGTCGCGCTCTTTCTTCAACACGCCGCCCAGCAGGCCGCCGTGCAGCGGCGACCAGGGGATCAGCCCCAGCCCGTACTGCTGCGCGGCCGGGATGACTTCCAGTTCCAGGTTGCGGGTCAGGAGGTTGTAGATGGACTGCTCGCTGACGAGTCCGGTGAAGTTGCGCCGGGCAGCGGATTCCTGTGCCTGGGCGATGTGCCAGCCGGCAAAGTTGCTGCTGCCCGCGTAGAGGATCTTGCCCTGCTGCACGGCCACTTCCATGGCCTGCCAGATTTCATCCCAGGGAGTGTTCCGGTCGATGTGGTGGAACTGGTAGATGTCGATATAGTCCGTCTGGAGCCGCTTGAGGCTCGCGTCCAGCGCCCGCCTGATGTTCAGGGCGGACAGCTTGGATTCGTTGGGCCGCTCCGTCATAGTCCCGTAGAGCTTGGTGGCCAGCACCGTGCGTTCCCGGCGCTCGCCGCCCTGGGCGAACCAGCGGCCAACGATTTCCTCGGTCCAGCCGCGGCGGTCGGTGCCGCCGTATACGTTGGCGGTGTCAAAGAAATTGATGCCGGAGTCCAGTGCGGAGTCCATGATGGAGTGCGCGGCCGATTCTTCGGTCTGGGGCCCAAAGTTCATGGTGCCCAGGCACAGGCGTGAAACCTGAAGGCCGGAGCGGCCAAGATGTGTGTACTGCATGCTGAGATGTCCTATCTGTCTGTGATCGAGCTTGTCCGGTGGTTGAGCCTGTCGAGATCGGTTTCGACAGGCTCAACCACCGACGGTCGGCTACATCTGGCTGAAAGCGGCAACGGCGGGGTCGGCGCCCGCACGGGCGCCCGACTCCAGGGCGGTGATTTCGCTGAGTTCGGCGGCGGAGAGTTCGACGGCGACGGCCCCCAGGTTCTCCCGCATGCGCTTCGAGTCGGCTGACTTGGGGATGACGATGGTTCCCTGGGCAAGGTGCCAGGCCAGCACCACCTGGGCCGGGGTGACGTCGTATTTGCCGGCAAGGTCTTTCACCGCCGCTGCGTTCAGGTCGGCTCCCTGGCCGAGCGGGCTGTACGCCTCAACGGCAATGCCGAGTTCCCTGCACTTGGCGGCCAGCTCCTGCTGCTGGAAAGTGGGGTGGATTTCGAACTGGTTCACAGCCGGGACGACGTCCGCCGCCGGGAGGAGCGTGTCCAGGTGGTCTGCGAGGAAGTTGGAGACGCCGATTGCGCGGATCTGGCTGTTGGCGTAGAGCTTTTCCATCGCTTTCCAGGCTTCGGTGAAGAGCCCCTGGGAGGGTACCGGCCAGTGGATCAGGTAGAGGTCCACGAACTCGACGCCGAGTGCCTTGCGGCTGTTCTGGAACGCCTCATGGGCGTTGCCCTGTTCGCCATTGCGGAGCTTGGTGGTGATGAAGATATCCTCGCGGGGAATACCTGATGCTGCGATGGCAGCACCCACCCCGGCCTCGTTCCGGTAGGCGGCAGCGGTATCGATGTGCCGGTAGCCCGCTTCGAGCGCATCTTCGACGATGCGCTGTGTCTCTTCCGGCGGAACCTGGAACACGCCGAAGCCGAGTTGCGGGATCTGGACCCCGTTGTTGAGGGTCACCTGCGGGATGGTGTTTTGGTGCGTCTGGGACATCGTCAGTTCTTCCGGTCGAAGGGATCGTCGAAGGGCAAGCGGGAAACCGCTTTCGTGCTGGCTATGTTCCGAGCCTATGCACTTTGCACCGCACTGTCAGTAGGGGTGCCTGTTCCTGTTTTTCCTAGGACTGGCAGTCCTACGTTCGTTGTATAAATCAGGCTTCCTGGCCGTGCACAATGGAAGGCATGGGTCAGAGCGCCGAGTTTGGAAAATTCCTGAAGGCCATGAGGTCACGGCTGAAGCCGGAGGACGCCGGGTTGCCCGGAACCTCCGGCGCCCGACGGGTTCCGGGGCTGCGCCGCGAGGAGATAGCCCGGCTGGCGGATGTGAGCACGGACTATTACACGCGCCTGGAGCAGGGCCGTAACATCCACCCGTCAAGGGCGGTGCTCGATTCAGTGGCGCGGGCCCTGCGCCTGGATTCCAGCGAACAGGCGCACATGATGGACCTTCTGGAGAACTGTGCGGAATCGCAGCGCTCACCGATTCCGGCCCAGGGTGTCCGCCCGGCCCTCCGCCAGCTCCTCGGCGCGGTGGGTGACGTTCCCGCGCTGGTTTTGGGCCGCCGGAGCGACGTGCTGGCCGGCAACCCGCTGGCCTTCCTGCTGTTTGCGGATTTCCCGTCCATGCCGGCAGGGGAGCGAAACCTCACGCGCTGGCTGATGCTGGACCCGCGCGCCCGTGAACTGTTCCCGGACTGGAAGGCCGTGGCAGCGGAGGCCGTCGGAGCCCTGCGCGGGGACGTTGGCCGCCACCCGAATGATGCCCAGGCAAACCAGCTGGTGGGTGAACTTGCGGTGCACAGCGAACACTTCCGCCAGTGGTGGGCCGGGCACCGCGTGGCTGCTCCGTCGGCGGGAAGCATACGGCTCCGCCACCCGGTGGTGGGAGACCTGGAGCTGGACTTTGAAAACCTGGTGCTGCCGGAGGACCCGGACCAGGTCCTCCGAATATTTTCCGCAAAGCCGGGTTCGCCGTCGGCCGATTCGTTGACGCTGCTGGGCAGCTTCGGTGCCGGCATCGAGGACGTAGCGTCTACGGCGGCGCGACCGGCTGTGCAGCTGCCACATGAACCCGGCTGATTCTGGGCAAACGCCCATTGGGGGAGTGCGGTGGGTTTCCTAGCCTTGGGGTGGAACTTTTTCACTATCAAGGATGGGATTCAACGATGAAGCGCATCGCACTGCTCCGCGAACGGGTGGCCACCGCCGGCGCCACAGGAACCCACTGCCCGGCCTCCGGACTGTGGGCCCCCGTGGACGCACCGCATGACGGCCACACCTTTTTTGAAGGACACATCTTCCCGTCCTACAACGGTTCGCCTACCGTGTGGCGCCGCCTGACGTCACGGGATACGTCCCGCTGAACTCCGCGGTTTCAGCGCTCCAGGCGGAATCCCAGTTTGATGGTCACCTGCCAGTCGGCCACCTGTCCGTTTTCAAGATGACCGCGGATTTCCTTGACCTCGAACCAGTCCAGGTTGCGGAGGGTCTTGGCGGCCTCGGCGATCCCGTTGCGGACGGCAGCGTCCACGCCTTCGTTTGAAGTCCCGACAATTTCAGAAATGCTGTAGGTGTGATTCGACAACTTCGCTCCTCATAATCTCCATTGACACCCGGAACTGCGGGGCGTCCCTGCAGATTAGCGGACGCAGGGCGGCGCGACTAGGGCTTTGCGGCGGCTATCGGAGCCGGAGGTTTCCGCCGCCACGGCCTGGTGGCCGCAGCCCTGAGGCCCGGCGGCCGAGACTCAACGGTCGGGCCCGGTGGGGAGCGGGCCGCCGGAGAACGGGCCGGCGGGGAAGGGGCCGTGCGCGACGCCTGGACCGAATATGGGCCCGGGTTCGGGTCGTTTGGCTTTAAGGCCCAGGTTCGCGGGCCGTTGCCGGACCCGGCGCACCACCCACGGGAAGAGGTAGTCCTTGGCCCAGACCAGGTCGCTGCTCCTGGCCTGCCGCCAGCTGCTGGCGGGCAGCACCTTGGGCTCCAGCGGCTTGAGGGTGTGGGGCACGTTCAGTGTTTCCAGCACCATGGCCGCGATGGTGTGGTGGCCCAGCGGGGAAAAATGGAGGCGGTCGGGATCCCACATGTGCGGAGCCGCCAACTGTCGCAGCGTCCACAGGTCGGCCACCACGCCGTCGTGGCGGGCCGCTATGGTGCGAAGGTTTTCGTTGAAGATGGCCACCTTGCCGCGGATCCGGCCGAACACGGGGGTGCCTCCCCAGTCCGGGCCGGTGAACAGCACCACTGTTGCCCCGGTGGCACTGAGGAGTCCTATGGCCGGCTCCAGCTTTTCCGCCAGCTTGTCCGGATCGCTGCCGCGGAAGACGATGTCGTTGCCTCCGGCTGAGAGCGTGACCAGGTCCGGTTTAAGTTCCAGGGCCGGCCCTAACTGGTCATCCACGATCTGCTGCAACAGGCGGCCCCTGACCGCCAGGTTTGCGTAGGCGAAGTCCTGGTGGCCCAGGCTCAGCTCTTCCGCAACCCGGTCTGCCCAGCCCCGGACACCGCCGGGGCTTCGCGGCTCCGGATCGCCGTAACCCTCCGTAAATGAATCACCTAGTGCCACGTATCGGTTCCAGGGGTGCGGAGCCGGAGTGCTCGACGCGGAGGGTGTTCGCGCCGGTCCAGGAATGCTGAACGTACTCACGTTCCCATGGTGACCCCATCGGGGGCCCAAGAACAGGGTCGAAGGGCGCAATTCCCTGCGAACCGCAGGGCCGTCGGGCGGTGTGATTCCAGTGACATCAGCCGGAATCGATACCAAGGGGGGTATATGATAGTAGAAGTCCTAGAATCACGGAGGAAGCAATGGAACTCGATCCCACCGACATGAAGCCGGTCATCAACCGCCTGCGCCGCGCCCAGGGGCAGCTCGCGGCTGTAACCCGAATGATTGAAGAGGGCCGCGACTGCAAGAGCGTGGTCACACAGCTTGCCGCTGTTTCCAGTGCCCTGGACAGGGCCGGGTTCTCCATCATCGCCACCGGCCTGCAGCAGTGCCTCCAGCAGGAGGACCCCAGCCTGGACAAGGCTGAACTGGAGAAGCTCTTCCTCTCCCTCGCCTGAGGGCTAAGCCGTCAGGCGGTCTTCGCCTCAAGCACGTACGTCTTCAGGTCGTCCAGCGTCTGCTGCATGTGGGCGTCCATGGCGCTGCGCGAGCGTCCGGCGTCCCGCGATTCCAGCGCCTCGGCAATGGCCTGGTGGTGCCCGATCGCATGCTCCTGGATGTCGCGGAACTTGGACGTCTGCGTCCGGCGCTTCTCCAGCACGCGGTGCAGGGGCTCGAACAGGACGGCCACAAAAACGTTCTCCGAGGCGCGGAGGATGACGTCGTGGAACGCGAGGTCGGCCTCAACGAAGGCGGCCAGATCGTCGGAGTCATGGGCCTTGCGCATGGCTGCCACGTAGCCGTGCAGTGTCCCGATTTCAGCGTCGCTGATGCGGCCCGCCGCCAGTTCGCATGCCCCCGTTTCCAGCATCCGGCGGAGTTCGATCAGCTGGATGGCGGCGGAGGCGTCATTCACGCCCTCTGACGCGGCGCGGAGAACTGCTTCCAGTGATGCCCAGCGGTTGAGCGGGTTGACGAACGTGCCCCGCCCCCGCTCCACGCTCAGGATGCGCTGCGCTTCAAGCGTCTTCATGGCTTCGCGCACTGTCATGCGGCTGACTTCGTGTTTCGCGCTCAGTTCCAGCTCGCCGGGGACACTGGACCCGGGAGGAAACTCGCCGGCAATGATCCGGTCCAGGAGCTCATCGGCCACCACGCCGACCAGTGATTTACGTGCCAATTTTCCCCCGTTCAGCGGTGAGCGACGATTTGTCCGACAAGTCTACTTGCGCGTCCCTGTGCCTTGTGCCACACTAGCATTCAAATGTTAGATGTCTGACATCTTACAAATACCTACCCGCAGCAGAGATTTCATACACAACGGAGTGCAAAGTGCCCCTTGAAGCAGATGTGCTGGCAGCCTTCCCGGCAGAGGTCCAGATTCCCGCTGAGCTGGTTGCCGACGCTGTAGCGGCGTCCTCGGCAGCCTCCCCCCGAGTGCTCGTAGTGCTCGACGACGACCCCACCGGCACCCAGTCCGTCGCGGACCTGCCGGTCCTCACCCGCTGGGACGTGGCCGATTTCACCTGGGCGTTCGCCCATATCCGGGAGAACCAGACGAAGCCCGCCGTCTACGTGCTCACCAACACCCGCAGCCTGGATGCTGCCGAGGCTGCGGCCCGGAACGAGGAAATCGTCCGCAACGCGCTGGCGGCAGCAGGCTCGTCCGAGACCGAATCCGGCAGTGCCGGTTCCAGTCTCCGGCTGGGTTTCGTCAGCCGCAGCGACTCCACCCTCCGCGGCCACTACCCGCTCGAGCCGGATGTCATCGCCGCCACCGTCGCCGCCGTCAGCGGCGAGGCGACTGACGGCGTCGTCATCATTCCTGCCTTTCCCGACGCCGGCCGCGTCACCATCGGCGGCGTGCATTACATGCGCGGCACCGGGGAGGAAGCCGGGACCCTGACACCCGTTGCGGAGACCGAATTCGCGAAGGACGCCTCTTTCGGCTTCGCCAACTCAGAAATGGCCAAGTACGTGGAGGAGAAGTCACAGGGCCGCTTTGCCGCGGACTCGGTGATCGTCCTGGACCTGAACGTCATCCGGGCCTCCACCGATCCGCACATTTCCGCCAAGGCCATCGCCGACGCGATCGAATCCGCGACGGACTCCACCCCGATCGTGGCCGACATCGTCTCCGAAAACGACCTCCGCGCCCTCTCGCTGGGCCTCGAGGAAGCCGAACGCCGCGGGAAGAAACTCCTCTACCGCGTGGGCCCGCCCTTTGTCCGGGCCCGGATCGGCCAGGAAATCCGCGCCCAGCTCAGCGGCGAAGAGGCCTACGCCGGCAATACCCCCTCGGAAGCCGGTGGACTCATCGTGGTGGGCTCCCACGTGGGCGTCACCACCCGCCAGCTCAAGGCACTCACTGAACAGCACCGCGCGGCACGAATCGTGGAGATCGACGTCGAGAAGCTGCTTGGCGATAGCGCGGCCGGCTACCTTGACGAGACTGTGGACAAGGTGGTGGAGGCGCTGCGCGGAGGCGACGTCATCGTCCACACCAGCCGCCTGCTCATCAAGACCGATGACGCCGCCGAAAGCCTGCGGATCGCACGCACGGTGTCCGCGGCCGTCGTCGCGGTCGTGAACCGCACGCTCAAGACCTTCCCGCCGCGCTTTGTGATCGCCAAGGGCGGCATCACGTCCTCGGACGTCGCTGCGCACGGCCTGGAAATCCGCCACGCGATCGTCCGCGGCCCCATGCTTCCGGGCATCGTCAGCCTCTGGGAACCGGTGGACGGCCCCGCGAAGGGCATCCCCTACATCGTCTTCGCCGGCAACGTGGGGGACGACCAGTCCCTCGCCGACGTCACCCGCAAGCTCAGCAACACCTTCTGAAACCCGGATTTCGACGGGCTCAATCACCGATCTCATTACTCATTCAATGGAGAACACCATGACCAGCAACTACACCATCACCGTCCTGGGCCTCGGCGCCATGGGCCTGCCCATGGCCACCCGCCTCGCCAGCCAGCTCACCGTCCACGGCTTCGACATTGCCGAGCCGCGGCTGAAGCTCGCCCAGGAAGCCGGCATCCGCACCTTCGACTCCGCCCGCGAAGCCTCCGAAGGCGCCGACGCACTGCTCCTTGCAGTTCGCAACGGCGAGCAGCTCAACGACGTCCTCTTCGGTGAGAACGGCGTGGCCTCCGTGCTGAAGCCGGGCGCAGTGGTGATCCTCGGCAGTACCGTGGGCACCGACGCCATCCCGGCCACGGTGGACCGCCTGGCCGAATACGGCGTCGAACTGGTGGATGCGCCCCTGTCCGGCGGCCCCAAGCGCGCCGGCGAAGGCGACCTGCTGATCGTGGTGGGCGCATCGCCCGAGGCACAGGAAAAGGCCCGCCCGGCCCTGGAGTTGCTGGCCTCCACCCTCACCGTTGTGGGCGACAAGCCCGGCGACGGCCAGGCCCTCAAGACCGTCAACCAGCTCCTCTGCGGTGTCCACATCGCCGCCGCCGCGGAGGCCCTGGCCCTGGCAGACGCCCTCGGCCTGGACCAGGAGAAGACCCTCAAGGCGCTCGAAGCGGGCGCAGCGGGTTCGTTCATGCTGTCCAATCGCGGTCCCCGCATCCTGGAGGCCTACACCGAGGAAGGTGCCGAGGTGCTGAGCCGCCTGGACATCTTCGTCAAGGACATGGGCATCGTGGGCAAGGCCACCCGCGCCGCCGGCCTGGCCGCTCCCGTTGCCGCCGCGGCCGAGCAGCTCTACCTCCTGGGCCAGGCCCAGGGCCTCGCCGCTGCCGACGACTCCGCCGTCATCAAGGTCGTCGCCCCCACCAAGCGCACCGCTTAACACCAACTAAAGCCCGACGACGGCGGTCCCCCCTCCGCCGTCGTCGAACCACCCCGTCCGGCCAGCCGCCCTGGCCTGTCAAAGGAGACACCCAATGAGCGCTCTAGCTCTTCTGGCCATAGCAGTAGCAGGCGTGGCCCTGCTGCTCGTGGCAGTGATCAAGTTCAAGATTCCCGCTTTCCTGGCACTGCTTGTGGTCAGCGTCGGCGTAGCCCTCGTCGCCGGGATCCCCCTTCCGGACATCATCAAAACAGTCACGGAAGGCATGGGCGGAACGCTCGGTTCCGTGGCCATCCTGGTAGGCCTCGGCGCCATGCTCGGAAAGATGATCGAAATCTCCGGCGGGGCGCAGTCGCTTGCCGGAAAGTTCACCCAGCTGCTGGGCCCGCGCCGGGTTATTGCAGCCCTCACGGCAGCAGCATTCCTGCTCGCCATACCGGTGTTCTTCGATGTCGGATTCATCATTCTGATTCCCATCATCTACGGCTTCTCCAAAGCTGCGGGCGTGAACCCGGTCAAGATCGGACTGCCCGTCGGCGCCATCATGCTGGCCATCCATGTGGTTGTTCCGCCCCATCCCGGAGTCGTCGGCGGTGCCGGCATCCTCAAGGCAGACATTGGCTGGGCCACGATTTTCGGCCTGCTCATCTGCATCCCCGTGGGTTTCCTCGGCTATTTTGTGGCCAAGAAGCTGAACCGCCGCGAATACAGCATGCTGTCCACCACGGCCGAGCAGTTCCGCCTCTTCGGCAGCGGCAAGTCGGAAGTTGAACAGGATGCGCCCCAGGGCACGTCGACGTCGTCCGTGCTCACCGCCGTCAAAACGGCGCCCAGCCCGGCCATGATCATTACCCTGATTGTCCTGCCCATCCTCATGATCATGGTGGGCACGGTGGGCGCGGTCATGCTGCCCAAGGATTCCTTCGCATCCCAGCTCGCCGCGTTCATCGGCGCACCCCTGATCGCGCTGCTCACGGCGTTGGGACTGGCCTACTACTTCCTTGGCATCCGCCGCGGCTGGTCCTCGCAGCACACCGGTGAAGTCATGGACTCAGCGCTCGCTCCCACCGCTATCGTGATCCTCGTGACCGGCGCCGGCGGCGTATTCGGCAAGGTCCTGACAGTTTCCGGCATCGGTAAGGCGCTGGCCGAAGGACTGCAGTCTGCCGGCCTCCCGGTCATCCTGATGGCCTTCATCCTCGCCGCCATCCTCCGTGCCTCGCAGGGCTCCGCCACCGTAGCCATCATCACCACGGCGGGTCTGCTTGCCGCCTCAGTGGCTGACGGCGGCTACTCGCCGGTGCAGACAGCACTCATCCTGGTCGCCATCGGCTTCGGCGCCTTCGGCCTCAGCCACGTCAACGACTCAGGCTTCTGGATCGTGACCCGCTACCTGGGCCTGTCCGTGGCCGACGGCCTCCGGACCTGGACCGTGCTCACCACCATCCTGGGCGTGGCAGGCTTCGCCCTGACCTTCCTGATCTGGACCCTGGTGGGAGGCCTGAGCGTCTGATGCGTGCCCGACTGGACCACCTGGTTGTTTCCGCCCTCCAGCAGGGCGCAGCCGTCCCGGCCTTCACCTGCTACGACTTCACCACAGCCCTGGCCGTGGTGGAGGCGGCGGAAGAAGCCGGCCGCGGGGCCATCCTGCTGGTGGCTCCGAAGACCGCCGGCACAGCCAACGGGCTGCGGCTCATCACGGCGCTGCGCGGACTGGCCGACTCCGCCGGTGTCCCGATTGCCGTGCAGCTAGACCACGCCTCCGACCTCCGCGTGATCGCCGACGCCGTCGCGGCGGGGGCGGATTCGGTCCTCGCGGACGGTTCGTCGCTGCCCTACGAGGAAAACATCGCCCTGGTCCGCGAAGCGCGCGCCGTGCTGGAAGCACAAGGCCATGCCGACGTCGTGATTGAAGCGGAACTGGGCGGACTGGCCGGTGACGAGGACCGCGCCTTCGGGGCGGACGTCGCAGGGTCTTCCGCGCAGGGCGCCGCCGGGCTGACCGACTCCGCGCAGGTGGAGGACTTCGTTGCCCGCACCGGCGCCCAGCTGCTGGCCGTGGCCGTGGGCAACGTGCATGGCAAGTACAAGGGGGAGCCGCAGCTGCGGTGGGACGTGCTGCAGGACATCGCAGTACGCACCCACATCCCGCTGGTGCTGCACGGCGCCTCCGGCATCCCGGCGGAGGAGCTGGTCAAGGCCGCCGCCATGAACGTGGGCAAGGTGAACTTCAACACCGAACTCCGCACCGGAGTGCTGATCACGCTGGAAGCCGAAACGGGTCCGCACCGTGCCGACGGCGAGAACCTCCAGGGTCTGCTCGGGAAGTGGAACGCCTCGGCCAGGGACTTCGCCGCCGGCGCCCTCTCCACCCTCACGAAGTAGCGGAACCGCAACACTCCCAGCGGGGGAGGCTAGGATCGAGCCATGATCCCGGCCTCCCTCGTTTTTGCGTTCCTCGCTGCCCTGCTGCACGTCTACATCTTCACCATGGAGTCGGTGACCTGGACCCGGCCGGCCACATGGAAGCGCTTCGGGGTCGCCTCGCAGGCCGACGCCGAGACCACCCGTTCGCTGGCCTACAACCAGGGTTTTTATAACCTGTTCCTGGCCGTGGGCGCGCTGATCGGGATGGGCGCGGTCCTGTGGGGCCAGCCACAGGTGGGCTGGACCCTCATCTTTGCCTCCTGCGGTTCCATGCTGCTCGCGGCCGCCGTCCTGGGGCTGAGCGGACGGAAGTACCTCCGCGCGGCCGCCACCCAGGGAACGGCGCCGTTGCTCGCCGTCGTGCTCGGCGTCCTGGGGCTGCTCACCGCCTGACGGGCAAGGCTTCTGGCCCTTGACGGAGGCCCGGCGGACAATGGACAGTACGCAGAGAATCGTTCCGCGTCCATAGGGAGCCCCATGGGTGTTCCGCAGCAGCAGAAGCCGCAGGCCAGCGGAGGGCAGGACCTGCCCGCGCCGGACCGCGACGCCGTGATCGACCTTGCCCGTTTCTTTTGCCTGGCTCTGGTGGTGGTGGGCCACACCATGATGGTCAGCCCCGTGCTCAACCCTGACGGGACCGTCACCACCGAAAACACCCTCGCCCTGCAGGACTGGTTCGAGCCGGTCATCTGGATCTTTATGGTGATGCCGCTCTTTTTCGTGGCCGGCGGTATCACGGGGCTGCAGTCCTGGCGGCGGCTCAGGGCCCGCGGCGGCAACGGCTTCGAATTCGCGCAGGCCCGGTTGCTGCGGCTTGTCCGGCCCGCCGCCGCGCTGCTGGCCGTCATGTTTGCCGGACTATGGGCGGCGCGGCTCTTCGGCGTTGAACCGCAAGTGGTGGAGCTGATCGTCACCGGTGCCGGCATGCCGCTCTGGTTCCTCGCCGCCTACCTGGCGGCCCAGCTGAACATTCCTTTGCTGGCGGCGCTCCATGACCGTGCGCCTTGGCTGACCCTGGCCGGCCTCACTGCGCTCGTGATCGCTGTCGACTGCTTCCGCGGGACCCTGCCGCTGCTGGCCTATGCCAACATCCTGTTCCTGTGGTGCGCCGTCCAGCAGCTCGGGTTCTTCCTCGCGGATGTCCCGGCGGGAAAGCCCGGCGCCTCCACCCTGGCGGGGGTCATCGTGGGGAGCAACCTGCTCCTGGGCCTGGTGACTGGCCTGGGGCTGTACCGCGGCAACATGCTGGTTAACCTGAACCCGCCCAACTTTTGCCTGCTGCTTCTTGGCGCGGCGCAGGCGGCGGCGCTCCAGCTCTCCCGCCCGGTACTCACCGGCGCCGCCTCGGCGCGTTGGGTCCGGGCCGTGGTGGGACTGGCCGGGCGGCGCGCCATGACGGTCTACTTGTGGCACCTGCCGCTGCTGGCTGCCATGTCCGGGCTGCTCCTGCTCACCGATTTCCCCAAGCCGGCGGCCGGGACCGCTTCCTGGTGGTGGTCGCGGCCGGTGGTCCTGCTCGGCGTCATCGCGCTCCTGCTGCCGGTCCTTGCCGTGTTCGGGCGGCTGGAAGAGCGGCCGACGGCGTCTGCCCGCTCCCGCCGCCGGCCGGCGGCCGCGGTGGTCACCGCCGTCGTCGTCGTCTTCATCCCGGTGGTTGACGCGGCGGTCAACGGGCTGACGCTCGCCCTCCTGGGCGGGGGCGCGGCGTGCTTTGCCCTGGCCGTGCTCCTGCTTGGCCGGATTCCGGCGGCGCCCGGCGGCGCGCCGGGCGCCGCCCGCGGACCATTGCCACAGGCGCCTTTTAGTGCCAATGTCGAACCATGACGGAGAACACGGTATCCACTGAAGACACGTTCAGCCCGGACGTCACCACCATCCGGAATGATGACCTCCACCGCTACGAATTGCTTGTCGGCGGGAAACTGGCGGTGCAGTCGCGCTTCGTGGACAGGCCCGGGCACGTGGACTTCATCCACACCGACACGGCGGAGGAATTCAAAGGGCAGGGGCTGGCAAAGGTGCTGGTGCATTTCGCCCTCGATGACGTGGTGTCCGCAGGCAAGCGGATCATCCCGCATTGCCCCTTCATCTACGGCTACCTGAAGAAGCACGACGCCTACGGCCAGTTCATCGACTGGCCTGAGCAGCCGCCCACGGACGAGGTGACCGCTTCCTAGGATTGCGTTCCGGCCGCTGGAGGCCTTGGTGAGGATAGCCATGGCCTCCGCCTGAGTGCATCTGTTCTGGCCCATGATGAACCCGGCTGCGGGGTCTATGGCCGTGCGGGACGGGCAGCTTGTGGCACGGACAACAATTTCGTATGGTTTAGGTGAGTTATGAAGCTGGCTCTTGGATGTCTCATTGGGAGAAACCTTGAACCATAAGCTGCGTGTGCTGGTCCGTGTGGATGTTGATCCCGGACGGGTGACCCTCGAAGTCGCCGGATGCCTGACCCAGGTAAATTACCCAGTGCTGCTGCACATCATGCGCCGTGGCCGCCGGCTCTCGCCGGAGCAGGACATCACCGTTGACCTCCACAAAGCGTCGCACCTGGACCCCGAGGTCCTGATGTACCTGCGCCACATCGCCGGGCAGAACGCTGAAGGCGGCCCCGAAGCTTTCCGGCTCACGCTGGCCGAGCCCGCGGAACTTCCCATCTGCCTTGAGCACGCCGGGCTAGCCGGCGGCGCGGAGTCCACCCTTGACGGGGAAATCAACGCACTCCTGGAAGCTGACGCCAACCCGGGGTTCGACCTCGACGGAGGTCCTGCAGTTGCCGGGGAACAGCGCACCATTGACGGCCTGGAGCTGTCCGAGTACCTCGAGGGGAACCTGGATCCCGCTTCCACAGTCCGGGCGTTGTCCGACGATGCCCTCGGGAAACTGGCCGACGCACTGTACCGGCACCTGGACACCCGCAACCCCTCCTTCGGGGCGCATACCTGGTACGAACTGGCCGCGGAGGAACTTCATCAGCGGCACCTGACGGAACCCGAGGGGCCCTCGCAGGAGGAAGTCGTAGCCGGCTGACCCCGAACCCCGGTTCCGGGACCATAATCCGCTCCGCGCCTTAGCCCTTTTCCGTGCCGGGCGGATATTGTTGGAGTGACTCAGGACAGTCCGCCCTTCCCGCTCCACGGTCTCACACCGGAGCCGGATCCTCACCCGGCGGCTGACTGAACCGACGAGGATCCAGGGGGACAGCCGGGCGTGCTGGGGCGTAATGTGGTGCAATCCGGGCCGGAAGCATGGGGACTTCCGCAGGACCGTCTCAGTAGGCGTGCCCGGGCGGTGGCAGGCCTGGAGATTGTGGGCACCCCGCCGGAAGAGCGGTTCGACCGGATTACGCGCATGGCGCGGCTGATGTTCCGGGCACCCATAGCCACCATCACCATTTTCGACGGCGACACCGCCTGGTTTAAGTCTGCGGACGGCTTTGACGGGCGCCAGGCGCCGCTCAGCCCGGTCTTCTGCAGCACCACCGCGGATACGGGTGAGCGCCTGATCGTGGAAAACGCGGCAGAGGACCGGCGGTTCCGGAACCTGCCCGGCGTCACCGGCAAAGCCCACGTGCGTTTCTACGCCGGAGAACCGCTGGTGGACACGCACGGCGAAGTGGTGGGTTCCTTCTGCATCTATGACGACCGGCCCAGGGCATTCCGGCCGGATGAACTTGAGCTCTTCCAGGAACTCGCGGCCTGGGCGCAGGCTGAACTCATTGAGCGGACCGACCTTGCCCGGGCCAAGGAAGTGCAGGAGGCACTGTTGCCGGGCCGCACGCCCCACATGCCCGGCTACGAGCTGGCTGCCACGTGCACGCCGTCATTCAACGTCGGCGGCGACTACTACGACTGGGCCAGGACGGACTACGGGACCGCGCTGGGCGTGGCGGACGTGATGGGCAAGGGCAGCGCGGCGGCCATCATGGGCGCCACCGTGCGTGCGGCATTGCGGACGGCGTCGGAACTCACCGAGCGCGACCGGGACGGCCGCTACCGGCTGGACAAAGTAATGTCCGGTCTGGCCAGGATCGTGACCGGCGACCTGCTGCGGACCAACATCTTCGTTACTGTGTTCCTCGCACATCTTGACGAGTCGACCGGCCGGGTGGATTTCGCTGATGCGGGCCACGGTTTTTGCCTGGTTGTGGCTCCCGACGGCGGGTTCCGCCGGATTTCCGGCACGGACCTGCCGCTCGGAATCGAACCGCGCGGCAGCTGGAGCCAGGGAAGCTTCACGCTTGCCCCGTCCGAAACAATGCTGATCTTTTCCGACGGGCTTTTCGACCTCTTCGGCGGCGCGGACGACTCCCTGCGCCACATTGCCCTGCTGGCCACTGAACACCCCGATCCCAACGATCTGGTGGACACCATTGCCGGGCTGGCCACAGCTGCCACTTCGGTGGACGACGTAACCGCAATCGTTGTACGGAGGCAGCCATGACACCGCGACAGCTGACACCGCGAGGGCTGACTCTGCGGGAGCTGACGATCAGGCTGATCGTCCTGGCCACGGCCATCCTCGGCCTGAACTACATCATTTGGCGCTGGATGGTCTCGATCAACTGGGACGCATGGTGGATCGCGGTTCCGCTGGTCCTGGCCGAGACCTACTCCCTGCTGGACTCACTGCTGTTCGGCGTCACCATGTGGCGGTACCGGCAGCGGGACACTGCGCCGCCACCGCCCGCCGGCCTGACCGTGGACGTGTTCATCACCACCTACAACGAGCCGCTGGACCTCGTCATGGGAACGGCGCGGGCCGCCAGGAACATTGAGTACCCCCACAGGACCTGGATCCTCGACGACGGCAACCGCGCCGAACTGCGGGCCATCGCCGAAGCCGAAGGAATTGGCTGGATCACCCGCTCCGAGGACTGGGCCAACCGGCCGCGCCATGCGAAGGCCGGCAACCTGAACAACGCGCTGCTCGCCACCGACGGCGAGTTCATGCTCATCCTGGATGCCGACCAAATGCCGGACCCGAAGATCCTTGACCATACGCTGGGCTACTTCAATGACCGCAAGATGGCCTTGGTCCAGACTCCCCAGGTGTTCGTGAATGTGCCGCCCAATGATCCGCTGGGCAGCCAGGCGCCCCTGTTCTACGGCCCCATCCAGCAGGGCAAGGACGGCTGGAACGCCGCGTTCTTCTGCGGCTCCAACGCGATCATCCGCCGGGAAGCGCTGATGCAGCTGGGCGTGATGCGCTACGTTTCGGAAACGGAACTTGCCCTGAACAAGGCGCTCAAGACGGCGGACAAAGTGGTGGCCAAGGCGAGGCGCCAGCTTGGCCCCGGGCAGGAACGGCTGGCCGCGGCACTGAACACCGTGGCGGCTGACCTGCAGCAGGTCCGGCGTGAGCTCAGCGAGGGACAGGCCATTGCCGACGTCACGTACCGCTTCCAGGAGCGCGTGGACGCCGTGGCCCGGAACCTTGTGGCGGAAGACTTCGCGGCGCTGCATGCGGAGCTGAACTCCATTGAGGGGCTTTCCCGGACCATCGACGTCGACGGCTCCCTCGCCGTCGTCGACGACGTTGCGCTGGAAAGGCTTTCCCAGCGCGACTGGTCCCCGCTGGGAGCGGTGGAAACCGTGCGCGTCCTGATCGATTCCGTGAACGCCGAAAAGGCCGGCGAGGCGCAGGCCGTGATGCCGCTGGCCACCATCTCCGTTACCGAGGACATGGCCACGTGCATGCGGCTGCATTCCCTCGGCTGGGAGTCGGCCTACCACCACGAAAAGCTGGCCGACGGCCTGGCCCCCGAGGACCTCGACTCGATGCTGACGCAGCGGCTCCGGTGGGCCCAGGGCACCATGCAGGTGATGTTCCGGGAGAATCCGCTGCTGCAAAAAGGGCTCAGCGTGGCCCAGAGGCTGATGTACCTCGCAACCATGTGGAGCTATTTGTCCGGGTTTGCCGCCGTGGCCTACATTGCTGCTCCTGTCATCTACCTGGTGCTCGGAATCCTGCCGGTGCAGTCGTTGAGCAACGAGTTCTTCCTCCGGCTCATCCCGTTCCTCGTGATCAACCAGATTCTGTTCATGGTGGTGGGACGCGGCGTCAAGACGTGGCGCGGCCAGCAGTACTCCCTGGCGCTTTTCCCCACCTGGATCAAGTCCGTCACGTCAGCGTTCGGGAACGTATTCCTGGGCCGGGACCTGGACTTCCGTGTCACCCCCAAGACGCTGCAGGAACGCAACCGGCTGCCGTGGCACCTGGTCCGGCCGCAGCTGATTGCCATGGCTGTCCTTATCCTGGCTGCAGTTGCGGGCGTTATCCGCCTCCTGCTGGGCCAGGGAGATGTCCTGGGCAGTTCCGTCAACTTTGTGTGGATAGCCTTCGACCTGCTGATCTTCAGCGTGGTCATCGAAGCTGTCCGCTACCCCGGCTATGATGCCTGGCTGGACAGCAACAAAACGAAAGAGGTAAGTCGATGATCGAATTCACCAATGAGACACTGGCCAACGGCGTGGGCGTGATCCGTCCGGTGGGGAGGCTCAACATGGTCTCTGCGCCGCATCTCGGCGCCAACATTGACGCGCTCATCAGTGACGGTACAGTCCGGCTGGTGGTTGACCTGGCCGGCACCGACTTCATTGACTCGTCCGGCCTGGGCGCACTGATTACCGGCCTGAAGAAGACGCGGCAGGCCGGCGGAGACCTCCGGCTGGCCAACCCCACGGCGCAGATCACGGCGGTCCTGGAGATGACCAACCTGAACAGGGTGCTGCAGCCGGTAGCCTCCGTGGACGGAGCCTATTGATGAGCAGCCAGTTCGGCCTGCGGGCCGCCGCGGTTCCCGAAAGCCTGGAGCTGATCCATGAGCTGCTGGAGGAAGTCTGGGTTGGCGAACCCGGGATTGAGCCCATGGACCGGATCCGGTTCGAGACGGCGCTCATCGAAGTGGCGTCCAACATCATCGAGCATTCGCAGCCGGCCAGCACCGACCCCGTCCGGTTCGTCCTGGCGGTCGAATGCGAACCGGAGCGGCTGTATGCCGAATTCACGGACAACGCCCGGCCTGCCGGCATTGACCTGGGGGCGGCCGAACTGCCCGACGACATGTCCGGGAGCGGCCGCGGACTGGCGCTGGCCAAGGTGGCCCTGGACCAGTTTTCCTATGCCAAGGAGGACAAGGGCAACCGCTGGACCCTGCTCTGCCGCCGCAAGTCAGCAGCCACGGCCACGCGTTAGTTCATCTCGGCGCTGGCTGGGAGGGGCGCCAGGGGCAACTGGCTATTAGGCTTCTGCCATGACCGAACAAGTTCCCGGAACCACAGCCCTGATCACCGGCGCCACCGCGGGCCTTGGCGCCGAGTTTGCCCGCCAGCTCGCCGAGCAGGGCCACCATGTGGTGCTTGTTGCGCGGGACGCGGAGCGGCTGCGGGCCGCCGCGCATGAACTGGAGAACAACTACAGCATCACTGTTGAGGTGCTGTCCGCGGACCTGACGGACGACGCCGGGGTGGCCGCCGTCGTCGAACGCCTTTCCGACCCGGTGCGTCCGGTGGAGATCCTGGTCAACAACGCCGGGATCGGCCTGCTGAAGCCCTTCGACCAGAACAGCCTGGACGAGGAACGCAGGCACCTCCGGCTGCATGTCCAGACGCCCATGGAACTGTGCCACGCGGCGTTGCAGGGAATGCTGGCGCGCCACTCGGGCAGGATCATCAACGTGGCCAGCGTTGCGGCCTTCGCCAACCGCGGGAGTTACTCGGCGGCGAAAGCGTGGCAGGTGACGTTCAGCCGCTGGGCCAACCTGGCCTATGCCGGGAGCGGCGTGAAGGTGACTGCGGTGTGCCCCGGTTTCACCCACACCGAATTCCACGAACGCATGGGCATGGACAAGACCGTGGCCCCGCGCTGGCTGTGGCTGCACGCCGATCGGGTAGTCCGCGAGGGACTGGCGGACAACGAACGCGGCCGCGCGGTTTCCATCCCCACGAAGCGGTACAAAATGGTCGCAGCCGCCTCAAGGATGCTGCCCGCGCGGTTCACGTCGGGGCCTCCGCGGCGGCCGGCGAAGTAGCTGCCCGCCTAGACGATATGAAGTGGAACGGTTCCTGCCCGTCAGGGCAACGGTCCATTATCGCCGGACGGTCCTGGCAGCGCCAGCTTCCTGTGATTTGCCGCCTATTGGGGTAGAGGGAGGCGCTGCAGGACTTGTTCCCGGCGGTGATGTCCCTTATCCCGGACGGGCAGGGTCAGGACGAGGACAAGGACGAGGGGGCCGGGGCCTTCTGTTTCACAGGGTCCGTGGGTTGCCGTTGGCGGCTCCCTTGGCCTGTCGGCTTGTCGGGGGTGCAATGGTAGTGCCACATGTGAAGTTTGGGAGGTCCCGGCTATGTTTGAGCATACTTTCATTGGTCTGGATGTTCACGCAGTGAACGTCGTGGGCCATGCACTGAACCCCGCCACCGGTGAAATTAGCAACCACACGATGGCCTCAGATCCTGCGCTGGTGCTGGAGTGGCTCGGCCGGTTCACCCCGCCGCTCAAGGTCGTCTACGAATCGGGCCCGAGCGGGTTCGTCCTGGCCAGGTACCTGCGCGCCGCGGGCATCAACTGCGTCGTTGCGGCGTCCTCGAAACTGCTCCGTGCTCCCGGGGACCGGATCAAAACTGATCGGCGTGACGCCCGGGTGCTGGCCGAAATGCTCGCGGTCGGCTCAGTCACCGAAGTGCGGATCCCGGACCCGGACGAGGAAGCGCTGC
>NZ_JYCN01000020.1 GCF_000876655.1 Arthrobacter sp. SPG23
TCCGTCGGTTATCCGTCGGGTGCCCCGTCGGCTCGTCCGTCGGTTCATCCGTCGGGTGCCCCGTCGGCTCGTCCGTCGGTTCATCCGTCGGTTCATCCGTCGGCGGAGTGGTCGGCGGTGTCGTTGGCACCACCCCGCCACCCTTGCAGCCCTGGGCCAGGAGTGCGAGGTTAGCCGGCGTCAGGTTCTGGCCCTGCGGCATGGTGGCGCCGCTGTTGGTCGGGATGATGTCGGCCGGGTCGCCGCCGTGGCCGTTGAGTCCGCTCAGGTCGACCTGTACGGCGTGGTATTGGCCGGACCCGTCGGCATGGCAGATGGTGATCTTTTCGGAGCCCGGCGCGGCATAGGCCGCGACTGAGGCCCCCATAACACCGAGCCCCACCACCCCCAGTGTGGCTATTGTTCGTTTCATGTTCGGTCCCTCCGTACCAAATCCGATTCGAACTGACCAGACTGCGCGGAGTAACCGTCTTCGAGACCAGGAAAAGCAAACCTGCGTGAGACCTCAAACAGCGAAGTGAAGGTGACAGTTACTCCCCAGACAGTGTCATCAGTTCGCTTGCCTTTTCAGGCTAGGTTTGCGGCCAGGGTTAAACCCGAGTAACCGGTACGCGTTTACTCAGGCGTGCGCAGATACCAATTACCTGCTTCGTGAATATATTCACTCGCATGCATACAGCGGACTACTTGGAAACTCACCCGCCTGCCGCCAGCGCCTGAGCCGGGCATCGGGATTCCTGCCGGTACCAAGAACGCTCCCCCACGTGCCAAGGCAGTGGGGGAGCGTCCGGTTGTTCGGGGTGGCCGGTTCGGGGCGTCAAGCGGGAACCGGCTTGCGCGTTCTAGGCTTCGGCCGGTTCCTCATACTTCGGGAAGATCGGGGCAGGGGCTGGGAGTTCCGTCCCGGGAACGAGCGGCGTGGCGATCGCCGAGAACCGGCGGTCATCGCCGTCGGGCTGGCCGAGGGTCGCCAAAAGTGCGGCGGACGCCGTCGGCATCACCGGCTGCACCAGGATGGCCACAATGCGGAGCACCTCAAGGGTCACGTACAGCACAGTGTTCATGCGCTCGACGTCGGTCTTCCGCAGCACCCACGGCGCTTGCTCGGCGAAGTAGGCGTTGGTATCGCCCAGAACGCCCCAGATGGCCTCCAGGGCGCGGCTGAATTCCTGCTTCTCGAACGCTGCCCGGGCGGCATCCAGCAGGCCGTTGGCCCGGGCCAGCAGGGCATTGTCTTCCGCGGTGAAGTCCCCGGGGACCGGAACGCGGCCCTCGCAGTTCTTGGCAACCATGGACAGTGAGCGCTGTGCGAGGTTGCCGAAGTTGTTGGCGAGGTCGGAGTTCATCCGGCCCACGATGGCTTCGTGGCTGTAGCTGCCGTCAGCACCGAAAGGCACTTCGCGCAGGAAGAAGAAACGCACCTGGTCCAGGCCGTACTGGGCCACGAAGTCCGAGGGCGCCACCACGTTGCCCAGCGACTTGGACATCTTGACGCCGTTGTTGTTCAGGAAGCCGTGGATCATGATCCGCTTGGGAAGCTCCAGCCCGGCACTCATCAGGAATGCGGGCCAGTAGATGGCGTGGAACCTGGAAATGTCCTTACCGATCACGTGGACATCGGCCGGCCAGTACTTCTTGAACGATTCGGATTCGGTGTCAGGGTAGCCCACACCGGTGAGGTAGTTCGTCAGGGCGTCCACCCACACATACATCACGTGTTTGTCGTTGCCGGGAACCGGAACACCCCAGTCGAACGTCGTCCGGCTGATGGAGAGGTCCTCCAGCCCGCGCTTGACGAAGCTGATGACCTCGTTGAAACGCGACTGCGGGGCACCGAATTCCGGGTGTGCTTCATACAGCGCCAGCAGCTTGTCCTGGTAGGCGGAGAGCCGGAAGAAGTAGCTTTCCTCGGCCGTCCAGGTCAGTTCTGTATCCGTCTCGCGCGAATAGCGGAGGCCGTCCTCCTTGACGACGGTCTCGTCCTCAACGTAGTAGGCCTCGTCGCGGACCGAGTACCAGCCTTCGTACTTGGACAGGTAGATATCGCCGTTGGCCTCCATCTTCTTCCAGATGGCCTGGGACGCGGCGTAGTGGTCTTCGTCCGTGGTGCGGATGAAGCGGTCGTACGAGATTCCCAGGGCGGAATGGGCACCCTTGTAGATCTCGGCGTTCCGGTCCACCAGTTCCTTGGGCGTGATGCCTTCCTTCTCGGCCGTCTGCGCGATCTTCATGCCGTGCTCGTCGGTGCCGGTCAGGAAGAACACGTCATAGCCGTCCAGGCGCTTGAACCGTGCCATCGCGTCCGTCGCGATGTACTCGTAGGCGTGGCCGATGTGCGGCACGCCGTTCGGGTACGTGATGGCAGTGGTGATGTAGAACGGGGTCTGGGCTGAAGACGACACTCTGGGAAGTTACCTTTTTTCGGAAGCGGTGGCGGACCGGGGGCTGGGAATGCTACCCCTAAATCTAGATCAGTTCGGTCAGGGTATCGCTGAGCCGGACAAGTTCGTGGTCATGTGACGCCACCAGCAC
This sequence comes from Arthrobacter sp. SPG23, assembly GCF_000876655.1. Classification (GTDB taxonomy): domain Bacteria; phylum Actinomycetota; class Actinomycetes; order Actinomycetales; family Micrococcaceae; genus Arthrobacter. Next base: position 2,533 of record NZ_JYCN01000020.1, read on the forward strand.
GGCAATTCCGTCGGACGTGGTGTCCTTGAGGATGCTGATGATGCGGTTGGCCGAGGTCCGGTCCAGGCTTGCCGTGGGTTCGTCGACCACAAGGACGCGGGTTCCAAGGATAAGGGCGCGCGCGATCGCCACGCGCTGACGCTCGCCGCCGGAAAGCTGGGCAGGGCGGTGGCGCATGCGCCGCCCGAGGCCAACAAGGTCCAGGAGGTCCTTTGCCATATCGCGGCGCTGGTCCACTTCGCCGTCCGGCACGGCGGGCAGGAGCACGTTCTCCAAGGCGCTCATGCCGTCGATCAGGGCCCCGCCCTGGTCAACGTAGCCGATCAGGGCCCGGCGTCGGTCGGCGATTTCGTCGTCGCCCATGCTTTCCAGGGACTGGCCTTCCCAGAAGACACGGCCGGACGTGGGCAGGGTGAGCCCGGCGCCCACCGTCAGGATGCTGGTCTTGCCGGAACCGCTTCGGCCGGCGACGCAGTGCATTTCCCCGGCATGGAGGGTCAGGTCGAAGCCTTCGACGACGTTGACGGCGTCGGCTCCGCCCTTCTGGCCGCCGTAGCGGATGGTGATGTTGCTCAGTTCCAGCGGGGTTCCGTGGTCTGCGGCCTTCAGGATGGTGTTGGCACGGGTCTGGAGCGAGCCGTCCCCGGCGTCATCCTGGGGAATCCGGTCGAGATTCAGGTCGTTGTTCATTGGACCACTTTCGTTGCAATTGGAATCCAGCAAAGTACAGCCACGAGTCCGGCCAGGGCGGCCCAGAGCGCAGCATAGGGTGCGAGCAGGAGCCCGATGCCGAGGGCGCCAACCACGCCCAGCGGCAAGGCCACGGTGCCCACGAGGGCGTTTTCGAACAGCCGGACCTGGCCCAGCATGTCCGGGTTCCAGCCCATGGCTTCGAGGGTGCCGAGGTACTGGCGCTTGGCCTGCAGCTCGAAGCGTCCGGTGACGAGCGTCAGCACCAGGCCCACGGCTACCCCGGAGAGCGCCAGGATGATGCTCGGCAGCGCCACGCTGGCCGCCGCCAGTCCGCTCAGTGCGCTCGCACCGGCGGCCCTCGGGATGTCGATCAGCAAGGCGATCAGACCGCCCACGGCGGCGCCGAATACGCCCACTGCCACAGCCAGTGAGATGGTGTTGAATTTGTTGGTGCTCAGCTGCCGGTTGGCGAATGTGAGCGGGGAGTCGACGGCGATCAGCCGCTCGTCGTGCTGCGGTTCCTGGTCAACTTCGTCACGGTGCCTCAGCTGCTGTGCCGCGAAGTAGGCCGCGGCGGCGTAGAGGACCAGTACTGATGCGGAAACGATGACCGTGGCGAGGTTCCAGCTGAGCAGGCTCAGGATGGTGCCGGCGATCGCCAGAAGGGCCGCTCCCACGCCGAACTCCGCGAGCACCCAGCTGCGGATCCTTTTTTGTGTCCAGCCCATGGCCCGGAGGGTGCCGGCTTCACGGCGGCGCTGGCGGATGTAGCTGACAGTGGAGGCACCGGTCAGCAGGGCCGCGCCGCACAGGGTGAGGAACAGCAGCGTCACGTTGGTTCCGGTCAGGGAGCCGGACACGGCGTCGGCGGCATCCTGGCGGACCCACGACTGGGTGACGGTGCCAAGCGCGGATTCCTTGCCGGCGTCGTCCTTCGAGTAACCCGGCACAAAAATGTTGGCGTCTTCACGCGCGGAGCCGGCAACCACCGTTACTTCCAGTCCCATGTCCCGGATTTCGTCCGCGAGCTGTTCGACCTCCGGCTGCGACTCCTTCCAGCTGCCGGGCGCCTTGGCCCGGACCCGGACGGCGTCAATCACCGAAGCGTTCTGTTCATATCCACGGGCGGCGGCGAGGCCATAGTAGTCGGTGATGGCCCCGGCGGACTGGCTGACCAGGCCCGTGGCGCTCAGCGAGGGCTTAAGTACGGTGTTCTCCACCTTCTTGCCCTGGGCGTCCTCGGTCAGGGTAAGCGGTGAGGGGTCATAGCCGCCCAGGGGCAGCCGGTTGACGTCACCGGCGGCTTCCTTGACCTTATCGGCGTCGAACGTGCCATAGACCATGGCCAACGGTGCCGCGACCTTGCTGCCGGTCTCCAGGCTGTCGCGGTAGGAGCGCTCGTCAACGGGCTCGCGCTGGGTCTGGTCCACCGGCGCGCCGCCGGCACCCTTTTCCGGAAGCCGGTTGACGGTCACCCACTCCCCCGGAGTGGCGGTCTTGTCCACGGCGCCGTTGCCGGCGGTTGCACCGTCGGTGTATTTGGGGGCGGAGGCGAAGTCGGTGCTCCACGTTGCCGGGTTGTAGAGGCCCTGGCTGAAGTTTCCGGTGTTCCCCAGCAGCTGGGAGTAGTCCTGCGAGCCCGGCCAGGAGAGCGAGAACGGGGACTTGGAAACGAACGGCAGGTAGTCCTTGTCCAGCGACCGCGTCACCATGCCGACGTCCTTGACGACGTTTCCGGAGTCGTCGATTTCTTCGATCTTCACCGAGTACTTGAGGTCCAGGGAGGTACCGGAGCGGACGATCAGCGGGATGGCCTGGGAATCGGCGGTGAGCTGGCCGTTGCGCTTTGCCTGCTGGTACTGGGTCATCAGGGGCGCCCAGTACTTCAGCTTGACGCCGAGGAAGTCAGGTCCGTCCTCGAGCTCCTTCATGCTGATTCCCGAGGTGAACAGGCTCTCGAAATGCCGGCCGATGGCGCCGGCGTTCCGCGCGTCCGCCGGCGGCGCCTTTTCGAGCGGTGCCAGGAAGTCGCCGGCAGAACCCAGCAGGGCACGCTCGGAGACGGGGTCGACGGCGACCACGGACTCGGTCACCTGCGGTGCCAGCGGAAGCGACACCGAAAGATTGAAGAGGTTGTGCTCGGAACCGCCCGCGGGAGCCGGGAATTTGATGCCGGTTTCCCCTTCGGCGCCCGCGATGCGGATGCTCTTGCCGCCGGCGGTCTGCTCCTCGATGAGCCTGGCCTTGCCGAGGGAACCCTCAGCCATGGACTTGAACAGGGTCTGTTCCGACTGCCCGTCCGAGCTTACGGCGCTGGCTGTCAGCCGGTATTTCTTGGCCGCATCGGTGAGGACAGATTCCGCCGCCGGCCACTTGCTGGGGTCGGTTCCGCCGGGCTCCCCGGCGGTCGCCGTCCCCACAAGTCCGGCGTTGAATCCCAGGTAGTCCATGGCATCGAGCCGCGGGGATTCGAGGTTCTGCGACACCCGTGACACGAGGCTGATGGGGGCGGCCACCGACGTACCGGAGAGCTTGCGGATGCTGTCCAGCTGGTCGAAGCTGATGCCGCCCTGGCCGTTGGCGATTTCCGGCTGCATGAGGGCTCCGCCGGAACCCGCTTTCGCCTGGACGAGGATGTCATAGAGTCCGCGGGAATTCTGGTCGACTGTTCGGTTGAGCGCCGCCTGCGACTGGCCCTGGACGAGGACGGACAGGCACATGGCGACGATCAAGATGGCCGCGGTCAGCAAAAGCACTCGGCTTCTGATGAACCTCTGGACGGCGTTCATTGGGCTCCCTGAAAAGCTGGATTGCGTGAGCGCACACCTCAGTCCACACCTAATGGATGTGAAGGCGTCCCCTGCCGGATGTGCAAAAAATAATGGCCGGTCTGCCGGCCGGATCCGAAAATCGGACCCAGCCATTGTACGCAGACCGGCCAATCATACGTGGCAGAAGTTAACCTCTGTCACGTGAAGTTCACCGAATAGGCGGGTAGTCAGTCCTCGAGGTCGACTTCCCGGACCATCTCGGCACCGATGCCGGCCTTGATTGCGTCAAGGACCTGCTGCGGAACCGAGCTGTCGATGGTCAGGAGCGCCAGGACCTGGCCGCCCTCCGCCTGGCGTGCAACCTGCATGCCGGCGATGTTGATGTTGTTCATGCCCAGGATGTGGCCGATGGTACCGATCACGCCGGGACGGTCCGCATAGGACACCACCACAAGGTGCTCGCTGATGGGAATTTCCACCTCGTAGCCGTTGACCCCCACGAGCTTCTGGATCTGCTTGGGCCCCGTCAGGGTTCCGGCCACGGAGATCTGGCTGCCGTCGCTGAGGGCACCGCGCAGCGTCAGCAGGTTGCGGTAGGACTCTGTTTCGGGAGTGGTGATGAGGCGGACGTTGATGCCGCGCTGCTCTGCAATGACGGGGGCGTTGACGTAGGAGACCTGTTCGGTCACGACGTCGGCGAAGATGCCCTTGAGTGCAGCCAGTTCCAGCACCTTGACGTCGAGGGAGGAGATCTCACCGGCAACTTCGACGTCGAACTGCGTTAGGGACGCGTGGGTCAGCGCGGTGAAAATGCGGCCCAGCTTCTCAATCAGCGGGATGCCCGGGCGCACGTCCGGGGCAATGACGCCGCCGGCAACGTTGACTGCGTCGGGGACCAGTTCGCCGGCCAGGGCAAGGCGAACCGACTTCGCCACGGAGACGCCGGCCTTTTCCTGGGCTTCGTCGGTGGATGCGCCCAGGTGCGGGGTCACCACCACGTTGTCCATCTCGAAGAACGGCAGGTCGGTGCTGGGTTCCTTGACGAACACGTCAACGCCGGCGCCGGCGATTTCGCCGTCCTTCAGGGCGGCGTGGAGGGCTTCCTCGTCCACCAGGCCGCCGCGGGCCACGTTGATGACGTAGGCGGTCTTCTTCATCTTCTTGAATGCCTCAGCGCCCAGCATGCCCACCGTCTCAGGCGTCTTGGGCATGTGGATGGTGATGAAGTCGGACTGCGCCAGCAGCTCGTCCAGGGTGACCAGCTGCACGCCCAGCTGGGCGGCGCGGGCGGAGGTGATGTAGGGATCGTAGGCCAGGATCTTGGTGTCGAAACCCTTCAGGCGTGCGGCCACGAGGGCGCCGATGCGGCCCAGGCCGATGATGCCGATCTTCTTCTCGTAGAGTTCAATGCCCGTGTACTTGGAGCGCTTCCATTCGCCGTCCTTGAGCGCGGCGCTGGCCTGCGGAATGTGGCGCGCGAGGCTCAGGATGTGGCCTACGGTCAGTTCGGCAGCGGAAACGATGTTCGACGTCGGTGCGTTGACCACCATGACACCGGCCTGCGTGGCAGCCTTGATGTCGACGTTGTCGAGTCCGACTCCTGCGCGGGCAATAACCTTGAGGTTCTTGGCCGCCGCGATGGCCTCGGCGTCCACCTGCGTGGCGGAGCGAACCAGGATTGCGTCAACATCCGCGATCGCCGAGAGCAGCTGGGAACGGTCGGCGCCATCGGTCTGGCGGATTTCAAAGTCCGGGCCCAGGGCCTCGACTGTGGCGGGTGAAAGTTCTTCGGCGAGCAGTACTACGGGTTTTGACACGGCTGATCCTCTGCGTTGCAGTCCGGGGGATAAATCAAGTCTAGGCTGACGGAAAGGCCGGGCTCACATTGTTAAGTGTGAACCCGGCCTCACTGGTGACTTCCGAGAGTCCTTAAGGGCAGCCTTAGCGGGCTGCCGAGCCCTCTACGTAGTCCTCGTCCTGCTGCTGCCAGGAGAACAGACCGCGCAGTTCGCGGCCAACGCTCTCGATGGGGTGCTGCTCCGCCTTGGCCCGCAGCGCCTTGAACTCGACTCCGCCATTGTCCTGGTCCTCGATGAAGCGCTTGGCGAACGCGCCGTTCTGGATGTCGGCAAGGACAGCCTTCATGTTTTCCTTCACCTCGGGGGTGATGACGCGCGGGCCGGAAACGTAGTCGCCGTACTCTGCGGTGTCGGAAACGCTCCAGCGCTGCTTGGCGATGCCGCCTTCCCACATGAGGTCAACGATGAGCTTGAGCTCGTGCAGAACCTCGAAGTAGGCGATCTGGGGCTGGTAGCCGGCCTCGGTGAGGGTCTCGAAGCCGTACTGGACCAGCTGGGAGACACCGCCGCAGAGCACGGCCTGCTCGCCGAAGAGGTCGGTTTCGGTCTCTTCGGTGAACGTGGTCTTGATGACGCCGGCGCGGGTGCCGCCGATGGCCTTGGCGTAGGACTTCGCGAGGTCCCAGGCTGCGCCGGTGGCGTCCTGCTCGACGGCGATGATGTCCGGGATACCGCGGCCGGCTTCGAATTCACGGCGCACAGTGTGGCCGGGAGCCTTGGGGGCGATCAGGATGACGTCAACGCCCTCCGGTGCCTGGATGTAGCCGAAGCGGATGTTGAACCCGTGCGCGAAGGCCAGGGCCTTGCCGGGGGTCAGCTTGTCCTTGATGGAGTCGTTGTAGATCGAGCGCTGGTGCTGGTCCGGTGCCAGGATCATGATGACGTCTGCCCATTCGGCGGCGTCGGCGACGTTCTTGACCGTGAAGCCGGCATCCTGGGCCTTGGCGATCGAGGCCGAGCCCTCCTTGAGGGCGATCGTCACCTCGACACCGGAGTCGCGCAGGTTCAGGGCGTGGGCGTGGCCCTGCGAGCCGTAGCCGACGATGGCTACCTTGCGGCCCTGGATGATGGAGAGGTCTGCGTCGTCGTCGTAGAACATTTCAGTCACTTGCGTAACTCCTTTTGAGTGGATTCTCTGGTGTAAATAGTCTGTGGTGCTGCGGTACTACGCGGAGCGTAGTGCCCTGTCACTCATGGAGCGGGATCCCCGTCCAACGGCAAGGGTGCCTGACTGCACAATTTCGCGGATGCCGAAGGGCTCCAGCACTGACAGCAGCGCGGTGAGCTTTTCGGGATGGCCGGTTGCTTCAATGACCACCGAGTCTGTGGAGACGTCGACCACTGAGGCGCGGAACAGGTCTGCAGCCTGGGTCACCTGCAGGCGTGTTGCGGCATCCGCACGTACCTTGACCAGGATGTGGTCTCGCTGTACGGAAGATTCTGAGGTGAGTTCAACAATCTTGATCACGTTGATGAGTTTGTTCAACTGCTTGGTGACCTGTTCGATCAGGTCACCGTCGGCGTCGACGACGACGGTCATCCGGGACATGCCCGGAACTTCCGTCGGGCCGACGGCCAGGGAATTGATGTTGAAGGCACGGCGAGCGAAGAGGCTCGCGACCCGGGTCAGCACACCGGGTTTGTCTTCGACCAGAACGGACAGCGTGTGGCGGGTCATGATCAGTCCTCCTCTTCCCATTCCGGGGTCATATTGCGGGCGACCTGGATCTGGTCATTGCTCACTCCGGCAGGCACCATCGGCCACACCATGGAGTCCGGGCTCACCACGAAGTCGATAACCACGGGGCGGTCATTGATTTCAAGGGCTTTCTGGATGGTGGCGTCGATGTCCTCGGCGCGCTCGCACCGGAAGGACGCGCAGCCGTAGGCCTCGCCCAGTTTCACGAAGTCCGGGATGCGGACCGTTTGGTGGCCGGTGTTCAGGTCGGTGTTCGAGTAGCGGCCTTCGTAGAAGAGCGTCTGCCACTGGCGCACCATGCCCAGAGAGGAGTTGTTGATGACGGCAACCTTGATGGGGATTTTGTTGATGGCGCATGTGGCCAGTTCCTGGTTGGTCATCTGGAAGCAGCCGTCGCCGTCGATGGCCCAGACTACGCGGTCGGGCGCACCCACTTTGGCACCCATGGCCGCGGGGACCGCGTAGCCCATGGTGCCGGCTCCGCCTGAGTTCAGCCAGGCGTGGGGGCGTTCGTACTTGATGAACTGCGCCGCCCACATCTGGTGCTGGCCAACTCCGGCAACGTAGATTCCCTCGGGGCCGGTCAGGGCACCGATGCGCTCAATGACGCGCTGCGGTGCGGTGAGGCCGTCCTCCGGCTCGGTCCAGCCCAGCGGATACGTTTCCTTCAGGTTGTTGAGGAACGTCCACCAGTTCTCCAGGTCCGGCTTGCCGGAAGCAGCGAACTGCGTCTTCACGGCTTCGGTGAGCTCCGGGATGATCTCCTTGACGGAGCCCACGATCGGAACGTCGGCCGTGCGGTTCTTGGAGATCTCGGCCGGATCGATGTCCGCGTGGATCACCTTCGCATTCGGCGCGAACGTCTTCAGGACGCCGGTCACCCGGTCGTCGAAACGGGCGCCCAGCGTGATCAGGAGGTCGGACTGCTGCAGTGCGGTCACGGCGGAGACCGTGCCGTGCATGCCGGGCATGCCGACGTGCTGCGGGTGAGAGTCGGGGAACACGCCCCGGGCCATCAGGGTGGTGACCACGGGCGCGCCGGTGATTTCGGCCAGTTCCCGCAGCTCAGCGGAAGCGTGGGCCTTCACAACGCCGCCGCCGACGTAGAGAACGGGCTTGCTGGCCGCGGCAATCAGCTTCGCTGCTTCGCGAACCTGCTTGTTGTGGCCGCGAAGCACCGGGCGGTAGCCGGGAAGGTCGATCTTGGGCGGCCAGGAGAAGGTCATCTGGCCTTGCTGGGCATCCTTGGCGACATCCACCAGCACCGGGCCTGGCCGGCCCGTCGAAGCCAGGTGGAACGCTTCCGCCATGACATGCGGGATGTCGTTGGGGTCGGTCACCAGGAACGAGTGCTTGGTGATAGGCATGGTGATGCCCACGATGTCCGCTTCCTGGAAAGCGTCCGTACCAATGACTCCGCTGGACACCTGGCCGGTGATCGCAACGAGCGGCACGGAGTCCATGTGCGCATCCATGATGGCGGTAACGAGGTTGGTGGCCCCGGGACCCGAGGTGGCAATACAAACGCCAACCCGCCCGGTAACCATGGCGTAGCCTTGCGCGGCGTGGCCGGCTCCCTGTTCGTGACGGACCAGCACGTGATTCATGCTCGAGGCCATCAAGGGGTCATAGGTGGGCAGGATCGCGCCACCGGGCAAACCAAAAATATCGTCCACGCCGAGTTCTTCGAGCGAGCGGACAATAGCTTGTGAACCGGTCATCACCGTCGGGGGTACGACGTTGTTCGGTCCAAGGACAGGAGAGACAGCAGCAGCGTGCTCGACGCCGGCATCGGCCGTGCGGTCGGCGCGTTCCGGAGCCTTGGGGGCTCCAGCGGACTTTGTAGCCATCAGCGAGGGGCTGATCGGCGATCCTTTGCTCATCGGACTCTTCCTTTGTGGATCTTCATTAGCGGGTGGTTCTCATGACGGGTGCAATATCTGAAACAAATAAAAAAACCCCTCAGCCTGGCGGCTCTTCGAGGGGTTGCGCGTGACGGTTCGTTACCAGTCGGGCTATTGAGCCACGCGCTTGGTAAGGACGACGGATACACCCAGAGCGGTGCCGACGGTAACGAATGCGATCATGCGTTCAGTTTTCCCTCTAAGTGAGACGGGTGTCAACGACACACATCCCCGTCTCACTATATGGACTCCATTGTCCACGGATTGAGCGCCATCCCCAACTGACTCGCAGTTAACGCTCCGAAAAGCGTGTTTGGCGACGTTAACTGCCAGTCAGTTGGGTCGGCGCGGCTGCGGGTTGCTATCCGCAGTATGCGCCGGTAGAGGCGCTGTGCACGAGCTTGGCGTACTTGGCCAGGACGCCCTTCGTGAACTTCGCCGGGAGCGGCTCCCAGCCGATCTTGCGGTTTTCGAGTTCGGCCTCGTCCACCAGCAGGTCGAAGGTGCGGCCGGCGATGTCGACGCGGATCCTGTCGCCGTCCTTGACGAACGCGATCGGGCCGCCGTCGACTGCTTCAGGGGCGACGTGGCCGATGCACAGGCCGGTGGTCCCGCCGGAGAAGCGGCCGTCCGTCAGGAGCAGGACGTCCTTGCCGAGCCCCGCGCCCTTGATGGCGCCGGTGATGGCGAGCATCTCGCGCATTCCGGGGCCGCCCTTGGGGCCTTCGTAGCGAATGACAACGACGTCGCCCTTCTGGATCTGGCCGTTGTCCAGCGCGTCGAGTGCGCCCTGCTCGCGTTCGAAGACGCGGGCGGTCCCTTCGAAGACGTCGGCGTCGAAACCGGCGCTCTTCACCACGGCACCTTCAGGGGCCATGGAACCGTGCAGGATGGTGATGCCGCCGGTCTTGTGGATCGGGTTGTCCAGCGCGCGCAGGATCTTGCCGTCCAGGTCCGGCGGGTTGATCGCGGACAGGTTCTCCGCGACGGTTTTTCCGGTGACGGTAAGGCAGTCGCCGTGCAGCAGCCCGGCGTCGAGCAGTGCCTTCATGATGACCGGGACGCCGCCGATCTTGTCAACGTCGGTCATCACGTAACGGCCGAACGGCTTCAGGTCGCCCAGGTGCGGGATCTTGTCGCCGATGCGGTTGAAGTCCTCAAGCGTTAATTCCACTTCAGCTTCGCGGGCGATGGCAAGCAGGTGCAGGACGGCGTTGGTGGAGCCGCCGAAGGCCATGGTCACGGCGATGGCGTTCTCGAACGCCTTCTTGGTCATGATGTCGCGCGCGGTGATTCCGAGGCGGAGCAGGTTCACTACTGCCTCGCCGGACTTGCGTGCGAACTCGTCACGACGGCGGTCTGCCGAGGGCGGGGCTGCGGAGCCCGGCAGGGACATGCCCAGGGCTTCGCCGATGCAGGCCATGGTGTTGGCCGTGTACATGCCGCCGCAGGCGCCTTCGCCCGGGCAGATGGCGCGTTCGATGCGGTCCAGGTCCCCCCTGCTCATCTTGCCGGCGGCGCAGGCGCCCACGGCCTCGAAGGCGTCGATGAGGGTGACTTCCTTTTCGGAGCCGTCTTCCAGCTTGACCCAGCCGGGCATGATGGAGCCGGCGTAGAGGAACACGCTGGCGAGGTCCAGGCGCGCGGCCGCCATCAGCATTCCAGGCAGGGACTTGTCGCAGCCGGCCAGGAGCACCGAGCCGTCAATGCGCTCGGCCTGCATCACGGTTTCCACGGAGTCGGCGATGACTTCGCGGGACACCAGGGAGAAGTGCATGCCTTCGTGGCCCATCGAAATGCCGTCCGAGACGGAGATGGTGCCGAACTGCATGGGGAAACCGCCGCCGGCGTGGACGCCTTCCTTGGCGCCCTGGGCCAGCCGGTTCAGGGAAAGGTTGCAGGGAGTGATCTCGTTCCAGGAACTTGCCACGCCAATCTGGGGCTTCGCAAAGTCGTCGTCGCCCATGCCGACCGCCCGGAACATTCCACGCGCGGGCGCGGCGTGGATTCCATCGGTTACGACCCGGCTGCGGGGCTTGATGTCCGGCTTGTTTTCTGTCGCGGTTTGGGTGTCCTCACTCATGGGTCAAAGTCTATGGCGCAATGATGGGCGCCAACGACCCGGAGCGGACCGTTAAGCCGAAAACCGGGAATATTTCGATCAAATAGTGGACTCTCGTCTCAGATAATGAGATGGACGCTGCGCGCCTGCCCGGAAATGTGTCAGCCGTCACGTGGCCCCGCCGCGTCGATGGTCGCCGCCTCGGCCTCGAGCATGGACAAAACCTGGGCGATGGTGGTGCGGGCCGCCACGTCCGGACGTGCCAGCGCCACGATGCTCCGGCGGGCAGTGACTCCGAGCAAGGGACGCAGGACGAAGCCGCGTTCCTGGTTTCCCAGGGCCGTGTACCGCGGCAGCAGGCTCAATCCGTGGCCGGCACTGACAAGGGCCTCCAGGACACGAAGGTCCGGAAACAATTGCGCGCGGACCGCCGGGGAACCTGCTTGGACCTCGATCTGGCGCAGCACCGTGTCGAACGGAAAGCCTTCCGGGACGCCCATCCACGGAAACCCCACCACATCGCGGGCGGTTAGCGAAGGCTTTGCCGCCAGCACGTGCCCCGCGGGCACGGCCACGTCCAGCGGTTCGTTCAGGAGCGGAACCACCACCAGCCCCTGCCGGGCAAAAACATCGGGACCATCCACACTGTGGGCCAGCACAATGTCGTAATCGGCGGCCAGGGCAGCGAACCCGGCAACGCCCGGGTCCTCAAAGCAGGCCTCGAACCTTAGGCCCTCCACCGCCTTGACGCGGTGCAGGAGGCCGGGGAGGAACATTTCCGCCGCGCTTGGGAAGAAAGCCGCTTTGACATGCGTTTGCCAGCCCCGCCGGTAGGTGTCAATGGTGGCTTCGGCGCGCGCCATGGCCGTGGAAACATCGGCCGCCGCTGCCGCCATGGCCCGCCCCGCTTCCGTCAGGCGCACTCCCCTGCCGGACTTTTCAACCAGGACCACACCCAGTTCGTCCTGCAGCGTCTTGAGCTGCTGCGAGACGGCCGACGGCGTTACCTCCATCGCTTCGGCGGTGGCGCCTACTGTGCCCCGGTCCGAGAGTTCACGGAGAATCCGGAGGCGTTTCAAATCCATGAGGCGAGGCTACAGGACGGCGCTCGTCAGGACGGTGCCGTCGCTCGCCGGGGTGTGACACGCCGCCATGCGCAGGGTCTGGTAGCGTGCGAGCCACCCTGCCGGCCGACCATCAGGACTTCACCGTGAACAGCAAGCCCCCGCCGATCAACCCCGACGCCGCCAGCCCGGCAACCGGCCCCACTCCGGGACCCCCTGCTTCCGCGCCCGCCAGCGAGGAGCTCAAAGCAACGCTCCGGGCCGTGTTCGACCGCCAGATACCCAACTATGGCGACTACAACCTCGTCTGCGGCTCCAACAGCTTTGAGGTCCCGGGAGCCGCAGCGAGGGGCTGGGCTCCCCCGCGGCGGCGGAATTTTGTGATCGGCTACCGCTGGCATCCGGCCGAGGTTATCGTGGCCCCTTTCGACGAAAAGTCCCTGGCGGCTACCGGGGTGCCGGTGGCGATCAATATGACCAACCTTGCCCGCGCACGCCGGCTCCCCGCCGTGCGGTCTTCCCTGGGCGGCTACGAAGTGGCGGCAAGCACGGGAAAAGCTTTCCGCTTCGGAGTGGAAAACACCATGCCCCTCGCTTCGCCGAACGGAAGTCCGGATGAGCGTGCCGTCCGCCGGCTCCGGAGCATCGAACAGGCCCACGATGCCGCGGACTTCCATGAATTTATGGCGGACTTCGTGCAGCGCGGCCGGCCGCTCTGAGCCTTTACAGCCCTGATCGCACCGACGTAACGTCAAGCAACGGCAAACCTTGCCTTGTGTACAGAAGGGCACTGCTATGGACTGGATTATCTGGGTCATCGTCATCGTTGTAATCGTCGGAGTCGTGTGGTGGCTCCTGAACCGAAACAGTTCAGGGAACACCACCGGAACACCCGCCTCCTCCGGTTCCGGCGCGTCCTCTCCACGGGCAGCGCAGCCCGCCGTCGACCGCCCTGCGAGTGCCGCCCCCGCCGGTGGCGGTGCTGCACCGTCAGCAGACGCCGCAGCCACGGCCGGAATGCCGGGCGCGGCAGGCTTTAGCCAGGGCGCCCAGGCCGCGCCGTCGACCTCCGCACTGTCGAGCCCCGGACCCGCAGGTTCCCCGGCAGCAAACGCTGCTCCGGCCGGCGGCGACGTGGATGACTGGGACGAGGACACAACGGCAGCTACCGCAGTGCCGGCTGCCGGCAAGGTGGAGGACAAGGCCGAGTGGGAGGCGCAGTGGTCCGAGGCGGGCAGCACCCCGCACGCGGCCCAGGCGCATATTTCCGAGTCTCCGGCCAAGGAATCAGTGGCCGGGGAGACTCCCGCCGGACAAACGTCGCCCGCCGCGGCCGGACATCAGGTTCCGGTGCACCACCCTGAGTACACGGAGCCCCACGCGCCCACGCTTCCCGGCGCCGAATCCGCAGCGGCGGAAGACGCCCAGGACACGGCCGTCAGCGACGCAGGCATCAGGCACGCAGGCGTCAAGGATTCAGGCATTGGGGATTCCGGAGCCGACGCCGGACTGCCGCCCGCCGGCGCAACCGCTCCGCCCGCCGGCGCAACCGCTCCGCCCGCCGGCGCAACCGCTCCGGCCGCCGTGAGCGGCGCCGGCGTCCTCTCCGAAGGGGATGCAGAGACAATGCAGGCGGCCGCCTCATCGGCTGCCACGGAGGCAGCCGCAAGCCATGCGGCGGAGCCGGCAGGACACCTGGCAGCGGACAAGCCCTATGGGGAGGGCTCAGCAGCACCGGGACCCGACGGCAGCGGACCCGACGGCTACACGGTCAAGGGCAATGCGCAAACAATGATCTACCACGATGAAACCAGCCCCTCCTACGAAGAAACCACTGCCGAAGTCTGGTTCGAGTCGGCCGCCCACGCCGAAGCGGCAGGGTTCCGCGCCCCGCGCCGGAGCCGGCACTAGGCCCCCAGACAATAGGACCGGTGTACTTATGAAGCCGGTGTCCCTGTGAAGCGGCCAAGGAGCACATCCACGCTTGGACGCCACCTTATGCGTGCTGCCTCTGCCCTTGCGTGGACGCTGGCGTTGGCCGCCTGCACCGGCGGCGGCAGCGGCGGTCCCGCGGGCAACGCCGGTCCAGTCACGGGCAACGCCGGTCCAGTCACGGGCGGCACCGACGCGGCGCGCGAACCCCGGGTCCTCCGGACGGTGGAAGGGCTGCGGCTGCCTTGGTCCGTGGTGTTCCTGCCCGATGGCACAGCCGTCATTTCTGAACGTGACAGCGGCGACCTCAAAGCGGTCAGGGACGGCAGAATAACGGTGCTTGGCAGCATCCCGGGGGTTGTTCCCGGAGGTGAAGGCGGCCTCCTGGGCCTGGCGGTGTCACCAAACTATGCTTCGGACAAGTCGCTGTTCGCCTATTTCACTGCCAGGACAGACAACAGGATTGCCCGGCTCACCCTCAGTGAGGCCGCACCCGGGGGCCCACTGACGCTCGGCCCGCCGCAGACCATCTTCTCCGGCATCCCCAAGGCTTCCACCCACAACGGAGGCCGCATACGTTTCGGACCGGACGGGAGCCTCTATGTGGGAACCGGTGACTCGCAACGCCGGGACCAGCCACAGGATCCGAACGCGCTCGGCGGGAAAATTCTCCGGATCACTGCTGAAGGCCGGCCTGCCCCGGGGAACCCGTTTGGTGACAACCCGGTCTATAGCCTCGGCCACCGGAACGTGCAGGGCCTGGACTGGGATGACGCCGGGAGGCTGTGGGCCAGCGAATTCGGGCCAACCGTGGACGACGAGCTGAACCTGATCCAGCCGGGCGGCAATTACGGCTGGCCGGAGGTCACCGGGGCGCCCGGCAGGCCGGGCTTCATCGATGCCAAGGTGGTCTGGCCGTCCACCGCGGATTCTTCCCCGAGTGGGCTCGAGATCGTCGGCTCCACGGCATATCTCGGGGCACTCCGGGGCCAGCGGCTCTGGGCTGTCCCCCTCGACGGTGAAAATGCGGGCAATCCTGTGAGCCATTTCACAGCTAAGTTCGGCCGGATCCGCGACGTTTCCCTTGCCCCGGACGGCACTTTGTGGATGCTCACCAACAACCAAAACCCTGATTCCGCGCTGATTTTGGCCCCTCCCGGAAGAGCTGGAGAGTGAAACAGCCGCCGATTTCACACTGCGCAAAATCTCGTGTAGAGTTTCATGTCGTTGCGGAGATGAACGAGGGAAACAAAAGCCCCCGGGAAGAGCCAAAACAACAGCTGCACCTCTAGCTCAACTGGCAGAGCAATTGACTCTTAATCAATGGGTTCCGGGTTCGAGTCCCGGGGGGTGCACCACAGAAACCCCGTCTTCACTGGCCACAAGCCATGAAGGCGGGGTTTTGTCTTGCCCGGAAATCTCCCCACGGCCACGGACACGGGCACCGGGAATCCTCCACAGCCGCATGCGCCGGTCCCGGAGCCTGGGCATATCTTTGGGAAAAATTCACCCTATGCATCGGAATACCCGCGCCGCACTGGATAGAGTGGCGTCACGACTAGGTGTGGGAGAGGCAAACCATGGCTGTGTTTCGGTTTACTGTGACTGGCACGATTGAGGCCGATGCCGAGGCCATTGGCGCCGCCATGGCAGCTTCCCTGCCGGTTCCGTCGAGTGACGCAGGCGCGCTGGCGGCACTGGAGAGCAGCCTGGAATTCAGCGAAAACCCCGGTTCGGCTCTTCAGGCGTTGCTGGAGATGGGCGTGATGGCCGTTCTGCAGGCCAAACTGGGGCCCTTGAACAAGGACTGGGATCTCCAGGCGCTGGAGGCGATCGCCGTCCGGCTTCTGGGGTAGGAGGAAACCCCGGCTCAGGTCCTGCCAGCCGCTGTGGGGGCCGGTCAGGCGCGGCGGGCCGTCAGTTAACGCTGTTTGCGTCCACGGTGAGGCCGGACTCGGCACTTGCCACGATTGCTTTGGTCTCAGGCGAGGAAAAGCGGCTGGCCAGGACAGTCACGACGGCCTGCAGCTCCTGGCGGAGAACGTCCGGGTCGATCGACGCAGCGGCCAGTACGGTTCGTTCCATATCGGCTGCGGCGGCTACAGCCTCCACCCCGCGCTCGGTCAGGGACACCACGTGGCTCCGACGGTCGGACGTGCTGCGTTCACGGCGGATGTGCCCATGCACTTCGAGCCGGCTAAGGGTCTTGCCCATGGTCTGCGCTTGAACGCGGACCAACTGAGCCAGCTGTGCCTGTGTCATGGGCCCGTTGAGGGCAAGGACTTCCATGGCGATCACCCCGGCATGGGTGAGCCCAATGGCTCCCAGCTTCTCATTCCAGGAGTGTTCCACGAGACGTGCCGCGGTGGACAAAAGGCGCCCAGTGGGCCAGCGATCCATATCAGGCATACAACTTAGTATAGCCAGCGTGGGATTCGTCCCTCGCTCCCCCGCTTACTAAGCTTGAATGTCCAGAACATTCCTAAGGAGAAAACCTTGGCTGAACGACTTACTCCCGGCACTCCCGCACCGGACTTTACGCTGAAAGATTCCACAGGGAAGGACGTCAGCCTGAAGGACTACCGGGGCCGGAGCACCATCGTGTACTTCTACCCGGCAGCGTCGACGCCCGGCTGCACCAAGGAAGCGTGCGACTTCCGCGACACCCTTGGCTCCCTGCAGAGGGAAGGCTATGACGTCCTGGGCGTCTCGCCCGATCCCCTCGGAAAGCTCGCCGCGTTCGCAGAGAAGGAAGGCCTGACCTTCCCGCTGTTGTCCGACGAGGACCACGCCGTGGCCGAGGCTTACGGCGCGTGGGGAGAGAAGAAGAACTACGGGCGGACTTATGAGGGGCTCATCCGGTCCACGGTCGTTGTGGATCCGGACGGCGAAGTGGCCGTCGCACAGTACAACGTGCGGGCCACCGGCCACGTGGCAAAGCTCCGCCGGGACCTTGGCCTGGCCTAGGAATCCAGTCCGGCACCAGCGGGCACGGCCTGCCACTGCTCAAGCGGAAGGCGCCCCCGGCAGGTACACTGGAGCCTGGAATCCGCCGTCGAACGTTTCCCGCTTTCCCAGGGACAGCAGGAAAAGCAAGCACGGCGGCGCCGCGCGCGAGTGGTGAAATTGGCAGACACGCAGGATTTAGGTTCCTGTGCCTTCGGGCGTGGGGGTTCAAGTCCCCCCTTGCGCACAGCTGCACGATCCTCGGAATCCCGGGCCTCACGGTCCGGGATTCCTTCGTTTAACAACCTGCTCCAGTGCCTGAAGAAGACCTCGAAAAAAGATTTCCCGGTTCACCCATCCTTTCCTGCCGAACAGCCGAATACCCATTGAGACACCAACCTAGGGTCGGTGCCCGCAGTCGGAAACAGCCAGAGCAGTGATCGAAGAAGTCGTTCGCCGCAGGCAATGATCGGCACTAACAAGGAGAATCGAAATGCAGTCATTCAAGCGCACAACTTTCACCGTTGCAGGTGTTGCAGCTGCAGCTCTGCTGAGCCTGACCGCATGCGGCGGATCTGCCACCACGGCCAGCAGCTCCTCCGCACCGGCTTCCACGCCGGCCGCTTCAAGCATGGCCCCGTCACCGTCAGCCAGCTCCGCGGCCGCCATGGATCCCGCCGCCAACCTGGTGGGCCCCGGCTGCGCAGGCTACGCAGAGAAGGTCCCCAGCGGCGCAGGATCGGTAGCGGGAATGGCCCTCGATCCGGTTGCGGTTGCCGCTTCCAACAACCCGCTCCTGACCACCCTCACGGCAGCGGTCTCCGGCAAGCTCAACCCCAAGGTCAACCTCGTGGATACGCTCAATGGCAGTGAATTCACGGTCTTCGCACCGGTGGATGACGCGTTCGCCAAGATCGACGCAGCCACGATCGAAACGCTCAAGACCGACGACGCCCTGCTGAGCAAGATCCTGACCTACCACGTGGTTCCCGGCCAGATCACCCCTGACAACATTGTGGGAACCCACAAGACCGTCCAGGGCGGCTCCGTCACCGTCACGGGCACCAAGGATGCGCTGAAGGTCGACGACGCCAGCGTCATCTGCGGCGGGGTCAAGACCGCCAACGCCACGGTCTACCTGGTGGACTCCGTCCTGATGCCGAAGTAGGCAACCACCAACGCTCCTGCTGCGGCTCCAGCCTGACTCTCTGGACCGACCCCGGAGAAAACGAGACCCGCACCGTCCGGTGCGGGTCCCGTTTTGCTCCCCGCACGCCCCGCCGGCAGCACGGCGCGCATCCGGCAAGTGTCCAGGATCGGTCAATTAGACTGGGGACCGGTCCGCTGTCCGCGGACCTTCCGGCCGCCCAGAGGTGATCATCGAGTGCCCAGCAGTAAATCGCGCCGCATTGCAGCCAGTATCGGTGCGGGGATCCTGTCGCTGCTGCTGGCCGCGTGCACAGGAACGCCTGCTCCGGCACCGGCGTCCTCCTCCGCGGCCCCTGCCGGCACGTCCGACCCGACCGCGACGTTCACTTTCGGCACGGCAGCCCAGCCGCTGGGACTCGATCCCGCGCTGGCGTCAGACGTGGAGTCCTACCGGATCACCCGCCAGGTCCTCGAGGGCCTCGTGGGAGTGGACCAGACCACAGGGCTGCCCACCCCCCTGCTCGCCACCGAATGGGCAGAATCAAACGAGGGCCGCGCTTACACCTTCAAGCTCCGCGAAGGTGTCACCTTCCAGGACGGCACACCGTTCGATGCAGCAGCCGTCTGTACCAACTTCAACCGTTGGTTTAATTTCCCGGCGAGCCTGCGGACGCAGGCCCCGGGGACCTCGTTCAAGGGTGTGTTCAAGGCTTATGCAGACCAGGCATCGCTCTCCATTTACAAGGGCTGCACTGCGGTCTCCGCAGGGAATGTCCGGATCGACCTCACCCAGCCGTTCACCGGGTTCCTGCAGGCCCTGACGCTCCCGGCTTTCGCCATGTCCTCCCCTACGGCCATGGCGGCACAGAAGGCGGACAACCTCAGCCAGACCCGCGACGGCCAGCCGGTCTCGGCCTATGCCCTCCATCCCGT
Organism: Arthrobacter sp. SPG23; assembly: GCF_000876655.1. Lineage (GTDB taxonomy): Bacteria > Actinomycetota > Actinomycetes > Actinomycetales > Micrococcaceae > Arthrobacter. The sequence continues at coordinate 21,545 of NZ_JYCN01000020.1, forward strand.
CGGCACGGGCCCCTATAGCTTCGAAGCGTGGCAGGATTCCAGCGTCAAGCTGGTCAGCAACAAGGACTACTGGGGCGACAAGGGCCAGATCGGCACCATCAACTTCGTCACCTACGATCATCCGCAGTCGAGGCTCCAGGCCCTCCTCGACGGGAAGATCGACGGCTACGATGCCGTCACCGTGGGCAACTTCGACCAGCTCGTCAAACGCGGACAGCAGATCATCCAGCGCGACCCGTTCTCCGTGATGTATCTCGGTATGAACCAGGAAGTTCCCATCCTGCAGAACATCAAGGTGCGCCAGGCCATCGAGTTGGCCGTGGACAAGGAAACGCTGATCCGCCGGTTCTTTATCGACAACACCGCCCAGGCGACCCAGTTCGTCCCGCCCAAGCTCAGCGGGTTCAACAACAACGCCCCCTCCCTCGGCCATGATCCGGCCAAGGCCAAGGCGCTTCTGAAGGAAGCCGGGTACAAGGGCGAGGAACTCAAGTTCTATTACCCCCTGAATGTCACCAGGCCCTACCTTCCCACGCCCGAAAAGGTGTATGCCGAGCTCAGCAAGCAACTCACCGCGGTGGGCTTCAACATCAAGCCGGTGCCGGTGGAGTGGTCGGACGGATACCTGCAAAAGGTCCAGTCGCCCGGGGACCACGCCCTGCATCTGCTCGGCTGGAACGGTTCCTACGCCGATCCGGACAACTTCGTGGGTCCCCTGTTCGGCGAGAAGACCGGCGAATTCGGCTACCAGGATCCACAGGTCTTCTCGAAGATCGCGCGGGCACGCGGCTTGCCGGAGGGCGCGGAGCGGACGGAGCAATACCGCACCATCAACGCCCAGATCGCCGAATCGGTCCCCGCCGTCCCCATTGCTTTCCCCATTTCCGCGCTGGCCCTCTCCGACCGGGTGCTGAAGTACCCTGCCTCGCCGGTATTAAACGAGGTTTTCACAAAGGTGGAGCTAAAACCTTGACGGACCGCCCCAATTTCAGTTAGTGGGGTGCTCGGGGATATTCTGTGACAGCCAGAGCCGCTGCTATCGGAGACTGATTGTGACTTTCATATCCAAGACCCAACATGCCGACGTCGTCCTGATTGGCGGCGGCATCATGAGCGCCACGCTGGGTGCGTTCATCAAGCAGCTCGAACCGAACTGGACCATCTCGCTGTTCGAACGGCTCGACGAAGCCGGCCTGGAAAGCTCAGGCCCGTGGAACAACGCAGGAACAGGGCACGCCGCACTGTGTGAGCTCAACTACTCCCCCGCAGCCAAAGACGGCTCGGTTGATCCTTCCAAGGCGCTGCATATCAACGAGCAGTTCCAGCTGTCCCGCCAGTTCTGGTCCCACCTGGTCAGCAACTCGCTCATCGGGTCCCCCAAGGGGTTCATCAACACGGTTCCGCACATGAGCTTCGTCATCGGTGACGCCAATGCGGACTTCCTGAAGACCCGGTATGAAGCGCTGAAGCCGAACACCCTCTTCCGCTCCATGGAGTACTCCGAGGACCACGCGCAGATCGCCAAGTGGGCGCCCCTGATCGTCAAGGGCCGCGACCCCAGGCAGAGGATTGCGGCCACCCGCGCGGCCGAAGGAACCGACGTCGACTTCGGCGCCCTGACCCGCGAGCTGACCACCTACCTCGGCAACAACGGCGTGGAGATCAACTACGGACACGACGTCAACGGCATCCGCCGCGCCCCGGGCGGCGGATGGGACCTGACGCTCAAGCACAAGGGGTCCGGAGAACACGGCAACATCCGCGCGAAGTTCGTGTTTGTCGGTGCCGGTGGCGGCGCCCTGCACCTTCTGCAGGCCTCCGGAATTCCGGAGAGCAAGGGCTATGGCGGTTTCCCGGTCTCCGGCCAGTTCTTCCGCTGCACCGACCAGGCACTCGCCGCCCAGCACAGCGCCAAGGTCTACGGCCAGGCGTCCGTGGGAGCTCCGCCCATGTCGGTTCCGCACCTGGACACCCGCTACGTCAACGGCAAGCGTTCATTGCTGTTCGGCCCGTACGCCGGCTTCTCCACCAACTTCCTGAAGAACGGATCGTACCTGGACCTCCCGCTGTCCATCCGGCCCAGCAACATCATCCCGATGCTTGCCGTGGCGAAGGACAATATGGACCTGACCGCCTACCTCGTCAAGGAGGTGGCCAAGCGCCACGGCGACAAGGTGGAGGCCCTGCGCGAGTACTACCCCGAAGCAAAAGACGGCGATTGGGAACTCATCACCGCCGGCCAGCGTGTTCAGATCATCAAGAAGGATCCGAAGAAGGGCGGTGTCCTCCAGTTCGGCACTGAAGTGATCGCCGCGCGCGACGGTTCCATCGGTGCGCTGCTTGGCGCTTCCCCCGGCGCCTCCACGGCTGTTCCCATCATGATCGAACTCCTGCAGAAGTCCTTCCCCAAGGACTTCAAGGGCTGGCAGTCCAAGCTCAAGGAAATGATGCCCGGCTACGGCATCAAGCTCAACGACAACCCGGAGCTGGCCGCAGAGCTGGAGGCGGAAACCGCCAAGACCCTCCAGCTGGAAGCCATAGACGCACCCTCCAGCTGAGCCCTGTTCGGGTTACGGCAGGTTCCACCCCCAACCACAAGACCGTTAACCCACCAGGAGACAATGAGATGTACCGGCTGGCAAAACTATCGCTGGCAAACAGGGCCCTGATCGCGCTGATCACCGTCTTCGCGTCGGTGTTCGGCGTGATCACCATGTCCTCGCTGAAGCAGGAACTCATTCCCTCCATCGAGTTTCCGCAGATCACGGTCATCTCGGCCATGCCCGGCGCGTCGCCGGAGGTAGTAGACAAGCAGGTGAGCGGGCCCCTCGAGACTGCGCTGAACGGTGTCGAGGGGCTTGAGTCGACGTCGTCCACCTCCCGGACGGGCGTTTCGCAGATCACCATGGTGTTCACGTACGGCTCAAACCTGGACCGGGCACGGAACCAGATCGACCGCGCCATTTCCAACGCCAAGCGCGCCCTGCCGGACGACGTCCAGCCGCAGGCCATCGCAGGCAGCATCAGCGATTTCCCGATTGTGTTTCTGGCAGTCTCTTCCGACAAGCCGCTCAGTGAACTGAACGCCGATCTGCAGCGGCTCAGCGTCCCCCGGATTCAGAAGCTCGACGGTGTCCGGGGGGCCGACGTCACCGGCGGCGCCAGCCAGCACATCCAGATCCTTCCCCGCCCCGAGGCCATGGCGGCCAAGGGCGCCACCATCCAGTCCATCAGCAATGCGTTGAAGAACAACGGGGCACTGGTTCCGGCAGGCACCATCGAGGAACAGGGCAAGACGCTCTCGCTGCAGATCGGCAGCCCGGTGGACTCCCTGGACGCCATCAAGGCCCTGCCGCTTGGCGGCGCCAAAGACGCCGCCACCATCGGCAGCGTCGCGGACGTGAGCATCAAGGATGACGTCCGCACATCGATTACCCGCACGAACGGCAAGGAAACGCTGGCCCTCTCCGTGACCAAAAAGCCCGAGGGCGACACGGTGGCGATCTCGCATGCAGTAAAGGACTCCATCGGGCAGCTTGAGGCTGAGCTGGGATCCAACGCCAAGTTCACCCCGGTGTTCGACCAGGCTCCGTTCATCGAAAAGTCGATCAAGGACCTCACCACGGAAGGCCTGCTGGGCCTGGGCTTTGCCGTCGCGGTGATCCTGGTGTTCCTGATGTCCGTGCGGTCCACCCTGGTGACTGCCGTTTCCATCCCGCTGTCCCTGCTCATCACCTTCATCGGCCTGTCCGCGACGGGATACTCGCTGAACATCCTGACCCTCGGGGCGCTCACCATCGCCATTGGACGCGTGGTGGACGACTCGATTGTGGTGATCGAGAACATCAAGCGGCACCTCAGCTACGGCGAGACAAAACTGTCAGCCATCCTGACCTCCATCCGCGAAGTTGCCGGCGCCATCACCGCTTCCACGCTGACCACGGTGGCGGTCTTCCTTCCCATTGCGTTCGTCGGGGAACTGGCCGGCGAGCTTTTCCGGCCCTTCGCCCTGACGGTGACCATCGCGCTGCTCTCGTCGCTGCTGGTGTCCCTGACCATCGTGCCCGTTCTGGCCTACTGGTTCCTGAAGGCACCGGCTGATAAGGCGGGGGCAGTCCTGTCCGCCGCAGCGGCGCGGGAAGCCGCAGCCAAGGCCCACGAGGCGGAGCAGCGCAGCCTGCTGCAGCGCGGCTACCTGCCCATCCTCACCAAGACACAGAAACACCCGGTGGTGACGCTCATTGCCGCAGTCCTGGTGCTCGGCGGGACCGCGGCGATGACACCGTTGCTCGCCACCGATCTGCTGGGCCGTTCCGGCGAGAACAGCATGACGGTCCGCCAGGTCCTGCCGGCCGGAACCAGCCTCGCCGACACCAGTGCGGCAGCCGTGAAGGTCGAGGAAGTACTGCGGGACATCGACGGCATCAAGGACGTCCAGGTCACGTCCGGAAACGCACAGACCGGCTTCACGGCGCTCACGTCCAGTGGCGCCTCAAACTCATCGTTCACCGTTGTCACCGAAGAGAAAGCCAACCAGGCCCGGCTCCAGGAAACCGTACGCACCGAACTGGCGAAGATCAGTGACGCCGGCAAGATCTCCGTGGGATCCCAGCAAGGCGGATTCGGCACCACATCCACGGTGGACATCACCCTGAAGGCGGCCAATTCGGCAGACCTCAGGACCGCAAGCGATGCCATGGTCAAGGCCATGGAAGGCGTTCCGGGCAGCACCGAGGTTGCCACGAACCTTGCAGCCAGCCAGCCGGTGGTCCAGGTCAAGGTGGACCGCGCCAAAGCGGTCGCGGCCGGTCTGAACGAGGAGCAGGTGGCCGGCGTCCTGGCCGCAACCATCAGTCCGTTGCCGGCCGGAACAGTGCGGATCGACACCAATGATTTCCCGGTGCAGATCGGCGAGGGCACACGGTTCACAAGCGTCGCCGCCGTGCGGAACATCCCGCTGCCTTCCTCCGCCGGTGCAGTGACGCTGGGAAGCATCGCTTCCGTGGAACAAGTGGATATCCCGGTTTCCATCACCGCCAGCAACGGCCAGCGCACCGCAAAGGTGTCGGTGACGCCGTCGGGGGCCAATCTCGGCGCCGTGAGCACAGAGGTGCAGAACCGGCTGAAGGGGGTTGAACTCCCGCCAGGGGTCACCGCAGAGATTGGCGGCGCCACCACCCAGCAAACCGAGTCGTTCCAGCAACTGGGCCTGGCGCTGCTGGCAGCAATCGCCATTGTGTACGTGATCATGGTGGCGGCCTTCAAGTCGCTCATCCAGCCGCTCATCCTGCTGGTGTCCGTCCCGTTCGCAGCCACGGGGGCAATCGCCCTGCTCCTGGCAACCGGCGTGCCGCTGGGCCTGCCGTCGCTGATCGGCATGCTCATGCTGGTGGGCATTGTGGTGACCAACGCGATCGTCCTGATCGACCTCATCAACCAATACCGGCAGCCCCGGGAGGGCCAGCCCGGAATGAACGTGGAAGACGCCATCACCCACGGCGCACGGCAGCGCCTCCGCCCCATCCTGATGACCGCCCTGGCCACGGTTTTCGCGCTCACACCCATGGCGCTGGGCCTGACCGGCGGTGGCGGTTTCATCTCCCAGCCCCTGGCGGTGGTGGTCATCGGCGGCCTGGTGTCCTCGACGGCGCTGACGCTGGTTCTGGTGCCGGTCCTGTACCGGCTGGTGGAAGGGCGCCGTGAGAAGAAGGCGCTGCTGCGTGCGATGCACGAACGCCCCGACTTCGGTCCGGCGGACGACGTCGACGCAGAGTTCCGTGACTGGACTACAGGCATGGTCCCCAAGGTTTCCGGCCGCCGTGCTGCGGCCGGCGAGCCCGAATAGCCCGCCCCCTGAAGAACCGCAGTTCCTGGACCTAAGCAGTGCCCGTGCCGCCCCGGTGGTACGGGCACTGCTGTTTATCCGAGCGGGAATATCCCGGCGTGCCGAACGTTACATCAAGCGATAGATGCAAATGCATCTAAATCGGCTACACTGGTACAAGACCCGGAGCAGTTCGGAAAACGGAAAGGCACACCATGCAGATCGGCGTTTTTAGCGTCAGTGACATCACCACTGATCCCACCACGGGCCGCACGCCCACGGAACACGAGCGCATCAAGGCGTCCGTGGCCATTGCCAAGAAGGTCGAAGAGATCGGCATGGATGTTTACGCCATCGGCGAGCACCACAACCGCCCCTTCTTCTCCTCCTCCCCCACCACCACACTGGCCTACATCGCAGCGCAGACGGAACGAATCATCCTGTCCACCGCGACCACCCTGATCACCACCAACGACCCCGTGAAGATCGCCGAAGACTTTGCGATGCTCCAGCACCTGGCGGACGGCCGCGTGGACCTGGTGATGGGCCGCGGCAACACCGCGCCCGTCTACCCCTGGTTCGGCAAGAACATCCAGGACGGCATTGAGCTGGCCATCGAGAACTACAGCCTGCTGCGCCGGCTCTGGGACGAAGACACCGTGAACTGGTCGGGCAAGCACCGCACGCCCCTGCAGAACTTCACCTCCACACCGCGCCCGCTCGACGGCGTAGCCCCCTTTGTGTGGCACGGTTCCATCCGCACGCCGCAGATCGCTGAAGTGGCTGCCTACTACGGCGACGGGTTCTTCGCCAACAACATTTTCTGGCCCAAGGAGCACTACCAGCAGCTGATCGGCCTCTACCGTGAGCGCTATGAGCACTACGGCCACGGCAAGGCCGACCAGGCGATCGTTGGACTCGGCGGACAGTTCTTCATGCGCAAGAACTCCCAGGACGCCGTGAAGGAGTTCCGTCCCTACTTCGACAATGCGCCCGTTTACGGCCATGGCCCCTCGCTCGAGGACTTTACCTCGCAGACACCGCTGACCGTCGGCAGCCCGCAGGAGGTCATCGAAAAGACCCTCACCTTCCGTGAGTACTTCGGCGACTACCAGCGCCAGCTCTTCCTGATCGACCACGCGGGCCTGCCGCTGAAGACCGTGCTGGAACAGCTCGACCTGTTCGGCGAAGAGGTCCTGCCGGTCCTGCGCAGGGAGTACGCCGCGCTCACGCCCGCCCACGTCCCGGAACCGCCGACGCACGCCGGACGGGTCGCAGCACGGCTGGCAGCCCAGGTGCAGGAGGACTCCCTCAGCAAGCCCTCGGCGCAGGACGCCTGATGACTGCGCAGCCAGGAGAGTCGCCCGTGAGGCTCGCCGCCGAGACCTGGGAATCACTGTTCCGCGCCCAGGTGGCGGTGATGCGCAGGCTCCAGTCCGGCCCCGCTTTCAAGGCGCTGGCCGTCAACGAATACGATGTCCTGTTCACGCTCTCGCGCTGCCCGTCCGGCTGGCTGCGCCTGAACGAGCTCAATGACAACGTACTGCTCAGCCA
>NZ_JYCN01000021.1 GCF_000876655.1 Arthrobacter sp. SPG23
GCCTGCCGCTGAAGACCGTGCTGGAACAGCTCGACCTGTTCGGCGAAGAGGTCYGGTCCTGCGCAGGGAGTACGCCGCGCTCACGCCCGCCCACGTCCCGGAACCGCCGACGCACGCCGGACGGGTCGCAGCACGGCTGGCAGCCCAGGTGCAGGAGGACTCCCTCAGCAAGCCCTCGGCGCAGGACGCCTGATGACTGCGCAGCCAGGAGAGTCGCCCGTGAGGCTCGCCGCCGAGACCTGGGAATCACTGTTCCGCGCCCAGGTGGCGGTGATGCGCAGGCTCCAGTCCGGCCCCGCTTTCAAGGCGCTGGCCGTCAACGAATACGATGTCCTGTTCACGCTCTCGCGCTGCCCGTCCGGCTGGCTGCGCCTGAACGAGCTCAATGACAACGTACTGCTCAGCCAGTCCAGCCTCAGCAGGCTTGTGGAGAGGCTGGAGAAGCGCGGCCTCGTGGAGCGCATGCCAGCGCCCCAGGACGGACGCGGTGTCCTCCTGAAGCTGACGGATGCCGGCCGGGACCTGCAGAAGCAGATCGGCCGTGAACACGTGCGCGACATCTCCGCGCTGATTACCCCGGCGCTGACTGCCAGCGAACAGCGCGAACTGCTGCGGCTCACCGAAAAGCTGCGCGGGTCGGTGTCAGGGCGCTAGGGTCGCCGGCGGCGGATCCTTCCGCCCGGCACAGATGCCGTCCGGCAGTCACCTGCCGGACGGCAGCGTCAGGTAATCGCGACGAGTTTCGAGGGATCTTCCACGGGCAGCTCGCCGTCCACCACGGCGGTGACGCGGAGCTCCCGCAGGGACAGGCTTCCGCCCACCGTGGACAGGAACGCTGTGTCGGAGGAGTCCCGGCCGGCGGTGATCCTCAGCATGCTCTCCCGGGGAGCTAGCCCGGTGGGATCAATGACGTACCACGCGCCGTTGATGTAGGCCTCTGCCACGGCGTGGAAATCCATCGGGCTGAGCCCGGGCGCATAGACGGCAACCAGCCTCGCCGGCACATCCTTGGAGCGCAGCATTGAAATGGCCAGGTGGGCGAAGTCGCGGCACACGCCGCGGCGGTGCAGGAGCGTCTCCACCGCGCCGTCGGTCCCGCGGGAGGAGCCGCTGACGTAGCGGAGCTCGCTAAACACCCAGTTGCGGACGGCATGCAGGAGCTCCTCGCCCTGGAGGCCGCCGAATTCCGCATAGGCCGTGGGCAGCAGCCGGTCCGACTCGGCGTAGCGGCTGGGCCGGACGTAGCGGATGAGTTCCATGAGGTTGGGCTGGTCCGGAACCGCCACCCCGGAAACCGTGGCCGTGTAGTCGACGGTCACCTCCGTGGGTTCCGCGAACTCCATGTAGTGGAAACGGCCGCCGTGGTGGTCGGACAGTTCCGTCACGGGAACCGTGTCCTCCCCGGAGGTCACCGACAGCGTTTCCACGAGCGACGAATAGCCCGTATTCCTTGCCACGGCTACCGCCAGTGCGACTTTGGTTTCAGCTGCTGTCTTGAAGACGAGCCGGGTGGCCACGCTGCGTTCCATGTATCTCCGGGGTGTGAGGTAGTTTCAGAACAGTACCCGGAGCCGGCCGGTTGGGTTTACGGGCGGGCGGCGGGACTAACTTTTGATCTTCAGAGACATTAGCATCCGCTGGACATTCGCGAATTCCGATCCCTCATTCACGTACTTGGCCGCCTGGTCCAAAGTATCGAAGGCCTTGGCGGGGGCCACTTTCTCATCTGTGGCGAAGGCCTTGATCACGGCCAGGTCACCGAACGAGACGTCCCCCTTGCCCTCCGGACCGCGCACGACGTTTTGCAGGGCGCAGGCCCTGCCGTCGCTTCCTCCCACCACATTGGTGATGCCGTAGGAGCCGAAGTACCTGTAACCCTGGATCACGCGGAACACCACGTGCGGCGCAATCAGTCCGTCTCCTTCGCGGTGCGGCAGGTCCAGCGGAACGCTGCTGACTACCACGTACGGCTTACGGGACGCTTCCGCGCAGGCGGGCGCCGACGGCGACGGCAGGCCCGTCTGCAGCGTCGCCAGGTATCCCCCCTTGGCGTCCTTGACTTCGATCTTGATGGCTCCCGGAAGAGTCCCCTGGTCGGGTGTGACCGACTGCGCAATCCAGTCCTGCGGCAGTTCAAAACTGACGTTCCTGGTGGAATCCGAGAAGACCTTCCACGCCGCCGCCGTCGCCCCGGCGGACGCTGATTCAGTGCCTGTTGCCGAAGGTTGCGCCCCGGTGGAATCGGCCCCCGCACTGGCCCCGGGCGACGACGCTGATGAGGTGCCCGGCGGCGTCGCGCTTTCCGTCGGACGGCCGCCCGCCGTCCAGGCGGGTTCCCCCTTGCCCCCGCCAGTGCAACCGGACATCACTACAGCCGCAACGATCAACGCAGCGCCCAGCCGGGCCCCGCGGGCCACTTCCTTCCCTGTCATGACGCAAGCGTAGCCGCGCCCGCCCCGCAGCCGCCGTGTTACGGCCGGAGTGTTGGCGGCCTGGCATTCCAGTGCGCAAAGAGGGCTACGCTGGGGACATGGCGGAACAGCACTTTGACACGGAGCAGGACAGCGTAGCGGACATCTCGGCCCTGGACATCGCCGACTGGAGGGTCCGGACCTTCGCCATGTACCAGGACGTCCGAAGAATTGCCGTGGACAGCCCTGCTGAGGCGCACTCGTACTGGCGCCAGGAACGCGACCGGATGTTCGGCACCCACCCGGCCTCCGCCCTCACCACCGAAGCCAAGGCCACCTTCAGCGGCCTCCGGACAGCTGATTATGACCCCATTTACCGGTTCCACGTGCCCCTGACCAAAGAGGGCGCCGGCCGGGAAATGAATGTTGAGACCGGGACCGACGGCGTTGTCAGGTTCGTGCGCCTGGGCACCTTCGACCTGCCCGAGATGGGCCAGCTGGCCGTCTGGAAGCTGCACGGTTACGGCGGCGGCATCTTCGTGCCTTTCCAGGACGCAACCGCGGGCCAGCCGGGCGGCAGCTACGGCGCCGGACGCTACCTGGTGGACACCATCAAGGGAGCCTTCCACGGAGTGCTGGGATCAGGCCCCGACGCCGAATTCATCCTCGACTTCAACTTCGCCTACAACCCCTCCTGCGCCTACAACGAAGCCTGGGCGTGCCCGCTGGCAGGTCCGTCCAACCGGCTGGCCGTGGAGATCCCGGTCGGCGAACTGTACTGACCCGTCCTTCCCGTGAAACGGTCCCGGCGACACGCTGCGACCCTGCGTCCGGCGGCACGTAGGATTTCCTGATGACCGCAACGCCGACCCGCCGTATCGCACGAGTCCGTCCGCACCCCGCCGCCTCCGGGCTTGAACAGTTCTTCGTGGCCAACGACGCCCCGGAGTTCGGCAGCGAAGCGGGAAGGCTCTGGACCGTCATCGACAGTCCGTTCCCGGGATCACGGGCAAACGCCGCTAGTGAACCCCGGGCCGGATGGCAGCCGGGTTCCGTGGTGGGCGAGGCCTCGTTCACTTTCCTCGCACCCAGCGTTCCGGCCAATGTCCTGGGCATGGCCCACAACACGGGCCAGGCCGGACGGGCCCTTCCTCCCCAGGCCTTCCACAAGGCAGCCACCAGCGTGGTGGGACCGGGTGAGGCCATAGAACTTGCACCGGGAGTGGGGCATGTGGACCCGGAAGCCGAGCTGACCGTCGTCGTCGGGCGCAAGGCACGCGCGCTGACGCTCGGGAATGCGCGGACGGCCGTTCTGGGCTTCACCATCGGCAACGACGTCACGGCCCGGGAGCTGCAGAAGACAGATGACCTGTGGATCAGCGCCAAGAGCCAGGACACGTTCACGCCGGCTGGGCCATGGATCGTGACGGGTCTGGAACCTGCTGCACTGTCCATCGGCATCGTGCACAACAGCCGTGAACTCCGTGCTGCCAGCTCGGCGGACCTCGGCTGGGGCGTTGACGAAATCCTGGTCTACCTGACCTCGTTCATGACGCTCCACCCCGGGGACCTGGTCCTCACGGGCTTTCCCGCCGAAAGCGCACAGCTGCACCCCGGGGACACCGTGACCTGCCGCGTGGAGGGAATCGGCGAACTGACGAACCCGGTCAGGGACTCCGCCTGACCGAATCCGCCGGCATGATGTGGCAGGCTTGAGCGATGGAATCACCAGCTGCGCCCGCCGCCCCGCTGACGCAACGGTCCGGTTCCGCTACTGCCGCACGGCGGCCGCCGGCCACAAAACATTACCGCGGCATCCTCCGCTTCCCCGCCGTCCGGCAGCTCCTCCGATTCACCGGGGTGGGCATCGTGTGCACGGTGACGTCTCTGGCCCTCTACGCCCTGCTCAGGCCCTGGCTGGGGTCCCAGCCGGCCAATGCCGCGGCGCTGATCATAACCTCGGTCATGAATACGGCCCTGAACCGGCGGCATACCTTCAAGATCGCCGGGCGCGGGAAGATCGGCAGGGATCATCTGAGCGGCCTGGTGGTCATCGTGATTGCGCTGGTGATCACCGGCGGCAGCCTCGGCGTGCTGCACTGGCTCAATCCGGATGCCACCATGTCGGATGAGCTGTGGACCACCACCCTGTCCGGGTTCCTGGCAACCGCCGTGCGTTTCACCCTCCTGCGGCACTGGATCTTCCGCCGCGCACGGCACCGCTGACCCGGCACCAGCCCGTCCGGCACAGCTGACGGCGCGGTGCCGGAGGGACGCTAACGGATACCGAGCGTCAGCACACTGCCTACGGCGTTCCTGACCGCTGCAGCCGCTTCGTGCAGTTCCGCCGCCGTCACCGAGGCGTCAAAGCTGAACCGGACGGCTGTCTGGGCGACTTCGGACGGAATGCCCATCGCCAGGAGCACCGGCGAGGCGGCATCGGAGCCGGCGGCGCAGGCAGATCCGCTGGAGCACACCACGCCTTGGCGTTCCAGTTCGAGGAGCACGGATTCGCCGCTGGTTCCGGGGAAGCAGAACGAAGCCACCGACGGGAGCCGCTCCGCGGGGTGTCCGGTCAGTTGCGCGCCGGGCACACCGGCCAGGACCTCCCGGATGAAATCGTCCCGCAAGGCGGCTACATGCTCCCGGCCGGGGCGGGCGAGTCCCAGCGCGGTTGCCAGGGCCACAGCGCCGGCAACGTTCTCGGTCCCGGAGCGGCGGCCGCGTTCCTGCCCGCCGCCATGGAGCAGGGGTTCAACGCGGGTGCGGCTCCTCACATACAGGGCCCCGTTTCCTTTCGGTGCCCCCAGCTTGTGACCGGAGATGCTCATGGCGTCCACGCCCAGCATCTTCGTGTCCAGGGGCAGCCAGCCCGCAGCCTGGACAGCATCGGTGTGGAACGGAATCCCGTGTTCCCGGGCAAGCCCGGCGAGCTGCCGGATTGGCTGGACGGATCCCACCTCGTTGTTCGCGTACATCACGCTGACCAGCGCGGTCTCCGGGCGGAGCACAGCCGCCAGGGCCTCGGGCGTGACTTGCCCGAAGCCGTCCACCGGAACGGTATCAACGGTGAAACCGTGGAACCGTTCGAGGTACCGCGCCGATTCCTCCACGGCAGGATGCTCGACGGCGCTGATCACCACCCGGTTAAGGGCCGGGTCCCCAGCCTGCCGTGCCAGGGCGATGCCCTTCACGGCGAGGTTGTCCGCTTCGGTGCCGCCGGACGTGAACGTGATCTCGGCCGGGCGGCAGTTCAGCGCCCTTGCAGTGGCCGTCCGGGCGCCTGCGAGCGCCGTGGCGGCGGACTCGCCGAGCGAGTGGTGGCTCGACGGATTTCCGAATTCACCGGTGAGGTAGGGCCACATGGCTTCCAGCACCTCGCGGCGGACCGGCGTGGTGGCCGCTGCGTCCAGGAAGATCATGGCCCGTTCAGCCCGCCGTCAGTTCAACGTCCAGCAGTTCAATGTCGAGGCCAAGGTCGAGGGCAGCGACGCTGTGGGTGAGGCCGCCGATGGAGATGACGTCCACACCGGTGGCCGCAATCGCTGCCACCGTTCCGAGGTTGACGTTGCCGCTGGCTTCCACCCGCGCCCGCCCGCCCACCAGGGCCACGCCGGCGGCCAGCTCCTCGACGGTGAAGTTATCCAGCATGATGGTGTCCACGCCGGCGGCCAGCACCGGCTCCACCTGCTCCATCCGGTCCACTTCAACTTCGAAGTGGGTGGTGTGGCCGAGCCGGGCCTTGGCAGCCCTGAGCACAGCCGTGAGTTTCGCCGGGTCCCCTCCGGTGATCACCGCGAGGTGGTTGTCCTTCGCCAGCACGGCGTCGGACAGGCTGAAGCGGTGGTTGGCGCCGCCGCCGCAGCGGACGGCGTAACGCTCCAGGACCCGCAGGCCCGGCGTCGTCTTCCGTGTGTCGGTGATCCGGGCATTGGTGCCCTGGACGAGGTCCACGAATTCGGCCGTCTTCGTGGCGATGGCACTCATCCTCTGGACCAGATTCAAGGCCACGCGCTCCGCCAGCAGGACCGCCCGGGCGTTGCCCGTCACCCTGGCCAGGTGCGTGCCCGCGGCGAACGGTTCGCCGTCCGCCACCAGCAGGTCGACGACGGCGTCCGGGTCCGTGAGTTTCATGGCGGCGGCGAACACGGCTCCCCCGCTCAGGACGCCCGGCACCCGGGCGTTCAGTACCGCCGTCGCGCGTGCTCCCGCGGGGATGAGGACCTGCGAGGTGATGTCGCCGTAGGGGGCGTCCTCGGCGAGCGCGGCGCGCAGCACTTCCAGCATGGCGGCCTCGGGAAGGCTGCCGGTGAGGTCAACGCCCGTCAGGGCTGTCATTTCCTGGGCGGTGGTTGTCATGAGGAAATCCTTTGCATGGAATGGGTGGGGGCTGACGCGTGGTCGTCGTCGGCCCGGTAGTGGGCGCCCACGGAGACCGTGCGGTTCCGGGCGGCCTCCACCAGCAGCCGCGCGGCCAGCAGCAGGTTGCGGTCTTCGTGCTCACGCGGGTCCGCGGGTTCAGTGGAGCTGATTGAGTCCGCCCATTGGGCCAGCTGCACTGCCGCGGCGTCGAGTTCCGCCCCCGTGCGCAGCACCCCGGCTGCACTAGTCATCAACCGCCCCAGAGCATCACGGGAAAACGGCCCGGGATCAGGCACAGTCATAACACCTTCGGGGGCTCTGACCGGATGAAGTTCCAGCTTGGCGTCCAAAGCCGCCTTCCCGCCGTCGTGCGACGGTTCAGCACTGAGGAAAGACTCAACGGCACGCCGCCCGAAAACCAAGCCTTCGAGCAACGAGTTGCTGGCCAGCCGGTTGGCGCCCTGGGCGCCGGTGCAGGCAACTTCGCCCGCCGCGAAGAGTCCCGGGACGGTAGTCCGTCCGCCCAGGTCGGTTGACACGCCGCCCATCCAGTAGTGGGCAGCCGGAGACACTGGCAGCGGTTCCGCGGTCCAGTCGTAGCCTGCTGCTGCCGTGGCAGCACTGATGGTGGGAAAGCGCCGCGCCAGGAAGCCGGAGCCTCGGGCGGCTTCAATGCCCCGGGCATCCAGGAACACCGGACTGTCCGACGGTGCGCCCGTCCGGGCCAGATGCAGCGCGATGCTGCGGGAGACCACGTCGCGGGGAGCGAGTTCGGCGTCGGGATGATAGTCCGGCATGAAGCGGTGGCCGTCGGCATCCAGGAGCACCGCGCCTTCGCCGCGGACGGCTTCGGAGATCAGCAGGGGCGGCGGTCCGCCTGCCGTTTCCGGCATTGCCATGGTGGTGGGGTGGAACTGGAAGAATTCGAGGTCGCCCACGGCAGCGCCTGCGCGCCAGGCCAGCGCCAGTCCGTCCGCCGTGGCCACCGATGGGTTGCTGGTGCGCGCGAAGATCCGCCCCGCACCGCCGGTGGCGAGAAGAACGCCCGCCGCCGGGAGGTTCTTCAGTTCGCCGTTCTGCAGGTAGTTCACGCCCGTCACCCGGCCGTCCGCCGTCGTCAGCTCCGTGACGAAGGCTCCGGTTTCCAGACGGAGCCGGCCGGAAACCGCCCGTTCCAGGACGGCGGCGATCAGTCCGCGGGCAATGCGGGCGCCGGTGGCGTCCCCGCCGGCGTGCAGGATGCGCGGCGCGGAATGGGCGGCTTCCAGTCCCAGTGCGGTGTCCCCCTGCGCGTCGGCGTCGAAGGTGACGCCATAGCGCCGCAGCCCGGCGATGTCCCGTACGGCCTCCGTGCACAGGATCCGCACGGCCTCGATGTTGTTCAGGCCCGCCCCGGCTGCCAGCGTATCGGCGACGTGGGCCTCCACCGTGTCGCCGGGGGCGGCCTCGCCGGGTTCCAGCACAGCCGACACGCCGCCCTGGGCGTAGAAGGTGTTGCTGTGCTCCAGCTGCCCCTTGCTCAGCAGGACCACCTCCGCAGAGCCCGCTTCGGCGTCGGCCGCGAGCAGCGCTGCGTAGAGTCCGGCGATTCCGCTGCCCACCACCACCAGGCGGCGGCGCTGCGTCACATTTTCGTGTGCGCCGTTGCGGGCCGCACCGGGCGTGGTCACGGCCGCGCCGCCAGCATCCGCTCAAGGGCCACCCGCGCCGGCGCTGCAACACCGTCATCCACGGTGATGCGGTTCAGGGTTTCGCCGTTGACCAGCGCCTCCAGCACCCAGGCGAGGTAGCCCGGGTGGATCCGGTACATGGTGGAACACGGGCAAATCACCGGGTCCAGGCAGAAGATGGTGTGCTGGGGGTACTCCGCGGCGAGCCGGTTGACCATGTTGATCTCGGTGCCGATGGCAAACGTGGTCGGTTCCGTGGCCGCGGCGATGGCCTTCCGGATGAAGTCGGTGGATCCGGCGGAATCGGCGGCGTCCACAACCTCCATGGGGCACTCGGGGTGCACGATCACCTGGACCCCCGGGAACTCGGCGCGGGCCTTCTCGATCTGGCCCACGTTGAAGCGCTTGTGGACCGAGCAGAAGCCGTGCCAGAGGATGACCCGGGAATCGAGCAGGGTCTGTTCGTCATTGCCGCCGAGGTCCTTGCGCGGGTTCCACATGGGCATCTGCTCCATCGGCACGCCCATGGCCTTGGCGGTGTTGCGGCCCAGGTGCTGGTCCGGGAAGAACAGGACCCGCTGGCCGCGCTGGAAGGCCCATTCGAGAACCGTGGCCGCGTTGGAGGATGTGCAGACGATGCCGCCGTGCTCGCCGCAGAAGCCTTTGAGCGCCGCGGAGGAGTTCATATAGGTGACCGGGATGACAGGAACGCGGCCGTCGGCGTCGGGCTCGGTGCCGTAGAGCTCTTCCAGCTGCTCCCAGCACTCGGTCACGGAGTCGATGTCCGCCATGTCCGCCATGGAGCAGCCGGCGGCGAGGTTCGGCAGGATGACCGCCTGGTCCGGCTTGGAGAGGATATCCGCCGTCTCGGCCATGAAGTGGACGCCGCAGAAGATGATGGCCTCGGCGTCCGGCCTGGTGAGCGCTGCGTTGGCCAGCTGGAAGGAGTCGCCCACGAAGTCGGCGTACTCAATAACCTCGTCCCGCTGGTAAAAGTGCCCCAGGATAACGGCTTTGTCGCCGAGGGCGGCTTTGGCCGCCCGGATCCGGACGTCCAGTTCGGCGTCGCTGGCCTTCTTGTATTCCTCCGGCAACTGACCCTGGCGCGGCGTGGCGGCAGGGGCCACGTCAGCGCTGGAGGCACCCGGACCGTAGGCGGGCACACCGGCGAGGGCTTCGGCTAGGTCGTAGTCCCACGGCCCGCGGGCCAATGCCGGGCTGCACGTCGCAGCGCCTGTTGCAGTGCCTGCGGACCGCTGTTCGGCCTGTTCGCGAGTGATCAACTGGATTGCCGTGTTGACGCTGCTCATGGTGTGCTCCTGTTATCTGGGTCAAGGCCGGGGCGGCCGGTAAAGCGGTAGAGGCGGGGAGGGCGGTGTTTTCCGCCCTGCAGGTATTCGCCGGTTTCTTCGATTTCCGGTGTGGACTTGAGCTGGCGGCGGAAATTCGCCGGATCCAGCTCACGGTCCAGGACGGCTTCGTAGACTTCCCGGACCTGGGCCAGGGTGAAGTACTCCCCCAGCAGGTGGTAGGCCACCGAACCGTAGGCCAGCTTGTTCCGCAGGCGCCCGAGGGCGTAGTCCACGATCGCATTGTGGTCGAACGCCAGGTCTCCCAACCGGTCCGCCCGGAACCACCTGACGTTTTCGGACTCGTCGGCGAGCGCGGCTTCCGTGGGCTGGACCAGCGCCCAGTACACGATGGATACCACGCGCTGGGTCGGAGAGCGGTAGAGGCCGCCGAAGGCGTAGAGCTGCTCCAAATAGTTCGGGGACAGCCCTGTGGTTTCCCGCAGGTTCCGCGATGCCGCGTCCTGGAGGGATTCAGCGTGGGTCAGAGGACCGCCGGGCAGCGCCCAGAGGTCCTTGAACGGCTCACGGATGCGGCGCACCAGCGGCAGCCACAGTGTGGGACGCCCGGACGTCTCGCTGGGGCGGAGGGCGAAGATGACCGTGGAAATGGCGAGCGACGGCGGCGCGGACTGCCGCTCGGCAACGTTGGCAGAGCTTGTGTACACGGCGGTTCACCCCGCTTTCCTCGCGCCTGGCGGCGCCTCTGGGCTTCGTCCGGCGTCCCGTCCCGGGGCGCTCCGGCTAGTTATAGTCAACATGACTAGAACTAATGGTACGACTGCCGGGCGCCCAGGCAAAATGCTTCAAGTCACATTGCGGCGGCGGCTTCGAGCAGCGGCAGCGTACGGCCTTGGAAGTGGGTGTTCAGCACGATCACGGACGAGGACCTCAGCACCGTCTTTGTGGCGATCATGGCATCCAGAACCCGTTGCAGGTCAGGGTTGGACCGTGCCACGATCCGTGCCATCAGGTCCGAGCTGCCGGAAACGGTATGGATCTCCGTGAGTTCAGGAATGCGGGCCAGCGCTTCGACCACCGCGTCATGGCCCAGGTCCTGGTTGATGGTGAGCGAACAGAACGCCACCACGGGGTAGCCGAAGTGGGACGGGTCCGGCTGGGGTACCCACGAGCCGATCACCCCGCCGGCGGTCATCCGGTCCAGCCGGGACTGGACCGTGGCGCGGGCAATCTTCAGGACCCGCGCGGCTTCGAGCACGGATGCCCTGGGCGAATCCGTGAAGAATCGGACAATTTTGGCATCCATGGCGTCCACATTCATCGATTTACCTCTCAGGTCCGGCGTCACAGCTTACAAATCGCCGGAAGAGACGGCAATAGGCCTGCAAACTGCCACCATGTTCTCATGAAACCCGCGCGAAGAGGCCTGTGCGGGGCGGTAAATTCGATATGTCCCAAAAGGACCAACCACCGAGCACAAGAAGGTTCGCAAGCATGACGATGAAGTCCACCGCCGAGCGCCCATCCACATCCCTCGGCCACAGCATGAAACCCCGCCAGCTCACCATGATGGGGCTGGGAAGCGCCATCGGGGCCGGACTGTTTCTCGGCTCGGGGGCGGGCGTCCAGGCCGCCGGGCCGGCCGTACTGATCTCGTACCTCGTAGCCGGCACGCTGATCATTTTGGTCATGTGGGCTCTCGGCGAGATGGCCGCAGCGAACCCTAACAGCGGTGCGTTCTCCGTGTATGCGGAGAAAGCCATGGGCCGGACGGCCGGGGCAACCGTGGGCTGGCTCTGGTGGCTGCAGCTGGTGGTGGTCATTGCCGCCGAGGCACTTGGCGCGGCGGCCCTGCTGTTCACGGTGTGGCCGGCGGTTCCCGTCTGGGCGCTGTCCCTGGTGTTCATGGCCCTTTTCACTGCCGTCAACCTGGCGGGCGTGAACAACTTCGGGGAATTCGAGTTCTGGTTCGCGATCCTCAAGGTGGCCGCAATCCTGATCTTCCTTGGCATCGGGACAGCCCTGCTGCTGGGCCTGCTGCCCGACGCGCCCAGCCCGGGAATGAGCAACATCACCGGCAACTTCGCCCCGGCAGGCCTCGGTGGAATTGCCACCGCTCTCTTCGTGGTGATCTTCGCCTTCGGCGGCACCGAAATCGTGAGCGTCGCCGCCGCCGAGACCGAGAACCCGCGCCACAGCGTGGGCCTGGCCATCCGCACGGTGCTGTGGCGGATCCTCGTGTTCTACGTCGGATCCGTCTTTGTCATTGCTGCCGTCCTGCCCGCGACCTCCGAATCCCTGGCCTCGCCGTTCGCCGGCGTCCTCGACGCCGCACGCATCCCGGGAGCCGGCACGGCCATCACCCTCGTAGCGGTTGTCGCGCTGCTGTCAGCACTCAACGCCAACCTCTACGGCGCCTCCCGGATGATCTATTCCCTGGCCGGACGCGGCGAGGCCCCCAGGTTCCTGTCGAAGCTGAATAAGGCCAGGGTGCCGATGGTCGCCGTCGGTGTATCAGTGGCTTTCGGCTTCATTGCGGCGGTCCTGGAACTGCTTTTCCCGGACCAGATCCTGCCGGCGCTTTTCCAGCTGGTCGGCTCAACCTGCCTGATGGTCTGGGGCTCCGCCCTTGTCTCCCAGCTGATCCTGCGCCGCAGGGCGGACCGCGAAGGCATCGAGCTCCCGCTGCGGATGAAGGGCTTCCCGGGCCTGACGATCTTCGGACTGGTCCTGCTGGCACTGATCTTTGCCGTAGGCTTCAGCAGCGCGGAGAGCAGCCGCCAGCTCTTCAGCACCATCGCCCTGGTGGCCGGGATTGCCGCCGCCTGTTGGATCGGCGCCAAAGTGGCAGCGTCGCGCCAAGCCGGCGTAGCCAAGTAGGGAACCCGCCAAGCAGCCACAACTAGGTCGCAGTTAATGTCGCTATGAGCGCTCGTAGCGACATTAACTGCTACCCAGTTGGGCGGGTCGGCTGACGGACCCTAGTCTGCGCTGCTGTACAAATTGCCAGGCAGGGCGGCGGAACGCGTGGCAGCTTTCGGCAATCTGGCTAGCGAGTCATGAACTGATTGCCCAGAGTTTTGCGGGTGACTAGGGTCACAGCTATGGATACCATGCCTTCCCCGGCCACCGGCAGCGGCGCCGGTCAACTGCCGGGACCACTTTCCCGCCAGCTGTCCGGCGCGCCGGCCGAACCGCTGACCGATGACCAGCTCCGTGAACTCTATTCCCTGATGGTGGCGGTCCGGCACCTGGACACCTCGGCGATCGCCTGGCAGCGGCAGGGACTCATCCCCGGCTACGCCCCCGAGTTGGGCCAGGAGGCCGCCCAGGTGGGCAGCGGCTACGCCGTGGACACCACCCGGGACTTCGTCTTCCCCACCTACCGCGAAATGGGCGTTGCCCGCGCCATGGGAGTGGACATGGTGGCCTATATGTCCACGCACAAGGCAACGTGGCACGGCGGACTCTATAACCCCCTGGAATCCCGGCTGGCACCGATCCAGGCCGTTGTGGGCGGATCCGTGCTCCACGCCGTGGGCTGGGCCCACGGTCAGACCCTGTCCGGCATCGCCGGGACAAACACTGACGGCACCGCCGGCGTCGCGATGACGTATTTTGGCGACGGCGCCTCCTCGCAGGGTGACGTCCACGAAGCCATGAATTTCGCGGCCGTCATGAGGGCGCCTGTGGTCTTCTTTGTGCAGAACAACGGCTGGGCCATCTCGGTTCCCACCGAACGCCAGGTGGCAGGCGGCTCCGTGGCGGCCCGCGCCGCCGGGTACGGCATGCCGGCGCTGCAGATCGACGGGAACGACGTCGTAGCGGTGGTCGAAGCGACCCGGCGCGCCTTCGCGCACGCCCGGGCGGGCAACGGCCCCGTCCTCATCGAGGCAATGACCTACCGCCGCGGCCCGCACTCCACCTCCGATGATCCCGGCCGGTACCGTTCGCTCAACGACGAGCGCGACGACGCCGGCGAAGACCCGGTGGAACGGTTCCGGAAGAGGCTGCTCGCCGACGGGGTTGCGGACGAGTCGTTCTTCGCCGAAGCCCTGGCAGCCGCCAAAACCGAAGAAGAACACATCCGGGCCGGCATCCAGGCCCTCGGCCCCCGGCCCGGCATGGAAATGTTCGATCTGGTCTTCCAGGAAACCACGCCTGCACTGCAGGCCCAGGCCGCCAGCTGGCGCGAGGAGTCCGAGCATGTCTAACGCCATCCTAGAAAGCGGGGCCGCCATGGCCGACCGGGCTCCACGCCACGGAGTTGAAGAGCTTTCCATGCAGCAGGCCTTGAACCTGGCCCTTGACGAGGTGCTGGCCGAGAACCCGAAAACGCTGGTCTTCGGTGAGGACTGCGGCCGGCTGGGCGGCGTGTTCCGCATTACGGACGGCCTCCAGGCGAAATACGGCACCGGCCGGGTGTTTGACACCCCGCTTGCCGAGTCCGGCATCCTGGGCATGTCCGCGGGCCTGGCAATGGCCGGCTTCCACCCGATCCCCGAGGTCCAGTTCGACGGCTTCGCCTATCCTGCCATCAACCAGATCGTCTGCCAGATCGCACGGATGAACTACCGCAGCCGCGGCACCATGCCGATGCCCGTCACGCTGCGTGTTCCCAGCTTCGGGGGCATCCGCGCCCCCGAGCACCATGGCGAAAGCCTCGAGGCGCTCTTCGCCCACGTACCGGGCCTGAAGGTGGTTTCGCCGTCAAACCCGCACGAGGCCTACCACCTGCTCAAGTACGCGGCTACGCGGCCGGACCCGGTGATCTTCATGGAGCCGAAGTCCCGCTACTGGCAGAAGGGCGAGGTCACGTTCGACTCCGCCGACCCTGCCGGCTCCGCCGCCGGCGGGCCGCCCACCGGCGCGAAGGTCATGCGCGAAGGCCGGCACGTCACCCTCATCGCCTGGGGCGCCATGGTGGCCCGCTGCCTGCAGGTGGCCGGCCTCGCCGCCGAGGACGGAATCGACGTCGAGGTCCTGGACCTGCGCTGGCTCAAGCCGATCGACGCAGCCGCCCTGGCTGCGTCCGTGCGGAAGACGCGGCGCGCCGTCGTCGTCCATGAGGCACCGCTGACCTCCGGCTTGGGCGCCGAAGTGGCCCAATTGATCACGCAGAGCTGCTTCGACACCCTCAAGGCCCCGGTGGAGCGGATCACTGGCTTCGATGTCCCCTATCCCTCCGGGGACCTCGAAGACGAATACATCCCGAACATTGACCGGATCCTCTTTGGCATCCAGCGAGTATTGGAGTACCGCCGTGGCTGAAATTTCCTTCCCGCTTCCCGATCTCGGCGAGGGCCTGATCGAGGCGACCGTGCTGGAATGGCTGGTTTCACCCGGTGACCAGGTGGAGCGGAACCAGCCGCTCGTTGAGGTGGAGACCACCAAATCAGCTGTTGAACTGCCCAGTCCGCAGGCAGGTAAAGTGGTGCGTATCCACGGCGGGCCCGGTGACAAGATCAATGTCGGCGAGCCCCTGATTGTGTTTGAGGTGCCGGACAACACTGCCGGCATCGTGGGCACGGTCCCGAAGGAAGAGGCACCGAAGCGCCGGGTCCGCCTGAGCGCCGTACTTGATGAGGACTGACACCATGAGCGGCAGGCACACCGGCGAGCAGCACCACCACACCGTGGAAGGTACCGACCCCCAGCTTTACGTGGAGGTGCACGAGCCGGAAACCGACGCCGGGCTGCGGCCCGTCCTGCTGCTGCACGGATTTTCCTCCTCCACCAAGCTCAACTGGCAGGACACCGGCTGGCTGGCCGCGCTGCTGGAAGCCGGCCGGCGCGTCATCACCGTGGACCTCCCCGGCCACGGCCGCAGCGGCGCCCCGGAAGACATGGACTCGTACAGCCCCAGCAGGATCCGCGCGGACCTCCTGCAGGTGGCGTTCGACGCCGGCGTTCGTCCTTTGCGGGACGGCGATCCCGCCAGCGGGCTCGATGTGATCGGCTATTCCCTGGGGTCCCGCCTCGCCTGGGAATTCGGCGCTACCCAGCCGGAGCTGGTTCACCGGCTGGTGCTTGGCGGACCCAACATCGCGGACCCGTTGGCGGCCTTTGACCTGGTGGCTGCCCAGCGATACCTGGCAGACGGCACACCCATCGCGGACGAGTCCACGTCCGGCCTGCTGAAGATGGCCCTGGGGCTGCCCAGCAACAATGTCTTTGCGCTGTTGTCGCTGGTGGAAGCGATCAAGGGCGAGCCCTTCGATCCGGCCGAAGCCGTCCCGCACATGCCCATGCTGCTTGTGGCCGGAGAGAAGGACGACCGCGCCGCAACCATGCCCGAGCTCGCTGAAATGGGGGCCAAAACAGGGGCGCTCGTGGAGCAACTGCTGATTCCGGGCCGCAACCACAGCAACGTGATCACCAGCAGGGCGTTCAAGCAGGCAGCAACGGAGTTTCTGGGGGTTTAGCAGTCCCGGGGCTTTTAGTAGTCTTCGCCCGGTTCGGGCGTTCCCGCCATCTGGAAGCATGCGGACGAGGACAGGACATTGAGCGCGTTCCGGTCCGGGCTGAACTCGATGGAGTGCCGGAAACCTTCCTCGCTCAGCACGATGAGTTCCGGGTTGCCGTTGACGCTGGTCTTGTCTTGCACGGTCCAGCCGCTCTTTGCGGACCAGCCGGTCCTGATCTGCTCGAGAAGTGCCTGGCCGTCCGTGCCGTCACTCAGCACAACGTCCATATTGCCCGGCCAGTAGTAGCCTCCGGTCTCGCATTCGAACAGGGCACCCGACGTCTCGGACTGCACAGTGGACGACACGCCACCCGAGGGAACGACGGACATGAGCTCCTGCTGCTGGCTTCGCGTCGACTCTTTGGCAGTGGAAAGATCCATGGCGGGCCCCATTTTTTCCGGAACGATTGCGCAGGCGGCGAGCGCCGCGGCCAGGCTAATGATTGAAAAAGTTGCCAGCAACCCGGAGGCCGCCTTCGAAAACTCATTCTTTGCTCCCAAAGATAACTCGGGCGATGTCGTTGCGTGCCGTACGGTTCCTTGCGTCGTCCGCAGCCGCAATCAGCCCGTGATTTTCGGCCTTGGCTGCCGGATTGGCGGTGAACTTCCAGGACCCCACCTGGGCGTTGTCCGCCGGATCATCGTAGACGTGTTTGCGGAATGCAGGCTCTTCCATGGGATGGCTGTCGCCAGCGAGCCCCAGTTGCTGGGCCGTAGTCAGTGCGTCGAAGTCGTAGATGAAGTGGTGATACTCGGTGGCAGGATCCGCCGTCCAGCCGTCAGGCATCCGGGCCCCCGAAAGCGATATTTGGCGGTCGTAGTGGACGCCATAAACCTCGGAGGATGCCACTGCGGCTTCACCCCAGCTGTGTGAAACGGCCACCGTCATAGCCGCGGGCGGGGTCTGGGCGGCGAGTCCTTGCTCGAATGCAGCAAGCTTGCGGCCAGCGCTCGCGCCAAACTCCTTGTCCGCGGAGAGTCGGAACGTCGGATCCTGCGGGAACTGGCGGTTCTTGTACACAAGTGCTGCGGTACTGCGCCGGGGATCCGACCCTTGCAGGAACCTGGCCATGTTCTGCGCGCTTCCGTCGTAGAAATCCTCCGCCTTGGCACCGTCCATGGTGCGGGCCGTCCATCTGTTGGAGCAGCTCCAGGGGGAGCTCACGGCCAATGCGGACCAGCAGAGGCTCCGCTGGATTCCGCCGAGCTTCGCCGCGTACCTGCCGGCCTGGCTTGCCACGCTTCGCAACTGCGCAACATCCGCTCCAACAAAAGTTTCGGCCACCATATCCCCCAATGTCTGACCTGTGAGGCCTCGCCTGCCCCCGGCCTGCCCCCGGAAGCAACCGTAACTTTATTTATCCGCTCGTTGGATGGATTGGTCTGCCCATCGGGCTCCCTCCCGCGGCCGGCGGCCTGCCGGAAAACGCAAAGCGGGCGCGGACCATGGTGGTCCGCGCCCGCCGTCGTGCTTGCAAGGTCGCCTGGTTCAGCCAGCCGCTAGTGGTGGCTGCTGACGCCCAGCGGGCGGCCCTTGGTTTCCCCGGCCAGGAGTACACCGACTGCGGAAATGACGCACAGGATCATGATGTAGATGCCGATGGAGCCGGTCCACTTGGTGGCCTGCATCAGCGACTCCGCAATGGTGGCCGCGAACGCACCGCCCAGGATCGCACCGAAGGCGTAACCGATGGAAATGCCCGAGTAGCGGACGTTGGCCGGGAACATCTCGGCGTACATGGCGGACATCGGGCCGTAGGACAGCCCCAGGCCGACGGTCAGCACGAAGAGTGCCACGCCGTAAAGCATGATGTTCTTGGTGTCGATCAGGGCGAACATCGGGATCATCCAGGCGAACACGATGCCGTAGCCGATGAGGAACGTCTTGACCCGGCCGATCTTGTCGGAGAGCCAGCCGCCCACGAGCGTGAAGATCAACCAGCCGAAGGACGCGAGGGTGGTGGCCAGCAGGATCTCGGCGACCGGCATCTTCAGCGTCTTGGTGGCGTAGGAGATGAAGAACGCGATCAGCAGGTAGCCGGCCGCGTTATTGCCGATGAAGATCATGGTGGAGTAGAGCACGGATTTCTTGTGGAACTTGATCAGCTGTCCGAGCGGGGCCTTGGCCTTCTCCTTGCGCTCGATCATCTCCTTGAAGACCGGGCTTTCGGCCACCGCACGGCGGATGAGGTAGCCCACCACGATCAGCACGATGGACAGCAGGAACGGCACGCGCCAGCCCCACGCGCCGAAGGCTTCCTTGGACATGCTGGTGTTGAGGAAGTACAGGAGGCCCGTTGCCAGGATCATGCCGACGGGAACGCCGATCTGCGGGTAGGCTCCGAAGAGGCCCCGCTTGCTCTTGGGAGCGTGCTCCACAGCCATCAGGGCCGCACCGCCCCATTCACCGCCGGCGGAGAACCCCTGGATGATGCGGAGCAGGATCAGCAGGATCGGAGCCCAGACACCGATGTCCTTGTAGGTCGGCAGCATGCCGATCAGTGCCGTGGCGGCACCCATCATGATGAGGGTGAAGACCAGCATGGCCTTGCGGCCCAGGCGGTCGCCCAGGTGGCCGGCGATGACGGCGCCGAGCGGGCGGAACAGGAAACTGATGCCGATCAGGGCGAAGGACAGGATCTGCGCAAGGCCGGGATTCGAGGCCTGCAGCGGGGTGAGGAACAGCGGTGACAGCAGCGTCGCTGTCAGCTGGGCGAAGATGAAGAAGTCGTACCACTCGATGGTGGTGCCGACCAGCGTGCCTGCGAGGACCTTGCGTTCCTCGTGCTTGCTGCTGGGGCCCGCCTCTGAATCGACGTGTGAAGTTGCGGTCATTGGAACTCCGTGGCTGTGGGCAGTACCGAACGTGCTACTACCGAATGTGGAATGACGTCGAGCGAATTACCGATCGAACGGTCAGTTGGTATGAGGATACTCGAATGTGTGACAAAGCGCACTAATTCTTTTGGTTCCCCCTGTCGCCGGACTCTTGGACGGCGGCAGCGGGACCCCGGCAGGCGGCACGGTCAGTCCTGCCTGTTGAGGAATTCGCGGACCCTGGCCCGGACCGGCTCCCGGTCGTAGCTGTTGACGAGGGCACCGGCCATCCGGACGGGATCACCGAAGAAGAAGTACTCATAAAGGGACTGCCGGCCCGAAAAGCCGGAGATGGAGGCATCAAAGGCAAGCTTGAACAGGCGGACGCGCTCCGGGCCGGTGAGCGTTTTGCCTTGCAGGTACATGTCGATGTCCGCCCGGGCCGCGCTGTTGACGTCGGCCTCGCCGGGGAGCGCCATCAGCCCGGACGCCGAGAACTTCCGGATGATCTGCGGGAAGCGCTGGGCAATCTTGGGGTACCAGTTCCTGGCGGCGTTCAGCGTGGTCCACTTGGGCAGCATCACGCCGGCGTCGTTGAGGGCCGCGTCCGCTTCCGACGCACGGATCAGCGCCTTGCCGATCTCGACGTCGATGATCAGTTCCGCGATGTCCTCCTGGATGTGCTGGAAGCCGTCGATTCCGATGGATTCTGCCAACTCTGACGCCAGGCCGAGGAAGAACTCGCTCTTGGCGATGGTCCGGGTGACCACCTGGTGCGTCATGAGGGCGCCCGCGCCGGTTTCCGTGTAGAAGGCGTTGCAGAGCTGCGGGTGGCCGAGCATGAATATCCGCTCGCTCGGCACGAAAACGTTGTCGAAGATGGCCACGGCGTCCATTTCCTCGTAGCGCGAGGCAAGGGGTTCGTCGTGGGTGCTCCCGCCGTTGTACAGCGAGGCGCGGCAGAGGTAGCGCAGGCCCGGAGCATCATTGGGGATGGCGAAGGCGTACGAATACGGGGCGTCCTCCGGGGTGCCACGCAGCACGGTTGAGGGAAACACCAGGAGCTCGTCGGCAATGGGGGCGATCGTGGCCAGCATGCGCGCGCCGCTGATCACAATGCCGTCGTCCCGCTCCTCGACGATGCGTGCCGACAACTGGCCGCCCATCTGTTCGGAGCCAGAAACGGAGCGGTTGACCTGCGGCGGGATGAGCGTGTGCGTCGCCAGTACGTCGTTCTCCCGGGCCCATTCGTAGTAGTTGCGGATGTTCTCGCCGAACGTGGGGTCGGCCTGGGAGAACCACTTTTCAGCGGTACCCAGCGCGGTCAGGGAGGAATTCATGTAATCGCCCGAGCGGCCCAGAAAGCCGTTGGACGATTCGGCCCAGGTGGAAATGGCCCTGCGCCGGCGCTGGAGGTCTTCAATGGTCCTGGGAACCAGGAAGGAAGCGTTCACGAGGTCGCCCGTGGAGGGCGACGTGTATGTCAGCGCCTCCTGGAACGCGGGGTCGTGCTGCATATCGAAGAGTTTTGCGTAGGATCTGGCCACGTTGCGGAACGCCGGGTGCTCAGCGATTTTTTCACTGACCACTTCCCCGTCGATCACCACGTGGGGCGTCATGGAGTTCAGTTTGTCCAGGTACTGCCGGCCGGTACGGATGCCCATTGTTCTTTTCTCCAGTCGTCGTTGAGCTGCAGGTGCTTCTGCTGAGGAGGCGTGGGGCTAGAGCAGGTCCTCCATCCCCAGCTGGCTTTCCGGGATGGTGGTGTAGGTGCCGTTCGCGAACGCCAGGGCGTCGCCGCTGCGGTAGTCGAAGTTCACCACTTTCCCGAGATACAGGGTGTGGTCGCCGCCGTCGTATTCAGCCCAGGGGGTGCACTCGAAGTACGCGAGGACACCGGCCAGGCGGGGCGCCGTGCCGCCTTCCACCCACCGGGGTTCCGGCCCGGGCCAGCCGGCGAAATGCGTGGCAAGGTACCGCTGTTCGGCGCCCAGGATGTTCACCGCAAACGGACGGCCCGAGAGTTCGTCGTGCGCCCTGGCCGTCCGGGCAATGCTGACCAGGACCAGTGGCGGCTCCATGGACACGGACGTGAATGAATTGACGGTGATGCCGTGCCGCCTGGTGGCGCCGTCGAAGGTCACGATCGCGACGCCGGTGGCGAACCTCCCGAGGCTCCCGCGGAAATGATGGGCCCGCGGGGCCGACGTACTGCCGGCTCCGTGGGCCTCCCCCGGGCGCGGCTTGGCAATCATCATTGATCCCTTGGATGGTCTGCTGTGTAGTCGATCACTGGGAGGGTTATTCTTAGATGTTCTATAGTTGAACATATAGTTCCCATATGGAACGCTAGCCCAAAGTGAGTTGCAACACAAGACCCCCGGGGCGGAGCGCCCCTGATCCCGGCCTAGGATGGACAGCATGACTCAGACCGCCGGCGCCGGCACGCAGGCCGCGACCGCCCAGGCTTCACCATCGCAGACCCTGTCACGCGGAATCCGCGCGCTGGAAATCCTGGCGGAAGCCGGGCAGCCCCTCACTATCGCCGAACTTGCCGATGCTATGGGTGTCCACCGCTCCGTGGCCTACCGGATCCTGCGCACGCTGGAGGATCATTCACTCCTCGTCCGGGACGACGCCGGCAAGGTCCAGCCCGGCCCGGGCCTGGCAGTCCTGGCCCGCGGGGTTTCACGCAACCTGCAATCCGCGGCCCTGCCTGAGCTCACCCAGCTTGCCAACACCCTGAACATGACTGCCTTCGTTGCGGTGTGGGACCATCAGGACTGCATCACGCTGGTGACGGTGGAGCCCAGGCACTCGGCGGCCACAGTGGTTCAGCACCCCGGCTCACGGCACCCGATCAGCGCCGGCGCCCCGGGCATCGCCATCCAGTCTGCCCTCACGGAACAGGAGTGGAACCGGCTGGCGCCGGACATCCCCTACCGGCCCGAGGCAGCCGAAGCGCGTAAACGCGGCTACGCGGCGAGCCACGATGAAGTCATTGCCGGGGTGTCATCATTGGCTGCCCCCATCAACGTGCCGGGCGGCCGTCCGGCGTCGGTCGCGGTCGTCTACATCCGCTCAACGCAGGACGCGGCTGAAGTGGCAGCGGCCCTGACGTCGAGCGCCGCACGTATCGAGAAGCAACTGCTGTAGGGCACTGGCCCTGCGACCTTCTCTAGGGGCTGACGGCGGCGTCGCCCTGGCGGCGCGCCTTGCCGTGTCGGAGGACGACGGCGGCAACCGCCCCCAGCAGGAACAGCGCCGCTGCGGCGCAGACCGGCACAAGGAACGCTGCGGAATACCCGTGGTGCTGCGCCAGCTGGCCGGCGACCGAGGACCCCAGGGCCGTACCGGCGACGATGCCGCTGGCCAGGGCAGTCATGACGGTTCCCAGCCGCCCGGCGGGAGCCACCTGCCCGCCGATGGCGAACACGGTGACCATCAGCGGGCCCACCGGCAGTCCCAGCACGAGCAGAACGAGCACCATGGAGAGCGCCGATTCCGGCAGCAACAGGAGCACCGCAAGGCCGGCCATCAGCACGGCGCTGAGCATCCAGCGTGCCAGAAACGTGAATCGCTTGGGCCAGTAGGCGACGCTGAGGGCCGCAGCGGCGGAGCTCAGTCCCATGACGGCGTAAAGCAGTCCGGCAATTTCAGCCGTGGCAAAGCCCGCCGAGAATGAGCTCAGGCCCGTCTGGGTGGCACCGAAGAAGGTTCCCATGCACAGCATGGCCAGGAAGGGCAGTGCAACGGATGCCACGCCGCGGACGCGGGCGCCTGTCCTGGAACCTGCGGCGAAGTCCGCGTGGGCGGTGCCCGGGATGGCGCCACGCGGGTCCGCGGATTGAGCGCCCGGGGCGCCCCGGCGCCTGCGCTCGCTCAGCGGTACGGCGAGGTGGGTGCGGTGAACGGCGAACGCGGGAACCAGCGTGAGCGTCAGGATTGCCGCGACGGCAAGCGGCAGCCACGGGGCGACCAGGCTTGCCAGGATGCCCACGAGTGCGGGGCCGAGGACGAAGGTCACTTCATCCGCGGTGCTTTCGTAGGACAGGGCTGCGTCCAGGTCCTGCGCGTTTCCGTCCTTGCTGCCCCGGGCGGTCAGGGCCATCCAGCGGACGCGGGCGAGCGGGCCGACCTGCGGGCAGCTGGCTCCGGCGACGAACGCTGCTGCGAGGACGGGCAACGCCGCCGAAAAATCCTGGGCGGCGGGAACGAGATACGCCGCGAGGATCAGGGCCACCACCGCGGCAGTGTTGAGTACTGCGGCGAACAGCAGCACGGGGCGCTGCCCAAGGCGGTCCGCCCATGCCCCAAGGACCGGCGCTCCCAGTGCTGAACCGATGCCCACGGCACCGGCTGCTGCTCCGCCCACGGCGTAGGAGCCGGTGACGGCCGTAACCAGGGTGAGGGCGCCGACAGTCAGCATGGCCAGGGGGAGCCGGGCGAAGAGGCCAAGCGGGATAAAGCCCTTGCCCGCCAGCAGCGGCAGGCGGGCGTAACGGCCTCCCCTGCCTGCAGGAGGGCCGGAGCAATCCTGCCCGGCCCGGCGTGCGGGGTGCGCGGTGTCCGTCACTCCCGCTACGGAAGATACTCCCGTTACGGAAGAGGACGGTGTGGCGGACGAAGTTGCGGCGGTTGCCGGCGAAGAGAGTGAAGGGGTCATGATTCCGGGTTCGCTCAAAGGTGCGCATCGTCCCTCCTCCCGATGCGCGCGACCCGGTAACTCCTCAAGTGTAGCCGAGGCCCCGGTTCGCAGGGCGGGGCGCAGGGTGGAGTGTGCCGGGCAGGGACGCGCTCGGGGCCCCTTGCGCGTCCCGCGGAAATCAGGCGACGGCGTCGTCCGAGATATGGAGGGTGGACCCGTTACGGCCCTTGACCACCTGGAGCTGGGTGCTGATGCGTTGCTTCATCTCCGGTACGTGGCTCACCAGGCCCACCACGCGGCCGCCGTCCCGGAGACCTTCGAGGGCATCCATCACCTGTTCCAGCGCCTGCTCGTCGAGGCTGCCGAAGCCCTCGTCCACGAAGAGTGTCTCGATGTCGACGCCGCCGGACTCCTGCTGCACGACGTCCGCGAGGCCCAGTGCCAGGGCCAGCGAGGCCATGAACGATTCGCCGCCGGACAGCGTCGCGGTGTCCCTGCGGTGCCCGGTCCACTGGTCAACGACTTCCAGGCCGAGACCGGATTTGGCACCCCGGGCGGCCTTGGCGTCCGTATGCTGCAGGGTGTACCGTCCGTCGCTCATGCCGACCAGCCGCTCCGAGGCGGCGATGGCCACCTGCTCGAGCCTGGCCGCGAGCACGTAGCTGTTCAGGCTCATGCGGTAGGTGTTGTCACCGGCGCCGCGGGCGGCTTCGGCCACCGCGGTGAGCAGTGCGGCGCGTTCCCGGGGACCTTGGCCTGACGCCGCGAGCCGGGCATAATCCGCTGCGATCCGGCGAAGGGTCAGGACGGACTTGTCCGCGAGCCCCGCGGCCACCACCGCCTGCCTGGCGGTGCGTTCAGCGGCGGCATCCTCCGTTCGGAGCTGTTCCAGCACCCCGGCTTCCACCGGGCCGTCCTCCTCAAGCTCGCGCGCGGCGAGGGTCAGTTCCTCGCTGGCGAAAAGTTCCCCGACACGGGCTTCTTCGTCCTGGCCGGACCGGATAGCGGCTTCGAACATGGCTTCGTCCGGGGCCGGGAGCAGGACGGACCTGGCTGCCGCGGCCGATTCGAACCCGGACCCCGGAAGGGCCTGGTCCAGCTGCTGTCGGGCATCCCTGGTCCGCAGCCCCGCCTGTTCGAGGGCGGTCCGCGCAGCATCTGTTCTTTCCAGGAGCGCCGTGGATTCGATGAGGGAGATCAGCCGGTCGCCGAGGGTCGGGTAGCCCGCACGCAGTTTGCCCAGCGCGCCTTCCAAGTCATCCGCCTGGTCAACGACTTCCCCAAGGGTGGATTCCGTCTTTGCCACGCCGGATTCGGCGGCTGCCTGCGCTGATTCGGCAGTTGAGATGAGTTCCTCCAGGTCCGCCTGGCGCTCACGGCTGGCAGCGAGCTCCGCGGCCGCGCCGGCTGCCTCGTCCGCGCGTCCCTTCGCCAGGGCAGCATCCGCACGGGCTTCTTCCGGCGGGAGGTCGCCGCCCTGGGCCGCCAGTACGGCGACCTGCTGCCGGGATTCGGCCAGTTCCTTGTCCAGGGCTGCCAGCACCGCTTCCGCAGCTTCGCAGGCTTCCTGGGCCGCATGTTCTGCTTCAGCAACAGCCAACGCAGCAGTGGCCGACGGCGCCGGAGAAGGATGGTCAGGGCTGCCGCAGACCGGGCAGGGCTCGTCATGGCGAAGCTGGGAGGCAAGCTCCGCGGCAGCGTTGGCGAGCCGCTCTTCCCGCAGGTCCAGCCACCGCTGGCGGTGGTTCTGGTGGTCGTCCCGGGCAACGCGGTGCCTGTCGGCAACGCCGGAACCGACCCGGACGGCTGCGGCGTAACGGCCGACGACGGAGACGAGTTCCTCCGCGGCTGCGGCCTCTTTGATCCGCAGCTGGGCTTCGGAAGCGAGTTCCTCGAGGGGCTTCATGCCCGCGAGAAGCCCGGCATACTCTGCGCGCAGGGCATCAAGGGCGGCAGCACCCGCACGCCTACCCTCACGCAACTGCTCGAGGTTCTTCCGGAGCTCAGCGCTGCGTGCCACCATCGCCGACAGCCTGGCCTCGTCCGGCAGGCGTTCCTCGAGCACGGCGCGGAGGGAGCGCAGCCGGCTGAGCTCGCTCCGCACGATCGCAGCGTCGAAGAACTGTTCGCCTGCGATGCCGCTGCCCGTGCGGCCGTTGGCGGACAGGGCAGCGAGCTCGGAATCAACAAGGACTGCAGCGTGCAATTCGTTGGCCGCCGTCGCCATGGCCCGGGCTGCCCGCTCCTCGGCGTCCACGGCCCTGTCCACGGCCTGCAATTGGCCGCCGAGCACCTCGGCCTTGCGGTGCAGGCCAAGCTTCCGGGCCTTCTCCCGGAGTTCAGGCGCAGCGGCGTCCGCAGCCGCTCTCCGGCGTTCCGCTGCCGCGAGCTTTGCCTGCCGGTCAGCACGCGCCGCAGCGGACTCGAGGCGGTGTGCGGCCTCGGCGCGAGCTGCTGCCGCCTGGTCCGCTTCGGCCTGCAGTGCGCCAGCCTTGGCCGCGGCGGTGTCCTGCAGCCAATCCAGAAGAAGATCGGAGTCCTCGGGCCGTGGCTGGGCGTCCGGCAGTTCCTGGTCCGGCGTCACTTCGGACCCGGCCTGCGCCAGCAGGAGGTCCAGCTGGTTATTGAGGCTGGCCACCTGCGTCCGGGCATCCGCGGCCCGCCGGGCGAGTTCCTGTTCAACGGCTTCAAAGCGCTGGGTGCCGAAGAGGCTTTGGAGCAGTTCCAGCCGGTCGGCGGGCTTCGAGCGGAGGAAGGCAGCGAAGCCTCCCTGCGGCAGCATCACTACCCGGGTGAACTGCTCCCGGTCCATGCCCAGCACTGAGCTGATTTCCGCCCCGGCTTCATCGTTCCGGCCGGATTTTTCGATCCACTGCCCGTCAACGCGCTCCCGCAGCAGGGTGTTGGCCTTCTGCTCGGTAAATCCGTTCCTGCCCCTGGCGCTGGGCCGGTTCCACGCGGGCATCCTGGAGACTTCAAAGTGCCGCCCTTTGGCGGAGAACTCACAGGTGACGCGGGGTTCGGCGGAGGCGTCGGCGTGGTCGCTTCGGAGTCGTTTGCCCTCCTGGCGTGCCCCCGGCACAGAGCCGTACAGGGCGAAGCAGATGGCGTCCAGCACGCTGGTCTTCCCGGCGCCGGTTGCCCCGTTCAGCAGGAAGAGTCCATGCGCGCTGAGC
Organism: Arthrobacter sp. SPG23; assembly: GCF_000876655.1. Lineage (GTDB taxonomy): Bacteria > Actinomycetota > Actinomycetes > Actinomycetales > Micrococcaceae > Arthrobacter. The sequence continues at coordinate 26,861 of NZ_JYCN01000021.1, forward strand.
CGGTCAAAGTCGATGTGCTCCGTGCCGGCAAAGGGGCCGAACGCGGAAATCTCGAGCCGGTGGATCCTCATTGTGACACCTCTTCCAGGCGTACGGCTTCAAGGGCATCCGCCAGGACAGCCGCTTCGGCGTCATCGGTGCTGCGGCCGCGGACGTGCTCCAGGAAGCCGCAGCAGATGGACAGATCATCGTCCGCCGCAGCGAGCCTGGTGCTGTAAGTCGTGGTGGCGTCTGCCGTGGCGCCCTCGGGCTGGAAACCGAGCACCAGGGTGTCCGGAAAGCGGGCGCGCAGTTTGTCCATGGCCTGGGCGGGGCGCTGGGAGTCAGTCAGGGTGATCTGGCAATAAGCCGTCTCGGCCCACGCATGCTCCCCGGCCGAGAGGAGGTGGTCCAGCGTGCCGCGCAGCACGGCGAGCGCCCGAGGCGCCTCCCACTGCACTTCGCGGACAGCCGTAATGCCGGTGGCGTCCGCTTCGATCAGCCAGCCGCCCTTCCGGTGCTTCGCCTCGGAGAACGAGTAGGCAAGGGGTGATCCCGAGTAGCGCACGGTCCGTGACAGCGACTGCCTGCCGTGCAGGTGGCCCAGCGCGGTGTAGCCGAAGCCGTCGAAGAGGTCCAGCGGAACGGCACCGACTCCGCCAATGCTCAGGTCCCGTTCGCTATCCGAGCTGATCCCGCCGCTGGCGAATGTATGGGCCAGCACCACTGAATGAACCGCCCCGGCCTTGGCCCGCGCGGTCACATCGGCCCGGATCTTTTCCGTGGCAGCCCGCGTCACTTCGAAGTGGCTGGCGGCTTCAACGCCCAATTGCTCGGCAACCAGCCTGGGCTCGAGCCACGGAATGCCGTAGATGGCCAGCACCGGACCGTCCGCTGCGGCGTCCAGCGGGAACAGCACCGGCACGTCCAGTTCGGTGAGCCGCGTACGCAGGTGCACTCCCCCGCGTTCCAGCAGCTTTGAGGCAAACCCGAGGCGGATGGCTGAATCGTGGTTTCCGCTGGTGAGAACCACCTGCGCTCCCGCGTCCGTCAGCCGCACCAGGGCGTCGTCCAGCAGGCGGACCACGTCAACGCCGGGCAGGGCGCGATCGTAGACATCACCGGCGATCAGGACTACGTCCACGTTCTCGTCGCCGACGAATTCGACCAGCTGGTCGATGAAGCCCTGCTGGGCGTCCAGCATGCCGACGCCGTGGAACGACCTGCCCAGGTGCCAGTCGGAAGTGTGCAATAACCGCATGTTCTTAAGCTATCCGCGGGTACCGACAGTTTTGCGGTACAGACACGGCATGGCCGCGCAACTACTGTCCGCGCTTGCCGTCAAAGAAGTCGCGGGCGTCATCATCAGCCGGGTTGCCGGCAGTCCCCGTGACGGAGCCGCGGCCTGCATGACCTACGAGATTGTTGTCGATGTCCTCGTCGTCGGGCTCGTGCGCAGCGTCGTCGAGATCAGCGTCGTCGGCTGCGCCGTGTCCGCCTGCCGGAACAGCAGCCGGGGTCTCGGCGAACCCGCGGAACACGAGTCCCGCGATGGCGGCGCCCACCAGCGGCGCCACCCAGAAGAGCCACAGCTGTTCCAGGGACCAGGAGTTGCTGAAGATGGCCGACGCAGTGGCGCGCGCCGGGTTGAACGGCGTGTTGCCCACGGCCTGGCCCAGCTGCAGCAGGACGGCAAGCGTGAGTCCAACGGCGAAGGGCGCGGCAGCTTTGCTGGTGTTGCGTGCAGCAGTGGTGCCCAGGAAGACGGCCACCAGGATTGCTGTGCCAAGTACCTCGACGAGGAGGACTCCTGCCAGGGGCGCCTGGATGATGGAATGCTCGCCAAAGCCGGCCGTTACGGTGTCAAAGGCTGCGCGGGTGTCTTCGATTTTGGGGACCGTCCGCAGGATCCCGAACAGTGCCAAAGTACCGGCGACAGCCCCGACAAGCTGCGCTCCGAGATACGCGGCAGCCTCCGGCAGCCTGATGCGGCCGGCAATGGCGTTGCCCAGGGTCACCGCCGGGTTGAAGTGGCCGCCGGAGATGTAGGCGAATGCGAGCATGGCGGCGGTGACGGCAAGGCCGGCGGCCAGTGAGGCGGACAACGGGTTGGACTGGGGAATCGTGAACAGCGGCACTCCCAGCCCGGCGATCACCAGGAACAGGGTTCCAAAGGCCTCCGCTGACAAACGTGCCACAAGCCCGGGTTTGGAAGCCTCCGGAGCGGCGTGCAAGTCGGGACTTGGGGTCGGGCGTGCAGGCACGGGGGAGGTCATGTTTTTGGAAATCCTTTGCTTCGTTGCCCGCCCGGTGATTCCGGCGGGCGTGCGGACGGCGGTGCGCCCGGCAATGTACTGTCCGACGTATTCTGCCAACTGAGTCTGGACGCTTGCTGGATTCGAGCTTAGCCCGCGGCACGCCGTCGCAGCGACCGGGGGCCGGCGCCCGGCGACTCCACAGCCCTGCCCGGGGTAAATTTACAGTCATGAGCACTGAACCTTCCCGCCCGCCGGCACCGACGCCCCAGTCCCGGATCCATGGCTGCCTGCTGGGCGGCGCTTTGGGCGATTCCCTCGGCTACGCCGTGGAATTCGATGATATTTCCACCATCCGGAGCCGCTTCGGCCCCGCGGGCCTTCAGGATTTTTCAGCGCTCGACGCCGGCAGCCACTTTTCGGACGACACCCAAATGACGCTGTACACAGTCGACGGCCTCGTGGAGGCGCTGGAGTGGGCCAACGCCGGCACGGCCGCCGATGCCAACGCGTGTGTGTGGCTGGCCTACCTGCGCTGGCTGGCGACGCAAGGGGTGCCGGTCCCGGCGTCGGCTCCGGTTCCGCAACCGCGGTGGATTGACGGCCAGGCGGCCCTGAAGCACCGGCGTGCGCCGGGAAATGCCTGCCTCAGCGGCCTGGCCACAGGTGAAATGGGAACCGTGTACCGTCCGGTCAATCCCGAGTCGAAGGGCTGCGGAACGGTGATGCGCTCTGCGCCGTTCGGCCTCATTCCGCATATTCCTGCCGATGCGGTGTACAAGCTGAGCACTGACGCGGCTTCATTGACCCACGGCCACCGTTCAGCGCGGCAGAGCGCAGGAACATTCAGCCTCCTGATCCACGCGCTTGTGAGTGGCCAAAGTCTCCCCGAAGCGGCCCAATATGCCTTCGCCCATGCACGCGGCCGGGACGACGCCGAGCCGGCGCTCATCGACCGGCTGGAGCGGGCCTTTCAGCTCGCGGACGTCTCCGGACCGGCGGCGGGTGCCCGCCTCGGTCCCGAAGAACTGGTCCGTGAACTCGGGGAGGGCTGGGTGGCAGAGGAAGCCCTCGCCGTCGCGCTTTACGCGGTGCTGGCCACAGCACCGGCACGGGATATGGCTGGCGACGCCGCGCCGGAAACCGCCGGCATCGACCCCCAGTCGCACTTCCGCGAAGCCATTGTGCTGGCCGTGAACCACAGCGGGGACAGCGACTCCACCGCTTCCATTGCCGGAAACATCCTGGGAGCGCTTTACGGCGAGGAAGGCATTCCCGCGGAGTGGCTGGAGTTCCTGGAAGCACCGGAGATTATCCGGGGCATGGCCGGTCAACTGGTCAAGGTTACGATCGCCTGAGGGTGATGTTGTTGCACGCCTCGCAGACGTCCTCCGGAATGAGTCCGCGGCGCTGAAGGAAGCCGAAGATCGCGCAGCCCAGGCAGAACCCTGCGAACGCCTCCAGCGAGGCTGCGAGGACCAGGACCGTGAGGAGCGTCCAGGCGGCGGGTGCGAGCCCTGCCGCGAGCAGCAGCGCCGCAGCAGTCGACATGGCCGCACCGATGCCCTGCGCGAAGCGCTTGGGCGGCCCGGGGACAAGCTTCGACCGGCCCAGGCGCGGCGCCAGCACCTTGACGGAGAGCTGGGCCAACGGCGAAATCCGGGGGCCGAACAGCACGCGCAGCCAGAAGCCGCCGGCGATGACTGCCACTCCCCAGTCCCAGCCCGTCAAGAGCGTGACGGCGGCCAGCACCACGACCAGGGCCGCCGTGATCCTGGCGGCATACTCGTTGACGGGGTTGGGGAATTCGAACACCTTGCCCCAGTCCACCCCGGCGCGCCGGTTTACCGCCGCAGTGGCAGCGCCGGTGGCGGGAGCGGCATCAGCCGCGGTGACAGTGGTGGAATCGGTGACCAGCAGTTTGCCCATGCTGCAAGGCTAGGAGGCCGCCGGCAGCACCGGAAGGATTGTTGCGCCATGTGACCGTCCTGCCCACCCGGGGACGGCCGGGGAACCGGCGCTAGATCAGGGCCGCGGCTGCGGGCACCTGCCCGCCCACCATCTGCAGGAACTCCCCTTCGGACAGCACCTCGATGCGCTGGCCGCGCTCGTGGAGTTCCAGGACCCGCCGGGCCTTGCCCGTCAGGCGGCCGGAGCGGAGGTCCGAAGCCACGAAGCCGTCGCCGACCACCAGCACCGTGGTCCGGCCGGTCACCCGGCTCTCGGGCTGGGCGCCGAACTCCGCGGACAGGACCTTGGCTTCGGGCCGGAGCATGGCCAGCTCGCCCGTGAAAACCACAGTCTGCCCGAACAGCGGATGCCCGGGTTCGGCGTCGGGACTGGGAGCGGGGTTGGCCCCTTCCTCGGGCCAGCCCGGCTTGAACGGCCTCGCCGCAGCGGTTCCGGTGCCGCCGACCGCGCCCAAGGCCGTCAGGGTCGCCTTCGACAGGCCGTCGCGCGCGGGATCAAACGCCGGCTGGTGCGGCAGCGAGAGTCCCAGGGACATGTAGAGCTCGGCGATGCTGCCGGCGCCGTTCCGCTGCGCAATGTCGATCAGGATTCCGGCGCACGCCCTGGCATCCTCAGCCGCGTCGTGGTGGTTGACCAGCGGGACACCGGCTTCCTCGGCAGCGTAGGGCAGCGAATTGGAGACCAAGGAGTAGCACCGGCGCGACAGCATCACCGTGCACACGTAGTCGTAGGCGGGACCCGGCAGCCCGGACACTTCCAGCCCGGACCGGATCACGCCCAGGTCGAAGGCGGCGTTGTGCGCGGCCAGGACGTCACCGCCAACGAATGCGCCGATCTCGGGGAAGAGCTCTCCGAAGCGCGGCAGGCCGGCCACGTCCTCGGGCCGGATGCCGTGGATCCGCACGTTGTGATAGTCGAACCGGTCGTGGTTTTCGGGCGGGCGCATCAGCCAGGAGGCTTCCTCCACCACTACGCCGCCGCGGACCTTGCTCAGGCCAACGGCGCACGGCGAACCGCGGAAGCCGTTGGCTGTCTCGAAGTCGATCGCCGTAAAGTCCAAACCCACGGCTCAACTTTACCGCCGGCCGGCCCGAGCCCCGGCACCGTGGGCCCGCCTGTCGCGGGTGTCGGTGGTCACGCAACGGCCGTGCGGGACGGGCCCGGTACCGGCGGTCCAGTAACCTTGAGTGGTGAACCTACATGCGATGAGTGACTTTGCCGTGTCCACCCTGGGTGGTGCGGGACCGGTGCAGCCGCACCTGGCCTCGTTCCTTCCCGACTGGCTCAACCCCCAGATCTTCCTGGCCGACCCGGCACTTGCACCCTGGGTTGTGCTGCTGGTCTGCGGCATCATATTCGCGGAGACGGGTCTGCTGATCGGCTTCTTCCTCCCCGGCGACTCCATGCTGTTCACGGCAGGCCTCCTCGTCGCCACGGACACCATCAAGTTCAACATCTGGCTGTTCTCCGCCCTGATCATCGTTGCGGCAATCATCGGCAACCAGACCGGCTACCTCATCGGCTCCAAAGCCGGCCCCGCCATCTTCAACAAGCCGGACTCCAAGCTGTTCAAGCGTGAAAACGTCGAAAGCGCACACGCCTTCTTCGAAAAGCACGGCGGCAAGGCGCTGATCCTGGCCCGCTTCGTTCCCATCATCCGCACCTTCGTTCCGGTCATCGTCGGCGTCGCGCAGATGAGCAAGCGCAAGTTCTTCCTCTTTAACGTCATCGGCGCCGTGCTCTGGGGCGGCGGCGTCACGCTGCTCGGCTACCTGCTGGGCGACCGGGTGCCGTGGGTCCGCGACAACCTGGACATCATCTTCATCGTGATCGTGCTGCTCTCCGTCATTCCCATCGGCATAGAGGTACTCCGTGGCCTCTCCGCCAAGCGCCAGGCCGCTCACTTCGGCACGGACGCCGTGGACGAGTTCATCGAGGAGCACGAACCGGAAGAAGAACGCAAGACGAACATGTAGCTGCGGCTGACGAACCCGGCCCTGAATATGGCTGAAGGCGCCCCCGTGCGGGGGCGCCTTCAGTTTTGTCCGGGCAGCTAGGCCTGGTTCCGCAGGCTATGTTCCGCCAGCGCCTCCACGATGGACGGCAACAGCGCCCTGAACGCCTGGCCCCGGTGGCTGATGGCGTTCTTTTCCTCCGGGCTCAACTCTGCGCAGCTGCGGTCAAGGCCGCTCGGCTGGAGCACCGGGTCATAGCCAAAACCTCCCTCGCCCCGCGGCTCGCGCAGCAGCGATCCTTCGAGCTGGCCGTACTCCACCACTTCACGGCCGCCGTCCGTTGCGTGGCCCGGCACGGCGAGCGCCGCGGCGCAGACGAAGGCAGCGCCGCGGTACTCATCCGGAACATCGGCCAGTTGCGCCAGCAGAAGCTGCAGGTTGGCGGCGTCGTCGCCGTGCCGGCCGCTCCACCGTGCTGAAAAGATTCCCGGTGCGCCGCCAAGGACATCAACCGAGAGGCCCGAATCGTCGGCAATGGCCACCAGACCGGTAGCCTCCGCCACTGCCCGGGCCTTCAACAGTGAGTTCTCTGCAAACGTCACGCCCGTTTCTGCGACATCCGGCGCGCCGACGGCGCCGGCGTCCACCACCTGGGTGTCGACGTCGAGCCCTGGCACCTGTCCGCGCAGCAGCTCCCGCAGTTCCCGGAGCTTGCCCTTGTTGTGCGTTGCCAGGACCAGCACGGGAGCCGAAGCATCGGGGCCGGGAACGCAGTCCCGGCCGGTGGTGTAGTTCATGTCGAACCCGTCGGGCTGGGTCACGGGGCTTCCGCCAGGGTTTCGCGCTGGATGGCCGCGAGCTGCTCGGTGCCCAGCAGGGCCAGGTCCAGCAGCTGGTTCAGCTCGTCGCGGTCGAAGGGGGCGCCTTCGGCTGTGCCCTGCACCTCCACGAACTTGCCGGATCCGGTGACCACAACGTTCATGTCGGTCTCGGCGCGGACGTCCTCGACGTAGGGCAGGTCCAGCATGGGAACACCGTCGATGATGCCTACGGACACGGCAGCGATCGTGTCGATCAGGGGCTGCGCGTTCTTGGAGATGATCTTGTTTTCACGGGCGAAGCGGATGGCTTCCGCCAGTGCCACGTAGGCTCCGGTGATGGCCGCGGTGCGGGTGCCGCCGTCGGCCTGCAGGACATCGCAGTCCAGCACGATCGTGTTCTCGCCGAGGGCCTTGGTGTCGATGATGGAACGGAGCGAACGGCCGATCAGCCGGGAGATCTCGTGCGTGCGGCCGCCGATCTTGCCCTTCACGGACTCACGCGCGGAACGGGTGTTGGTGGCGCGGGGCAGCATGGCGTATTCGGCCGTGACCCAGCCGCGGCCCTCCCCCTTGAGCCAGCGCGGCACGCCTTCGGTCAGGGAAGCCGTGCACAGCACCCGGGTGTTGCCGAATTCGATCAGGGCCGAACCTTCGGCCTGCTTGGACCAGCCGCGGGTGATGCTGATCGGGCGGAGCTGATCAGGGGTACGGCCGTCGGCTCGAATGACGGGGGTGGCAATTGCTTCAGAAGTCATGCCTTTAGCTTATCGACCCGCCCCGGCCTGCCCGGACCACACCAAACCGGACCGTGCGGCCGGCACCTCAGATGGTGTAGTGCACGCCCGCGACGGCCACAGCAACGTGCTGGCCGAAGACCTTCTTGGCCTCCGCCATTACGGTTGTCTGCGAAGTCCATACCGGAATGTGGGTCAGCAGCAACCGGCGGGCACCGGCGGCCACAGCGGCCTCGCCGGCGCGCTTGCCGGTCAGGTGGACGTCCTTGATGTCGTCGTCGCGGCCTTCCTCGAAGGCTGCCTCGCACAGGAACAGGTCGGCGTCCTTGGCGGCTTCCTCGAGCCCGGAGCACGAGTCAGTATCGCCCGAGTACGTGAGGACGCGGGTGACGGGGACGCCGTCCGCGGACGGTTCGGTGACTTCCACGCGGAGGGCATAGGCCTCCTCCACGGGGTGGTTCACTGCGAACGGCGTCACGGTGTACGGCCCGACGGTGACGGACTGCCGTTCCGTCCAGTTGGTGAAGTCGAATTCCTCATGCATGCCCGGGTCCAGTTCCAAACCGTAGGCCGTGGCCATCCGGTCAGCCGTGGCAGCAGGTCCCCAGACCGGTATCCGGTCACGGCCCCAGCCGCCCGGCTTCCAGCGCACAGCCACGTGAAGCCCGCACAGGTCCATGCAGTGGTCCGGATGGAGGTGGGTGAGGAAGATCGCGTCGATGTCCTCCAGGTCCGTGTACCGCTGGATGGCGCCCAGCGCCCCGCTGCCAAGGTCCATGACGATCTTCCAGGTCCGCTCGCCGTCGTGGGCAGTCAGCAGGTAGCACGACGCCGGGGAGCCCGGTCCGGGGAATGACCCGGTGCAGCCAACAATGGTCAATTTCACCGGCGGGACCCCCCGGCCGCGGATCCGCCGACGAAGTTGGAAATCCGTGGCCGGGAAGCGCCGGCCTGCGCGGCCGCGATCATTTCCGGCGTAATTTTCGCCAGGCTGCCCGTGGGGTACTGCGCGGCGACGTGATCCACGTGCCGCACGCTGAGCACCTCGGGCCCCAGGAAACGCCTGGCCAGGGTTTCGAACTGGCCTGCTTCACCGGTGGCAATGAAGTGGTGCTCGGGCGGTGCTTCGAGGGTCCGCTGCAGGTCGTGCGAGACGAGCGCCCGGTACACGTCCTTGGCGGTTTCCTCGGCGCTGGATACGAGGGTGACGTCCTCGCCCATGACATAGGAGATCACGCCAGTAAGCAGCGGATAGTGCGTGCAGCCAAGCACGACGGTGTCCACGCCTGCGGCGCGCAGCGGCTCCAGGTACTCCCGGGCCACGGCCAGGAGTTCCGGCCCGGTCGTGATGCCGGCCTCTACGTAGCTGACGAACGCAGGGCAGGCCACGGAGGTGATGTGCAGGTCGGGCGCCGCGGCGAAGGTGTCCTCGTAAGCGCGGGAGCCTATGGTGGCGGAGGTGCCGATGACGCCCACCCGGCCGCTCCGGGTGGCGGCCACCGCCCGCCGCACGGCAGGCTGTATGACCTCGATGACGGGGATCCCGTAGCGGGCCGTGTACCGTTCACGCGCGTCCCGCAACACGGCGGCGGAGGCCGAGTTGCAGGCGATGGTCAGCAGCTTGACGCCGGAGTCCACCAGCTCATCCATGACGCCGAGGGCGTTGGCGCGGACCTCGGCGATGGGCAGGGGGCCATAGGGGCCGTTGGCCGTATCCCCCACGTACAGGATCGATTCGTTGGGCAGCTGGTCGATGATGGACCGCGCCACGGTCAGTCCTCCGACGCCGGAGTCGAAGATGCCGATGGGCCGCGAGCCCATGGGGCTGTCGTCCGGGCTGCTCGCTGGGGAATCCGCCACAGCTGCCGCTGCCGGATCCATACTCGATGCTGAAGTCATGATTATTCGAGGATAGGGCTTCCCTGATGGTGCGGCCATTACATTGTGTCGCCCGACTCATGTCGGATGGGTCACACTTGGCCGGCCAGCCGGCCAGCCGGCCGCACCGGGCCGGTACGGTCAGCCGCGGGGCTCCATGGACTGCAGCATGGCCTGCACCAGCGATTCCTGCAGCCAGGTGGTGAAGTTGTACACCAGTGCCAGGTAGCTTTCCACGTCTTCAGCCTGGGACCAGTCCTGCATGGTGTGGACATGTTCGGCATCAGCATCGTCCCGGATGTCGAGCCGCTCGGCGAGGACAAGCCGGACGTCGTTGAGCGCCTGGGACCAGTGCCTGGCATCGGCGGGAGAGAGAACCAGCTCGTTGGTATCCAGTCCCAGGGCGGCTGCCCGCAAGGCGCCGATCTTGTTTTCCCGCAGTGAGCGTTCGGTGAGCTGCCGGAACTCCAGGGAGGCTGCGTCGTCGTTCTTTGTCACGTTGGGCAGGAGCCGGCGCAGGGCGCGGTCCGACGGTTCCCGGACATTCATGTCCAGCCCAATCAGGGCGGTCAGCGGATCTTCGCTGGCGCTTTCGGCCGGCTGGAGCATGGAGATGACGTCGTCGATCAGGCTGCGCAGCAGTTCCCGTTCCGCCGGTTCCAGGTAACCGGTAATGCCTTTGATCCCGTATTTGAATGCCTTAGCCACGTTTGCCTTTGCCCTTGCCGGATCCGCCGTCTTTTCCGCCGCCGGCGGCCTTCTCCACCGTGGCCCACAGGCCGAAGCCATGCATGGCGACGGCGTGCTGCTCCACCTGCTCCTTGCTGCCGTGCGCCACGATGGAGCGTCCCTTCTTGTGGACTTCCATCATGAGCTTGTTGGCTTTGGGTTCCGAATAGCCGAAGTAGCTTTGGAAGACGTAGCTCACGTAGCTCATCAGGTTGACGGGATCGTTCCAGATCACCAGGTTCCAGGGAATGTCCGGAGCCGTGAGGGCGTCGGTGGACGTCACAGTTCCGGTCTGGGTGCTCTCCCGGGTGTCAGGGCCGAGCGCAACGCTTAGGGTCATCTGTCCATTCTAGGGCGATGCGCACTAGAGTGAATTCGTGAGTACCTCTGCTGGCTGGGACCATCCCCGCACGTCCTTGTACACCGACCATTACGAGCTGACCATGCTCCAGGCGGCGCTGCACTCCGGTGCCGCGCACCGGAAGTCGGTGTTTGAGGCGTTCGCCCGCAGGCTTCCCGACGGCCGCCGCTACGGGATCGTGGCCGGCACGGGCCGGCTGCTGGAGGGCATCGCGGATTTCCGGTTCGGCGGTCCCGAGCTGGATTTCCTCCGGAACACCCACGTGGTCAACGACGAAACCCTGGACTACCTGGCCGGGTTCCGGTTCACCGGGGACATCTGGGGCTATGCCGAGGGCGAGGCCTATTTCCCCAACTCCCCCATCCTGATTGTGGAGTCCACGTTCGCGGAGGCCTGCATCCTGGAGACCTACATTCTTTCCGTGCTCAACCACGACAGCGCGATCGCCTCCGCGGCGTCCCGGATGATCACCGCGGCAGGCAACCGGCCGTGCATTGAAATGGGCTCCCGGCGGACCCAGGAGGAGTCCGCGGCCGCGGCAGCCCGCGCAGCCGTCATCGCCGGCTTCGACAGCACCTCCAACCTCGAGGCCGGGCGGCGATACGGCATCAAGACGGTGGGCACCGCCGCCCACTCCTTCACCCTCCTGCACGACACTGAACGGGAAGCCTTTGAGGCGCAGATCGCCTCGCTCGGCAGCGGAACCTCGCTGCTGGTGGACACGTACGACGTCGAAGCAGCCGTCCGCACGGCCGTTGACCTTGCGGGTCCGAAGCTGGGGGCCGTCAGGCTGGACTCCGGCGACCTCGTCGCCCAGGCCCAGTGGGTCCGGCAGCTGCTGGACGAACTCGGCAACGAGAACACCAAGATCGTAGTCACCTCGGACCTGGATGAATACGCCATCGCCGCATTGCAGTCGGCGCCGGTTGACTCCTACGGGGTGGGCACATCGCTGGTCACCGGCTCCGGCGCCCCCACCGCGAGCATGGTGTACAAACTGGTCAGCCGCACGGACGGGTCCGGGGACTTCGTGTCCGTGGCCAAAGCCGCCAAGAACAAGACGAGCAAGGGCGGCAGGAAGTACGCACTGCGCCGGCTGAATGAACGGGGCGTCGCCACCCACGAGATCGTGGGAGTAGGCCACCGGCCCGAAGACGACGGCAACGACCGCCAGTTACTGCAGCAGTTCATCAAGAACGGCGAGCTCCTCCCCGGCTGGACCGGACCCGAGGGCGTTTTCCGCGCCCGCCAGCGCCACATGGACTCGATGGCGGAACTGCCGGCCGTCGTCAACCGCCTGCAGCGCGGCGAAGCGGCCATTCCCACCGTCTACGAGGAGAACTGATGTCACGCGCCCTGATCATTGTTGATGTGCAGAACGACTTCTGCGAGGGCGGTACCCTGGCCGTCAAAGGCGGGGCCGACGTCGCCGGCGCCATCAGCGAGTACGTGGACGCCCATCACGGCCAGTTCGACCACATCGTGGCTACGCAGGACTGGCACATCGAGCCCGGCGCCCACTTCTCGGAGACTCCCGACTTCATTGACAGCTGGCCTCCGCACTGCGTTGCCGGCACCCCCGGCGCGGAGCTGCATCCGGACCTGGACACGGAGTACATCCAGGCCTATTTCCGGAAGGGCCAGTTCACCGCCGCCTACTCCGGCTTCGAAGGCATCCTGGCCCCCGAGGACGAGGTGCCTACGGGTGACCGGAAGCCCGGGGCCCTGACGGTGCCCGACGACGACGAGGCGCCCACCGCCGGTTCATTCGCCGACGACGACGCGATCGGACTGGATGACTGGCTGCAGAGCCATGACGTGGAGGACGTTGTTGTCGTGGGCATCGCCACCGATTACTGCGTCATGGCCACGGCCCTGGATGCCGTCCAGGCCGGTTATTCCGTGACGGTGGTCCGGAACCTGACGGCCGGGATCGCCGCCGATCTTGACGACGCCTACGCCGAGATGGAACTCGGCGGCGTGGACCTCGCCTGAACCGGCACTACTTCCGGCCGATAAACCAGTCCTGAAGCTTCCTCAGCCTGGCCTGCAGCTGTTCCTCGTTGGCTTGCGCCACCGGCGGGCCGCCGCACACGGTACGGAGCTTGGTGTGCACCACACCGTGCGGAGTTCCGGTCCGCGCGGACCACGCAGCCACGTTCTTGGCCAGTTCGTTGCGCAGGTCCATCAGCATCCGGTGGTCCGGCACGGTGGGCGCCGGGGCACTCTCGGGAGCCCTCAGCTTCTTGCGGCTCTGCTGCTCGTGCTGGCGTTGGCGCAGCAGCGTTCCCACTTGCTCGGCGTCCAGCAGTCCCGGAATCCCCAGGAAGTCCAGTTCATCGTCGGATCCGATGTCGCCGCCGGTGCCGAACTCGCCGCCGTCGAACAGCACGCGGTCGAATGATGCCTGCGAGTCCAGCGCCTCGAACTTGCCCTTGGTGAGGCTGTCGGAAGCCTTGTCCTCCCGGTTCGCCTCGTCCATGAGCGAGTCTTCCGGGTTGAACAGGCCGTCCGGGTCCTCTTTCTCCGGCCGGTCCAGGGCGTGGTCGCGCTCAGCTTCCATGGAGTTCGCCAGCGCAGTCAGCTGGGGCACTGACGGAAGGAACACGGAGGCGGTTTCGCCGCGCTTGCGGGCGCGCACAAAACGGCCCACGGCCTGGGCGAAGAACAGCGGCGTGGACGTCGAGGTGGCATAGACGCCCACCGAAAGCCTAGGCACGTCAACGCCTTCGGACACCATGCGGACGGCCACCATCCAGCGTTTCTCGCTGGCGGTGAATTCCTCGATCTTGCTGGATGCCTTGGCGTCATCGGAAAGGATCACTGTGGGAGATTCTCCGGTGATCTTCTTCAGCTGGCCGGCATAGGCGCGGGCGGTGTCGTGGTCTGTGGCGATCACCAGGCCGCCGGCGTCCGGCACGGTGCGGCGGACCTCGCTCAGGCGCTTGTCCGCCCCGGCCAGGACAGCCGGGATCCATTCGCCGGCCGGGTTAAGGGCTGTCCGCCAGGCGTGCGCAATGATGTCCTTGGTGACTGCCGACTCGCCCAGGGAAGCCGCCATCTCCTCACCGCCGCTAGTACGCCAGCGCATCTGTCCCGAGTACGCCATGAACATCACCGGGCGGACCACATGGTCGCGGAGGGCGTTGCCGTAACCGTACGTGTAGTCGGCCTTGGAGCGGCGGATGCCGTCCCGGTCCTCGGCGTACTCCACGAACGGAATGGGCGACGTGTCGGAGCGGAAGGGGGTTCCGGTCAGCGACAGCCGCCGCACGGCCGGGTCAAAAGCCTCGCGGAGGCCGTCACCCCACGAGAGGGCTTCGCCGCCGTGGTGGATCTCGTCGAGGATCACCAATGTCCGCGCCGCTTCCGTCTTCGCGCGGTGCAGCATGGGCTTGCTGGCCACCTGGGCATAGGTCACCGCCACGCCGATGAAGCCGCGGCCGTGCTGCCCGTCGGAGTTCTTGAAGTTGGGGTCGATCGCAATGCCGACCCGTGCCGCCGCGTCAGCCCACTGGCGTTTGAGGTGGTCGGTGGGCGCCACGATGGTCACCCGGTTCACGGTGCCGGCCTCGATCAGCATCGATGCCACGCGCAGGGCGAACGTGGTCTTGCCTGCCCCTGGCGTTGCCACCGCCAGGAAGTCCCTGGGGCCGGTGGCGAAATAGCGGTCGAGCGCTTCCTGCTGCCACGCACGGAGCTTCGGCGCGGTCCCCCACGCTGCCCGCTCGGGGTATGCCGGTGGCAGCGTTGGCCCGCCAAAGAGTGTCTCCGTCACGCAGAGCCCTCAATTCCCCGCATTGCGGCAGCCGTGAGCGAAAGACACATAAACATAAACACCAATCTGTTCCGGAGGAGCCGCACTGGTCCGGTCATCAAAATCATCGTGGGCACGGGACGCGCGCAGCAGCGGTCAGCGCCCCGTGGTTGAACTGCCCGCCTCAGCGGGCCGGTCACCCCAATCAGCAGGGTGACCGGTAAACGGCGCTATTTACCGGAGTCGCCGTCGGAACCTTTGCCGCCGTCGGACCCCGGACGCAGGCCTTCGTAGACCTCTTTGCACTCGGGGCACACGGGGAACTTCTGGGGATCGCGGCCCGGGGTCCAGACTTTTCCGCACAGTGCGATGACCGGCTCGCCCGTCATGGCTGATTCCATGATCTTCTCTTTGCGCACGTAGTGGGCGAACCGTTCCCGGTCACCGGGTTCCACTTCCTGGCGCAGTTCCTCGCGCTCGATAGTGGCTGTGGACGTTCCTGCTCCGGAAAGCTCACGCATCGGGTCGTTTTCGAGGGGGTCCGTCATGCTAGTCATGGCATCCATCTTAGCCGGTGGGCAGGACAAAAAACCGGACCAAACCCGGACCTCCGGCCTACAGGCCCTGCCAGGCGGGTTTGTTGTCATAGGTGTGGCGGTAGTAGTCCGCCAGCCGCAGGGATGACGCGGCGGCCTCATCCACCAGCACCGTGACATGAGGGTGCATCTGCAGCACGGACGCGGCGCAGATGGCGGCCACCGGACCTTCCACCAGGTCCCGGACAGCCTGCGCCTTCTGGGCACCGGTGGCGATCAGGACAACGTGGCGGGCTTCCATGATGGTGCCCAGCCCCTGGGTGATCACATGGTGGGGAACATCATGGATGTTTTTGAAGAACCGGGCGTTGTCCCGGCGTGTCTGCTCAATGAGGCTCTTGATCCGGGTCCTTGACGCCAGTGAGGAGCCGGGCTCATTGAATCCGATGTGGCCGTCGGTGCCTACGCCCAGCAACTGGAGGTCCACCCCTCCGGCGGCCGTGATGGCGTCCTCGTAGGCTTGGCAGGCCGAGGGGATGTCCGCCGCTGAGCCGTCGGGACTGTGCACGTTCTCGGGAGCGATGTTCACCCGGTCCGTGAACTCGCGGCGGATGACCTCGCGGTAGGACTGGGGATGCCCGTGCTCCAGGCCCACGTACTCGTCGAGGGCAAACCCCTGTGCCCGGCTGAAGTCGAGCCCGGCCTGCTCATGCCGGCGGGCGAGTTCGTCATAGACCGGCAGCGGCGAAGACCCGGTTGCCAGGCCGAGCACCGCGTCCGGTTTCCGGCGCAGCAGCGCCTCGATGGCATCCGCGGCGAGCGCCCCGATCTGTTTGCTCCCCGGAAGAATAACCACTTCCATGGCCTACCGCCTTTCGCGTCCTGTAGTACCCATCATGCCCCCCTGGGGCCTAGCGGTTGACTGAGAGCTGGGCCAGGAGTTCAGGACCGCGGGCGTCGAGCCACTTCCCGCCCAGGCGGACCCCTATGGCAAAGAGCAGCAGGCCCAGGGCCGGGCCCAGCACCAGGTTGATCCATCCGGGCACCATGCTGCCCGTGACGGACTGTGCGACCACCAGTGCAGCCTCCGGCAGCACCAGCACCAGCAACACGCCCATCCCGCCGAACTGGACCGCCATGGTCTGGGCGACATTGCCCGGCGGCTTCTTGAACGGACTGTCGCCCGGGAGCGGCACCGCCACCGTGTACCGTGCCGAGATGACCGATGCCAGGCCCAGCCCGGTGAACAGGACGCCCAGGGACAGTCCGAGCAGTGCCGGCAGCCATTCCCACTCCCCCGTGACGAAGAACGGGCCGACACTGAAGACCAGCACGATGGGGAAGGCGAACGACAGGCAGGCGAGGGCCCGCCCCAGCCTGTCCTGGATGCCGCGGACACCGCTGGCCAGATGCAGGGCGAAGGCAGTGTTGTCATAGGACACATCGGCGGAAATCGACCACGCCAGCAGGAACGCCGCCAGCGGACCGATGACCGCCAGTACCCCGTAGTCCCCCGTCTGGCTCGCCTGGAAGAACAGCAGGACGGGCAGCAACGGAATGACCACCAAGGATCCCGAGTACCGGGGATCCCTGATCCAGTACGTGAGGGCCCTGGCCGTAATGGCGCCGGTGGGCGTGGCCGGCAGCACCCCGAAGAGGCCCATCCGTCCGGCACGCTTCCTGCCGCCCGCAGTGAACGGCGGCGTGACCAGGGCATGCTCAAGGAGCATCTTCCAGCACCAGGCCAAGCCGGCCAGCGAAGCCGTTGCGATCAGGAGCTTCAGCACGGCCGGTCCGTACTGACCCGCCGCGGTGTCTGCGCCGATCGACCATGCGGCACCGGCCGGTGTCCACGCCAGGATCCCGGCGAGCTCTGTCAGGAACCCTGCGGAGCCCGCGGCGCCCTGTGCCACGAACGCCACGATCGGGCCCATCAGCATCAGCGGCACCATAAAGGCGAGCGCACTGACGTCCTTGAACCGCCGGGAGGACGCCAGGCCGGCGGTCGCCGTCGTCACCACCTTGGACAGGACAATGCACATCAGCACGCCCAGGCCGGCACCCGCAACGGCCGCCGCAGCAGCAGGCGCTCCCCTGCTCCAGGTGACCACCGTGGCCAGCGCAACGAGGGTGGTGGCGATGCCGGGGATGCCGATCAGTCCACCGAGGGCAAGCCCGGTGAGCAACTGGGGCGTGGGGACCGCCGCGGTGGTGAAGCGGGCCGGGTCCAGGGTCATGTCCGCAGAGGAGGCAATGACGGGCACTGTTCCCCAGCCCAGGAGCGCCGCGGAACCGCCCAGCACCACCACGGTCCGGGCAAGCTCCAGGTCTGCTGTCCGGAGCAGCACCAGTGCCACGCAGAAGAAACCGGCGATACCGAGGGCGTAAAGTCCTCCGATGATGAGCCCCAGCAGCTGCCAGGGGCTGCGCCGGAGGCTGTTGCGCAGGAGTGTCCATTTGAGCCTTAGAAGGTGCGCAACCATTCCAGGCCCTCCGTCCGGCTTCGGCCGCCCACCAGCTGGACGAAGCGGTCCTCCAGCGAGGCTCCGGCCCTGACTTCCTCCACCGTGCCGGCCGCCAGCAGTCTGCCCCCGGCAACCACGGCCACGTGGTCACACATCCGCTGCACCAGGTCCATGACGTGGCTCGAGACGATCACGGTCCCGCCCGATTCGACGTAGCGGTCCAGGATGTCCCGGATATTTGCCGCGGAAACCGGGTCCACCGATTCAAAGGGTTCATCCAGCACCAGCAGCCTGGGGGCGTGGATGAGGGCGGAGGCCAGTGCGATCTTCTTGGTCATGCCGGCGGAATAGTCCACCACCAGGGTTCCGGCGTCGGCGCTGAGATCCAGCGCGGCGAGGAGTTCCGCCACCCTGGCGGACACCACGTCCTTGTCCATCCCCCGCAGCAGGCCCGCGTAGCTCACCAGCTGTTCACCCGTCAGCCGGTCGAACAGCCGCACGCCGTCGGTCAGGATGCCCATGAGCTTCGTGGCTTCCAGGGGCCGGGCCCAGACATCGACGCCGTGCACCAGCGCCGTCCCGAAGTCCGGGCGGAGCAGTCCCGTCGCCATGGATAGCGTAGTGGTCTTTCCGGCGCCGTTGGGACCCACAATCCCGTAGAAGGACCCAGCGGGCACATCCAGGCTGATCCCGTCCACCGCGATCTTGCCGCCGAAGCGTTTTGCCAGGCCGCGGATGGCCAGGGCCGGAACAGGGTGCGGCCGGGGGCCGGCGGGTGGACGTATCCCGGGTTGCGGTTCAGTCATGGTGCCAGCGTAGCCTCCCGGGCGGGCGGGGAGGGTCGTCCCAAAGGGTGACTTCCGCAGCGACCTAGTCACCAACAAAGCATGGCTTCCTAGAACGAGTGGCGGGGAACGGCCCGTTCGTATTGCGGGACCCAAGGCAGCTCATGGCCGAGCTCGAACGCGGCGCGCAGCCACCAGTGCGGGTCGCGGAGGGCGGCGCGGGCAATGAAGACGCCGTCCGCTTGTCCGGTGGCCACAGCGTGTTCTGCCTGCCCGGAGGAGGTCAGCAGCCCCACGGTGCCGGTACGGACGCCCGCCTCGCGCCGGATCCGGGCCGCGAATCCGGTCTGGTAGCCGGGGCCGGCGGGAATCTGCTGATGCGCCACGGCGCCACCGCTGGACACGTCCACCAGGTCCACTCCGCGTTCGGCGGCGGCGCGGGCCAGCCGGACCGAGGAGGCTGCATCGATTCCGCCCTCGGCCCAGTCCGAGGCGGAGATCCGCAGCAGCAGCGGCATCGAATCGGGAATGACGTTGCGCACCGCGTCCACCACTGCCAGGGTGAGCCGGTTCCGTCCGGGCTCGTCGCCGCCCCAGGCGTCCGTCCTGTCGTTGATGAGCGGGCTCTGGAACTGGTGCAGCAGGTAACCGTGGGCGCCGTGGATTTCGATCGTGTCGAACCCTGCCTCGACTGCCCTCACGGCGGCGGCTGCGAAGTCGGCAATGACGCCGTCGATCTCCCCTGCCGTCATGGCCGCGGGTGCCGCATAGCCGTCGAACGCGCCGGTGCCGGGCCCCACGGTGTCCCAGCCGCCGTCGGACGCCGGTACAGTGCCGCGCTTCCCCGAGAACGGCCAGTAGGTCGAGGCCTTGCGGCCCGCGTGCGCCAGCTGCGTGCCGATCTTGGCGTCAGCCGCGCTGTAGCGGTGCACGAATGCGGTGATCCGCTCCCACGCTGCGGCCTGTTCGTCGTTGTAGAGCCCCGCATCCCTCGGGCTGATACGGCCCGCCGCGTTCACTGCGGCTGCCTCGGTGAGGATCAGGGCAGCTCCCCCGGCCGCGAAGGAACCCAGGTGCATGAGGTGCCAGTCATGCGGCACCCCTTCGCCGGTGTCGGGGCCGCAGCTGTACTGGCACATGGGCGAAACCCAGCCGCGGTGGCTCAGCGTCAGCGAGCGCAGCTCCAGGGGGGAAAAGAGCGCCGAGTGCATTAGAACAGCACCCGTGCCAGCCCCTGCCGCGCCTTGGCCACCCTTTCATCGGACGGCCCCACCACTTCGAAGAGCTCCAGCAGCCGCACCCGGGCAGTCTCGCGCTCCGGCCCGAAGTTCCGGCCAATGAAGCTGACGATCCGGCCCAGGGCGTCATCGATGTGTCCGCCGGCGAGATCCAGGTCAGCCACGCCCAGCTGGGCGTCGAGGTTGTCGGGCTGTTCGGCCGCGAGCTGGCGCATCGCCTCGCCGTCCGGACCGGTCAGGGACTGCAGCCGCTCCATCAGCTCCACCTGGGCGAGCCCGGCCTTGGCTTCGGCATCCGCAGGCATTTCCAGCAGGGCCTGGCGGTAGGCCGCGGCCGCTGCCGCGAAGTCTCCTGCCTCGATGGCGTCGTAGGCGGCCTGGTGCAGCGGGGGCAACGGGGCCGGTTCGGCCTCGGCAGCAGCAGCTCCGGCGCCGCCCAGGCTGCCGGTGACGCCGTTGGCGGCTGCCACCTTGAGCAGTTCATCCAGCAGGCTCCGCACTTGCTGCTCGTCGGCTCCGCCCTGGAACAGGGGCACAGGCTGTCCCTTTACCACTGCTACCGCCGTGGGGACAGCCTGGACCTGGAATGCCTGGGCAAGCTGCGGGAACGCGTCGATGTCCGCGGCGCCAAGGACCAGCCGGCCGCCATAGCTGTTGATGATGCCTTCAAGGACGTCGATCAGTTCGGCCGAGGCGGGTGAGTAGCTTGCCCACAGGCCGAAGACCACCGGCACCTGCGCAGACAGTTCAACGAGCTGCTGGAAGTTTGCTTCGGTGACGTCGACGCGAAGCGGCTGACCGCCGGCATCGGGCGCCGCCCCTTGGGCGGGCGTCCCGGGCTGGCCGGGGCCGGGCTGGCCCGCACCCGGCTGGCCGCCGGCAGGCGACTGCCCGGCCGGTGGCGCCGTGCGCTGTTTCAGGCTGGAAAGGTCGACGGCGCCGCGCAGGTTGAGCTGGCTGGCAGCGGCTGGAGGGACTGGACGGGAGGCTGGCGAACTCATAGCCTCCACTCTAGCCACTCCGGCCGCTGCCGGTCATACCCGGAGCGCAGGCTACTTGAAGCTGGCTCCCACGAGTCCGCGGGTGGCAGCCACGAGCTTCATCGGGTCCTTGGAACCGGTCGGCGGGATGTAGACGGCCATGGACTCGGCGAAGTTGAGCACCATGCCGGAGCTGGTCTCCTTGCCGCCGGCCAGCACGGCCGCGTCGTCACCGATCGCCAGCTTGTCGCCCTCGGCTTTGGGTGTGCCGTCGAAGGCGAAGTTCAAGCGGCCCAGGACCAGGGCGCCGCCGTCCGCGGTGCGGAACACTACCGTGTCCTCGGGGACCACCTTGTGCGTGAAGCTGAAGTTGCCGTTGACGCCGGTCTTGGCCACGTCGGCCTGGTATGCCAGGGTGTCGGCAATGTACGGCGATGACTGGCCCTCAACGAGCTTGTCCTTGAAGGTCGAATCGGCCTTGGTCAGGCGGTCGCCCAGCCCGGCAAGGGCTTCCTGGCCGCTGTAGAGCAGGCCCGACTTGTCGTCAGCGGCAAGGGTTTCCGTGCCGGCGCGTCCGATGGACGGGAACGTGGTGCCCGGCTGCAGCGGGGTGGTTTGCACGAGCTTGTAGTTCTCGCGCGGGGATTTCTGCACGAGCGTCAGCAGCTGGGGCACAACGTTGCCTTCGCCCTGCGTGACGGCCATGACGGAGCGGGGCCAGGCGCGCTTGCTGGTGACAACAGTGGTCAGCAGCTTGGTGGCGCGCACCGGCATGCGTGCCTCGTAGGCGCCCACCTGTGAGCGGATCTTGTAGTTCTGCGTGCGGACCTCGAGCTCGGTGCTGTCTACGCGGGACTTGAGCTTGGCAGCATCCTTGGCGGCGTCGCCGGCGTCCACTGTGCTGGAAACCTGCTCCAGGATGCGGCGGAACTGGGCATCCAGCAGCACCGGCGCATCCGCGGCGGTGTCCGCACCTGCGGCCTCACTGGATGTCGGAGACGGCGCGGGGCTCGTGGCTGCCTGGGAAGCAACTCCCGTGCCGGCCACGATGGTGGCGGCAAGGGCGGCCATGGCCACGCCGGCGCGCGTCGCACTGAAGGTCGCGGTGCTATTTGCGGTGCCCTGGCCCTGCTGCTTGTCAACGGGCGGCTCTACGGGCGCGGGAGCGGCGGGCGCCGTTTTGCCGGCCGGGCGGGCCGCGCGTGCTCGGCGGACCAGCTTGTCCTTCATGGATTCGCCGGTGTCGTCCCCGCCAACGCCTGCGGGCTTGCCGCCCTTGGGCTTGATCACCAGCAGGGCCAGACCGGCCAGCATCAGGAGGCCGCCAAGCACCATCAGCGGCACGGCCCACGGAGTGGACGTGTCATTAGGGAACGTCATAGAGATGGACGACGGCGCCGGCTTGGTGCCGTCCGCGGCCAGCAGGAGCGACCACTCGCCGTCCGCCGGGGCGCTCCAGGTGTAGTTCAACTCACCGCTGGCGTTCTCGGTGGTAACCCAAAGATCGGAGCCGGCGGGAGAGGGCGCGGCAGCTTCACCGTCCGTGTGCGTGAGCTGGAGCGATTTGTTGTCTTCGGAGACTCCGGAAACCGTGTTGTGGGCTGTCTTGCCAACCCAGGCGTCGACGTCATCGGGACGGCCTGCTGCCAGCATGAAGCTGCCTTCGCCCTTGACATTGATCTTGACCGTACCCCCGTGAAGGGTCCGCAACTTTTGGTCGATAACGGTCAGTGGTGCGGCGGTGCCGTCGGAAGGCGCCGAGGCTGTAACGGTCTCGGCCGGAGCCCAGATGGTCTTCTGTCCTACGCCGGCCAGCAGTGTCAGGAGGCCGAGCAGCACTAGTGCAACTGCAGTCTTGAAACGCAAAGGGATACCTATCATCAGCGGGGGTTTACTTTCAATAGTAACCGTTTTGTTACCAAAGAGTCAGATCGGGGCTTGGTTCACAGCCTAGGGCAACCGGCCGCGCCGACGGGAAAACAGGGCGCTGACAGGCCTGCTGATAGTGTTTGCGATGATCATCACACGGTCCCGCAGCAGCGGCGCCACAGACGGTAAAGGGCCTCAAAACGCAGTGACTGAACACACGGATTCGTCCACCCCAGGACAGGAAGCCATGCCCGGATCCGGTGTCCAGGAAAACGTAGCGGGCGGATCGCAGCACGAGCACAAACCGTTGTTGCCGGGTTTGGCTGCGGCAGTGGTGCGCAGGCTCCGGACGCCCCTTCCCGGCGCACAGCCCCGGCTGCGCTTCGAAATGCCGCCCGACTTCGTCGAGGACTCCACCACTCCCGAAACCGAGACCAGCACCCGCTTCGGACATCCGGGCCCGCGCATGTCCTCGCAGCATCCCTTATATATGGGTTTCATGGGTACCGTGGGCGTCGGCCTGGCGCTGCTCGTCTATTGGATCGGGTCCAACACCACGCAGCTCCTGCTCTGGATTGTGACCGCGCTCTTCATTGCGCTGGGCCTGGATCCGGTGGTGCGCTGGCTGGAAGAACGCAAGCTCCCCCGGCCCATCGGCATCCTGGTGTCGGTCACGGTCCTTGTCTCGGCCGTCGCCGGATTCTTCGCCACCCTGATCCCCACGATCGTCCAGCAGGTGACCCAGGTTGTGCAGGAGGCACCCCGCTGGATCCAGGACTTCATCGACTCGGATTTCTTCCGCAGCGTTGATGACCAGTTCGGCGTGCGGGAGCGGATTACGCAGGAGCTGGAAAAGTTCGTCAACAATCCGGATGCCATGGGGGGCATTTTCGGCGGGGTCGTCGGCTTCGGATCCACCGTGGCCAACGGGCTCTTCGGCACCCTCATCGTGCTGGTTCTGAGCCTCTACTTCCTCGCGGCCCTCCCGGCCATGAAGAAGTGGGGCTACCGCCTGGCCCCCCGCTCCCGCCGGACCCGGGTGGAAGCGCTTTCGGAAGAAATCACCGGGTCAGTGGGCAACTACGTCATCGGGCAGGCCTGCGTGGCCCTGCTTAACGCAACGTTTGCGTTCATCGTGATGTCCATTGTCGGCGTCCCCTTTGCCGTGCTGCTGGCGTTCGTCGTGGCGCTGCTGGCTTTCATCCCCCTGGTGGGCGGAATGATTGCGGGCGTTGTGGTCACGCTGATCGCCCTGACCGCGGGCTGGCAGACCGCAGTCGTCTACGCCATTTGCTACTTCGCCTACCTACAGTTCGAGGCGTACTTCATCTCGCCGCGCATCATGCAGAAGGCAGTGGCCGTGCCGGGCGCCGTGGCTGTCATCTCGGTGATCGCCGGAGGCAGCCTGCTGGGAGTTCTCGGCGCCCTGATCGCCATTCCTACCGCTGCGGCCATCATGCTCCTCGTGAAGGAAATCTTCATCGTCCGCCAGGACAAGCACTAGGGAGCGACCCCGCGGCCTCCGGCGCGCCGGAGGCCGCGGCGGACCTACGGTGCGGCCGAGGCCACGGGTCCGTCCCATTCCTCCGGCAGGCCCTCGGGACCTGCGCCGCGCTCGGTGACCTCGTCGACGATTTCGTTGAGCACCCGGGCAGCGTACTTCTCCCCCACCCACAGGTGCTTGGCGCCGTCGACCCCCACCACTTCGGCCTGCGGCACCAGGCCGAAGCGGTCAGCGGCGGCGGCCGGCTGCAGGTAATCGTCATGTTCGGGAACCAGGACCTTGAGCGGCTTTCCGGCGGCTGCCCATTCCAGCAGGTGCGCATCGGTGGCACGGTGCAGCGGGGGTGACAGCAGCACGGCACCTTCCACCAGTGATGCCACCGGCTCCGTCGCGCCGTACATGAGGGCCAGCTCCGTTCCGAACGACCAGCCCACCAGCCAGCGGTTGGGCAGGTTCCTCGATGCTGCGAACCGGACGGCCGCCTCGACGTCGAGCCGTTCACCGATGCCCTCCTCGAAGCGGCCATCGCTGGTGCCGCGGGGCGAGCTGGTCCCCCTGGTGTTGAACCTGAGGACGGCGACGCCGGCGAGTGCCGGCAGCCGGTAGGAGGCCTTGCGGTACACGTGCGAGTCCATGAACCCGCCGTGGGTGGGCAGCGGATGCAGCGTGATGAGCGTGGCGGTGATATCGCCCGATTCCGGGACGGCCAGTTCACCGACGAGGACGTGGCCATCCTCCGTGTGTATTTCCACATTTTCCCGGCGGGCCGGCAGAACTGTTGAAGCCCGGATGGCGGTTGCTTCGGAAGGCTGGCTGAATACGAACGACGCCGGGTCAAAAGTCATGACTAACAGCTTAGCGATAGCGGTACGTGCGTGACGTCCAGCAGTTGGAGTGCCAGTGACGGCGCTCGGCAAGGCCCGCCGCCGCGCCGAACAGGTGGTCCTCGGCCCAGACCACGAGGTGCTCCACACCGGGCAGGACCGCAGTTGAGCAGCCCGGGCAGATGTAGGCCTTTTCGGCACGTTTGGCCGTCATGGTGCGGACCATCCACTCGCCGTCGGGAGCGCTTTCACGCCGCGCTATCCCCGAGCGGGCGCGCTCCAGGTCGAGCTCCGGCACGGGGCCCGCGGCGTGCTTGCGGCTGGCCTGTCCCAGCTTTCCGGAGGCGGCACGGCGGGGGCGGTTGGAACGGGGCATGCCTCCATTCTGCCCCAGCCCACGGTGCCCTGCTGCTCCTGAACTGTCGCTGCGCTGTTCCCGCCGCCGGCCCAGACGGTAGTGTTTACCGGGTGCGTTTAGTCATAGCCCGTTGTTCTGTTGATTATGTCGGCCGCCTCAAGGCCCATCTCCCCCTCGCCACCAGGCTGCTGCTGGTCAAGGCGGACGGGTCCGTGCTGGTCCACTCCGACGGCGGTTCCTACAAGCCGCTGAACTGGATGAGCCCGCCGGCCACCCTCCGCGTCTCCACTCCGGACGAAGTGGACCTGGAGCTGGGCGTCACCGAGCAGTGGACTGTCCAGTCCGCCAAGACCGACGACCGGCTCATCATCAACATCCACGAGCAGCTGCACGATACCTCCCATGAACTGGGCCAGGATCCGGGCCTCATCAAGGACGGCGTCGAGGCTGACCTGCAGCGGCTGCTGGCGGATCAGATCGAGCGGCTCGGCACCGGGTTTTCCCTGATCCGGCGCGAGTATTTCACCGCCATCGGTCCGGTGGACATCCTGGCCAGGGACGCCGACGGCGCCACGGTGGCGATTGAGCTTAAAAGGCGCGGCGACATCGACGGCGTCGAGCAGCTGACCCGCTACCTTGAGCTGCTCAACCGGGACCCGCTGCTTGCCCCCGTCCGCGGCATCTTCGCCGCGCAGCAGATCAAGCCGCAGGCCAAAGTCCTGGCGAATGATCGAGGCATTGACTGCGTCACCCTCGACTACGACGCCATGCGCGGCGTTGACGACAGCGAATCCCGGCTCTTCTAACGCGCCCTCCTCAATGGGCGGTCTGTCAATAGCCGTGCGCAGTGCCATAGCGAAGGGGTTCATGAGGGCTTTACGCAAAATTTATCGAATTCCCCCTTTTGCCCGTTGACCTGAAGCAGACCACGTGAAATTCTTATATGAGTCTTTGTGTAGGTGTTTTTCATGCTCGCAAGACATGTTGCGAGCGCGAAGCTTCGTCAGCTAGTGTCCGGTTCCACCGGGCGGCAAGCCAGGATTCTTCTCGCGGAGTGACCAAGTGCGGCACGAAGTGTGCCGAACTTAAGCAAGTTCCATAATGAGGAGAAATAAATGGCACAGGGAACCGTCAAGTGGTTCAACGCTGAAAAGGGCTTCGGCTTCATTACCCCGGACGACTCCGATGGTGATGTCTTCGTTCACTACTCGGAGATCCAGACCGGCGGATTCAAGACCCTCGACGAGAACCAGCGCGTTCAGTTCGAGATCGGTCAGGGCGCCAAGGGCCCCCAGGCTACCGGTGTAACGCTGGTCTAATCCCCCGTCGGATTGCCGCCAGCCGGTGGCGTCCTGCGAATCAATGATCCTCGGCATTCGTGCCGAGGATCATTTTTTTAAGCATTTTCCGTCGGCTAATTGACGCTTTGTTGCTTGTCACAAATATTTTCGGAATCTAAAATCATCGGACCGATAAACTTCACGCCGCTTTACGGAATTAACGGACCATCGTCCTGAGCAGCCGGGCGCTTTGTCGGACGGAAAGGCCGGGCAGGTAGGCGCGGCTCAGGGCCCGGCCAATGGCAGGCAGCTGCAGGGGATCCTGGTAGTAGAGGTAGAGCGTGCGGTAATCAGGCTTGAACCGTGATTTGAAGGTGGCCAGCGAGCGGAAGCCATACACCGGCTCAAGTGCCCGCCCCACCACATCAAGGATCGCAGTGAGGGCCTCCGGCTCCCGCCCCGGCTCCGGCCCGGACTCCTGGTCCTGTGGCGCGTCGGCCGTCTCCTCCGGTTCCTTGGCCAGGGGTGAGCCGGAGAGGGAAATTACTTCAACGGAATTTCGCAGCTCAAGCACCGCGGAGGCAATGAGGAACTCCATGACTCCGGGTAACCCGTCTTCCCGCCGGCGCATGAAATCGAGCGTCCAGCTCACCACGCGTCCCTGCTCGAAGACCGGCAGCCAGCTGGTGACGCCATGCACCAGGCCGTCGGTGTCAACGGCGAGGCAGCATAGGACGTCATCGTCCATCAGTTCGTCCATGCCGCCAAGCGTAAATCCCATCTCCGGAACGGATTTCTGCGCAGCCCACTCTTCGGATACCTCCAGGAGTTGGGCGCGCAGCGCCGCAGGAAACCCGCTGTAGCGTCCCCAGACGGCCGTCACGCCGGTCTTTCGCGCACGGTTCAGCGCAGTGCGGACGTTTTGCCACTCCTTGCCTTTGAATTCGAGCTCCCTGACGGCCAATCGCGTCTCCTGCGCCACGGCCACCCTGCTGAATCCCCGGGATTGCAGCATGGGCCACAGTTGCTCGGTGCAGGAATAGAAGCACGGAACCAGCGCGTGCTCGGCGCAGTACTGAATGAATCCGGCAGCGGCTTCCTCACGCAGCGCCGGGTCACCGAAGGGACCGCCCAGCGTCAGGGCAACGCTGCCATGCTGCTGATAGGCCACACCAGCGTCCCCGGAGGCTGTGAACCAGTATTTGTTCGGTTCCCAGAGCGCCATCCAGGACAGCGAGTCGCCGCCACGGCGCACCAGCCGGCGCGCCACATCCCGCTCCTCAACACCCGCGCCGGCACCGTGGTTCCGCCCCAGCAACACCACCCACACGCCGGCCAGGGCGACCGCCCAGAACGCGATGCCGGAATAGGCAAACAGGAAAGCCTCCACCGACTGCCGGTCCTGGAAAACCCGGCTGTAGAGGCTGGGGATGGGAACCGGCAGATATTGGCGTGCCAGCTCGGCCGCAAGCCCGGACAGGCCGCCGTCCCGCTCCATTCCGCCGGCTCCCAGCCACGCGATGGTGTAGGTTCCGGCGAGGGCAAGCCAGGTTCCGGCCAGCACGCGGGTCAGGGTGCGCCGTCCCCTTGCCGACGTTTCCACGCGGAACTGGCGCCGGTTGGCCCACAGCAGCACCATAAGGAGCAGCGGAACGGCCACGAGCGGGAGCACGTGGACGAATCCTGAGCCCATGACAGCTGTGTGGGGCCGTGACGGGTAGTGGGGTATCCGGGCAAACAGCGTGAGGTACACGGCAGACAACGCCGTGACGGCCAGCTGGACTCCGATGGTGATCCGCCAGGCGAGCCTGCGGCCGCGCCGCAGGCCGTCCGCACAGATCAGCAGGAGCAGGACGGGCACCACGGCAAGCGCAAGGCCCAGCGGCCCGGCAAACCCCGTCCGGCCGATTTCCAGGCAGCTCACGTCCACGGTGCCGCCGCAGTTCTGCTCCAGCTGGCTCAGGGTGGGCAACGGGTTAAGGACTACGTCCCGCAGCAGCGCGAGCGGCCCCGTGGGGCTGCGAACCGCGGCGGTCAGGATGGGGCCGACGGCGAAAATTCCCACGATCAGGGCCAGCAGGTTACGGGTCTCGCGGCCGGTGGAGCGGTGCCGGTGGAGGGTTCCGTGGTCGCTCTGGATCCACCACCCGGCAGCGAGCCCAGCCAGGGCACCCAGGAACCCGACGACCGTCTCCGGATGCCCAACATAGAGGACAAGGAGCAGCGACGCTGACACAATGCCCGTGCGAAGGCGCCGTTGCCACAGGGTAGGCGCGAGGCCGCTGGCCCCCAGCACCGCAGCCAGCACGGCGGCGTAGGGGCCAATGAGCCGGGCGTCCACCATGAGGCCCATCCATCCGTCCCCGGCGAAGCGGGCGAGCTGGGTGAACAGCAGGAACAGCGAGACGGCCGCGAACTGTCCGCCGAAGAAAAACGCCGCTGTGCGCAGCGAGCCCAGCCTGCGCTCGGCCAGGCCCAGGAACAGCAGGATCATTGCTGAGGCCGTGAGGTACGCCGCCGGGTTCGTGGCGAAGAAGAGCGAGGTAAACATGGACCACCAGCGCCCGTCCTTCAGGGCGGCCGCGTGCACCGAGGCAACGTCAAGGAGTGCTTCCGGAGGCCCGGAGAGGAAGCTGCTGGTTGCCGCACCCGTGCCAAGGAACAGGCCAAGCACAACCAAGGTAAACGGCACGGCCTTGAAATGTTCCTGCGTGCGGCGCCATAGCCGAAGCGCAACGCCAGCCCACCTGACGCCTCCGTCGGGCACGGAGCCCCTCCTGTCGATCACTTGAAGATCGTCCCGTTGTTTGTTCATGGCACGATCCCCCACCGTGATGCCATGAAATCCAGGGCGGCTGGAAGGCCCTTGGACGCGGCCTCCCAGGAATGGCCGGTGTTGGCCACCGGCTGGGCCTGAACGGCGAAGCCTGCCCGCCGGGCCGCTGCGGAAAGCTCATCCATATAGGCAAGGAATTCCGGGTCCTTTGAGCCCGCGCCGAAAAATACCGAGTGACCCTCAAACCGGGTTTTTTGCATGATGTTCAGGGGGGTCTGCGCCTCAAAGGCTGCCACATCGCCGCCGAACGCTGCGTCGATGGTCTTCTGCCGCTCCTTAGCCAGCGCCGGTTCCCGTTCACTCGAGAAAGCAAGGACCGCGGCGTAGGTATCGGGATGCCGGGTTCCCATCTGCAGCGCACAGGTGGCCCCAAAGGAGAATCCGCCTGCAGCCCACTGCCGGTGGTCCCGGTCGACGTCGAGGGTCTGCTCGATCCAGCGGGGCACATCCCGGGCAAGAAATGTGTCAGCCTTCGCAATGCGGCTGTCCATGCAGAGTGTGTTGGCCGACGCGGTACCGTTGGGATCCACCACTACCACCACCGGCGCCACGCCGTTGTGGTCCGCTGCGAAGCGGTCCATCCGGCTGCGCAAGGCCCCGCCTGTGAGCCAGTCGGACGGCCCGCCGGGCTGGCCGGAAAAGAGGACTAGGACGGGAAGCGCCGGTCGCGGTGTGGCCTGGTAGGCGGGCGGCAGGTAGATGTAGGCTTCCCTGCTGCTGAAGCCCGAAGCAGTGCCCGGGATTTCCGCTTTTCGTACGACGCCGTCTGCGGGCATTCCCTCCGGCGCCCGCCACGCGGCCAGGGCGGTCGGGGCAGCAGCCGCGGGGTGGCGTTCCAAATCGGTTTCCAGCGGCTGGATCCTTGCCACGGCGGTGCCCATGACGTCGCTGACCGTGTGGTTGAGGCCGAAGTAGGCGTTGATCTGGACGGCGCCTAGCAGCAAGACCCCCAGGATGGCGGCCACGGCGGCGACCCTCCCCCGCCACGCAGGCCTGTCCGACGGCGGAGCGGGGCCCGCGGGCGGAGAAGTGCGTCGGAGACCCCACAGACGGAGTACCCCCAGGAAAAGGGCGAAGACCATCGCCACAAACCACGCGAGCACTTCGCGCGGGAGACTCTCGGGCAGCGTCGAAAATACGTAGATCAGCAGCCAGTGCACCGCGGTGACCACGCCGGCGGCCAGCAGGAGGGCAGCGCAGGCGCTGAGGAGCCAGCGGCGTCCGCGTGCCCACAGCAGCCAGGCGAATCCGGCGGCGCCGGCGGCCCAGGCAACCCAGAGTACGGGTCCATCCGTCAGATGGACGTCAGCGACAAAGTCCACCGGCGTTAACGCCAGGTGCCCACACCGATGACCGGCCCGGCTTCCAGCCACGAGGACAGTCCGGTGTAGGCGTCGAACTTCATTGCAAGCAGGACGTCCTGGCCTTCGTAGTGAAGTTCCACGATGACCGAGTCCGGCTGGACCTTGACGAGCTCCGCCTCCGTGGGCTGGCGGCGTCCCACGAGTTCCAGCGAGCTGCGGCGGAAAGTGTACTTGGGGCGGACACTGAGCGAGAGCAGCTTGAACCACTCAAGGTCGTTGTCCTGATAACGACAAACCCCCATCTGCCAGCTTTTTCCAGCCGTGCAAATGGAGGCGTCCACTGTGCCCAGGGCACGCCGCAGGTTAAAGCGGCGTACCCCGGACAGGCACAGTGCAAAAATCAGCAACGTAAAGACAGTTGCCAATGCGATGAACGGAAAACCAGGATCGTTCATCAAGGTCGTGCTAGCGGATCCCCGCAGTAGCTGCTTCACCCATTTGGGCGTTGTCAGCGACAATGACCACCCTGTTGTTGTCGACGGAGAAGAATCCGCCGTCGACAACTACAGCAATGCGTTCACCGGAAACCGGCTCAATGGCCAGCTCACCTTCGGCCAGAATCGCCAGCAGGGGCGAGTGGCCGGGCAGGATACCGATTTCACCATCGCTGGTGCGGGCCTTGACCATCTTGGCCGCTCCGGACCACACGAAGTGATCCGCTGCGACAATCTCAACCTCAAGCTCAGCCATATTACTTGGTCTGTTCCTGGATCTTGGCCCACTGGCGCTCAACGTCATCCAGGCCGCCGACGTTGAAGAACGCCTGCTCTGCAACGTGGTCGAGCTCGCCGTCGCAGATGGCGGTGAAGCCTTCAACGGTGTCCTTGATGGAGACCGTGGAGCCTTCGACGCCGGTGAACTGCTTGGCGGTGTAGGTGTTCTGGGAGAGGAACTGCTGGATGCGGCGTGCACGCGACACGACGATCTTGTCCTCTTCCGACAGTTCGTCAACACCGAGGATGGCGATGATGTCCTGGAGTTCCTTGTTCTTCTGCAGGATCTGCTTCACACGGACAGCCGTGTTGTAGTGGTCCTTGCCGATGTACTGGGGGTCCAGGATTCGGGAGGTGGACGTCAGCGGATCCACAGCCGGGTACAGACCACGGGAAGCGATTTCACGGGAAAGTTCCGTGGTCGCGTCGAGGTGTGCGAACGTGGTGGCCGGTGCCGGGTCGGTGTAGTCATCCGCGGGAACGTAGATGGCCTGCATCGAGGTGATGGAGTGGCCCTTGGTGGACGTGATGCGCTCCTGGAGGAGACCCATCTCGTCAGCAAGGTTCGGCTGGTAACCCACGGCGGACGGCATGCGGCCAAGAAGGGTGGAAACCTCGGAACCTGCCTGCGTGAAGCGGAAGATGTTGTCGATGAAGAGCAGCACGTCCTGGTTCTGCACATCGCGGAAGTACTCCGCCATGGTCAGTGCGGACAGCGCCACGCGCAGACGCGTTCCCGGCGGCTCATCCATCTGGCCGAACACAAGGGCGGTGTCCTTGAGGACGCCTGCCTCTTCCATTTCAACCCAGAGGTCGTTACCTTCACGGGTACGCTCGCCGACGCCGGCGAACACCGAGGTGCCGCCGAAGTTGCGGGCAACACGGGTGATCATTTCCTGGATCAGCACGGTCTTGCCGACACCGGCGCCACCGAACAGGCCGATCTTTCCACCCTTGATGTACGGGGTGAGGAGGTCGATCACCTTGATGCCGGTTTCCAGCATCTCGGTGGAGCCTTCGAGGGTCGCGAAGGCGGGAGCCTTGCGGTGGATGGCCCAGTGGTCCGACGCCTGGATCTCGGACTCGTCAACGTCCAGCGGCTTGCCGAGGACGTTGAAGATGTGGCCCTTGACGCCGTCGCCGACAGGCACCGTGATGGGCGAGCCGGTGTCCACAACGTTGGTGCCGCGGACGAGTCCGTCGGTAGCCTGCAGGGAGATGGCGCGAATGAGGTTGTCACCCAGGTGGAGGGCAACCTCGAACGTGATGGTCTTGGTCTCACCATTGAGAGTAATCTCCGTGGTGAGTGCGTTGTAAATCGAGGGGATTGCGTCAGCCGGGAATTCGACGTCGACAACCGGGCCAATAACACGTGCAATACGGCCGGTAGCACCGGACGTTGCGGCTACGTGTTCGGTAGCGGTGGCAGTCATCTCTCTCACTTCACTCAGTAGATGGCGTGGGGGTTAAGTTTATCTTTGGTGCAGGTACAGCTGGATCCGGAACCGTGCTGGCTAGGACGCGTTCAAGGCGTCGGCACCGGCCACGATTTCGGAAAGCTCCTGCGTAATTTCAGCCTGGCGGGCGGTGTTGCGCAGACGCGTGTACTTCTTGATGAGGTCCGTGGCGTTGTCGCCGGCGGACTTCATCGCCCGCTGACGGGCTGCGAGCTCGGAAGCTGCTGCCTGCAACATGGCGGCGAAGATACGTGATTCGATGTAGCGCGGCAGCAGAGCGTCGAGCACCTGCTCCGTTTCCGGCTCGAATTCGTAGAGGGGCAGCAGGTCCGATTCGGACGCAGCCTGCTCTTCGACGACCTCGAGGGGAAGCAGGCGGATGACCGTCGGTTCCTGCGTCACCATGGACTTGAAGCGGGTGTAGACAACGTGGATCTCGTCCACGCCTCCCTCTTCGTATGCGGTGGCAAAATCCTCCAGCAGCGCTGCGCCGATTTCCTGAGCGGTCGCAAACACCGGTGCGTCGGTGTTGCCGGTCCATACCTGTGCGTAGGGACGGTTGCGGAAGTCGAAGTATGCCTGGGCCTTACGGCCGACGACGTACGTCTTGACTTCCTTACCTTCCTCACGGAGCAGCTCGGTGAGGCCTTCCGCCTGCTTGAGCACGCTTGCCGAGTAGGAACCTGCGAGGCCACGGTCCGAAGTGATGACCAGGACGGCGGCGCGGCGGATCTGCTCGGGCTCGGTGACCAGCGGGTGGTCGATTTCACTCTGGCTTGCGACAGCAGAAACGGCACGCGTGATCGCGTTTGCGTAAGGCAGTGAAGCCGCTACGCGTGCGCGGGCCTTGCCGATGCGCGAGGTAGCGATCAGTTCCATCGCCTTGAAGATCTTGCGCATCGACGTCGTCGAGCTGATCTTCTGGCGGTAGACCCGAATCTGGGCTCCCATACTTATCCTTTCCTAAGATCCCGATGGCCGGGACTGCCGGAACCCGTCGGGGTCCCGGCAGTCCCTGCCAGCGAAACTAGCGCTTCTGCTTGACGATTTTTTCCTGGTCGACCTGCGCCTCGTCGATGGGGGCGTATTCCTCATGCCCCGCACCAACCAGGAGGCTGTCGCCCTCGCCGAAGAAGCCCTTCTTGAAGGCCACGATCGAGGTCTTCAGTGCTTCTGCGGTGTCATCGTCCATGACGTTGGTCTGTGCCAGCGTCGTCAGGATGGAGGACTTGTGCTTCAGGTGCTCCAGGAACTCGGTCTCGAAGCGGTTGATGTCCTCAACCGGAACGTCGTCCAGGTAGCCGTTGGTACCGGCCCAGATGGACACAACCTGGTTCTCGACCGGGAACGGCGAGTACTGGCCCTGCTTGAGCAGTTCCATCAGGCGTGCACCACGGGTCAGCTGCTGGCGCGATGCGGCGTCGAGATCCGACGCGAACATTGCGAACGCCTGCATGTCGCGGTACTGGGCCAGTTCCAGCTTCAAAGTACCGGAGACCTTCTTCATGGACTTCACCTGCGCTGCGCCACCCACGCGGGACACGGAGACACCCACGTCGACGGCCGGACGCTGGTTGGCGTTGAAGAGGTCCGACTGCAGGAAGATCTGGCCATCGGTAATGGAGATCACGTTGGTCGGGATGTAGGCGGAGACGTCGTTTGCCTTGGTCTCGATAAGCGGAAGACCGGTCATCGAGCCTGCGCCCAGCTCGTCCGAGAGCTTTGCACAACGCTCCAGCAGACGGGAGTGCAAGTAGAAGACGTCACCCGGGTAGGCTTCGCGTCCCGGCGGGCGGCGGAGCAGCAGTGAGACTGCACGGTAGGCCTCAGCCTGCTTGGACAGGTCATCAAACACGATGAGGACGTGCTTGCCGCCGTACATCCAGTGCTGGCCGATAGCCGAACCGGCGTAGGGGGCCAGGTACTTGAAGCCTGCGGGGTCGGACGCGGGGGAAGCCACGATGGTGGTGTATTCCAGTGCGCCGTTGTCCTCGAGCGTCTGGCGAACAGCCGCGATGGTGGACGCCTTCTGGCCGATGGCCACGTAGATGCAGCGCACCTGCTTGGTGACATCTCCGGAAGCCCAGTTGGCCTTCTGGTTGATGATGGTGTCGATCGCGATTGCCGACTTGCCGGTCTGGCGGTCGCCAATGATCAGCTGACGCTGGCCGCGGCCGATCGGGATCATGGCGTCGATAGCCTTCAGACCGGTCTGCATCGGTTCGTGAACCGACTTACGCTGGGTCACGCCGGGCGCCTGGAGTTCCAGTGCACGGGTGGCTTCAGCCTTGATTTCGCCGAGGTCGTCGATCGGCTGGCCCAGCGGGTCAACCACGCGGCCGAGGAAGGCGTCGCCGACCGGCACGGACAGAACCTGACCGGTGCGGTGAACTTCCTGGCCTTCTTCGATTCCGGTGAAGTCACCGAGGACGATGACGCCGATTTCGCGGACGTCGAGGTTCTGGGCCAGGCCCAGCGTGCCGTCTTCGAAACGAAGCAACTCGTTCGCCATGACCGAGGGAAGGCCCTCAACACGGGCGATGCCGTCACCTGCGGTGGTCACACGGCCGACCTCTACGCGCTCTGCGTTTCCGGGTTCGTAGGACGCCGCGAACTCGTTCAACGCAATACGGACGTCGTCGGCGTTGATGGTCAATTCGGCCATCTGCAGTCCCTGCTCTCCTGTTTTCGTGATCATCGTTGTCACGATGACCGGGGTTTCTATCAGTTAAGTTGTGCTTGTCCGGTTAGCCGGCAAGCTGACGCTGGAGCTGGCCCAGGCGGGTAAGCAACGAAGCGTCAACCACTTCATCACCAACCTGGATCCGGATGCCACCGATCAGTGCCGGGTCAACGTTCATGTTGATCTTGAGCTCGCGCCCGTACAGGGCGTTCAGCCCTGCCTGCAGTCGGCTGGTCTGTGTCTCCGTCAGCGGACGGGTGACGTCGACCGTTGCGATCCAGCGCTGCTGGCGCTTGGCTGCAAGTTCAGCGAAACGACGCACAAGGCTGGTTGCCTTGAGGCCACGGGGCTGCGAAACTGCCTGTCCGATAAGGACTTTCGCTTCCTCGTTTGCATTGGGAACGAGCTTCTCGGCGAGGGCAGTCTTGGCAGCCGGGCTCGCCTGCGGCTCGGACAGAGCACGCTGTACCTCGTGGCTGGAATCAACGGCGTGGTTGAAGGCGAACAGATCGTTCTCCAGCGTTTCCAGTCCGGTGATTCCTGAGGCAGAGACGGCCGACTTGTTCTCAGCAACGGCAATTACCACCGAAGCGGCAAGAGTCTCGAGTGCATCGCCGATATCCCGAGCCGACGCCCAGCGTGAACCGGCCAGTCCGCTCGCAATTTCCGCAGCGTCGGTGGAGACTTTTCCACCGAAGAGCTGCTTGACCAGTGCCGACTTTTCGTCGCTGCTGCGGGACGGATCAGTCAGGGCACGGCGCAGGCCGGCCGAGCTGTCCACTGTTCCCAGGATTCCGAAGAGTTCCTTTGCCAACTGCAGCGAAGCGAAGGGAAGCTTGGCTTCCAACGCAACCAGCGCCGCGGTCAGCGATTCGCTCGATACACCTGCCATTACTTAGCTGCACCTGCGTTCTGGTTCTCCAGATCTGCCAGGAAACGGTCAACCACACGGGCTGCACGTGCATCATCGCTCAGTGACTCGCCGACGATGCGGCTTGCCAGGGTGGTGGCCAGCGTGCCGACTTCGGCGCGCAGCGACACAACGGCCGCCTGGCGCTCGGACTCGATCTGCGCGTGGGCGTGCGCGGTGATGCGGGCAGACTCTGCAGCTGCCTTTTCCTTCAGGTCCGCCAGGATCTGGGCGCCTTCTGCACGGGCTTCCTCGCGGATGCGGTTGGCTTCTGCACGGGCGTCGGTGAGCTGCTGCTTGTACTCTTCGAGTGCAGCAGAAGCCTCTGCCTGGGCCTTCTCGGCCTTGGCAATGCCACCTTCAATAGCCTCGGCACGCTCTGCGAACGTCTTCTCGAACATCGGGACAACGAACTTGACCACGATGTAAAAGAGGACAGCAAAGCCGGCCAGGACTACGCCCATTTCCCAAGGGTTGGGAACGAGCGGATTAGTGCCTTCGGTGGCGGCTGAGATGATCGTCTGATTCATATTTCACCCGTCCTTATCTACTCGGTTCTGGATGTTCGCTAGGTTCTAACGCTTAGGAGAGAACGAAAGCGAAGACCAGGCCGAGGATGGCGAGTGCTTCAGTCAGCGCGAGGCCGAGGAATGCGATCGGCTGCAGGACGCGCTGGGCTTCCGGCTGACGTGCCACACCATTGATGTAAGCCGCGAACACGAGACCCACACCGATACCACCGCCGATAGCGGAGAGGCCGTAGCCGATGAGGTTGAGGGAGCCGTTGATGGAGCCTTCCATTTTTCTTCCTTTCAAGATGCCACCCGTGTGGCAGGTTGTTTGGGTTGCTTCATCCCCGCGAAGGGGAAGTATGTGGGTGCCTAGTGGCTGTCCGCGTGCAGGGCGCCTTCGATGTAGATGGCAGTCAGCAGCGTGAAGACGTAAGCCTGCAGCGCCATGATCAGCGCTTCCAGCATGTACATGGCGATGGCGCCGACGAGTACCAGGACGGAAGTGCCCTTGAGGAGGACATTCTCCTGCATCACGAGGTACTCGATGCCGGATCCGGCAATCATCACGATCAGGTGTCCGGCCAGCATGGTGGCGAACAGACGGAGGCTGTGCGTGACGGGGCGGACCAGGAAGTTGGAGATGATCTCGATCGGAATAACGATCGGGAGAATGTAGACCGGCACGCCCGTGGGAACGGTGGCCAGCTTGAAGTACTTGATCCCGTTCTTCTTCACGCCGATGGCGATCCAGGTCAGGTAGACAATGGCCGCCAGCACATAGGCGCCGCCGACGTGCGAGAAGCTCGGCAGCTGGATCAGCGGGATGGCGCCGTAGATGTTGTTCACCAGGATGAAGAAGAAGAGGCTGAACAACAGCGGGACGTACTTCATGAAGTCCTTGCCGCCAATGATGTCCTTGGCGATGCTGTTGCGGACGAAGCCGTAAGCGGCCTCACCTGCAAACTGCAGTTTGCCGGGAACAAGCTGCTGCTTCCGCGCAGCTAGCAGAAAGAATGTAGCGATAATGACGACCGACA
Organism: Arthrobacter sp. SPG23; assembly: GCF_000876655.1. GTDB lineage: Bacteria > Actinomycetota > Actinomycetes > Actinomycetales > Micrococcaceae > Arthrobacter. Next base: position 64,652 of record NZ_JYCN01000021.1, read on the forward strand.
GGATTACCAGCAGCATCTGCTTGGAGAATCCGTCTGCCGCACCCCACGGCAGGATTGCCGGCAGGTGCATTTCTTCAATTCCAGGAGGATTGAACTCTCCTGAATCTTGGGCCGGGAGCGCAAGCGCGATCAACGCGTTTCCTCTCTGCAGTGTCCATCATTGGGCGTTGGTGAGGGTCCGGCGATCATCGTGTCCGCCCTTCCCCTTGTGAAATTGTTAGGCATTACTGTTCCTCGTCCTTGGACGGGCCGCTGGCTGCACTGTCTTCACCAGTTGACGTTCTGTTACTGGTGAGGCCGTGCATATGAGAAAGATAGAACCCTCCCGCAGCTCCAAGCAGAGCGCCTGCGAGCACAATCCAGCGGGTTCCCCACAGATAATCCAGACCCCACCCTATCAAACTCCAGACGATGATTCCGCCAATTATGTAGCTGAAGACGGCGATGCCGGCGTTGTATCCGCCGTCCCCGCCGTCGGAGGATACGCCGGCAGAACCTTGGGTGGTTTTGGGGATTTCCCGCATGTTTTTCCGCTTCGAATTACGGCTGCTCATCATTGCCGTCTTTCACGGGTTGGGGGTCGTTATAGATCCGGAGGCGCGCTTTGCTGAATCCATAGATCTCTGCTGCCTGCCAAAATACGACAGCCGTCACGGCGCCGATCAGGAACCAGCGGCCATGAAGCCAGTCGGGTGCGCCGATAACGAAGAGCACCAGGGCAAAACCCACAACTTTGACGAAGTAGGTGACGACGAAAACCCCGATGGCACCCGACGGATTGTTCCGCCCGACGAAATGGCCAACCAGGAGGCTGATTCCGAAGAAGGCCATCACCAGGAGGCCGCCGAAAGTGCTGGAGAGCACTCCGCCGGTCCCGTTGAGCAGCGCGGCCGGTATGCCGGCGAGCACCAGGCCGGCCGAGGCCGCAGCTGCGCTCAGCTTCAGAAGCCCCAGCCACAGTGACTTTGTGGGGCCGGAGACACCAACGGGTCCGTTGCCGGATCTGTGTCCGGGTTCGGCGTTGGAGGTCATGAGATCCCAATCGTCGTGTACTGCGGGCTGGCAAGGGAGGGTGCGGCGAAGAGCTGCACTGAAATTCTACATGAGATAGAAATTATTCGGAAAAGGGTGTCCAAAGGTCACTCCTGCCCCGCCGCTTCCGCTTCCGCTTCTGCTTCCGCTTCCGACCTTGGCCCCGCGCCGGGCGCCTTGTCGCGGAGGTACGGCCATGCGGTCACCACGGCCATGATGGCGGCCGCCACCGCGTCCACGGCCAGCACCGTCTGCCACGGGAAGATTGCGAAGGCGAGTCCGCCGAATGCCAGGACGCAGGTCCAGGCATACATCAGGAGGACGGAGGCCCGGTGGGAGTAGCCGATGTCCATCAGCTTGTGGTGCAGGTGTCCGCGGTCGGCTGACCAGGGCGACCGGCCCACCGCTGTGCGGCGAACGACAGCCAGGGAAAGGTCCAGCAGCGGCAGGAACAGTACTGCGAAGGGCAGCAGGATGGGGATGATCGTGGGAATACCGTTGGCGCGGTCGTAGAGGCCCGAGGTGATCTGTCCGGTGGACACGATGCCTGCGGAGGCCAGCAGGAGTCCGATCAGCATGGCGCCGGAGTCGCCCATGAAGATCTTTGAGGGGAACCAGTTATGCGGCAGGAAGCCCACGCAACTGCCCACCACCACCGCGGTCAGGAGCGTCGCCAGATCCGAATAGTCGAGCAGCACGGCCGACCTGTGCACCCAGTACGCGGTGAGGAAAAACGCCGCCCCGCCGATGATGGCGACGCCGGCGGCCAGCCCGTCCAGCCCGTCGATGAAGTTGAAGGCGTTCATGGTGGTCACGATCAGCCCGGCGGTAAGGACGATGCGGACAATCTCGTTCTCGAGGAGGATTGGCTCCGGCACAAAGGGAACGATCGTCATCCGGACGCCCCAGATCGCCACCACCATGGCTGCCGCGCTTTGGCCGATCAGCTTCACCCACCACCGCAGGTCCAGCAGGTCGTCGGCGAGGCCCACGATGACGATCAGCGTGGCGCCGGCAAGGACCCCCCATGGGGAAGCGTTGCCGCGGAAGATGTCCTTGACGAAGAATGACTGGCTCGCCACGACCAGCGCCACCAGGAATCCGGCATATATCCCCAGGCCTCCCAGCCTGGAGACCTTGTGCGAGTGGGTGTCGCGGCTGCGGATCGGCGAGAAGAGTTCGAGCCTGTTGCCCAGCAGCCGGGCGCCCCAGGTTGCGGCGAACGAGACGCCTGCCGCGGTCAGCATCATGAGCAGGTACATGATCATGGGGAAACCACCTTCCCCGCACCGGCAGCGGAACCAACCCCGGGCAGCGTGTATCCCCGCGGCCCGGTCAGTGCCGGGTGGCAGGGAAGGTTAGGGTGCGATTGCTGTGGAACTGACTTTCGATAAATGAAACTTCTCCGTCGCCGTGCGCGCGGCAGGCAGTGCGTAGTGCCTGACAGGGCTGTATTACAGTGGACTCTAGTCAAGATACTAATGCCAACGGCTTGCTGGCTTCGCGTCACACGGCCCACTGCCGGCGGGAAAACCACCGGCAGCCGTGTTGAAAGGAACCAGCAATGTCCCTGTCGGTTGCAGTTGCCGCCGTGACGTTCGACCGTCCCCGTGAGCTCGCTGTTCTGCTTGATGCCATCAATAGGCAGACCGCTCCGGTCCGTTCCATTTGCCTGGTGGACAGCGGCACCGTGCCTGCCAAAGACGTGGCGGACCAGCACTCCAACGTGGACTACGTCCGGTCGGAAGCGAACCTTGGCGGCGCCGGCGGCTTCTCCCTGGCTATCCTCAAGGCGGTGGCCAGCGGCGCTGACTGGATCTGGATGATGGACGACGACGCCGAGCCCGGCGATCCGGAGTGCCTCGCCACGCTGCTCCGCGAGGCCGAGGCACGCGGCCTGGATGCCGTGGTTCCGCTCGTTGCCGCGCCGGGCCACCCGGACCGGCTGTCCTTTTTCTTCCGCCTCGACGGGAAAGTAACCCACGACCGCGCGGAAGTGGAGAAGCTCGGTTTCCTGCCCGACGACGGCCACTTCTTCAACGGCGCGCTGATCCGGTCGGACGTCTTCTTCAAGGTGGGATTGCCCGACATGCGGCTCTTCATCCGCGGGGACGAGGTGGACTTCACCATCAGGCTCCGGAAGGCGGGCATCCGCTTTGGCACGGTGACCACCACGGCCATTACGCACCCCCACGCTTTTGCCGAGACACAACACGTTTTCGGTGCGCGGTGGCACGTCATTGTTCCCGAGACCGCTTTCAAGCGCTATTACTACTACAGGAACCGCGGATACCTGATCCGCCGCCATTTCCGGGTGAAGTCGCTCGTGGCGGACGTGGGAGGCTACCTCGGCTACTTCCTGCGCCGCGGCGACTTCCGCGGCCTTGCTGATTGGTTCCGGGCATTTTCCACCGGACTCCGGGGCAAGGGCTTCGCTCCCCTGAAGGACCAGAAGTTCTAGCCGGGCGGCGGGCCCTAGCGGTTTGACCTGAGGCGCCGGCGGACCAGAAGCGCAAGGAGCACCCAGGGCTCGCCGAAAACGCGATAGGCAACCCTGCGCGGATGGAGCATGAGCCGCCAGGCCCATTCCAGTCCCAGGCGGCCCAGCCAGCGCGGAGCCAGCTTCTGGATTCCGGCAATCTGTTCGATCGCACCTCCCACAGCGCAGTACACGGCGGGGGGAAGGGCGGGAAGCCTCCGGCGGAGGACCATTTCCTGCAGCGGCATGCCCAGCCCGAGGAGTACCAGCTGCGGACGCAGCTCCTGCAGCCAGGCCACAGCTTCGCTCTCCAGGGCACTGTTCCAGCCTTCGCCGGGCATGCCGGACACCTTGGCGTTCGGCACGATCCCGGCCAGGCGTGCCACGGCCCTGGCATTCGCCTCCGCTCCGGCGCCGATCACGGCAATTCGTTCAAGCCCGTCGACATTTCCGAGGGCAGGTATCCAGTCAGTGGAGCCCAGCCGGTAGTCCATCACGGGACCGTCGGCCTCCCCCGATCTTCCCCAGAGCCACAGGACGGGTGCGCCGTCGAGCAGCACCACGTCACTGTCTTCGTAGAGGGCACGGAATTCCGGATCCGAATGGAAGAGCGTCACGCTGTGCAGGTTGTGGCCCACCACCGTCCGGGTGCCGCCGTCGGCCACAAAGCGGTTGAGCATGGCCGTCATCCCGGAGACGGTCAGTGGCGTTGCATCAACGCCGAGGACAGGAATGTGCTGCCGGGTGAGGATCATTCGGCGCCGGGCTCCGTCACTGCGCCGGCTTCGGCTGGCCTTTCGGCCGCCGGGGCATCAGCCGCCGGGACGTCGGCCGCATTACCGTCAATGTCCAGAAGTTCCGGAACGACCTCGCGAAGCCTTTCCAGGGAGATGGCGCCTTGGCGGACCACCCTGAGGGGCAGGGCGGTGGCGTCAACGATGGTGGACGGAAGGGCATCCGCGTTCTCCTCGCCTTCCGGGCGCAGTCCCCCCTCGAGGTAGACCTCCACGGATTCGGCGAGCTGGGTCATGGCGTCGGCGGCGGTGCGGGCTGCCGGCTGGCCGGTGCGGTTCGCTGAGGAAACCGCCAGGGGCCCGGTCAGCGTCAGCAGGTCCTGCGCGACGTCGTCGGCCGGCATCCGCAACGCAACAGTGCCCTTGGTCTCGCCCAGGTCCCAGTCCAGCGACGGCTGCGCATGGAAAATCATGGTGAGTCCGCCCGGCCAGAATGCTTCGGCAAGCTTGCGGGCCTCGGCCGGAACGTCCGTTGCCAGCCCGTCCAGGGCATTGAGCCGCGGAATCAGGACGGGCGGCGGCATCTTCCGGCTGCGGCCCTTGGACGCGAGCAGCATGGTGACGGCCTGGGGCGAGAACGCGTCAGCACCGATGCCATAAACCGTGTCTGTAGGGAACACCACGCATTTGTGTTGGCGGATGGCCCGCTGGGCGTTCTCCAGCCCTTCAGCCCGCTGGTCAGCTGCCGTGCAGTCGTAGGTTGTGGTCACTGGCCTATTCTTTCATCACTTCATGCACTGATCCGCATCCACCGATCCGTGCCGTTTACTGGACTCTGCCGACTATCGGTCCGACGGGGCGGCCAGGACGGCACTGGTGGCGCGTTCCCTGCCGTTGAGGTCCCGGTGCGTTGCCACGTCGGACCAGATACCGGAATTCTTCAGCATGGCAGCGATCCACGTTGCCTGGACTTCGGCGTGTTCCATCACGAAGTAGCCGCCGGGAACCAGCAGCCGGGCTGCAGACGCTGCCGCCGCCGTCGGGAGCTCCATGCCGTCCGCTCCCCCGCCATACAGCGCCTCGGGAGGATCGTGCAGCGCCACTTCGGGTTCATTGGGGATTGCTTCCGCGGGAATGTACGGCGGGTTGGAGACGACGACGTCGAACGTTCCGTTGTGTTCAGGCAGTGCGTCACGCAGGTCCCCCCTGAGGAGCGTGACGCCGAGCGGCCGCAGGTTCCGTTCGGCCCAGGCGTGCGCAAACTCGCTGAACTCGACGGCGTAGACGTCCGCGCCTGGGACTTCGAGGGCGATGGAGCCGGCGATGGCACCCGAGCCGGTGCCCAGATCCACCACTTTCAGGCGTTTGCCGCCGGGCCCGTCGCGGTCCCTGTCCTTGAGCCAATCGATGACCAGCTGGACCACGGACTCGGTTTCCGGCCGGGGAATGAAGACCCCCGGGCCCACGGCAAGCTGCAGGTAGCGGAAGTGGGCCACGCCGGTGATGTGCTGCAGAGGCACCCGCCGCGCGCGTTCGGCCACCAGTTCAGCGTAGCCCTCGGGCGCAGGGGAATCGCCCAGGAGCATGGCGCGGAGCCTGCCGAGGCCGACACCCAGGAGGTGGTCCGCCAGGAGTTCCGCGTCCACGCGCGGGCTGGGAACTCCGGCGTCGGCCAGGAGGGAGGTTGCCTCGCGGACGGCCTCGGCCAGGCTCAGTCCTGTTCCTCGTGTCATCAAGCGACCAGCCGGGGCTATTCGCCGATGGCGTCCAGGCGGGCCTGTTCGTCCATCTCGATGGCCGACTGGATGACCGGCTCCAGGTCGCCGTTCATGACCTGGTCCAGGTTGTAGGCCTTGTAGCCGGTGCGGTGGTCCGCGATCCGGTTCTCCGGGTAGTTGTAGGTGCGGATGCGCTCTGAGCGGTCCATGGTGCGGATCTGCGATTTGCGCTGGGCTGAGTTTTCCGCGTCGATCTGCTCCTGCTGGTGAGCGAGGATGCGGGCACGGAGCACACGCATGCCGGCTTCACGGTTCTGCAGCTGGGACTTCTCGTTCTGCATGGCCACCACGATTCCGGTGGGAAGGTGGGTGATGCGGACCGCGGAGTCGGTGGTGTTGACGGACTGTCCGCCGGGGCCCGAAGACCGGTAGACGTCGATCTTAAGGTCGTTCTGGTTGATCTCCAGTTCCTCGGGCTCGTCCACTTCGGGAAGAACCAGCACGCCGGCGGCCGAGGTGTGGATGCGCCCCTGGGATTCCGTCACGGGGACGCGCTGCACGCGGTGCACGCCGCCCTCGAACTTGAGCCTGGCGTAGACGCCTTCGGCCGGATCGTTGGAGTTGCCCTTGACGGCCATCTGGACATCCTTGTAGCCTCCAAGGTCCGATTCCGTGGCCGAGATGAGCTCCGTCTTCCAGCCGCGCGATTCCGCGTACCGGGTGTACATCCGCAGCAGGTCCGCAGCGAAGAGTGCAGCTTCGTCGCCGCCTTCGCCGCCCTTGACCTCAAGGATCACGTTACGGGCGTCGTCCGGGTCCCGCGGGATCAAAAGCCGGCGCAACTTGGCGGCAGCCGTCTCCAGCGAAGCCTCCAGCTCCGGCACCTCCGCGGCAAACTCGGGGTCCTCGTCCGCCATTTCCTTGGCAGCCGCCAGGTCGTCGCGGATGCTTTCCCAACGGTGGTAGGCCTCCACGATGCCGTTCAACTGCGCAGAACGCCGCCCCAGTTTCCGGGCAAGCTTCTGGTCAGCATAAACAGCAGGATCCCCCAGCTGCGCCTGGATAGCATCATGCTCATCCAACAGGCCCTGTACGGACTCAAACATATTCAAAACCTCTTTCGACTCTTGGAAGTCTAGTTTCCCGGGACTTAACGACAAACCGCCCAAAGTGTGCCGACCACAGGGTCGGCACACTTTGAGCGGTGTACGTAGCTACTTGTCGTTATCCGACTTCGCACCAAGCGTCGTCTTCTGGACCTGCATGAGGAACTCGACGTTGCTCTGGGTCTCCCGGATCTTGTTGGTCAGCAGCTCAAGGCTCTGCTGCGTTTCGAGTCCGGAGAGGACGCGGCGCAGCTTCCACATGATCTTGACTTCCTCGGGGGAAAGCAGGTTCTCTTCGCGGCGGGTACCGGACGCGTTGACGTCCACTGCCGGGAAGATGCGCTTGTCCGCGAGCTGGCGGGACAGGCGCAGTTCCATGTTGCCGGTTCCCTTGAACTCTTCGAAGATGACCTCGTCCATCTTGGAGCCGGTCTCGACGAGCGCGGTGGCCAGGATGGTGAGCGAGCCGCCGTTTTCGATGTTGCGGGCTGCACCGAAGAAGCGCTTCGGCGGGTACAGCGCTGCCGAGTCGACGCCACCGGACAGGATGCGGCCGGAAGCCGGCGCCGCCAGGTTGTAAGCACGGCCCAGTCGGGTCATCGAGTCGAGGAGAACCACAACGTCCATGCCCATTTCCACGAGGCGCTTGGCGCGTTCGATGGAGAGCTCGGCCACGGTGGTGTGGTCGTCGGCGGGGCGGTCGAAGGTGGAGGCAATGACCTCACCCTTGACGGTGCGCTGCATGTCCGTGACTTCTTCGGGGCGTTCGTCAACGAGCACCATCATGAGGTGGACCTCAGGATTGTTGGTGGTGATGGCGTTGGCGATGGACTGCAGGATGAGCGTCTTGCCGGCCTTCGGCGGGGAGACGATCAGGCCGCGCTGGCCCTTGCCGATCGGGGCAACCAGGTCGATGACGCGGGGGCCGATCTTCTTGGGGTCCGTCTCGAGGCGCAGGCGCTCGGAAGGGTACAGCGGAACCAGCTTCGCGAATTCGACGCGGTCCTTGAGTTCCTCGGGGGTCTTGCCGTTGACCGAGGTGACGCGGACCAGGGCGTTGAACTTCTGGCGGGCGGACTGCTGGCTGCGGTCCTCGCCTTCACGAGGTGCACGGATGGCTCCCACCACGGCGTCGCCCTTGCGCAGGTTGTACTTCTTGACCTGGGCGAGGGACACGTAGACGTCGTTCGGGCCCGGCAGGTAGCCGGAGGTGCGGATGAACGCGTAGTTCTCCAGCACGTCCAGGATTCCGGCCACGGGCAGCAGGACGTCGTCCTCGGTGACCTCGACGTCGTCGACGTCCGGCCCCTGGGCGCGTCCCCGGCGGCGGTCGTTCCGGTCGCGGAAGCGGTCGTTGCGCGAGTTGTCGCGGGTGTCCTGGCCGCCGGAGCGGTCATTGCGATCGTTGCGGTCACGACGGTTCCGGCGGTTGCGGCGGCTTCCGCCGTCCGAATCGTCGTTGTCGCGGGTGTTGTCACGGGTGTCGTCGCGGCGCGTTTCGCGGGCACCGGAGGTGTCGCCGCCGTCGCGGCCGCCACGGGTGCGGGTTGACTGGCGTTCGTTGCGCTGACCGGCGTCGGCTGTTTCGCCGCCCTGGTCCGCGCCGCGCTGTTCGCGCTGTTCGCCGGCACGCTGTTCGGTGCGCTGCTCGGCACCGCGCTGCTCGGTGCGCTGCTCGGCAGGCGCCTCGGCCTGCGCTTCGCCTTCGGCAACCGGGGCCTGGGCTGCCGCTTCACCGCGGCGGCGGTTGCGGGTGCGGGGCTGGCGGCGCTCGGCAGCTTCCGGTGCGGCTTCGGCCACGGCGGCGGGGCCGGCCTCGGGAGCGGACGGAGCCGCGGGGGCCTCGCCGGGTGCGGTTTCCGGGGCCGGAGCCTCGGTGGCGGGAGGGGTGATGACACCGTCGCTGCCTGCGCGGCGGCTGCGTCCGCGCCGGGCCCGGGTGCCTTCCTGGGCGGGTGCCTCGGCGGCTTCAGCTGCAGGGGCGGCCGCTGCAGGTGCAGCTGCTGCCGGAGCGGTTGCCCGTGCCGAGATGTTTTCGCCGGACTTCTCGGCGCCCTTGGCCGGAGCCTTGGTGGCTGGAGTTCCCGCACGATGGGCGGAAATGGCGGTCACCAGATCGCCCTTGCGCATGCGGGATCCGCCGGAGATACCCAGCTGGCTGGCGAGAGCCTGCAGCTGGGCGAGCTTAAGGCCGGCAAGGCCGCTGCTCTTGGCGGGTGCTGCCGACAACTCGGTAGCAGAAGATGTGTCCACAGCTGGAGACAGCTCAGTGGTTTCGGTCACGAAGGATCCTTCCCCCTCGACGGCGTCCAGACTGGGAGCTGGACGCGATGATTTGATCTGGGCTGCAGTTCAGATCTGCAGCCGGATTTCGGCCTTGCCGGATGGAATTTCGGCCAGCAGGGCCGGATACTGATACGCCTCGAACACTCCAACAGAGACCGGAATGGCGGACTGACGGTTCAGGGGTGCAGAGAGATTCTGCAGATTCCTGCGACAGACCAAGCAGGCGGCACCGGAGACTATTGCGCAGTTGAAGATCAGAGCAGCAAACGACCAGACAGGCGCCGTGGCCAACATCGGGTTCTTTTGACTGCGTGTTCTGGTACTTGCAACTAACTGCCTGCGGGATTACCGCCGGTGCACTCCCACTTTAGCACCTTCGACGTCCACCGCCAGCTTCATCACGCGCCATCCCACGTCCGGCGTGTTGGCCCGGGTATAGGCCTCGATGAAGTCCACCACGGCCGCTGCCTCCGTTTCGCCGTTGGCGAGCACCAGCACGGTCGGCCCGGCGCCGGAAACGACGGCAGCGCGTCCTGCGTAGCGCAGTGCGCGGATCAGGTCCGCGCTGGGGCGCATGGCCTCCGCGCGGTAGCTCTGGTGGAGGTAGTCTTCCGTGCCGGCCAGCAGGAATTCCGGTTTGCTGGTGAGTGCATGGATGAGCAGGGCAGCCCGGCCGGAGTTCATCGCGGCCGCATGATGGCCCACCGACGCCGGCAGGAGCGCGCGCGCGGCTTCGGTGGACAGCTCGTAGTCGGGAACTGCTACGACGGGAATCACTGAATCCGCGACGGTGGCGCAGGTGCTGCTGTACTGGTCACTGTCCTGCCATGACAGCGCCAGCCCGCCGAAAATGGCCGGTGCGACGTTGTCAGGATGGCCTTCCATTTCACTGGTGAGCTGCAGGATCCAGTCCTTGCCGCGGCGCGAGGGCTCCGGAACCAGGGCATTCGCCGCCGTCACGGCTGCCACCACGGCCGAAGCCGAGGAACCCAGGCCGCGGCCGTGCGGGTTGACGTTGTCGGCAGTGATCCTCAGGCCCTCGTGCCGGAAACCGAGCCGGTGCAGTGCCTCGGTGATGGCCCTGACCACCAGGTGGCTCGCATCGCGCGGGAGCGTTTCCGCACCTTCGCCGCGGAGTTCGAACTCCAGCTCCCCGCTGCCAAGGGTTTCCACGGTCAAGGTGTCGTACAGCGAAAGGGCCAGGCCCAGGCTGTCGTATCCGGGTCCGAGGTTGGCACTGGTGGCAGGCACGCGGACGGTCACCAGCTGCCCGGCCTGGACTGCCGGCGCGCCTGCCGCAGACTCGGCCGGGACGGTAAGGGTGGTTTCCAAGGCTATTTTTCTTCCAGGCCCAGCTCGGCAGCCACGGTGACCACATCGTTGGACACCTTGACGGGCTGGACATCGCTGCCGTCCTCGGTACGCAGCGCCCACTGCGGGTCCTTCAGGCCATGTCCGGTCACGGTGATCACGATGGTCTTGCCGGTAGGCACCTGCCCTGCGGCATGCTTCTTGATCAGGCCGGCAACGCCGGCGGCAGAACCGGGTTCAACGAAGACGCCTTCCTTCGCGGACAGCCAGCGGTGCGCTGCCAGGATTTCGTCGTCGGTAACGGCTTCGATCAGCCCGCCCGATTCGTCACGGGCGGCGATGGCACCGTCCCAGGACGCGGGGTTCCCGATCCGGATGGCCGTAGCGATGGTGTCCGGCTCGGTGATGGGGTGGCCGGCGACGAAGGGTGCGGCCCCGGCGGCCTGGAAGCCCCACATCTGAGGCGTCCTGGTGGACACGGCAGGAAGGGTTCCGGCAGTGTCGGATTCGAACGGCGCCGAGTATTCCTTGTAGCCCTTCCAGTACGCGGTGATGTTGCCGGCATTCCCTACCGGAAGGACGTGGATGTCCGGGGCGTCACCGAGGGCATCCACAACTTCGAAGGCGCCGGTCTTCTGCCCCTGGATCCGGGCCGGGTTGACGGAGTTCACCAGGAACACGGGGTAGGACTCCCCCAGCTTCCGGGCGATGTCGAGGCAGTTGTCAAAGTTGCCGTCCACCTGCAGGAGGGTGGCGCCGTGGGCGATCGCCTGGCTCAGCTTGCCCATGGAAATCTTGCCCTCGGGGACCAGGACGGCGCATTTGAGGCCGGCTGCCGTTGCGTACGCCGCCGCGGACGCGGAAGTGTTGCCGGTGGAGGCGCACACCACGGCTTCGGCGCCGGAGGCCACCGCGGCCGTCATCGCCATGGTCATGCCCCGGTCCTTGAAGGAGCCGGTGGGGTTCATGCCTTCCACCTTGAGGTACACGGTGGAGCCGGTGAGCTCGGAGAGCTTCTGCGCGTGGACGAGCGGCGTGCCGCCCTCACCGAGGGTAATGACCTTGGTGCTTTCCGTTACGGGCAAACGATCAGCGTATTCGCGGATGACACCGCGCCATTGGTGAGCCACTTAGACTCCTTCTACCCGCAGTACGGATGTAACGGAATTGATGACGTCGAGGCCCTTCACGGCCTGGACGGTTGCTGCCAGTGCAGCTTCGGTTGCGCGGTGGGTGACGATCCGCAGTTCGGCCGATTCCACGTTGGAGTCGGCATCACGGTGGATGGTCTGGCGCATGATTTCGATGGACACGCCGTGCTCCGCGAACAGTTGTGCGATCTTTGCGAGCACGCCCGGCTGGTCGGCAACGTCGAGCCCGATGTAGTAGCTCGTGTTGACGGCGTCGATCGGCAGCGCGGGAACCTTGCCGATGGTGGTCTCGGTCTGCGCGGGTCCGCCCAGGACAATCCGGCGCGCCGCGGAGACGAGGTCGCCCAGCACGGCCGACGCCGTGGGAGTACCGCCGGCACCCTGGCCGTAGAACATCAGCTCGCCGGCGTTCTCGGCCTCCACGAACACGGCGTTGAAGGCGCCGTGGACGGCGGCCAGCGGGTGCTCGCGCGGCAGCAGGGTGGGGTGTACGCGGACCGACACGCCTTCGCTGCCGTCTGCAGCGGTCAGTTTCTCGGCGATGGCCAGCAGCTTGATGACGAACCCGGCGTCCTTGGCCGCGGCGATGTCCGCCGCGGTGACGCCGGTGATGCCTTCGCAGTGGACGTTTTCGAGGTCGAACCGGGTGTGGAAGGACAGCGAGGCGAGGATGGCGGCCTTGGCCGCGGCATCGAGGCCGCCGACGTCGGCCGTGGGGTCGGCCTCGGCGTAGCCAAGGCGCTGCGCCTCGGCCAGGGCATCGGAGAACTGGGCGCCCGTGGTGTCCATCTGGTCAAGGATGAAGTTGGTGGTGCCGTTCACGATGCCCAGCACCCGCGTGATGCGGTCGCCGGACAGGCTGTCGCGGATGGGGCGCAGGATGGGGATGGCGCCGGCCACCGCTGCCTCGTAGGACAGCTGGACGCCTGCCTTGTCCGCCGCTTCGTAGAGCGTGGGGCCGTCCTGGGCCAGGAGGGCCTTGTTGCCGGTGACCACGCAGGCGCCGTTCTGGATGGCGGCGAGGATCAGGGAGCGGGCAGGTTCGATGCCGCCCATCAGTTCGATGACGAGGTCGGCGTCCTTGACCAGGGTGTCTGCATCGGTGGTGAAGAGTTCCCGCGGCAGCTCGACGTCGCGGGGCGCGTCGATGGTGCGAACGGCGATGCCGGTCAGCTCCAGGCGGGCTCCGGTGCGGGCGGCCAGTGCGTCGGCGTCATCAATCAGAATCCGCGCCACCTGGGCCCCCACGTTGCCACAGCCCAGCAGGGCTACTTTCAGGGTTCGCAATTCAGTCATTCAGACTCCCATGTCGCGGTTCAGCAGATCTTGTTCGGTTTCCCCGCGGACAATCAGCCGGGCTGATCCGTCGCGCACAGCGACAACGCCCGGCCGGGCCAGATAGTTGTAGTTGCTGGACAGGGCCCAGCAGTAGGCGCCGGTCCCCGGTACAGCGAGCAGATCACCGGCTGCCACGTCCTCGGGCAGATATACATCTCTAACAACTATGTCGCCGCTCTCGCAATGTTTGCCCACTACGCGGGACAGCTGCGGGGCCGCGTCGGAGGTCCGGGACGCCACGATTGCCGAATAATCCGCGTCGTAGAGCACCGGGCGGGCGTTGTCGCTCATCCCGCCGTCCACCGACACATAGCGGCGCGGGTACGTAACGTTTTTTTCCGCATTTCCGGCGTCGGCAGCCGCAGCAGCGGCCGGCGCGTCCACGCGGACGGTCTTGAGTGTCCCCACCTCATAAAGGGTGAAGGTGGTGCTTCCCACGATGGCGCGTCCCGGTTCGATCGAGATCCGTGGGGCCGTGATGCCCAGTTCCGCGCAGGTGGAACGCACGACGGCGGCCATCGCCTGTGCGATCTCCGCGGGGGGCCTGGGGGTGTCCACCGGCGTGTAGGCGATGCCGTAGCCGCCGCCGAGGTCCAGTTCAGGCAGGACGACCGAGTACTTTTCCTGCATTGCAGCCAGGAAACGGAGCAGTTTCACCGCGGCCAGCGCGAAGCCGTCCGGTTCGAAGATCTGCGAGCCGATGTGGCAGTGCAGGCCGAGGAGCTCGATGCTGGGGTAACCCGTCGCCGCGGCCACCGCTTCTTCCGCCGCGGACAGGCCGGCCTGGTCCGTGGAGTCCTCTGCCATGGAGAGGCCGAATTTTTGGTCCTCATGGGCGGTGGCAATGAACTCGTGCGTGTGCGCGTGCACCCCGGGGGTGAGCCGCAGCATCACCTTGGCGGTTTCGCCGCGGGCGGACGCGATCTTGGCGACGCGTTCCAGCTCGGCAAGGCTGTCCACCACGATCCGGCCCAGCTTCATGTCCAAGGCACGGTGGATCTCGGCGTCGGACTTGTTGTTGCCGTGCAGGGCGACGTCGGCTCCGGGGATGCCGGCGCGGGCGGCGACGGCGAGTTCCCCGCCGGAGGCGGTGTCCAGCCGCAGGCCTTCCTCCTCCACCCAGCGGACCACGGCCGTGCACAGGAACGACTTCCCGGCGTAGTAGACGTCCACACCCCCGCAAATATCGGCGAACGCATCGTTGAAGGCGTCACTGAAGGCGCGGGCCCGGGCCCGGAAGTCGGTCTCACTCATCACGAACAGAGGCGTGCCGAACTCGCGTTGCAGCTCGCTGACCGGAATGCCGCCGATGGCAAGTTCGCCGGAGTCGTTCCGGGCAACGTCGGCGGCCCACATGGGTTCGTGCAGCGCGTTGAGGTCTGCCGGGACGGCGAGCCATTCGGGGGCGAGGGGGGACGCGTGGTTCAGGGAATTCCCGGTCATGGCGGTCACATCCGTTCCGGCGCCGAAACGCCCAGCAGTTCCAGTCCGTTTGCCAGCACCTGGCTGGTGGCGTCATTGAGCCACAGCCGGGTGCGGTTGACGTCGGTAATGGGCTCATCGCCCTGCGGCGCCACGCGGCAGGCGTCATACCAGCGGTGGTACGCGCCGGCAATGACCTCCAGGTGCCGGGCCACGCGGTGCGGTTCACGCAGCTCGGCGGCCTTGGCCACAATGGAGGGGTAGCTGCCCAGGTAGGACAGCAGCTCGTTCTCGGTGGCGTGGTCCAGGAGCGAGGCGTCGAACGCGTCTTTTCCATCAACACTGCGGTCCACGCCGGCGGCGACGGCGTTGCGGGCTGTGCCGCGGGACCGTGCGTGCGCGTACTGGACGTAGAACACCGGGTTCTCGTTGCTGTGCTTCTTCAGGAGCTCGGGGTCCAGGGTGAGCGGGGAATCCGCCGGGAAGCGCGCCAGCGAGTAACGGACGGCGTCCTTGCCGAGCCAGGAGATGAGGTCCTTGAGCTCGATGATGTTGCCCGCGCGCTTGGACAGCTTGGCGCCGTTCACTGACACGAGCTGGCCGATCAGCACCTCGATGTTGGCCTCGGGATCGTCCCCGGCGGCAGCGGCGATTGCCTTCAGCCGGTTGATGTAGCCGTGGTGGTCCGCTCCCAGCAGGTAGATCTTCTGGTCATAGCCGCGGTCCTTCTTGGAGAGGTAGTAGGCGGCATCCGCGGCGAAGTAGGTCGGTTCGCCGTTCGCGCGGATCATCACGCGGTCCTTGTCGTCACCGAAGTCCGTGGTGCGCAGCCAGACGGCGCCGCCGTCGTCGAACACGTGGCCCTGCTCGCGAAGGCGGGCAACGGCACTTTCGATGGCGCCGGCGTCGTGCAGTTCCTGCTCCGAGAAGTAGACGTCGAAGGCGACCCCGAAGTCGGCGAGGGTGTCCTTGATGTCCTTCATCTGCGCCTTGTACGCGGCTCCGCGGATCACCGGCAGCGCCGCGACGTCGGTCAGTTCCCGGATGTCCGGGTGCTCCGTCAGGACGTGGTGGCCCAGCTCGGAAATGTACTCGCCCGGGTAGCCGCCCTCGGGGACGCCGCGTCCGTGCAGGCGGGACAGCACGGAATGGGCGAAGACGTTCATCTGCGATCCGGCGTCATTGATGTAGTACTCGGCGGTGACTTTCGCGCCGGAGGCCCGAAGGACCCGGGCGATGGAGTCGCCCAGCGCCGCCCAGCGGGTGTGGCCGATGTGCAGCGGGCCGGTGGGGTTGGCGGAGACGAACTCCATGTTGACCACGTGGCCGGCGAGCGCCGAGTTGGTGCCGTACTCCGGACCGGCTTCAACGATTGCCTTGGCGAGTGCCCCCGCGGCCGCGGCGTCCACCGTGATGTTCAGGAAGCCCGGACCGGCGATGTCCACGGCCGAAACGCCGTCGATGCCCTTGAGCCGCGCGCTGAGGATGGTGGCGAATTCCCGGGGATTGACGCCGGCCTGCTTGGACAGCTGGAGGGCGATGTTGGTGGCCCAGTCTCCGTGGTCCCGGTTCTTGGGCCGCTCCACGCGCACCGCGTCCGGCACGGCTGATGCGGAAAGAGTGATTTCGCCGGCGGCGACGGCGTCTTTCAGGCAGGCGGATATGGCGAGGGAGAGTTCTTCGGGAGTCACGCTTCTAGCCTACCGGTGGCCCGCAAAAGCCGCGGAATCGGGGCACGCCATGACGGGGATAAAGCACCCGGGAGGGCATGGGCTTGGTCACAGGCTGAACCATTACGCTGATTCCAGCGTTGTCCATCCTGTAACGGCCCGACGGTTTCCTGCCCTGTCCCCTCCCCCGCGGCGCCGGAACTCCGTCGGCACACTTCCCACCCGCGACTACACGAATCGAGTCCCTGCATGAGCTTCCCGGTACGCAAGAGCCTCTTCGTCGGCATCGCCGGCATGTCCCTGATCGGCACCGTGTCCGGCTGCGCGCCGTCGGCCCAGGCCCCCGCAGCCCAGCAAGCTGCCACATCCGGTGCGGCGGCAAGCAGCACCCCCGTCGCCGGAGCGGCCGGCTACAAGGACGGCACGTACAGCGCCGACGGTAACTATGTCTCCCCCAACGGCACGGAAACCGTAGGGGTCGAGCTGACGCTTTCAGGCGGTACGGTGTCCGGCGTCAACATCACCCAGCATCCTTCCAACCCCAACACCCGGAAGTTCCAGGGCGAATTCGCCGGCGGTATTGCGGCGCAGATCGTGGGCAAGAAGCTGGATGAACTGAATGTCTCCAAGGTTGCCGGTTCCTCGCTCACCAGTGGCGGCTTCAACCAGGCTGTGGAGAAGATCAGGTCCGAGGCCCAGTAGCCAAGTACGGCCCACCACCAGTTCACCGCGTCAAGAGGAGATAACGTGCCGCACCCGGGCTGGGCAGCGTTCAGTTTCGACGGGATCGGAACCAGCTGGGAGATTTCAACGCCCGGCACCCTGGACGGCGGCCAGCGCCGCCGGCTGCTCGACGTGGTGGAGGAGTACGACGCCGCGTGGTCCCGTTTCAGGACTGACTCGACCGTGGCGCTGGCGGCCAGGGAGCCCGGCCGCTTCCGCATGCCGGAGGGCGCAGGCGCGCTGGGCCGCCTGTACCGGGTCCTGTACCGGCTGACGGACGGCGCCATGACGCCGCTGATTGGCGGCAGCCTGGAACAGCTGGGCTACGGCCCGGGGTATTCGCTCCGGTCCCGCGGAATCCCGCTGGCCGCACCGCGGTGGGACGACGTGCTGGACTGGCAGGACGCCGCGGTGACCACCACCGCTCCCGTGGTGCTGGACGTCGGTGCTGCCGGCAAGGGGCAGCTCGCAGACCTGCTTGCCGCGGAACTCCGGTCGCAGGGCGTCAGCGAACACTTCATCGACGCCAGCGGCGACCTCCTCAACTCCGGCCCCGCGCCGGTATCCGTCGGCCTGGAGCATCCGTATGATCCAGGCCGTGCCATTGGCATGATCAGCCTGGGCGAGGGAGCCCTGTGCGCCTCGGCAGCCAACCGCCGGGCCTGGGGCGACGGACTTCACCATGTGCTGGACGGCACCACGGGGACTCCGGTCAGGACAGTGGTTGCCACGTGGACGCTGGCCGGGAATGCCATGACGGCGGACGCCTTGGCCACGGCGTTGTTCTTCGTTTCGGGCAAGGCGCTTGAGCAGGATTTTGAGTTTTCCTGGCTTACGGTTTTTTCGGATGGAAGTGCCGCCTACTCGGCAGGTTTCGAAGGAGTGCTGTTCGAATGAGTTCCATGATCCAGCGCGTGGACACGTCGCTGAACCGCTTCACCATGTACCGGCTGGTGTTGTGGGTGCTCGCCGTGCTCGCCGCGTACAGCCTGCTGCTTAATATTTTGGGCTGGCTGACGTTCGGCATCCCCGAAATGCTCACGCACCTGGCGCTCTGCCTGGGGCTGACCTACGCCTCGAACCGCGGGCTTGCTGCGCTGTTCCATGTCCGGCCGCACTCGGAATCATCCCTGATCACCGGCCTGCTGCTGTATTTCCTGTTCTGGCCCAGTTTCAAGGTGCTCGATATGGCAGGGGTGGCCCTAGCCTGCGTCCTGGCATCGGCCTCTAAATACGCCCTGGCCTGGCGCGGGCGGCACATTTTCAACCCGGCCGCCGCGGGTGCTTTCGTGGCCGGCCTGACCGGCCTTAACATCGCCACGTGGTGGGCCGCCACTCCCGCGATGCTCCTCCTCCTGGTTCCCGGCATCCTGCTGGTTCTGTACCGCACGGGCAAGATGCTCATGGCGGCCGTGTTCACAGTGGTTTCCGTATCCATCGTGGCCGCGGAACTCCTCAGGGCCGGGATGTCACTCGGCCCGGCCCTGTGGCAGCCCCTCGCGCAGCGCCCCGTGCTGTTCTTCGTGGGCTTCATGCTGACCGAACCGCTGACCCTTCCGCCCCGGCGCTGGCAGCAACTCGCCCTCGCGGCCGTCGTCGGCGTGGTCTTTGCCGTCCCGTACAACCTGGGTTTCGTGGCGAACTCGCCTGAACTGGCGCTGCTGGCGGGGAACCTGATTGCGTTCCTGGCGGGGCAGCGCGGCGGTATCCGGCTGAACTTCCAGGAATCGCGGCCCCTGACGCCGACGACGACGGAATTCAGTTTCCGGCCCGAACGCGCGGTCCGGTTCGCCCCCGGACAGTACATGGAACTGCACCTGCCCCACGGCAAATCCGACGGCAAAGGCCTGCGGAGGGTCTTCAGCCTGACCAGCGCCCCGGACGCACGGGACGTGACCATCGGAGTGGGAACAGCCGAACCCGTGTCCGCCGCCAAACGCGCCCTGCTCGCACTGCGGCCCGGGGACGCCGTGACGGCCACTGCGGTGGGCGGCGACTTCGTCCTCCCCCGCGGCCAGGCCGGGCCGCTCCTGCTGGTGGCGGCCGGCATCGGCATTACGCCCTACCTTGCCCAGCTTGCGGCGGGCGTGGCAAAGAACCGGGACGTGGTGCTGCTGTACCTGGCGAAGTCAGCGGCTGAACTCGCCTACGCGGATGCGCTGGAACAGTCCGGCGCCCGGGTCATTGCCCGGCTCTCCGACGGTTCCGCCCCGCCGTCGTTCATGGAAGACGCCGGCACGGCTTCCCGGCCGCCGGAGCGGATCGACGGCGCGGCCCTCAAGGAACTGGTTCCGGACATTGCCGCGCGCGAAGTGTTCATCTCCGGCTCCACGGCCAGCGTCCGCTCGCTCCGGGCCGCCGCCCGCAGCGCGGGTGCGCGGCGGGTCCGAACCGACTCGTTTGCCGGATACTGACCGCCGATTTTCCTTTGAAGGCCACCTTCCTGCTAAGCTCTAGGACGTCCCGCCGGAAACGGCAGGAAACCCTGATTGCCCTCGTAGCTCAGGGGATAGAGCGTCTGCCTCCGGAGCAGAAGGTCGTAGGTTCGAATCCTATCGAGGGCACAGACAAACCCCGCCAGCCCAGCTGGCGGGGTTTCCTGCTTAAGGCGTGCCTCAGTCCTTAAAGCGTGTCCCGCCGCAATGTCGGCACCCCCTCGTAGGCTGTTTCCATCGCCGACGAGTAAAGGGGACATTCATGTACTGCTCCATCATCCCGCCCTACATGCTGCGACGCCTTGCAGCTCGGGACGAGCCCCGGCTCAACGCGGTGGCCCGTGCGGCAAAGGAAGCCCTGCTCCATATCAGGTCCATCCAGGCCAGCCGCGCGCTCCCCCTGCCGGCGGTCCCGTCCGGCATCCGGCAGCTGAAGCCCGGGCTTCCGAACCGCACGGTGTATGACGCCGGGACCTCCGAGTCCCTTCCCGGCCAGTTGGTCCGCAAGGAGGGGGAACCCGCCACGGGAGACTCCTCGGCGGATGAGGCGTATGACGGCCTGGGCCACACCCACCGACTGTACGCAGAGGCCTTCGGCCGGAACTCGATCGACGGCCGGGGGCTCGCCCTGGATGCCAGCGTGCACTTTGGCAAGCTCTACGACAACGCCTTCTGGGACGGACACCAGATGGTGTTCGGCGACGGCGACGGCGAAATCTTCCAGGGTTTCACCCGGTCCCTGAGCGTCATCGGCCACGAACTGGCGCACGGCGTGACGCAGTATTCCGCCGGACTCGTCTACCGGAACCAGGCCGGTGCCATCAACGAATCACTGTCGGACGTGTTCGGCGCGCTTGTGGAACAGTACCTCGCGCAGCAGCCGGCATCGGAGGCCAGCTGGCTGATCGGCGAAAACCTGTTCACCGACAAGGTGCAAGGCTCAGCCCTGAGGTCGCTGAAGGCTCCCGGCACCGCGTACGACGACGACGTGCTGGGCAAGGACCCCCAGCCGGACTCCATGGATTCCTACGTCCGGACCAGCGCGGATAACGGCGGCGTGCACATCAATTCCGGCATCCCCAACCGCGCGTTCTACCTTGTGGCGTCGGCGCTTGGCGGCAACGCCTGGGAAACCCCGGGCCGGATCTGGTACGACACCCTCACTGGAGGTTCCCTGCCTGCCAACGCAACGTTCACCAAGTTCGCCAAGGCCACCGCCGCCTCGGCCGCCGAATTGTTCGGCGCCGATTCTTCGGAGCATGACGCCGTCCGGAAGGCGTGGGAAACTGTGAAGGTAAAGCTGTAACCGGGATAGCCGCCGGAGCGGTCAGCCGGCGGCCAGCGAGAAGCGGAAAAACAGGAACCAGGCCATGAAGATTACTGTCCAGCGCAGCGGCGGGATTGCTGCGCTGAAGCGGGTGTGGAGTATCCAGGCCACCACCCCCACGGACAAGAGCCACTGGGAGCCGCTGGTTGAGGCCTGCCCCTGGGACGCCGTGCCGCGCGCAGCGGAGGCCGGCGGCCAGCCGGACCGGTTCATGTATTCCATCAAAGCCGGCCAGCACCGCGCCACCCTCCCGGAGCAGGCTGTCACCGGTCCGTGGCGGATCCTCGTGGACAACACCCGCGCAGCGGCCGAAGCCGCAAGGAACGGCGGGCACCTCCCGGGGCCAGGGAAGTCCTGAACCCGGGTGACGAGGCTGCCCGCGTGTCGCGGAGGCCCGGGTGCGGCGGCGCTAGACGGCAGGTTCGAGGTGGCCGCGGAACGCCCGCCGGTAGGATTGCGGACTCGTTGCCAGCACTTTGCCGAAATGGTGCCGGAGCAGCACGGAATGGCCGAATCCCGACTCACGGGCAATCTCGTCGATGTTCAGCTCGGTGGATTCCAGCAGCTCCTGTGCCCGCAGCACCCGCTGGGAGTTGAGCCAGGCAGCGGGAGTGGCCCCCGTTTCGGCCCGGAAACGGCGCGCAAACGTCCGCGGCGACATGTGGACGCGCGCCGCGAGCTCATTGACAGTGTGGTCGTGCTCGAGGTTCCGGACCATCCATTGCAGCAGTTCCTCCATGGGTTGAGAGCCGCAGGCAGGAATGGGCCGGTCAATGAACTGGGCCTGCCCGCCGTCGCGGTGGGGCGGAACCACCATGTCGCGGGCAATACTCGCCGCAACGCCGGCCCCGAGTTCCACCCTCACCAGGTGAAGGCAGGCATCAATGCCGGCCGCGGTCCCGGCACTGCTGATGATCCGGCCGTCCTGGACGTACAGGACGTTCTCGTCCACGAGCGCCGCCGGGTAGCGGCTGGCCAGCTCCCGGGAATAGTGCCAGTGCGTTGTGCAGCGGCGGCCGTCGAGCAGGCCTGCACGTGCCAAGGCAAAAGCGCCTGAACAGATGGACATGACCCAGGCGCCGCGTTCATGGGCTGCGCGCAGGGCGTCCAGAACCGCTTCCGGAACGTCCTGGTAGTGGCCGTAGGGCGCCATGATCACCAGGTCAGCATCGGCCGCCGCTTCCAGTCCCAACCCGACGTGCATGGTCAGCCCGGACTTGAGCCGGATATCGCCCGGTTTCGGCGTGCAGACACGGAAATCGAACGCCGGCACACCGTTCCCCCGCGCCGAACGGTCGATCCCGAACACCTCGAACGCGGTCCCGAATTCGAAGATGGAGAAGTTGGGAACAACGATCACTGCCACCGACTTGAGCATGCTTCCATTGTGGCAGAAATTATAGCTTTTTGGGCATTTCTGCCACTGTTTTGTTGCCGGGCACGGGAGAAACATAGAGGCATGGAAACCATCGGAGTTGCACTCATCGTCCTGTTGCTCATCATCCTTCCGGCCACCATCGCCGCGCTCCTCAAGGACGGACGGGGCCACAACCCGCCCGAACGCTCGGAGCAGGACTGGTCCGCACTGGACCTGCCAAGCATCAGCTACACCCTGCGGAACTACTGACCGCCGGGACGCCCGGATCCCGGTTCATGCCGGGCACCGGCCCACCAACACAGAAGGACCCGGCCCACCAATAATCCGGGTCCTTCGCCGTCGGACAACATAGCCCGGCGGCCGGCCGCGGCCACAGTAGACTGTGTCCAGCCATGACTTTTCATATTTCCTACCCCGCCGAGCTGCCGGTTTCCGAGCGCCGCGAGGACCTGATGGCCGCCATCGCGGCCAACCAGGTGACGATCATCGCCGGCGAGACCGGTTCCGGCAAGACCACCCAGATACCCAAGATGTGCCTGGAACTGGGCCTGGGCGACGACGGACTGATCGGCCACACCCAGCCGCGCCGGCTGGCGGCACGCACGGTGGCCGAGCGCATTGCGGAGGAACTCGGCGTCGAGATCGGCCAGGAAGTGGGCTTCCAGGTCCGCTTCACCGGCGAGGTCAGCCGGTCCACCAAGGTCAAGCTCATGACCGACGGCATCCTGCTGGCGGAGATCCAGCGCGACAAGCTGCTGCGCAAGTACAACGCCATCATCATCGACGAGGCCCACGAGCGCAGCCTCAACATCGACTTCATCCTCGGATACCTCAAGCGGATCCTGCCGCAGCGCCCCGACCTGAAAATCATCATCACCTCGGCCACCATCGATCCCGAACGGTTCGCCAAGCACTTCGGCACCGAGGAGGATCCCTCCCCCATCATCGAGGTCTCCGGCCGGACGTTCCCGGTGGAAATCAGGTACCGGCCGCTGTCCCAGCCGGCTGGCGGGGCCGCGCCTGGCGACGAGGAAGACAACACCTCCGACGACGAACTCGAGGAAGACCGCGACCCGCTCGACGCCGTTTGCGACGCCGTCGACGAACTGGCCCTCGAAGCTCCCGGCGACATCCTGATCTTCTTCTCCGGCGAGCGCGAAATCCGCGACGCCGCAGAGGCCATCAACGCCCGGATCCAGTCCAACCGGCGGCTGGCCGGAACCGAGGTGCTCCCCCTCTTCGCCCGGCTGAGCCTGCAGGAGCAGCACAAGGTCTTCCATCCCGGCAGCAAACGGCGGATCGTGCTGGCCACCAACGTCGCCGAAACGTCGCTGACCGTCCCCGGCATCAAGTACGTCATCGACACCGGCACCGCCCGCATCTCGCGCTACTCGCACCGGACCAAGGTCCAGCGGCTGCCGATCGAACGTGTTTCCCAGGCCTCGGCAAACCAGCGCTCGGGCCGCTGCGGCCGCGTGTCCGACGGCATCGCCATCCGGCTGTATTCGGAAGAGGACTTTGAGTCCCGGCCGCAGTTCACCGACCCGGAGATCCTGCGTACCAACCTCGCGGCCGTCATCCTGCAGATGACCGCCATGGGCGTCGCCCGCGGACCCAAGGACGTGGAGAACTTCCCCTTCGTCGAGCCGCCGGATTCACGCGCGATCAACGACGGCGTTACGCTCCTGCGCGAACTCGGCGCCTTGAGCGCCGCCCGTCCACAAGGCGCCCCAGGCGCTGCTGCAGGCAGGAACGGCGGAGGCGGACTGACCGCCGTCGGGCAGAAGCTTGCCCAGCTGCCGGTGGACCCGCGGCTCGGCCGGATGATCGTGGAGGCAGGGAAACGCGGCTGCGTCCGCGAAGTCATGATCCTCGCTGCGGCCCTCACGATCCAGGACCCGCGCGAGCGTCCCACCGACAAGCAGCAGCTCGCCGCGGAAAAGCACGCCCGCTTCCGGGACGAGAACTCGGACTTCACCGGATTCCTCAACCTCTGGAACTACCTCCAGGAGAAGCAGCAGGAACTGTCCTCCACACAGTTCCGCCGCTTGTGCCGGACCGAGTTCATCAACTACCTGCGGGTGCGGGAATGGCAGGACCTCTTCGCCCAACTCCGCCAGCTCGCCCGCCCGCTGGGCATCAGCCTGGACAACAAGCGCCTTGCCGACCCCGTGGGAAACCATGAGGGCATCCACATCAGCCTCCTCTCCGGCCTGCTGAGCCACATCGGCATCCTCGACGAGCGCAAGCGCGAATACGCGGGCGCCCGCGGCAGCCGCTTCGCGATCTTCCCGGGCTCGGCTTTGTTCAAGAAGTCCCCCACGTTCGTGATGGCCGCCGAACTGGTGGAAACGAGCCGGCTGTGGGCCCGGGTCGCGGCCAGGTTCGATCCGCTCTGGGCCGAACAGGTGGCTCCCGATCTGGTGAAGCACAGCTACAGCGAGCCCCACTGGTCCAAGAAAATGGGCTCGGTGATGGCCCATGAGAAGGTCACCCTCTACGGAGTGCCCATCATCCCCAGCCGCCGGATCAACTACGGCAAGGTGGATCCGGAGCTGTGCCGGGAACTCTTCATCCGGCATGCCCTCGTCGAGGGCGACTGGCAGACCCATCACAAGTTCTTCCACCGCAACCGTGCCCTGCTCCAGGAGATCGAGGAGCTCGAGGCGCGGATGCGGCGCCGGGACATCCTGGTGGACGACGAGACGCTCTTCGAGTTCTACGACGCCCGGATCGGCAAGGACGTGGTGTCCGAGCGGCACTTCGACAAGTGGTGGAAGGAAGCACGCCAGCAGGACCCCGCGCTGCTGGACTTCGACCAGTCCCTGCTGATCAGCGAGGACGCCGATGCGCTGGATGATTCGGCCTACCCGAAAACCTGGCGGCACAAGGGCTTCGAGCTTCCGCTGAGCTATGAGTTCCATCCGGTGGCGCCCGGCTCGCCGCCCAATCCGTCCGACGGCGTCACCGCCGAGGTTCCGGTGCTCTTCCTGAACCAGCTAGACGACACCGCCTTCCGCTGGCTCATCCCCGGCCAGCGCGTGGAGCTGGTGACGGCCCTGATCAAGTCCCTGCCCAAGCAGATCCGCAAGAACTTCGTACCCGCCCCTGACGTTGCCCGGCAGGCGGTGGCGGCCCTCGAAGCGGACTTCGATCCCGCCACCGACGAACTCGAACCCTCCCTGGAACTGGTCCTGCGCCGTATCCGCGGCCAGGTCATTCCGCCGGGATCATGGAACTGGGACGCGGTGCCTCCCCACCTCCGGGTGAGCTTCCGCGTGGTCGATTCCAAGGGCAAGGTGCTGGACGAGGGCAAGGACCTCGCGGAGTTGCAGGAAAGACTTGCCCCGGCCACCCGGCGGGCGATTGCCGAGTCCTTGGGTGCCACCCCCGTGACCACGGCCCCCAAAGGCCCGAAGGGCGCCCGGCGCGGGCAGTCCGAACAGGCCCCGAAGAACGCCGGAGGCATCACACCGTCCACGGACGGTGCCGCAACACCCGGTTTCTCGGAGAAGTCGGGACTGACGGACTGGACCTTCGGAACCGTGCAGCGCCAGGTCCAGGGCATGGTGAAAGGACACACCGTCACCGGCTACCCCGCGTTGGTGGATGAGGGCACGTCCGTTGCCCTCCGGCTGTTCCAGACCCCCTCGGAACAGGAACAGGCGATGCGCGCGGGCGTCATCCGCCTCCTCGCGCTGAAGGTCCCGGCGCCGGACCGCTATGTCCTGGAACACCTGAACAACACGGAGAAGCTGACCTTCAGCCAGAATCCGCATGGTTCGGTGTCGGCCTTGATCGCGGACTGCGCGCTGGCCGCGATCGACAAGCTCACGCCGGCCGAACTGCCCTGGGACGAGGCGTCCTTCAAGGCCTTGTATGAGCAGGTCCGGGCCGAGCTCATCGACACGGTGTTCACGGTCACCGCGGTCGTCGAGCGGATCCTTGCCAGCACGCGCCGGATCGAGAAGCAGCTGAAGGGGACCACGAGCCTGGCCCTGATCAGCGCGCTCAACGATGTGAAGAGCCAGCTCGAACAACTCGTCTTTCCGGGCTTTGTGGCACGCACGGGCTACGCCCAGCTCAGCCAGCTGCCGCGCTACCTGGCCGCCATCGAGAAGCGGCTGGAAAAGCTGCCCGGCAACGTCCAGCGGGACGCCCTGCACATGGCCGCGGTGCAGGCATTGGAAGACGACTACGACGACGCCGTGTCGGCGCTGCTGCCCGGACGCCGTGCCGGTGCTGAGTTAACCCAGGTGCGCTGGATGATCGAAGAGCTGCGGGTGAGCCTCTTCGCCGTCGAACTCGGAACAGCCTATTCCGTCTCCGAGAAGCGGATCCGGACGGTGCTCAACAAAGCGCTGGCCCCGGCGTAGCGCCCGCCAGGGAGCTACGCCGGGGCCGGCAGCAGGAGCGTCAGGACAGGACCATCAGGACGCGGGAACGTGGCCGCCGTGGCCGGCCCGGCGGAGCCCCTCACGGAGCTTTTCGGCGTTCGTGTCCAGCTGCGCGGGGTCAGGGTG
This sequence comes from Arthrobacter sp. SPG23, assembly GCF_000876655.1. Classification (GTDB taxonomy): domain Bacteria; phylum Actinomycetota; class Actinomycetes; order Actinomycetales; family Micrococcaceae; genus Arthrobacter. Next base: position 91,285 of record NZ_JYCN01000021.1, read on the forward strand.
GTGGTCCACCGAGCCGAAGTCGTAGTCAGCCATGGAGTTGGACGGCCACACATGGACGTGGAGGTGGTTGACCTCATAGCCGGCCACGATGAGCCCTGCCCGTGCAGCATCGAACACGTCCACCTGGACGGCGCCGATCTTCTGCGCGACGTCCATCACGCGGGCCAGGAGTGCGGGCGGGGCGTCCGTCCAGCGGTCCACTTCTTCCGTGGGAACCACCAGCGTGTGTCCGTCGGCAAGCGGGCCCATGGTCAGGAACGCCACCACGTCCTGGTCACGCCAGACGAAGCGTCCGGGGATCTCGCCGTTGATGATCTTGGTGAAAACGGTGCTCATGCGTCTGCCTTTTCCGAAGGGGTCCCGAGGGTACTGGTGTCCAGGACAAAACGATACTTGACGTCGCCTGCCACCATGCGGTCGTAGGCCTCGTTCAACTGCCCGGCGCCCACCACCTCGATGTCGGAGACAACCCCGTGTTCGGCGCAGAAGTCCAGCATCTCCTGCGTCTCGGCGATGCCTCCGATGAGTGAGCCCGCGTAGGCGATCCGGCGACGGATCAGCGCCCCCGGGTTGACTGGCGGCATGGCGCCTGAGGGCAGGCCCAGCTGGAAAAGCGCTCCGTCCCTGCGCAGGGTCCGGAAGTACGGGTTGAGGTCATGCGGCGCCGCAACGGTGTCGATGATGACGTCGATGCTGCGGTCCGCGGCCGCCATGGAGGTTTCGTCGCGGGACAGAATGACGCCGTCAGCGCCCAGCTCCCGGGCCGCGGCGACCTTCGAATCCGAGGTGGTGAACACTTTCACGTCCGCACCCATGGCCTTGGCGAGCTTAACGGCCATGTGGCCCAGTCCGCCGAGCCCCACCACCCCCACAACGTCCCCGGCTTCGACGCCGAAGTGCCGCAGCGGGGAATAGGTGGTGATGCCGGCGCAGAGGAGCGGCGCGACGGCGGCGGGGTCAAGGTTTTCCGGAACCCGCAGCACGTAACGGCGGTCCACCACCACGGACGTGGCGTAACCGCCCTGGGTGACGGCGTCTCCATTACGGGAGTCCACTGCCCCGTAGGTGCCGGTCATGCCGTTTTCGCAGTACTGCTCCAGGCCGTCCAGGCAGCTGTCGCATTCACGGCAGGAATCCACCATGCATCCCACGCCCACGAGGTCGCCCGGCGCGAAGTCGTCCACGCCGGCGCCCACGCGGCTGACGCGGCCCACAATTTCGTGGCCCGGCACCAGCGGGTAGTTCTGCGTGCCCCACTCGCCGCGCGTTGCGTGCACGTCCGAGTGGCAGAGGCCGCAGAACTCGATGGCGATCTCAACGTCGTCGTCCTTCGGGGCGCGGCGGGCGACGGTCAGCGGCACCAGGCCGCTGTCGCTGGCCGTGGCGCCGTAGGCCGCGGCGGGCCGCGCGGTTGCCGACGGTGCGTGCTGCGTTGAGCCGTGCGGATCTAAGCGTGTCGGATTGCCGGGGAGCGGCTTGGCGAGGGGCGGCGGTACGGGGCGTCCGGGAGTCATCCCCTGACGCTACCCCCGTGCCCGGCCGGTGTTCCAATCCGGGCCGGGCTTGCGGCGCCAGCTTAGGGAGCCGCCCCCGTTGCCACCTCGTTGGCGGGGTTGTTGGACCATTGCGAAAACGAGCCGGGATACAGTGCCGCCGGAAAACCGGCGATTTCCAGGGCAGCGATTTCGTGCGCAGCAGTGACGCCGGAGCCGCAGTACACAGCGGTGGGCACGTCCGGCCTGACGCCCAGGGCAATGAAACGCTGCCGCAGCTCCTCCCCAGGCAGGAAACGTCCGTCGCTTCCAATGTTCCCGGCCGTGGGGGCGCTCACGGCGCCTGGAATGTGTCCCGCCCGCGGATCCACCGGTTCAATTTCGCCGCGGTAGCGCTCGCCCGCCCGCGCGTCCAGCAGGACCCCCCGCCCGGGCCACTGCGCAGCCTGGGTTGCGTCGATGACGGGCATCGCGCCGTCGGTCAGCGTGACGTTGCCAAGCGTGGCCTGCTCAAGGCCGCCTTCCACGGGGTATCCGGCCGCCCGCCAGGCGGACAGGCCGCCGTCGAGCAGGAACACAGTGGATACACCGGCATTGCGCAGCATCCACCACAGCCGGGCGGCGGCCGTGCTGCCTGTGTCGTCATAGGCAACCACGACGTCGTTGTCCCGGATGCCCCAGCACCGCGCCGATTCCTGGAACTGCTGCAGCGGCGGCAACGGATGCCTGCCCTGGCCCGGGTCCGCCGGCCCTGCGAGCGCGGTGGGCAGGTCCACGTAGACCGCGCCCGGAATATGCGCCTCAAGATAGTGTTCGCGGCCGTGGGGATCGCCCAGCGCCCAGCGGACATCCAGCAGAACGGTGCGCTCACCGGAGGTCATCCGGTGGTTCAGCGCGGACACGTCCATCAGGGGGTTCATCAAATCTCCTTTGGTTCGGATGACAGGCCGTCCGGCCCGGCGCGCAGCGCGGGCGGGCAGCCGGTACCCACTGTAGCCGTGGACGCCTGCTGTCCCGGGTAGGCTGAATCGGTGAACAGAATGGTCAACCGTGCCGGCAAACAGGACCGGGCGTGGGCGGATGAAGCCGTCCGCAGGATCAACGCCGAGAACAACAGGTCCGCGGACACGCACCTCTACTCCGTTCCGCTTCCGGAGCACTGGGGCGTCCAGCTCTACCTGAAAGACGAATCCACGCACCGCTCCGGCAGCCTCAAGCACCGGCTGGCGCGCTCGCTGTTCCTGTTCGGCCTGGTCAACGGCTGGATCAGGGAAGACACCACCATCGTGGAGGCCTCCAGCGGCAGCACGGCCGTCTCCGAGGCCTACTTTGCCCAGCTCCTCGGTTTGCCGTTCATCGCCGTCATGACCCGCACCACCAGCCCTGAGAAGATCGCCCTGATCGAGCAGTTCGGCGGGGCCTGCCTCCTGGTGGAGCATGCGTCCGAGGTCTATGCGGCCGCAGAGGAAGTGGCGCGCACCGCAGGCGGGCATTACATGGACCAGTTCACATACGCCGAGCGGGCCACGGACTGGCGGGGCAACAATAACATCGCCGAGTCCATCTTCCAGCAGCTGTCCCTCGAAGAGCATCCGGTCCCACGCTGGATCGTGGTGGGCGCCGGGACCGGCGGCACCAGTGCCACCATCGGCCGGTACCTCCGCTACCACCGCCATGCCACCGAGCTCGCCGTCGTGGACCCGGAGAACTCGGCCTTCTACCCCGGCTGGCGGGACGGCGTCGCCGGCTTCAGCACGGGAATGCCGTCCCGCATCGAGGGCATCGGAAGGCCGCGGATGGAGCCCAGCTTCGTGCCCGCCGTCATCGACCACATGATCCAGGTCCCGGATGCGGCCTCGGTGGCCGCCATGCGGCACCTGCGCGACCTCGCCGGGCTGCATGCGGGCCCGTCCACCGGAACCAATCTCTGGGGCGTGTGGCAGCTGATCGCCGGAATGGTCGCGGAGGGACGCCGGGGCAGCGTGGTCTCGCTGATGTGCGACGGCGGCGACCGGTACGCCGGGAGCTACTACAACGAGGAGTGGCTGCAGGCGCGAGGACTCGACCCCAGGCCGTATGAGGCCCGCATCAGGGACTTTTTCGCCACCGGGACCTGGCGCGCCTAGACCTCCACGGAATCACCGCTGGAGAGGTGCGCGTACTCCGTGCCGTACTTCGCTCCGAGCCGCTTGACGTGCCCTTCGATGAGGCCGAGCCCGGTCTCATTGAGCAGGGCGTCGTGGATGGGGAACGCCTTGGCAGCGCGGACACCGATGACGAAATCCACCACCTCCGCCACTTTGTTCCACGGCGCGTGCACCGGGACCAGGAGGGTCCGGACCCCGATGCCGTCCGGAATCACGAACGAGTCCCCGGGGTGGTAGAGGTTGGACTCGATCAGGTACCCGATGTTGGCCACCACCGGGATCTGGGGGTGGATCAGCGCATGCTGGCCGCCGAACGCCTTAACTTCGAAGCCGGCGGCGGTGAACGCCTGGCCCGGCTCAACCTCCGTGATCCGGGAGCCAGCAAACGACGCCTCGGACCGCAGGGTTGCCGCCACTCCCCCCGGAGCAAAGACCCGGAGCGACTCATTGTCCCGCAGCGCTGACACCACGGCCGGTACGTCAATATGGTCCCCGTGCTCGTGGGTGACCAGGACGGCCCCTGCCCCCTCCAGGGCCACTCCGGTTTCGGAGAACGTGCCGGGATCTATCACCAGCACGTGGCCGTCCTTTTCGAGCCGGACACAGGCGTGGGTGTATTTAGTCAGCTTCATGGAGCCAGCCTAGGGCGGCCTGCGCGGCAGTGTCCACGAACCCGTCGGTGAACACGTCCGGGAACTCCCGGCTGGTAATCTTGGACATTGCCAACACCCCTCAGGGAAGCGAGTCAATCCATGGCCCACGGCGCCAATGCCGACGGCACAAAGCTATCCGCACCGCCTTCCGCCGGCGGCCGTGAGCAGCGTGTCACCAAGCAGCGACTCGCGGTGAGTGCCGCCTTGGACGAGCTGGACGACTTCGTCAGCACCCAGGAGCTCTACCGGATGTTGCAGAACCAGGGCACTTCGGTGTCGTTGGCCACTGCCTACCGGATCCTCCAGTCGCTCGCCGACGACGGGCTGGTGGATGTCCTGCGCAACGGCGAGGGCGAGGCCGTCTACCGGAGGTGCGCCGTCACCGGCCACCACCATCACCTGCTGTGCCGCAACTGCGGGAAGGCCGTGGAAGTGGAAGCTCCCGCCGTGGAGACCTGGGCTGCGCGGACCGCCGCGGAGCACGGCTACACCGAAGTGGCCCACACCGTGGAGATCTACGGCCTGTGCCCGGACTGCACGGCCCGAAAGGCCGCCGGAGCCTGAAGGCGCCGAAACCTAGGAGGCGCCCGCTCCGGCCGGGAGGACGCGTCCGTTGAGGCCGCGCCCGGCCCTTACTCCGCCGACGATCCGGCACACAACGTAGATCAGGAATGACAGCGTGGTCACGTACGGGCTGATGGGGATCCGCCCGCCCAGCGCCAGCATGATGCCGCCCACGGTGGCTGTTACCGCGAAGGCCACGCTGAGGATCACCACCAGCGGTGGCGATGACGTCACCCGAAGCGCTGCGGCGGCCGGAGTGATCAGCAGGGCGAGCACCAGCAGCGCCCCCACCACCTGGATGGACAGTGCCACGCTGATTCCCAGCAGCACCATAAAGCCGATGCCCAGCGTCCGCACAGGCACGCCCCGCGCTTCCGCCACTTCCGGGTCCACGCTGGCGAACGTGAGCGGGCGCCAGATGGCCACCAGCGCAATCATCACCACCAGGGCCGCGGTGGCCAGCACCTGCAGTTGCACGGTATCCACGGACACGATCTGCCCCGTCAGGAGGCCGAACTTGTTGGAGGCGCGTCCCTCATACAGCGAAAGAAACAGGATGCCCAGGCCCAGGCCGAACGGCATGATCACGCCAATGATGGAATTCTTGTCCCGGGCACGGACACCCATCACGCCCAGGAGCAGCGCCGCGAGCACCGAACCGACGAGGGACCCGAACACGACGTCGGCTCCGATCAGCAGCGCGAAGGCCGCACCTGCGAAGGAAAGCTCGGATATTCCGTGGACCGCGAAGGCGAGGTCCCGTTTCATCACGAAGGTACCCATGAGCCCGCCCAGCAGGCCGAGCAGCGCTCCTGCCCAGAGGGAGTTCTGGACCAGGGCCAGGAGTTCGCCGTAATTATCAAAATTGAAAATGGAAGGCAGGATGCTGTCGAGATCCATTTAGCCCACCTCCCCTGCCACTGAATGTGCATCCTCATGGTGGTGGGTGGCACCCTCCGGCAGGCCCACCACGATCATCCGGCCGTTGGCGCGGATCACTTCGACCCGGCTGCCATAGAGCCCGGAGAGCACCTCGGTTGTCATCACTTCTGCGGGCTTGCCCACCCGGAACCGCCCGCCGGCCAGGTAGAGGACGCGGTCAACATAATCGATGATCGGATTGATCTCGTGCGTCACGAACACCACGGCACTGTCCCGGCTGCGGCATTGTTCGTTGATCAGTGCGCTGACCGCCTGCTGGTGCTGAAGGTCCAGGGACAGCAGCGGTTCGTCGCACAGCAGGACCCGCGGATCGGCGGCGAGCGACTGGGCGACCCTCAGCCGCTGCTGTTCGCCGCCGGAGAGCTGGCCCACCGGGACCTTGGCGTAATCAGCGGCACCCACGAGGTCCAGCAGCTCATCGATCCTGCGGTTGGCTTTGGCGGTGCCCAGCCGCAGTCCCCAGCGGTGGCCGTCCACGCCAAGTCCCACAAGGTCGCGTGCCCGGAGGGGTGTCTCCGGGGCAAATGATTTCTGCTGCGGGATGTAGCCGATCAGGTTGCTGCCCCGTTCCACCGGGCGGCCACCGAGCGTTGCCGTCCCTGAGTGGAGTTCCTGCAGTCCCAGAAGGACTTTCAGGAATGTGGTCTTGCCGCTGCCGTTCGGGCCGAGGACCGCAAAGAACTCGCCGGGATTGATATCGAGGTCCAGGTCCTCCCACAATGTCCGTTTCCCGAACTTCAGGGTGGCTCCGCGGAGGCTCACTACCGGTTTCAACGTTCTTTTTCCTCGATTCATTCGGGGCGAAGCGCCCCCATCATCCTAGTGACGCCGGGGCTACTTTTTCAGGGCCTGCGTGATGCTGTCCACATTGCTGCTCATCCACTGCACGTAAGTCTTCCCCTCGGGAAGGGTCTCACTGAAGTCCAGCACCGGTAGGCCGGCGGCCTCGGCTGCCTTCCTGAGGGCCTGCGTCTGCGGACCTTCCGTCTGAGTGTTGTACGCCAGGAACTTGATGTCCTTTGATCCGGCCAGTTCCGTGGCTTCCTTGAGCGCAGCGGGCGGAACATCGGCATCTTCCTCGATGGCGGCCGTGTAGTCGGCGGGAGTTTTGTTCACCAGGCCGGCGGCCTCGATCAGGTAGAGCGGCACCGGTTCGGTCACCGCAACGGGAGCCCCGGCTGCCGTGGCGGCGAGACCGGCCACCGTTGCGTTCAGCCCGGCGATCTCCTTTTTGAAGGTGGCGGCATTGGCCTCGAAGGTCGTTGCGGACGCCGGCTCCAACGCTGCGAGTTTGGCTTCGACGGCGTCGGCCAGCTTGGTCATGGCATCGAAGCTGTACCAGACGTGCTCATTGAACGCTCCGTGGTCATGGGCATGCCCGTGGTCGTCGGCCCCGGCCGTCGACCCGGCCGCCGGCCCCTCTTCGGGGGCAAGACCCGAAACCTCGACGGCGCTGATGATGTTGTCGTGGCCCAGGTTGCTGTCGTCCGCCAGCTTGTGAATGAAGTCGTCATAGCCGCCGCCGTTTTCAACCACCAGCCGGGCCTTTGAGACGGCGAGTTTGTCCTGGGTGGTGGCCTCGTAGGAGTGCGGATCCTGGCTGGCCTTGGTGATCAGTGCCTTGACGTTCACCTTGTCGCCGCCAATCTCCCGGACGATGTCACCGTAAACGTTCGTGGAGGTGACCACCTCGATGGTGCCGGAGGCCGCCTGCTGGCCGCCCGTCGTCGTACTGCACGCTGACAACACGAGGCTCAGGCCGGCAAGGGCGGTGACGGAGAAGACTGCGGAACGGCGCACGGAAGGACCTCGGATCTGGTTGTCTGGACTAGCTACATGAGAATCAGGAGCATTAGCAACAAGATGAGTGTAGCCCTAAATAGGAATCATTCCTATTTAGGGCTACCGCAGCGCCGGAAGCTATCCGCCGTTCCCCTGGCCGAGGCGGCGGATGCCCTTCGCCTGGGTGGCGTCCCGGATCTCGCCCACCAGTTGCTCAATCACGTCCTCCAGGAACAGCACACCCCTGGTGTTGCCGTCGGGTCCGATGACGCGCGCCAGGTGTGAGCCCGTGCGTTGCATGACGGACATCGCCTTCTCGATCTCGTCATCCATGGACAGGTTCGCCAGGGACCTGATCCGGCTCTCGGCAATCGGGTGCCCGTATCCGGCATCCGGGATGGACAACACATCCTTGATGTGGAGGTACCCCGAAAGCATGCCGTCCTCGTCCATCATCGGGAAGCGGGAGAATCCAGTCCGGCTGACGGCTTTCTCAAACTCAACCGGAGTGGTGGGCGACTTCATCATGACGAGCTTGTCGAGCGGAACCATGATGCGGGAGGCCGTGTGCTCGGAGAATTCCAGTGCACCGGTGATCAGGCCGGCGTCGTCGTCCACCAGGCCGTGCCGGGTTGACTCCTGCACGATGGACTGGACCTCCTCCAGGGTGAACGAGGAATTGACCTCGTCCTTGGGCTCGATCCGCAGGAGGCGCAGGATGTGGTTGGCAGACCAGTTGAGGACCACGATCACCGGATTAACCAGGCGCGCGATGAACATCAGCGGCGGCGCCAGCAGCAGCGCCGCTTTGTCCGCGACGGACACCGAGATGTTCTTGGGCACCATCTCGCCGAAGGTCACATGCAGGAAGGTCACCGCCAGGAGGGCCACGGCGAACGCCACGACGTCCGCGAGTTCCGTCGGCACGCCCGCGGCTTCCAGCGGCACGGCCATCAGGTGGTGGATGGCCGGCTCAGCCACCTGCAGAATCAGCAGGGAACAGACCGTAATGCCCAGCTGGGCACACGCCAGCATGAGGGACACGCTTTCCATGGCCCGCAACGTTGTCTGCGCCCGCAGCGACCCTGCTTCCGCCAGCGGCTCGATCTGGCTCCGCCGGGCGGACATCACAGCGAATTCCGCGGCCACGAAGAAGGCATTGCCGATCAGCAGGATCACCAGCCAGAGAATTCCAACCCAGTCGCTCATGCCGTCCCTCCCTGGCCGGCCGCGTGTTCTTCGCCGCGGACCGGGGCAGGCTTGAAGCAGATCCGGTCGATCCGGCGTCCGTCCATCCGCGTCACGCTTAGCGTGCCTCCGCCGACGTCCACCGTGTCTCCCACTGCGGCGATCCGGCCGAGCTGGCTCATGACGTAGCCGCCCACGGTTTCATAGGCCGATTCATCGGGCACCGTCAGTCCGGGGATCTGCTCGGAGAGCTCGTCCGGACGCAGCAGGCCGGGGAAGTACCAGTCCCCCGAGGCGCTCTGGAGCAGTCCCGGCCGCACCTTGTCGTGTTCGTCCGCGACTTCCCCCACGATTTCCTCCACGAGGTCCTCCAGCGTGGCGATGCCTGCGGTCCCGCCGTATTCGTCCAGCACTACGGCCAGCTGCATGTTTCCCTCGCGCAGTTCGGCCAGCAGGGCATCAAGGTGGATGGTTTCGGGAACCCTCAGGACGTCCGTCATGATGGCGCCGGCTTCGAGGTTGGCGCGCCGGTCCGAGGGGACGGCGATTGCCTTCTTGACGTGCACCAGGCCGCGGATGTCGTCGGCAGACTCACCGATGACCGGGAAGCGCGAATACCCTGTCCGCCGCGCGGCGTCGATAATATCGGACACCGGCTGCGCGGCGCCGATGGTTTCCAGCCGGATCCTGGGCGTCATGACGTCGGCGGCGGTCCGGCCGGAGAACTTCAGCGTCCGGGCAATGAAGTTTGCTGTTCCGGGGTCAAGCGTTCCCATGGCGGCGGAACGGCGCACCAGGGATGCCAGTTCGGCCGGTGTCCGGGCACCGGAGATCTCCTCCTTGGCTTCGAGTCCAAAGACATTCAGCACCTTGTTGGAGAAGCCGTTCAACACGATGATCGCCGGCTTGAAGACGGCGGTGAACACCAGCTGCGGCCGGGCGACGGCCTTGCCGATCGGCAAGGACAGCGCAATGGCCATGTTCTTGGGCACGAGCTCGCCGATCAGCATGGACAGCAGGGTGGCAATGGTCATGGCCATCACGAGGGAGACCGAAGCAGCTGCCGCTTCCGGAACGCCGGCCACGGTCAGCGGCCCTTCCAGCAGCTTGCCTACGGACGGCTCCATGACATAGCCGGTCAGCAGGGTGGTCAGCGTGATTCCGAGCTGGCAGCTGGACAGCTGGGTGGACAGCGATTTCAGGCACTTGAGCAGCGGTACGGCCGCGGCGTCGCCGTTGTCCACGGCCCGCTGGACAGTTGCCTGGTCAAGGGCGACGAGGGAGAACTCAACGGCGACGAAAAAGCCCGTCCCGAGGATGAGCAGGATGCCTGCTCCTAGAAGTAGCCATTCCATCAGCGGCCTGCCTCCGGCCGGCCCGGGAACGGAATACGCGTCCGGGGGTCAGTAGGCGCCGGAGTCCAAGTCGAGGGGGAGGTTATCTTGCCGGCTACACAGCCCGGCGGAGGATGGTCGGCCGGTGCCGACCCTGTTTCCTGGAGGGCTGCGGCGTGGACTGCTGCAGAGTGATGGGCGCGTGAACGGGGTTTGCCGGCTCTGTGGGTGGGCTGCGGGGAGCTGGTATTCGTGCTCCGCTGACAGCCCCCAGGCCGGCACCTAGATTTACTGTCCATAAGAATTTCAGTCTACAGGAGCGGCCCCGGCGCCCAGGAGCGGTCAGGCGGGGCCCAACCGCTCCCCGGCACCCGTCGGTCACCAGCTCTGCGGGACGGGCCGGCCCTCCTCGTAGCCGGCGGCCGACTGGATGCCGGCCACGGCACGCTCGCGGAAACCGGGAAGGTCCGCGGCGCCGGCGTAACTCATCGAACTGCGGAGCCCGGCAGTGATCATGTCCACCAGGTCCTCCACGCCCGGCCGGGCGGGGTCCAGGTACATGCGTGACGTGGAGATGCCTTCTTCGAAGAGCGCCTTGCGGTCCTTTTCGAAAGCGCCTTCCCGCTGGTTCCGGTTCTGCACGGCCCTGGCTGAGGCCATGCCGAAGCTCTCCTTATAAAGGCGGCCGTTCGCGTCCGCCTGCAGGTCCCCCGGGCTTTCATGGGTCCCCGCGAACCATGAGCCGATCATGACCTGGCTTGCCCCGGCCGCCAGTGCCAGGGCAACGTCCCGCGGGTACCGCACGCCGCCGTCGGCCCAAATGCGCCCTCCGACGGCGCGCGCCGCAGCGGCGCACTCCAGCACGGCGGACAGCTGGGGGCGGCCCACCGCCGTCATCATGCGCGTGGTGCACATGGCCCCGGGACCAACGCCCACCTTGACGATGTTCGCCCCGGCGTAGATCAGCTCACGGGTGGCATCCGCCGTCACCACGTTGCCGGCAACGATCGGAATGTCGGGGTCCAGGCCGCGGACCGCTGCCAGGGCGTCGAACATTTTTTGCTGGTGCCCGTGCGCGGTGTCGATAACCAGGACATCGACGCCGGCGGCCAGCAGTTCCGATGCGCGGCCCGCCACATCACCGTTAATTCCGACGGCGGCAGCCACCTTAAGTTTCCCGGCCGCGTCCAGCAGGGGCCGGTAGATGGTGGAGCGAAGGGCACCCTTGCGGGTGAGGACCCCGGCAAGGGAGCCGCCGAGCTGGACGGGGGCGAAGTCCGTCCCGGCAGCGTCCATGGCGTCGAAGGCCCTCCGCAGGGAAGCGTCACGGCCATCAGAGCCCGCGTCCCCCGCGGCCGGCTCCGCGCCGAAGGCGGAGGCATCCAGCACCAGCGCCTGCCGCATGACCGACCCGAGGGAGGCGAAACGGTCCTGCCCCTCGCAGTCCGCCGCGCGGACCACGCCGGCAACCTTGCCGGCGTCGTCCATGACGGCCACTGCACCGTGCGGCCGTTTTCCCATCAGGTGGAGGGCGTCGATAACTGTTTCCGAAGCGAGCAGGCTCACCGGAGTTTCCAACACGGTGTGCCGTGATTTGATCCAGGCGGTGACGTCCCGGAGCACATCGAGCGGAACATCCTGCGGGAGCACTGCCAGTCCCCCGCGGCGGGCCATGGTCTCGGCCATACGCTTGCCGGTCACGGCCGTCATGTTCGCCACCACCAGCGGGATGGAGGAGCCGGTGCCGTCGTCGGCCGTCAGGTCAACATCCAGGCGCGACGTGACGTCGGAACGCGACGGCACCAGGAAGGCATCCGAGTACGTCAGGTCGGTGGGCGGTTCACTTAAAAAACGCACGGCTTCTCCTCGTCGAAAATGGGGTTCCCAGTGCGAGTCTAGGCCCTCGGCGGAGCCCCCGGCGGGACAGCGCCAAGGCCCGCTCCGGACGCTGATTCGCGCAATAGTTTCGCCGCTACATGATTTGGGTCACCCTTATTGGCAGTTAACCAAGGATCGTCACTAGACTGGCAAAGGTCTGGGTTCACAGGACGCAGAGACTGGTTCGATTGTTGTGCTGAGGCACCGAAGGCGACCAGAGGGAAATCAAACTCATGGAAGAGGCGTATTTCAAGTGCCAGAGCAGCCTAGCCACCGTCTACCAGAGGAATTTGGCGGAAACGAGTGGCTCGTTGACGAACTGTACGAGCGTTACCAGCAGGACAAGAACACGGTAGATGCCAAGTGGTGGCCCCTGTTCGAATCCTTCGACGCCGGTGACAGCTCGTCTTCCAACGGGACCTCGGGTGCACCGGCGCCCGCAGACCCCGCAACCCGCGAACTTCCAGTTGTAGCTCCCGCTCCGGCCGCACCGGCACCGTCGCCGGCAGCACCGGCCACACCCGCAGCGGCTGCAGCTGCGCAGCCGGCTTCCCCCCGGACGGCTTCCGCCCAGGCGCCGGCAGCTCCGGCTGCCGCCCCGGCGAAGAAGGCTCCGGCCACTGTTGCCCGCGACGGCGCAAAGAAGCCCGAAACCGCAGGCACCCCGCCCATCCCCGCCCAGCTGCCCAAGAACATCAAGGCCCCCACCGCTCCGGAAGAGGACGTCGTCTCCGTCCTCCGCGGACCGGCGAAGGCCATCGCTTCCAACATGGTCACCAGCCTGGAAGTTCCCACGGCCACCAGCGTCCGCGCCATCCCGGCCAAGCTGCTGATCGACAACCGCGTGGTCATCAACTCCAACCTGGCCCGCGCCCGTGGCGGCAAGGTCTCCTTCACGCACCTGATTGGCTACGCCGTCATCCGCGCGCTCTCCCAGTTCCCCTCCATGAACGTCTACTACGACGAAGTGGACGGCAAGCCCGTTGCGGTCCAGCCTGCGCACGTGAACTTCGGCATCGCCATCGACATGCCCAAGCCGGACGGCACCCGCCTGCTCATGGTGCCGAACATCAAGAAGGCGGAGACCCTCAACTTCTCCGAGTTCTGGCACACCTACGAGGACCTCATCAAGCGCGCCCGCAACGGCAAGCTGACCGCCGATGACCACTCCGGCACCACGGTCTCCCTCACCAACCCGGGCGGCATCGGCACCGTGCACTCCGTGCCCCGCCTCTCCAAGGGCCAGGCCGCCATCATCGGCGTCGGCGCGCTGGATTACCCGGCCGAGTTCCAGGGCGCCAGCGAGAAGATCATCGCGCAGAACGCCATCAGCAAGGTCCTCACGCTGACGTCCACGTATGACCACCGCGTCATCCAGGGCGCAGGCAGCGGCGAATTCCTCAAGCTCGTGCACCAGCTCCTGCTGGGTGCCCAGAACTTCTACGACGAAATCTTCGAGTCCCTGCGCATCCCGTACGAGCCCGTGCGCTGGAGCCCGGACCTGCAGGTCGACCCGGCCGACCAGATCAACAAGGTCGCCCGGATCCAGCAGCTGATCCACTCCTACCGCGTGCGCGGCCACCTCATGGCGGACACCGATCCGCTGGAATACGTCCAGCGGAAGCACCCGGACCTGGACGTCCTCACCTACGGCCTGACGCTGTGGGACCTTGACCGCGAGTGGCCTACCGGCGGCTTCGGCGGCAAGCCCATGCTCGCGTTCCGCGACATCCTCGGCGTGCTCCGTGACGCCTACTGCCGCACCACCGGCATCGAATACATGCACATCCAGGACCCGGCCGAGCGCAAGTGGTTCCAGGACCAGCTGGAGCACGAGTACTCCAAGCCGAGCCGCGAAGAGCAGCTGCGCATCGTGTCCAAGCTCAATGCCGCAGAAGCTTTCGAAACCTTCCTGCAGACCAAGTTCGTGGGCCAGAAGCGGTTTTCGCTGGAGGGCGGCGAATCGCTGATCCCGCTGCTGGACGCCATCATCTCCGATGCAGCGGACGACGGACTCGACGAAGTGGCCATCGGCATGGCCCACCGCGGCCGCCTGAACGTGCTCACCAACATTGCCGGCAAGACCTACGCCCAGGTCTTCCGCGAATTCGAAGGCACCCAGGACCCGCGCTCCGTGCAGGGCTCCGGTGACGTCAAGTACCACCTCGGCACCGAGGGCACCTTCACCTCGGACAGCGGCAAGGAGACCAAGGTCTACCTGGCCGCCAACCCCTCGCACCTCGAGGCCGTGGACTCCGTCCTTGAAGGTATCGTCCGCGCAAAGCAGGACCGCCTGGACCAGGGCGAAGCCTTCCCCGTGCTCCCCATCATGGTGCACGGTGACGCGGCCTTCGCCGGCCAGGGCGTGGTGGCGGAGACGCTCAACCTCTCCCAGCTGCGCGGCTACCGCACCGGCGGCACCATCCACGTGGTGGTCAACAACCAGGTGGGCTTCACGACGGCACCGTCCTCGTCCCGTTCCTCCACCTACTCCACGGACGTCGCCAAGATGATCCAGGCCCCGGTGTTCCACGTGAACGGCGATGACCCGGAGGCAGTGGTCCGCATCGGCCAGCTCGCGTACGAGTTCCGCCAGCGCTTCCACAAGGACGTTGTCATCGACATGGTCTGCTACCGGCGCCGCGGGCACAACGAGGGCGATGACCCCTCGATGACCCAGCCGCTGATGTACAACCTGATCGAAGCCAAGCGTTCGGTCCGCAAGCTGTACACCGAATCCCTGATCGGCCGCGGTGACATCACCGAGGAAGAAGCCGAGCAGCTGCTCCGCGACTACCAGGAACGGCTGGAGCGGGTCTTCGCCGAGACCCACGCTGCCCAGACCTCGCCGATCCCGATCATCACGGCGGATTCAGCCGCTGTGTCCGATATCGAACGGCCCAGCGCGCAGCAGTCCGACTCCGGCATCAGCGCTCCGGCGTCCACCGCGATCTCGGCGGAGACCCTGGCACGCATCGGCAAGGCCCACATCGAAATCCCCGAGGGCTTCACCGTCCACGCCAAGCTCAAGCAGCTGCTGGAGAAGCGCGAACAGATGTCCCGCGAAGGCGGCATCGACTGGGGCTTCGGCGAGATCGCAGCCTTTGGCTCGCTCATCATGGAAGGCGTTCCGGTCCGGCTCGCCGGCCAGGACTCCCGCCGCGGAACCTTCGTGCAGCGCCATGCCGTGTTCCACGACCGCGCCAACGGCAATGAGTGGCTGCCCCTGGGCAACCTCTCCGACGACCAGGCCAAGCTGTGGATCTACGACTCCCTGCTGTCCGAATACGCGGCGATGGGTTTCGAATACGGCTACTCGGTGGAGCGCCCCGACGCCCTGGTGCTGTGGGAAGCGCAGTTCGGTGACTTCGTCAACGGCGCGCAGACGATCATCGATGAGTTCATCTCCTCTGCCGAGCAGAAGTGGGGCCAGCGCTCCTCCCTGGTGCTCATGCTGCCCCACGGCTACGAAGGCCAGGGTCCGGACCACTCGTCCGCACGCATCGAGCGCTTCCTCCAGCTGTGTGCCGAGGAGAACATGATCGTGGCCAACCCCACGACGTCGGCTTCACACTTCCACCTGCTGCGCCGCCAGGCGTACAGCCGGCCGCGGAAGCCGCTCATCATCTTCACGCCCAAGCAGCTGCTGCGCCTGAAGGCCGCCGCCTCTTCCGTGGAGGACTTCACTACCGGCACGTTCAAGCCTGTCATTGGAGAGCACGAACACCTGCAGGCGGACGCCGTCGAGCGCGTCCTGCTGGTGTCCGGCCGCCTGTACTACGATCTCCTGTCCACGCGGCAGAAGACCGGCGACAAGACGACGGCGATCGTCCGTGTCGAGCAGCTCTACCCGCTGCCCGCCGCTGAAATCGCTGCCGAGCTCGCCAAATACCCCAACGCCGACGTGGTGTGGGCACAGGACGAGCCGGCCAACCAGGGGCCGTGGCCGTTTATGGGCCTGAACCTGCCCGAGGCACTGGACCGCAGGGTGAAGCTGGTTTCCCGTCCGGCTTCCGCCTCCACGGCCGCCGGTTCCATGAAGCGGCACGCTGCGGAGCAGGACGCCCTCCTCAAGCAGGCATTCGCACGGAAGTAGCGTGAACGCTGCCCGGCCGGAACTCGAACTACACGACTCCGGCCGGGCAGCGCTGCTTAATGCAGGCGGCGGCGCCGATTACTGGAAGATTCCGCCCGCCGCCGGCTGCCGGAGTTGGCCAGGAGCCCGTTTCCATGGAACGCTGAATTTTGTTGCACATTGAGGTTAAGAGGTAGTCGTGGAAGACAGGAAGCTGCGGATTGCGGCTGTTGGGGATGAGCTGTTGGCCGGCCTGGGTGATCCCCGTGCGCTGGGCTGGCTTGGCCGCGTGCTGGCCCGGACCCCGCAGGACGGCATAACGGTTGAATGCTACGCCCTGCCCTGTCCCCAGGAAGGCACCGAGGGCCTTGCCGCAAGGTGGCTCGATGAGGCCGGGCGCCGCTTCGGCAACAACCACGAGAACCGCCTGGTGATCGGACTAAGCGGGCGGGACGTCGAGTTCGGCCTCTCCACTGCCCGCAGCCGCCTGAACCTCGCGAACATCCTGGACTCCGCCTCCCAGAACAAGATCGAGGTCTTTGTGGTCGGTCCGCCGCCGTCGCTGGATCCCTCGCAGAACCGCCGGCTGGGCGAACTGAACACGGCCTTCGCCGATGTCACCACGCGGCGCAAGCACCTTTATGTGGACACCTTCTCCCCCCTGCTCAACCACGAACAGTGGCGCCAGGACCTGGCCGCCAACGGCGGGACGCCGGGTCAGGCCGGCTACGGGCTGATGGCGTGGCTCGTGCTGCACCGCGGCTGGTTCCAGTGGCTCGGCATCGCCGCCCCGGAGTAATACCGGAAACGCTTACGACGCCGGGACGCGAGTCCCGGCGTGCACCCTGTCTATTGCTTTTGGCCAAGTCGCGATATATCGTCAAATAATATTCACGATATATCGCAACTTGGAGGAACTGTGGACGAGAACACCTGGACCGTCACCGGTCCGCAGACCATCGACGTCGACGGCGTCAGGTCGCTCAAACTGGGAATCATCCGCGGCCGCTTCGACGTGGTCACCCACGCCGAGGATGTCACGCGGATCGAGGTCTCCGAAATCCACGGGGACCCGCTGACCATCACCCTGGTCAACGGCCGGCTTGAAGTGCGGCACCAGCTGCACGGCGCCCAGGGCTGGTTCAGGAACCTCATGGACACGGTCAACAACAACAGCAACAACTCCGTGGTGATCAGCATCGCGCTGCCGGCCGGAGTGGAAGTTGAAGCCGGCACCGTCAGTGGCGACGGCCTGGTCTCGGGGATCAGCGGTCACACCAAGCTGAACACGGTCTCCGGATCCGTCATCGCGGACAATACCGCCGGCGAACTCCATGTCAATACCGTCAGCGGAGACGTTATCGCCCGGAACCACGACGGCGTCCTCACCGCCAAGAGCGTATCCGGCGAAGTCACGGCGTCCGGCCGCTTCAGCAATATCCGCGCCAACACCGTCAGCGGCGACATGAGTTTCGACCTCCACGGCTTCACCCACGACTTCGGGGCCAATTCCGTTTCGGGTGACCTCACCGTCCGGCTGCCCCACGACGTCGGCGTGGACATTGTCGCCAAGTCCGCCAGCGGCGCTGTGGTCATCGATGACCAGAAATACATCGTGCCGGGCGGCAAGGTGCAGACCATCGCCGGGCCGGATGAACAGCTCATGCTTGTCCGTACCAACTCCGTCTCCGGCAAGACCTTCATCATCCACAGTCAGCCGCCAGCGGACGCCGAAACGGAGGCCTAGATGCCTCCGGTCTTCGCCCACGGCGCACTGCGCCTCTATTTGCTCTCGCTTCTGGAGTCCGGCCCCAAACACGGCTATGAGCTCATCAAAGCGCTCAGCGACCGTTTCGGCGGCACCTACTCCCCCAGCGCCGGAACCATCTATCCGCGGCTCGGCAAGCTGGAAGAAGAAGGGCTCGTGGCCACAGAGGCCGAAGGACGCCGCACCAACTACCGCATTACCGCCGCGGGGCTGGTGGAGCTCAACCGGCGCAGGGATGAACTCGCCGGGGTCGAGAACGACATTTCGGCCTCGGTGCGCCGGCTGGCCGACAATCTGCGGGAGGATATCCGGGTCAACATGCGCGGACTCCGGGCCGATCTTGCCGCCACTGCTGAAGCAGCCAGGACGTCCGCGCGCACCGCACGGTTTACTGACCGCGGCACCCGGCACACCCCCGAAGGCGACCGCACACTGAAAGAAGCGGAAATGCTGATTCAGGCGTTCAGGGACGACCTTCGGGTGGAGCTTCGGGTCCAGGCCAGCGCGGCGCCTATCAGCAGCGTCACACTCGAAACGATCCGGACGGTCCTGGACCAGGCAAGGATTTCGATCCGCAGTTCCCTGACGGCCGACAGTCACTAACCTTCTCTGGTTCGCGGGCCGTCGCGTGATGTGGGAGACTTGAGGGCAGCTCTTTTGAGTACCAAGATTAAGGAGGCCAGCTATGAGCAAGCGTGCACGTAAACGTCGTGACCGTAAGCGTGGCGGCGCGAACCACGGGAAGCGCCCCAACACCTAAGCTACGGTTTGGAATATGAGCTTAAAAGCGAAAGGCCCCGGAAACCACATGGTTTCCGGGGCCTTTCGTCGTTAACCTAGGCCTCAACAGGGCGGATCGCATGAATCCGGTCCAGGATGGCGCTCTTCAGGTTCTCCGGGGCAGCTTCCGTACAGGACCGCTTGACCACTTTGCGGATGACGCACTCGAGATCGTACTCCTCAAAGCACTCCGGGCAACCGTCCAGGTGATCTTTGATGTCCGCGATGTCGCTGTGTGTCAACGCACCGTCGAGGTATTCGTAAATACGTTGCATCCGGGCGTCGTCGCAATCGCCCAGTCCCTGGCAGTCGCTCATTTCCTGTTCTCCTGTTTTGTGCTTTCGGCCGCTGTGCCGGTATCGGCTGCAGCTTTGAAACCCCGCTCTGCTGCGTAGTCCGCGAGCATGTCGCGCAGCATCTTGCGGCCGCGGTGAAGCCGGGACATCACCGTGCCGATGGGGGTGTTCATGATGTCTGAGATTTCCTTGTAGGCGAAACCCTCCACGTCAGCGAAGTACACCGCCAGGCGGAACTCTTCCGGGATCGCCTGCAGTGCCCGCTTCACGTCGGAATCAGGAAGGTGGTCCAAGGCCTCCGCTTCGGCAGAGCGCAGTCCGGACGACGTGTGGGATTCCGCCCGGGCCAGCTGCCAGTCCTCAATGGTGTCCGAATTCGACTGCAACGGCTCGCGCTGCCTCTTGCGGTAGAGGTTGATGTAGGTGTTGGTGAGGATCCGGTAGAGCCACGCCTTGAGATTGGTCCCGGGCTTGTACTGATGGAACGCGGAGAAAGCCTTTGTATAAGCCTCCTGCACCAGGTCCTCGGCGTCGGCAGGATTCCGCGCCATCCTCATGGCAGCCGAATACAGCTGGTCGACGTACTGCATGGCGTCGCGTTCAAACCGCTGCCTGCGCTGTTCAGAGGTCTCTGATCCGACGTCGACCCCGGCGTCGGCAGCTTCCGGCTCCGACGCTTCCGGCCCTGCGTCGGCGCGTACCCCGCCGTCCTTGCCGGCCGCGCCGTCCTGACGGGCCCCCGCATCCGCCGGAAGCTCACTGGTGGTCTTGGCGTCGTTTCCGGCGGCCTCATATATGGCCGCAACGGCCGGATCCATGGTGCTCATTGCCTTCAAGTCTACTGTGACGCGTCGCGAGGCTCCCGGCGGGGGTCCGCCGGCCTCATCCCCGTGTCCAGGGAACTCCAGGGGCGTCAGGAGTTCCACACTGTCCCTCACCAATGTCAAAGCTTCATCTCCGCTCCGTAGTCCTTGTGTCGGTCCTGTGTCGTTATGTCGGCTGCCCTTGTGTCGTGGTCCGCGCAAGTCGACCACGCGTGCGGCCTGTCCGGCGCAGCAGGGGCCTGAGGCCGTGGCCAAGCACAGTCCCCGGCCCATCGGGACCTGCTTTTCATAACCACTGCCGGCGGGCAAATATTCCGCAAAAGTGCAAGACTAGAACCGGTTCCCCCGCAGAAGTTCCGCGGCTCGTCCACCCAGGAGGAAATTCATGTCGTTTGTCCGTATTCTCGCCCGCCCCATGCTGGCCTCCAGTTTCGTTCTCGCCGGCCTGGACAAGCTCAAGAACGCGGATGACACTGCGACGCAGTTGTCCCCTCTTCTGCGCCGGGCAGCGGACTCCCTCCCGTTCGCCACGAACGAAAAGGTCCTGGCGCGCGTCATCGGCGGCACCCAGGTGGGCGCCGGCGTGCTGTTCGCCCTGGGCAAGTCGGCACGGCTCGCGGCCTCCGTCCTCGCAGTCATTTCAGCGCTGAACGCTTTCGTTGAGTGGCGCAGTGCGGATATCACCACCAAGGAAGGCCGGGACGCACGGCGCACCCAGCTCCTGAAAAACGTCACCCTCACAGGCGGAGTGCTGCTTGCATCCGTGGACACCGCGGGCAAGCCGAGCCTGGCCTGGCGGGCCGAGCACCTGGCAGCCGATGCCCGCAAGGGTGCCAGCCACCTGGCAGCCGACGCACGGAAAACCACCACGAAGAAGTTCAAGAAGGCCGACAAAGCTGTCCGCAAGGCCGTGGACCACGCAGTGAAAGCATAGGCACGAATGACAGGCACCGCCCCCACCGCGTCAGTCCCTTCCGGACCCGTTGCTGACGGGCCCCACTGGCCGGCACCGTTCGCCGAAGCACCGGTGGACGCCACAGTCACCGTGCCCGGTTCCAAGTCCCTGACCAACAGGTATCTGGTTCTTGCGGCCCTTGCCGACGGCCCTTCCCGCCTCCGGGCACCCCTGCATTCGCGCGACTCGGCCCTGATGATCCAGGCGCTCAGCCAGCTTGGTGCCGGCATCCGGGAAGTCCCTGGCGACGGCTCCTTCGGGCCCGACCTTGAGGTCACCCCCCTCGATCCGGACACCGCGGCAGCCGATGCCGCCGTCGACTGCGGACTCGCCGGCACTGTCATGCGCTTTGTTCCCCCGGTGGCTGCGCTCCGCAGCGGCGTGACAGTGTTCGACGGCGATCCGCACGCCCGGAAACGGCCGATGGGTACCATCATCGAGGCCCTGGCCGCGCTCGGCGTGGAGGTCCGCGCCGCGGACGGAGCCCGGCCGTCAGCGCTGCCCTTCGCGGTGGACGGCACGGGCGAAGTACGGGGCGGCCACCTGGTGATCGATGCAAGCGCCTCCTCGCAGTTCGTGTCGGCGCTGCTCCTGGTAGGCGCGCGTTTCACCGAGGGTCTGCACCTGGAACACGTGGGCAAGCCGGTCCCCAGCCTGGACCACATCAACATGACCGTGGCCGTCCTGCGGGAAGTTGGTGTGTCCGTCGACGATTCCGTCCCGAACCACTGGGTTGTGGCGCCGGGCGCCATCCGGGCCTTTGACCGCCGCATCGAGCAGGACCTGTCCAACGCCGGCCCGTTCCTCGCCGCAGCGCTGGCAACCCGGGGCACCGTCCGCATTCCCAACTGGCCTTCCCCCACCACGCAGGTGGGCGACTTGTGGCGCAGCATCCTGACCGCCATGGGTGCCACGGTCACGCTGGACAACGGGACGCTCACTGTCACCGGCGGTCCGGAAATCAAGGGCGCGGACTTTGCTGACACCAGCGAACTTGCACCGACCGTCGCCGCGCTGTGCGCATTGGCCACGGGTCCCTCGCGGCTGACCGGCATCGCGCATCTCCGCGGCCATGAGACGGACCGGCTCGCCGCACTCGTGACGGAGATCAACCGCCTCGGCGGCGATGCCGAGGAAACCGCAGACGGCCTGGTGATCCGGCCCGCAAAGCTCCACGGCGGCGTCGTGCACAGCTACGCGGACCACCGCATGGCCACCGCCGGCGCCATCCTGGGCCTCGCCGTGCCTGGCGTGGAAGTGGAAGACATCGGCACCACGTCCAAAACGATGCCGGACTTTCCGCAACTGTGGGAAGAAATGCTGACACGGCGGGCGGAACAGGCCAGTGGGGCGTAGCACCGGTTCCTGGGACGAGTCCGATATCCGGATCCGTCCCAACAAGAAAGGCTCGCGCCCCCGGACCAAGGACCGGCCCAGCCATGACGACGCCGTGACCGGCCGTATCATCACGGTGGACCGCGGGCGCTACACGGCTGTTGTGGGCGAGGATAGCGGGAACGAACGCACCGTGATCGCCGCGCGTGCACGTGAACTGCGCCGTTCACCCGTGGTAGCCGGGGACTTCGTGTCCCTGGTGGGCGATGTTTCAGGAGCGCCGGATACCCTGGCGCGGCTCGTGAAGATCCAGGACCGCCGCACCCTGCTGCGTCGCAGCGCCGATGACACGGACCCTATCGAGCGGGCGGTGGTGGCCAACGCGGACCAGCTTGTAGTCGTGGTCGCCGCCGCAAATCCGGAACCGCGCACCGGCTTTATCGACCGCGCCCTGGTGGCCGCATACGACGCCGGGATTGAGCCGTTGCTGCTGGTCACCAAAGCGGACGTCAAGGATCCCACGGAGCTCCTGTCCAACTACCGGCACCTTGATTTTCCGGTGATCATCAGCCGAACGGCCGACGCCGCGGCCTCCGGGATCGATGCACGCTCCGATGACGGGCTGTCAGCGCGGCTGGACAGCGACGCCGTCTCGCAGCTGCGGGCCCACCTCGACGGCAAAGTCACCGTGATGCTCGGCCATTCCGGAGTGGGGAAGTCCACCATGGTCAACGCCCTCACCGGAGCCGAGCGGGCCACGGGAGGGGTCAACGCGGTCACCGGACGCGGACGGCACACGTCGTCGTCGGCGCTTGCGCTGCGCATCAGTGACGCGCCCGCCGGAAGCTGGATCATCGACACACCCGGCATCAGGTCCTTCGGCCTGGCCCATGTGGATCCGGACCGGATCCTGCGTTCGTTCCCCGACCTCGAACCCGGCACGGACGCCTGCGAACGCGGCTGCAAGCACGATGCGTCCGCCGTTAACTGCGGTGTGGATGCCTGGGTGGCCGAGGGACACGCGGGCCCGTCGGGTGCAGCGCGCCTGGCGTCCCTGCGGCGGTTGCTCGGCACCGACCCCCGGATGGAAGCTCAGGATGCCAAAGAACTCGGCATCGTTTCGTGACATCCCGGCCGGGCGGCCGCAGAGACGGTAGTTTGGAACCATGACCCAACCCGCTTCGAGCTACAACGATGACCTGCGCCTCGCCCATGTCCTGGCCGACTCTGTTGACTCCCAGACCATGAGCCGCTTCAAGGCGCTGGACCTTCAGATTGAAACCAAACCGGATCTGACGCCGGTAACGGATGCTGACAAGGCAGCTGAAGAGTCCATCCGCGGCCAGCTCTCCCGTTCCCGTCCGCGAGATGCCGTCCTCGGTGAAGAGTTCGGCAGTTCCGGGCACGGTTCCCGCCGCTGGATCATCGACCCCATTGACGGCACCAAGAATTTCGTCCGCGGCGTCCCGGTGTGGGCCACCCTGATCGCCCTCGTGGATGAGGGCGAGCCGGTGGTCGGCCTGGTCAGCGCGCCGGCGCTGGGCAAGCGCTGGTGGGCCGCGAAGGGAGCCGGAGCCTACATGGGGCGGTCGCTTGCTGCTGCCACGAGGTTGAAGGTTTCGAACGTGTCCAGGCTGTCGGACGCCTCCCTCTCCTATTCGAGCCTTGGCGGCTGGAAGGACCGCGGCAACCTGGACGAATTCCTGGGCCTCACCGAGGAAGTCTGGCGGACCCGTGCCTACGGTGACTTCTGGTCCTATTGCCTGGTGGCCGAGGGAGCGGTGGACATCGCCTGCGAGCCGGAGCTCAACCTTTACGACATGGCCGCCCTGGTGCCGATCGTCACCGAAGCCGGCGGCCGCTTCACATCGCTGGAGGGAGTGGACGGCCCGTTTGGCGGAAATGCCCTGGCCACCAATTCAATCCTCCATTCCGAGGTCCTCAAACGGCTGAACCCGGACCTCGACGACCTCCTCTGAGGCGCATCGCGGCTGGTGGCCGCTGAGCCTCGGCGCGGCTACATCGCCCGTGCCACTTCGACGGCAGGCAACAGCCATAAGCCGAATAAAACGACGGCGGATGGCCCTCCCGGGGGCGTCCGCCGTCGTTTTATTCGGCGGGAATGCCATTCTTCCGCGTGCGTAACAAAGAGCTTAATAATTGCCGTGGCTTTCCCGCGGCGCAGTGAATGTCCTAATCTCGAAACAGGTCACGAGTGCCAGCGCTAAACCCCGGTTTGCTGGCCGGCAACCCTCCATTCGCGGTGGGGTGCCCCGGGTGACGACCAGGCCGGTCCGGAACGGACCCGGCAAGCGCGGATCCCCCAAGTGCGGGGTCCCTTTACAGTGAGGTCCCCATGACTACTGCCACTTTCCCCGCAAACGCCGCAACCACGTCCGCCGCAGGCTTTTTGGACCAGCGCTTCACTGTCGCCCAGCGCCCCCTCTCAGCCGTCACCGGCGCGGAGATCCAGGCTCCCCTGATTCAGGGCGGGCATGTCCGTTACGCGAACCTCGATTACGGCGCTTCCGCTCCGGCGCTGTCCGTCGTCTCGGCCTACCTCAACGAGATCCTGCCGTACTACGCCAGCGTGCACCGCGGCGCGGGCTACGCCTCTCAGATCAGCACGTCAGTGTATGAAAACGCCCGGAACATCGTCCGCGATTTCGTGGGGGGCAGGGCTGACGATTCGGTCATTTTCACCCGGAACACCACGGACTCGCTGAACCTGCTGGCCGGGTGCCTGCCGGTGGCCGACGGCCGCCCCACCGGCGAGGTTTTGTACCTGGACATTGAACACCACGCCAACCTGCTCCCGTGGCAGGGCGTGCCACACCGCAGCGTTGTTGCCGCTCCCACGCTGAAAGCCACGCTCGAAAGCCTGCGCTCAGAGCTCCAACAGGGTGACATTAGCCTGCTGGCCGTCACGGGCGCTTCCAACGTCACCGGCGAAATCCTCCCCATCCGCGAACTGGCCGCGCTGGCCCACGAACACGGCGCAAGGATCGTTGTGGACGCGGCCCAGCTGGCCCCGCACCGCCGCATCGACATCGCCGCGGACGACGTCGACTACCTCGCCTTCTCGGGCCACAAGCTGTACGCGCCTTTCGGCAGCGGCGTCCTGGTGGGCCGGCCGGACTGGCTCGACGCCGGAACCCCGCACCTCGCAGGAGGCGGAGCCGTCCGTGAGGCGCGGCTGGATTCCGTCAGCTGGACCACAGGACCGGCACGGCATGAGGGCGGCTCGCCCAACGTCCTTGGCGCCGCCACCCTGGCCCGGGCCACCCAGGTCATCGGCGCACTTGACCAGGAACTGTGGCACGCCCATGAGACCGCCATCCGGTCTTTCCTCGTTGAGGGACTGCAGAAGATCGACGGCGTCACTGTGCACCAGATCTTCAGCGACACCGACCAGGCCACGGACACCATCGGTGTGGTCAACTTCTCCGTCGCCGGCTACGACGCCGGCCTCGTGGCGGCCTACCTTTCCGCAGAACACGGCGTGGGCCTGCGCGATGGCCGCTTCTGCGCCCACCCGCTGCTGAAGCGCCTGGGGCTGCCGTCAGGCTCGCTGCGGGCAAGCTTCGGAGTCGGCTCCCGGCTGGAGGACGCCCAGCGCCTGCTCGCAGGCATCGAGGAGCTCCGCCGGACCGGCCTTGGCTGGGACTACGTGGTGGACTCGGGCCGCTGGGTGCCGGCCAACGACACCCGCAGCTACCCGGAGTGGGCACCCAACACACCCGGCACCGCCGGCGCAGCGCCCTGCACCGAAGACTGAGGCCGCTGCGCGTGCGGTAAATTCGAGGGGTAAGAATTCCAGCCTGCCCGAAGGAGACTGCACGTGGCACGGGGAGGCCCCAAACTGCACCACCAGCGCCGCTACGAGCTCGGCCAAAGCTTCCAGGACGGCGGCGAACACTATGACCGCGTCCGCCCCGGCTACCCTGCCGATTCAGTGGACTGGCTGCTCCGGAGCGCCGGCGGCACGGGCGGGGCGTCCGACGCCGCTGACATCGGGGCCGGGACGGGGAAGTACACCGCCTTGCTGGTGCAGCGCGGACTGGCCGTCTCGGCCGTGGATCCCTCACCGGACATGCTGGCCCAACTACGGCTCGCCCTCCCCGGGGTTCCTGCAACGGAAGGCACGGCAGAGGCGACCGGACTCGCGGACGCGGCGTTCGACGTCGTCACCGTTGCCCAGGCATGGCACTGGTGCGACCCCCGCCTGGCCAGCACCGAGCTGTCCCGCATTCTCCGGCCCGGCGGCGTGCTGGGCCTGATCTGGAACCAGCTGGATACGTCCGTCCCGTGGGTCCATCGACTCTCCCGGATCATGCATGCCGGCGATGTGCACAAGCCGGATTTCCGCCCCGCGGTCGGACCGGAGTTTGCCGGGCTCGAGAGCCACCTGACCCGCTGGGAAGACCCTGTGACAACCGGCGACATCGTCGAGCTGGCAAAGTCCCGCAGCTATTACCTCGCCGCCGGTGAAAGCATCCGGGCCAAGGTCCGCGCCAACCTGGACTGGTACCTCCACGAGCACCTGGGGCACTCCGCCGCGGACGTCATCGGGCTCCCCTACCTGACCCAGACCTGGCGGGCGTTCAAGGCATGAGTGCCGCAGCCAAAGCGGTAGGCTTGGACTCGTGAAGACCAGCGCGCCCTCCTCCTCCATCGAGGACTACGTCAAGGTCATCTACTCCTTTACGGAGTGGCAGGATAAACCCATCACGTCCTCACAGCTGGCACAGCGGCTCGGCGTCGCCAACTCGTCGGTCTCGGAAATGGTCCGCAAACTCAAGGACCAGGGCCTGGTTGACCACAAACCGTACAGCGCCATCACGCTCACGGCCGACGGCATCCGGCTGGCGCTCTCCATGGTGCGGCGGCACCGGCTCATAGAGACCTACCTGGTCCAGGAACTCGGCTACAGCTGGGACGAGGTCCATGACGAAGCCGAACTCCTGGAACACGCCGTGTCGGATACCTTCATCGAACGGATGGCCGGCAAGCTCGGTAATCCCCTCCGCGACCCGCACGGTGATCCCATCCCGGCAGCCGACGGCACCGTCCAGATGCCGCAT
The DNA here is from genome assembly GCF_000876655.1 of Arthrobacter sp. SPG23. Classification (GTDB taxonomy): domain Bacteria; phylum Actinomycetota; class Actinomycetes; order Actinomycetales; family Micrococcaceae; genus Arthrobacter. Next base: position 118,383 of record NZ_JYCN01000021.1, read on the forward strand.
GCGCACCGGATGAGCGAACTCGACGAGGGTCACAAAGGCCGCATCACCCGGATCAGCGACGACAATCCCGAGCTCCTGCGCTATCTTGCCGCCCAGGAAATTGACCTGGACGCCGATATCGAGGTGCTGGGCCGGAAACCGTTCGGCGGAGCCTCGTAGTCAGGATTGCGTCCGCAGGCGCCGACCGCGAATTCGATCTTGCCGATGAGGTCTCGTCGGCGCTGTGGGTGCACAGCGAATCCCGCCACGCCGGCTGCCGGCTGGCGGACGCCTGACTTTCCGCCCGAATGAAACCTGCCGGAAGCCCCGGCTCGCCGACTGACAGCGCGCGCCTGGCCGCCTGACGGCGGAGTCCCGCCGTCGTGAACCCGGTGCGGCCACGCGTCCCGTATCGTTAAACGATGGTTACGCGACGTGAAGCAGCTCAGATCCTCGATATTCCTCTGGAAATGGCGCACCGTCACGGTATCCCCGCCCGGCTCTCGGACGCCGAGCTGTCCGAACTCCTGGACAATCCACCGGCCTGGCTCGTCCAGTCAAAGGCAAACCGGACCGGCAAGCGGCCCGTCTGGGTCCAGCTGACGTGCGCTGTCTGCGGTTTCTCGGAGGCCGCCCGGCCCAAGAAATGGTGGCCGCCGTTCACCTACGTCTGCTGCGCCCATCACGCACCGGGCGACCTGCCGCCGGTCCTCCCGGGCCTCGTCCGCAGCGAGTACGAGGGAATCGGCAGCAGATTCGTCGGCATCGTCGACGTTGAAGTGCCCGCTTCCTGACCGCCGATGCCCGCACGGGGTTCCGGGCGCCCCGTGAGTTGGGCGGTGCCGGAGGCCCGGCTTGGTGCCAGTTACATTCGCGGCAAAACAGGCGTACCTTACAAGCACGGGGCTTATTCAAGGCCCCGAGGTAAGGGAGGGCGACATGCCTGACAAATCGCCGCACCGGCAGGTCACCAAGAAATCGGACAAGACCATCAAGCAAAAGAGGGCCGACAAGAAGTCCAAGCATGACCTGGACGCCCACGTGGACCCCGTGGCGCACATCAAGAAGCGCTGAACCCGAGGCCACCGACGGCCGCTGGGGAGAATGCAAGAACGGTGCAGAAAACAAAAGGCCGGAAGCTTTCGCTTCCGGCCTTTTGCACGGGGCGGAACAGCGTTGCCGCTATCCCGATGGTGGAGATGGGGGGAATTGAACCCCCGTCCGATGTCGTGTTGTCAGGGCTTCTCCGGGCGCAGTTTGCGTCGGATTTTCTCGGCCCCAGCTATCCTGCAAACAGGTAGCTGATCCGGGCCCAGTCATTTAAGAGTCCCGTTCACCCCAATGACGAAGGTAAACAGCAGTGGCTATCTTAATGACGCCAGGATCCGGGACGATAGCAATCCCGGGCTGACGGACTGTCTTACTGCTTAGGCAGCGAGAGCGAAGTCAGTGCGCGTTTGTTTGGCACTTATTGTTTTGCAGACAGCGTTTACGAGATAATTCTGCATCCTCGGCCCGCTTCACCTGTCGCGACTAACATCGTCGAAACCGATCATCCCCGTATTTTGTTACCAAACCGGTCTGGTCCTTCGCGGATTCCCTGCGGGTTCCGCGCCGTTCCTTCCCGGACACCAATTATAACGCACTGCAGTCCGGAATCATTCCCGGCCGCCGGCAGGCAGATCGCGGCAGGTTCAGCCGCGGCGGCCGGAGCGTTCAGCCGCGGTTCCTTTCGCGCATGACACGCAGCGCTTCGCGCTTGTCCTGCTGTTCGCGCAGGGTCTGCCGCTTGTCGTATTCCTTTTTACCGCGGGCGACGCCGATCTCAACTTTCGCTTTGCCGTCCAGGAAGTAGAGCTGGAGCGGAACGATAGTGAAGCCGGATTCACGGACCTTGTGTGAGATCTTGGTCAGTTCCTCGCGGTGCAACAGAAGTTTGCGCCGCCTGCGGGCGGAGTGGTTTGTCCAACTCCCCTGGTTGTATTCGGGGATGTGGATTCCCTCCATCCAGAGTTCGTCGTTATAGAACGTACAGAACCCGTCAACCATGGAAGCGTGGCCCTCGCGCAGGGATTTCACTTCCGTTCCCATGAGCGCGATGCCCGCCTCATAGGTGTCGAGGACATGGTAGTCATGCCGGGCCTTCCGGTTGGTGGCCACTACCTTACGGCCACTTTCTTTCGGCACGGTGGAACTCCTCAGCTCTTGGTCTGGATGCTTGCCCGGCCGTCGCGGCCCGGGGCTCTTTAATTCTACGGCAGCCCCGGGGCTGCCGCAGGTGCCGGTCGATGCACCGGCCGGCACCGGCCTGTCAGAGCAGGATCATCGGGTCGACGGCCTGACCGTTGAGCCAGGTCTCGAAGTGCGAATGGCAGCCGGTGGAGTTACCGGTGGTTCCGGAATAGGCAATGAGCTGCCCCTGGCTGACCTGCTGCCCCACCGAAACCACCACGCTGCTGTTGTGGTAGTAGATGGTGGTCAGCGAGTTGCCCTGGACCACGCCGTGAGAAATCTTGACGTTGTTGCCGCCGCCGTCGTTACTCCAACCGGCTGAAACAATGGTGCCGGCCGCCGGTGCGTAGACGGGTGTCCCGCAGCTGGCACCGAAGTCGATGCCAGTGTGCATGTATCCGCCGGAGCCGTAGAAGTCGACGGTGCCGGGCGGCGTCGCACGCCACCCGAACCCTGAGGTGATGGGGACGTCGGCCGAGAACGGGTGCCTTAGCCCAAAGGCCGAGGGGGGCCCGACCTGCGGAACGTAGGGCTGGGCTGCCTGGCCGGCGGCCCTTGCCGCTGCGGCAGCCGCTTCAGCGATGCGGCGCTGTTCAGCTTCCCACGCTTCACGCAGTTTCCGGTCGCGTTCAACGATCTCCGCGGCCACCGCGTCCTGGGCTGCCTGGACTTTCGAGAGCTGGTTCTGGATACCGGGTTTCGCGGCCTGAAGCTCGTTGTTGATCCGGGTGGTGTCAGCGATCAGCTTGTCCACCTGTTCTTTCTTGGCGGCGGCTTCGTCCCGGGCTGCCTTCTCCCTGGCCAGCGCCGCGTCCGCCTTGGCTTTGAGGTCCTTGATCTCCGCTTCGACCGCCTGCAGGCGCGCCTGCGAGTTGACGTTTGTTGCGTTCTGCTGGGACAGCTTGTCCATGGCGGAGTTCTGGCTGCGCATGGCCTGGTCCGCGAGGTCCATGGTGTCCGTCAGGCTGCCGCCGCTCTTGGATCCAAAGAAGAGGGTGAGGTTCGAGGGGACGCCGCCGGACTTGTAGGCCTGGGTCGCGATCTGGCCGATGAGCTTCTTGGTGTCGGCGATTTTTTGTTTATCGGATTCAAGCTGCTGCGTGATCTTGGCTTTGTTCTGCTGCGCCAGGTCCACACGCGCGGCCAGTGCCTCGACTTCCTTCACTGCACTCGCGACCCGGCCCTGTGCCTCGAGCAACGCCTGCTGGGCGGCAGGAAGCTGCCCCTGGTAGATCACCAGGTCTCCCGCGGCCTTGGCGATTTTGGCATCCACAAATTCAAGGGACTGCTGCACGCGGGCGGCCTCAGCCTCAAGGGCCGCCTGCTTGTCTTCCAGTTCGTCCGCGAAGGCCACAGGGGTGGAGGCGCCAAGGCTCGCGGCAAGAATCAGTGCCAGGGCGGCGCTGATGATGCGGCTGCCCCGTCCCGCGGGCCGGAGCCGGCGGGCCTTGCGGTCCGGTTCTGTCATGGTCATTCCTTCGTTGGTATGCACAGCCTAGACCCGCAAATATCTACGTAAGGTCAAGAGAGACGAAATTCCAGCCAAAGTTGCGCCCAGTCCGATCAGCGCCGGCGCGAGGATAAGGGTCTGCGCCGGAGAGATGAACGCCGTGTCCGGGTACTGCTTGGACATGTATTCGCCAAGGAAGAAATGGGCCACCGCCCAGAGAGTGCCGGACGCCAGCGCGGCCCCGATCACGGCGGCGATGACTCCTTCGAGGATAAAGGGCAACTGAATGACCGTCTTGGAGGCCCCGACCAGCCGCATGATTCCGGTTTCCCGGCGGCGGCTGAAGGCGGAGAGCCGGATGGTGGTGGCGATGAGCAGGATGGCGCAGACGATCATCACACCGGCGATGATGACGGCGACCAGCGAGGCCGCGTTCATTACCGAGAAGAGCCGTTCCAGGACCTGGCGCTGGTCAATCACCGTCTCGACGCCGGGCTGCGAGGAAAACGTCTCGCTGATGATCTGGTATTTTTCCGGGTCCTTCATGTTGATCCGGAACGAAGCCGGCAGCTGGTCCGGAGTCACCGAGTCGACGATCGGGGAGTTGGAGAACTGCTCCTTGAAGTGCTTGTAGGCCTCGTCTTTGGACTCGAACTGAAAGTCATTGATGTACTGGGCCACGGCGGGCGATTCGAGCAGCGTGCGGAGGTTTTCCTGCTGCTCCGGAGTGGCCGTCCCGGTGGCGCAGCCGGCCGCCGTCGAGCCGTCACCGCAGAGGAAGATGGCCACCTGGACTTTGTCGTACCAGTAGCCCTTCATCTGGTTGATCTGCAGCTGCAGCATGCCGGCGGCACCGACGAATGTGAGCGACACGAAGGTCACCAGGATGACCGACACCACCATCGACAGGTTTCGCCTCAGGCCGCTGCCGATCTCGCTGAGGATGAATGCCAGCCTCACTGTGCCTCCCCTGCCTGGGAGGAGACGGATCCGTCACCCGGGTCCGCAGCGGACCCGTCCGGACGTCCGCTGGCGTCCTTGAAGCGCCTCGACTGCCCCACGACCGGAATCATTGAGGTGTACAGGGCCCGGGCCTCGTCACGGATGACAACTCCGTTCCGGAGTTCCACCACCCGTTTGCGCATCTCATTGACGATGTCGTCGTCGTGCGTGGCCATCACAACCGTGGTGCCGTTCTGGTTGATCTTGTCCAGGACGCCCATGATGCCCATGGACGTCGTGGGGTCCAGGTTTCCTGTGGGTTCGTCCGCCAGGAGGATCCCCGGCCGGTTGACCACGGCGCGGGCGATGGCCACTCGCTGCTGTTCACCGCCTGAGAGTTCATGCGGCATGCGGTGTTCCTTGCCTTCAAGGCCTACCGTCTTGAGGACTTCCGGGACCGTGTCCCGGATGATGCTGCGGCTCTTTCCGATGACCTGCATGGCGAAGGCTACGTTGGCGAAGACATTCTTTTGCGGCAGGAGCCGGAAGTCCTGGAACACGACGCCGATGCCGCGGCGCAGCCGGGGTACACGCCAGCTTGAAATGTTCGCGACGTTCTGGCCGGCCACGTAGACGGCGCCGGAAGTGGCCCGGTCTTCCTTGAGTACCAGGCGGAGGAAAGTTGATTTACCGGAACCGGAGGCGCCCACGAGGAACGCAAACTCACCACGGTCGATTTCAAGGTTGACAGAGTCCAGCGCAGGCCGGGCCTTCTGGTCGTAGACCTTGGTGACATTCTCGAAACGGATCATTGCCCTAAGAACCCTGCAGGACACGGCTGATGGAGCCCAGTACTGCAGCCGGTGCACGGGCTTTCTTTTGGGGGAAGTAGAGCTCCGGCTCCTCGACTATACGCACGGGCACCTGCAGAAAAGCATGAGTTCAGGGGCGTGTCGCATGATTTCAGCCAGCCGCACGGGCGTCCCGGCCGCGCGGCAGTCCTAGTCGGCAGCGTTGCGGTTGTCAGTGCGCCACCGGATGCCGGCGTCGATAAAGTCGTCGATTTCACCGTCGAACACGGCCGAGGTGTTGCCGACCTCGTGCTCGGTCCGGAGGTCCTTGACCATCTGGTAGGGGTTCAGCACGTAGGACCGCATCTGGTCGCCCCACGATGCCTTGACGTCACCGGCGAAGGCCTTCTTTTCCGCGTCCTCCTGCTCCTTCTTGAGAAGCAGAAGCCGGGACTGGAGGACACGCAGCGCAGCGGCGCGGTTCTGGAGCTGGGATTTTTCGTTCTGCATGGACACCACTGTCCCGGTGGGGATGTGGGTCAGGCGCACCGCCGAGTCGGTGGTGTTAACCGACTGGCCGCCGGGACCGGAGGACCGGAAGACATCCACGCGGATTTCGTTGTCCGGGATATCGATGGAGTCGGTCTGCTCGATCAGCGGAATGACTTCCACGGCCGCGAACGACGTCTGGCGGCGGCCCTGGTTGTCGAAGGGGCTGATCCGGACCAGGCGGTGGGTACCGGCTTCCACGCTTAGCGTGCCGTAGGCGTAGGGGGCGTTGACCTCGAAGGTGGCGGACTTGAGCCCGGCCTCTTCGGCGTAGGAAGTGTCCATGATGGTGGTCGGATAGCCGTGGCGCTCAGCCCAGCGCAGGTACATCCGGAGCAGCATCTCGGCGAAGTCCGCGGCATCAACGCCGCCGGCCCCGGCACGGATGGTGACCACGGCTTCGCGTTCATCGAACTCCCCGGACAGAAGCGTCACCACTTCGAGGTCCTTCAGCGACTTACGGATGGACTCCAGCTCCGCTGCGGCCTCGCCCATGGAATCGGCGTCGTCCTCGTCCTGTCCGAGTTCCACCAGGACTTCGAGGTCGTCGATCCGGGAAACCAGCGTGTTGAGGCGTTCGAGTTCGCTCTGCCGGTGGGAGAGCCTGGACGTGATCTTCTGGGCGGCTGCCGGATCGTCCCAGAGGTTGGGCTCTCCTGCCCGCTCGCTCAGTTCGGCGATGTCTTCCTTCAGCTCCTCAACATTCGAGACGTTTTCGATGGAGGAGTAGGTGGCGCGCAAAGCGCGGATTTCTGCGGAAAAATCTATTTGAGCCATGGTTGTTAAAGCCTACGCTATCCTTCCTAGCCGCCCCGCACCGCTACCGGACGAGCCTGGAACGCGCTGTTGATGTTGCCTCGATCCTGATCCCGTCCGGGATGATGAAGTTAACGATCGGGGGATGCACTTCAGCACTCAGCACGACGACGGCGGTGGAACCGTCCGGGCTGCCGGTGCCGGGTGCTACGGCAAGGCCGCTAAACCTGCCGTAGGCGCCGTTCCGGCTCAGGTAGTCCGCTGCAACGCTCCGCACCCGGCCCCCGCTGAGGACCGCGGACGGACTGCCCCCGCCCGTCTCGACCTGGCCCAGCGTGTAGCTGTCCGCGGCTGCGACAGACGCTCCGTCCGCCGCGGACAGCAGCTTTTTTTGTTCCAGGTACAGGGAGGACGCCGCCATGACGGCGGTGGTGACCAGCAGCGCCAGGAGAACGTAGCCGATGATCAGGACCATCATCTGACCGCCCTCCCCGCTCTGGTCCCCGACTCTGTGTTGCACCGTCACCGGAACCGTCCCACAACTTGGGTGGCCGAGGCGTCCAGCCGGCTGGCATTGAGCTGCAATGAATCGCTGAAGGGTACAAAGGGCAACGGGACCGTCAGGTGGACGGTGATGGTGACGGCCGACCCCGGCGCGAGGCAGTCCGAGGGCTGGCAGCTTGCGTCCATGCTCGCGTTATCCGCCGGATGCCCGTAGTCGGCGAGCGCGAGCATGACTGCCTGTTCTGCTGCCGCCCGGCCGCTTTGCGCGTCGGGCTGGGCAACGTAGACCTTGGCAGCCTGGTCGGCCGCGCCGACGACGGCGAAGGCACCGCCCTGGATCTGCCCCACGGTGATGATGAAGTACACGAGGGGAACCATCAGCAGGAGTGCGAGGAACGTGAATTCGACGACGGCGCTCCCCCGCTCCCCTGCCGTTGCGTCTGCGCCTGCTGCCGCGGGACACGGCCCGGGACGGGTGCCGCGGTTCGGGGCGATCCGGCCCGCTGGCTCGGGGGTGGCAGCGACGCACCCGCCCCTACGGAATCCCCGTGACACCAGGGCCGGGGTACTAGGGCTGGATGGCAGCATGGCCCTTCACCTCCAGGGCTTCCCGGGGCCCGATCAGGCCTATCACCGGCAAGGGTGCCCTGACCGTCACTTCAAGGGCGCGGATGCCTTGATATGTCACCTCCGAGGTAGTCACGTCCCGGGCAAACTCCGCGTTGAGCGCTATTCCGATCAGCTCGCTCGTGCGGTCTCTGGCATCAGCCGCGTTCCGGTCGGCGAGTGTGCCGTACCTGGCGCCCGAGGCCGCAGCGTCGATCAGCGTGTTGCGCACGTGCAACACGAGCGTCAGTTGGATCACCGCCAGGAAGAACATCGTGAGGAGCCCTCCGACCAGGACAAAGTCCACGACGGCGGAGCCTCGTTCCCGCCCGGATGGACCATCGCGCCCTGACGGCTTATCCACCACATGGCAAGGCGGACCTTCTCCCATCCGGCACGGCGCATCGTCCGCCGCGCGCACCGCCGCGGGCATGTGCTAGTTTCCGACCTTGTCCATGGCCTGGTTAAACAACCCCTCCAAGGCGGGGCCGGCCAAGGCCAGCAGGGCGGCCACGAGCACTGCCGACATGAGCGTGATCATTACCCAGCCCGGCACATCCCCTCTTTCCGGATGGTCCGTGCTGCGGGGAGGCATTCCGCTTTTCCCGACGAAAGCCGCGGTTGTCCTGAGCAACAGGGCGAGGGTTTGGATCACGGCCAGGGCACGGATTCCGAGGTGTGTCATCGAGCTTCCATTCTCTAGTTCAGGCGGGTTTTCTCCCGGCAGTCCGGGCGGTCTGGATTCGGTCATAGACCGAGGCTGATGGCCGCGAGTCCGGGAAACACGGCGAAAATGACGGTCAACGGAAGGACGCCGAAGACCAAGGGAACCATCATGGCGATCTCTTTCTTTCCGGCCGATTCCATCAGGTCGCGTTTGGCCGTATCACGGACGTCTTGCGCCTGGGCCCGCAGGACGTCTGCAAGTGGCGTCCCGCGCTCCACTGCCACAATGATCCCGTCGACGAACCGCACCAAGGGGCCCAGATCGGTCCGTGCGGAGAATCGCTGCAGCGCTTCGACGAGCGGCTTTCCGGCCCGGGTTTCACCAAGCACCAGCTCAAACTCCCGAGCGAGTTCGCCGTGTGAACTCCGGCAGACGCGGTCAAGGGCACCAGTGGCACTTTCGCCCGCGCTGACGGCGAGTGCCATGAGCTCGGCGAGGCTCGGGAACTCCGCCATCATGAGCTTTTGGCGCCTCCTGATCTGGACGCCCAGCCAGTAATCCCTGAAAAGGAACCCGCCGAGGGCACTGCCCAGAATGGCGACGACGGCAAGGAACGGATTGAACTGTCCTGATGCTGCCCCGATCAGGACCAAGCCGGTGGCGAGCACGAATCCCAGCACCGCCCACAGCAGCTGCTCGGCCCTGAAGTCGACGACAGACTTGCGGATGCCGGCCTGCGCCAGCCTCCGGCTCAACACTGACGAACCCAGGTTGAAACGCGTAAGGAAAGCAAATCCGTCCTTCAGCATCGGACGCAGTATCCGCTCCAACGGCCCGAACGGCGTGAGGTTGTCCGTGGAGGCCGACAGCAGCTTGGACTCCAGGTTTTGCGACTTCAGTTGCGGTTCGATACGTTCGGCAAAGCTCATTGGCCTCATGAACGGCAGCCGCACCACCAGGAGCCAGAGGCCCGCTCCGAGCAGGAGTCCGCAGATCACGGAAACAGCGGCCGGCGACGTCATCTCAGTACCCGTTCGTCCTCAGGCAGCGCACCGATCCGCAGCATGACGGAGTAGCAGATGGCGGACACCACGAGTCCACCGAGAAGCACGGCTGCCCCGGTCGCAGTGTTATAGGCGGCGACCGCTTCGGGCCGGGTGGCCAGCAGCACCATGACGATCCACGGTGCAGCCACTGCAAGCCGGGCTGCATTCACCGTCCAGGACTGCCGCGCCTCCAGCTCGCTTCTGGTTCGCGCGCTTTCCCGCAGGAATTCGCCCAAGGTTCCCAGCAGGCGGCCCAGGTCGGAGCCGCCCACTTCGCGGGTGAGCCTGAGGGCTTCGACAATCCGGTCCGCGACGGGATCTGCAAGCCGTTCCTTGAGCCTGTTGAGGGCTGGATCGAACTGGCCGCCGGCGCGGTAGTCGGCCCCGAAGTCACGAAATACGTGCCGCAGCTCCTCGGGCCCCTTCTCACCCAGTTGGATCAGCGCCTCGGGCAGGGACAGCCCTGCCCTGATCGCGGACCGAAGATGGTCAACGACGTCAGGCCACAACTGACGCAGGGTGGCAGTGCGTTTGCGGGCCCGCCATCTGACCACGGCCATTGGGAGCCATCCTCCAAACAGGCCGAAGCAGGCGGAGATGGGCCAGGACTTGGTCACCGCGAAGAAAACGATGCTGACGAACGCCGCCACGCCTACGCAAGTGGATACCAGGCCGAGCCCGGAGACGTTCTCAATCCCGGCAGCCCGCAGCAGGTCCTGCAACCGGCTGGACTGCGGACGCCGCTGAGCGGCCTGGGGCTGTTCCCAGGCGGACCACCAGATGAGGAACAAACCCGCTCCCAAAACCACCCCCAGCACGGGTGCCATCAGCGGACCTCCAGCAGCGCCGCCACGTCGAATCCTGCGGCGGCAAACTTCTCGACGGCGGGCATGGAGTTGGCCTTGGGTTGCAACTGGCCGTCGGTCATCGAGAAGACCATGGACGATTCGATGATGCCATTTTCGACCCGCCTTCCGAGTGACAGAACTTCCGTCACCAGGCGGCGGCCATTGGCCTGCCGGCTGCAATGGACCACCAAGTCAATGCACGAGGCCACCGTTGGCACGACGAAGGCACTGGAGATGTTGTCGCCAGCAAGGAGCGGAAGGGTGCACAGCTTGGTGACGGCGTCGTGCGCAGAGTTCGCATGGACAGTGCACATACCGGGAAGGCCGGAGTTGAGCGCGATCAGCATATCCAGGCTTTCGGCCTCTCGGACTTCGCCCACTACCAGGCGGTCCGGACGCATCCTGAGGGCTTCCTTGACGAGCCTTCGCAGCGGGATCTCGCCCTCCCCCTCCAAGTTCGGTTGCCGGCACTGCAGTCCAACAACATCACGCAGAGGAAACTGCAGTTCGAAGATTTCCTCGACCGTAATGACGCGTTCCCGTGCGCCAATGCTGGCAGCGAGGCAGTTCAGCATGGTGGTTTTGCCTGCCTGGGTTGCCCCCGAGACGAGGATATTAAGCCCGCTGGCCACTGCGGCGCCCAGGAAGCGGGCTGCCTGGGGAGTCAGGGTGCCGAGCTCCACAAGGTGTTCGAGCCGGCTGGCCTTGACCACGAACTTGCGGATGTTGACCGCCCAATGGCGCCGTGTCACGTCAGGAATGACGACGTGGAGCCGCGACCCGTCCGGGAGGGCCGCATCCACAAACGGCGAAGACATATCAAGCCGGCGGCCCGAGCTCTTCAGCATGCGTTCCACGAGGTCCCGAACCTGCTGGTCCGAAAAGCTCAGCGACGTGAGCTCAGATTCGCCGTTCCGTGCCACGTATATTTCGTTGGGAGCGTTAAGCCAGATTTCCTCGATAGTGGGGTCATCCAGCAGCGGCTGCAGCGCCCCGAAACCGGCCACGGCGTCGTAAACATGCCGTCGGGCGGACTCCAGCGGGCCGATCGGCGGAAGCGGGCCCATGAGTGCGCGTTCGTCATAGTCACTGACCGCCGCCTCGACCAGCCGCCTGACTTCGCCGGCCTGCCGCAGCGGGTCCAGGCCACGGCGCCGGATCAGCTCGCGAACCTCATCCTCCACGATTCGAACAGCATCCATGCGTTCCCCCAAACGACTGCCGCCCCCTGGCTGAGGCAGTACAACTCCGTTAAAGCTAAGGGAGCATACACATGTCGGCCAAGTCACACGGGCCAAGCTGTGGATAAGCAGGGAAATCGGACCAAATTTGATTCACATTAGTAACACCAGAATCACTAGTCGCTCCATGCACACTGGTGTTATGGTAGGCGCGTTAAGTCAGACATATCTCACAGTTCGGTACGTCCTGCGGGATTCAGCTGTAGATGCGACCTAGTGGCCTGCTCTTGGGAGCACGCCACTGTTCCGGAGCGAAAAATGAAGCGGACCCCAGTTCAACCCAAGCGTCGCTTACTGAGAAACGCTGGGCCGCTGGTACTGGCGTTGGCACTGATGGCCGGACCGCTGGCAGGCACGTCGGGTGCAACGGAGCCTCTGCCTTCGCCGGCCCCTACGGGGACCACACCCACGGGGACCACACCCACGGGCACCGCAACCGCAGCACCCGAAACCACAGCACCAAGCGCGTCCCAACCGGCCACGCCGGCCACATCGCCGTCGCCCGTCCAGACCACCACCCAGCCGGCCGAGCCGGTGCCCCCAACAACAGGCTCGGCGCCTGTCGTTCCCTTGGACCCCACCTCCGATGCTGGTCGGGCCGCGATGGCAAAAGCCGCCGGCCGGGGCGGCGCCGAAATGGGCCAGCGCTCGGCGCGCGTCACCGGAGCCACAAAACAGGACGGCGGCCAACTGTTCACAACACAGTCCCTGGAAACGCAGGGAACGTGGATGCCGACATTCGGGGTGCAGGGCCTGGACGTCAGCGGCCACCAGACATCCGTCGACTGGCTGCAGCAGTGGAATATGGGCGCACGGTTCGCCTACGTCAAAGCCAGCGAAGGCAACTACTACACGAACGAGTTGTTCGGCTCGCAGTATCAAGGTTCACGCAGCGTCGGAATGATCCGGGGCGCCTACCATTTCGCCATCCCGAACTGGTCCTCGGGAGCGGACCAGGCGCGTTATTTCGTCCAGAACGGAGGCGGCTGGACGGCGGACGGTTACACGCTGCCGCCCGTGCTGGATTTCGAGTTCAACCCCTATGAAGGCCGGACTATCGACGGGTTCTACTTCGGGAATACCTGCTACGGAATGTCTCCGTCCCAGTTGACAGCCTGGGTCCGCGATTTCGGCAACACCATGCAGGCGCTCACCGGACGCCTGCCGGTCATTTATACCAACACCATGTGGTGGAAACAGTGCACCGGCGACGCCGCGGGATTCGGGAACTATCCCCTGTGGGTGGCAGCCTACCCGAGCTCTGCAACCAATGACGCCGGCGCCATACCGTCCAGCTGGGGCACCTACAGCATGTGGCAGTACAGCAGCACGGGTCCCTTCGCAGGTGACTCCAACGTGTGGAACGGCACGTACCAAATGCTGCAGCGCTTCGCGACCTACTCCGACGGCTTTGGCTCCACATTCGTCAAGGGCCCCACCAGCAGCACAATCTTCCTGGTTAGCGGCAAGACCAAATACCCTGTGCCGGACTGGGCTACGTATCAGCTGTACATGAACGTAAGTTCCCTGGACCAAGTCAGCCAGCAATACGTGGACTCGCTGACGACGGGGAACCCCGTCGGCCGCTTCGCGCGCGGCTCCGACGGCTCCATCTACCTCATCGACGGCGGCCGAAAGTACCACGTGCCGAGCTGCACAGTCATGTACGACTTCGGCGGCGGCAGCTGCACCGGCTGGATCCCGCTGGCGGACAGCCAGCTTGCAGCGTATTCGGATAGCGGAATGCTGGCCAACGCTACTGCCTCCCCCTCCGGAAAGCTGTTCTACGTGTCCGCTATGACGAAGCGGGAGTTCTTTGACGTTGCCTCACTCAGCCGTGCCGGCCTCTCCTCGGCGGTCGTGAACCTGAGCGAGGCAGTAACAGCCTCCCTGCCCTATGCCAGCGCCGCCCCGATCGTGCGTCCGGACGTCATCGTTGTGGACCGAATCAGCCGCCAGCCCTACATGAATACCGCCGGGAAGCTTCTGCCCGTGCCCACCTCTATTTACTCCGAGAATGTCTGGGCCAATGGAATCAATGCGGCGGCCTTGGATCCACAGTCCATCGCCAAGCTCACCCAGGGCCCTGCCTTCACCGGTTTTGCGTCGAATGAAGCTGGCACCACACGGTACGTGATCGGTTCGAGCTACAAATTCCTGATGACCGACGCATCTCAGTGGCCCGATACGACAGTCAAGTTTTCAGATGCCCTGCTGGGTGCAATTGGTACCGGGCCCACGATTTCCAATCCGACCTACCTGAAGTCGTCATCGTCCCCGGTTGTCTACCGGCGGGACAAGTCGGTTGCGCGGGAAGTCCCTGACATCTCCACGCTCACGCAGCTGGGCCTCGGCAAGATTCCCGCCATCTATTCCTTGACCCCAACCACCGTTCGTTCGCTGCCGAAAGGCCCGGCGATACTGCCCCTGGCCAAACTCACGGTCGGGGACACGAGTCCGGTGGTCTATCTGATCGACGGCCCCGACAAGATGCTGCAGCTGGAGGATTTCAGGATCACCAACAGCCTGGGCATCGGGGGCTACTCCCGCGTGCCGCAGTCAGCGCTGGCGCCTTACTCCTCCACAGCAACAGTTCAGCCCGTTGTGCGGTGCGCTTTGAACACCTATCTCGGATACGGCGGCGGCATCTGGAAGCTCCCGGCCACGACGGCAACCGCCCAGCTCCCCGCACGGACCCTTGAACCGTCCACCTGCACCGCTCTTCCCGCGGCGAGGGGAAACCTGGACACCACAGTCTTCGTCAAGGCCCTCGACTCGCCCACGGTCTACCTGATGGTCGACGGGACCAAGCGTCCGGTGAGCACCTGGACCCGCCTGGTGGAGCTGAACAACGGCAGCAGTTCGCCCGTGATTGCCGAATACAGCCGCAGCGCACTTGATCCGGTGCCCACGGGAAACCCGGCATAACACCAACCGAAATAGCCATTAAATTCAAAAGGCGGGTGTCCGGGAAATTCCCGGCCACCCGCCTTTTGTGGCTTGATCAGCCTGCGCTTTGATCCAGCAATTCAAGCAGGTACTTCCCGTAACCGCTCTTCACGAGCGGTTCCGCCCGCTCCTGCAGCTCGGCGTCGCTGAGGAAGCCCAGCCGCCACGAGATTTCCTCCGGGCAGCCGATGGACAGGCCCTGACGCTTCTGCACAGTGTGGATGAATTCGGACGCTTCGTTCAGCGAATCGAAGGTTCCGGTGTCCAGCCATGCGGTTCCGCGCGGCAGGATCTCCACCTGAAGCTTGCCCCGTTCCAGGTACACCCGGTTCACGTCGGTGATTTCCAGCTCTCCGCGGGGGGAGGGCTTCAGGTCCTTGGCGATCTGCACAACATCATTGTCGTAGAAGTACAGTCCAGGAACTGCGTAGTGGCTCTTGGGCTTGGCCGGCTTCTCCTCGAGCGAAATGGCCTTGCCTTCAGCATCGAATTCCACCACGCCGTAGGCGGACGGATCGGCAACCCAGTAACCGAACACCGCACCGCCGTCGATGTCCGAGAAGCGGCGCAGCTGAGTGCCCATGCCCCGGCCGTAGAAGATGTTGTCACCCAGCACCAGGGCAACCGGCCCTTCGCCGATGTGCTCGGCGCCCAAAATGAATGCCTGCGCCAGTCCATCCGGCGAGGGCTGCTGCGCGTACGTAATATTCACGCCGAACTGCGACCCGTCGCCCAGCAAGCGCTGGAACTGGTCGGCATCGTGCGGGGTGGTGATGATGAGGATGTCGCGGATGCCGGCGAGGATGAGCGTGGACAGCGGATAGTAGATCATCGGCTTGTCATAGACCGGCACCAGTTGCTTGCTGATGCCCAGGGTAATGGGATGGAGTCTGGAGCCGGTACCGCCGGCAAGGATAATTCCGCGCATGCAACCTATCTTTCCCTCTGATTCGAAGTCCAACCAAATCCGGTAACCTATGAAACTATGCAGCGACTTCTCGTAACCGGCGGCGCCGGATTCATCGGCTCGAATTTTGTCCATTATGTAATGGCCAACACGGACAACTATGTCACCGTATTGGACAAGCTCACCTATGCCGGGAACCGTGAGTCACTGAGGCACCTGCCCGAGGACCGTTTCGCTTTCGTGGAAGGCGATATCGCCGATCCGTCCGTGGTCGACCAGCTCGTGGCAGACCATGACGTCGTGGTCCACTACGCGGCCGAGTCCCACAACGACAACTCGCTGCATGACCCGCGCCCGTTCCTGGATACAAACATCATCGGCACCTACACGCTGATCGAAGCCGCCCGTAAGCACAACAAGCGCTTCCACCACATCTCCACCGATGAGGTCTACGGCGACCTGGAACTCGATGACCCCGAGCGGTTCACCGAGAACACCCCGTACAACCCCTCGAGCCCGTACTCCTCCACCAAGGCGGGCTCGGATCTGCTGGTCCGCGCCTGGGTGCGTTCCTTCGGGCTGCAGGCCACCATCAGCAACTGCTCGAACAACTACGGCCCCTACCAGCACGTGGAAAAGTTCATCCCCCGCCAGATCACCAACGTCATCGACGGCATCCGTCCCAAGCTCTACGGCAAGGGCGAAAACGTCCGCGACTGGATCCACGCCAACGACCACTCCTCCGCTGTCCTGGCGATCATCGAAAAGGGCATCATCGGGGAGACGTACCTGATCGGTGCCGACGGCGAAAAGAACAACAAGGAAGTCGTCGAACTCATCCTTGAGCACATGGGCCAGCCCCGAGACGCGTACGACCACGTCGTGGACCGCCCCGGCCACGACCTGCGCTACGCCATCGACTCCACCAAGCTCCGCACCGAACTCGGCTGGAAGCCGGAATTCTCCAACTTCGACGCCGGCATCGAGGACACCATCGCCTGGTACCGCAACAACGAGGACTGGTGGCGCCCGCAGAAGGCCGCCACCGAAGCCAAGTACAAGGAGCAGGGCCAATAAGCATGGAGTTTCAAAAGAAGCTCGCAGGCGCGGAAACGCCGATTCCCGGCGTCGTGGTCTACGACCTTCCGGTCTACGGCGACAACCGCGGCTGGTTCAAGGAAAACTGGCAGCGGGAAAAAATGATCGCTGCCGGGCTGCCCGACTTTGGCCCCGTCCAGAACAACATCTCCTTCAACGACAAAACCGGAACCACCCGGGGCATCCACGCTGAGCCATGGGACAAGTTCGTCTCCGTGGCCACCGGCCGGATCTTTGGCGCCTGGGTGGACCTCCGCGAAGGGCCGACCTTCGGGGCGGTCTTCACCGCGGAGCTCGATGCCAGTAAGGCCATCTTCATCCCCCGCGGCGTCGCGAACTCCTACCAGACCCTGGAAGACAACACCTCCTACGTTTACCTGGTCAACGACCACTGGTCGCCGGAGGCCGAATACACCTTCCTGAACCTGGCCGATGAGACCGCGAACATCCCCTGGCCCATCCCCCTCAGCGAAGCGGAAGTCTCCGACAAGGACCTGGGCCATCCGCGCCTGGCCGACGTCAAACCCATGGGCCCCCGCAAAACCCTCGTTCTGGGCGCGGACGGGCAACTGGGCCGCGCCCTGCGCAAGGCGTACGACGGCGACGCCTCCATCGAGTTCGCCGGCCGGCAGGACTTCGACCTCCTGGACCCGGAATCCTACACGGCACGGCACTGGGGCAACTACAGCACCATCATCAACGCCGCCGCCTACACCGCGGTGGACACCGCCGAAACAGGAACCGGACGCGAGGCCGCGTGGGCCATCAACGCCACCGCCGTCGGCCGGCTGGCCCGCATCGCAGCGGAACACTCCCTGACGCTGGTGCACGTCTCCAGCGACTACGTCTTCGACGGGACCCGCACCGAACACACCGAGGACGAACCGTTCACTCCCCTGGGCGTCTACGGCCAAAGCAAAGCCGCCGGCGACGCCATCGTCAGCACAGTCCCCCGGCACTACATCGTCCGGACCAGCTGGGTCATCGGAGAAGGTAACAACTTCGTCCGCACCATGGCGGCCCTGGCCGGCCGCGGCGTCCAGCCCGCCGTCGTCGACGACCAAATCGGCCGCCTGACCTTCGCCACGGACATCGCCGACGGCATCCACCACCTGCTCCAGACCAAGGCCCCGTTTGGAACCTACAACCTGAGCAACGACGGCTCCCCGCAGTCCTGGGCCGAAATCGCCGCCGACGTCTACGAACTCAGCGGCGCCGAACGGTCCGTCGTTACCGGGGTCAGCACCGCCGAGTACTTCAAGGACAAGGCAGCCGCGCCGCGGCCGCTAAACAGCGTCCTGGACCTCGGAAAAATCAAGGCCACAGGATTCCGCCCACGGAACTCCAAAACAGCCCTCACCGAATACCTCAGCACAAGCCAGGCAACCGTTTAGCACCGCAGTAAAAGGCGAAGCCGGGCGCCGTCCGAAAGGACAGCGCCCGGCTTTGGCGTTAACTGGCCAAGCTGGCCTTTTCTGTCGAACCGCGGCGCCTGCGGGATGCAACAAGGTCACAAGCCGTCCACAGGACCATGCCGCCCACACCAACGCACCACAGGGCTACCCCTGCGGCCCAGCCCGGCGGCGTAAAGGAAACTGAAACCGTAGAGCCGGCCGCGTGCTCCGGAACATCCAGGGCCAACAGGAATCCGTCGACGGGGGAAGTGATGTCCGCGCCGCTGGCGTGATACCCGGGCCACGGCAACCGGCCCAGGGCTGCGCGGCCGCCGCCGGAGGCAACCTGATCGACGCGAAGCGTGACTTCAGTGGCCGTGCGTCCGGTCTCGGTGAGCTTGGTGCCTGGCGAGGTCCAAACGAGCCCGCCGGACGAGCCCGTTGGAACATCGCGGCTCCAGAGCGCTATTTCGCCGTCGTCGCTCACTTCGCGCCACCCTGCGGGCACGGATCGGACGGGCACGGGGTCCTGCCTTCCGACATAATTGTTAGAAGCTGTGGGCCGCTGATTTCCGGCAAAGGACTTCTTCAGGATTTGAATGTTGTCGATACCAAGTTCATCGGCCAGCAGCATGCCGGTTTCCCCCCGCCGCTCGAACAGGCGGTCCAGCAGTTCAACGCATGTCCCGCCCAGGTATCGCAGGCACAGAGCCTTGTTGTACTCCGTGTGCCCGATCAGCTGGTATCTGTTCAGGACCGAAGCGGGGCTGAGGTACCAGGTGTTGGCCATCAGGGTCCTGGACCAGGTCGACTCGTCCTGCGGGTAGTCGAGCGGGTCCCCGACCACCAGGACCTCCCCCTGGACATCTGCGAGGACACGCTTGGGAACGGCAGTATCCGCCGGCACGACGGAATCAGACAGCGGGCTCACGGCGGTTGTCCGATATTGCAGCAGGGTGGTCCCCAACGTCACGCCAAGACATACTACGGCGACGGAGGAAGCCATGGACATTTTGTCCAGCGGGAGTTTATTGCCACGCATCCGCCACCACAGCACGCAGATGGCGGCTATCGCGAGGACGCCGGCCAAAAAGACCGCGAGGTAGCGGTCGGGGTATTGGGCCCAGCCACCGTAGACACCGAACGCAATGGCGCCCGTGGCACCCAGCAGGGACAGCTTCGAGGGATGCTTGGCCAGAGCGTGGGAGAGCAAGACAACACAAAGAAGGATGCAAACCAGCGCCAGGTACGGCATAAAGCGGGCAGGATAGCGGAGGGGGCCCACGGTCGAAGGCAGCAGCACAAACATCAGGGAAAGGGCTGCGAAGAACAGGATGTCCCTGATCTTCGGTGCGTACGCCCGAATCCGGCGCCAGCTCAGGAACGCGACGAGCGGCAGGAACCAGGCTATGTACAGTGCCGGCGCAGGAGCGGAGAAGCCGCCCCACCACCACGACGGCATCATTGGGTAGGCAGTGGCGATGGTTGAGCTCAGGAGACCACTGAGGTCAACTCCCATGAAGTCGTCGTTGGCGATGGCAGTGGAGCTTCGCGTTGTCACTGCCGCGGTCAGGACGCCGGGCAGGTAAACCACGACGGCGACCAGGACCAAGCCGAACCCAACCGCCGCAGTGCGCCACGCTGTCCCCCATCGGCGCTTCAGCAGGGCGTCCACGCCAACGGCCAGCAAAACGAAGCCCACCGCCACGGTTCCGGCCACGTACCCAATGGTGACCACGAGATATCCCGCCAGGAACGCCCAGAGTGGATTCCGCCGCCCCTCACTGGCCATCTTCAGCAGCATCCAGAGATAGGGCACGATTGACCACGCGATTTGCCCCGTGACCCACGAAGGGGCATCGAAGAACATGGTGAAGCCGTTCAAAGGCGAGGCGACCCCTGCCACCAAGGCCAAGGCGGGCGGAACCTTGAACGATCTGCTCAACAGATAGCAGCCCACGCCGCCGATGACCAGGAAAGCAATTTTGAGGCTGGTGGTTACTACAACGGCATCGGGGGCGAGGTAGACAATCACCCCGATGAGCATGACGAGCGGGTTCCAGGTTCCCCACTGCCCTTCGGCTGCATAGTTCCCGCTCGACCATACTTGGGGATTGAGGATCGGCACCGTGCCGGACAACAGCGATTCACCCAGGTGGTACCAGACTCCGTAGGCGCCGTTTTCGGTGTCATCCCAAAAGTAGAACCGCGGCGTCCAGATCAGCGGAATCAAGCTGAGGATTAGCACGCTGACTGCGGTGATGAGGACCCAAAGTAGCGGGCGCGCCGGCGCGTCTTCACTGTCTAGCATTAGTTCCTTGTCTTCATGTTCGAACCCGCATCACCGACTTCGATTGCCGGCATCAGAATCCGGCCAGGCGAACGTACTCAGCCCGCTACCTTCCACAGCGTAATCGTGGCCGGCTGCCCGCCGTTGTTGTAGGCGGCCTCCGATATTTTCGCTCCATTGACCTTCCCCTGCCAGCCGGTGGGGCAGCCCGTGTCCGTTAGTACGTAGCGGATGTCCACTTTTTCCGCGGCAGGCTGGGCAAACGAGCCGTTTGCGCGCTGCACAAGGATCTCGCGAATGTCTTTTTCGTTCTTGGGCCAGGCGAGGCCGAGGTTGTAAAACGCGGTGGGCAGGCCAGTCAGTGCTTTCACCCGGAACGGGCTGATGCACGGATCGAACATCACCAGCTCGGACGCCTGCCCTTTGGCGTCCACCGTGACGCGCAAGTCTGAGCCGGGTTCGGTGAGCGGCGTTGCAGCTGACTTTATCGCAAGTGCCTGCGGGTCGTTGAAACTCGCTGTGCCGTAGTCATGGACATAGTCCGAAAATTTTGAGTAGTCCGAGAGGCTAACGGCAAAAGCCGCCACCACCGCCACGCAGGCTGTCGCCACCACAATCGCCGGTGTGCGGCCGAAGCCGGCAGCTGGCCGCGCAGCAGAATTCGAAAGGTCGGGCGATTCAGCCGCCCGGGTCTGCTGTTTCCGGCCCGCGCGCCACAGATGCCAGCTCCGGACTGCGACTTGGCAGAACACCGGAACAGCGGCCGCTGTGACCATGGTGAAGCTGTCGATCCAGAAGCGGTACGGTTCCTGGTTCGCACCCCACAGGTCATTGCTGGCGACCACGGGCCAAGCGAAAGCGGCGCCGAGGGCGAACGCCAACCACGCTTTGTTTCCTTGCACCAGTCCCGCCCAGAAAATCAATGCGAGCATGAGCAAAGGAACCAGCGCGCCCAAAATACCGGTCCAGAGCGGCACGCCCAGGGCGTTGGATGACAGCTCCCGGTATGTCAGGAAGTCATCCTTGTCGGCCAGCCCCAGCAGGGTTCCGAGGATCGTCGGCGAAGCAGCCAGCGCCAGCGCTACACAGGCGGCGATGACGGGAATCTTGTTTTTCAGCAGGACCAGAATAAAGCCGGGCGCAGCGGCGAGAAGGCCCGCCATCAGGGTGACCAGAGGACCTGCCTTGGCAGCGATCGTTGTACCGCCCAGGAGCACTGCCACCAGCAACAAAAGGCTCACGGAAGCGTGCCACTTCCGGCCGTACATCAACAGGCCGTAGGCGCCCGTTGCGTAGACAAGAAGGTACACGGCCGTTAGGAACGAGTATGTCTGCACATTTGCCAGCGCACCGACGGCGGCAGCGGCAACAATCACGACGGCGGTCCGGGTCTTGGCGCCAGCCGGCGCCCTGCCGTCCAGGAGGGGAAACGTCACGCCTATGAGGATGCAGATGGCGGTGACAGCAATGGAAAGCGCGGCGGATTCTCCATTGAGAGTGAATAGCACCCCGAAAGCGCCCCACAGAACACCGTGGTTGTCCAAAGAGTGGTGCCAGTTGCCGGTGGAAGCCACGGCGAACGTGCCGATAATGCTGGGCACAAAGCCGAGGACACCCAGGACCGGCAGGCCGGTCAGGCGGATCAGCAGCCAGCTTATGGCCGCCACCATGATGAACTGAAACGCGAGGCCCGCAACCTGCCACGTGCCAATGATGTCCGTGTTGAACAGACGCGCCAGCAGCCCCAGGAAAACATAGTAAAGCCGGGGATAGTGGTTGGTGCCGGTTTCGGTGAACGGTTCGACCGCGGCCATGTTGCCGTTTTTGACGTTCACCGCGATGGCCAGGTAAGAGTACTGATCGTAAGGGAAGTACTGGCGGAAGTTGTGCCAGCTGAATCCGTTACTGGTGGTCAGCGGACGGACCTGGAGTACCCAGTACATCAGTCCGGACAAGGCCATGGCGGCGGCTGAGATCAAATGCTGCCAGCGGTTCCGAGAGTTGGTGGCAGCTGTCTGCTGTGTCATTCCGCTGGATACCCCGACATTTTTCGTTGAATTTCTGGGCAGCTTCCCGGAGGCTGCTCGGTTACAAGTAAAGATTCTAAGGCCTGCGGCCGCCAGGGCCGGCCTCCGGGGCCGGCCACGCGTCACACTGCATTGTCGCCAAACCGGTAGACTCTGTGCACATGACCAATGCAGTGACAGGCTCTTCGGCCAACACCCATCGTATTTCCGTCGTCGTACCTGTTTACCAAGGCGAAAAGACGCTGCCGGCGGTCGTTGCGGAACTGATGGGACTCGCGGAACCGCAAATTTCGCCGGCCGGCCACCGTTTTGTCATTGCAGAAGTCCTCCTCGTATTCGATCACGGCCCGGACGGCTCTGCGCAGGTCATCCGTGACCTCGTGGCACGCTACGACATCGTCCGCGGGGTGTGGTTGAGCCGCAACTTCGGACAACACCCCGCCACTCTGGCCGGCATGGCGTCCGCCGGCGGTGACTGGGTTGTCACCATGGATGAGGACGGCCAGCACGATCCCGCCGCTATCGGCGACATGCTGGATACCGCCATGGCCCGGCAGTCAACGCTGGTGTATGCGCTGCCCACCAATAAGCCTCCGCACGGATTCCTCCGGAACGCCGCTTCAAAGGGTGCGAAGAAGGTGGTGTCTGCACTCCTGTCGAGTAACGACGCACCCAACTATCAAAGCTTCCGGCTTGTCACCGGCGAGGTTGCCCGCTCCGTGGCCGCCTATGCCGGCAACGCCGTGTACCTCGACGTCGCGCTGGGGTGGATTGCCTCGAACGTCGCCACCTGCCCGGTAGCTCTTCGGGAAGAGGGGGACCGCGCCTCCGGCTACCGGCTGCGCACCCTGCTGTCCCATTTCTGGCGCATGGTCATCTCCAGCGGCACGCGCGGGCTCCGTCTGGTCAGCCTGATCGGGGCATTGTTCGCGTTCCTCGGCATCTGCCTTGCCATTTACCTCTTCATTTCCTACCTGACGGGACACGGCGCGGGGCAACAGGGATGGACGTCCACCATGATCGTGATCCTCATCAGCACCGGAGCCATTCTGTTCTCCCTGGGGGTCATCGCCGAGTACGTCGGCGTCAACGTCAACATGGCCATGGGTAAGCCCGCCTACCTGATCGTGAGCGACCCTGCCGTGGGTCCCCTCGGAAAGACCGGCACCGTGGCAGCCGCCACGAATCACGGAACAGCCGCAGCATCCGGGGGAAACACGCCCAATGCCTGATCCGGTATGGGTCGTCGGCGCAGGCGGCCTGCTGGGACGCGGCCTCGTCTCCGTACTCAAGTCGAGGGGCCATGACGTACTCACCTCCTCAATTCCCTGGAACGACGCTGCCGCTGCCAAAGCGGCCCTGGCCGCCGGAGCCGAACAGCTGAGGACCCTCGCTGACGGCAGACCCTGGGTGATCGCCTGGTGCGCCGGCGCCGGCGTTACCGGAACATCCCAAGCCGAGCTGGACTCCGAACTCGACGTGTTCAAGGCCGCACTGGATTCCATTGCCGGGATCCTGTGCATGCCCGGTTCCGCACCCGGCCGGTTTTTCCTGGCCTCGTCGGCCGGCGGCGTTTATGCCGGCGCCCCTGATCCGCCGTACTCCGAAGAGAGCATCACCCAGCCGCTCGCCCCCTACGGTTTTGCCAAGCTTGCCGCGGAAAGCGCCGCCACCGCGTTCGCGGCAACCTCAGGCACCCGCGTGTTGATTGGCCGGGTTGCCAACCTCTACGGGCCCGGACAGAACCTGGCCAAGCCCCAGGGCCTCATTTCAGTCTTCGCGAAGGCCTACCTGACGGGCCAACCGGTTTCTGTCTACGTTTCCCTGGACACGCTCCGCGACTACATCTTTATTGACGACGCCGCGGCCCTGATAGCCGATTGCCTCGACCGGCTGTCCGGATCCGACGTCGTTGCAGGACAGACGGTGACAAAGATCATCGCCACCCAGCGGGCAGACACCATCGGCGCGCTGATTGGCGCGTGTAAGACCGTCTTTAAGCGCCGCCCGCGCATAGTCCTCGGAGCATCGCCGTTCGCCAAGGCTCAGGCGCACGATCTTCGGTTGAGGTCGGTGGTTTGGACGGAACTCGACAACCGCCAGTTCACTCCCCTGCCGGTGGGAATCGACGCGACCGTCCGGGACATGCAGACACTGAGAAGCGCCTCAGGCTCCTGGTAGCGGAGCGACGACTTCGTCCGCCTGCTTCCAGCTGAAGCGAAAACTGGGTAATCCGCCCCGTTCGGTACCCTAGATGGAGCGTTAGCAACAGAAAGAGACCGTGCCGAGTTGAATATTCAAGAACGACCCACAGCGGCCAGGACCGGAAATCCTGGGTGGCTGTGGGCCCTGGCCACGCCGGTGGCCACCATCCTGGCTGCATTAGTGCCGGTCATTTTCAACCACCGGTTTTACTTCTATGACGACACCCAGATCGGCGCCTACCCCATCTGGCGCGAAATCGGCGAAATGCTCCGCTCAGGTCAATGGCCGTTTTTCAGCGCCGAAGGCTGGCAGGCCGGCAACTACGCTGCCGAGGGCCAATGGGGCATCTTTAGTCCCCTGACCCTGGGCATAGGCCTGGCGTCCACGTTCTTCACTAACGCCCTGGTTTTCTCCACCCTGGTCAAAGTCGCCCTTCTGGCCACAGCCAGCATCGGTATCTACCTGGTCAGCCGCAACCTTGGTACCCGGGCGCCGTGGGCCTTTGTCGCCGGAGTCGCCTCCACCCTTGCCGGATTTACCGTCTACCTCGATTCTCCATCCTGGGTGACAGGACTGATGGTGTGGGCTTTCCTGCCTTTTGTCTGGTGGTCCTTGCGAAGGATGTGCTACCAGCAGAAGTCGCCCCTGCCCGTTCTGGTCTCCGGCTACTTCCTCGTCACGGTCGGTTATGTCCACGGCACCATCATGATGGTCCTGCTATTCGTCGCCGTCATTGTCGAATTGCTGGTGCGCCGGAAGTGGAAGCCCCTCGTGAAGACCGTGTCCACCGGTGTCCTCCTGGGTCTGGTGGCGTTGGCCGTTTACCTCCCGGGAGTCCTCACCCTGCGCAGCACCGCGCGCACGCAAGTGGTCGCCAACACCAACTTCCTTACCGTTGACCTCACCGGCCTGGCCGGATCGGCACTACCAAGCAATCTTCCGCAGGTTGCTTCCTGGTGGTGGGGACCGTTCGCTCCCGCGCCGCTGACCTACATAGCGTGGTTCCTCCCGCTGTTTGCCCTGGTCAACTTCCGGCAGTTGCGGCGCCTGACCCCGGGAATTGCGAGTGTCCCGGTGTTCCTGCTGCTGTCATTGATGCTGACGCTGGCTCCCAGCGACCTTGGACCACTCCGGACGCCCGTCCGGTTGATGCCGTACGTCTGCCTCGCCACCATCGTGCTCTTATGCGTCGCCCTGTCATTGGCACGGGTCCGCAAGGTCTCCGGCGTGCGGTGGGTCAGCACAGCCGCGGTGTTCATTGGGAGCGTTTACCTGGGGTGGACGGGCAAACCGGAGCTGTGGACCGTCAGCGCACGCATGGTGCTCATCATGGCCGTCGGATTTGCCCTGACTGCGGTGGCACTGCGCCTGATCCGCGCCAAGTCGAAGGCCGACGGAGTGGTGGCGGCTGTCCTGGTAGCGACATCCCTTGCGTTGGCCTTCCCGCAGCATTACTACTTTCCCAACCCGCCCGTTCAGGACTTCAAACTGCCCGCGGATACGTCGAAGTACTCCACACAGCTCTCCGGCGCCAAGGGGCAGGCGGTCGTCGTGGGCACGCCGTCCGCCTTGGACCCGTCGATCTGGACCGAGTCGCTTGTCGGCAACATGTGGTACCTGAACCCCGGGTCAGTGCACAACCTCTACAGCCCCATCCAGAATGCGGCCTATTCGAAAGACCTCTGCATTGCTTCCCGCGGTGAGACGTGCAAAGAACTCAGCACCAAGCTGTTTGAAATCGACCCGACTTCGGGCAAGCCGCTCGCAGACCTCCTTCGCGTGGACACTGTCCAGATAGTCCGGGATGCGGCCGACCCGAACGGTGCCGAACTCGCCAAGGCGGTCCCGCCGTCGGGCTGGTCTGTTGCATCCCGGACTCCGAATACGGTCATGTGGACGCGGAACGTGCCCCTCGGGTCGGTAGGCGCTCCCGTCTACGCGTCCGAGGGCACTGAAATCGAGCCGGTGTCCAACTCCAGCAGCCAGGTCACTTTCAAGGTGGACGAGGTCCCCGCTTCCGGCGGGACCGTGACACTGGGCCGCATCGCGTGGCCGGGTTACACGGCTGACGGCGCCACCATCGTCGATCCGCTCCGCGGTTACCTCCTGACGGTCAACGTGGCTCCGGACATGGCCGGCAAAACCGTGACCGTCTCGTTCCAGCCGCCAGGATGGACCCTCGAAATCGCTTCCCTCGCTGCCGCACTTCTTCTTGGTGCCGCCTGGTCTGTGGTCCATGCGCTGCGCGGCCGACGGCGGTCCGGCTCACCTGACGGGCCGTCGTCGTTAGCGGACCGCCCGGCCGGCAACGATCCGAGCGCTTCCGCGCCCCATCCCTCCCCCGATCCCTCGCTCCGCTCCGGCGGGGCAGAGCCGGAATACGCCTTGAGAAAAGAGGACAAATAGTGGCTTCCCATCCGCCCACAGCGGACGAGCCGGTGCGCGGAATCCATTCCGGCCCGCCCGGTCCGCTGATGAAAATCGTCAAAGATCAGCGGGTTGCTTTCCTCCTCGTCGGCGGCGCCAACACAGCCTTCAGCACGGGCCTCTTCATTGTTTTGGCCTTGGCGTTCCCGCAGGCTCCCTCTTTCATCCTCTTGTCCGCGTCGTGGACGGTCTCGCTCATCGCGGTCTTCTTCGTCTACCGGAAGCTTGTCTTCCGCGTCAAAGGACATGTCTGGCTGGACCTGGGCCGATTCGCGCTCGTCAACCTCACGTCCCTGCTGGTTAACATCGGGCTGCTCTCACTGTTTGCTGACCTCCTGCAGTTCCCAAGGATCCCGACGCAACTGGCCAT
Organism: Arthrobacter sp. SPG23; assembly: GCF_000876655.1. Lineage (GTDB taxonomy): Bacteria > Actinomycetota > Actinomycetes > Actinomycetales > Micrococcaceae > Arthrobacter. The sequence goes on from NZ_JYCN01000021.1 coordinate 145,661, forward strand.
CACCCTGTTGTCCGTAATCATCAGCTACTTTGGGCACCGGCACTTTTCATTCCGGCGTAAACATGCACCGGAGCACGCACAGACCGCCCCCGTAAACGGCACTAAAGAGGAAGAGACGGCATGAATCCGAAAGTCTCCATAGTCATCCCCGCTTATAACAATGTGCAGTACATTGCTGAAACGCTTGATTCAGTCCTGAACCAGACCTATGACGACTATGAGGTGGTCATTGCCGACCATTCGTCAGTTGACGGAACGACGGACGTCATCAACGGATACAGCGGCCACCCGAAGCTCCGCATCCTCAGCCCCACCCCCGTCGGCGGCGGTGCCCAGGCCAACTGGAACAGAGTCAGCGCCGAAGCCAGGGGTGAGTACGTCAAGCTGGTCTGTGGCGATGACATTATTGCACCGACGGCACTCGCCGAGCAGGTGGCAGCTTTCGAAGCGCATCCGACGGCGGTCCTGGTAGCCAGCCAGCGCGATCTGGTCGACTCCAGCGGCGAAGTATTCATCAAAAGCAGGGGCCTTCAAGGCATCTCAGGACTGGTGAGCGGGGCAAAGGCCGTCCGGGCCACGGTTGTGGCCGGTTCCAACATCTTTGGGGAACCGGCGTGTGTTATGTTCCGCCGGGACCTGCTTGAGAAGGAAGGGGGCTGGGACAATACCCACCCGTACCTTATCGATGAGGCGACGTACGCCCGGATCTGCTTCCATGGTGACGTCGTGGCAATCCGTCGCAGCCTGGCCAAATTCCGCATCAGCGCCAGCCAGTGGAGCGTCCGCCTGGCGAGGCAGCAGTCAGATCAGGCCATCGCGTTCCACAACCACGTTGCGCGGACGCACCCGGGTGTCCTCAGCCGTCTTGATCTGCTGACTGGCAACCTCAAGGCTGTGGCCATGTCCTATGCCCGCAGGCTGGCGTACATGCGGCTACGCAAGCGCATGGGCCATGAACACGCGGTGGAAAGTACCGTCTAGGACGATTTCCGGTCGGCCGCGCCATGGATGTGGCTGTGGCCGACCTCGGGATCATCAACGGCCCGTTCCGGGATTTGCTGGGTTGACATCACACGCATCTTACGGCGGGCCGGTTCTTCGAAGAACCGCCACAGGCAGTAGCCAAACACGGACACCACGGCCGGTATCAGGATGAAGCCGAGCTTGGCCCCCACCGTTCCCGTGCCGAGGGTCGCCGGGAATGTCATCTGCAGCTTCCAGAAGATCTCAATCAGCGGCATGTGCACGAGGTAGATGCTGTAGGAGGCCATTCCGCCCACCACCAGCGCTTTACTGCCCAGGACCTTTGCCACGTGCCGGTCGGCCATTCCCAAGGCTCCGACAATCACCACGAGTACAGGGATCAGCAGTCCTATGTAACGCGGCCGGGCGGTGAAATCCATCCAGTAGCATCCGGCAATAATGACGGCCGTCGCCAGGACAATGATGTGGCTTGCCATCAGCCGGTTCCGGGCAGTGTCAGGCACCCGCCGGACTATGTAGAACATGAGCGCCCCGGCCATAAAGGCACACAGGATGCGGAGCAGCCACATCCAGCCGGCGTAGAGGCCCAGCACGTAGGAAAAGAACACGACGGGAAACAAGAGCACTCCGGCCATGATCACCAGGGAGCGGGTGCTGAGCGACCTGTTGAGGCGGAAGATCAGAAGGACCATCACGGGGAACAAGAGGTACGCGAATGCCTCGGCCGAGACTGACCACGCGGCTCCGTTCCAGGTCAACCGGTCGAAACCGGGCTCAGTCCACTGCACCACAAGCGTGAGTTGGCGCAGGAAGCTGCCAACGCTGTAGTCGCGCACATCTACAGGATCGTCGCTTTGCCGGGCGAGAAGGATCCCGTGCCATATGGCGGCGAACACCAGCATGAATACATACGCCGGCCAGACACGCGCCAGGCGAGCCCACCAGAACTTGACGGTGGCATTACGATCCAGCCGCCACCCCATGCGCTCACCGTAGTTCAACGCCAGCACATAGCCGCTGAGGGCAAAGAAGAGGTCGACGCCGAGCTCCCCGTGTGCAAGAACCGGGCCGATGACGTGTCCCAACCAAGGAAACTCCGAGGCGATGTTGCCGCGAACATGGAACAGCACTACCCACATGGCCGCTACGATGCGCACGCCGGTCAGTGCGTGAACCTGTTGTACTGCGCGGGCAGCCGTCTCGGGTGGCGTCTGTAACATCACATTTTCCGGCATGCAGTTCCTCTGCGTTATCAGGGCGGGATTCCCTCGGGACTTTCGCTGGGTCCGCGCCTCAAGGGCACTCTTTCTAGACTACCGGATCGCTGCGTACAGTCGGCGACATAGACGGCCCCGGCGGCCGGGCGAAATGCCCTGCCGTGATACTTTCGAGGGATGGGAAAAAACCTCTATCTCATTGCCTCCGGCGGAAATCCGAACTACGGCGATGAGCTGATCGTGGCGTCCTGGCTGCGATTCCTTGCCCGCGTCCGGCCTGACGCATCCGTATGGCTGGACTGCCCGCAGCCGGGTACGGCAACCGCATTGTTCGCCGGGATCCATCCCGGCTTCCACGCCACCAATACGCTCTGGCGTTCCTGCGCCGAAGCTCCGGACCAGTCGGCGCAGGCGGTGTGGGACCACGTCGGCAACCTCGTGGCCCACGGAGGCACCCCCATGTATGACGTCGGCCTCCTCGCCCTCGGCCAGGCGGATTCCATTCATCTCCTGGGCGGCGGCTATGTCAATGGCGTGTGGCCTGACCATGTGGGGCTTGTTTCGGGCATGGCAGCTGCAGGCAAGCTGAGCGGCGCCCGCCTCGTCGCCTCCGGCCTCGGCCTGATGCCGCTGCCGGAGAACGCCGAACAGCTGCAGAAGACCTTTGCCGATTTCTCAGCCGTCAGTGTCCGCGATGACCCCAGCGCGGATTTCCTGGGCCTCGAGACCGGGCTGGATGACGTGTTCCTTGGACTGCCCTACGAGCTCAGCCGGAGCAAGAACTCGCAAGTGGTCGTGTCCCGCGCGAAAGACGTGATGCTGTGCATCCAGAGCGACATGACGGATGCACCCGCATTCGAACGGCTGCGGGACAAACTGCGGGTCGTCGTTGAGAACTCGCTTGCCAAGGGCCTCACGGTCGGCTACGTAGAGGCGATACCCGGCTCGGACCGGCGCATGTTCGACGCCTTGGAAGGCCTCATCCCGGAGGAGAATTTCGTTCCCTTTACGCAAGTCTGGAGCGACGGCCTGCCCGTCCGCCGCGGTCAGCTCTGGTACACGTCCCGGTACCATCCCCACATGGTGGCGGCCTCTGCCGGCGCCAAGGGTGTGGCCATCGGCATCCTGGACGACTACTACGACGTCAAGCACCGCTCACTGCTGGACCTCGGAACAGGGTGGACCTACGCCTCCACCAAGGACGACGCCGCCCTGCCGGAGCCGACCGGCTCGCCGGACTTTGAAGCTACGGCGTTGCGGCTCGCGAGTCTTAAGCGTACAGAAGCTCTTTCGCTGTATCCGGTCCAGTAGACCCGGAGGCCTTGGCCTGCGTGGCACCGGCCACAAACAACGACGAGGGGCCCCGCTCGTTGAACTGCTCCCAGTTCAACGAGCGGGGCCCCTCGTTGCTCAACTACCAGGCCCTCAGCGGACGCTGCGGGCCATCTTCGGCTTCGGGTCGAACTTGAGACCGGCCAGAATCTCCTTGGCAACCCGCAGCTGCAGCCGGCGTCCCACACCGCCCTTGACCATCCAGGCGTAGGTGGTTGCCACAAACTGTACCCACGCAAGCTTGTCGTCATGGTGCCAGCGGTAGGATGACTCGTTCCGCGCCCCGTAGAGGAACTTCCATGCATTGCCGGGGTTCAGGTCCCCGAAGTTGACGCCGCGGTTCGTCGGCATGTCGTGTGTGACAACGCTGTCGAGGATCTGGACTCCGGGTCCGTCCGCACTGATCCGAAGCGTGTACTCCATATCGTCGAACCAGATGAAGTATTCCACCAGGGGCAGGCCGTACTTGGCGATGGAGCGTCGCGGAATCAGCACTGAAACGAATGAGCAGTTGGTGATCAGCACCGCCCGCTGGCCCTTGGCGATCAGCCGTCCCCAATCCCAAGTGGCGCCGGCGTTGTTCATCTCGCAGATCGAGCCGTCCGTGTAGCGGACCAGGGAACAGCTGTACGGTACATTGCGGCCGAGTTCCTGTTCCGCTTCCGCATGGCCACTGAGGAGTTTCTGAAGGGCTGTTTCCTCGGTGTAGCAGTCGTCATCCATAATCCACACCCAGTCGGCGCCGCGCTCGTAGGCACGTTCCATGCCGGCAGCGAACCCGCCGGCCCCGCCTGTGTTGGAATCGAGCCGGACAACTTCCACGCGGGGATCGTCGTCATATACGGACAGCAGCTGCGGCGTTGAATCTGTGCTGGCGTTGTCGATCACAATCAACCGATCGACGGGCCGGGTCTGGGCAAGGATTGAGTCCAAAACCCTTCCGAGCTTGTCGACCCGGTTGTAGGTGACGACTACGGCTGCGACCTGGTCGGTCATGCTTTCCATCCTTCGTAAAGTTCAGTGGTCCACTTCCGCGCTTCGGGGAGTTCCTTCAGCGCGGCAATCTTCTGCCTTTGTTCTTCCACGATCTCTTCGCGCAGCTCCTCCGAGGCCATGATCGCCTTGGTCCGCTCGACAGCTTCCCTGATGAAGGCGAGAGGTTGCCTCGGAACAAGGGCCTTAGCGGAAACGAGGGAAGCCTGGGAGCCGACGTCGGTAGACAATACCGCCACGTCCTGGGCAGTCGCCTCAAAGGTTGTCAGCGTGAGTCCCTCGTTGTCCGAAGAAATCACCAACAGGTCCGAATCCGCGAGCGTGTCATCCACGGGATGCGGTGGCTGGCGCAGCTCAAGGTGATCCGTCAGCCCGTATTTGGCAACCAGCCGCGAGGTCTCTTCTTCCAGCGCGCCCGAGCCGTGGAGGATAAAGCGCACCTCCCGGTCCGCGGAGCGCTTCAGCTGGGCTGCATAACGGAGGAACAAATACGGTCGCTTCTGCTGGCTGAGACGGCCCACGAAGGAGATGGTGAACGGGCGTCCAGGTTCCTTCTCGACCTTCGGGACGGCATGCACTTCGTTCAAGCCGTATAGCGGAGCGAGCGATACCTTTTCCTTGGGGACATCGCGCTGCAGGACCATGTAGTCCCGCAGCTGCGGCGAGATGACGTGGTGCATGTCGATGGCGTTGGAGAGCTTCACGGCCAGTTCGACGAACCCGCCGGTCCGCCATTCGACGACATGCAGGGAGTCCGCCGTCCGGATCCGCGGATCCATGGCTTTGAACCACGCGAGCCGGTGGTAAAGCCACCCGTTGTGGTGGACATGGATTCCGTGGACTTCAAACTTCGTCAGCAGCGCCAACAGGAGTTGGGTTTCTTCCTCGTCCGAAATGGGAAGGTTAACCGGCAGCACCAGCGCACCGTCGAGTTCGGGGCGCACAATCCAGGGGTGGGCAGACTCGCGGTCTGTCAGCACGATGGGCAGGAAACCGGCCTCGCGGGCCAAGGCAATGGTTTCAATTGCCCAGCGTTCCGCACCGCCCATTTCCAGCCAATGCAGCCCGAAAATGATGGCACGTTCGCCGTGTTCCGACGGCCTGGGCAACGGCGCAGACGATTCAATCGGCGCTAGCCTTTGGGGCCGGCGGTTCGGCGTGATGCGCTTCTCGTAGTAGTCGGTCAGGCCCTGGCGCAGGGCGTCGAACGCGATGGGCGCACCGAAACGGGCCCGGCGCAGCACTTTGGCTTTCCGGCCGGGACGATCGTAGAAGGTTGCCCCACCTTCGGCCCGTTCTCCGCCCAGGTCAAGAACCAGGGGCACGGGAGCCGAGTCAGCAGGCACTGTTGCCGGCACCGTGCTCTTGACAGCCACCGTGCAAACAACAGCCCGGTTCGGCTCCCACTCATGCCTATGGCAGGCGTACCCGGTCAGTCGCGGAAACTCTCCGTCCGGGGCCCGGAGGACTATGACCTTGAATTCACGGCCAGGCTGGATCAGTGCATGGTAGTTCAAGCCGCCCACAAGAAGGCCAAGTTCCCGAGCCGAGAGCCGAGGCTCTCCGCCTGCCAGCCCTGAACCGCCGTCGTCAATTACTTCGAAGAGCTTTCGGGCCCTACTCATCTGCACTCCCTACTGCATTCGTGTACATGTGTGTCAGCTTCGTTTCAGCTTTCCCGGAGAAGACGGACTGCTTCCCCGATCGGCCCGTCTGCAACTTTCTTGCCCTGCCGCAGCACTACGCCCCTGTCACAGACCCTGCTCACCATATCCAGGTCATGGCTGACGACAACGAGCGTGCAGCCTGACTCCCGGAGTTCCTGGATGCGCGCAAGGCATTTCTTCTGGAATGGTTCGTCGCCTACCGAGAGAATTTCGTCGATCAGGAAAACGTCAGGATTCGTGTGAACAGCGACTGAAAACGCAAGGCGCAGGAACATGCCGGATGAATAGAACTTCACCTCGGTGTCAATGAACTTTCCAATTTCCGAGAATGCGACGATCTCATCAAAACGCGCTTCCGTTTCCTTCTCGGTCATTCCAAGAAGCACTCCATTCAGGAACACATTTTCGCGTCCCGTCAGGTCCGGATGGAAACCTGCGCCCACTTCGATGAGCCCGGCCACCTTCCCGCGTGTCCTGACACTTCCGGTATCGGTACTCATGACACCGGAAATGAGTTTGAGAAGAGTCGATTTTCCCGAACCGTTAAAGCCCAGCAGCGCAACCGATTCACCGACTCCGACGGTGACGTCCACTCCGTCCAGCGCCATGAACGTCGACGAAAGGTCCCCGCGGCGTCCCTTGAAGAGCCAAACGACTGTCTCTTTGAGGGACCGGGTGTGCCGGAGGTTAAAGCGTTTGGATACGTTTTCTACAATGATTGCTTCTGCCGCCATCACAACTCCTGTGCGAATCTGCCCTCAAGGCGACGGAATACGGTCTGGCCAATTGCGAGGATTACTACCGAAATCAACAAGCCCACCGGCAGCCACAGCGAAATGAGGTTCTCCGGCATCCGGGCGCCCTCCGCAGCAGTCCGCACCGCTGCCGTCGGAGCCCAGAATGCGAAGTGGAACAGTTCCACGGCAATCGTCATCGGGTTGAGCTGGTAAAAGAAGTAGAAGGTCTCCCCCAGGGTGTCCCTGACCAGGTACCAGGCGTAGAGAACAGGGGAAAGCCAGGTGGCCATCATAAGCATCAGGTCCACGATGTTTTCGGAGTCCCGGAACATCACATTTGCGGCAGCAAACAGCAGGCCAAGGCCGAGGGACAGCATGGCGACGATGACGAATGCACCTATGGCACCGAGGATCTGGAAGATACTCGGTGACCATCCGAAGAAGAAGCACGCGAACAGCAGAATCAGGAACTGCGGCAGGAAGTGGACGATAGCCACCCAGACGGATGCCACCGGGAACAGCTCACGCGGAAGGAAGATCTTCTTGACGAGGGCGCCGTTCGCAACGACGGACCGTGTTGCATTGCTGAAGGCTTCGGAAAAGAAGTTCACCAGGATGATGCCCGAGAACATGTAGATCACGAAGTTGGGCTGTTTGTTCAGGCCCAGGAAGACCCCGAGGGCGAAATAGAACACAATGAACTGCACCCCGGGCTTGACGTAGCTCCAGAGCAGGCCCAGCACTGAGTTGCGGTAGCGGACCTTGAGCTCTTTGCGCACGATGAGCCGGAGGAGTTCGCGGCGCCGGAGCACGTCCAGGAGGCCGCCGCCCTTATCGGGAGCGGCCAACAACTCTGCGCTCATGCGTCGACCCCTCCGCTTTCAAGCTTTACGCCAGCTTCAAAGTGCGGCCGGATCTGGTTGTCAAACATGGTCAGGGCTGAACCAATGGCCATGTGCATATCGAGGTACTTGTACGTACCGAGCCGGCCACCGAACAGAACATCCTTTTCGGCGGCAGCCAGGTCGCGGTACTTGAGCAGGCGTTCGCGGTCAGCCGCGGTGTTGATCGGGTAGTACGGCTCGTCGCCTTTTTCGGCCGCCCGCGAGAACTCGCGCATGATGACTGTTTTCTCAGTCTGGTAGTCGCGCTCCGGGTGGAAATGGCGGGGTTCGATGATGCGCGTGTACGGGACGTCGTCGTCGTTGTAGTTCACCACTGACGTTCCCTGGAAGTCGCCGACGTCGAGGACCTCCTCTTCGAAGTCGATGGTCCGCCAGGACAGATCGCCTTCCGCGAAATCGAAGTACCGGTCCACCGGACCGGTGTAAATCACCGGGATGCTGCCGACAACTTTGTTCTTGCTGTATTCGTGCGACTCGTCGAAGAAGTCGGTGTTGAGCCGGACCTCAATGTTCGGGTGCTCCGCCATCTTTTCGATCCATGCGGTGTAACCGTTGATCGGCAGGCCTTCGTACTTGTCGTTGAAGTAGCGGTTGTCATAGTTGTAGCGCACCGGGAGGCGGGAGATGATTCCCGCGGGCAGGTCCTTCGGATCCGTCTGCCACTGCTTGCCGGTGTAGTGCTTGATGAACGCCTCATACAGCGGCCGGCCGATCAGCTGGATGCCCTTGTCGTTCAAGTTCTGCGGATCAGTGCCTGCAAGCTCGCCGGCCTGCTCCTTGATCAGGTCCTGGGCCTGGCCCGGGGTCAGGTTGGCGCGGAAGAACTGGTTGATCGTGGCCAGGTTGATCGGCAGGGAGTAGACCTCGCCCTTGTGGACGCCGTAGACCTTGTGCACGTAATTCGTGAACGTTGTGAATCGGTTGACATACTCCCACACGCGCTCGTTTGACGTGTGGAACAGATGGGCCCCATAGCGGTGCACCTCGATGCCGGTCTGCTCTTCCTTTTCGCTGTAGGCATTCCCACCGATATGGTGGCGCCGGTCGAGGACAACGACCTTCAAGCCCAGCTCAGTGGCGGCCTGTTCTGCGATTGTCAGGCCGAAAAAGCCCGACCCTACGATGACGAGGTCAGCGGTCACAAAATCTCCTGATTCGAATGCGGGCAGCCCAATGTTGTGCATTGGCTGCTGCTCTAGCCTACCCGAGGCTGTGCCGCCACCAGTGAATCCCTGGCCCAGCCCGGGCTTATCCACATACGCCATAGCGGCCGGTGCCCCGCGGCGGTGCCCGGCGATAGCTTAGGCAGAAACCGACTCATTCCCAACGGAAAGCACCTGATGACGCTCCACTGCACCCTGGTCCGGGGGCCCGACGCCACCAGCCCCGGTCCCCCGATCGAACTCGAGGTTGAGGCCCCATCCGGAGGTGCTGGCCTCATGCTGCAGCAAGCCCTGGAGAGGGACTACGGCGCGGGCGACTTGTCCGTATCCGGGCTCCCGTTGTCCTGCCTGTCAGTGGGGAAACCGCCGCTCGTTAACGGGGCCGTCATCGTGGACGGCGCCGGAAAACGGCCTTCCGAGGTCGGCGAATCCGCGACGCTGCTGGTCGCTGTACACAGCGGTCCCGCTGCGGGAACCGTGGAGCCCCTGCGGCGCGGCACCTATCGGATCGGCCGGAGCGGCACGGAAATCGCAATTCCTGATGCTGCGCTGTCCCGTGAACACGCCAGGCTTAACGTCACGGATACGGCTGTCACCATCACCGATTTGGACAGTATCAACGGGACATTCGTGGACGGGAAGCGGGTGGGGCAGGCGTCGGTCTCAACAAACTCACTCATCAGCTGCGGTAACTCCACGCTGTCCATTGTGTTTGGCGCCGGGCCGACCCATCGGCTTCCGGAGTGGGACGCTGCCGGATCCAGCGTGGCTGAACCCTTGAAGATTCCGCATCGGCCGGATAGCGGCAACAGGGGCGTTCTCCTCGTCACCGCGGTTCTCCCGTTGCTCATTGGCGTGGGTCTTGCGGTCATCACCGGAATGTGGATGTTCCTGGCCTTCACGGCAGTTTCTGCAGTCTCCGTGCTCATTCCCCTGATGGCCGGCCGCCGCCAGCGGCGCCGCCTCAAGACACTGGTCGCTGCCGCCGTCGAAGACGACACCCAACGACGACGCCGGGCCGCGCCGTCCGCCGCCGAACTCGTCCTCAGGGGCCAAGGCGACCAAACCGGCCCTGCACAAGGTCCCGACGCACCCGACGACGTCGCCCTGCGACTCGGGCTCGCGGAACAACCGGCCAACATCAGCATGGATCCGGCCGACCCGGAGTTCGAGGCGCCGGCACTGCGGCTCATGCCCTTCATCCTTCCGCTTCCAGACCTCACATCTGTCCGCGGTCCGCAGCAAGATGTCGCGGGTCTGGTCCGGTTCCTGATCATGCAGCTCACCAGTTGCCGGTCTTCATCACGCATCCGGGTCCTGGTGCATGGGTCGCCCCGGTCCCTCCCGCTGACCTCCCGCTACCTTGCGCCCGTGACGCTCTCGTCCAACCTCCGGACGACGACAGAGGTACTGCAGCGGGGCATCGACCGGACGCGGGAACGCGGCGTGCTGATACTGACCGGCGGTGTCGACCACCATGCCGGTTCTCCCGGTATATATACGGCCGCGATCAGCCGCGGCTGGCATGTTGTTGACTGCGCACAGGATGGATCCGCGAAGTCGGGCACGGTGATCGAGCTGAGAGGAACTACCGCCCGGGTGTGCGCTGCCGACTCATGGACGTCCTTCCTGCCCGACCTTGTCCCCGAGCAACCTTTCGATCGATACTGCCGAAGCATGGCCCCGCAGTTTGAGCGCAGCCCGAGCTCCGGACCTGCGGTGCCGCCGAACTGCACCTTGTCCGATGTCCTTCCGGGGACCACGGCAGACACGTCGGCCCGTTGGGCTACCGGCCACCTGAGTCCGGGCCTCTCCGTTCCCATCGGCATGGCGGCCCAAGGTCCCCGCATGCTGGACCTCGAGTCGGACGGCCCGCATTTTCTGGTGGCCGGAACCACGGGTTCCGGTAAGTCTGAACTCCTCAGGAGCCTGACGGCCGGACTGGCCCTTAGCTACCCGCCGGAACGGATCAACTTCCTCTTTATTGATTTCAAAGGCGGCTCCGGCTTGGGACCGTTGACCGGACTTCCCCACTGTGTGGGCATGCTCACGGACCTCACGAGGCACGAACTTGACCGCGCGCTCACCTCCCTGCGTGCCGAAATCCGGCACCGGGAGGAAATGCTGTCCGGCGTGCAGGCGCCGGACCTGGCCGGGTACAGGGCAATTGGCTGCCCGGCCGGCCCGCTTCCTCATCTGATCCTCATCATCGACGAATTTAGAATGCTCGTCGAAGATGCTCCCGAAGCCCTGAAGGAACTGATGCGAATTGCGGCGATCGGACGGTCGCTGGGCGTACACCTGATCATGGCCACGCAGCGACCCCAAGGGGCGCTTACGGCAGATATCCGCGCCAACGTCACTACCAGCATTGCGTTGCGCGTCCAGTCGGAGACGGAATCGGTGGACATCATCAATTCCAGGCTGGCCGCGGGAATTCCGCTGTCCAGTCCAGGGCGCGCCTACTTCGCCCGAGGGACGGAGGATCCAGTCGAATTTCAGGCAGCCTCCCTGGCTGGCGCCGAAACAGCGGTGAGTGCTTCCTCGATCCGTGTTCGCGGCGCAGCGGAGTCCCTTTGGGCATCCGCGTCGGGCAGGGCCGGGCATGCGGCCCCTTGCCTGCCGCCGTCTCCTGCCCGGGCAGCCGGCCCTCTTATCGAATCGCTGGTGCAACTCTGGGGCGGCCTGGGAGGCGCTGCACCCCGTCGGCCAGTGGCCATGCCGTTGCCATCGACGGTACCCCTTCCCCCGTCCGGCGCGCACGGCACGGACGGCGCTCACGGCACGGACGGGGCGGACGGCGGTTCCGATTCCGGTGTCTGGTCCATACAGCTAGGACTGTTGGACGAACCCGACCGGCAGCGCGTTTCCCGGCTGGCATGGCAACCGTCCGGCCACGGGCATCTGGCCCTCGTTGGCGGAACGGGGAGCGGGGTGGACGAAGCCCTGGACCTAACGCTGCAACAGCTGATCGGGCACGACGTTGAATCGCACGTCTACCTGCTCGACGCCGGAAACTCCTTCGGCGCCGCCCGTTCCCTGCCGCGGGTGGGCGCGGCGGCAGGCCTTCACGAACTCCGCCGGGCTGTGCGGATCCTGGAGCGCGTTGCACTCGAACTGTCCCTGAGGCTCAGCCGCCCCACGAAGGATGTCCGGCCACCGCTTGTCCTCGTACTTGCCGGCTGGGGCTCGTGGGCTTCGTCGCTCCGGGCGGGTCCACTGGCCTGGGCGGAAGACCTGGTCCAGGACATCATCCGGGACGGTGCGCGGGCAGGCGTGACGGTGCTCATTGCCGGAGACCGGGAGCTGGTAACAGCCCGGTACTTCGCATCCGTCCCCAACCGGGCGTACTTTCCCACTGGTTCCACCGAGGAGGGCCGACTTGCATGGCCGCGGCTGCCTGACGTCGCGATGGTCCGCGGACGGGCGGTGGTATTCGGCCCGTTCACTGGCAGCCCGGGCTCGGTGGCCCAGTTCTATGCCGCGCCCGCAGCGGGCATGGCAAAACCGGCGATGGTGAAGGAACCGGCAGCCAGGCCCTTCAGAATCGAAGCCTTGCCCCCGCGCCTGAGCGTGTCCGATGTGCTCGCGCGTGTCACGGCGGACACTGCGTCACCGTCCAACCGCGCTGCCGGCGGTCGGGGCGGTACCAAAGACCGCAGAATTGTCGTCGGTATCGGCGGTGACGAACTTGTCCCCGCAACTGTCCGGTTGCCGCCCGGAAGCGTCCTGCCTGTCCTGGGAGGTCCCTGTTCCGGTAAGAGTTCCTTTCTTGCCGCCCTCCCGCCGCTCAACGCCGAAGTTCCCGGATGGTTCTTTCCCGGTACGGAGGAGACCGCCGCCAGCTATTGGGCGGACGTCCTGGCAAGCGCTGATTCCGGCGGTCTCAACAAAGGCTCAGTCCTGCTAGTGGACGATGCCGACTTGCAGACACCGGAAACGAACCGTCACATCGCGGCCCTGCACGGGCTCGGGTTCACGGTAATAATGACTGCGGGGTTCAGCCCGACGCTCAGCCAGAGGGTGCCGGTGGCTGCACAGGCCCGCGGGCAAGGCACCGGCATCCTGGTCGCACCACGAACCATCATGGACGGAGAATTCTTCGGCATTCGCTTCGAAGTGGAGGCCAACCCGCCGCCCGGGCGGGCCGTCGTCATTGCAGAGGGCAGGACAACACCGGTCCAACTGGCAGCTGGCCTGCGCCCGCAGGTCACAACGCGGGGGGCGCCCCTCCGGCCCTCGAAGCAAAGCTGATGACTCTCTTGTTAAACAACAGCACCATTGCAACGACAGCCGGAACCAGCATGGCGAATCCCGCGGCGATGTATCCGCCGGTGAGCGTCGGAAATCCTATGGTCAGGACAAACAATTGGGCTACCAGGGCCCCGGCACGCGGCCACCGGAATCCCCGGAAAAGAAAATACGCAACAGCGTAAAGCCAGGCCGCAAAGGAAAGCAGGAGTGCCAGGGTAAAAACAGCGCCCCAGAAAGAAAGCACCGGCGCCCCCGTGAGCAGCTGAACGGCATACCAGCCCGCTGCCACAAGGAGAGCCGTCGCCTCCGCTGCGACGATCAGGGACAGTACGATGACCGTCCGCGGCCGCGCGGCCCGGGCTCCCGGGGCAGCAGGAATGGGGCCGGAGTGGTTCTCTGGGGGTCTTGACACACTGGCACCCTACCGGACATAGTCGGTTAGCGGGGAGGGCGCTGGCGACCTATGTGACGTATCGCTCACGCTTAAGAGGCACTTCTTAGACGATTACCCCTTGTTTACACAGCGTTAACATGACACGCTTAATTCAGATGACCAAGGGGACCCGGCAGGGTCCCTTTCTTATGTAGCCTCTAGTGAATATTTTCACAAGATGCTTCCAACGAGTTCCCAGGAATGGAGTGACTGATCAGCATGGATTGGCGTAACCGCGCAGCGTGCCTCGACAAGGACCCGGAGCTTTTCTTCCCAGTAGGAAACACCGGGCCCGCTCTCCTGCAGATCGAGGAAGCCAAAAGTGTGTGCCGCCGCTGCCCCGTGGTGGACACCTGCCTTCAGTGGGCCCTCGAATCGGGACAGGACGCCGGCGTTTGGGGCGGAATGAGCGAAGACGAGCGCCGGGCCCTCAAGCGCCGCGCTGCCCGCGCCCGTCGGGCCTCCTGACCGGATGAATCTGGGCCCTTCGGGCCACAAGGAAGCAGCCGCGGACTTCACAGTCCGCGGCTGCTTTCCCTTTCAAGGGATCCTGTAGCTCAGCGCTTTTGCAGGTTCAGGATGATCTGCACGGCAGTGCCGCCACCCTCACGCGGTTTCCACTGGATACTTCCGCCGAGCTCGCTCGTGACGAGGGTGCGGACGATCTGCAGTCCCAGGCCTTCGACGTGGGGCGTGTCGGGCAGTCCGACGCCGTCATCGGCCACCGTGACGGTCAGGAGCTCGTCTCCGTCCTCGCCCTCTGAGCGGTCAGCCAGCAGCCAGACAGTTCCCGTCCTACCCTCCAGGCCATGTTCCACGGCGTTCGTCACCAGCTCGTTGATCACCAGAGCCAGCGGGGTGGCGAAATCGCTGGGCAGCTCACCGAACAGGCCGGACCTGGCAGTCTTGACCTGCTGCGAGGGTGAAGCGACTTCAGCGGAAAGACGGAACTGCCGCCCAATCAGCTCATCGAAGTCGACGCTCTGCGTCAGTCCCTGGGACAGCGTCTCGTGGACAAGGGCAATGGTTGCAACTCGTCGCATGGCCTGCTCAAGGCCCTGCTTGGCTTCATCGCTGACCATCCGGCGTGACTGCATCCGCAACAGGGCAGCAACCGTCTGCAGGTTGTTTTTCACACGGTGGTGGATCTCGCGGATGGTGGCGTCCTTGGTCACAAGTTCCATTTCCCGGCGCCGTAGCTCAGAGACGTCACGGCAGAGCACCAGGGCCCCAAACCGCTGTTGCTCATCGCGCAACGGGATAGCCCGCAGTGACAGGCTGACTCCCCGGGATTCAATTTCGCTGCGCCAAGGCATCCGCCCGGTCACGACGAGCGGCAGGGTTTCGTCCACCATGCGACGGTCCCTCAACAGCCCCGCAGTGACTTCTGCCAGCGACCTCCCCTCAAGGGATTCACCGTCGCCTAGCCGCCGGAATGCGGAGACGCCGTTGGGGCTGGCGTACTGCACAATTCCGTCTGCGTCGAGCCGGATCAGACCGTCTCCCACCCGCGGCGCGCCGCGGCGGGATCCGGTGGGCGAAGCGAAGTCGGGCCACAGGCCGAGGGTTCCCATGCGCAGCAGGTCGTAGGCGCACTGCCGGTAGGTCAGTTCGAGCCGGGACGGCATCCGCGAACTGGACAGGTCCATGTGTGTGGTCACGATAGCCAGCGTCCGGCCGTTTCTCACCATGGGAACGGCTTCAACCCGGAGGGCCATATCACTGCTCCAGTTGGTTTCACTGGAACGCTCGATGGTCCGGCTGCTCCAGGCCTTATCAACCAGCGGCTGCAGATCCGACCTGATCCCCTCCCCCACGAAGTCGGCGTGGAACACCGTATGCGTGGTGGAGGGGCGGACGTGGGCCAGCGCCACGTAACCGAACTCAGGATGCGGAAACCACAATGCGAGGTCGGCGAAGGCGAGGTCGGCGACCATCTGCCAGTCGCCCACCAGGAGGTGCAGCCACTCGGCATCCCCCGGCCCAAAATCAGCGTGTTCCCTGATGGGGTCCGTAAAGATTGCCACTACACCTCCATATTCGACGCTTGGAACGGGTCCCTAGCGTCGGACGATTGACCTCAAGAGCCTCAATGCTACCGACAGTGACGCCATATCGTCCGCTTCGAGTGAGTTGACCTCGTCAAACATGCTCCTGGCACGGTTCAGCTGCTCGGCATTCAGACCTTCCCAGTCCAGTACCCGGTCCTCCGCGGGGACTCCGGCCGACGTCGACTCAAGGACCGACGTCGTAATGTCCGAAATCGTGGAGTACAGGTCATCACGCAAGGCAGCACGGGCAAGTGCCTGCCAGCGGTCACGCCTCGGAAGTTTGGTGATCCGTTCCAGCAGCGAGTCCACATGGAAGCGGTCGAATACCGTGTAGTACACGTGCGCGATGCTTTCCACCGGCTCCGGGCTGACATGGGCGATCTTGGCGATGTCGAGCAGCACGAAGCTTTCGAACAGTTCGGCCCAGCGGTGTGCAAGATCCTCCGGAAGTTCCCAGCTGCGGGCCTTTTCCAGCCAGGCGGCCACGCGCGCACGGTCCTCACCACGCAGGTAATCGAGGAGACGGGCACGCATCGGATCCATCAGCGGCTTGAATTCGTCCACGATTTCCGAAATCGGCCGGGAGGCGCTCCCCTGGCCCAGGACCCACCTGACCGCGCGGTCAAGGAGCCGGCGAATATCCAGGTGTACGGTGCTCCAGTGTTCGGTCGGGAAGGACGCCGGCAGTTCGTTGAGCTCTCCCACCATGACGTCCAGCTCGTAAATTTCGCGGAGGGCGACGAATGCCTTGGCCACGGCTGCTTCGTTGGCCGAGGTCTCTTCAATGGTGCGGAACGCGAACGTAATGCCGCCGAGGTTGATCATGTCGTTCGCCACCACCGTGGCGATGATCTCCCGCCGCAGCGGATGGGTGTCGAGCTCGGCGTCGAACCTTTCCCGAAGCTGCTTGGGAAAGTACGAACGCAGAGTCTGCCTGAACCACGGGTCGTCAGCGAGATCGCTCTCACGCAGGGCAGTGGCGAGTTCGATCTTCGCGTAAGCCGCCAGAACCGACAGCTCGGGCGAGGTCAGCCCCTGCCCCTGTTCCAGGCGTTCCCGAAGCGTCGCCGTTGTGGGCAGCGCTTCAAGATCGCGCTTGAGGTCGGCGGATTTCTCCAGCCAGTCCATGAGGCGCTCGTAGCTGGGGCTCCACTCCGCAACACGGATGCGGTCGTTGAGGAGCAGGATGTTCTGGTCGATGTTGTCTTCCAGGACGAGCCGCCCTACTTCATCCGTCATGGATGCCAGGAAGTCCGCCCGCTCTGCGGCCTCCAGCTTGCCCGCGGCGACCATCCGGTCAACAAAGATCTTGATGTTAACTTCGTGGTCCGAGCAGTCGACGCCGGCCGAGTTGTCGATGGCGTCGGTGTTCAGGATGACGCCCTGAAGTGCTGCCTCAATACGTCCGCGCTGGGTCATGCCCAGGTTTCCGCCTTCGCCCACCACTTTGACGCGGAGGTCCCGGCCGTCAACGCGGATGGCGTCGTTCGCCTTGTCCCCCACCTCGGCATGCGTTTCGGTGCTTGCCTTGACGTATGTTCCGATACCGCCGTTGTAGAGCAGGTCCGCGGGCGCCAGGAGAATGGCGCGAAGGAGTTCCGGCGGGCTCAGTTCGGTGGTGCCGTCAGGCAGCCCGAGGGCGACCCGCACCTGGTCGGAGACAGGAATGGACTTTGCCTGCCGTCCGAAGATGCCACCTCCTTCGCTGATGAGGGATTTGTCGTAATCGTCCCAGGAGGACCGGGGCAGGTCGAAGAGCCGCCGCCGTTCTGCGTAGGATGACGCCTCATCGGGATTCGGATCCAGGAAGATGTGGCGGTGGTCGAATGCTGCCAGCAGCCGGATGTGTTGCGAAAGCAGCATCCCGTTGCCAAACACATCGCCGGACATATCGCCGACGCCCACCACCGTAAACGGCTCAGACTGCGTGTCCAGGTCCAGTTCGCTGAAGTGGCGCTTGACCGATTCCCACGCGCCGCGGGCCGTGATCCCCATGGCTTTGTGGTCGTAGCCCACGGAGCCGCCGGAGGCGAAGGCATCCCCCAGCCAGAAGCCGTACTCTGCCGAGAGCCCGTTGGCGATGTCCGAGAACGTTGCCGTTCCCTTGTCTGCAGCGACAACGAGGTAGTTGTCGTTGTCGTCGTGGCGGACGACGTCGGCCGGCGGAACCACAGCTTCGCCGTCCGGAGTGGTGATCAGGTTGTCCGTAAGGTCCAGCAGACCGCGGATGAAGGTCTTGTAGCTCTCCACGCCCTCCGCCATCCACGCCGTCCGGTCGACCGCAGGGTCCGGGAGCTGCTTGGCGAAGAATCCGCCCTTGGCGCCGGTGGGCACAATGACGGCATTCTTGACGGTCTGAGCTTTCACAAGGCCAAGGATTTCGGTGCGGAAGTCCTCGCGCCGGTCGGACCAGCGGAGCCCGCCACGGGCCACCTTGCCGAAACGCAGGTGCACGCCTTCCACCCTGGGCGAGTACACCCAGATTTCAAACATCGGGCGCGGGAAGGCCAGCCCGTCGATCGCGGCGGGATTCAGTTTGAAGCTCAGGTACGGCTTCTGCTGGTAGAAGTTGGTGCGGAGTGTGGCCTCAATGAGGTTCGCAAACGTCCGGAGCACACGGTCTGCGTCCAACGTGGCGACCTGCTCAATAGCGGCCGCCAGCTCCGCGCGTACGGTTACCTGGCGCGCCGCCCGGACATCGTCACCGATGGCGGGGTCAAAGCGCGCCGCGAAGAGTGCACTCAGTGAGCGGGTCACGTCGGGATTGGCCAGCAGCGTGTCGGCAATGAATCCGAACGAGTTCGTATTGCCCATCTGGCGCATGTATTTCGCGTAGGCACGGAGGACCACAATCTGGCGCCAGTGCATGCCCTCGCGCAGGACCAGCCGGTCAAAGCTGTCCGACTCGACGTCACCGGAAACGGCGGCGCCGAAAGCTTCCGCCAACAACTGGCCGGTCCCGAGGGGAGCCACGCCAGCGGGGTACTTAAGGCCCAGGTCGTACAGGAAGAAGTCCCGCTTGTCCGCGGTCTCGATCTCGAAGGGCCGTTCATCGAGCACTTCAAGGCCAAGGTTATGGAAGTACGGCAGAATCTGGCTAAGGCTCTTCGGCTCAAGCATGTAAAGCTTGACGCGCGCGTCCTCTTCCAACGTGGCTCCGGCACCCTCCGGCAGGTACACGTGCACCCCGGGCCGCTCCTGCGTGCCCTTTTCGGCCAGCTCGGCAGCCGACCCGTACTTCTCGAACCGCGCGATGTCCGTCAGGGCGTCCTCAACCTCGTAGTCCACGCGGTAGGTGGCCGGGAAGGCCTCGGCCCAGGCCGAGGCAAGCCCTTTATTGTCGTCATCGGTGGCGCTGGCACGCAGCACCTCGGTAATGCCTTCGCTCCACGAGCGCGCTGCCCGGACCAGCCTCTTCTCAAGCTCTTCGACATTGACGTCGCTGACATCGGCATCCTTGGGCAACCGGATACGGAAGAACAGCCTGGCCAACGCAGACTCGGTCATCCTGGCTTCGTAGTCAATGGAGACGGCATGGAACGTCTCGCGGAGCTCCTGCTCAATGCGGAGGCGCACGTTGGTGGTGTACCGGTCACGGGGCAGATAGACGAGTGCGGACATGAAGCGGCCGTAGATATCAGGCCTCAGGAACAGCCGCGTGCGCCGCCGTTCCTGCAGCCGCTGGATCCCGGTTGCCGTCGCGGCAAGGTCCGATACCTCGATCTGGAACAGCTCATCGCGGGGGTAGGTTTCGAGAATACCCAGCAGGTCTTTGCCGGAGTGCGAGTGCGGCGGGAATCCGGCGCTGCGCAGGACGGCTTCAACCTTCTCGCGGACAATCGGAATGTTCCTGACCGAGCCGGCGTAGGCGCTGGTGGCGAAAAGACCGATGAACCGCTGCTCGCCGTTGACGTTTCCGGCGGCGTCAAAGCTCTTGACTCCGATGTAGTCGAGGTACGCGGGGCGGTGCACCGTGGAGCGGGAATTGGCTTTGGTGATGACCAAGGCGCGCTTTTCACGGGCCTTCCTGCGGCCCGCAACGGTGAGGTGCTGGACGTGGTGTCCGTCGGCGCCGCTGCGCAGCAGCCCGAGGCCGCTTTCCTCGCGCAGTTCCAGCACGTCCTCGCCGGACTCATTGACGAGGTCGTATTCGCGGTAGCCAAGGAAGGTGAAGTTCCCGTCGTCGAGCCACCGGAGGAGGTCCTGGGCCTGGCGCAGTTCCTCGATCTGCGATGGGTTGGCCACCTTGTCCAGGTCCTGGGCGATCTGGAGCGCCTTGTTGCGCATCTTGGGCCAGTCCTCCACAGCGGACCGGACGTCCCCAAGGACTCGTTCGATGCCTTCGATGAGCCGTCCATGCGCTTCCTCGCTGGCAGGACCGATTTCGACGGCGATCCACGACTCCATGTGCGAGGCGTTGTCGCCCTGGGCAATCAGGTGTGACAGGCTTGGCATCGCTGCCGTGTCGCCGCTGGAGATACCAATACTGGACGGGACCCTGTCCACTTTTGTCAGTCGCGCGGTTTCGCGGTTGCGCGTAACCACAAACAGCGGGTGAAGGACGAGGTGGATGGCCGAGTTCTGGCGCACGAGCTCGGCGTTGACGGAGTCCACCAGGAACGGCATATCGTCCGTGACGATGTACACCACGCTGCAGTCGGCTTCGTCCACGATCCGCACGTTGGCGGTGCCCGGCACACGGACAGCAGCCACTTCCCGGTGGGTTTCGGCGCGGGCAGCCAGGACGTCCGGTGAGTACGCCCGGGAATCCTCCTCCGCAAGGTGCTCGTAGTAGTCTCCGAAGTACCCTTCACGGGCTCCGAGCAAAACGGACTGATCCTCCACGCTGGACCCAGACGACATCGACAAACGCCTCCATCACAAGTTCATAGTTGCCTCTTTGCAACCCTTATGGCGAGCCTAGCCCTTTAGGTGACGCTTCGCTGTGGAAGAAAAGACAGAGGATCGGCGCTTTTGCTGGACAGGTGCACAAACCGTTTCGGCTATCGCATAACGCAGCCCGGACTCGGGTGCGGCCTCGAGCAAGAGGCTTCCGGACAACAGTGCCGCGTCGCACGCTGCGTTGTCTGAGGGAAGGAACGAGGCAATGCCTTCCGCCGGCCCGTACCTCTCCCACGCCTCCCGGAGCTGGCGCTCGGGGAAGCGTCCGACGGCCGAGGCGCGGACTTTATTCAGGATCACCCTTGGTGATGCCTGCGGAACCGCCGCTTCGAGCTCGGAAAGGCCGCGAACCAGCCGTGGCACGCCGATGGAATCGGCCGATCCCACAGCATAAACAGTGTCCGCGAGTTCAAGGCTTCGGAGGGTAGCGGCATTCCTTCGCGGTGCCATGGTGTCAAAACTGAGTTCCTCGTCTGCCTCGAGGCAGAAGCCAGTGTCAACGACAATGTAGTCCGCCACCTCACGGGCTTTCTCAAAGACTGCACCAAGGGCAGATGCGCGCAACTCGGTCCAGCGGTCTGCGCGTGTGATCCCTGTCAAGACCTGAAGCGTGCCTGGTTTGAGGGCGACGGACGTGGCGATCTTTAGCAAGGCGTCGGCATCCAGCTGCCCCAGGTCGGCCAACCGGCAGGCCTGGGCCAACCCGGCAGATTCGTCGAGCAGTCCCAGCAGTCCCGCAACGCTCGCTCCGTAGCTGTCAGCGTCGATCAGGAGCACCGAGTTGCCTGCTGCGGCCAATTCACCTGCCATGTTGACTGCCACCAGTGTCCGGCCCGGTGACCCGGCAGGACCCCAGACGGCGAGGACCTGGCCGGCGCCGGACGGCTCGGCCGGAAGGTCATCTCCCTCGCCCGGCAAGGTTCGAATGGCTGCACCGGTGTCGGCGAAGCCGCTGTCACCAGCCTGAACCGACCCGGGAAGGGCCCACTGGGCAACCGCACCCGAGATCCTGCCTGCCAGCGCTGCAGAGTCCACCCCCGCCGGCGCAGCCGTGACGCCGATCGCGGTCAGCCTCGCCGTTTCTGTGGCGCTGTCCGTCAACGCAACAATCACGACGCCGACGGCGGTGAGCCGGTCGACAAGCGAAGCCGTCAGTTCGTCACTCCCCTCCGCGACGACGGCCGCCCGTGCGAGTCCGCTTTGGCAGGCGGCCAGCAGTTCCGCCAGTTCCGAGCATCTCCGCACCACAGTGACTGGTCCATGGAGGCGTTCCAGGCCTCCGACAAGGTCCTCGCGTGATTGCCCGACCGTGACCACCGGAATACTCACGGGGTTTCACCGCCCGGGTTCCAGACCACCGATATCTTGGCCTTGTTCGCCTGCGCTCCCAGCAGACTGGGCATCTGCTCGTCGGTAACGAGGACCATGACCACGGTGGACCGGGACGACCCCAAGGTGGTCGATCCGGGAGTGACCTCAGCGACTTCGGCCCCGGGCAGCAACAATTTCGGCTCGTTGAACCCGTTACGGGCATCAGGCAAGGCCACCCAGGCGTCCACCCGCGAACCGGCCGCCACTTGTTCCGGCAGCGCCTCGTCAATGGTGATGGCGACCGGCTTGCGGTTCAACGCATCGGGCCGGCCGAGGCTCTCCCGTGGCACCAGCTGGTCCGGGCCAATCCGCTGTACCGCAACCATGCCTTCTGGCAGTCCGGCCTCGGCGGTGACGTAGTGGGCTTCGACGTCGCCGAGCCTGACTTTCACCCGGTTGACGTTCTCAGGCGTGAGCTTCTCCCCCACGGCGATCGACCCTCTTGCCGCGTACACCTCGGTGGTCCGGTCGGCAGCACCGACCAGCGACACAACGCCCGCCACGGACGCCATCACCAGCAGGAATCCGAGCAGGAGCCGCGGATCCTTCCAGGACGGCTTCTTCAGCCTGACTGCCGTCGTCGTACTTGAACTCACGTACCGCTCCCCCCTCGGTGCCGACCGGGCTGGTTCTGCGCCGGACTCCCTCATTGTTACGGCAAAACGGCAGGATCGAAAGTCACAAGTCCAAACAGTGCCAAACTGTGGATAACCGCATCATTCGACGTCATTGGTGGCAAAATAGTGGCATGCCCCGATTCCTCACCCTCGCAGACGTAGCGGAACAGCTGCAGATCAATTCCCCGGCAGCCTATGCACTCGTGCGAAGCGGCGAACTCAAGGCCATCCAAGTGGGCGGACGCGGACAGTGGCGCGTGGAAGAGAAGATGCTGGAACAGTACATCGAAGAGCGCTATGCGGAGGCAGACCGCATGATCCAGGAAGCCAAAGCCAAGTCCGTCTGAACCAGGGGCGGCCGAGGGCGCGCCGTCCTACTGATGACCTTCCGTGCCGCGGACGGACCGTAACGCACCAAGCGAGGAAAAAGGTACCGACGCAATCTGGCTGACGTTGGCCGCGCGGCGGGCTTCTCCGGGCCGGGTTAAGGCCAGATCCAAGTAATCCCGCCCCACGCGGTCGATGACGCCGCTCAGCACCGCAGCTTCCTGCGTGCCACCGACGAGGACCACCGCAAGATCAGCCCTGTCGCGCGCCAGCGCACGAAGGGCGCTGGCGAGTCCCAATTTGCGCCTGACCGACGACGGCTCCGACACTGCCAGCCTCCCCAGGCCGTGATAGCGGGAAACCGCCGCAAATGGAACCAGCACCTGATGATGATGGTCGTTGAGGAGCAGGCTCTCTCCACCCACGTGGCCCAGTGTTCCCTCGAACACGGCGCCGGATACCAAGTGGACCGCCACCCTAAGCCCCATGGATCCGCGCAATCTGTCGGCCAGCTCGACGCCCGCAACCTCCGCCCGCGACCGTTCGGAGATTTCCGATTCAAGGTCCAGGCGGTCAACCGAGGCCAGCTGCGCCTCCATGTCTCCAAACAAGGCATCCCAACGCATGCCGCAAATCTAGGCCGGGGCAGGCCAGCGGTCAATTCACGCGCCTCACCGGGCGACCAAAAAACAAATGACTGGACAAAACTTGAAGAGCAAGTTCAAACTAGGTTCAGTTGCATCAAACAACATCAAAAAGCATCAAACGACTAAGGAGCGGGCACATGGCGGTTTCACGGGGCAGGATGCTTGGCTCGGACGCATCCCTGGCGGCGGCGATTCTGCTCCTGGGATTCTTTCTGGCGGCCACCGGCGCCTCACTGATGGAACGCTGGCAGCGGTCATCCGCGAAGGCCCAGTCACTTGGCTTCGAAGACCTGCTCGGATTTGTCGTCAACACCGCCGGACTCATCGTGGTCACCTGGTGGGTCCTGTCGATGGTTATAGCGTTTGCGTCTGCCGCCCTCGAGCGCACCGGGAACGGCCGAGCCGCAGAAATCACGGGAAAGTTCAGCCCCGCCTTCATGCGCAGACTCGCTCTCGCCGCAGTGGGACTGCACCTACTGGGCGCACCTTTCGCCCAGGCCGCTACGGATCCCGCCGCCCCTCAGTGGAGTCCAACCACGCCCGCAGCTGCAGCTGTTTGGGCCCCCACGGAACAGCATGCCCGGGACCTCAGCCCGAGTTCTTCGCCATCCGCCGGGTGGGCACCAACCACGTCGTCACCCGACGCCGTGGCGGGCCGCGCCGCCCTGGTGTCCGTGTTGCCGGCGATCTCCACATCCGGCGAGAAGGCGGATCCACGGTGGAAGCCGAATGCGCCCCTCGTGAGCCCGGGGCCGCTGGCGGCCCAACCCGGGAGCCGTCCACAGCCGGTTGTCGACGACGGGCACGTCACAGTGGTTGCCGGAGACTCGCTCTGGAGTATTGCGGCCAGGCACCTGGGCGGCGGCCGCGCGTCCGATCTCGATATCGCCATGGAATGGCCCCGATGGTATGAGGCCAACAGGGCGGTTATAGGAGACCGCCCCGATGCACTTCTCCCGGGCCAGGTCCTCAGGCCTCCATCCTGACCCTGAATCCGCCACAGGCCACCATCAACTATTCGCCATCAATCAGAGGAACGACATGAGCGCACTGCACCTGGCACCTACATCACCGGCATCGGAACGTTCCGCACCCGGTATTCCGCCCGCCCGCCGGCTGGCAGCAGTTCCGGCAACGGACGAGATGTCCGCGGGTCATCGTCCGGCCGACGCACCGCCAGGGCCGCGGCCAACAAATCCGGCCGGAGCCGGCGATAACGGGCGTTCCCTGCGGATTGCGGGCGAGAACAGGGAAGTCTGCGCGATTACCCGCGGGACGGTTCAAGCCGCCATCGAAGTGCTGGCAGGAACACGGCCTGTCCAGCAACTCTCTCGAAGGCTTGACCAACGGTGCCTGGCCTCATTGCAGCACCGCGCGGCGCTGACCCGTCGGCTTGCTGCCGGTCCCTCCCCCACAGCAGGTCGCCTGCACCGCAACCCAGTAGTCCGCTCGGTCCGCGCCTGCGAAGTCGCTGCCGGGATCTACGAGGCAAGTGCCGTGGTCGTGGATGAACTGAGGGTCCGCGCAGTCGCTGTGAGGCTTGAGCGCAGCAACCAGGTGTGGCGCATCACGGCACTGGAGATCGGTTGACTGATCGTCATGAACGCCAACTCACGGTTCAAGCATCCAAACACGGTTGAATACGGGTGAAGACCGGAACAACAGTTCCGGTCTTCACCCGTATTCAACCCGCTGCTGTTCGACCAGCCCTCAATCCCTAACGCTTCTTCTTTTTGGCCGCCGGCTTGCGTGCGCCGTCCTGGGCAGCCTTGGCCGGGTTTCCGGAGCGCCCCGACGACCTGCCTTCAACACGGGTCTGGCTGGCGCCGTCTTCGCCCGGCGCGGTGTACTGCAGCTGGGCCGGCTTCTCCGGCGCTTCCAGTCCGGCAGCGTGGATTTGCGGCTCGTGGTGCTCCGTGTGCTCACCGGCACCGTCGGCCACGACGACGTCTTCGGCAGGAGTGACCTCGACCTCCAGGTTGAACAGGAAGCCGACGCTCTCCTCCCTAATGGCCTCCATCATGGCCTGGAACATGATGAACCCCTCGCGCTGGTATTCCACGAGCGGGTCGCGCTGTGCCATGGCGCGGAGGCCGATGCCTTCCTTCAGGTAGTCCATCTCGTAGAGATGCTCCTGCCACTTCCGGCCGATCACGGAAAGCACCACCCGGCGCTCCAGTTCGCGCATGCTCTCTGAGCCGATGGCCTCTTCCCTGGCCTGGTAGACCAGGCGCGCGTCGGAAAGAATCTCCTCCTTCAGGAAGTCCACCGTGATGCGGGACTTGCCGCCGGCCTCGTCGATGACGTCGTGGGAAGTCACGCTGACCGGGTACAGCGTCTTGAGGTTGGTCCAGAGCTGGTTGAAGTCCCAGTCGTCCCCGGTGCCTTCGGCCGTTGCTGCGTCGATGAGCGCGGTGATGGTGTCTTCAAGGAAGAACTGCACTTTCTCGTGCAGGTCATCGCCTTCGAGGATCCGGCGGCGGTCCCCGTAGATGGCTTCACGCTGGCGGTTGAGGACGTCGTCGTACTTCAGGACGTTCTTGCGCTGTTCCGCGTTGCGGCCCTCGACCTGGCCCTGGGCAGATGCGATGGCCCGCGAAACCAGCTTCGACTCCAGGGCAACGTCGTCAGGAACGGAACTGTTCATCAGCCGTTCCGCTGCGCCCGAATTGAACAAGCGCATCAGGTCATCCGTCAAGGAAAGGTAGAACCGCGACTCGCCCGGGTCGCCCTGGCGTCCTGAACGTCCGCGGAGCTGGTTGTCGATGCGGCGGGACTCGTGGCGTTCAGTGCCGAGGACGTAGAGTCCGCCCAGGTCCAGGACTTCCTCGTGTTCGTCTTTGACCGCCTGCTTGGCCGCCTCGAACGCCGCAGGCCAGGCGGCCTCGTATTCTTCCGAGTTTTCTTCCGGATCCAGGCCTTTGGCTGCCAATTCAGCGACCGCGGTGAATTCAGCGTTTCCGCCGAGCATGATGTCCGTACCGCGGCCGGCCATGTTGGTCGCAACCGTCACGGCACCCTTACGGCCGGCCTGCGCGACGATGGCCGCTTCACGGGCGTGGTTCTTCGCGTTCAGGACCTCGTGCCGGATGCCTTCCTTGGCCAGCAGCCGGGAGAGGTATTCGCTCTTCTCCACGCTGGTGGTACCCACCAGCACCGGCTGGCCCTTTTCGTGCCGCTCGGCGATGTCCCTAACGACGGCATCGAACTTGACCGCCTCGTTTTTGTAGACGAGGTCGGGCTGGTCAATGCGCTGCATGTCCCGGTTGGTGGGGATGGCCACCACGCCGAGCTTGTAGGTGCTCATGAACTCGGCAGCCTCGGTCTCGGCGGTACCGGTCATGCCGGAAAGCTTGTCGTACATGCGGAAGTAGTTCTGCAGCGTGACCGTGGCGAGGGTCTGGTTCTCCGCCTTGATCTCGACGCCTTCCTTGGCCTCGATCGCCTGGTGCATGCCTTCGTTATAGCGGCGGCCGGCAAGGATACGGCCGGTGTGCTCGTCGACGATCAGCACTTCGCCGTCGAGGATGACGTAGTCCTTGTCCCGCTTGAAGAGTTCCTTGGCCTTGATGGCGTTGTTAAGGAACCCGATCAGCGGCGTGTTGGCGGACTCGTAAAGATTGTGGATGCCAAGGTAGTCCTCGACCTTCTCGATGCCGGCCTCCAGGACACCGACCGTGCGCTTCTTTTCGTCGACTTCGTAATCCTGCTCGGGCTGCAGCCGCAGGACCACCTTCGCGAACTCGCTGTACCAGCGGTTGGTGTCCCCTTGGGCCGGACCGGAAATGATAAGCGGGGTACGGGCCTCATCGATGAGGATCGAGTCCACTTCGTCAACGATGGCGAAGTGGTGGCCGCGCTGGACGAGTTCCGTCTGGTCCCAGGCCATGTTGTCCCGCAGGTAGTCGAAGCCGAATTCGTTGTTCGTACCATAGGTGATGTCCGCGGCGTACTGCTCACGGCGAACGGCGGGGTCCTGGTTGGACAGGATGCAGCCGCTGCTCAGTCCCAGGAAGCGGTAGACACGCCCCATGAGGTCGGACTGGTATTCGGCCAGGTAGTCGTTCACGGTGACGACGTGCACGCCCTTGCCGGCGAGCGCATTGAGGTAAGCCGGAGCGGTGGCAACGAGGGTCTTTCCTTCACCGGTCTTCATTTCAGCGATATTGCCCAGGTGCAGGGCAGCGCCACCCATCAACTGAACGTCGAAGTGGCGCATTCCCAAGGTGCGGGAGGAGGCTTCGCGGACGGCAGCGAAGGCCTCCGGCAGGAGGTCATCCAGCTTCTCGCCGTCCTGGTGGCGTTCCCGTAGCCGGTCGGTTTCTTCACGCAGTTCGGCGTCCGTGAAGGTCTTGAAAGAGCTCTCCAGGGCATTGATGGAATCGGCATAGTTCCTCAACTGCCTCAGGGTCTTTTTGTCACCCGTACGGAGAAGTTTTTCGATAAGTGATGCCACGTGAAGTTGCTCCCAGTCTCAAGCTGCCGAATTCTGGCCTGTTCAGTCTACGGGAGACACGCACGGCACGTTACGCCTGTTCCCTAAGAGCGGATAGCCCGCTTCGCCAGCAGCTACGGCCGCGGCAAGAGCGGGCGCAAGGTCCCCGGAGGGCAGCACAACCACACGGTCAAGCCCCAGCCAGTCGGCCATGAGGTGCAGTTCCGCAGCAAGTTCGACGGCGGTGTCCGCCGGGGCGTCCGGCTCGGCGTGCGCCGCCCTCGCGAGGAGCAGCCCGGACGCCCTGTCAGCCTTGAGGTCGACCCTCGCCACGATGCCGTCCCGCAACAGGAACGGAAGCACGTAGTATCCGAAACGGCGTTTCGCCTCAGGGGTGTAGATCTCAATCCTGTAGTGGAATCCGAACAGCTCCTCCAGGCGCCGGCGCTCAAACACGAGCGAGTCGAAGGGGCTCAGAAGCGCCCGCCCGGTCGCCGTGCGAGGGAGCCTGGCGTCAACATGCCGGTAGACCGCCCTGTCCCAGCCCCGGACGGATACGGGCTCGAGCGTGCCGTCCTCCACCAGGTGCTGCACCGCGATGGCGGCCGCCTTCAGGGGCGTTCGGAAGTAGTCCGCGAAGCAGCGGACGGTGCCGATGCCGTGGGCCCTGGCCGCGGCATCGATGAGCCGTTCCATCGCAGCCGCAGGATCAGCCTCAGCGCCTCCTCCGCCGTCGAACCCGGAATAAACCCTGGCGGTCAGCGCGTAGCGCCGTTCAAACTGTTCGGTCCGCGAGGCCGCGGAAACCAGGCCTTCCTCAAACAGATGTTCCAGGACCCTTTTGACCGTATTCCAGTTCCAGCCCCATTGGTCCCGCTGCCGGTCCTCCACATGGCCCAGCCGGGCGGTAAGTTCCGCGGCGGTCAGGGGTTTTCCCTTTGCGAGTTCTTCGAGGACTTTCGCGGCCACTCCGGTGCGGAGTTCCGGATCCATGCCTGAGGCCCCCACCCATTTGCGGTTCTGCCACAGCAGCAGGTCCGGGAAGTGGTCCGGCCGGATGAAACTGGCTTCGTGTGCCCAGTACTCCGTCATCCTGCGCGGATGCGAGGAAGCCATCCGGTGGAGAATGCCGCGGTCGTAGTTTCCGAGCCGGGAAAAGAAAGGCAGATAGTGGCTGCGGGCCACGACATTTACGGAATCAATCTGGACCAGGTGGAGCCGGTCAAAGGTCCGGCCCACCGCCCGTGCAGTCACGGGTCCGGCGGGCCGTCCCTTGTCCAGTCCCTGGGCTGCCAGCGCGATCCGCCGTGCCTGGTTAAGGCTCAGCGATGCGCCCATGTCAGTCCTTCCGTTGGCTGGTCAACACCAGCTTAGGGGGACGCGCGGCTCAGGCGCGCGCGGGCTCGTCCTCCGAGCGGTAGGCAAGGATCTTCTCTTCCACGGCTGCTTCACCCGGTTCGCATGTCTGGTCCAGGCTGATGACGCCATAGGTCCACCCGTCGCGGCGGTACACCACGGACGGTGCTTTCGTTTCCTTATCAACGAACAGGTAGAAGTCGTGCCCCACAAGCTCCATGTTGTCGACGGCGTCGTCGAGCGTGAGGGATGCCG
Organism: Arthrobacter sp. SPG23; assembly: GCF_000876655.1. GTDB lineage: Bacteria > Actinomycetota > Actinomycetes > Actinomycetales > Micrococcaceae > Arthrobacter. The sequence goes on from NZ_JYCN01000021.1 coordinate 175,307, forward strand.
CCGGGAACACCTTGCGGCGGATCAGGACCGGCGAATCCCCTGCAGGGATGTCGTTGTCGACGTCGTACGGCGACTTTTCGACCGGTGCGGCCTGGGGCTCCTGGTGGCTGCTCGCCTCCACGTACAGAGGCTCAGTGGCGCTTGCCGGCTCAAGGCTGGCGGTCGCTTCGGTGACGGACTTGGGGGTGTGCCGTCCGTGGTGGACCTTCTTGCGGTCCTTCGCCCGGCGCAGGCGCTCAAGAAGCTTGTTGTAGGCGAGATCGAACGCGGCGAACTTGTCGGCGGCGCTGGCCTCCGCACGGATGACGGGGCCCCGGCCCAAGACAGTCAGCTCAACCGTGAGCAAGTCTGCGGTCTGGCGGGCCTTGGTCTCCTTGGAGACCTTCGCGTCCACCCGTTGGACCTTGTCTCCCAGCGATGCGATCTTTGAGATCTTCTCGTCGGCGTATTCGCGGAAGCGGTCTGAAACCGTCAAATTCCGTCCGCTGATCATGAACTCCATGGTGCCCTCCAAATGACTTCGGTGACACGACGGCGACACTTCCCGGGGCCGATCTGACTGACAGTCGAGCCCCTTTCCGAGCCGCTATCGACAGGTACAACTGATCTTGGTACCCACAACCGACGTTAGTTCATCGCTACCCGTTATTCACCTTTTCTTCGTTTATTTTTTTCAAAGTCAGCCGCCCATCGCTGCTGTGGCGCCGGGAACGGTTGGTGGATCTCCGACGTCGGGCGGGCGTGTCGCTGCGAGTACAACGGCACCCACTACGACGCCTCCCGCCTGGTGGACCGCACGTGCTGCTTCCGCCAGCGTGGCTCCGGTGGTCAGCACGTCGTCCACGATGATGCATGGGCGTCCACGGATGTCCGGGGCGAGGAGCGCCGGCCTGGCCCGCATGGACCCCCGGACGCGCTTGGCGCGGGCGCCTCGTCCCAGTCCTTTTTGGCCTCCGGCCATCGCGTGGGCCGGAACCAGCGACTGGAGCCGCTCGGACAGGTCACCGTCAGCCCATGGCTTCTGTCCGAATCCTCTACCCTTGCGCAGTGCGTCGGCAGGACCCCCCGCACCGAGGCTCCCGCCGCGGTCCAGATTCCGCAGCATGAGGTGCACGGGGCTGAATCCGCGCTTCCTGAATGCGCTGTTGGTGGTGGGAACGGGTACCAGGCAGTATCCCCGCATTGTTCCGGCTGCACTTTTGATGGCTCTTCCCAGCGCTTTGGACAACACCGACTCGAGGTGGCCCTGGCCATATTTCTTGAACGACAGCACAGCCTGCGCGAGCTCCTCGCGATAGACACCGGCGGCCACGACGGGAAGGATGACCAAACCGTTCACATCCATCAGGGCAGGGGCCTGTCCCTCGGCCCTAAACGGAGTCCGTGTGAGCCCGCGCAGCGCCCGTTCACAGGGGCCGCACAGCGTGAAGTCTTCCGTCCCACAGCAGACGCACTCCACGGGGGCGGCGAGGGCCAGGAGTTCGCGGACCGAGTCCGCTGCCCGGTCCGCGGCACGCGGCCACCACTGCGCATAGTCGCTCCGGTGTTTTGCCGACGCCGGCGCGGACGGCTGGAGATCGGGGTCGGGGCTTCTCGTCACAGACCAAGCCTTCAGTGCGGGGTGTCCGGGCGCCAGCCCTCCCCCGCCTATGTGGGTCTGGTTCCTATGTGGATAATGTCCCGCCCGGCGGGCACGCTTCGCGCAGGGCCGGCACCGGCGTCAGCCCGGAAATTCAGCCCGGGAATGACGGGTCCACAGGTCCCTTCAGCTGGGGCGACCAGCCGTTTCCGAGGCGCTGGAATATACCGTCAGCGGACTGCCCGAAGATTTCCTCGGGTCCGTTGCCTGCGCTGATCGCGGTGAGTCCGGGCCAAGGGGCCAGTGGCTGGGGCTGCGATGCTGCCAGGGAAAGCAGTTCAGGGGTGACGTTGTCAGTGGCCGATGCTTTCATGACCGCTACTGTGGTGTCGCTGACCCAAACGCCCTGGTCCGGTTCCCGGTCCGTCAGGAGGGTTGTTGGGGCAGTCAGGTCACGGGGGGTTCCGTCCGCATTGCGGACGATGCCGGTCACCTGCACGCGGGTCTTCCCGTTCTGCTCGGAAATCACGAGTGCCCGCACCCCCTCGCGCGACACCCGGAACTCTTTGACGGTACGTCCGGCAAGCCAGGCAGGCGCAAGGGTTACGGTGGGCATGGCCGCGCCTTCCGCAACACCCGATGGGCGGTATGCCAGCACTTCTGTCGCCCCATTGGCGCCCGGCCCGGCAGTCCAGACCCAGTCCTGCTGCCCGAACGACGGGTGGGTGAGAGTGGAGCGGGTAGTCAGTGCCCGCGCTGGCTGGCCCGGCACGATCGAGTACAACGTGGTCCGGCTGCTGTTCAGGAACGCCACTGACTGCGATATGGGCGATTCGGCGGGGGAAACCGGACCGAGGGCTCCCACGGACTGAATATCAGGCAAGGGCGAGACGCGGTTGTTCTCGTACCGGACCAGTTGGCCGTCATTCACGGCAATCTGGCGGGCCGGGACGTTCTTGTCCCGGACGGGTGGGAGCACGGACCCGTTATCCTCCACGCGCACCAGGTCCTGGTTTGCCCGGAGTTCGACGTTGACGACGTCAGGCTGGCCACGGAAGGTGAGGGCCAGCTGGGTCTGCATCCTCAGCCTGTCCTCGCTGGAGGCCTCGACGAGTTCTTTAGCCGACAGGTCCACCTGGGCTGCCCCGGAGACCACCGGAACGGACTCCCGCGTCAGCTTCATTCCGGACGGGAAGGCGCTGACTACGGCTCCCTTGAGATACGGGGCTGGTCCGCTGAGCAGGGCGCTGGTCATAGCTTTGACCGTCTTCTTTTTGTTGAACCATCTGACGTCGGGCACCGCGTAGGTGAAGCCGGGGTCGTAGAAGTAGATGGGGTAGGCGCCGTAAATCACCTTGAATGTCTGCTCCGGGATGGCAATTCCGTCAGGGATCGCAGAGATGCGCCACTCACCGTCCACCTGGGTCAGCGTGACCGGAATGTTCTCCTTGGTGCCTTCGGGGAACTGTGTGGCAATCCCGTCCGCATCGACCGAATAGGCAACATCAAGTTCGTAGTTGAAGACGTTTTCCACTCCGGTCCGGACCACCCTGGTGGAACGGAACACCAGAGTGCGCTGGTCCGGTTTCCAGGCAACGGAGGCGGCCTGGGTCAGGTATTCCCTCGCAACGGCATAGTCATCCTCGTAGCCGCTGCCGGCGAGGTAGAAGTCTTCTATGACGGATTCCGGTCCGGCGCCTTCGCGCGGCGCCACCGGAAAGAAGACGGGCGCGTTGTTTGGCTTGCCGGCGCTCTCATCCGTGCTCTTTCCCACTGGCCCGGAACGGGGAATCTGCGCGCAGGAGGTCAACAGCAGGAGCAGAGCTGTCAACAGGGCAACGGCCAGGTTGACCAACCGTCGTCGGGTTCCGTTCATTTCGATTCTTCCCTGCCGGTAGCTGGCTTCAGTCCCCGCGAGCCGGCCGACGGGCCTGCCGGCTCCTCCGGACCCGGCCGATCTGACTCTGTTGGACCGGCCGGCCCTGCGCCCGTGTCGACGCCGACCGTGTCAACGCCTGCGTCCTCCGGCGATGCAGTGCTTCCCAGGAGCAGCATGGTGCCCTCCCCCGATCCGCCGGGCAATTCGACGTCGGCAGGTTCCAGCTGGAGCGGCGATTTGGCGATGGCCTCGCCCTGCCTGAGCGGAAGCGTCAGCCTGAAGTTTGACCCTGTTCCCTTGCTGCCCCAGGCCTGAAGCCAACCGTTGTGGAGCTTCGTATCCTCCGCGGCAATGGACAGGCCCAGCCCGCTGCCGCCCGTGGTGCGTGCCCGGGCGGGGTCCGCCCGCCAGAAACGGTCGAAGACCCGTGCCGCCTCGGACTGCGTCATGCCGATGCCGTGGTCGCGGACAGCGACGGCAACGGCGGTCTCGTTCGCAGCCACGGAAATATTGACCGGTTTGCCTTCGCTGTGTTCCAGCGCGTTAAGCACGAGGTTGCGGAGAATCCGCTCGATCCGCCGGTCGTCCATCTCCACCACGATGCTCTCATCCCGGGAATTGATGGTGACCTGCGAACCGTATTCCGCCGCGACGGGCGCTGCGTCTTCGACGACCTTCGCCAGGAGCTGCAGGATATCGGTGGGTTCGGCGTCGAGCATGGCCACGCCGGCGTCGAAGCGGGAGATCTCCAGGAGGTCGGCCAGGAGGGACTGGAAGCGCTCCACCTGGTTGTAGAGCAGCTCGGCGGAACGCTTGTTGATGGGATCGAATTCATGCCGTGCGTCGTACAGTACTTCGGCGGCCATCCGCACCGTGGTGAGGGGCGTGCGGAGTTCGTGGGACACGTCGGAGACAAAGCGCTGCTGCATCTGGGACAGCGTTGCCAGCTGGGTGATCTGTTCCTGGAGGCTGGCAGCCATGTGGTTGAACGATGCGCCCAGCCGTGCCACCTCGTCCTCGCCCTTGACCACCATCCGCTCCTGCAGCTGCCCTGCCGCCAGTTTTTCCGAGACCACCGCGGCATGGCTGACCGGGCTGACCACGTTCCGGGTCACGTACCAGGCGATGGCACCGATGATCAGAACCAGTACCGCCCCGCCGGCGAGCAGGACATTCTGAATCTCGTCCAGGGTTTTCTGCGCGGTGTTCAGGTCGTAGATGAGGTACAGCTCGTACACAGTCCCGTTGAAGGTGACCTTGTTGCCGACGGCGATGCCCGGCCGGTCTTCGGTACCCACCGGGAACTCCGTGGATGCCCAGTACTGGTCCTTGCCGGACTCCTGAACTGCCTTCCGCAACTCGGGCGGAATGACACTGACCGTGAGCTGGTCCGAGGCCCGCGATTCCACCCAGCGGTTGCGTGGCTTCGTCTGTTCCGGCATCGCCTCAAACACATATCGCCGCTGGATGACCGATCCGCGCCCTTCAACGGCATTCAGGGTGTCGTACACCAGCGTTATCACGCTGGACTGGTCGGTGACCTGGGCGCCGTCAAAAGTGTCCTGGACCTGCTTGACGTTGTAAAGCGTCTCCGACTCGGCCTGGGTCAGCCGTTCCTGGAAGAGGTTGTTGGCGATCTGGTTGGACAGGTAGGCACCCACCACGGCAAACGAGCCGATCGAGAGCAGCAGGGTGGTGAGGACTGTGCGGAACTGCAGGGACCGGCGCCAGCGACGGTGCAGGGCCCGCAGCAGGAACCGGACACCGGGCAGCAGGCGGACCAGTCCGGTCCGGACAAGCCGCGCAACCCGAAGCCCCACGATCCGGGCCCGGCGAAGCCAAATACGGGTTCGGAACGGCAAGCCCGAAAGCACGCCGGCCATGGCGTCCGTATGCTCCGGAGCGCTGTGGCCGTGGGCGTGTTCCGTTTTGTGGGGGCGGGCTACCTCCGGCTCATTGCCGGTTTCGCCGCTGGACGGTTCAGGAACCTGCTTTGTAGCCGACACCACGGACCGTCAAAACTACTTCGGGGGCTTCGGGGTCCCGCTCGATCTTCGACCTCAGCCGCTGAACGTGGACGTTCACGAGCCGCGTGTCTGCGGCATGCCGGTATCCCCAGACCTGCTCCAGAAGCAGCTCACGGGTGAAGACCTGCCACGGCTTGCGCGCAAGGGCAACAAGCAAGTCGAATTCGAGGGGCGTCAGCGAGATCCGCTCGTCATTCCGGCTCACCAGATGGCCGGCCACGTCGATGGTGATGTCGGCAATGCGCAGTGTTTCAGGTGCTTTTTGGTCCCCGGGCCGGAGCCTGGCCCTGACGCGGGCCACCAGTTCCGCCGGTTTGAACGGTTTCGGCACGTAGTCGTCAGCGCCCGATTCCAGACCGCGGACAACGTCCGAGGTATCCGACTTGGCGGTCAGCATGACGATGGGTGAATCAGACTCGGCGCGGATCTGCCGGCACACTTCAATGCCGTCCGCACCAGGGAGCATGAGGTCAAGCAGCACAAGATCCGGTTTTGAGGAACGGAAGACTTCCAGCGCCTGCCCGCCATCCGCGCAAAAGACCGGCTCGAAGCCGTCGTTGCGCAAGACAATCCCGATCATCTCGGCCAGCGCCTCATCATCGTCCACTACCAGAATGCGTGCCTTCATAGTTATATATTCGCCTATTGAATGGGCTTTGTCCCGTTGAGGGCCCACACGGCATGGCGCGGGCACCGCCGGACGGGACGTGGTCCGGGAAGCGGATCGGCGCCACAACGGGAAGAATCAGCCCGAAGCTATGAGGCATGCAGGCAAAACTATAGGCTGGGAGCGGGCCGGACGGTGCAGCACACCTCAGGCACGGAGCGCCCGGCTGAAGTCCTGGCCGGTCGGCTCGCGGACAGCGTCTTTTGGGGAGGAACAGGTTGTCAGAGCAGGATCCGAACGCGCAGTCCCGGGAGGGCCAGGCGCAGCCGGCGCAACCACACCCTTGGGACGCGCCTCCGCAGTGGAATGCGCCGCCGCCGGCCTACGGCGGACAGCCACAGTGGAATGCGCCGCCGCCGGGCTACGGCGGACAGCCACAGTGGAATGCGCCGCCGCCGGCCTACGGCGGACAGCCACAGTGGAGCACGCCCAACCCCGGACCACAGCCGGGGTACTCCCAGCCGGCATATGTTGCCCCGCCAAAGCCGGGCATTGTGCCTCTTCGGCCGCTGCTGTTCGGGGAAATCCTCGACGGCGCGTTCCAGACCATCAGGCGGAACGCGGCGGCGATGCTGGGGGCGGCACTGCTGGCACAGACCCTCGCCACCGTCGTCGGGGAGGTCGCCGCGGCCGAGACCGAATCGGGGGGAGAGTCGATCGGCCTGTGGCTGACAGGCATGGCTCCCCCCGAAGTGGCCAACCTTGGCGGAGGCCTCCTCATCGGCGCTGCCATCCTGGGACTGGTCTCGTTCTTTATCTCCGTTGTACTTCAGGGTGTGATGGTAGTTCCGGTGGCCCGTTCGGTCCTCAACCAGCGCACCGGCTTCAAGAAGATGTGGACGTTGTCACGGTCCAGGATCGGCGCGCTGCTCGCGCTGGGCGGCCTGCAGATCCTGGCCGGCGTGGCACTGGGCGTCGTGCTGCTGGGCGGGGCCTTCCTGCTGGCAACAGCCATGGGCGGAATGTCTGCGCTGATAATCGTCCCCCTGTTCCTCGGCAGCATGGTGGCCGTATTGCTGATCTCCATCCGGCTACTCTTGACCCCGGCAGCGATCGTGGTCGAGGAACAAGGCGTTCTTGACGGCCTGCGAAGGTCCTGGCAGCTCACCCGGCACAACTGGTGGCGGATCTTCGGCATCGTACTGGTCATTTCCCTCCTGATCGGCATCATCAGCCAGATTGTCCTGGTCCCCATCAGCCTTGCTTCCGGCGGCTTCTCCTCCGTCATCGCACCCCACGGCGGCGACGACGCGCAGCGCGCCCTGTCCGCGGGCCTCGGCATCGCGACGATCATTGTCACGGCCGTTATCGGTGCCGTCGGCTACGCGTTCCAAACCTCAGTGATGGGCCTTTTGTACATGGACCTCCGGATGCGCAAGGAAGGCCTGGACCTCGCGCTTCAGCGGCAGCTCGAGTCAGGAAACGACGACGACGGGGTTCCGGGGCGCGGCGTCGCACCGGAGGCTCACCCGGCGGGGCGCCCTCCCGACGGCGGCTGGGCTCAGTCCCCCTACGGCCCCCACCGGGCTACAACCCGCCACCGCCTTACGGCGCACCGCCAACCTACGGCCCCCCACCGGGCTACAACCCGCCACCCGGCTACAACCCGCCACCGGGTGCCGGATGAGCGGGCCTGGCATTGTCGAGGCGGCCTCGCACGCGCTGTCCGCAGCCGGCGCGGCCATGCATTCGGCATTCGGCCGCGCGCGGGCCGAGGCTCCCGTGGAGCCGGACAGGCAGGAGGCCAGCCGATGGGCCGTCGAGGAGCTCTCAAAGCCTGTTTACCGGGATGCGCAGCCTGACTGGCTAACAGACCTCTGGCGTCAGTTCGCTGAATGGTTGCGATCCCTTGGCAGCGGGGACCCCGCAATGGACAGCGGGCTCGCGGTACCCGCCATCGGAGTGACGATCCTGGTCCTCATCGCTGTGGCCATCCTCCTCGCGCGCCCACGGCTGAACGCCCGCCGCCGGCGCGCGGACGGTGACGATGTCGACGCCGACCCTTCCGTCAGCCCGGCCGAATACCGGCGGCTTGCGGGAGCCGCTGCAGCGCGCTCCGAGTGGCGCACCGCCGTCGTCGAACAGTTCCGTGCCATCGTCCGGGCCGCGGAGGACCGCGCCATTATCGACCCATTGCCGGGCCGGACGGCGGATGAGGTCGCCGGCCAGCTTGCCGGCGCCTTCAGCGGCCATGCCCCTGAGCTGCGGCGCGCCGCCCGCGTCTTCGACGGAATCAGGTACGGCAGCGCTGACGCCACAGCCAGGGACCACGCAGGCGTGGTGGCGTTGGACCAGCTTCTGGAAACTGCCAAACCCGACTATGGCCGGCCCGCCGCAGACAATCTGGCGCTGCCGCGATGACGCCCGTCCTGGAGACGGACCGGCCCGCATCCGCCGCTCCTGGAGCCGGCAGCGGCCGCCGCACCCTCATGGCTTGGATCCGCCACCACCGTACCTGGACCCTTCTTATCCTGGTGTTTTCCCTTGGAGTGGGGCTAACTATCCTCGCCCAGCAATCGCCCCGCAGCGACGGCCTTGCCCTGTCTGCGCGCAACCCTGCTCCCGACGGAGCCAGGGCAGCAGCCCAAATACTGTCCAGCCGTGGCGTCGACGTCCGCCAGACCGACAACTTCGAAGCAACGATGTCCGCGCTGGACAGCGCGTCGCAGGCGTCGCAAGCCGGCAGCGGCTCCGGGCCCACATTGCTCCTGTACGACCGAAACGGCTACCTCGACGCCGTGCAGCTGCAGGCGTTGCAGCGGACGGCAGACCGGATGGTGGTGATTACTCCCCGCCTGAACACGCTCAGCGCCCTCGACGGCGGCATCCGTCCCGCCGGCGTCGTGCCGGCGGGTATGCCGACCCTGGACCCGGGCTGTGAGCTGGATGATCCCGCCGCCGCCGGCGCGGTTACGGCGGACTCCGCATACCTCTATAAGGCCAATCATGTCTGCTACGAGCCCGTGGAAGGCCTGGGCGGCCTGTATGCCAGCAGCGACGACGGCCGGCTGGCGGTGCTCGGCAGCACCCAAATCATCAGCAACCGCCTGCTCGATGAACACGGCAACGCCGCTTTGACGCTCAGGACGCTGGGTGCCTCGGACACATTGGTCTGGTACCTGCCCGGCCTGGCGGACGTCACAACAGCGGACAAGCCGAAGACACTGGATGAACTCGCCCCGCCGTGGGTTGCCTTCCTTGGCCCGTGGCTTGCCCTGGTGGCATTGCTGGCCATGGCCTGGCGGGGAAGGCGGCTGGGGCCCCTGGTCTTCGAACCGCTGCCCGTGGTGGTCAAGGCAGTGGAAACGGCCGAAGGCCGGGCCCGGCTCTACCATGACGCCCACGCCGTGGACCGGGCGGCCGACAATCTCAGGGCCGGTGCCCTGGTCCGGCTCGCCCGGGTCCTCCGGCTGGGACCGGACGCCGGGTCAGCGGCAGTTGTCGACGCCGTCGCCCGTCATCTGGGGCGCACTCCCGAAGACACGGCCGGCATCCTTGAGGCCCGTCCCCGGACGGAGACCGCGCTGGTCCACTGGGCCCAGGAACTTGAATCACTAGAGGAAGAGGTAACTGCCCGATGAGTGAGCAGACCAACAGTTTCACGCACGGCGCCCCCGGCGGGCCCGCCCTGGCAACCGCCGGGGCCGGGCCCGGCACCGATCCCGTCCGCCAGGCCCTGCTCGACGTGCGGCACGAGGTGGCCAAAGCTGTGGTCGGCCAGGACGCCACCGTCACGGGGCTGCTCATCGCATTACTGTGCCGCGGGCATGTCCTGCTGGAAGGAGTTCCGGGGGTGGCCAAGACCCTGCTGGTCCGCACGCTTTCCGCAGCCCTGAGCCTGGACACCAAGCGCGTGCAGTTCACTCCCGACCTGATGCCCGGTGATATTACCGGCTCTCTGGTCTTCGACTCCCGGACCTCTGAGTTCAGCTTCCGTGAGGGCCCCGTCTTCACCAACATCCTCCTGGCCGACGAGATCAACAGGACGCCGCCGAAGACGCAGGCCTCCCTGTTGGAGGCCATGGAGGAACGCCAGGTGTCGGCGGACGGCACCACACGGCCGCTTCCGGTTCCGTTCATCGTGGCGGCCACGCAGAACCCCGTGGAGTACGAGGGCACCTATCCCCTGCCTGAGGCCCAGCTGGACCGTTTCCTCCTGAAGCTTGCCATGCCGTTGCCGGGGCGGGCCGACGAGATCGAGGTCATCCGCAGGCATGCGGCCGGCTTCGACTCCAGGAACCTGGCGGCTGCCGGCGTGCGCGCGGTGGCGGGTGTGGCCGAACTGGAACAGGCACGCCAGGCAGTGGGTGCCGTGGAGGTGGCCCCTGAGGTTGCCGCCTACATCGTCGATATCGCCAGGGCCACCCGCGCCGCGCCGTCCTTCCAGCTCGGCGTGTCTCCGCGCGGCGCGACAGCCCTGCTGAGTGCCGCCCGCGCGTGGGCCTGGCTCTCCGGGCGGCAGTTCGTCACCCCGGACGACGTGAAGGCGCTGGCACTCCCCTGCCTGCGCCACCGCGTGGCCCTGCAGCCGGAAGCGCAGATGGACGGCGTGCACGTTGACGGCGTCCTCAACAGCATCCTGGCTACCGTTCCCGTGCCCCGCTGACGCCATGGCCATCTCCGGACGGTTCGTCCTACTGGCGCTGGCCGGGCTGGTGCCGGTGATGCTGTTCCCCGGCTGGGGCACGGTGCTGCTGGTCTGCCTGGCCCTGATCGCTTTCCTGCTGCTGGATCTCGCCATGGCCGCGTCCCTCCGAAAGGTGACGCTGGACCGCACCCTGCCGGCAAACGTCACGCTCACAGGCAGCACCGAGTCCGTCCTGACTGTCGGGAACACGGGTTCGCGTCCGCTCCGGGTGTTGGTCCGGGATGCCTGGCAGCCGTCTGCCGGCGCGCAGAATCCCCGCCAGCAGGTGGACGTTCCGGCCGGCGAGCGGCGGCGCATGAAGGTCCTGCTGAAGCCTGCCCGGCGCGGCGACCTCGCGGCACCGCATGTGACCCTCCGCGCCTTTGGTCCGCTGCGGCTGGCCGCCCGGCAGCGGACACTGCCGTGTCCGGGCTCCGTCCGGGTGCTGCCGCCGTTCCACTCGCGACGCCACCTTCCCTCCAAGCTCCGTAAACTGCGCGAGCTGGACGGAAAGGCGGCGGTCCAGATCAGGGGTGCCGGCACCGAGTTCGATTCCCTCCGCGACTACGTCCGTGGTGACGACGTGCGCTCCATTGACTGGCGTGCCACGGCGCGGCGGTCCGCCGTCGTCGTCCGTACCTGGCGTCCCGAACGTGACCGGCGCGTGGTGATCATGCTCGATACCTCCCGTACCGCGGCTGCGAGGATCGACGACGAACCCCGCCTTGACACCGGCATCGAGGCGGCGCTGCTGCTGGCCGTGCTCGCCGAACGCGGCGGTGACCGCGTGGACTTCTTCGCCTTTGACCGGCGGACCAGGGGACGGGCCGGGTCCGCCTCGAAAGGGAACCTGTTGGGGCAGCTCGTGCAGGCCATGGCGCCCTTGGAACCCGAGCTCATCGAGCTGGACTGGAGCCAGATCCCCGGCCAGGTCCGGCAGATTTCCGCACACCGCTCACTGGTGGTGCTGCTGACCCCGCTGGACGGCGGCGCGCCGGAAGAAGGACTGCTGCCGATGGCCGCGCAGTTGGCGCAGCAGCACGTTGTGGTGGTTGCCTCCGTGCGGGATCCCATGCTGGGCACGATGCGGAAGGAACGGACGACGGCGGCACAGGTGTTCCGCGCGGCAGCGGCCGAACGGGCTCTGCTGGAACGCGAAGCCGTGGCCATCCAGCTGCGCCAGATGGGCGTGGAAGTGGTGGACGCCGAACCCCACCAGCTGCCGCCCGCACTCGCGGACGCCTACATCCGGCTCAAGGCGGCAGGAAGACTATGACCCATGCGTCGAAAACCAGGAGGATACCGTGAACACACCCATCTATGAACGTGCCCTGGGCAGTGACTTCCCCCGCCTGCAGCCCGAGCTCCAGGAGTACTTCTCGCTCGCTCCCGGCTCCGGGCGCTACGGCGTCGGAGAAGGCGTGTTCGACGTCGTCGGGTGCCGGCAGGCGTGGCTCCGTCCACTGCTGCGGCTGACCGCCGGGGAGGAAGCGTTCTTCCCGGAGTACGGCGAACGTATTCCCTTCCGGATCGAAAACCACGCGCACCTCGACCCGTTCGGCCGATCAAGCCTCACCGCCCGGCGCGAGATCCACTTTCCCGGCGGCACGCGGTTGTTCCACGACACCACCAGCTTTGACGACTCCCGAAGCACTCCGGGTCTGGTGGATTACGTGGGCCGCTACCGGCGCCTGGTCACCGACCTCAACCTCAGCGTGACTGCCGAGGGCAGGCTCCGCGGCGTCTCCGAGGCGTCCCGGCTGTTCCTGGGCCCGCTGCGCATCCCCTTGCCGGCGGCACTGGATGCCAAGGCCTACGCGGAGCAGTGGTGGGAACCGGCAGAGGGCCCGCAGGGAAAGCACCGTATCCAGGTCAAAGTGATCCAGCCGCAGCTGGGACTCGTGCTGGTCTATGCCGGGAGCTTCGACTACCGGCTCCGCGCCTACCCCGGAGGGGCCACGGGCGCGGGCCATCTCCCGGGTTACGCCCGTCCGGACAGGTGGGAGAGCCGGGTCTAGCCGAGCGCCAGCTGGTTGAGCCCGTCCGCCACCTGGGTGAGGCGGGCCAGGACGGCCGTGGCGGAGGACGGCGTGTGCCCGGAAAGCCCCTCGGACGGCGTCACCCGGATCGAACCAAGCGAGGAGGCCGGCAGACCCAGCTGGCGCCAGGGGCGCCACACGTTCTCCACGGCTTCCTGGACACGCGGCAGGGCGTTAGCGGTACGGTTGGCCGGCAGCACGCCGGCCCACAAGCTCTTCCCGGCCTCGACCGCGCCCGCCAGCTGTTCCCATTGACGGGATGTGAGGGCCTTGAGCGGCACTGCGATCCCGTCAGCGCCTGCGGAGAGAATGCGTTCGAAGGGCGCCTCGATTTCAGCAACCGCGATGACCGTTTCGGCGGCACCGGCGGCCCTGAGCGCATCGATGAGCAGACGCCACGACTCTGTGACTTCCTGGCCCGGCACGGACCGCAACGTCCGGTATCCGCTGGCAGTGGGAATCGTGCCGCCGAGGACGGCAGCGATGTCAGGTTCATCGATCTGGACCACCAGCCGCGCCCCGGGAACAGCCGTCCCGACCCTGGCCAGGAAATCCCCTATGCCTGCTGCCAGCGATTCGGCAATGTCGCGTCTGGCGCCGTAGTCGAGCAGGGCCCGTTCGCCGTTGTGGAGGTGAAGGCCGGCGGCCAGGCTGAGCGGACCGCGCAGTTGGACCTTGAAATCTGCTGACGGAGTGTCTTCTGTTCCGGCGATGTCGGCAAGGACGTTGATGTCCGTGGACAGCGCCGACCTGGCCCGCATGAGGTCCTTACCCGGACGATCCACGATCCGCCATCCGTAAGGCTGGACGTCCACGCTAAAGTCCACCAGGAGCGAGGCCGTCCTGCCGAGCGCATCCGACCCGACGCCGCGGTCCGGGAGCTCCACGAGGAACGGCAAGTGCGGGCTGCCGAGTTCGCCGCGGACTATCCGGGTGGCTTCCAGCGGATCTTCACCGGGCCACGGTCCCAGGGCTGTGGCAGTTACCTGCGATTCCGGCATGGCCTAGGCGTCGACGGCGGCGGAGGGGGCAGGCGAGGAAAGCAGCGGCTGGCCCGCAGCCGTTCCGTTGTTCTCCGCGGCCTGGTGATCTTCCGCAATGGCCTCGTGATGCCGGATGACCTCCCCGATGATGAAGTTCAGGAACTTCTCAGCGAACGCCGGATCCAGGTGAGCTTCCTCGGCAAGGCGCCGCAGCCGTGCAATCTGCGCGGTCTCCCGGCCGGGGTCGCCGGCGGGGAGTTTGTGCGCCGCCTTCAGGAAGCCCACTTTCTGCGTGGCCTTGAACCGCTCGGCCAGGAGAAAGACAAGGGTGGCGTCGATGTTGTCGATGCTGGACCGGATAGACAGCAGTTCAGCCATGACCGATTGGTCCACCTGTCCGGCCAGTGAGCTGGCTGAGGGGTCGTAGGAGTCGGTGCCTGGATGATCTTGGTTCTGCTCGGTCATGCTTCCAGTCTATGGGCACCCCGCCAATTCCCCGTGGCTGTTAAGCGTCTGTGCAACGTTGCCCGGGGGCGGGACCGGGGACGCAAATGCCCGCCGTCCTGAACGGACGGCGGGCATCTTCGCCGCGGAACGGAACTAGCCGGCGAGCAGAGAACGGCTCGCTTCCCGGCGCCTGGCCTGTTCGTCCGGGTCAGGCACGGGCAGCGAGGCGATGAGCCGGCGCGTGTAGTCGTGCTGCGGGTTGCCCATCACCTGGGTGCCAAGCCCCTGTTCCACGAGCTTGCCCTTGTAGAGCACACCCACCCAATGGGACAGGATGTCCACTACCGCGAGGTCGTGGCTGATGAACAGCGCGGCGAACCCGAACTCGGACTGGATGTCCTTGAACAGCTCCAGCACCACAGCCTGGACGGAAACGTCCAGCGCCGAGGTGGGCTCGTCGGCAATCAGCAGCTTCGGGTTCAGGATGAGGGCCCTTGCCAGTGACGCCCGCTGGCGCTGCCCGCCGGAGAGTTCGTGCGGGAACCGGTCAGCGTACGACGCCGGCAGCTGCACCGATTCGAGCAGCTCACCCACGCGTTTCCGCGCCTGTGCCGGCGTGGGATTGCTGTGGATGATGAGCGGCTCGGCAACGCAGTCGCCGATGGTCAGCTGCGGATTGAAGGACGCCGCGGGGTCCTGGAACACGAAGCCGATCTCTTTGCGGAGGGGCTTGAACGTCCGTTCTTTGAGGTTCAGCATTTCGTAGTCCAGCACCTTCAGGCTGCCGCCCGTGGTGCGGTTGAGGCCCGCGATGGCCCTTCCGATGGTGGTCTTTCCGGACCCCGATTCACCGACCAGCCCGAAGACCTCGCCTTCGGACAGCGTGAAGCTCACGCCGTCCACAGCCTTGAAGCCCGGGCTGCCCAGCCGCCCGGGGTATTCGATGGTCAGGCCCTTGGCTTCCACCAGTACCTTGCGGTCCTGGTGCGCACGGGCTG
This sequence comes from Arthrobacter sp. SPG23, assembly GCF_000876655.1. Taxonomy (GTDB): domain Bacteria; phylum Actinomycetota; class Actinomycetes; order Actinomycetales; family Micrococcaceae; genus Arthrobacter. The sequence continues at coordinate 190,553 of NZ_JYCN01000021.1, forward strand.
TCATTCCCTCGGAGGCAGAATTCCTGCCCAGGTGCGGAACAGCGGCGAGGAGCTTGCGTGTGTACTCCTGCTTCGGCTCGGCAAACAGGACCTTGGCCGTTGCCTCCTCGACGACGTCACCCTGGTACATGACCACCACCCGGTCGGCGAGATCGGCCACCACCCCCATGTTGTGGGTGATCAGCACGATCGAGGTGCCGTATTTGTCCCGCAGGTCCCTCAGCAACTGGAGGATCTCGGCCTGAACCGTAACGTCCAGGGCTGTTGTGGGCTCATCGGCAACGATCAGTCCCGGGTTGAGGGCAAGCGCGGCCGCGATGACCACGCGCTGCTTCTGGCCACCGGAGAACTGGTGGGGATAATAATCCACGCGGTTTTCGGGGTCCGGGATGCCCACTTTCCGGAGCGCGTCGATCGCACGGGATTTAGCTTCCTTTGCCGATACCCGGCCGCCCGTGCCGTGGGCGTGGGCGCGGATGCCTTCGGCGATCTGCCACCCCACGGTGAAGACGGGATTCAGTGCCGTGGACGGTTCCTGGAAAACCATGGCGACGTCCCGGCCGCGGATCTGCCGGAGCTTGGCCGGGCTGACGCTGATCACGTTGTTGCCGTTGATCAGCACGGCGCCGGAACTGATCGCCGTCTCCGGCAGGAGCCCCAGGATGGTTTTTGCTGTCACGGTCTTGCCGGAGCCGGACTCGCCGACGATTGCCACCACTTCGCCCGGATTGACCTCCAGGCTGACATCCTTGACGGCGTAGACGTCTCCGGCGTCGGTGGCAAACGTGACCCTCAGGTGGTCGATGTCCAGGACATGCCCGGTGCCGCGCGGATCGATGTTGGGGCTCATGAACTGCTCACTTCTGCTCGGATGGCTGCCTGCGCGCCTGCGGTGGAATCCGGGCCGCCCTTGCCGGAAGCGGCCTTTCTGCGTCCGCGCAGCCGCGGATCGTTGAGGTCGTTGATGCTCTCGCCGACGAGCGTGAGTCCCAGGACGGTCAGCACAATTGCCAGGCCGGGGAACACACCGGTCCACCAGATGCCCGAGGTGGTGTCCGCGAGGGCTTTGTTGAGGTCGAAGCCCCACTCCGCGGCGGAGGTCGGTTCAATGCCGAATCCCAGGAAGCCAAGGCCTGCGAGCGTCAGGATTGCTTCGGAGGCGTTGAGCGTGAAGATCAGCGGCAGGGTTCGGGTGGCGTTCTTGAAGATGTGCCGGCTCATGATCCGGACGTTGGACGCCCCCACCACCTTTGCGGATTCCACGAAGGGTTCGGCTTTCAGACGGATGGTTTCGGCCCGGATCACCCGGAAGTACTGCGGGATGAAGACGACGGTGATCGAAATCGCCGCGGCAATAATCCCTCCCCACAGGCTGGACCTGCCGCCGCTGATGACGATCGCCATCACGATGGCAACCAGGAGGGACGGGAAGGCGTAGACGGCGTCTGCGATCACCACGAGGATGCGGTCCAGCCAGCCGCCGATGTAGCCGCTGACCAGGCCCAGGATCACGCCGATGAAGATGGACATAACCACGGCCACCACGATCACCATGACTGCGGTCTGGGCGCCCCAGACAACCCTGGAGAAGACGTCATAGCCGCCCACGGTGGTACCCCAGAGGTGCTTTCCGCCCGGCGCCTGCTGGGCAGGGAACCCGCCGTCGGCGTCGGAGATCTGTGAGAAGCCGTAGGGGGCGATAACCGGCGCAAGGACGGCAGTGAGCAGGAAGATGCCCGTCAGGACGAGTCCGGTGACAAGCATTCCGCGCTGCAGGCCTACACTCTTGTTGAAATGTGAGATCACCGGCAGGCGGCGGAACCACGACGCCCGGGGATCCTTGTAGGTAGTGGTTGGGGAATCGGTGCTCATGTCAGTACCTCACGCGGGGGTCGATCAGCGCGGCGACAATGTCCACGATGAAGTTGGTCACGGCCACGATCACTGCAAGGAGGACCACGATGCCCTGAACCGCCACGAAGTCGCGGGCCGTCAGGTAGGTGGCCAGTTGGAAGCCAAGGCCCTTCCATTCGAAGGTTGTCTCGGTCAGCACCGCACCGCCGAGCAGGACGGCGATCTGGAGTCCCATCACGGTGATGATGGGAATCAGGGCAGGCTTGTAGGCGTGCTTAGTCACCAGGCGGAACTCGCTGACGCCGCGTGAACGGCCTGCTTCCACGTAGTCCTTGCCGAGGGTGCCGATGACGTTGGTGCGGACCAGGCGGAGGAAGATACCGGCCGTGAGCAGGCCGAGCGCGAGGGCCGGCAGCACGGCATGGGCCATGACGTCGCCGAGTGCTGCCATGTTGCCGCTGCGGACGGCATCCAGCCAGTAGATGCCGGTGGGCGCCTGCAGCGAGGTGAGCTGCAGTTCGCTGGACGTTTTGGCGCGCCCGGCCACCGGCAGCCATCCCAGCCATACCGAGAAGGTCAGCTTGAACAGCAATCCGGAGAAGAACACCGGCGTGGCGTAGCAAAGGATCGCAAAGATGCGCAGCACGGCGTCGGGTGCCTTGTCGCGGCTGTGCGCGGCAACCATGCCCAGCGGGATGCCCACCAGCAGGGCGACCAGCAACGCATTGATGGTCAGTTCAAGGGTGGCTGAACCATAGGTGGTCAGCATCTCCGTGACCTGGCGGTTGTCCGAGAGGGTGGTGCCGAAATTGCCGGTCAGCAACTGCCCGAGGTATTCGAAGTACTGCACGAGGATCGGACGGTCGTAGCCGGCCGCCGTGATCCTCTCGGCCAGCTGCTCTGGCGGTAGCCGCCCGCCGAGCGCCGCAGTAATCGGATCACCGGTGATCCGCATCAGGAAGAACACCATCGTGACCAGAATCAGGATGGTCGGAAAGATCAGCAGGAACCTGATCAGGATGTATTGGCCCAGTCCCCCGCCGGACGACTTCTTCTTTGACGGCAGCAGGCCGTCGGCGTCGGTTGGCGGCGCCTCGATAAGTGTTGTCATTGGTACCTAAATGTGTGCTTCCGGCAGCCTCGTGAGCCCCGGAATCTGTTGCCCTGGCTCAGCACGAAAGGCGGGACGCCGTGGCGCCCCGCCTCTTCGGCTGGTCAGGACCGGATGGGGAACTGGACCTACTTGGAAATCACGCCAAGACGGGTCTTGAAGGATGCGTCCAAGGTCTTTTCGACACCCTTGACGTCCTTACCGGCGACCATGAGCTGGGCGCCCTGCAGCAGCGGCAGCGTGGAGAGATCCTTGGCGACTGCCGTCTGGGCGTCACCCAGGACTTTCTCGCGCTCTGCCTTGTCAACCGTGGTGAGCTGTTTGGTGATCAGGTCCGTCACGGCCGGGTTTTCGTAGTGGTTCTTCAGGAAGTTGCCCGGAACGAAGAACGGGGTCAGGTAGTTGTCCGCGTCCGAGTAGTCCGGGAACCAGCCGAGCTGGTAGACCGGGTAGACGTCCTTGGTGCGGTCCTTGGAATACGTCACCCATTCGGTGGACTGCAGGTCCACCTTGAAGAGGCCGGACTTTTCCAGCTGCTCCTTGATCATGGCGTACTCGTCGCCTGAGGACTTGCCGTAGTGGTCCGGGTTGTACTGCAGCTTGATGTTAACCGGGGCCGTGACTCCTGCATCGGAGAACGCCTTCTTGGCCTTGTCCAGGCTGGGCTTGCCGCTGCCGTCGCCGTACATTTCCTTGAGCGGCTGGATTGCGCCCACGAACCCGTCGGGGACCACGGAGTACGCCGGCAGGTAGGTGCCCTTGTAGACCTGGGTTGCGATGGCATCGCGGTCAACGACGTCCGCCATGGCCTGGCGGACGGCAAGCGCCTTGGCGGGATCAGCCTCGGCGGTCTTGGCACCGAACGGCATTGTGTCGAAGTTGAACACGATGTAGCGAAGCTCGCCGCCGGGACCCTTGTGGACGGTGACCTTGGAGTCCTTTTCGAGGTCCGCTGCGTCGGTGGCGGTCAGGCTGCGGCCGGCCACGTCGATGTTGCCCTGCTGGACGTCCAGCTTAAGGTTGTTCGAATCTGCGTAGTACTTGATGCTCGCGCCGTCATTCGCGGGCTTGCCCAGCAGGCCCTTGTAATCCGGGTTGACCTTCAGGCTGACGAGTTCGTTCTTCTTGTAGCTTTCGATCGTGTAGGGGCCCGCGAAGGGCTTGCCCTTGACGATTTCGTCGTCACTCATCAGCTTGTCCGCCGGGAAGACCTCTTCATCGACGATGGGTCCGGCATTGGCAGCCAGCACGCCCGGGAAGACCTGGTCGTTGCCGGCCTTGAGCTTGAAGACCACCGTGGAGTCGTCCTTGGCGGTGACCGATTCCAGGTTGCCCAGCAGGGAGGCCGGACCGTTGTCGTCCGCGATGCTGACAACGCGGTCGATGGAGAACTTCACGTCGGAGGAGGTGAGGGCGTGTCCATTGGCAAATTTGAGGTCCGACTTGAGCTTGACGGTGTACTCCGTGGGGCTCGTGAATTCTGCGGATTCTGCAATGTCGGGAGTGGCGTCCGCAGTGCCGGGCTTGGCGTTCAGCAGGAACGGGTAGATCTGGTTCATCACCATGAAGGAACCGGCGTCGTACGAGCCCGCAGGATCGAGGGTAACGACCTTGTCCGTGGTGCCGTAGGTAATGGTTCCGCCTCCGGCGCCGCTGGTGGAAGTTCCGCCGCCGCCGGACGGACCTGTGCAGGCTGTCAGTGCAAACGCGGAAACACCCGCGAGCGCGATAGCGCTGTGCAGGGCCTTTTTGTTCATTGCCATCTGTGGACTTTCTGTTCGATGAGTACACGCGTGCCGCCGCGCAACTGGATGAGTTGGACTCGGTGGGCGGGACGTTGTCCTGATCACACGATTCAATCAGACGGCAGACCGCTGAATCGTTACAACCTGTGAGATGAGACACAAAATTTACCTGATTGGGGCAAAACTATCGTTTTCTTCAGGATTCAGGCCCGATCAGCCTCCGGCGGAACGATTGGGAAACGCCACCGGTGATTGCCATTGAAGAGCCTCCCTCCCGGGAATAGAGTTGCCCTACCCGGCCGAAGGAAACACATCATGAGCAAAGCCGCCCTGTGTGTAGGGATCAACGAATTCGAACACCTGCCGAAATCCAGTTGGCTGCAGGGCTGCGCCAACGACGCCCGGGACCTCGCCGGACTGCTGCAGGCCGGATACGGATTCACCGCTTCCGAGATCTCGCTGCTGCTGGATTCCCAGGCAACGAAAAACCAGGTGATGGCGCAGCTCAATTCGATGATGGACCGCGCCGCGGCCGGCGAACTCCGGCACATCGTTTTCACCTTCTCCAGCCACGGCACCCAGATTCCCGACACCAGCAACGACGAGGCGGACCGGCTGGACGAGGCCTTCGCCTGCTACGACATCAACAACACCGGCGACTCGTGGGATCCGGCCACCGTCATTTCGGACGATGAACTCTTCACCCTCTTTGCCCGCTTGCCGGATGGCGTTCTCATGGACGTTGTACTGGATACCTGCCACAGCGGGACGGGCCTGAAATCATTGGACCTCCTGCCCGGGCGGCGTCCCCGCTTCCTGCCGGCGCCGACGGCGCGCGGTGTTGCCGCCACCGAATTCAGCGACACCCGGGCGCTGCGGGACCTGGTCAAGGCCGGCCGCGGCACCAAGCCGGTCCTCCTGGCTGCATGCCGCGCCGACCAGACGGCAGCAGATGCCTTCCTCGACGGCCGCTACAACGGTGCCTTCACCTACAACTTCATCAGGGCCGTCACGGGCGACGGAACACTGGGCCGGGCAGAGATCCTGAAGCTGGTCAGCAAAGGCCTCCGGGCCGGCGGCTTCGACCAGGTGGCCCAGCTGGAAGGCCCGACGGCGGCACGGAAAGCCCCATGGGGAAGCTGACACAGGGAGGAAGCTGACACAGGAGGAAGCTGGCGGGGGCTCACTCCCGGCGTTCGCCCTCCGGGTGGTAAGTCGCCGCCGGCATTTTTATGCCGGCTTCCCTTTTGATGGTTTCCAGTTTTTCCTGCTGCCACTCGGCGTCCATGACCGGTTTGAGTGCGGCGAAACATAGCCTGCCGCCCTCATCAAACCGCAGCAGTCCCCCGCCCCGCACTGTGTAGTAGTCGCTGTCCACCCTGAGCCCAAGCTTGTTCCTGGCTTCGGCTTTGGACAAGGTGACGGACTGCACGTAGGAAGCACCGATTTCGGACACGACGAAGCCATCCGGTCCGACGCGCGTACTGGGGCGGACCCTGCTCACAACGATGCTCGTGTTCTGGTCGATGCCGGCCGCCTCGATCAACCGCGGATTCTCCCAAATGAACCGGTTGACCTCCTCGGGATCGGCGGCCAGGGCAGATAGGCGGACCGGGTACCGCAGGTCGCGCAGGTGTTTCAGGCCGTCCAGGAGTTCATCGGGTTCCGTGGCAAGGTCAATGTCCCAGAAGGCGTCCCGCACGGCCTGCCTGTATCCCATCATGTCCGTCGGCACCAGCACGGCGTCCGCTGCCAGGATTCCGCGCAGCAGGTCCTCCCACCCCGGGTCCACCGGCGGCATGTAGGCGAGGCCCCGAAGGACCATCCCCAGCATCCGGTGTCCAAGATGCGCGCCCGCTTCGGCCACCTGATATCGGCTGGACCGGCCGCCGGGCCTTTCCAGCCGCTGCAGCCAGATCCTGACGACGGCGTCAAGTACCGCCTTCACGGCAATCTCGCCCCGCCGGTGGGGTTCGGGATCCAGCCGCCACTCGAATGGCACGTCCATGTCGAGCGGCCGCCTGGCGGCGCCCCGGGAGAACAGTCCGTCGGCCAGCCCGAACAGCCCGGAGGCCAGGACTTCCATTTCCATGTTCCGCGCCGGCACGCTTCCCGGCTTGCTGCCCGCGCCGGGAACGGCCACAGACAGCTGTTGCTCCACCCGCTCGGGAGATGAAAACACGCTCAGCATTGCCACGAGATCAGCAATGCACTCGTGCAGGGCATAGCCGTCGAGCAGCGCGTCGCTGTCCGTCCACAGGCGCCGGTAACCATCCAGGACCGCGTGAGTCACCTCATGGGCCACGAGGTCGTGGTAGAGGGCCAGCGGGACGGAACGCTTGGAACGGTCGTCGGTTCTGTGCCCAAATCGGATCAGGCCGCGCTCGCGGTCGTAGCCGGTGGAGGTGTAAGGGATCTTGTCATACACGCTGATGACCAGCCGGTGGCCCGACGCCCAGCCCATCCGGCGTCCCAGGGTGACTTCGAAGGCCTGGAGGGTGGCCGAGGCCACTGCATAGACATGCTGGGCCAGGAACCGGCTGTCGGCCAGCAGCTCGTCCAGTCCGGAAGGTGCGGCCTGGTCATCGATGCACCACTCGTTGCGGTCTACGGACAGGGAAATAGGCCGGGGCCCGTCAGCCCCGGGGGTCCGCACCTGCAGCGCCAGCCGCGCTCCGGCCGGACCGCTGACGATTCTCTCCACGGGAACCCGGATGGTGGTGGTGAGCGGCTTTCCTGATTTGCGGGTGAACGGGCCCTCGGCGAGCGCAGTGAGCGCGACCATCTCGAGGCCATGCCCGATTCCAAGCGCTGCAGAGACCATAGCGGGCCCGCTTTCCTGAACTTGCAGCCTCCCGGCGAAGGGGCGGTCTGCATCAAGTCTGGTTCCCCAGGCCTCAATTATTGCGGGCGAAGCCACGATTGACTACGCCGCCGCGCGGCGGAGGGCCGGTAGAGTGCCGCCCTTTAGAGCGCGGCCCGCTGCAGCGAGCGCGCGGCGTCGATGGTGGCCTGCCCCAGGACACGGCTTCCCTGGTAGAGCACTACGGTCTGACCGGGAGCCACACCGCGCAGCGGAGAGGTCAGCGTCACCACAAGGTTGGTCCGCTCCGCGCCGTCGTCGCCGGTCAGCAATTCCGTGTGGGCCGTCGCCGGGACGGGATCGCCGTGGGCGCGGACCTGGGCGTGGCAGTCGAACTCTTCGCCGGTGGCAATTTCCGCAATGGGCAGGCCGGCCCAGGACACCTTGATGCCGCGGATCTCGTCGATGGCCAGAAGGGCCTCGGGACCCACCACCACCTTGTTCTCCTTCGGGCGGATCTCCAGGACGAACCGCGGTTTGCCGTCAGCGGCAGGGGTGCCCAGCTTGAGCCCGCGGCGCTGCCCGACGGTGAACGCATTGGCACCGGGGTGCTCGCCCACTTTGGACCCGGTTTCATCCACGATGTCGCCTGTGGTCATGTCGATCTTTTCCGCGAGCCACCCCGCGGTGTCGCCGTCCGGGATGAAGCAAATGTCATGGCTGTCCGGCTTGTTGGCCACCGAGAGTCCGCGGCGCTCGGCTTCCGCCCGCACTTCAGCCTTCGAGGGAGTGTCCGCCAGCGGGAACATCGAATGCTGGAGCTGTTCATGGGTGAGCACGCCGAGCACATAGCTCTGGTCCTTGGCCCAGTCGGCCGCACGGTGGAGTTCCGGGTTTCCGTCGGCGTCCGTAATCACCTTGGCATAGTGGCCCGTGCAGACGGCGTCGAAGCCCAGCGCGATGGCCTTTTCCAGCAGCGCCGCAAACTTGATGCGCTCGTTGCAGCGCATGCAGGGGTTGGGGGTCCGTCCGGCGGCGTACTCGTCGATGAAGTCCTGGACCACGTCCTCCTTGAAGCGCTCGGAAAAGTCCCACACGTAGTAAGGAATACCCAGCACGTCGCAGGCACGCCAGGCATCGCGGGAGTCCTCGATGGTGCAGCAGCCGCGGCTGCCGGTACGGAGCGTTCCGGGCATCCTGGACAGCGCCAAGTGGACACCGACGACGTCGTGTCCCGCCTCGACGGCGCGGGCGGCGGCAACGGCGGAATCTACTCCGCCGCTCATGGCTGCAAGAACTCGCATGCTGGCTTTCTCTAGGGGAGGGTTGTGGTTGTACGGCTGCAGAACGTTCGCGGCCGGGTCGCTGGGCGCCGGCCGGACACACTGCATGCCCGTCTATTCTACCGCCTCGCCCGAGGGAGGGCTGAAAATCACCCGGGCGCACCCTTGACTGCCAGGACCGAGGCTTCTATCGTCAGGATTACTCGTTATAGAAGTCCGCCGGCCCCGGCGCCGGCATTTCCCGGAATCGAGCGGCATCATGGCTGTCGAACGAACTCTTGAAAGCATTGTGATCGCAGGGGCCGGCCTGGCCGGCGCCACTGCGGCCCGCACCCTGCGCAGCGAGGGCTTCGGGGGCCGGATCAGCCTCATCGGCACGGAACTGCACCACCCGTATCTCCGCCCGCCGCTGTCCAAGGAATACCTGCTGGGCAAAGCAGGCGAAGACGCCGTCCCGGTGGCACCGGAGCCCTGGTACGCCGGGAACGACGTCGACCTCCGCCTTGGCGTGACGGTCACCGCCATCGAGCCCGGCCCCCATACCGCACGCCTCAGCAGCGGTGGTTCCCTGGACTACGACGCGCTCCTGCTGGCCACGGGCGCACTCCCCCGGCGCCTCCGACTGCCGGGTGGCGGGCTGGAGGGCGTCACCACGTTCCGGACCCTGGACGACAGCCGGCGCCTCAGGGAACAGCTATCGCAGGGCGGAAAGAACGTGGTGATGATCGGCTCCGGCTGGATCGGGATGGAACTCGCAGCCGCTGCCACCGCTTACGGCAATCACGTGACGCTGATCGGGCTTGAGGATGTCCCACTTGCAGCCGCCATTGGACCCGAACTGGGCACGTTCTTCCGCACGCTCCACGAATCGAACGGCGTCCAGTTCCGCCTGGGCGCCACCGCCGCCGAACTCCGGGGCGATTCGGGCCGCGTCACCGCGGTGGTGACCGGATCAGGTGACATCCTGCCCGCCGACATAGTGGTGGTAGCCGTGGGCGTCGCGCCTGACACTTCACTCGCGGAAGCTGCGGGGCTGGCCATTGAGAACGGAATACTGACAGACGCCTCCCTGCGGACCAGTGCCCCGGACATCTTCGCCGCGGGGGACGTGGCCAATGCCATGCACCCGTTCACCGGGCAGCACCACCGCAGCGAGCATTGGTCCAACGCGCTCAACGGCGGCAAGATCGCCGCGAAATCCATGCTTGGGCAGGACGCGAGGCTGGAAACCATCCCGTATTTCTACACCGACCAGTACGACATCAGCATGGAGTACTCGGGTTTCCCCGCCTTGGCGGCAGGTACCGAACCCGTCATCCGGGGCACGCTTGAAGGCAAGGAGTTCATCGCGTTCTGGCAGCACGAAGGCCGCGTGGTCGCAGGCATGAACGTCAACGTGCCGCGTTCGCAGAAAGCAATCAAGGCCCTGATCTCCAGCCATGCGCCCATCGAGGGCGGCCGGCTGGCCGATTCCGCCGTCGCGCTGGATCAGCTCCCGGCGGACGGCTGACGGGCCACCGTGGCAGCCGTCTGGATGGTCGACTCATGTCCCGCCATGCCTGCCTGCCGGGCACGTTCATAGGCGCCCGGCAACGCTGCCAGGAGGGCGTCAACGTCGGCCTCTACTGATGCGTGGCCCAGGGAGAAACGCTGTGCACCCCGCGCTCTTTCCTCATCCAGGCCCATGGCCAGCAGGACGTGCGAGGGCCGCGGCACACCGGCGGTGCAGGCGGAACCAGTGGAGGATTCAACGCCCGCAAGGTCCAGCAGGAACAGCAGGGAGTCACCCTCGCAGCCCGGAAACGTGAAGTGGGCATTGCCGGGGAGGCGTCCGTCCCCCGGAGCTCCGCGCAGCACAGCTTCCGGGATGGCGTTCCGCACGCCCGCGATCAGCTTGTCCCGCAACCCAGCGATCCGGGCCGACTCCCCCGGGAGGTCCCGGGTCACGGCCTCGGCGGCAGCTGCGAAGGCGGCGATCGACGCTGTGTCCAGCGTCCCGGACCGGACATCGCGCTCCTGCCCGCCGCCGTGCTGCACCGGCGTCAGCTTGACGGAGCGGCCCAGCAGCAGGGCGCCAACGCCCACCGGCCCGCCGATCTTGTGGCCCGATATGGACATGGCATCCAGCCCGCTCGCCCGGAAATCCACCGGGACGGATCCGAAGGCCTGAACCGCGTCGGAATGGACCGGCACGCCCGCGGCATGGGCCAACTCAACCACTTCATGCACCGGCTGGATGGTACCAACCTCGTTGTTGGCCCACATCACGGTGACGAGGGCGATGGACTCCGGTCTGCGTCCGAGCTCGGACTTCAGCACATCGAGGTCAACAACGCCGCCGGGATCCACCGGCAGCCAGGTAACCTGCGCTTCCTCGTGCCGCTCCAGCCACTCGACGGTGTCCAGGACAGCGTGATGTTCGACGGCGGAGCACAGGATTCGCGTTCGTTGCGGGTTTTCGGCGCGGCGGGCCCAGTACAGGCCCTTCACAGCCAGGTTGTCAGCCTCCGTGCCGCCCGAGGTGAAGATGACCTCTGAGGGGTGGGCGCCGGCCACGGCAGCGATGGACTCCCGGGCATCCTCCACCGAACGCCGGGCGCGGCGTCCGGAGCCGTGCAATGACGACGGGTTCCCGGTCCGGGCGAGCTCGCGGGTGAGCGCCGCCAATGCCTCGGCGGCGATGGGCGTGGTGGCGGCATGATCGAGGTAGACGGACACATCCCAATTCTAGCCGCGGCCGCTCCGCCCCCTCAGGCACCGGTGTAGATTCGAGCGGTGAAAGCCTCCATATACCTGGTGCTGGCCACCCTGTTCTGGTCCGGCAACCTCGCTGTGGGGCAGGTTGCCGTGAACACCATGACGCCGCTGGAACTTACCTTCTGGAGGTGGGCACTGGCCGCCCTTCCGCTCGTTGCCCTGGCCCACTTCGTGGAACGTCCCGACTGGCGTGCTGTCCTTGGCCGCTGGCGGGTGCTGCTCCTCCTGAGCGTCCTGGGCATGGGCTGCTACACCCTGCTGCTCTACACCGCCCTCCAGCACACTTCGGCACTCAATGCGTCGCTGATCACCGCCGCCAACCCGGCGCTCATCGTGGTGATGGCCATCTTCATTCTCGGCGAAAGACCCGGTCCCTTCGGCTGGCTGGGCATAGCCCTGGGCCTCGCCGGGGTGCTCCTGGTCCTGACCCGGGGCGAACTGCAACGGGCGTTCAGCATCAGCTTCAATTTTGGCGAGCTGCTGATGATCGGTGCGATCACGGTGTGGGGCTTCTACACCATCATTTCCCGCCGGCTCGGGCTGCCGGCCATCGCCGCCACGGCTGTGCAGGTGGTGATGGCAACCGCCCTCCTCGCTCCGATCGCCTTCGTAGCCGGCTCCGGATTCCCCTCCACCGCAGCCGAAGGATGGTCGATCGCGTACATCGCCGCCTTCCCGTCATTGGGGGCTTACTTGTGCTGGAACCTCGCACTCAAAACGACGGCACCGGCGACCGCCGGCAACTACCTCAACCTGATCGTGGTGTTCACGGCGGCCATCACGGTCATGATGGGCGTTCCGGTCAGCCTGCCCCAGGCCGTCGGGGGCCTGCTGGTCATAGCCGGCGTCCTGCTGGCAAGCCGGCCGAAACGCTCTCCGGCAATTAGGGCGGCGTAACCCGGGCGCAGCACTGGCCGGGTGTTGTGTTACCCACGATGCGGTTTTCCTCAATCCCGCAGCCGGCGGCCGCGCCGCAGAGGAACGCTCCGTTCATGGCGCAGACCACGTCCGCGTGGCCGTCCGCAAGCTTGTGGAACGGGCAATTTCCGAGGGCAAAGCCTCCGGCTCCGTCGGATCTCGGCATGTAGCCCTCGGCCGAGAGGAATTCCTCCAGGCTTCGGCTCCCTTCCGCCATCGCCCGGCCCTTCGCATACGAGGTGGCCAGCAGTGCATCCCGGATAGGTTCTCCGCCGGCAGTGGACTGCTCGATGGCGCTGGCCATCAGTTCGCCGGCGAGATCGTAATTGCGGTCAGGAACAGAGGCTCCCACCTCCGGCTGCGCCAACCGGTACATTTTCGCCGGCCGCCCCGAACCGGGGCCCGCTTTGCCGCCGAGCTTGCGGAACTCAACGGCGAGCAATCCGTCCTGCGCCATCCTGTCCAGATGGAACGACGCCGTGCTTCGCGGGATTTCCAGGGCAGCAGCCGCTTCATCCCGGCCCGCCGGACCGGACGAAGCGGCGACGAATGCGAAAAGTTTCCGGCGCGTCTCATCACCAAGGGATGCCACGGCCGCGATCCGGCGGGACCAGGGAAGTCTGCGCATGGAACACCCTAACTCTAAAAACAAGATCCATTGCTTAATCTGACTGTGATTTCTAAAATAAGAATACCCACTTTTAGAAGGAGTCGTCATGAAATCCTCTTCGGTCCTGAGTTCGCCCGGCTACACGCTGGCCTCCGAACCAGGCAGGCAGGCCTTCCTGCTGCTGCGCACCGTCTTCACGGTCGCGCCAATCATCTTCGGCCTCGACAAATTCACCAACTGGCTCACCGACTGGACCATGTATTTGGCCCCGGCCGCGACAGCGGTGGTGCCGCTCCCGGCGCAGACCATCATGTACGTCGCTGGCGTCGTCGAAGTCGTGGCGGGTATCACGGTGGCAGTCCGGCCGCGTTTCGGCTCGCTGCTGGTGGCCGTGTGGCTGCTGGGAATCATCATCAACCTGCTGCTTTTGGGCAGTTTCTTCGACGTCGCACTTCGCGATTTCGGCCTGCTCGTGGGCGCGCTGGCCCTCAACCGGCTGTCACCGCAGCCCTCCCGCAAGCCATAGCGGGCAACGCTCAGTTCGTTGGCGGAACAACCAGCAGGCGTTCCGCCACGTCCGCCCGGGCCGCCGCGAGCGCGGCCGGGTCGGGGCACGACACCGAGATATAAACGGACGAACCCGCTGTGGCAAAGAGCCGAGCCAGTACTGCCGTCGATTTTCCGCCTGGCGCCGATCCGCCCTCGAAGACCAGCATCTCCACGCGGGGACCGGGCTTATCCGGCTCACCGCCCCAGCGCAGGGTGCCGCTTTTCAGGTAGCCGGGAAGAATGGTGGGGTCCAGGTATTTGAACAGCTCAACGGTGGAGGCCCTGTCGTCCCCGTCAACGGCCAGGGACCCTTGGTTCTCCCGGACCCGGGCCGAGACCACGCATCCGTCGGCCTTGAGGTAGCGGTTCTCCCCCGCCACGTTCTCCTTGACTGCCTTCCACCCCGGCGCCTCGCGGAGTCCGTCGGAAAGCCCGACGGCGACTCCTGCGGCCAGCGAGCCGCCGGCCGTCAGCGGAAGGTCCTTTGCCGCGACCGCAGCGGCATCGTGGCCCGGGGTGATGGTGGGCGTCGCAAGCGCGGACGTGGTCGGGACACCACGCGGAGCCGCGGGGTCCGGTACGCCCACGCTGCACCCGGCGACGGCGGCGAGCACCGCGGCGAGGGTCAGCGGCCACACGATCCGCGGGGTTGCCCGGGGTGCGCAACGCGACCGGCCCGCAGCGGTTCCCCTGCCCATCAATTGCACCTTGCCCCCACACGGTCTGCCGGCGGCACTGATCCGGCCGGTCCTCCGCAAGAGTTTAGACGCTCCGGCCGTCATGGCCGCACGGACCCGGCCAGCACCCTGATGGCGCCGGGCACCACCTCCACGGTCAGTGGCAGCGGGCCCGCCCTCTCGCCGTCGGCATACGCAACCACGTTTCCCGCCGAAAGCTCCACCCGGCGCACCTGCCGGATGTGCACAGCGTCGTGCCCGGCATGACGGCCGGAATAGACTTTCGGGAACACGGCAAGGAACCGTGCGCGGGACCGCGGCTTGACGATGAACAGATCCAGGAACCCGTCGTCGAGCACGGCATCGGGGGTGATTTTCATGCCGCCCCCGATGGACTGGCCATTCGCCACCGAGATGAGCATGGCCCCCTGCCGCCAGGTTTCCCCGTCTGCCGTTACCGTGTAGTCGATGGCCTTGAAAGTGGCGAGTTCGCGGAGCATGGCGAGGATGTACCTGCTCTTGCCACGGGGCCAGCGCCAGGCGTTTGCACGTTCATTGACAGCGGCATCGAAGCCGGCGGAAACGACTCCGGCAAACCAGCGGCTTGAACCGTTGCCCGTAATCCGCCCGGCATCGATGAAGCGCCCGCCCGCCTGCATCGCGGACCATATCTGTTCACAGGCGGCAGCCGCATCATTCAACGGCAGACCCAGCGCCCGGGCCATGTCGTTCCCTGTGCCTGCCGGCACGATACCTAGCGGCACCGTGCCGTAAGGGCCACCTGACTCGGCGAGCGCATTGATGCCCAGGTGGACCATGCCGTCCCCGCCCACCACAATCAGGGCATCGCAGCCCGACGCCAGCACCGTGCGTACCTCAGCTGCCAGCCGTTCATAGCTGGCCTCCCGCAGGGCGATGACGCGTGCCCCGGCGGCGCGGAAGAAGGCCACCACGGCGTCGCCCGTGTGCCGGGTACTGCCGAACGAAGCCCGCGGGTTGATGGCAACGGCGAGGATCATGCGCTGAATTATGCCAGTGCCCGGGAACCAGAGCCGCGGGCGCGGACGTTGAGCCTGTACACGGTTAAACTGGGCGGACCGGACTGCCTGAGTGGACTGGAACCGACAAGATAAGGATCAGTGCTTGACCCAGGGCAGCAGCTCCCATTACCAGGTCCTTCGCCTTCCCGTGACGGCGACGGACAAAGAGATCAAGGTGGCGTACCGCAAGGCTGCCCGACGGGCACATCCCGACCACGGCGGGGACGCCGCCGTCTTCCGGCAGGTGACGCTGGCTTACGAGACCCTGATAGATCCGAAGCGCCGGGCCGCCTACGACCGCTCGTACGCGCACGGGGCCACCGGCGCGGCAGCGACGGAAGGCGCCCATTTTGATGCGCCGGCGGCCGGGAGCCGCGCGTCGGCAACCGTCCATCGGCCCAACACACCACGCAACACCGCAGGCGACCCTCCGGTCTACGTTCCGCCGTTCGAGCATCCGGAATCCGGCAATGTTCCGCTGATTCCGGAGGAACTTGCCAGCCGGCAGGTCCACGGCATGCCGCGGAAACGGGGCATCTTCGGAGCGGAAGCCCGGATCCAGCGGGAGATGCGGACCGTCCAGCTGATCAGCAGGCAGATCCTGCCCGCCATTCCCGCGGCCCGGTTGATCAACGGGCTGCAGTCGCCCGCGGACAACAGCCACATCGACCACGCGCTGCTTTCCGGCTACCGGCTGGCCCTGATCGGATCCATGCTGCTGCCCAAGGGTGCGTACGCCTGGAATGGAAGCACGCTGACGCACGGCGGCCGGGCCATTGCCCCGCCGCAGCTGGCGCATATCGTGCGGCGCATGCAGGACATCTTCCCGGAGCTCAACGTGACGGGATGGACAGTCATCCACAGTCCGGACGGCAACCTCCATGAACCGGTGATCGACCATCACCGTCGCTCACACCGCGGGCATGAAACCGTGCAGGTGGTCAACGGTGCCGGGCTGGTCCGCGGACTCAAGGAGTTTCTTGGCTCCGGGCCCGCCCCGAATACGGTCAACGTTCCTGTCCTCGCCAGGCTGCTGCGCGGAATGCACTGAGGCGCGGCGTGGACCGCAGGGTCATACCGCAGCACGGGCGGCGTGCCGCACCCGGGGGCCGCGATGGCTAGGATGGGACCGTGTTCCGCATCCTCTTCCACACCCCAGAAATTCCCGGCAATACGGGCAATGCCATCCGGCTGGCTGCCATCACAGGCGCCGAGCTGCACCTGGTGGAGCCGCTGGGCTTTGATTTTTCCGATGCCAAGCTGCGCCGCGCCGGCCTGGACTACCACGACCTCGCTGTCGTGACCGTCCACAAAAGCATCGATGCTGCCTGGGAGGCCTTGCAGCCCGAGCGCGTCTACGCGTTCACGTCCGACGGCGAAACCTCCTATGTGGACATCAATTACCTCCCCGGCGACGTCCTTCTGTTCGGTCCGGAGTCCGTGGGGCTTCCGGACGAGATCAAGCATGACCCCCATGTGACGTCCCGGGTGCGGCTTCCGATGCTGCCGTCCCTGCGGTCCCTGAATCTTGCCAACGCGGCGTCGATCGCGGTCTTTGAGGCCTGGCGCCAGAACGGCTTCGCCGGCGCCAAACTGTAGCCCGGCGACTCCCAGAGGCGTCCGCTCTCCCGCGCCGGCAGCACCTCAATTTGCAGAACCCGCCGCCCATCCATCCGCGCCTGCACTCCGAATCACCTGTAGAGGCCAACCCGGGCCAACTTCAAGAATGCGAGGAGCGGCAGGTGACTACAGTGCAGGTCCGCCGGTCCCCGGCCCGGATCACCGAGGGCCACCCCGACGTTCCTAGTGCCTCTGCTGACAAAAGATCGGCCCGGGTCGACTTATGCTTGGGAGTGATGGAAACTCCCAACGCCCCAAACCCAGAGGCCACTGCTTCCCCTGGCACATCCGCCGACGTGAACCGCCGGCTCGGCGACCTGCTGGCACGGATCGCCGTAGGCGACCAAGGGGCTTTTGCGGAGTTCTACGAATTGACCTCACGGCGGGTGTTCGGCATGGCCCGGCGCGTCCTGATTGACCCCGAGCTCAGCGAAGACACCACCCAGGAAGTGTTCCTCCAGGTCTGGCAGAATGCGGCGAAGTTCAATCCTGAGGCGGGCAGTCCGCTGGCCTGGCTTATGACGATTTCGCACCGCCGGGCGGTGGACAAGGTCCGGTCCTCCCAGTCGGCCACCGACAGGGAGGCCAAATACGGGGCCAGCAGCCAGGAGATCGACCATGACTCCGTCTCAGACGAGGTCGGAAGCAGGCTGGAAGCCGAGGCCGTGGTCAGATGCCTGGACACCCTCACCGAGACGCAGCAGCAGTCCGTTCGGCTGGCCTACTACGGCGGGCTGACGTACCGCGAAGTCGCAGAGACACTGAACGCCGCCGTGCCCACCATCAAGTCACGCATCCGCGATGGACTGATCCGATTGAAAACCTGTCTGGGGGTGAGTTGAGATGACCGACATGAACCAACCGAACAGCAGCCGCTCCTCCGGAATGTTTGCCCGCGATATCGCCACGGACCTGGCCTCCGGCCGTGCCGTGGAGCTGGCGGAGGTGTATGCCCTGGACGCGGTGAGCACCGCCGAGCGGGCTGCCATTGAGGACTACATCTCGGCCGCGCCGGTGCCCGAACGGGAGGCGTTCGATGAGCGCGTGCGGCAGGCCCGCGAAACGCTGGCCGTTACCTTTACTGCCGAGGAGGAACCGCCGGCCGGCCTGTTCGACCGCATCCTGGCGCAGCTTCCCGCGCAACCCCCGGTCCAGCTTCCGGCACAGCCAGGCACCATGCCCGGTTCCGCTCCCCGGGTGCACGAACACGCCCGGGAGCCGGGCCAGGCCCCTCCTGTCAGCGATGAGCTCGGCGCAGCCCGCGCCCGCCGCGAAGAACGGCGCCGGGCACCGGGGCTCCGCAACTGGCTGGTGGGCGTGGCCGCCGCCGCCGTCATTGCCCTGGGCGGCGTAGGCGTAGGCGCCTACGTGGCCAACCAGAACGATCCCCTCAACCAGGTGCTCCAGGCCCAGGATGTCCGGGAAGCGACCGTCGACGTCAGCGGAGGAGGCACGGCCACCGTTGCCATTTCGTCATCCAAGGACGCAGTAGTGGTCAAGATGAACGGCGTTCCGGCACCCCCCGCCGGAAAGGTGTACCAGATGTGGCTGATCCCCAAGGACGGCTCCGCACCGGTTTCGCAGGGGCTCATGGACGCGGAGGCACTGTCCAAGCCTGCCGTGGTGAAGGGCATTCATTCGGCGGCAGCGCTGGGCATCACAGTTGAACCGGTGGGCGGTTCCGCTTCGCCTACCCTGCCGACGGTTGCTGCGGCGCCCCTCGGAGCCTAATCGGACCCTGTTTTCCATACCGGCCTGCCGGTGCCGCCACCTGGGCGTGCACCGGCAGGCCGCGAAGTTTAAGCACTGCCCCCAGCAGCCGCAACAGGCTGTTGACTTTGACGCAACGTCAACTTCTAGGATGGGGGCATGAAGCAGGAGGAACCCCGCAGCTGGTCCATTGCCGAGGTTGCCCGGCTGAGCAACGTCTCGTCCCGCACCCTCCGGCACTACCACCATCTGGGGATCCTGGACCCCGCCTACACCGGGCAGAACGGCTACCGCTATTACGGCCGGCAGCAGCTGCTCCGGCTGCAGCGGATTCTCCTGCTTCGCGAATTGGGCCTCGGTCTCGAGGCCATCGCCGAGGTCCTCGCCGGACAAACCAGCCAGCTGGAGGCACTCGCGGTGCACCGTGACTGGCTGCTGGCCGAACGCGACCGACTCGGCCGGATGGCCGCCACCGTGGAGGGCACCATGACAGCGCTAAGACAAGGAGACACCATGTCCGCCGAGGACATCTTCAAGGATTTCGACGACAACCCGTATGAGGAAGAGGCCCGGCAACGCTGGGGCGACCAGGCCGTTGAGGCCAGCAAGGCCCGCCACGCGGCCATGAGTGGCGCCGCGAAAAAAGCACTCATGCAGGAGGCTCAGGACATCAACGAGGAACTGGCACGCTGCTTCGACGCCGGCCTGACGGCCGACGCACCGGAAGTCCAAGCCGCCGTCGACCGGCACTACCGGTGGGTATGCACCAGCTGGACTCCGGACGCGCAAAGCTACGTCGGCCTAGGCCGGATGTACGTCGACGACCCGCGGTTTACCGCCTTCTATGACAAGAACCGCGCAGGCCTGGCTCCCTACCTTTTCGAAGGGATCAAGGCCTACGCGGCGGCACGGCTAAGCTAAGCCCTGAACACAGGGTTGCTTTAGAATCCGGCAATGGTCGCCGGGCCGTTCACGGTGACAACGTGGAACGCCTCGGCGCTGTGCCCGGGGGGCAACCCGGCCCGCTCGCCGGTGGCCAGCATGAGGCTGCGGACCGTCCGGTCCATCGCGTCAAGGTCGGGGTGCTGGCTGGCATGCACGTGGATGGCCTCGAGTTTGTTGTCCACGTGGGCCGTAACGTCCACGAAGTAATTTTCCCGTTCCTCCGGCCCCGCGAACAACCACAGCCATGGCAGCTTGTAGGCCGCCAGGCCCGCTTCGGCAAGGTCGGGGTAGGCGAAGGGGTTTTCCAAGGCGGGATAAACCGCCCGGGTCACCGCCTCGCCTACGGCCAAGTGGTCCGGGTGGCTCTTCTGGATGCGGTTCCAGTTGCGTTCAGGATGCATGGAAAGAACGACGTCGGGCCGGATCTCCCGGATCAGCTTAACCACGCCCCTCATCACCTC
The DNA here is from genome assembly GCF_000876655.1 of Arthrobacter sp. SPG23. Lineage (GTDB taxonomy): Bacteria > Actinomycetota > Actinomycetes > Actinomycetales > Micrococcaceae > Arthrobacter. Next base: position 210,636 of record NZ_JYCN01000021.1, read on the forward strand.
GTGCGTCGGCTCCAGGTAGCCGTCCCGTTGATGGAGGTAGTGGATGTCCGTCACGCCGACCATGGCGGCGGCGCGGCGCTGCTCTTCCGCCCTCATGGCCACTATTTCCTCGCGCTGCGCGGGATCGAACCCGCCGGCATCGCCGTCGGTCATGATGCAGTAGCTGACCTCAACCCCGGCTGCGGTCCAGGCGGCGATAGTGCCGGCGGCACCAAAGTCGATGTCGTCCGGGTGGGCGGTAAAACAAAGGACCCGCTCAACCCGGTGGTGGTCCGGGTTGAACGGGCTTTGCGCCGTAGCGTTGGTGCTCAAGTCATCAGCCCTTGCGCTTCTTGATTTCTTCAGTCGCCTGCGGGAGGACCTGGAAGAGATCCCCGATAATTCCGAAGTCGGCAATTTCGAAGACGGGCGACTCTGCATCCTTGTTCACCGCGACGATAACCTTGGCGGTTTGCATGCCGGCCTTCTGCTGGATTGCGCCGGAGATGCCGGCGGAAATGTACAGCTGCGGGGAAACGGTCTTTCCCGTCTGGCCCACCTGCGCATCGTGGCCGATCCAGCCGGCGTCCGTAGCGGCGCGGGACGCACCCACTGCAGCACCCAGGGCGTCGGCAAGCTCCTCCACCGGGCCAAAGTCGCCGTCCACGCCGCGGCCTCCTGCCACCACAATCCGGGCCTCGGTGAGGTCCGGGCGGCCGCTGGCGGGCTTGTCCTTGCGCCCCGTAATGCGGGCAGCGCCGGCCGTGGCGGAGTCCGGAACGTCAACGGTGAGGAGTTCGGGGCTCGCTGCGGCGGCGGCGGGTTCCGACGTGACGCTGTTGGGCTTGACCGTCAGCACGGAAACGGCCGTGGTGGCCTTGGCCGTGGTGGTGTAGGACCCCGCCAGCACGGACTTGTGGGCCGTGCCGTCCGCTTCCACGCCAACGACGTCCGTGATGACGCCCGCGCCGAGCTTGATGCCCAGCCGGGCCGCGATTTCCTTGCCGTCGAACGAATTCTCCAGGAGCACGGTGGTGGCGCCCGAGGCCGCAACGGCACCGGCAAGGTAGGCAGCCTTGGGTCCTACCAGGAAGACGTCCAGGTCGTCGGACGACGGACGGAAGACGGCCGTCGCGCCGTGGGCACCCAGGGCCGCCACGACGTCGTCGGTCAGTGTGCCGTTGACGGCGACGGCCGTCTCACCCAGCGAGCGCGCGATCGTCAGCAGTTCCAGGCTGCTCTTCTTGAGGGCCTGGCCGGGGTTGTCAATGAATACAAGTACTTTTGCCATATCGGGGATCCTCTTAGAGCAGCTTCTGGGCGGCCAGGAAGTCCACCAGCTGGATGCCGGCGTCGCCTTCGTCGGTAATGATGGTGCCGGCGGTGCGCGGCGGGCGCGCGGCGGCCGTCTTCACTTCGGTCCAGGAACCCGCCTTGCCCACCTGCGCAGGGTCCACCCCGATATCCGCGAGCGTCAGGGTGGTGATGGTCTTGCGCTTGGCCGCGATGATTCCCTTGAAGTTGGGGAACCGGGGCTCGTTGATCTGGTCGGTCACGGAAACGACGGCGGGCAGCGTTGCCTCGATCGTGTCGTAGTGGGTGTCGCTGTCGCGGCGGGCGATGACGCGGCCGCCGTCGACGTCGAGTTCGGAGGCGAAGGTTACCTGCGGGAGGTCAAGCCGCTCTGCGAGCTGCGCAGGTACCAGGGAGGTCTCACCGTCGGTGGATGCCATGCCGGTCAGGACCAGGTCCACGGGACTGTCTGCCCCGAGGTGGCGGACGGCCGCTGCCAGCGCCAAAGAGGTCGCAGCGGCGTCGGATCCGGCCAAGGCATCGTCACGGAGGTGGACGCCCTCGGTGGCGCCAATCTGGAGGGACTTCTTGATGGCATTGACGGCGCCGGCGGGGCCCATGCTCAGGGCGATGACCTGGTTGCCTGCTTTTGCTCCCCCGCGGGCTTCAATCAGCTGGAGGGCAGCTTCCAGGGCGTATTCGTCCAGCTCGGACAGGATGCTATCGGCGCGGTCGGTGGTGTTGTCCTCGTCGCTGAGGTGACGGTCCAATTGCGCGTCTGGTACATGCTTGACCAGAACGATGATCTTCAATGTCTCTTCCACTTTCTGTACAGCAGCCTTCCATGCTTGTGGATAGCCAGCCGGGTGAGGTTATGGCCGCGGATCTCCCCCGGGGTGCGGGTAGATCCAAGCTAACCATATAGCGGGGCGCCCGCGCCGTCCCGTTAACGCCTGTGTCAGGCTGCCACTGGCAGCGGGTTAACGCAGCGGAGGCGGGGACCACCGCACCGGTGTTCCCCGCCTCCGCTGTCGCCTAATGCGTCCTTGAGGTGTGGCCTGGCCCGCAGCCCGGAACTACTGCTCCGCTGCCGCTCCGAGCGTTACGTCCACTTGCTGTTCCTGGCCGCCGCGCTGGATGGTGACTTTCACGGACGCTCCGGCCGGCTGTTCGCGGACCGCTGCGGTCAGCTGGTTCGGATCGCTGATGATGAGGTCGTTGAACTTCGTGACGACGTCACCCACCTTGAGGCCGGCCTTGGCGGCGGCGGAGCCGGACTCCACGGTGGCCACTTCGGCGCCCACCGAGAAGGACGAGCTCGACGACGTCGACGACTTCGCCTTGACACTGACGCCGAACTGGCCGTGTGTTGCCTTGCCGGTGTCAATGATCTCCTGGGCCACCCGCTTGGCGTTGTTGATGGGCACGCTGAAACCAACGCCGATGTTGCCGCTGGTGCTGGAGCTCGAGTCGCCGCCGGCCGAGGCAATGGCCACGTTGACGCCGATGACTTCGCCCTTGCTGTTGACCAGGGCACCGCCCGAGTTGCCCGGGTTGATGGCCGCATCGGTCTGGATCACATTAATCGAAATGGATCCCTGGTTCGTGGCGTTCTGGCTCTGGCCGCCGTCCGGCGGCGCAAACTGGAAACCGCCCTCGCCGTTGCCCTGCGAGTTGTCCGCTCCGTCCTTCGGCGCGGCCGAGGAGGCCACGCTAATGGTGCGGTTCAAGGTGGACACAATGCCGTCGGTCACCGTACCCGTCAGGCCCAGCGGCGATCCGATGGCTATGGCGGTGTCTCCCACGTTGAGTTTGCTGGAGTCACCGAGGGTTGCCGGTGTCAGCCCTGTTGCGTTGTCCACCTTGATGACGGCGAGGTCGCTCAGTGGATCCGTGCCCACGATCTTCGCGGTGAGAACCCTGCCGTTACTCGTGCGGACTTCGATGGTGGCGTTGGCGGTCTTGCCGTCCAGGGTCACCACGTGGGTGTTCGTCAGGATGTGGCCGTTGTCGTCCAGGATGATTCCAGAGCCGGTGCCGCCGTCGCTTCCACTCGTCGCCTTGATGGTCACGACGCTGGGCGAGGCCTTCACCGAAGCAGCAGTAATGACGTTCACGTCGTCTTTGTTGTTCACGATCACGGTGCCGGGCTGGCTGCCGGTGCCGCTGACGACAGACGTGGAACCGTTATTCAGGAAGGCATCACTGGCCGCCACCACGCCGCCGCCCACCAGGCCTGCGGCAAGGATGCTGGCCACGAGGGTTCCCACACCGAAGGCCGCCTTCCGCTTCGGCGTGCTCGCAGGATCCGCGGCATAAATGCTGCCCGGATGGTGCTGGTTTCCCTGGTAGGGCCCGCTGCCCTGCGGGGCGCCGGCACCTGAATATGTGCCGCTTCCGGCGTGGGCGCCGTGCTGTGGGGCCGAGGGACCGGGCTGCTGGCCGTAGAAAGGCTGATGCTGAGGATAAACGGGCTGCGGAGCGCCGTGGTCGCCGTGCTGCGGCTGTCCACTTCCGGAGTGAGCCTGGCCGTTTTCGGACTGCGCCTGGTCCAGCCGGACAGTCGGGTTGTCCTGTGCAGTCGGGTTGTCCTGTGCAGTCGGGTTGTCCTGTGCTGTCCGGTTGCCCTGCGCTGAGTCTCCGGCGGGCCGCGCCGCATCCAGCGGTTGCGTGTCCGCATGGGGAGGCTGCGCAGGCCAGCCGTCCCGGGGCTTTTCGGGACCCCTGTTCTCAGGCGACGCACCCTGTGCTGGGTTCTCAGTCATTAGACTTCCTTTCATCCTTGTCTGCCTTTAACTATGGACCCTCAGACTGAAGCTAAAGCGGACGTTGGCTGGGAGGTTCCTGAACGCCGTCGGAATCCATTTTTTGCAGGTACGGCCATGGGTGAAGCGCTTTTCGCTGGTGGCATATTCCCCGCTGTGGACGACCAAATTGGGGCACCATAGAATCAAATGGAATTGCCACAGCGACCTGCGGCTTTACACATGCGTGGGGGCGCTGCTGCATTCTGTGACGACTGGCTCGGCCCGAATCAGTCGCAGAAGTGCTGAAGGGTTGCACATGCGGTCTAAATTCAAACGTCTCCTCGCCGTGATCGGCCTTGCCGGGTTGCTGGCGGTTCCCGCCACCTCAGCTTGGGCTGAAGACCCGGTGACCCTCGACCCGGCGTCAAAAGTCGTGGACAAAGCCGGAGTTCTGGGCGGCAAGAAGTCCGACGTCGAGGCTGCCATCAAGAAGCTCGGCACTGATCACCAGATGAACCTCTACGTTGTCTACGTCAAGACGTTCACCAACCCCTCCGTTCCGTCGGAATGGGCTGCCGAGGTGGCCACTACCGCGCAGCTGAGTAAGAATTCGATGCTTTTAGCTGTCGCCACCGACTCACGCAAATACCAGCTCAGCAAGCCCAGCAACAGCGCTATCAGCGATGCCAAGCGAGACAACATCATCAAGAATGCCGTTGACCCGCAGTTGCGGAATGGCAACTGGGCCCAGGCCGCCATCGACACCGCCGCCGCCATCGGCGACGCCGCCGGTGGCGGTCAGGGCAACCTCCCGGGGGATGGCTCAGGAGCGGCTGTTCTTGTAGGAACAGGAGTCGTCGCAGCTGGAGGTGTCGGCGCGTACCTGTACTTCCGGAACCGCCGCAAGAAGGCGTCCGCCGCGTCCAGCGCTAGCTACGGCCCGCAAGGCGCGGAACTGGACCCGCTTGCGTCGCTGAGCGTGGACGACCTGCGCAAGAAGAGCGGCTCACTGCTGATTGAGGCCGATAACGCCATCAACTCCAGCGAGCAGGAGCTGGGATTCGCCCAAGCGCAGTACGGTGACGCCGCCGTCGGGAACTTCACCAAGGCGCTGCAGGAAGCCAAGGCTCACATGTCCGAGTCCTTCAAACTGCAGCAGCAGCTTGACGACCACATCCCGGACACCGAAGAGCAGCAGCGGAGCTGGCTCGGCGAAATCATCCGCCGCTCAGAGGCCGCACTGTCATCCCTCCAGGAGCAAAAGGCAGACTTCGATTCCCTCCGGGAGTTGGAGAAGAACGCGCCCCAGGCCCTGGCCGCAGTGAACACCGGCGCCCGGGAAGCAGACGCCCGGATCGCGAACGCGGAGCAGACGCTCACTGCACTGCGGGCCAAATATGCCGACAGTGCCCTCGTCCAGGTCTCAGACAACATCGGCCAGGCCAAGGAGCGGCTCGCCTTCGTGCAGAACGCCAGCTCCACCGCCCAGGACAAGCTGGCCTCGGGCGAAGGCAGTCTGGCCGCCGTGGCCGTCCGCGCAGCCGAGGAAAGCCTGCACCAGACAAAAGTGTTGCTCGACGCCATCACGAAGGTCTCCGGCAGCCTGGACGAGGCACGCAACAGCCTTGAGGCCGCCGTGGTTGATACCTCCCAGGACCTCGCCCAGGCCAAAGCGATGATCCAGTCCGGGGCCCATCCGGAACTCGCCGGACCCGTAGCCGGAGTGGAAGCCGCCCTGGCTCAGGTCAAGGCGGAGATCCAGGGGGGAAAGATCGATCCGATTGCCACGCTGGAACGGGTGGAAACAGCCCACCAGTCCTTGGACCAGTCCTTGACAGGTATCCGTGACCAGCAGGAGCAGGCCCGCCGCGCGCAGGCCTCGCTGCAGCAGACCATCATGTCCGCCCAGGCGCAGATCAGTGCCACCTCGGACTACATCACCGCGCGGCGCGGCGGGGTGGGAACCGAAGCACGGACCCGCCTGGCTGAAGCCCAGCGGAACCTGGACTACGCCCTGTCCATCTCCCGCAACGATCCCGTCACGGCTCTGACCTACGCCCAGCAGGCCCACGCCCTGGCAGCCCAGGCCGCGCAGCTCGCCCAAGGCGACGTGGACAGCTTCGGCTACGCAAACCAGGGCTACGGCCGCGGCGGCATGTTTGGCGGCGGCGGAGGCGGCGGCCTCGGCGGCGCAATCCTGGGCGGCATCCTCATCAACTCCATCCTCAACGGAGGCAGCGGCGGCGGCTGGGGCGGCGGCCACAGCGACGGCGGC